>JARLGZ010000030.1 GCA_031292515.1 Puia sp. | reverse complement strand
TCCTACAAAAGTCCCCGTTCCGCTCGTGATCGCAAAAGTAACCGTCTGGTTGGCCACCGGGTTGCCCTGCGCATCGGCGATATGCGCCTTCACACTATTGGTCGCAACCCCGTCGGCGACAGCACCCGTGGTATTTTCCGTTAAGGTCGTCAGAGGAGAAGAGGTACTGGGTGGCCCGGCCACAAAGATCACATCGGCGGGGCTGCTGCCATTAGTGATCGCATTTCCCCCAACCGTGGCGGTGATGCCGACCGTACCGGCAACCGTGCTGGTAAGCGTGATGATCGCATTCCCGTTGACGTCCGTCGTCACAGTCGCGGATCCCACAAAATTGCCCGTACCACTGAAGATCGCAAAGGTGACGGCTTGATTGGCGACTGGATTGCCGTATTTATCAACGACATGCGCTTTCACGCTGTTGGTGGCTGCCCCGTCTGCAACAGCGCCCGTAGTATTTTCCACTAGTGTAGTACTGGGATTCGTTACATCCGGCGGACCCGCTACAAAGACGACGTTGGGAGGGGGCACACCGCTGCTAAGAGTGTTGCCGTTAAGCGTAGCCGTAACATTGACCTGGCCCGCAACCGTACTGGTGAGGCTGATCGAAGCATTCCCGCTGGCATCCGTCGTCACGGTAGTCGTTCCTACAAAGGTCCCCGTACCGCTGGAAATCGCAAAGATGATTGCCTGACCCGCCACCGGGTTACCCTGGGCGTCCGTAATGTGTGCATTCACCGAATTGGTCGCAATGCCATTGGCCACCGCACCGGTAGTCATTTCTGTCAATTGAGTTGTGGGGGCCGAAACGGTGGGTGGCCCGGCCACGAAAGTGACGTTAGCCGTATTCCCATTGATCACACTGATTCCATTGATGGTGGCTGTTATGTCTACCTGCCCGGCTACGGTACTGACAATGGGAATAGCTGCGACCCCGGCCGCATCGGTAGTCACCGTAGTCGTGCCCACAAAGGTACCCGTGCCGCTGAAAATCGAAAAGACGACAGTGGCGCCTTGAATAACATTGCCGTTTGCATCCGTTACATGAACTTTTACACCATCCTGAGACACTCCATCTGCAATAGCGCCTGTAGAAGTAGGGATTATATAGGTGCTGGGAGCCGTATAACTCACAGGACCCGCCACAAACGTCACGGTGACTTTACCATTTGTACCGCCAAAAGCAATAGGCTGATTGATACCAACACCAAGAACGTTAACGGTTGCCGTGACATAGAAGTTTCCGGCTATCGTGTTGGAAAAGGAGAAGGTAGCATTGCCCGAGCCATCCGTATAAATAACAGGGCTGATACCGAAACCGGTAATTGTAAAAGTAACCGCAGAGTCGACAACAGGAGCACCCGTTCCATCAACGATATGCGCCACTACGGTGTTTTGTGCAACCCCGTTGGCGATGGCAAAATTTGCCGTAACGATTAATTGGGTATTGGAGTTCGTGACGTCCGGAACGCCGGGAGTACCCGTTGCTATACGATGTCCTGCCCCGGGTCCTGCCACACTCTGCAGCGAGAAGCCCAGCGTCAACAATAGCAATCCCGCCAGTGCGGAAACGAATTTCCGGCGGCCGGGGCATCCTAAAAACGAATGCAGGGTTTTTGCACTTAGTTTCATTGGTAAGGGCATAGAATATTGGAATTTTATACAACTACTGCAGGCATCCGTTCATCACATCGAATTCCGCCGGGGGAGATAAAGAGAATCATCTGTTCGGATCGAAAACAGGCTCTCCCGGGAATCCGTCGAATGTCGGATAGCTGTCATAGATGACTAGCACCTCCCGGTATTGGCAAAAAGATCCTCAAAATGGCAGGGAAGAAGTGCGGGTTGTTTAAGAATACATTTGGGTTTCATAAATACTGGTATTGGTTATTTCAAGATATTGGTATTGGCATATATTGGTATCGGCACCTGATCTCTTAGTGGACAAGACCTGCTAAAGTACTCAAAACACCCTTGGCTCGCCAGGACATTTTTGAAAAATAGTAGATCTCCTCTTATCGCACTGAGTAATAATCCTATATAGAAAGGAATATTTCCCATTTTATTGTATCAATTAAGGTCTAATTTTAAACGAAATAAAGCATTATACATATATTTAATACGTATAATGCTTTCAGTCAATAAAAATGTCCTTTTTAGGTTCCCGGCTAAAAACCACAGTGATTACCCGCCCGGTAATGGGAGCCCGGGCGGCAAAGAAGTATAGGGTACGGAATATCCGCTAGTAATTGAGTTTGAATTCCACACGCCTGTTTTTCGCGCGTCCGGCGGCCGTCTTGTTATCGGCAACCGGCTGATCCTGCCCATGTCCCGCGGATACGATGCGGGACGCATCGATCCCCTTGGCAACGAGGAATTTTTTGACCGACCCGGCCCGGTTCTCGCTCAATACCTGGTTCTTTTCCGGCCGGCCCACATTGTCAGTATATCCATCGACGAAGAACTTCAGGGCGGCATCGCCTTTCATCAACACCGCAATATCATTCAGCCCTTTAAACGATTTGGCAAGGATCCTGAAACTGCCGGTGGCAAAATAGAGGTGTTGAGCAGCATACTCCGCTTTTTTTCTCACTTCCTCCTTTACTTCCGGGCAACCCTGGTTGGCTGCCGTTCCGGGAACATCCGGGCATCTGTCCACTTCATCGTTTACACCATCGCCATCCCTGTCCGGAATCGGGCAGCCATTGTATCTCGCAACCCCCGCGACGGTAGGACATTTGTCTTCCTCGTCATTGATCCCATCCCCGTCTGTATCGGGAATCGGGCAACCATTGTATTTCGCGGTGCCCTTCTGATTGGGACATTTATCTTCCGGATCGGGTATCCCGTCGCCATCTGTGTCGGGGCAGCCCTTGAACCGGGCCAGACCGGCCACATCCGGGCAGGCATCGAGGCTATCCGGCACGCCATCACCGTCGCGGTCTTTTACTTCTACGACCGGGGGAGGAGGCAGGGGCTTCGGCGTCTTTGGTTTCGGCGAATTGATAGCCTCCATGATCCCGAGGGATGCAAACGTATTGTTATCCAGGTGCTGACCGGATAGAGCTATCCGGTAGTTGGCCTGAAGAAGTACATACGTTTCATTGAAGAAGTTGAACTGGAGACCAGCCCCGAGTGGTGTATAAGGCGCCCAGTAGATATCATATCTGCCAACGCCGACACCTGCAGAAAGAAAGGGGGAAACAACATGCTCGTCGGCCACGAGATGAAGATGCAGGGAACCTTCAAACTCATTGGCATAGCCGGAGCTGCTGTTGTCGGTCGACGGTCCCTTGGCGTAATCGGAGAAGATCCCGTTGTAACGGATCGAATAGTCCAGGTAACGGGTGATGCCTTTCCAATACATGATCGAGAATCCGGGATCGACCTTGCCTACATGCGGAAGAGACCCGGAGTAGTCCACCATATCACCCGCAAAGCCCATCAGGCCTGGCTTCTGTCCTTGAACCGATAAAACTGAAATCACTAAAACTGCACATAAAACTCTTTTCATAACCATTTTGCTTTACTTGAATAGAAATCTGGATTTACTTGAATAGACGCATAGGAACAGAGGTAAACACAACAGGCAATCAACCTGTTACATCAATACTAACCGTATTGATCGTCAGAGGTATGGTTTGGGTAAGACCCAAAACGGGAAAGAAACGTTTCAGGGTTTTAAAAAAAAATTACTTCAAAGATTACTTCGTTAATAGCGTCGAACGGTCGTAAAAAAATAGATCTTTGCAGGATGGAATCCTTGCGTAACGCCCCACCCGTTTTTGAGGTCTTGACTCAAAAAGCAGCCAAAGGTGACAACCTGGCCTTTCAGGAGATCTATGATGCCATAGCCGACAAGATGTATAGCCTGTGCCTGCGTTATGCGGGAAATTCCCATGATGCGAACGATTGGTTCCAGGAAGGCTTTGTCAAATTATATCGTCACCTGTCCGGCTTCCGGGCGGAAGGTTCCTTCGAAGGATGGGCCAGAAGAATCTTTGTGGGTATCTGTATCGATGCGATCAAAAAAAAGAAGATCCTGTTTTCAGTGATCAATGAAGAAATGAATCTCGCATCCGATATGCTCAACGGATATGACAAGCTGACAAACGGAGATCTGATGAAGATCATACGGGAAATGCCCGACGCGCACCGAACGATCGTGAATCTCTACCTGGTGGAAGGATATACTCATAAGGAGATCGGCGATATGCTGAACATTTCGGAGGAAGGAAGCAGGTCTCAACTATTCAGGGCGAGGACTCATTTACAAAAAAAGCTGGCAGAATTCCATGACAAAACAATCTGACATATTCAAGGGATTGAAGGAACACGGAATTACTCCACCCGGTGGTGTAAAGGAGAAGCTGTTTCATATGCTGAATACAGACCGGAACGCATTTTCCCCTTCTTCCGAACATGCCTCCCTTGACGGGACCGTTTCCAGCGCCCCGCCACTGGGCTTTTTGCAGGAGTATGCCGTGCCCCCCCCGGGCGATGCGTTTGGCGCCCTCATGAGCAGGATCGCCGCGGACAGCAAAAAGAAGCGCCGGCTATATACACGTATGTATCGCTTCGGAGCGGTAGCGGCTTGTCTCCTATTAGCCCTGGTGGGATGGGGGCTTTACCGGATGTCACATCCGCCCTTACGGCAGCCCCCCGGATTGGCGAAGACGCAGAGTTCTCCGGCCTCCGGTGCAAATACGCCGGGCCCCACCGCGGACACCTCTGCCCGGGCGGCCAATGAGGTCAATGCGACGGCAGACAGAACGCCTCCGGCAAGCGATTCCGGTTCAGCGACGCCCGTTAACGCCGACCGGCAGGCGGCGGGCAGCGCAGACAACTATTTCAGGAACACCCGGGTCCGGGTCGACGGACAGGCTTTCACGTTAGTGGACAACGACCTGCTTGTCACCCTCACAAGTTTTCATTACGACGAGATACCCGGATTCCTGACACATGACAACGATAACACAGATACAAAAATCCAGGTCGACCAATACTCAGCCATTACCGTCTCCCCAGAAATGCAGAAGATGATGAAAAAGATGTACACCTACCGTTCGGGCGGCGTTCCCACCCGGCGGGCACGCAAGGAGAGGGAAAGACTGCTTGACTGGAAAAAAGCCGACGAATCCCGCTTCGACGGGAAAAACGGAAAAAACCCGCTCAACCCTTTCGATCTGGCAACATTTATTTTCAAATAGGATAACCCAAATGCACTCCCTCCCTTTTTTACAGCCCCGTCGTTTCATCCGCCTGCTATTGGCGGCGATGCTTGTCGTGCCGGCCCTCTCCTTTCGCGGAGACCTCGCGGGCAAGGATCTTACGGTCTCTTATTCGATAAAGGTGAGCACCAGGAGAGGCGACGCAGGCAAAGGCGAAACCTATAACGGAGGCATCCAGACGCTTTTTATCAGCGAAGGGCTCGTGCGGCTGCGCCTGGTAAGCCTCATGCGCACGCAGAGCATTTTCATATTACCGGGCAGCGATCCGGGACAGACAGCCGCCGTGGTCAGGGAATCGGGAAAGACAAAATACAAGTATTACCTGAGCAGCAAGGACTGGATCCTCTACAACGAGTCCTATAAGGACGCGACCTGCCGGTTCGACAAGGAGACCACCACCCTTTTGAACTACCCCTGTCAAAAGGCTACCATCACCCTGAAAGACGGCAGGATCCTGACGCTCTATTATACCACGGCGGTCCGCAATGCCGGGTTGGCGGCGGCGGAGCCGGTATTCTCGTGCATCCCGGGCCTCGTGTTGAAATATGAATACTCCTATAAAAAAGGAACGATCACCTACACAGCCACCCATATAGATCATGGACGGATCAACCCGGATGTCTTCAAGGTGCCGTCCCGCGGTTATACCCTCAAAGAATATTCCCCCGGTCAGGAGACCAAAACACGCCGACATTAACAATAATATCGGATCTTAGCCCGATGGATTTCAGCAACGCAACGTTAAACAGGCTAGCCGTTCACTATGTTGGCAACAAGAATAATCAGCAGCCCCTGCTGCTGTCAAAAAAGGAGCAATCGCCGGATAAGGAATATCTTGAAAAATTCTCGCAGATCCTGCTGGGGAAATTCTCGAATTGTTTTGAAAGATACTCTTTTCATCATACTTCTTCACTCGACTACAACGAGGTATATAATTTTTCAGCGGCTATTTTCGGGGAGCCGGAGACTTTCCTGGAACAATCGTCCCAAATCGCAAGCCACCTCTATGAGGTATCCCTGCACCCAAAGATCAAACCGGGAGAGTTATATGTGACGCATTTCGGGGATATCATGGTCGGAGACCGGACCGTGGAAGGGATCGGCCTGTTCAAGGCAGAGACAAAATCCCTCTTTGTCGAACTGGATCCAAGCGACACCGGCCTGGATGTATATATGAAAGAAGGCCTCGAACCTTCCAGGATCGACAAAGGCTGCCTGGTATTGAATACGGACCGGGAAAAGGGCTTCGAGCTAATCATCTTCGACAACGCCTCAAAGGGAGACGAGGCGCAATATTGGAAAGACAAATTCCTCGGGGTGCTGGTAAACCAGAACGAGTTCCTGCATACGCATGGATTTCTCACGCTCACAAAGAACTATGTCACCAAGCACCTGCCCGATCAATTCGAAGTGACGAAGACCGACCAGATCGATCTGCTCAACCGGTCCATGGACTATTTTAAAAGCCACGATCATTTCGACAAGGCCGAATTCGAAGAGACGGTCCTTCATCATGAAGGCATCATCGATTCCTTCCGGAAGTTCGACGAGCAATACAGACAGAACAACGCGATCGGGGCGGCAGATCAATTCGAAATCTCACCGCAAGCCGTCAAAAAGCAAAGCAAGGTCTTTAAAAGCGTCATCAAACTGGATCGCAACTTCCACATATACGTGCATGGAGACCGGGATCTCATCGAACGGGGCTTCGATGAGGCGCAGAAGAAATATTTCTACAAGATCTGGTTCGACGTAGAGAAATAGACCTCTTCGACCTGCTTTTCCAGCACCCGCGTAAACAGCCCTTCATCCAGCAGATCCTTTACGGAACGAATGATAAAATCGGGCGTATACCCGTACTGTTGCAGGTCCGCCTCTTTGGTAACGCCCGAGAGCGTCAGCACCGTCGTAAACCCCATGGAGCCGGCGCCCAATATATCGGTGCCCATCGTATCGCCGATCATGATCGTCTCGTCCGTTCCGAGGCTCAGCAACTTCCTGGCCATCCGCATCATGACCGGGCTGGGTTTGCCTACGCTAAAGGCCTTTATCCCCGTGGCAAATTCGAGCATCGATACGAAAGCTCCGCAACCGGCCCTGTATTTCCCATTGCCCACCGGGCAATTCGGATCGAGATTGGTCGCGATCAGCTTGGAACCGTTCATAATCATATTGATCGCCTTGTCGACCGACTCCAACATGATCGTACGGCCCTCCCCGATGATGACATAATCGGGATGATCGTCCACAATGGAATAGCCCACATTGTGCAATTCCGTCAGCAACCCACCCTCCCCGATCACATAGGCGGTTCCGCGGACTTTTTTTGAAGCGAGATAACGGGCCGTAGCCATCCCGCAGGTGAAGATGTCTTCGTCGTTCACGTTAAACCCCATTTTGCGGAGTTTGTAACAGACATCCCGGTTCGTACGCTGGCTGTTATTGGTAAGAAAAAGAAAGGGATACCCTTTCTCGCGGAGGGTGTTGATAAATTCTACAGCACCGGGTATCGGTTCGCTGCCTTTGTAAATCACGCCATCCATGTCAATGAGGAAGCCTTTTTTTTCCATAGTATTCTTTTTGTCTCTTTAAATGGTTAACTGGCAGGCGCACGTGGAATCATCGGCAGACAATCGAACGCTGAGGTGTCCGACAGGGCGGAACCCTAAAATTTTTGACGGCAAAAAATGACAAGAATTGATAGACCGGTGGGATAAACACAAATATAACGATTCAGACCAGAAAAAAGTATACACGCCGGATATCTTGTCAAAAAAGAGGATACTTCAGGCGGCTTCTTAGCGAACCCTTTAGCAGGGCGTTTTAAATGGAGTGCATCGGAATACCACTAAGTGGCCATTGAACGGAATATAAGTTTGGCATGATCTTTAATACTATATCAATCAGGTTGTTTACCATTCCATTCCCCCTCTCTCTGCGCGTAGAAGTTTTTTTTACACTTTAAAATTAAAATTATGAAGCGCGTAATCTTAGCGTCAGGGATTTGCTTTGGCCTTATAGCAATGGCCATGATCCATTCTTCCAGTGAGCGGTATGTGGTGGCAGGAAATTATTCAGCAGACACCACGAAGAAACCGAAGCCCGATTCAGCAAAAACGATGTCGCAAGTGGCTTATTTGCCCGACACGACAAAAAAACCAAAGCCGGATTCAGTAAAGACAGCTTCCTTTGTATACTCCGTGCCGGATACTACCAGGAAGCCAAAGCCTGATTCCGCAGTTCTGGTGGCCTATGTCCCGGATACCACAAAAAAGCCAAAACCCGACTCGACGAAGCTCTATGAGGGCCTGGTCGCTTATGAGGGCAGGTAAAACTTACTTGTAAAGCCGGAAATTTATTTTCCGCGAGAGGTCGTCCCGAAAGTCATAGGGATGACCTTTTTTTGCTTTTGGGGAGTTCCCGGGAAAAATGAGGAGATACCGATATTCTTTCTTACTTTGCAAAAAAAAGCCCCATGTAGAAACAGAGGGCGCTAACGATTGCTTGCCATATGAAAAATTCTTATAATCTCTTTTGCCTTGATTTTCACCACAATTCAAAATGAGCCTCTTTCGATTGCCCGTCAGGCGATTGCTGCTATATGAAAATCATAAACTCTATACGAATATACGACGTCCTATTGCGGCGTGCGAATCAATTTAACGGGTGTTTAATTATGTCAAAATGATATTTTTAATACTAAAACCCTTTACTGTACTGCGTTTCAGGACAAATTCTTCATTATGGCCAACCGGTTTTCAGACATTTTATTCCAATTGATTCGCTCCCTGGAAAAGTCGGAAAAAAGGCACTTCAAACTCTATATAAAAAGAAGCTCCACCAAAGAAGACCTTAAAATCGTCAAACTCTTCGACGCCCTCGACAAACTCAGCGATTATGACGAGAAGCAGCTGCTAAAAAAACTCCCCGGCATCGAAAAACCACAGTTGTCGAATCTGAAGACCCATTTGTATAAGCAGATCCTGGCAAGCCTGCGCCTGCTGAAAAGTGCCGAAAGTATCGATCTCCAGCTGAACGAAATGTTCGACTACGCGCATATACTCTACAAAAAGGGCTTGTTTATGCAGAGCCTGCGCATATTGGACCGGGCAAAGGAGATGGCCAAGGCCAACCAGAAGTTTACCTTCCTGGCCCAGGTGCTGTCCCTGGAAAAAAGGATCGAGACCCTCCATATTACCCATAGTATGCAGATGCGGGCCGAACAACTCTCGGCGGAGGCCTTGGAGGTAAGCGCCCGCATCGACATGGTGGCGCGACTATCCAACCTGGCCCTTCAGGTCTATAGCTGGTATATCAGCAATGGTCATGCCCGCAATGAAAAGGATGACGAACGCCTTAAACAGTTCCTTCATGAGCAACTGCCGCCCCGGGCATGGGATCAAACCGGCTTTTATGAACGGCTCTATCTCTACCAGATCTATAATTGGTATGCATTTATACGCCAGGACTTCCCGATGTATTACCGGTATTCGCAGAAATGGGTGGACCTCTTCGCCGAACAACCCTTAATGGTGCGGGTAGAGACCGGCCATTATATCAAAGGCCTTCACAACCTGCTGAACGCGCATTTCGACCTGCGTAATTTCGGAAAGTTCGAGACCACCCTCCGCCAATTCGAGGCCTTTGCTCAGACAGACCGGGTGAGGGAAAATGACAACTTCAGGATCCAGTCCTTTGTATATATCACCACAGCCAAGATCAACCAGCATTTTATGCTCGGCACTTTTTCAGAAGGGTTGGCGCAGGTGCCTGCAATCGAGAAGCAACTGGAAGAATATGACATGTTTATCGACCGGCACCGGATTCTCGTCCTGAATTATAAAATAGCCACTCTTCATTTCGGCAGCGGGGACTATACCACCTGCATCGACTATCTCCAGCGAATCATCCACGACCAGGTGGATATGCGCAACGACCTGCAATGCTACGCCCGGGTCCAGCACCTGATGGCCCATTTCGAGCTGGGGAATTTCGAGTTGATGGAATCCCTTACCAAATCGGTCTACCGGTTCATGGCCAGGAAGGAAAATCTGACAAGAGTGGAAGAAGAGATGTTCAAATTCCTGCGCAATGCCTTCCATTTTTCCCGTCATACCCTTCGGGCGGAGTTCGAAAAATTCCTGGAGAAGATCAGGAAATTTGAAAAGAACCGTTTCGAAGCACGCGCCTTTGCCTACCTGGACATCATATCCTGGGTGGAAAGCAAGGTGTATCAAAAACCCATGAGCACGATCATCCGCGAGAAATACCTGAAGAGCCCCAGACGGGCCGAAAAGGTTAGCACGACCCCGGTATAATTACTCTTTCACAACCGTTTTCTGGTAGTTTTGAGCCGCTTCCAAATGAGCATGGAGCATATGCAGACTGCTGTCCGCAAAAGCCCTGATCTCCTTATCCGATCCGCCGGCCGCTTCCTTTTCAAATTGCCGGATCGTTTTGAGGTGATCGTCGATCACCAGCTTGATGTATTCCCTGTCGAATTCGGTCCCGGTTTTTTTCTGAAGACCCTCTTTTATCTTTTGCCGTTCATCGGTCAGGACCGACGGAACCCTTATATTCCTCGCGGCAGACAACGCTTTTATACGGTCGCCATCCTGCCCGTGGTCTTTGACCATCCTCGAACCCAGATCCTTTATCACGGGATCCAGGGAATTAAGCTGGGCCAGTTGTCCCAGTTCTACCTCCATCATCTCGCCACCGGCCGCGTCGGCCAGGAACACGGCGTCATTTTGCGACTGATCGTCCGAACCGCTCGCCATGCCTGATACCGGACCGCTCGCCGTAACAGCGCCCTTCGGCAGCAGCCCGGCACCAATAAAAGAAAGCATTGCAAGGACAGATGCCTCCAATATGAATGGAATTTTCATGGTTATCGATTTAAAGAAAGTTAGCAACAACACTAAGAAGAGAAGACCAGCTGCGGGTCCACCTGATAGGGTCTGTATCCTGGCCTGGTGTTAAACAACCACGATGTCACCTGCACCTTTAACTCCTGCCACCAGTGCAGCCGGATATCGGGCAGACTCTCGAAATATTCTGCCTTCAGCATTTTCACCTTGATCAGCACCTTGTTATCCGCAGGCTGCTGCAGAATTCCATCGGCTATCAGGCCATTGATCTCTTCCGGGTCATTTACGATAAACGCCTTGCCCATGACATGCAGATAATACGGACTCCCCTTTCTGAAGAATTCCAGGCGCGTCGGAAAATCGCGGTCGAATTCGTGCAGGGCCTGCCCGGGTCGCGGAACAAGGAACCAGGCCTGTCCCAGATCATCGACTTTGAGGACGTTCACTACCGATGTCGGCATCTTTAAGAGGGAAACCTGCTCACTGAAGAAAAGAGCAGTCCCGAGATTTTGTATTTTGCTTTGCAAGAAAAGCAGGTTGGTATAGTTCAGCATATTCCCATTGTTTTAACTATTGATTCAAAAGCAATACCGGATCTTAGTTAAAAAGGGGAACGGGGGAACTACCAGACAGAGCCTTTGATAATCAACGAAAAAAAATATATGCCGGATTTACACGACCCGAAAAAAAGATAGCCCTGCGGGTGAACTCCTGCTCATCCCGATCATTCTGAGGAAAATATTGCACAAGGCGAAACCAAAACATGCTTTTTCCCGTACAATATCATGGATACACAAGCAAACTGACGGATAGAAAGCAACCGCTGTTATCATAAGGCCCTTGAACCCGCGACCTGGATATTATCAGGCGGCTGGTAGCGTAAACGCAACTTGCTTATGAAAAAGCTGACTGCCGCCAAAACAAGGCCTTTTAGACAAACCCCCGCTCAAAACAAAAAGCCCGGCGCCAACCTGACACACCGGGCTTATGAAGAGCTGATCCCCGCTCTCCCCGAAGTATTGATCCTCACCATGCCGCCGCTGCGGATCAGAAAGGCCGGAATCCGTTTGAAGAATTTCCGCTGCTTCCCGATTTCCTCGCAACATTACCCCCTTTCCTGGAGATCGCTGTAACAGAACTACCCACTCCGCAACATAAACGGCCCCACCATCACAGATGGGGGATCTTTTTCTTTGTTCCATCGGGATCGTCGCCGATCTCGGTCTTTCTTTCCGGGTCGTTCGGATCGAAGGCCTGCCCGGGCTTCCCTGCCTTGTTTTTGTTTTTTCGGGAAGGATCCTCATCTTTCCGGGAAGAATCCCCCTCTTTTCCGGAAGGATCGTCATCGCGGTTTCCGTGTTTCTGCCCAAAACTTTGAGGCTCATTTTTATGCGGGGAATGCGTGTCTTTTTTCACGTCTTTCGAAGAAGAATCTTTTTTCATGTCTTTCATGTCTTTCATGACGCCTGATTTTTAAGGTTACGAAATACTGTTTCCGCAGTACTACCGAAAAAATAATGCCACGGGGCTTGTTTAACAGTCGCCTGGCCATACCTGATCGCACCTGGCCGATCATCCGGCTGTCCGCCCCCCTGCCCCCTTAGTTTTATTACCACCCGGTATTGTCACCCGGTGTTACCGGCCGGCGTTATTAGCCGGTATTCGTTAAAACGGATAGCCGATGGCCAGGTTCAACACATAGCTGGAGATATCCCCGAACTTATTGAATATCCATTTCGATCCGACCAGCCAGGGCTCCCTGACGGGCGTAGCCATATCGATCCGCAGCACGAGTATGCTGAGGTCAAAGCGCAGTCCGGTACCCACTCCCACCGCAATATCTTTCATAAAGGAGGAGGTGAACACAGAACCGGGTCGCGTCGAATCCGTCTTCAGGGTCCATATATTACCTGCATCCACAAAGAGCGCCCAGCGCACGATCGAAAACAGCTTTGCACGATATTCCGCATTCGCCTCCAGTTTCATGTCACCCGGCTGGTCGGGAAGCAAGGGGGTCGTATTGGGATTGCCACCAAAGTAGCTGCCGGGTCCGAGAGCCCTTGAACGGAAGGCCCTTATATCATTGGTCCCCCCCGCGAAGAACTCTTTGATAAAAGGCATCGTGGTGCTGTTGCCATAGGCAAATCCGACGCCGCCCGTGATCCGGGTGGCCAGGGTGCTGTATTTGCTGAAACTGAGATAATCACGGAAATCGGCTTCGAGACGGACATACTGGGAGAAAGGCGTGTTAAAGATCTCGACCTGTTTTCCCTTGTTGATATTGGCCCCCGAGAGCAACCCCAGCAAATTATTCGAAAGGTCCACATTCCCGTTGAAATAGATGTTGTTGAGACGATGGTTGGGCTTCGCCAGCGAATTGTAGTTGAAATTATAGGTGGGCCCGATGATGAATTGCCGTTCGATGCTCCTCGCCAGCGTGAGATTGGTATCCAGCCCCAACTGATAAGCCGGGCTGATATTCGAAGGCCGGACGAAATTGATTCCCAGCACGGTCAGCTGATTCTCGGTAGTAAGACTGTTTTTGAAGACGTATCCGAAACTGACTTTGGCGGAATTGAGCGTATATTCGGAACTCTCGTCGAAGATCTCATAACCCGCGCTGATCTTGGTCTTCGGTACAAATGCACTGCTCGTATTCAGGTTGAAAGGAGAAATGATGCGGGGTATAAACAGGTTCAGGTTGATACCTCCCCGCCGGGTGGCCACTTTTACTCCACCACCTATCGATTGCTCCTCCAGCCCCCCATACACATTGACCGAGAAGAGCTCAGCCCCCCCGAACAGGTTGCGGTTACGCCAGTTGACAGAGAGTTCCCCGCCCGTCGTATTGTCCGACCGGGTCAGACCCGAAGCCTCGAAGCGGATCGATCTTTTCAGGGTAGGCGTCAGGTAATAGTAAGCATTCAACAGGCGGTTGCTGTCGGAGTTCTCCACCGGCTCGAAACGCGCTTTCACAAACTTAAAGACCCCCAGGCTCACCAGCCGGCTCAGCGAGAGGTTATGATCATCCCGTTTGTAAAGGTCTCCGGTCTTGAATACCATCGTCTTGCTAAAGACTGCAGGCTTCAGGAAATGAGCGGTATCGAGGATCCGGTATCCTTCCGGGGTCGTATAAGCCCGGGACAACCCGGTATCCGACCGGATATCGTAGTCCGCATAGATCACGACATCTTTGATCCGGTAGATATTCCTTGCCTTACGGGGCGTCTCCGGTTTGATATTCAGTTGCATGTCCAACTTATGATCTCCGATCGAAGTGTCCGCGTCCACTTCCAGGAATTCCGGACTGAAATAATAATATCCCCGTTGTTTGAGCCTGGCATCGATACGGGTCCTCTCGTTTTTGATCGCGTCCAGGTCGAAACCATCCCCCGGCTTCAGCAGCGATCTTTTCTGAAAGCTGTCGATCCCTTTGCCCAGCGCATCCGTATCTTTTGGGAAGGCGACATTCCTGATCGTGTATCGATGACCGATATTCGCCGTATAGATCGCTGTCAGGTGCTTGCTCCTGACAGGCGTCTCCAGGATGACCGTGTCGTGAAAGTACCCTCGATTCTCCAGATGGTTCTGCAGGATGGTCCGGTTCTTTCCGATAAGGGTCGGCGAAGCGAGCACCGGCGGTTCGCCCACCTTATATTTCAGCCAGTGTCTGAGTCCCTTCTGTTGCTTCGGGCTGCCGGAGATGTTATAGATCCATAGTTTATAACGCCAGCCCAGAAGCTTTGTATTAAGCCGCGGCCGGAGTAATTCGACCAGTTCCGCTTTGACGGCCTTCTTGTTCTTCCCGGATATTTTTACGCCGGACACGACCTTTACCTGGTTCGCCGTATACAGCGGCAGGCCGCTGCCCAGGTATTTGGATTCATGGCAACCCGCACAAAAAAACAGAAAGCCGAAAAAAAGAAGGCCGGGAGATATTGTCCGTTTCATTTCCACCATGATCATTGATTTGAGGGCTTGCCGGTGTTTTGCTGTGTCGTTTTGTCTTCTTCCTCTTTCTGCTCCGGTTCCTGTTCTCGCTTCTCTTCCTGTTTTTGTTCCAGTTTTCGTTCCTGTTTCTGTTCCCTGGTCTTGAATAACTCCTTGAAATGGTTGTAGTCGAAAGTCAATATAAAACTGACCCCCGTCTCTACCACCTGCCCTTCCAGGACCGCCTCATACTGGTTCTTCCGGTAAGCCCGGAGCATATAGCGGCCATCTTTTGTAAGCTTATAATCCACGGCCACGTCGCCGGCAAGATTGGAGGCATTCTGGTTGGGATTGCCGGTACCCATCACATCGAAGTTGCTGCCGACATTGACCTGGATACGATCGTTGAAGAGACGTTTCGACACCGAGACATTCAACTCGGTATAGTCCTGCTCCGTACCCGTGCTATAATCCTGTTGGTTGTTCAGATCGAAATGAATATCCACGCCCTTGATCAGGCTGCCGGCCAACTGGTCGAGTTGGCTTGTCAGTATCTGGCTGGCGCTTTGAAAGGCCATATTGCCGACGCTTGCGCCACCCCCAGCCGCACTCTGAAGCGGGTCGTCGCCGACAAAACGGTTCAGCAGGAGCAGCGCAAAGACCTGTTTATTCAGTTCCGATTCTTCGCCGCGGATCTGCTGCAGCTTCTGATCGACGTCGGGCCATAGCGCCAGGATATTGGTCGGCAGCGTGATATCGAAGGTGATCTTCGGCTTGAGGAGCTCTCCTTCCATCTTCAGCGTAACGAGGAAGGGAAGCTTCTGTTTGAATTTATTGATCTCGGTTTCGGAGCGTCCGGCCATTTCATTGGCGATAAGGTCGATGGAAGGCGTATTGGCGGCATAGGTGGCGGTCAGGTCCAGGATGGCGGTCGTCGGATCGCCCGTCCAGGTAATGGTGCTGCCATGCTGGATGTCGAATTTCCGCTTGAGGACGTCGAGGGAGAGATTGTAAGACCCACTCTCCACTTCATAGCCACCCGTGAGATCTATCTTACCGCTCTTGTCCATCCCGAAGACGAGATTGGACCTGCCCCTTGCCGTAAGTTGATCGCCCGTCCGTTCATCCAGCACCATGGTAAAGACCGCATTGCTGTCGGTCTCGATGTTCAGGCTGATATCCATTCCCTTGATTTCTGCGTTGGCGGCACGCATGCCCATCAGGGCGGCCTGGTTTACAAGCGTATCGCCCGGATGGGCTTTGTCGATAAACCGTACCACACCCGCCCGGTCGACGATCTCGGGATCGCTGCCGGGGAGCACAAAGAAGAAATCCGTCTTCCGGTTGACCCGGAGGCCGCCCAGCACTTTCAGGCTGCTGATATCCCCCGAGATATTGGCAGAGGCGTCCATGTTCAAAGCTCCGTAGAACTGGCGGTTGCTGGCAGCGGGCGCATTCACCAACCTGAAATTGACGGCATTCAGCGAGACATCGAACCGATAGTCCCGATAGTCCTTTGTATAGACATTTCCATCGATGATGGCCTTATTGCCCGCGGAATCCTGCATCGAAAACTGGCTGAAGTTGAAGCCGTCCGCATCGAATTCGATATTGTCATTGGAGAGTTTGAGCGGCTCCCCGGATATTTCGGGCGTGATCAGGGCATTTTCAAAATGAAGATCCCCGTTCACGACGGGCTTGTCGGGCGTACCGGAAATGGCCAGTTGCCCCTTCAGCAGTCCCCTTATGTCTTTCAGCTGACCCGCGGCAAATGGCTTTACGGAAAAGAGATTGACCTGTCGCATATCCAGCTTCAGATCCATGCGGCTTTCGCCGGTATAGTATTTCCCCGTCACCCGGAGGTCGTTATCATGTCCCGTAACCGACAAATCCGTCGCAAAAGTATTGGCTTCTACGTTATTCACTTTTACCGCCAGGTCTCCGATCGTATCCTGCTGATAGGACAGGTTTTCGATTTTCAGATCGGAAGTAAAGACCGGCCGCGTCGTCAGATCCTTAATGTCCGCTTTTCCATTCAGCACGCCGTCGACGAGCAGAGAATCCTGGTTGGCGAACTTGGAGAGCGTGCTGATCTGGAAATTGCGAAATACGATGTCAATGGGCGAGCCCGGGCCGGCGGACAAACCAGGCTTTGGCGTGATGCTGTTCACCTTCAGGGATTCGTCGTTGTGGCTGATCACGAAATCATTCACCACGATCCCCGACGAATCCGTTTGCAGGTAGTTGTCCCGGCTGACCTGCCAGCGGTCGTAGTTGAGCAGCAGACTATCCGGGTTGAGAAGGAATTTCCAGCCCCCGGGAAGCCTATTCAACTGACCCGACAGCCGGTACCGGTCCTTTGTCTTTTCATCTTTCAGCAACAGGGACGTATAGAGACGGTTATCTCCCAGCCACCCATATACAGCGGTCTGGTATAATTGTATGCCCCCGCTGACGATGCCCTCCGACTGGAGCCTGTAGGCCAGCTTATTTTCATCCGTCGAAGCCGTAAACCCGGTCTCCCGGATGATCGTGCTGCCATATTGTATGCGGGGCGCGACGAATGTCACCAGGAGTTTGTCGTCCTGGCTGCGGAACGCCACATGCGCGTGGATCGAGTCGGATCCTTTCAACGAAGGCATCCGGGCGAGAACCAGCGGGGAGGGTCTGGCCGCGAGTTCGATCGTCCAGTCCTGCGGTTGAAATGCCTTTGCGGGGACGCGCGAACGATCCGGGTGCCTTCCCCCCGCTGCCCCATCCCCCCCATTCCCACGATGACCGCGGACAAAAGCTCCCCGTGAACCCCGATCGGCCTTTCCTGTTGAATCGGTTCCTGCATTGGAGACAACCCCGGCATTGGAGGCGGCCCGGAAAATCGAATCGACCCGGGAAGCGGAATCGGCCCGGGAATTTGAACCGGCTCCGGAATTACCGGCATCCCCACCCGGGAACCCGGCTCCGTAGTAATGCCGGAGCACCTGTTGCAGGGCATCGGCCGTTTCCGTAACCTTATACACCCCTTTCCAGTCGACATCTGCCATTTCGGAATGCAGCGTGATATCCTGTACATTATCCTGTCTTTGCGCCAACAGGAGGATACTGTCCGTGGAAAGATGCTGAAGTCCCATGACCATGCTGAGACCACTGATCGTGAGGCGGCCCTGCAAAGAATCCGGGTTCGTGTCGGCGAAATCCGCGTGGACCAATCCCCTGAACCCAAGCGTATCGGTCAGCAGGTGCAGGGCATGCAGGTCCAGGGTATCCAGCTGCCAATCCATTTGCACGGCGGGAAATTTTCTCGCCAGATCCGACGCGGTAAGATCCAGGTTAAAACGGATGGAGGTATCCCGGATGGCCGCGTGAAGCTTACCCTGTCCTCCGTCAAGGGAGCCTTCGAGAGCTAACCCGGTATATGAGTATCCTTTCAGAACAGCGGACGCCAGCTCCGCATGCAGGTCCGCATGGAGGGTCTTGTAATCGAAGCCGTCGCCTTTGAGCGTAGCCTCCAGCGTGACCAGGCCCAGATCCTGTTCCTGCCGGAGAAGAGCCCCCAGGTTGAGGCGGTCCAGGGATGCTTTTATATCATAGGATTTGTCGGACTGTGACAGGGAGGCGTCGAACTGACCGTTGCCACTGCTGCTCTGCAGGGCCAGCTTAGTGCGGAACGCCTTTATGCCCCCCCTGAAATTCCCGGCAACCAGCAAATGATCGGGAATGCGGACAGAAGAGGGCAGGGTCCCCTTTGGCAGGAGATTCTCCAGGTCGCGGCTGCCTGTCCCGATCCTGACCGTCTGCAGGTCGAAAAAGGCCTTATTGATATTCGGTAGTCCCCGGATATGCCCCTTTGCAGACAGGAAGGTATTTTGCGGAGCACTTAGTTCGAGTGAAGGGATATCCAGGTCTCTCAGGGATCCCCGCAGCTTGCCGCTGAAGGTGAACATCAGGGCCTCCTTGCCTTTGAAAGAAGCCGCCAGGGCCGGCACAAAGCTGAGGACATCGCGCAGCGCAATCCGGCTCTTGTCGAAGCTGAGATCCATGTTCAGCAACCCCGGCGAGCGGGAAATCGCCTGCAGCGAAGGATATTTTACAAGGCTTTGTCCGCGGATCTCCGAATGCCCGGTCCGCAGGTCCAGATCCTTCAGTTGGGCGCCGTTATCGTTATACAGGAAGCGTGTCGACAGCTGCCGGAGGGTAAAACCCGATTGCTCGGTAAAAGAGGCGCTGGCGATCCTGCCCCGGTATTCATGAGGGGTGATCTGCAGGTTGTCGCCGTGGATGACCAGGCCGTCGACCTTTAGATGGTTATAGTCTATGCCCTGCGGGATCTTCTTCTTTGTGTTGTCGTCGTATTGCAGGTCGTTATTATCCAGCAGCAGGCTTGCTATTTCAAACTGCCAGGTCGCGCTGTCTCCCCCTATCGTCGCACTGGCGTTCGCGGCAACGGTATTCGCATGCGCGGCAGCCTTAACGAGCGTCTTGGTCTGGGCCGGTTTGGTTACCGGGGCTGACCCACCCGGGTTTTTGAGGGCAGCACCCATACTGACCACAATCTTCGAATTTTTCAGATCGAGCTCCCTGAGACGGACCTTCAGCTGCTGCCAGTCGCTGGCATCAGCCACGGCCCGGAAGGTTCCCAGATTGACCGAAGCCTTCGTAGCCACGATCTCATCCTGGTAGTCGAACGCGATATGCTCCAGCCCGATCGTCCCGAGCTGCAGGGAAAGCAGTGGCGGAGGGGTCTGAGACACGGGCTTTGCCGCATTGCCGGTCTGCTTAACCGCAGCGTTGCCGATGCCGGGAGCCTTCGCGGAAGCGCCCGGACTTCCGGCCGGAAGACCAGCCGGGGAAAGGCTGCCAGAAGGTTTGTATCTCCTGACCCTCGCTACCAGCCCGGACAGGTTGATACCCGGGATCGAGTACGCAGAATGAGCCGGGTCGAATCGTCGTATATTCGTCGTAAAATCGCCCAGGTCGGCAAAAACCTCGTTGCCCGTTCCGTCGTCCTGGTAGCTGACTACGATATGATGGAGCACCAGGTCGCCGAGATGATAGGTAAAAGCGGAAGCCGTGTCGGCGGACGCCGGTTCTTTTGCGGGTGTCCCCGAAAACGCACGGAGGATATAGTCATAGTTGAAGACCGTATCCCTGCCCTGCCGGTATACGTTGAGCCGGATGCTGTCGAGCTCCACCCTGCTGACGCTGATTTCCTTATCCAGGAGTTTCCAGAGCGACAGCCTCACTTCGATCTTCCCCCCGTAGAGCAGGGTGTCTTTCCGCCGATCTTCGAAATAAACATTCTCCAGCGTCAGGTCTCCGGGGAAGCTGAGGGCCAAGCGCCGGATCTCTACTTTTGTACCCAGTTTCCCTTCAAGATAGGAGACAAGCTTACCCTTTGCGAACCGTTGGACGGAAGGAACCTGGATGAGGATGAACACGATGATCACCAATATGAGAACACCGCCAACAATCCAGGTGAAGACCCTCACTACCCTTCGGACAAATTTTTTCGCAAACGATGCCATTCATTAATTTTATTGGACAGCCAATTCCGACACCCGCAAAGAGCGAATACCAGGCCAAATTCGGGAGTTCGGGTCCGGGAGAAAACACTCCCAATGTACGATAAACCTCACAAAGGGGGAAGAAAGACCCCGCCCCCTGATGTGGGTGTTCTTCCTCAACCCGTACCCATTTTTCTACAAGACCCGTATCCCCGCTCCGTCCCGCGGTCCTATCCCCCGCTGTCTCTTTTCTGGTGCCAGATTTGTGAGTACGGTTGGAAACGTGTGATATGATCAGTCAACAGCAGACGCAAAAGCAACACCATACGATCCTGCCCCAGCAAATCGAATTATTGAACCTGTTCCACCTGAATACGCTGGAACTTCAACTGCGGATCCAGGATGAGCTGAACACCAATCCCGCCCTGGAAGAGACGGGCACACAAGAGGAAGAAGGGTCGGACAAATTCTCCAAAGAGACCGTCCAGGACTTTCAAAACTGGGAAGAGTACGGCTATGACGATATCCCTGATTATAAAACAGAGTATAAGAATTATCTGCCGGAGGACCGGATGCCCGAAAAACCGCTCGCCGATGCGCCCGATTTCCGGGAAGACCTGAAAAGACAATGCCGTTTTATAGACATTCCCGAAGATCGCTATGTCCTGTATGACTTCCTGATAGACTCCGTAAACGAACATGGCATGCTCGAACAGGAACTGGAAGAACTGGCCTCCGAATTGTCATTCAAACAGCATTCCTGGGTCGAGACGGCCGAGTTGGAAGAAGCCCTGATGACCATCCGGCAGCTGGATCCGCCGGGGATCGGATGCAGGAACGTGCAGGAATACCTGCTGATCCA
Organism: Puia sp.; assembly: GCA_031292515.1. GTDB lineage: Bacteria > Bacteroidota > Bacteroidia > Chitinophagales > Chitinophagaceae > Puia. The sequence goes on along the minus strand of JARLGZ010000030.1, from coordinate 329,539 downwards.
GTTGCGAAAGATGAACACAAAGAGACCCGATATACGGATGGCCATCCGGCTTCTCGAGGGCCACTACTCCGATCTCCGGTCCCGCAACATAGAGAAGATCCGACGGGAGCTCGGCCTGGAAGAAGACGAGATCAAGATAGTCCTTCAACTGCTGGCCGGACTGAGAACAAAACCCGTCATCACCGTAACCGCCTTCTCGCAGGCCAACCAGCGGATTTTGCCCGATTTCCTGGTGACCGACGAAGGCGATCAGCTGGAAGTGGAATTATATCGTCAACGGTCTGCCTCGCTCCGGATCAACCAATCCTGGATGGAGATGGTACAAAGCACTACGCGGGGGGCGACGATCGATAAGGCCGCCCGCCAGTACCTCCGCAGCAAATTGTCCTCCGCACAATGGTTTATAAACGCGATCGTGCAAAGGGAATCCAATATGCTGAAAGTGATGAAAGCCATCGTCGCCCGGCAATATGATTATTTCAGGCAGGGAGATGTCCTGCTGCTGAAGCCGATGAAGCTAAAAGATATTGCGGATAAGGTAATGGTGGATATCTCCACGGTATCCCGTATCACCTGCAACAAATATTGCGAGACCCCTTTCGGGACGATCCTGCTAAAGGGCCTGTTTACCGAAGGCATCGTCAACCAGGAAGGCGACAATATAAGCAACCGTGTAATACAGACGATTATCGGTGAGCTGATCGAAAAAGAGAACAAGAAAAATCCCTATACGGACAGGCAGTTGGTTTCCGTACTCTCCGAACAGGGCTACAACATAGCCCGGCGTACGGTGGCTAAATACCGCGAACTGATGAAGATCCCCGTGGCGCAGATCAGGGGCTTGTGGAATTAAACCGTTCTGCAGTTTCTATCTCCCGTACTTCTTTCTTAACAATCAGCACCGCCGTATCCGAAGGCCGGATGCGGCCGCCGTAATGCAAGGCGAAAGACTTGGTGAACTCCGCACCGAAATACAGGATGATCGAAGAGTAATAGACCCATAACAGGATGACAATCACCGAAGCCGCAGCCCCGTAAGTCAGGCCGATATTGGAGTTGCCGATATAGAGGCCGATCAGGAACTTCCCGAGCAGGAATAAAAGCGCCGTAAAAATAGCGCCTGTGATAGCATCCTTCCATCGGATCATCGCATCCGGCAGCACTTTAAAAATGATGGTAAACAGGGTCGTAATGGCGATAAACAGCAAGCCCGTGTTCAAGACATAAAACAGGTAAACCGTGGTGTTTTCAAAATGCTCCTTCAGCTTGTCGCTCAACAGGTCCATCAGCGAATTCAGCAGCAGCGACACCATCAGGATAAACCCCGTGCTCACGATCAGCGAAAAAGACAATAGCCGGTTCAACAATAGCTTCAGCCATCCTTTCCTGGGCTTTGCCAAAACAGACCAGATATAATTGATGGATCCCTGGATCTCGGTAAAGACACCGGTGGCGCCAATGAGCAGGATGACCACGCCGAGGATGGCGCCGGCCGTAGTATGCTTGGTATTTTCGATATTCCGGATGATATCCTGGATTTCCACGGCCGCGTTACTCCCCACCAGGTCCTTGATCTGGGTATAGATCCTCCCTTCGACCGCATCCTGTCCAAAGAAGATGCCCGCGAGCGAGATCATGATAATAAGCACGGGTGCCAGGGCAAACAGGGTATAATAAGACAGGGAAGCGCTCAATTTGAAGCCATTGTCGCTGTCAAAATCGATAGCGGCCTGCTTAATTACCTGTAAAATCCCGAAGAATCTATTTTTGGGTTTATTCATTTTTCCACGGCATATGCATGGAAAGAGAGAAATATCATGCCAGTTTACCCTCTTTCTTCGATTCCATCCCTCTTCCCGCCCTCCCCCTTCTTGCCCATTACCTCTCTCTTTCTTTTATTCCACTCCCAAATTCTCTGTTCCCGCTTCCCTTCTCTTTTCCCTTCTCTTTTCTCTTCCCTTCTCTTTTCTCTTCCATTCCCTTTCTCTTTACACTCGCTTCCCGCTTACCAACTCTATCTCCGCACTTCCTTCACTATCCCTTCACTCTCCCTTCACTCTCCCTTCGCCCAATCTTCACACTTTCTTTACTCTCCCTTTTTGTCTTTTTCTTGTCTCTTTCCTTTCTCTTTCCTTCCTCAACAATATGTAGATTATATTCCTCAACCGGACGCGAAAAATCGTCGTAAATGCTTTTTTTGGCCTGAAAAAATAATTGGCAAGCATTTTTCTAGGTATACGATAGCATCGACAAATAAAAACGAATCGATAAACAACATCGATCGAACGAGCCGGAGACATCGCTCGGATCATCCGGAGACAAGCAGACACAATAATTTATCATCAGAAAAACAACCATTTTATGAGCAGTCTACTTTATTTAATCGCAATCATTTTGCTGATCGGCTGGCTCCTGGGCGTATTTGTCTATAGCGCCACGGGGCTTATCCACATATTGATCGTCCTCGCCGTCATCTCCCTGCTGTTGGGTATCATTCGCAGAGCCTGACAGAGGTCATTATAAAAAGAAAAGGGGCCGTCTCTCAGGAACGGTCCCTTTTCGTATTTACTCATTCTACTACCGCTTACTCATTCTACTACCACTCATCGGCTCTTTCTCATCCCCCCTACTCGCCACTTCATCCTAACCACTCCTCATCACCGATTACTCAACCTCATCACTCCCCCCGCTACTCTTTACCCCCATCCCTCTCACCACTCACCACTCACCACTCACCACTCACTACTCACCGCCCACCGCCTCATTTTTTCGCGCTGTCTGCCCGCGGAGCCACAGGGGGGCTGGCGACCTTATAAGAAGTATCCGTGGAATTTCCCGCCCTGACGGGCTTTTCATCCATAGATTGTTTGTAGGATTCCGACTCCGCCGATCGGTGGACGAGATGGACGACCAGGGGGCTTAGTATAGCCACCAAAATGCAAAGCAGGAGCCAATTGCGCTGCGGAAAGCTGAGCTTCCTGTCATTTGTATTTTCCATAAAAAAGTATTTTATCCGAAGAGACAGATGCAAGAAGGATGCCTCGTGCCGGGAAGAACGCCACGGATCGGCAACGGAGCCTCGTAGAATAGATCGGCTTTAGGTCAAATGCGTAATCCGGATATAATCGTCTTCCTGATCGATATCCCGCAGGATGGAATCCGCCGGCATCGGGACGCGGAGAACAAAATCGCGATGGGCCCGGACGATCTCCCGGCATCCTTCCGGCGCGGTATGCGACAGGATCGCATCCCGGTACCAGGCGGAGAAAATGACCGGATTGCCGGGCTGCTGCCGGTAAACAGGTATGCAGATGCATTGAGGATCCAAAGCCAGTTGCTTTTCAAAAGATTCCATCAAAGACGAATATTCGGCAGCGCTGATGAGCGGCATGTCGCCGAGACAGATCATAAATCCGTCACCCATCGCCCGCCGCACGCCGGCCTGTATCGACCCGGTCATACCCGTCGCATAACCAGGATTGTGCAGGATTGTAACCGGCAGGTGTTGAATAGCGGCCTTTACGCGGTCGGCTTCATGGCCCGTGACCACGATGACTTCCGGTCGGGGTTCGGCCCTCAGGATGTTCCCGATCGTCGTTTCGAGCAGGGTCTTACCGGCAAAAGGAAGCAGGAGCTTATTCTCTTTTCCCATCCGTTGGGACATTCCGGCTGCCAGTACGATTGCGCTCACCATGATCTTTTCTCCCCCAATTGCCGGTACCGCATCATCGCCTCCACGAAATAATAATCCGCATACGTCTCCGGCACATCGACTTCGATTCTTGCCGGCATATTACCGACGCTATGTTTGAGCAGGAAGCCCCCGTTCTCTCCTACCAGGGCCTTATAGGGATCAAAAGACAGGGAGCGGATGATCTGCTCGGCAACGGCGACATATTCCTGGCCCTTTTTGGGGTCTGTATAGCCGCATAGCTCCAGCAACGCCGAACACATGATGGCGGCGGAAGATGCATCCCGTAAGGGAACGGGAAAGGGGGGCGCATTGAAATCCCAGTAAGGGATCTTGTCGACCGGCAGATGCGGATTGCCTGAAATGAAATCGGCGATATGGACGGCCTGGTCCAGGTAGCGCGAATCCCGGGTGAAACGATACAGCATGGTGAAACCGTAAAGCCCCCAGGCCTGTCCTCTCGACCAGGCCGAAGTGTCGGCATATCCGCGGGCCGTTTTTCGGGAGACTACCTGCCCGTTCGTCGTATCATAATCCACGACATCGTAAGAGCTGTAGTCGGGACGGAATTGGTTGAGCAGGGTCGTATTGGCATGGGTGATCGCAATCTTTTCAAGAGCAGGGTCTCCGCCGGAGCGGGCGGCCCAAAAAAGCAGCTCCAGGTTCGCCAGGCCATCCGTCGTCACGGGAAACTGCCACTTGCCGGTCTCCCGGGAACGGATGGCACCGACTTTGGCATTGAAATCGGCGGCCAGGGCGCGGGCGCTATTTTGCAAAAGAGCAGCATATTCCGGAGACGGCAGCAATCTTTGAGCATTCCCATAGCTGTTATACATCAGGAATCCGAGGTCGTAGGCGTCCTTCCGGTCGGCATTTTTTTCGAGCAACTTCATCCGCTGCAATGCCTCGTTAGACAGGCTGGTATCTTTTGAAAACTGATAGAGATACATCAGGGTGCCAGGGTAAAATCCGCTGGTCCAGGCATCCGGTTCGCCGGTCTCCATCCGGCCGGTCCTGATAAAATACGTCTTTGGGAAACGCCCGGCAGGCAGCCGGCCCTTCAGGATCTTATATTGGCTGCAGGCCTGTTTGAGATTGTTTTCTATCAGTTTGAGCATGGGCTCCGAAGGCCGGAGAGGGCCTTTCTTTTGCGCCTCCGAAACGAAAGAGGTGGCCAGGAGACCGCTTAACAAAAACACAAACAACAAGATCCTGCCGATACGAAACATGCAATAGTGGATTTAGGGCTAAGATACTTCAATCCGGGTATCAATCAATGGAGTGATCTCCCGGCGCATCCTGCCCATTCCAGATCAGCTGCGCGCTCCAGGGTTCGGCGGGGTCCGACCAGAACGGATCGGTCGCAGGCAAGCCCAACGGCAGGAAGACATCCGAACAGAGATAGAGGCTGCCGGTCGTAATATAAGCATCCGCCAGATCCGGTTGGTTACCACCCAATCCGATATTCAGCCAGCCACCCGTACTATAGGTGCCGGGAGCGTCCAGGGTCTTCCGGATTACGGCTGTCAGCGCACACCGGACGCGAGCGGGTTTCAATGCAGCAGGCAAGGTCTTCCGCCACGAGACATCCGCGAGGTGATGAAAGGCCCCGCAACGATAGACAATCGAGCGCCCGGTAGCCGGGTAGCTGCCGTCGGTATTGATCAGCCGCTCCTGGATAGCGGCATATCTTTGATCCCTCACTTTCAACTTCTCAACCAGCAAGGCATAATTGCCATTTTTAGTATTGACGGTCTCCACGATTGCCGCGAGATAGGGATGGATCACATAGCTGTTATAATAATCCCAATGATAAGCCGGCCCGTCGGCATAGATCCCGTCTCCGAGATACCATTGCCCGAGCTGGCGTACGCAGTAATCGACCCGCATCGGATCCCAGGGCAGATCGTACCGGCAGAAGAAGGCTTCTATCATCCCGGAAAACAACAGCCAGTTGTTAAAGCCGGGCTGGATTACCCGGGTGGAGCGAAGCGCCTGTACAACCTGCCGGCGCGTGGACTCGTCAAGATGCTCCCAAAGCCAGGGACAACGAAGAAAAGAGAAAGCGAAGAAACTGGCATCCACCAGCGCCTGCGCAGGAGCCCGCCAGGCCATATAATCCTTTGCCGAAGAGTCGACGGCATGTCTGATCGCCGGTATCACCCATTGCCGGTATTGATTTCGGAGGGCCACCTCCGCCGCCGATCCGCCTTCGCCATTCAGCCAGGGAGCAATACCGCTCAGGGTCCTGCCAAATGCCTCCAGATAAGCCGATTTCCTTCTGTCCTCCGCGTTGTCCGTTCTCTTCGACAGCACCAGCGGCAAGGCATTCCGGAGATTGTCGGCGGCCAGGTTCGACAATACGGGGCGGGCAAGTTTGTCCATTTCAGCCAGCCAATATGCCCGGTCGTTTACCCCGTCCTTCGGGGATACCGCGCTCCCGTTTGCCGGGCTCTCCTGCCCAAAGCCTTTCGTCCCCTTTTTATGCTGGGCAAAAGAGACGGCCGGCAAAACAAAAATGCAAACCAGGAACGGTAGCATCCATTTGGCATGTATATCTACCCAAAACATAAGCTGTTTATTTCGCAGATGATCAAAATAATCCCTGAAATGATAAGCCAGGTATTCCCGGGTAGTCTTATAATCATTCCATTCGCCGGGCAGATCTTCACCGAAAGGCGCTATCACATCGTCGGATTTTAGTCCCCTTTTTTTTAATTCAAAAAGCCGGTTATTATATTTTGCGGTAACCCGACCCGTGAGCCGCTCCATATTCGACGCGATTTTTGTCGATAACTTATGCAAAAACCCATAGTGATTTTCATCGGCCAGTACCACAAGGCTTTGCTGATCGAGCAATTTGAACCGGGAGTACCCGGCCGAAACCAGCGCATCCAGCGCCTGGTATAATAAGTGGTGATGCAGATTTATCTCTGCTATACTGTCGCAGGAATTCTCACAGGAAATATAAGCCGGGCAACCGGGATATCCTTCCAAGCTGGCGAGAGCCTTCGCATCATAGCCTTCGATGTCGATCTTGCAATAGCGGGGCAATCCGAATTCTTCAAACAGAGAGCGCAGGGTCCTGCCCGTGAGTTCAATTGAATCTTTTATGGTGGCGCCTCTTTCGGAAATTTTCTTTATCAGGGAGCTTCTCCCGTCGTCACTGCATATATAGAAAACTACTTTCTCCCTGTCTTTATCCGCAACGGCTGTATGTAATACGACAAGTCTTCCCGCCGTAATCTCCTCTTTAAACCGGAGCCTCAGATACCCGGCAAGAGCAGGATTGGCCTCAACGGAAATTACCCTGTGCCCCCGGGCAAGATAATAAGCAGCGTCATCGCCATTGTTGGCGCCGACATCATAAATCAGCCCTGCCTCCGGATCGCAACTCAATTCTCTATCGGGCATACACTCCATGATTTTACTGCGTGAACAACAAATCATTCTCCGTACCAACCAATAATGCTCCCATTGTCGCCGATGCCGACCGGTATCTTTCCGGGACACCATTACCTTGACAAGCCAATCGTTAGCTCCCCGGACACCATTGCCTCATCAAGCCGGTTGTCACCCCCATTCCACCACTACCCGCCCAGTCCACCACGTCCGCCATATAGTTTGACCGGCTTGTCGAGCACCACTTTCAAAACAGTCACATAAGGGTCCTGCACATTCTCCGGAACGGGAATATACACCAAACCGGGCACAGGGCTCCAGTAGATCTTCCCTACGATCTTGTGCGTGAGATGAGCCCCTTGTCCCAATACTTCGATATCCTTTATCTTATTATCCAGCCCTTTCACCACGATCTGTCCACTGGTCTTGCCTGGCAGGAACAGGTAGAGGATCGTAGAATCTTTCGACAGCGTAGTGGGACCGTAAAAATGCCCCTGGGGGATGCCGCCGAGGGCGCCGAAAATGGCCTCGGCATGTTTGTGATTCCATTTACCCAGTTCTTCCAGGACGTGGACATCTTCGGGTGGGATCGTGCCGTCTTCCTTGGGCCCGATGTCGAGCAGGAGATTTCCTCCGTTCGAAACCACATCCGCAAAGATCGTGATCACTTCGAAGGGCGTCTTCCAGTTGGTGTCTTTTGGCTGGTAACCCCAGTTGTTGTTGATCGTCATACACAGTTCCCACCAGTTGTAGTGCGGCCGGGTCACCGGGAAGTTCTGTTCGGGAGTGTCATAGTCGCCATATCCCTGGAGACGTCCGTTGATGATCGTGCCGGGGTTGCGGGCCAGCAGCATGCCGCGGACCTTTTCGCTCTGCCATTCTTCAGCGCTGTGTTCCCAGTCACCATCAAACCAATAGAGGTCCGGGTTGAACTGGTCGCTGATCTCTTTGAGCTGGCCTTGGAAGAAATGCTGGAATTTCAGCCATTTCTCGGGGTGGTCGGCCATTTTATAGCGGGAACTGTCTTTCAGGAAGCCGGGATAATCGGGATGGCTCCAGTCGATCAGCGAGAAATAAGCGCCGCATTTGATCCCGTCTTTCCGCAATGCCTCAAACAATGGCTTAACCAGGTCCCTGCGGGCCGGGGTATTCTTCACGACACTGTAATGCTTCTCCCTGGTATCCCAGAGAGCCACCCCATCATGGTGTTTGGTCGTGACCACCGCGTATTGGGCGCCGCTCTCTTTAATGACGTCGGCCCAGTACTGGGGATCGTATTTGGAAGCCGTAAAGCCCTTTAGCTGGGACATATAGTCCGGCCAGGAGATCTGTTTGTTGTGGAAGCTCCAGCTCTCGCCGATGCCCTTGACGGCATAGATGCCATAATGGATAAAAATCCCCAGTTTCGCGTCGGCAAACCATTGCATTTTGCCGCGTATGCTATCGGGATTGATCTTCTGCTGGGCCTGGGAGGTATTGGCAGCCACTACGATTACCAAAAGGAGGAACGGGATGATTCTCTTCATGCGTGCTAATTGAGCCTTGCTTTAAATTAAAAACTTGTCTAATGTGAGGGATAAAGATAGGCCCTTACCGAAAAACAGCACAAAAAAAGTAAACTTTTTAATTCCCGGCAGCCATTCCGGCAATCCCTAAAAAGTACTCTCCATATATCCCCGATTTTTCATTCCGGCTGTTCTTATACCGGCCGAAACGCAGTAATTTTGCGGCCCGGATGGCCGTCCAAATCCATTGACCCCACCCGGAAAAAAGGTACCAAAATTTTGCACATGACGAACGCCAAACTGAAGCAACTGGCCCAGGATTTCGAGGGAGAACTCTACGACGACACGACCATGCGTACACTTTACGCCACCGACGCATCCGCCTACCGCGAAATGCCGCTGGCAGTAGCCATCCCCCGTACCCTGGAAGATATCAGAAAGCTGATCGCCTTCGCCCATACCGAAAAGACTTCGCTGATCCCCCGCACGGCCGGCACCTCCCTGGCCGGACAGGTCGTGGGGTCGGGCATCGTCGTCGACGTGTCCAGGAATTTCACTAAGATATTGGAACTGAATACTGAAGAGCGATGGGTGCGCGTCCAGCCCGGCGTGATCCGCGACGAACTGAATGCCTTTCTCAAACCGCATGGCCTGCTTTTCGGCCCGGAAACTTCGACGGCAAACCGCGCCATGATCGGCGGCATGGTCGGCAACAACTCCTGCGGCTCCAACTCGGTCGTCTACCGCAGTACCCGGGAACACCTCCTGGAGGTCCGGGCCCTGCTCAGCGATGGCACCGAAGCCGTCTTTACCTCCCTGGATCCGGATGCCTTCCACGCCAAATGCGAGGGAACCGGCCTCGAAGCCAATTTATACCGCTCGATCCGGAGCATCCTGGGCAATTACGACAACCAGCTGGAGATCCGCCGGGAATTTCCAAAAAAGAGCATCGAACGCCGCAATACCGGTTATGCCCTCGACGTCCTGTTGGATACAGCCCCCTTTACCGCCGGTGAGCCGGATTTCAACTTCTGCAAACTGATCGCCGGCTCCGAAGGCACCCTGGCCTTCCTGACCGAGATCAAACTGAATATCGTACCCCTGCCGCCCAAAGAGAGCGGCCTGCTTTGCGTGCATTTCAACAGCATAGACGAAGCGCTGCGCGCCAACCTGATCGCCCTTCCCTATCACCCCAGCGCCAGCGAACTCATCGACCACTATATCCTGGAATGCACGAAAGAGAATATCGAACAAAGCAAGAACCGCTTCTTCGTGCAGGGTGACCCCGGCGCCATCCTGGTCGTGGAGTTTTCCCGGGAGGATCGCGAAAGCATCCGGGCAGTAGCCGGACAGGTTGAGTCCGACATGCGGGCAGCGGGTCTCGGATACCACTTTCCGCTTCTCTTCGGAGATGACACCAAAAAGATCTGGTCGCTCCGCAAGGCGGGCTTAGGTCTCCTTTCCAACCTGCCCGGAGACGCGAAGGCTGTGCCCGTGATCGAAGACACCGCCGTCGACGTACAGGACCTGCCCGCCTATATCCGGGATTTCAACGAAATCCTGAAAAAACACGGGCTCTATTCGGTACATTATGCCCACGCCGGCTCCGGGGAAATCCACCTGCGCCCGATCATCAATTTGAAGACCGAGGAAGGCAACCGGCTCTTCCGGACCATCGCAGAAGAGATAGCCACACTGGTTAAACGATACAATGGCTCCCTGAGCGGAGAACACGGCGACGGCCGCCTGCGGGGAGAATTCATCCGGCAGATGGTGGGCGAGAAGAACTACCAACTGCTGCGGGAAGTGAAAAAGACCTGGGACCCGGAGAATATCTTTAACCCCAACAAGATCGTGGACACCCCCTCCATGAATTCCATGCTGCGCTACACACCCGGCCAGCATACACCCCCCTTCCAAACCGTTTTTCGCTATAAGGACCAGGATGTCCTGCAGCATGCCGAACAGTGCAACGGTTCCGGCGACTGCCGCAAGACCGAGCTCTCCGGCGGCACGATGTGCCCCTCCTTCATGGCTACCCGCAACGAGAAGGATACGACCCGGGCCCGCGCCAACATCCTCCGCGAGTTCCTGACCCATTCCGATAAAGCGAACCGCTTCGACCACAAAGAGATCTATGAAGTCATGGATCTCTGCCTGAGCTGCAAAGGCTGCAAATCGGAATGCCCCTCGAATGTGGACGTAGCGAAACTCAAAGCCGAATTCCTCCAGCATTATTATGATGCCAACGGCGTCCCTCTTCGGGCAAAACTGATCGCCGGGTTCAATAAATCCGCGAGACTGGGCTCCCTGGCCCCCGGCCTCTATAATTTCGCGATGACCAATAAACTGACGGCAGGCTGGATCAAGCGATTCGCCGGCTTCGCCCCCGGCCGCTCGATGCCTTTACTGTACAAGACGACCCTCCGAAGCTGGTTCAAAAAGCATCAGGCGGCGACCCCACCGGGACAAGCCATTGCTCCCCCCAACGGAACGGGGCCAACGACGTCCCCGGGCGGCACAGACCGGGGCCTCTCCTCCGGGAATAGCCGTCCAAAAGTTCATCTCTTCTGCGACGAGTTCACCAATTACAACGATACGGAGACCGGCATCAAAGCGATCCTGCTCCTCGAAAAACTGGGCTATGAAGTCATCCTTCCCGACCATGAAGAGAGCGGCAGGGCCTGGCTTTCCAAAGGGCTGCTGCGGCAGGCGCAACAAATCGCCTGGAGAAATATCGACCTGCTGAGCCCGCTGGTAAATCAAGATGCGCCGCTGATCGGCATCGAACCATCCGCCATCCTTTGTTTCCGGGACGAATACCCGGATCTTGCCGACGACGGCAGGCTGGCGAAAACAAAACAGCTGGCAAAGAATACTTTCCTCATCGATGAATTCATCGCAGCGGAAATCGGAAAAGGGCATATCCATGCAGGACAGTTCACAACGGAGAAGAGAGCCGTCAAATTACATGGCCACTGTCAACAGAAGGCGATGTCTTCGGTCGCGCCGTCTGTCAAACTGCTGTCACTCCCGGCAAACTATACAGTCGGGGTCATCCCCTCCGGTTGCTGCGGCATGGCGGGATCCTTCGGCTACGAAAAAGAACACTACGATTTGTCTATGAAGATCGGGGAACTGGTGCTGCTGCCCGCAGTAAGAGCCCAGGCGGAAGACACCATTATCGCCGCCCCGGGAACCAGCTGCCGGCACCAGATAAAAGACGGAACCGGACGCAAGGCCCTCCATCCCGTGGAAGTGCTGTACGAAGCCCTGTTGAAGTGAGGCGAAGCTCAAAAATTCGAATTAGATTTGCACTTTCATCAAATGAGTAACCATGGCGCTGCACAAAAGGATCAACCCCTTTTTAAAGACGAATAACGACACCGGCTTCGGAAACAACGCCAGCAGCTACGGCGGCCGGTTTATCAACCGGGACGGAACCTTTAACCTCCGGAAGGAAGGCCTGCCCTTCCTCAGGCGCTTCAGCATCTATCACAGCATGCTGACCCTCCCCCGATGGAAATTCATCGGTCTGATCCTGCTGTTTTACTTTGTCATCAACCTCGTCTATTCGGGTCTTTACTTCCTGGTGGGCATAGATGGACTGCAGGGGACCATCGCACGGACGCCCTGGGAAAAATTCAAGGAAGTCTATTTCTTCAGTACGGAGACCTTTACAACAGTGGGCTATGGACGGGTAAACCCGGTCGGGGACGGCGCCAACCTCGTGGCGGCCGTTGAGGCGATGAGCGGTTTTCTGTCCTTCGCCCTCGCCACCGGTCTCATCTTCGGACGATTCTCCAGACCCCGGGCCTACCTGAAATTCAGCGACAACGCCCTGGTGAGCCCTTACCGGGAACAAACAGGCCTGATGTTTCGCTTTGCCTCCTACAAAGAGAAACATACTCTAACCAATGTGGAAATACGCGTAAATATCGGTTTGCAGGTGATGGAGGACGGCCAAAACGTCTACAAGTACTACGACCTGGACCTCGAACGTAACCGGGTCGAGAGCCTGCCGATGAACTGGACCGTGGTCCACCCGATCGATGAGAAAAGCCCGCTGGCAGGTTTTAGCTTCGACGACATGAAGGCGGCTGATGTGGAAATTTATGTGCTGATCCGCGGCTTCGACGACGTCTACTCAAACGTCGTCCAGCAACGAACTTCGTATACTTATGAAGAGATCCTGTTCAACGGGAAGTTCGTACCCATGTACAGGGAAAGCGATGACGGCAAGACCACCATCCTCGAATTGCATAAACTGAACGAATTTGTAAAAGTATAAAGGGGGGCGACCGTATCTGCCGAAAAAGCCCGAACGCCAAACCGGACCTAAGAACCCGGCACAGAAACCACGAACACAAAAAAGGCAATGTACCGGCCTGAACCAACCATGTACATTACCCGATTCTTGATGTGCTGGGATTATCCAATCAATTAACATCCGATCCGGTTGATGCCCAATCCCGAACAGGTGGTGTAAGGTTGATCACAGGAAAGAGTAATATTCCGGAAGATTGTTTTCTCCCTTAACCACAAATTATATACCATTCTTCCTATTCCTTCTTTTTAAAGAATCGCCGCACCAGCAGACTGGTTCCGAAGGCCACGGCCGTTCGCACAATACCTGCCTTAAAACTGCCTTTTACCGGCTTGTAAGCCAGCAGGGATTGGGTCTGCGTTCCGTTCAGAAAGCTGCCGAACAGGTTTTTCACGAGATTGGCGGGGCGCAGGCTGTCCACCGTGAGACTGATGTCTTTGCGGATTGACTTCTCTTTCTGCTTCGTCTCATATTCCAGCTCGGCTATCGCCACCCTGAGTTCTTCGACGGTTCTGATATTGTACATAATGAGAATTTTAAGACAGCTTGGTCCTGAAACCCGGCTTCAATATTTTCCGGATGATCATATTACCTACCGGTCCTTTTATCCAATGACCGCGATTGGCATAACAGACCAAGGCTGCAATCCCATATACGCCGCCGATGATAAAGAACCCATAGAACCCATTGCCCAGCCAGTACCCTATCAGCAAGGCAAGACCCGTGTTGACCGTTACCACAAAAAGAGTGAGCAACCCGATCAATACCAGGCGGGAGACAAGGGCGGAAAACAACTCAGACACGGCGTCCACCGTCTTCAACTTCCACAATTCGGTCCGGGTCTCGAGATAATTGCCCGCCTCAATCAGCAATTCTTCTATGTCCTCTTCCTGTTTTTGCATAACCTGTTTTTAGGGAATATCCGTTAGTTGACGTGCGGATATTCCGATGAGACGAAACTCCCCTTGACCCCGTCGACAAATTCATTGAACTTGTCCTTTAGCGCATCGGAGACGTCGTTCCCCTTTTTTGCAATTTTTTTTCGCGTCTCTTCTCCTTTGTCCGGGGCGAACAATACCCCCAATACACCGCCAATGGCCGCTCCGGCGAGAAAACCGATCACTAATTTCGAATTATTCATAGACTTTATTTTTAATACGCTGCCGGTTTTTAAAAGAGAGAGGCTGTACCCTATGGACAGCCCCTTCTCAACCCCTAAACCCTAAAAATTGAACCTCTCCTTATAAACAATTCGTACCTTTTAATGTATATATCTTTGCTGTCTGTTATTTTCCGTGCATTCTCTCATGAACGCTCAGGTTATAGCAAACAACTGTTGTACCATATTTTTTTATCGGAAAGATGAGTGTTCCGGGACCCTTTTCCGGGGAAAAATCAGGTCAGACGGGGAAAAATTCCTACGAAATGAAAACAGTGGGGAATGAGAACGGTTATTAAAAGATTTGCAATCGATCGACGTATCAGGGCGGGATACGGCACAGCCTTTCTCCTGCTGCTGCTCTCCTATCTGCTGACCCTCTATGCCAACTCCGAATTGCTGAAACAGGCACACCTCGTCAACCACTCCAACAGGATTCTCATAAATATGGAAGGCCTGATGTCTTCCATCAAAGATGCGGAAACCGGTCTGCGCGGCTATATCAGCTTCAAAGACAGCAGCTTCCTCGAACCGTATAAATCCAGCAAGGCCAATACGGACTCCCTGTACGACCGGCTCGTGCAGGAGAACCTGGACAACCCCGACCAGCTCGCGAACCTGCAAAGCCTCCGGCAGTTGCTTACCAAAAAATACCAGCTCCTGGCGGATATAAAGTCGGAATTCATTGCTTCGGACCTTCAAATAAACGACTCCTTAAAATCAAAGGCCTATTTCAGCAAAGAGATCATGGGACGCATCCGCGAAACAATCGATCAGATGCAGGCCAACGAGCAACTCAGGCTACGGGAAAGGTCCCGGGAGATGACGACCCGGTTCCACACCCTGAATACCATTATCCTCGTCTCCCTCATGCTGGGTTTCTTACTGGCCATTTACGGATTCCTGGCCTATACCCGGGAGAACAACGCCCGCCGCATCGCCGACAGGAAAGTATCGGAATACCAGGACCAGTTGCAGCAAAGGATCCAGGAACTGGACAAAGCGAATAAGGAACTGGTCGGTATGCGCAGTATCGAAAAATTCGCCGCCACGGGACGGATCGCACGCACCATCGCCCACGAAGTCAGAAACCCGCTGACGAATATCAACCTGGCGGTCGACCAGTTAAAAAGCGATATGAATGGCGCCCCCGGCGGCAATGGCAACGCCACTCTCCTGCTCGACATGATCAACCGCAACAGCCTTCGCATCAACCAACTGATCACCGACCTGCTCAATTCCACGAAATTCGCCGAACTCTCGCATAAAAGGGTATCGATCAACCAGATCCTCGACGAGACGCTGGAACTGGCCAAAGACCGGATCGAACTGAACAATATCTGGGTGGAGAAGAAATATTCGGATGGCATCTGCGACGTCTCGGTGGACATAGAAAGGATCAAGATCGCCTTTCTCAATATTATCGTAAACGCCATCGAAGCGATGGAGCCGGGTCATGGCATCCTGCAGATCAAAACCGAAGACAGGGACAACAGGTGCGTCGTAACGATCACAGACAACGGCTCCGGGATAGACGCCGAATCACTTTCAAAACTGTTCGAACCCTATTTCACCAGCAAGACGAAAGGGACAGGCCTGGGTTTGACAAACACGCAGAATATCATCTTGAATCACAACGGCCACATCTCGACGGAGAGCGCGGTGGGGAAAGGAACCGCCTTTTCGATCACCCTGAATTTTGTGTAACCGGGACTTTAACAGCCCCGGGCGGGATTGCGGTCAATCCTGCCATTTGCCGTCTGACATGTCAGGGCATGGTTTTTTGTCCGGCAAGCTTGTCAATGGCTTCATCGATGAGTTCGCGGTTCAAGGGCTTGCCGATAAAAAGGTCGACCCCACCGGCATAGGCTGTGTTTCTGTCCTGTGCGCTGTCATGAGCCGTGATCATAATGATCTTGACCTTCGGGTAATTCTTTTTGATATAGGGAATAAAATCCAATCCGAATCCATCGGGAAGATGGTTATCCAGGAACATCAGGGAAGGAGTATCGCTACGCAAAGCAACCACGGCATCAGAGAGTGTATTTACAAAACCCGGTTGAAAATTACGCCTTTTAAGCATTCCGCTTAGTAAATAACAAATATCCAATTCATCATCTACGATCAAAATCTTTGAAATCTCATTCATACTATTTGTTTCCACATTAACATACGAATTAAAAGCAAATTAAAAAAGAAAGACTTTCCATTATATCTACAATTTATTTGCCATACAATTCCGGGTCCGCTCCTTAGGCCAAAATACGCCCTCCCTGTTCCGGCAGTCGGTCCCATCTCGTCGAAGAGTATCCCGTTGTGTACAATTTTCCACAATCTGGGGCGGCCTTTCCCGGTGAATGACAGCCGGACGCCGTTTGTATCTCATTATTTTTTTGGCAGGATGTTTTACATAGTACCCTTGCAAATAACTGGTTGAACAAAGTTTATACACATTTTAAAGTAACTTTAAACACGAAACTACTCTGGTATGAAGCGAATTCTGATTATTGACGACGATATGGATATGTGCACCTTACTGTCCCGTTTCCTCCAAAGAAAAGGATTCGAGACAGACACGGCCCATAGCGGGAACAAGGGAATTGCAAAATACAAGGAGTCTGCGTTCGATATAGTCCTCTGTGACTTCCGGCTGGGAGATAAGGAAGGCCGGGAAGTACTGAAGGAGATAAAGACGGTGAACCCCCACGCCATCGTGATCATCATCACCGGCTACTCGGATATCAAAACAGCCGTCGACGTCATCAAGGCAGGGGCGTTCGATTATATTACCAAGCCGCTCATCCCCGAAGAGGTGGTCAACGTGATCGGAAAGGCCCTGCAGAGCCCTCCTTCCACCGTGGAAACCCAGAAATCCTATCCCACCTCAACTACCGGCAAAAAGAATACCCGCACCGGCCAGGACAGTGATTTCCTGGTGGGAGAAGCCCCTTCTACAAAGGAGCTTTATAAACAGATCGAATTGGTCGCACCCACCAACTACAGCATCATCCTCTACGGCGAAAGCGGCACCGGCAAGGAAGTCATCGCCAGGACCATTCACCAGTTCAGCGCCAGAAAGGACAAGCCCTTCATCGCCATGGATTGCGGCACCTTGTCGAAGGAGCTCGCAGGCAGCGAGCTGTTTGGCCATGTGAAGGGAGCTTTCACAGGCGCACTGAACGACAAGGAAGGACATTTCGAGCTGGCCAACGGAGGCACACTCTTCCTGGACGAGGTCGCCAACCTCTCCTACGAGATACAGGCCGCCCTGCTCAGGGTCATCCAGGAAAGGAAGTTTAAACGGGTGGGCGGCGTCAAGGAAATGGACGTTGACACGCGGATCATCGTCGCATCGAATGAGAACCTCCAGGAAGCCTATCGCAAAGGCCGGTTCCGCGAAGACTTGTTCCACCGTTTCAACGAATTTTCGATCATATTGCCCGCCTTCAGACAAAGGAGGGAGGATATCCCGCTCTTTGCGGAGTTCTTCCTCGACAAGGCGAACAAAGAGCTCAACAAGACCGTGGAGGGCTTCGAGCCCGAAGTCATGGACATCTTCCTGCAATATTCCTGGCCGGGCAACCTGCGTGAATTCAGGAATGTGATCCGGAGGGCCGCCTTGCTGACTTCTTCGGGCCTCATCAACCCGAGAGTATTGCCCCCTGAAATCATCGACCCCCATCAATTCAGCCACCTCCATCAGCCGCCGGATCCGGTGGCCGTCAACACGGTCGTCGCGCCGGCTCCCCTCAACGTTCACCCGATAAACAACCGGGAAACGGATCTGAAAAATGCAGCCGCACAGGCGGAATACGACACCATTATGAACGTATTGAAACAGGTCAACTACAACAAATCCAAGGCGGCTGAAATCCTGAAGATCGACCGGAAAACCCTCTACAACAAAATAAAAAGCTATCAACCTTAAAGTTAGTGGTGACTGGTCAGTAGTGACTATTCACCACTGACTAATCGACGATTCCGCTCCGCGAGAATACCGTGTGCGCGCTGAAATAGCCCAGTGCGCCATTGCCGAGATTGCTGACAGGATTAGCCGGCGTCGCCGACTGCGTGCTGTTATTATCCGCCGAAATCAGGCTGAGCGCGTAAAAATAATTGTAAATCTTGGGGTCGACACAGAATAACTGAACCTCCAGGGAATCCCCGATTTGCAGATAGGCGCTGTCCGTAAAGAGGATCTCGCTGATAGTTCTCCCGTCCGACAGCCGGTCGTCAAAGACAAAGATCCTGTCCAGCCGTTTTCCGTTGATGATCTCCGTGAACTGGTAAGAGTTTCCCAAACCCACCGGATCCTGGAAATTGACGACGGCTTCGATAATCGTATTGCCACCCAGATCTATGTCTTGCGAGAAGTTCACCGAGTCGAGTTCCACAGGCTGCGGCATTTTTGAGCTGGCAGTATACTGCCGCCCCCCCGATTTTACATCCAGACCGTATGTATGCCCGGGAAAGCCCTGAAGCAGGCTGGTAGTGTAGAGGCCGGGAGCGGATTCCGTCAGGGTCTCCGACACCGAGGCCGTGCTGTCCGTAATCCGCACTTCTGCCCCGGAAACGGGCGGGAAGGTATTGTCCGCACTGAAATTCACGGTCTGGCTGATCATAACCTGGTAAGGTCCCCGCAAGTCAGTGATATTTCCCTCTATCACAATCCGGGGAGGCACCTCCTTAAGATCAACACTGATGACTTTCTTACAGCCTTGCAAACCGCAAAACAGACAGCCCGTAAAAAAGAGACCGGCAATACAGAAGACCTTATTTTTCATCACGTATAGAATAAATAGGTATACGATAATTAACCGGGTATGGTTTTAACACACAGCCCGTTGCACTGTCAGCAGTCGCTCCCTAATCTGTCAGCAGCCTTCTCTATCATCGGTCTTCTGTGTAAGCAGCCTTCGCTATCAGCAGTCTTCAAAGACATCGCTCATAGGAACAACGCTGACAGCGATGGATCCGTATAATCGGCGACAAAACTGACTACATTGGAATACTGGCTGAATTCGTGCGTCTCGTGCATAGTGGTTAACACCACACATTTCATATCGGCATTTAAGGCCGCCTCCACCCCTTTTGGCGCATCCTCGAATACGATACAGGAAGAAGGATCGACCTTCAGCAGGGCGGCGGCCTTCAGATAGGTCTCGGGATCGGGTTTGCTGATCCTGACATCGTCGGCGCTGACGATCGCTCGAAAATAATGACGGATGGAGAGGTTGTCCAATACAAAATCGATATTAAAGGGGATGGCCGCCGACCCGATCGCCATACGGATGCCTTTCTGATCGGCCTTCTCCAGGAAAGCGCCCAACCCGTCGATCAGCTTCAGGTGCGGTTTATAAGCCTGTTGGTATCTCTTCTCCTTTTCCAGCGAGAACCTTTCCACCTCCGATGGGGCGAAACGCCCCGGGCCAAAGATCCGGTCAAACAATTCCGAATTTTTCCCGTACATATGCCCCCTGACCTGCTCCCAGCTCAGACCGGCCTGCAGGTCCTCATTCAAAAGCTCATACCAGGCCTGAAGATGAAATTTCATATCGTCGATCATCGTTCCGTTCAGATCGAATAGAAAAGCGCTTGTTTTCGGCATATCCAGGCTATTTTCTCACGAAGATATGAAATCGTCCTCCTTGATTAATTCCCCCCTTCACGTCGATTATCTCAAATATTGCCGTTAATTTGGGCCCGCGAATGATTGCAAACAATAGGGATACCCCCTTGAAGCAAAAGAAAATTAAACGACAAAACATGCCGGTCAACCAATACCCGAAACAGGCAAAACAGTGGGGCATCATCGGCCCCGGAAAGATCGCGGCAAAATTCGCTGCGGCGCTGGCCATCACCGAAGGCGCGGAACTCGCAGCCGTAGCATCAAGAGACGAAGCACGGGCCGGGGAATTTGCGGGTAAATTTGGCGCTCCCCGTAGTTACGGAGATTACGGCATGCTGGCGAAAGATCCCGGAGTCGATGCGGTCTATATCGCCACCCCGCACGGATTTCATTGTGAACATGCCCTGCTCTGCCTGCAACAAGGCAAAGCCGTTCTCTGCGAGAAACCGATGGCGCTATCGAACCGGCAGGTGCAGGAAATGGTTGACGCATCCCGGACACACAAGACCTTCCTCATGGAAGCTATGTGGACCCGCTTTCTGCCGATGACCGGGAAACTCCTGGCACTCATCGTCGAAGGCCGTATTGGAAAAGTGAAATATGTCAGGGCCGATTTCGGCTTCGCGCCCCCCTTCAACCCCGACGGACGATTGTATAACAAGGCGCTGGGAGGCGGCTCCCTGCTCGACATCGGTATATACCCCCTGTTTCTGTGCCAGCTGCTTCTCGGAGAACCGTCCGGGATCATGGCTGCGGCACAGCTCGCCCCGACCGGGGCAGACGACAGTTGTGTGGCCGCTTTGCATTATCCCGATGGCGCACTGGCAGTGATCAGCTCCCTGTTCAGTTGCCAGACATCCATTACAGCTGAGATAGCAGGGACGGAAGGTATCATACGCATCCCCACCCCCTGGTACAAGAACAACCGGCTGACCCTTTCCCGCCAGGGACTGCCCGATGAAGAATTCCGGCTCGAGCCGGTGGTCAACGGGTTCGAATACCAGATCCGTGAGACCATGCGCTGCATGGACAATGGCCTGATCGAGAGCCCGGACCTCACCCATGCATTCAGCCTTTCGATGAGCCGGGTGATGGACGCTATCAGGAAGCAATGCGGCGTGTTTTATCCCGGAGAGTGAACCCGACTGAAAACGAAAACAAAATAAATCGATACGGGACCCGATGTCTGCGGGGCGTTCCCCTCAACCGACGCCCTCAACTGATGATTCCCCTCAACCAACTCCCCTCAACCGATGGAACGGTCATTGATCTTGGCGCCCTTCGCACCATCCATCTGGTAGGTTAGAATCGAGCCGTTTTTCAATATTTCGACGATCCGGTAACCATGATAATCCGTGCCCCAGTTGCCGCCAATATGCGAGTCGAAGAAATACGGCTTGCCTTTATTCTCCTTCCAGCCATCTTCCGTGTGATCATGACCGTGAAAGACCGCCTTTAGATTGGATTGCTCGTCAAAAAGCTCCACCAGTTCCGGGCAGGGATGGCCACCGCCCGTCCAGTTGAACGGCGTGATATGCATAAAGACGAACAACTCTTTACTCGCTTTATACCGGTCCAGTTGCATCTTCGTCCAGGCCAGATCCGGGCAGACCGATTTCCCGGTGGAGTCGGCTGTATCCAGCACCAAAAAAACCGAACCTGACTTTTCGAAGACATAGTTCACCGGCATCTTCCAGGTCTTCTCCCAGGTGGCTTCATCGGTATTATCGTGATTGCCGTGAGAGACATAATAGGGCATTTTCAGTTTGTCAAACTGTTGCCTGACTTCCGGCAGCCATTTCGGGTCGTTATGAAACAAGTCGCCGTTGATAAAAGAGAAGTCGACACCCCTTGCTGATTTTTCCTGGTTCAGCCACCCGACCATCTGCGTATGGGTATCTTTGAAGTCCGTCTCGTCCTGGCCGTAGTGCCCATCGGACGCGATGGCGAACCGCAAACGGATATCATTTCTGGCAGGTAGCCGGAATCCCCTGTCTGAAAAGGATTGTAAGGCATTGCCGGCCCCGATGAGGAGGATCCCCTTCATCGACAAGCCCAGGAATTTTCTGCGTGACAGCATAGGTTTTATTTTTACAATGAATTTCTCAACGTCAGGTAGAAGGGGACCTCCACCTGCTCCTTTTTATTTTCCAGGATCATCCGGGCCGTCAGGGCGCCCATCTGGTAGAAGTCGGTGGAAATCGTCGTAATGCCATTCAGAATCAGTTTCTTCAAAGGCGTCTCATTATAAGAGATCACGCCTACCTGGCGCCCGGGCTCCCATTGCAGCGAGATGATCCGTTCGATCAGGATCACCAGGTCTTCTTCCATCAGGTTGATATAGACTTCCCCCTCCCCGATCGGCTCGTCCGCGATGGAATGAACGACCTTGAAGTTAAAGGCGTATTCCTGGCAAAAACGACTGCATCCCTTTAGTATTTCGACGGGATGATAAGTATATCCCGGGAATATGACTTTGATGGTATGGTATTTGCTCAGTTGCTCCCGCGCCTCCCCCAGCGCCCTGTAGATATCCTGCTCGAAATTCTCGTATACGGCCGCATACTCCCCTTCGATACCCGGGATTTTTTTGTCCAGCAGGATCAGTTTGTCCCTGGGAATGGCATTGATGATCTCGTGCGCGTTCTCCCCTCCCTCCAGGAAATGGGGGATGATGACATAGTGGGAATAATCTTCCTGCCGGCTGCCGAGTAATTTTTTGAACAAGGCGAAATCATTATTATAGATATAGAAATCGACGGCCACATATTCGCCGAGCGCCGCGGTAAAAGCATCATAGAGGATCTTCTTATGCGCACTCAGCTTATTGAACAGCAGAAAGATCCGCAGAGTCTGTCTGAACTCGGTGCTTTGAACAAAATATCCCTTCCCCGGGACCGAGCCCAACACCCCCATCTTCTTCAGGTATTTGTATCCCTTCTCCGCGGTGTCGCGCGAAATCTCCAGCTCAAAGCTCAATTCATTGATGGAGGGCATGAGATCATTCTTCACGATCTTTCCCATTTCGATGGCTTTCAAGATCGAATGGGTCAATTGCAGATACTTGGGTGTTGCGGCATATTCATCTACCTGTATCAGCTCAAAAAGATTGCTATTCTTCATCATCGGGATTTATTGCTATTCCTCATCTACGGAATCTTCTGTTCTCCAGCATCAAAACCAGTCCATCATGGCATCAGTGTTTGACTTCCTCTTTCGGCATCTGGCTGAAACCCTCATTATAAAACACATACAACCCGTCCTTGCCGGCCACGACGATATCCTTCCGCCCCGTCCCCCGGAGGTCCGCGATGGCAAAAAAGATACCGGTCCCCTTGCCCTGACCGATGGGTCCGTAATCTACAATCTGCTTGGTGAAGGACTCTCCGTTCCACTTATAATAGTAGATGCCGTAGGGATCGTTTACGCCGGGATCGGTGCCATGTGCGCGATAACGCTTGCCCGTCACCAGTTCTTTCACCCCATCCCCGTCGATATCCTCCCATTCCATGGTATGGAACTGCGAGTTCGAAGGATCGATGGGATGCCGGACCCAGGATCTCTTGCCAGAGCGATCGACCCGCTGTTCAAACCAGTTCAGTCCATAATCGTGTGCCTGACCGGCGATGATATCGTTTTTACCGTCTCCGTTTACGTCTACGACCAGCACCGGCACGCTGGTTGTGCCCAGGTCAAACTCAGGATGCAGGACCCAATTCCCTTTCAGCGGATCCGCAGGGGCTTCCAGCCAGCCCTTGCTGACCACAAAGTCTCCCCGTCCGTCGCCATTGATATCCCCGAACCCCAATCCATGTCCCTGCGTGGGGGCCACCGGCACTTTTGTAAATTGGCCGGTCCCATGCCCCTTCGCGTCCCTTTCAAGCCGGTAGAATTTCAGCGTATTACCGGGATTGTTAGGAACGATTTCGGGAGTGCCGTCCCCGTCGACATCCCAGGCCCGCGTACATTCCACGTTACCCGTCGTGTCGATCAGGTGTTCTTTCCAGGGACCCCCATTCCCGGGATTCTCCCACCAGCGGAGACTCTTCCCAAACCAGCCGCCGGTGACATAATCCGTTTTCCCGTCCCCGTTGACATCCAGGGCTATCGTCGAGAAATCATCCCAATATTCCCCAAAAGGTTCCATCTTCCCGATAAAATGCCGTGTCGTAAAGGCAGGACCTTCATACCAGTAGGCGCCGGAGACGATGTCGGGTTTACCGTCCCCGTTCACGTCAAAGACGCCGGCCGATTCATAGGTCTCTCCCGCCAGCTTTTGCTTCTTAAAGAGCAGGGGCGCCACGGGGTGTGCGGCTGCATTATCCGCCGACGGAACCGGAGAAGTTGTCGACGCCACCGCCGAAGCGGTCGCCATTGTATCGGCCGTCTCCTTGCTGCCCGGCGGGTTCTTTGTCTGCTGCCCGCAAGCCGCTGCAATCATCCATAGAAAAAGCATCCTTTTTTTCATCATATATTTTTTTGTCTCTCTTTCTTGTGTCTCTTTCTTCTCCGTCTTCTTTTCTCCGTCTTTCATTCCTGATCGACCCCTCCTTCTCAATTCGCGTTCATTCATGAACGCCCCCGTTGGCTGAGATCCCCATCGTGTCTCTTCCATTCGCGCCGCCACATATCTCGTTCGCGTCCCTTCCCGTCACCGGCTTTAAAGGTAAGGAGGAAAATACTGCCCGGTAACTTTGGCACGGCATTTTAGCCGATATTGCCATCATGAGGAACCTACGAGCCGTTAATCATAAAAGAACCGGCAAATGGAGCAAACAGGCGCTCCTGCTTTACTACGGCCTCACGGACCCCGGCACTCCTTTTTATGCCCGGCTGCCCGCGCTGCTGGCCCTCGTGTACCTCATCAGCCCCATCGACCTGATACCGGATTTCATCCCGTTCGCGGGCTGGCTGGACGATCTCGTCGTAGTTCCCGTACTGCTCGCCCTCTCTATCAGGCTGTTTCCCCGCGAAGTTCGCGAAGCCAGCCGGATAAAAGCCGAAAAAGGCGCCCGGAAAGCACGGATCGTCATCGGGATATTCCTGGTGGCGGTCGGCCTGCTGCTTATTGGCATCATCTTCCTCGGCGCAAAGCTATTCTCTCACCTGATGAAATGAACGGATACCGCCCCGCTCAAATTCCCATAGACGCCATCCCCACCAACCCCCAAGAATCCCTTACAGAATTCCACATAATCCTTAGAAATTTCCATCTGCCGAACAAAAGCATCCGTTTTTAAGTTAATTTCCGGACATAACATTACCACATAACATTACAAATAAGAGGAATATGGAATACAGACAGCTTGGCGGATCGGGACTGCAGGTTCCGGTATTGAGTTTTGGAACGGCCACCTTTGGGGGAGGCAACGAATTTTTTAAGGCCTGGGGCAATACCCAGGTAGAAGAGGCTGCGCGTATCGTGAACATCTGCATGGACGCAGGTGTGATCTTATTCGATACGGCGGACGTTTACTCCCGGGGCATGGCCGAGGAGATACTGGGCCAGGTGCTCGCCGGTGGCCTGCGAAATAAAGTGTTGATTTCCACAAAAGCTACCTTCAGGATGAGCGACGATCCGAACGACGTCGGGTCTTCACGTTTCCACCTGGTAAAATCATGCGAAGACAGCCTGCGACGGTTGAAGACCGATCATATCGACATCTATCATATGCACGGTTTCGACGGCAATACCCCGGTAGAAGAGACGCTGAAAGCGCTGGACAACCTCATTAACAGCGGCAAGGTCCGCTATATCGCCTGTTCGAACTTCTCGGGATGGCATCTCATGAAATCCCTGTCCGTCTCCGAGAGATACGGCTGGTCGAAATATATCGCCCACCAGGCCTACTATTCACTGCTGGACCGGGAATTCGAATGGGAACTCATGCCGCTGGGCCTGGACCAGAAAATCGGCACGATCGTATGGAGCCCGCTCTCTTCCGGCCGACTGAGCGGAAAATTCAGAAGAGGCGCCCCGATGCCAAAAGACAACCGCATGACGCAAGGCGGCGCGCACGGACCCGCGACCGATGAGCCTTTACTGTATAAGATCGTGGATGCCCTCGACGAGATCGCCGCGGAGACCGGCAAGTCCGTCCCGCAGATTGCCTTGAACTGGTTGCTGCAGCGGCCTACGATCTCCAATATCGTCGTCGGCGCACGCAACGAGGAACAGCTAAAACAGAATCTCGGGGCCATCGGCTGGAACCTGACCATCGAACAGGTGAAAAAACTGGATGCCGCCAGCGACAAACCACTCGTCTATCCTTACTGGCACCAACGGCAGGACACGAAGCTGAATCCACCACCGCGGTTTTATTAGGGAAAATTTGTCAAAGATGAAGTTTTCATTTTTTTTGCGAGAACATTGTTTGAAGCACGAGAAGAATTTTTGAAGAAGAAGATTTGTCGATGACGCCAAGTCTTTTCGTCATAAGCTTTTTTTATTACGTCCAGTCTGTGTCGTCAAATTCATTCGTCATTCCATCAAAAAGATCCCTCTCTGGTTTCTGCCCTTTTCTAATAGCAGTTTTATATTGTGAGCCCCAGGTCGAAAGATCCGTATTGATTTCACGCATTTTGGTCACGGGGACCAAATGAATACCTGATCCACTCAACCTGATTTCCACCTCGCTGCCTTCTTCCAGGCTTAATGAGGATAAGAGGCTGTTAGCAAGAATGATACCCTTCGAATTGCCTATTCTTCTAATCGTCGTCCTGGAAGTCACAGAAGCTTTACTCATGTCGTGGGACTTGATATAAGTTATAACAATTTTCATGTTATAACATCCCATAAGTTATAACCGGCCATGAAGTTTGCCCCGATCAATGCAACTAGTTGATTATCAATAAAATCCCGCATCCTGTGCATCCATGTCCAACACAAACGCCACCATGCTGCGGGGACCATGCGCACCCAACACCAGGGACTGCTCGATATCGGCGGTCTTGGAGGGACCGGCAATAAAAGTTCCGAATCCATAAACCTCCCCGGCGATCCGGTCATAGGCCTCATGCATGGAAGGGACGATATCCTTCTTGTCGATAACCAGCGCCAGGTGCTGACAGATAAACGGAACAGCCCTTTCGATCATCCGCTCCTCCGTGATCCAGCAGGCGCCATTCTCAGCCACGCCAAACTGCGCACGCAAAACAGTCACGTCGATGTCCTCGAAGCTATGCGGGTCTTCCTCGCCCGAAGGCCGCTCCGCCAGGGCGGCGAGCTCGGGGCAATCGGATACGATCCTCTTTGCGCCCGGGTGAAGCTCTTTTAGAATCTTTGCGACGGCATCGAAACCCGGAACAAAATAAACCGCGCCCCCGATCGCTTCCAGCACCTTGCTAAAGCGCTCCGCCAATTCCTGCGGGGCGGCAGGCTGCCCGGTGGGAAGAGCCGGCAATTCGCGGAAAGCGGGCTGACTGCTCCTGATGGCTGATAATATTTTCTCCCGGCTACTCATATCTTGATGCAATTATCCTTTCCTGTTTTTCTTATACCACTCCCCAAACGACTTCTGCGGAGCCGCCGGCATATCCCGCTGCTTGTACCAGGCATTCAATCCATTGTTGACCGTAAACGGCGCATTGTGCAGGAACCAGCGACCGGTCTTTCCGGCTGTACGATACACGGATGGATGCGACAGGACAAAGTCCATCGCCTGCATCGCCGCCGTCTTGGCCACCGGCGCATTGCCTTCCTGTACAATCACCTGCCGCCATTTATAAAGCTGTTCGTGAATATCGATCTTGACGGGACAGACATTGGAACAGGAACCGCATAGGGTGGAGGCGAACGGGAGGTCAGCATACTTTTTCATATCCAGGTTGGGCGCCAGGATCGACCCGATGGGCCCGGCCACCGCCGTGTGATAGCTGTGGCCGCCACTCCTGCGATAGACCGGGCAGGTATTCATACAGGCCGCGCAACGGATACACTTCAGCGAGTTCCGGAAGTCCTTCCGGCCCAGCTGGATGCTGCGGCCATTATCGACGATGACAATATGCATCTCCTGTCCGGCACGCGGCTTCCTGAAATGACTGGAATAAGTAGTGATCGGCTGCCCCGTGGCGCTCCGCGTGAGCAACCGCAGAAAAACCCCCAGATGCTTTCGCTCGGGAATGATCTTTTCGATCCCCATACAGGCGATATGAACATCCGCCAGGTGCGCCCCCATGTCTGCATTTCCTTCGTTGGTGCAGACGACGAACTCCCCCGTCTGCGCAATCGCAAAATTCACACCGGTCAGGGCTACCCGTCGCGTCAGGAATTTCTCCCGCAGATGCAGACGCGCGGCATGGGTCAGGAACTGCGGATCCGCATTGCCCGCCGGCGTCCCCAGATGCTCGTGGAAAATCTCGCCGATTTCTTCTTTCTTTTTATGGATACAGGGCAGCACGATATGACTGGGCGGCTCCCCCGCCAGCTGTACCACCCTTTCCCCAAGATCCGTATCGATTACCTCTATCCCCTGTTCCTTCAGGTACTCGTTCAGATGACATTCCTCGGTGAGCATCGACTTGCTCTTCACCATCTTGTCCACCCCATGCCGCTGTAACAGGGAATGGATGATCTGGTTGTGCTCCGTGGCATCGGCGGCCCAATGCACGGTGACGCCATTATTTCTTGCCTGCTCTTCAAATTTTTCGAGATAGGCTCCCAGATTCGAAAGCACATTGTCCTTGATGCCGGAAGCCGTATTCCTGAGCACCTCCCAATCGGGGACCTGGTGAGCAGCCTTGTCCCTTTTCTGCCTCACCCACCACAACGTCTCGTCATGCCAGTCGACACGCGGCTCGTCCTTATTGAACTGGTCCGCCAACGCGGCATGATCTTTTGTCTTTTCGTGCATACCTATAAATTTTTCGCCTTATTCCCTTATTCCCGGCTATTCAAAATCTCCGCAATATGCCGCACCTGTACCTTGCTTTTCTGCCTGTGCAGGATCCCCTCGAGATGCATCAGGCAACTCATATCGGCAGCCGTGATATATTCCGTCCCATGTTTCAGGTGGTCGGCGACCCGGTCTTTGCCCATCTTGACGGAGACGGCTTCCTCCGCCACGCAGAACGTACCCCCGAAACCACAGCATTCATCGGGCCGGTCCAGGCCGATCAGTTCGATCCCCTCTACCAGGTTCAGCAACTGCACCGGCTTTGAGAAGGGCGGCGCCATAAGCTCCGTCATCTGGGCCAGCTTCAGCCCGCGCTGACCGTGACAGCTCTGGTGAATGCTGACTTTGTGCGGGAAACGGGCGTCAAGTTTTTCGATTTTCAGCACATCGGTCATGAACTCCACCAGCTCATAGATCTTACCCCGGACGTTCAGGGCATCCGCTTCGCGCGCCGGGTCGTGCAGATGATCCTTGATATGCAGGACGCAACTGCCCGAGGGAGACACAATATAGTCGAATTCATGAAAATTGGAGATGAACAACTCATTACACCCTTTCGTCAGGTGCTCAAAACCCGAATTGGCCATCGGCTGGCCGCAGCAGGTCTGTCTCGCCGGATAGACGACTTCGCAACCCGCCTTCTCAAGCAATTCCAGGGTGGCAATCCCTACTTGCGGATAGAACTGGTCTACATAGCAGGGTACAAACAAACCGATTCGCATGGTAAAAGAGTATAGCTATAAAAAATATCCTGCAAGCTACGACAAATGAACGAAGTTATTGCTCAAAGGCCCATCACTCGGCAGCCGTAAAATGATAGACTCCCGAACCCGCTTCGATCACCGTATATCCCCCCTCCTGTTTCAGGACCTTGTATCCGGCATGACCCGAAAGCGGCAGCCCCCCTTCTTTGACGGCATCGGCGGACCGGGACGGCACGTAGATCTCCGCGGTCGTATTGGCAGGGATCTCGACGTCGAGCAAAAGCTGCCCGGCCTCCCGTTTCCAGTTCGAAACGATGCGGCCATAGTAAGTCTGCAGGCTCGCGTCCATATAGTCTATCTTTTCACCGGGATGCGGCATGATCCTGATCTTCCTATACCCGGGATCCGTCTCATAGGTATCGATACCCGCCGCGACACGATACATCCAGTCCCCGATGGCCCCGTACGCATAATGGTTGAAAGAGTTCATCCCGGCATCTTCGAAGGTGCTGTCCGGTTTCTGCCCGTCCCACCGTTCCCAGATCGTCGTGGCCCCCATCTTTACGGGATAGAGCCAGGAAGGATAAGTATCCCGCAACAGCAACTTATAGGCGAGATCGTTATAACCGAAACGGGTCAGCACATGACAGAGATAGGGAGTGCCCAGGAACCCTGTCGTCAGGTGATCGTCATAATCTTTGATATTGTCAACCAGCCTCCGGGCGGCTGACTGCCTTGCCTCTTCGGGCAGCAGATCGAATTGCAGGGCCAGCACATAAGCCGTCTGCGTATTGGAGATCATCCGCCCGCCCGGTGTCGCGTATTCCTTTTGAAAGGCCTCTTTGACATGCTGCAACAGGGCCGTATACTTCTTCACATCCTCTTCCTGTCCCAATACCCCGGCCGCATTGATGACCAGCTGTGTCGAATAGGCAAAAAAAGCCTGCGCGATCAGGTATTGATCGGTATTGGCGGCCCGGCCCGGGTCGCGTTCGGGATGATAAGACAGCCAGTCCCCAAAATGGCCGCCCTTGTTCCAGAGATAGTGATCGCTGTTGGCTTCCATAAACCCGATCCAGGCTTTCATGCTCGGGTACTGCGCTGCCAGTATCTTCTTGTCGCCATAGGCCAGGTACATATTCCAGGGCACGATAGTAGCCACATCGGACCAACCCGCCGAACCACCGTCATTCTTGCCGAGCACATTAGGCACTACATGTGGCACCGCGCCACTGGCAAATTGGTCCGCTGCCACATCTTGCAACCACTTCGCAAAGAAATTATCAACCTGCCGGTTGAAGGAGGCAGTCCGGGAGAAGACCTGCGCATCGCCGGTCCATCCCAGGCGCTCGTCGCGTTGCGGGCAATCGGTAGGCACGTCCACAAAATTGCCTTTCTGCCCCCACTCGATATTATGCTGAAGCTGGTTCAGCAAGGGATAAGAGCAGGTAAAGCTGCCCGTGAGCGGCATATCCGAATAGATGGCCGTGGCCGATATGTTCTCCGGTTTTAACTCGCCGGGAAACCCGACCACCCGTACATAACGGAATCCCTGCCAGGTGAAATGCGGCTCGAAATCCTCCACCCCCCCACCATTCAGGATATAGATGTCTTCCTGTTTGGCGGCCCGGAGATTCTCTGTATAGAAATTCCCGCGTTTGTCCAACACTTCGGCATGATAGAGTTTCACGGAGTCTCCCGCCTGACCGCTCACCCTGAGATGCACCCATCCCACCAGGTTCTGGCCGAAATCGACGACCAGTTCACCGGCGGGGGTCCTGAATATTTTCTGCGCGGAGAACACCTCATGCCTTCTAACGGGTTCGTTCCAGGTAGCGACCAACTTGTCGGTCGGAAGACCGGGGGTGTTGACGCCGGCCCATCCCGCATCGTCATACGAGGCAGTGGTCCAACCCTTCTTCTCCTTCCGCGCATCTGCGATCTCTCCGTTATAGATTTCCGAATAGACGATGGCGCCAGTCGAAGACTTCCAGGTGCCGTCGGAACTCACCGTTTCCGTCGACCCGTCGCTATAAGTCAGTTCCAGCTGGAACAGAAGACCCAGGGTCTTGCCATAAATATCATTGTTGTTGCGCCAGGCCAGCGTACCCCTGTACCAGCCGCTGCCCAGCATGACCCCTACGGCATTGTCGCCGTTTTTCAGGAGACTGCTGACATCGTAGACCTGGTATTGCAGCCGTTTGTTATAGCTGGTCCAACCGGGCGTCAGACAGAGATCTCCGATCCGCCGTCCATTCAAAAAGGCTTCATACAAACCGTGCGCCGTAACATACGCAAAAGCCGATTTCAATTTCTTATGAAGGGCAAATTGTTTTCTGAACAAAGGGCTGGGCCGCAGGACAGGGTCTTCCGCATAACCCGGCTCGATCCACTGAGCCTTCCAGTCGGTGGGTTGCAGCAGACCCATCTGCCAGAAATGCGGCTCGCTCCAGGCCGACACATTCCCCTTGTTGTCCCAGACCCTGACCTTCCAATAATAGCGTCGTCCGGACAGAAGGGCCGCACCGCCATAAGACACCTGTACCGACTGGTCCGAAGAGACCTTGCCGCTTGCCCAGGAGAGCCCCTCTTCCTTGCCGGAAACGGCCTTTTTATCGACAGCCCCTTTGTCCGTACCGACACGTATCTCGTAAGCTGTCTGTAACAGGCCACGGGAGGCTCCGGTCAGTTGCCAGCTCAAACGGGGTTGCGCGGCATCGATGCTAATCGGATCCGCGAGGTTCTCACAAAGGAGATGGCCCACCTGGACCTGCGCTTCTGCCGAAATCACCACCAGGGTGAACAGGAGCGACGAGAGTAGTATTCTTTTCATCGTTATATGCTATTAATCTTTGCTATTAATCTTTAAATGCGGTTAAATATTCTATTTCCCTGTCACCGGCGGTCGTCATCACAGGTCTGCAAATGTCTTCCGGCTTCGTCAAAACGGGACGATCTCGACGAGGTCTCCCGGCAAGGGCTGATCATTCCAACTGCGATGGATGGCCAGGGCCGCGCCCATGGCAGAAGCCTGCGGGATGGAGGCGGCAAATACTTCGATATGCGGGAAAGCCGAAGCCAACAGGTTCATATAGACGGGATTCTTCCCGAATCCGCCATCGACAAAAATCCTTTTCACTTTCGTGCCCTGCAACACGGTATTCGTGGAAGCCACTTGCTGCGACATGATGTCCATGATCAGCTGGCAATAGGCGTCTTCGTAGCTGTCGAAAGCCGACAATTCCCGGGTCTCAAAGACGGAAGCATGGACGAGGGGAGCTTTTTCCGGATCGGCCAATTGTTCATAACGCTGTCTTAACCGGACGATCCTGGCGGGATTGTAAAGAACCGTATTATAATAATCGGGAGACTTATTAAACCGGTCCGCCAATCTCTTCACCTGCTGCTCGTGATCATAACCGGCAAACAGGCGGGAGGATTTAACGGGCCGTCCCTGGTAGGTCATATAGCAGAGACAATCTTTTTGCAGCTCGGCGAGGGTCAGGGGGGACTCATTGAAGGGATTCATGCTGATACACCAGGTCCCGGTCGAGATCAGCACAAAGGGCTCCCTGTAACTTTCGAGGTAAGGGATCATCGCTGCCGAACTGTCGTGCAGTCCTATGCCGGCGACGATGCCTTCCCAGGGCTGCCTTGCAGGGTACACTTTATCGGAAGCGGCAATCGGCGCCAGCTTCTCGATGATGCCTTCCCGGTATACCCATTCGTGATAGTTATTTTGAGGGAAATTCCACAGGTTGGTATGACAGCCGATACTCGTGATATCCGAACAGGCTTGTCCCGTCAGCAGGTAGCTGAGATACTGCGGCAAATGGAGGGAATACCGGATACCTTCATACCACTCCGCCCGCTGCTTTTTCAACCGGTACAATTGCATGCCGGAATTCAGGCTGCCAAGCACGGGTGAAGCCGTCAGCATCGAGAAGGTAGGCTCTCCTCCATAGTCATGATAAAACCGGTTTTGCAGATCCGCAGGATACGGCTTCAGATAATTATACAAGGGGCCGCCCGACCGCCCGTCTTCCCCGATATGGACAAAACTGGCCCCGTAGGCCGAGAAATTGATGGCCTTAACCGCGTTCCCCGCTTCCTGCCTGAGCTCACGGCAGGACTCTCCCACCCACTGATTCAGCCTTTCCAGGTCTTCGCAGGGATACCCGTCCTCATCCTTCGTTTCCGGGAAGGCATATGCCTTCTCCCATACCATCTTATACTGCTGATCGAAGAGAAATAGTTTCTTATTGGTCTTACCTACATCTAATATGGCTATAAGAGCTTGTGACATGTATGAGCGCTTGTGACGTTTTCTCTGCAGTCGTTTTTTTGATCCCTTTGTCTTTCTGGTCCCGTTGTCTTTCCGGTCTCGTTGCCTTTCTGATCACGTCGTTTTCCCGATCCCGTCGTCTTTCGGTTATCGTCGTTTTCCCGCCCCCGTCTCTCTGATCGATCGCATTACGTTCGCCGCGTCTTCTCTCGGCCTGCCCCTATAAACCCGTGGCAACGGTCTTCAGCCCGCGTTCGCCGATCAGTTGTTTCCTGACCTTCTCCTTCCGGTATACCGCCAGCGGCTGCAAGGCGCCCCCCATGCGGAGACGGGCTTCGGCCACCAGTGGACGCAGGTCCGTCCGGAATGCGTTTTGCAGGATTTCCTGCGCCGACACCACATCATTCCCCTGTTGCGCCTCCCTCAACGACTTTCTGTCGATAAACAGTGCCTGTGCATACGACAGCATGATCGCTTCCACGGATTGCAGCAAGTCTTCCAGCGGATCTTTGACGTTATGGGAGGCATCGATCATCCAACCGAGGTCACGGCGATGATCCATCCCCCGGGTATCCATCCCGTCCACGAGCTCGTTGAATATCAGGAATAGCTGATAGGGCTTGATGCTTCCCACCGTCAGGTCGTCATCCCCGTACTTCGAGTCGTTGAAATGGAAGCCGCCGAGCTTACCCTCCATCAGCAGCAAAGCCACGATCTGCTCGATATTTGCATTGGGTAAATGATGCCCCAGGTCAACGAGCGTATAGGCTTTCGGACCGAGTTTGTTCGCATACAATAGGGATTGCCCCCAATCGCCCACCGTCGTGGAATAGAAATTTGGCTCAAAGGCCTTGTACTCCACAAAGAGCTTCCAGTGCGCCGGCAATGCGGCATATATTTCCTTCAGCCCTTCCAGTGTATTTTGAAACGCCTCCCGGAAATTCAGTTGCCCCGGAAAACAGGATCCGTCCGACAACCACACCGTCAGCGAGTCCGACCCCAGCTCCACGCCATGACGAATCACCTCAATGTTATGGTCGACGGCCTGCCGGCGCGTCTTTTTGTCTACGTGCTGCAGCGAGCCGAATTTATAGCTATGCTCCTGACCGGGCTGGTCCTGGAAAGTATTGGAATTCATCGCATCGAAACGGAGACCGTGTTCCGCCGCCAGTGCTTTGATAGCCATCGCATCCCCGGGAATATCCCACGGAATATGGAGGGAAATGGCGCCGCTGGACCGGTTCAGCGCATGCAACAAACCGATGTCTTCAATCTTTTCTTCGAGATTTCGGGGTTCGCCGCCACCCGAGAACCGGGCAAATCTCGTCCCACCCGTCCCTAACGCCCAGCTCGGAATCGCCACCTGGAATTCAACCAGCCGCCGGATCAACGCCTCCGTATTTGGAATCGTGCCGGCTAAATAGGCCAGGCTCCGTTCGTGCTCTTTAAAAACCTCCTGGTTATATCCGCTGATCGTATTGCCGGAAATCTTCATATTCTTTCTTTTGAACGTTAAATTGCATAAATCCTACCTCTTCTCAAAACCTCCCGCCACTCGGCCCCTGACAACAGACTATCTGCCCCTCACCACCTCACTGCAGTCTGTCTGCCCCTGACTGCTCACCACTCGCTACAGCCCACCCGTCACTCTCCGCTCAGCGCCTCGCTACGGTCTATCCTTCCGTTACGACACACCATTCACTACTGACTGGCCAGTACTCACTACTCGCCACCCGGCGTTCTCACCCCACTCACCACTCACCACTCACCACTCACCACTCACCACTCACTACTCACTACTCACTACTGACTACTCACTACCTCACGAACGCCATCGCCACTCCCCCATCCACATTCAGGACATTGCCGGTGGATTTATTCAACAATCCCCCAACCAGGGCAAAACAGGCGTTGGCGATGTCTTCCGGCAGGATGATCTCGTTCAGGAGAGTCCTCTTCGCATAGTAAGCCGGCAGCTCCGCGACAGTCACGCCATAAGCCTTCGCCCTGCCTTCCGCCCACGCGCCCGCCCAGATCTTGCTATCCGAAATTACGGCATCCGGGTTTACCACGTTGACCCGGATATGATCTCCGCCCAACTCGGCCGCATTCAAACGACTGAGATGAAGCTGAGCCGCCTTGGCCGATCCGTAACCCGCATTGTTGGGACCGGACACGAGCGCGTTCTTGCTGACGATATTGATGACATCTCCCCCGATAGCCTGCTTACGCAAGATTTCCACACCAGCCTGCGTCACGAGGAACTGCCCCTTTACAAGAACATCATACAGGAGGTCCCAGTCTTTTTCGGTATGCTCCTGGATCGGTTTGGAAATAGACAGCCCGGCGCAGTTTACGATGATATCCACCCCGCCAAACGCCAGGATAGCCTGCCTATACGTATTGTGAATGGTGGCAACATCGGTGACATCCAGCAACCCGGCTGTAAACCCGTCTTTGCCAAATTGTTTTTTAAACTCTTCCCGCGCATGAGACAGGCGCTGTTCATCGTTGTCATTGATCACAACGCAGGCGCCTTCTTCCGCCATTTTTTTGGCGATGGCTTTCCCGATGCCGCCGGCACTCCCCGTTACAAGGGCTATCCTGCCCGAGAGAGCCTTTGGTTTTGGCATCCTTTGCAATTTCGCCTCTTCCAGCAACCAGTATTCGATGTTGAAAGCCTCCTGCCGGGGTAGAGAGGTGTATTCGGAGATCGCCTCCGCGCCCTTCATGACATTGATGGCGTTGATATAGAATTCCGCCGCCACCCGGGCCGTCTGTTTGTCTTTGGCAAACGTGAACATCCCGATCCCCGGATACAGGATGACGACGGGGTTCGCGTCGCGTATCGCGGGACTGTTTGGATGCTTACAGGTATCATAATATTCCGCATATAGCTTGCGGTAGTGTTCGAATTGCGGGGTCAACCTGCCTTTGATGGCGGCGAGATCCCCCAGGTCTTCCGAGACCGAGAGGTTCAACACCAGGGGGCTGATCTTGGTGCGCAGGAAGTGGTCGGGACAACTCGTCCCCATCGGCGCCAGCCGCGCCAGGTCTTTGGAATCGATAAACTCGAGCACACGCTCGTCATCCGTGAAATGACCCACCATCCGGGTATGAGACGAACAATAGCCTCTCAGCACCGGGGCCAGCGCGGCCGCCCTCGACAAACGCTCTTCTTTTGGCGCGGCCTCCAGGATGGCCCCTCCAAAGACAGGCCCCTTCCTGCCGATATGGTCTTCGAGATACTGAGCACAGATTTCGATGACTTCCAGCGTATTTATATAACTCTCGTAAGCCGTGTCGCCCCAGGTAAAGAGACCATGCGATCCCAGCATGATCCCGCGTATGCCGGGGTTCTCGTCGAGACAGGCTTTTAACTTGAGCCCGAGGTCGAAACCCGGCCGCTGCCATTCCACCCACCCGATCTTGCCTTTGAACAGATCCTGCGTGATGCGCTTCCCGTCCTTTGCAGCCGCGATCGCAATCGCCGCGTCGGGATGAAGGTGATCGATATGTTTGAAAGGCAGGAATCCATGCAGCGGCGTGTCGATAGAAGGAGCCTTTGAAGCGAGGTCGAAAATGCAATAATTAAAGAGCTCTACCATCTCATCCTCGAATTCGATCCCGCGATAGACCTTTTTCAGATTGAGCAGGCGGTCCATATACAAGGCAGCCAGCCCACTACGCTTTAACGTGCCGAGGTCCCCTCCGGATCCCTTGACCCACATAACCTCCTTCTGCTCGCCCGTAAGCGGATCCTTCGCGGAAACCTTGCAGGATGTATTGCCGCCTCCATAATTGGTCAGCCGCAGATCTGCTCCCAAAAGATTGGACCGGTAGATCAATAGGCCTACTTCGTCGCCGACCAGCGCTGCCGCCGCCGCTTCATCCCACAAATAACTGACATGTTTAAATTGCGTTGCCGTCTTAAGAGACATATTGATTCCTTTTAGTTTTTTAAAAAATATATGTTGTCATACGATAAGGTCCTATACATTCATCGAATTCCCATAGCCAACCAGCATCACCGACAAAATGATCACCGCGATCCCGGTCACGATGGTGGCGAGGGTCTTTTTGCTGACGCCCCTCCACTCTTTTAAGACCAACCCCCACATGCTGGACACAAGGATGATAAAAGCCATATGCAGGATCCAGGAACTGGCGCCGTTACCCAGTTTACTCTCCCCCATGCCGTAAAAGAAGAACTGCAGAAACCAGGTCGTGCCGGCAAGCGCCGCAAATATATAGTTCCCGCGAAGAGGAGTCCGCTTGTTGGTATAGTCGCCGAAGGTCTTGTTACGCGCATTCAGGAGCATACACCAGATGAAATTCGTCGTCAACCCTCCCCAAAGCAAAACGACGAAGATGGCATTGTTCTGGAAAAGCGGGTTACTGCCCCTGCTGACGGCCACCTCCGCCATGGGTTTGCCGGCCTCTATGCCAAAATTAAAACACGCGCTCAGGATGCCGGAGACAGTAGCCACAGCCAGCCCTTTCACGATATTGAATTCCTGGATACTGGCCTTCTTCTGTTCATCCGACAACTCTTTTTCCTTCATCATCCCGGCCCTGCCGCAGATCATGATGCCGAGGAGACAGACGAGCACACCCAGGAGCACCCACTGGCCGCCCGAATTCCTGAGCATCGACGAAAACGTATTGGTCGTATCACTGGTAAAAAGATCCCGGTAGATAGGCGGGATCAGGGAACCGAAAGCGGAGCAGAAGCCCAGGGCCACCGACATGCCCAAAGACAGTCCCAGATAACGCATAGCCAGGCCGAATGTCAAACCGCCGATACCCCACAATACACCCCAGAAATAGGTCCAGAACAGCGTTTTGCCACCCGTCTCCCGGATGATATCCATAAAACCCGGTACCGTCAGCCAGGCTGCCACAAAAGGAATGATCAGCCAGGAGAAAATGCCGCCGACGATCCAATAACTTTCCCAGGACCATCCTTTTACCTTTTTATAAGGGATATAAAAACTACCCGATGCAAACCCTCCTATAAAATGGTAGATTATTCCAAATATGACTTGCATGTATGTTGTGTTTTTTCAATATGGCTCGAATCTGCCGGCTAAACTAGCCATTTATACCCAGCAAGCCATCATGTACTGTCATGGTTCCATACATCGTCGGAACCGGAAGGAAGGCATAAAATCCGGGCAGGCCCGACACGCGTAATCAGGGCCTGGAAACGAAATAGCTCGTCCT
Source organism: Puia sp. (assembly GCA_031292515.1). Lineage (GTDB taxonomy): Bacteria > Bacteroidota > Bacteroidia > Chitinophagales > Chitinophagaceae > Puia. The sequence continues at coordinate 290,717 of JARLGZ010000030.1, read as the reverse complement.
GCCAGGCCCGATGCCCGTAAGAGTCAGCGATTTCCAGGATGGGGGCAGCCGGGTCTTTAACTGCCGGATGCCGGAAGATGTGATCTCGAGCCCGCCAAAACCATTCAGGATCGACTGCAGCATGCCGCCGGCGCCGGTGCAGAAATAAGGATTGTCGCCGGAAGCGGTTTCCGCCATGACACCAAAAGGCGGCCGGAGATTGGGCCTATATCCGATCTTGAAATCCTCGTAGGCTTTTTCAGGCATGCCTAATCGCTCATAGAGGATCGCAAAAATGGCATGCGTCATGGCAGGGCCTTCCCCAACCCTCGGCTCGTAATATTCCAGATCCCTGCGGATGGCCATCGGATCGGTGACTTCCTGTAAGGGATAAGCCAGCAGGTTCACATCCGCCTGCTTGATCCTTTCACCGGCATACCCTTCATATTCTTTGGTGACGCCATCGGCAAACCGAAGGATAGGGATATTGCTACGGACCTCCAACCACTGCGGGTCCGGTGGATACCCCAGCAGTTTAGCCGCTTCGGCCGCTGCCTGCAGGTTTGCACGGGCGGCCGCATTCGTATAGGCGTTATTGTCCACATTCTCGGCCCATTCGTCGGCCGCGACGACATTCCTGATATCGTAATGACCAGGGCCATTCTTCTCCACGCGGCTGACCCAGAAATCGGCCGTCTCTTTTAACAGGGGATATCCTTTTTCGCGCAACCAGCTTTTGTCCTGGGTTACACAGTAATAATCCCAGGCGGCAATCGCCACGTCAGCCGTAATATGATGTTCAAAAGGACCGCTGAGCGCCCACACAGGCGTTTCCTCGTCGCCGCTGGCCGCGCTCTCCCAAGGAAACATCGCCCCCCTATAGCCGTGAGAGAAGGCATTGTGACGCGCTGCCGCCAGGCGCTGGAAACGATACTCAATCATCGAAGCGGCAATCTTAGGTTGCATCAGGAGCAGGGCCGGAAACATCCAGGTCTCCGCATCCCAGAAAGTATGACCGTTGTACCCCAGCCCGCTGAGACCCATCGGCGAAAGACTATAAGAGGTCCCTTCCCGGGCAAAGGAATACAGGTGATAGAGCATGAGCCGAACCTCCCGTTGGGTTCGATCGTCTCCCTCCAACACGATATCGCTCTTCCACAATTCGTCCCAGGCCCGGTTGTGGAATGCCTTCAGCCGCGCACAACCCTGAAGGGTGGCAAAAAGCGTAAGCCGCTCCGCCTCGTTGAGCGGATCGTCATCATGCGCCGAGGTGATCGCCGAACCCGCCACCGCAAAATGATAGGTCGTCCCGGCGCGTAACGCCTTTTTAAATTTGAGCAGGTGCATGTTATTGTCCCACATCTCGTGGACGACGACGGGTTCGGAACCATGCGGCTCGTCGAAGAGAATACTGTTGGAAGCAGCCATCAGCAATTTACCCGTTGGGCTTCGGGCCGTAGAAGTCAGCAGGGAGACCCGCACATGAGGTCTGTCGATCTCGTTATAATAGTTCTGGACATCCCTCAGCATCTCCGGCGCTTCCATAACGCTGGCCGGAACGATCTCGATATCTTTCCTGGCGGTAATGGTGACCTCTACCAATGCCGTATAGGGTAAATCCCTCAGCGCATACCAGGTATAACGGATCCTAGCCTTGTCCTCATAGTCAAAGCTCGTGGTCAGGCTGGCATGCCGCATGTCAAGGACCTGCTTCATATGTGATGTCTGGCCGAAGCTGCCGATCCGGACGCCGTCTATATCCAGGTTTACATTGACAAAATTGAAGGTCCTGAGAATATTGCTTACCCTCCCCCTCCCATACAGGTCGAAGGCCCCGTTCAGGACCACGTCCTTCACCTTGAAAGGCTCGGCAGAAGAGACCAGCCCGATCATGCCATTGGCTACCGTAACGCCATAATAATTACCGGGATCGATCGTGTCCGCCCGGATGACCCATGAACTCGAATCGGCTCCGGGAAGGCCGGATTGCGCGATACATGCCGGGGTGAGCAACAGGCTCAGCATTAGTCCTCCAACGACAGGTCCTATCGCCGCAACGATAGCGCGGATTCTTTTGATCATGGCAAGATCTTTAGTCTTTGAGAAAAAGCGATTGCAAACAAACGTAATTTACAAATTTACCAACCATCTTTTTAACTCATTCCCACCTCGTTTTCGACCGAATTTGCTATTTTCATGCTTTCGATAATTTGCCGATATGAAAAAATGGGTTTTGATTGCTGGCCTGATCCTCCTGGCTGTTTGTTACTGGTTTTTCATTGCTTCAAAAAAGCCTTCTTCAAAAACGATCGTCGCCCATTGCACGATCTCCGCGGCTAACCGCGTCTTTGCAAATACCTCCCGGTGGAATGAATGGTGGCCCCGGAATTCACAAACCGTCTACAATATTACCGGTCTGTTCTACAACGAAGTGCGCCTGTCGGTACAATACCAAAACAATGGCCCGGTGAACAGCAGGATCCGCCTCGCACCCCTTAACGGAGACTCCATACTGGTAGACTGGGAAAATACCGGAAAACTGCCCTCCGCGGATATAGACACCGTTCTGGAATCCTTTAAATCCTTTGTCGAAGACGCCCGGAAAATATATGGCGCCGATTTCCACACGACCCTTTCAACGGACTCCACCCTGGTGACCCTGAACAACCTGGCAACGGCTTATCCTGCCACGAACGAGATCTACCTGATGATCGACAGCATTCGGGAATATATCGCGGGCCAGGGAGCGGAAGTCATCAACTATCCCATGCTGAATGTGCAAAAAACCGGCGGGGGTCAATATAAAATCCTCGTGGCGCTCTCGGTTAATAAACGACTGCGTGGCAAAGGCAGGATCTCCGTAAAAAATTTTGTGCCCTGGAGAATGATCGAAGGCTACGTGACCGGCGGCGTATACAACGCGGAGAAGGCATTTGGCCAACTTGAAAACTATAAGAACGATCACAATCTGACTATCATGGCCCTCCCCTTTCAATCCCTGGTCACCGACAGAAGAAAAGAGCAGGATACCACAAAATGGATCACCAATATCTGCGCGCCTATTTCTTAATTCGTAACCGACACCGCCCCACTACTCCTTAAATCGTATCATCATCGCGCTGTCGTTATTCCTCGCCAGTATGAGGGCCTCCTCCCCCCCGATCTTTATACCCGCGATATGCCGCACCTGCCCCTTGACGGACAGCCCGTTGATACTTTCCGCAGAAAACACCCCCCCGCCATGATTGAGTAATATCGTTCCGAAATCGGCATCGTATCGCCCCATCCCCGTGTTATTCTCATAATAATTTCCTACCAGCAGAATATCCGGCAGACTGTCGTCGTTGGCATTGACGACGACGGCATCCCGGTAAGAACTTAGCTGGGCTTCCCAGGGCAATGCTTCCACCGTAAAATGCAGGTTCCCCCGGTTCATCAATACGGCATTGGAAAAATAATCGGCGGTCAGCACCTCGGCCTTATCCAGGCCGGAGGCGGAAAACAGTTCCTTCAGCGAAGCCTTTGCAAAGTCTTCGGCATACAAATATTTCTTTTTCAGACCGGGTATCTGTTTTTCGAGTTCTTCCTTGGTAGCGAAAGGCAGTTCCCGTCCTTGAAGATAATAGGTGAGAACGGCCTGCTTTTTCCCGTTTCCATTGAAGTCATTATAGTAGAGCCTGACCGGTTCCTTTTCAGAGGCCTTCAACCGGCTGTTCAGACCCAGGTTGCCCGCGATAAAATCGATATTTCCATCGCCATCCAGGTCCACCGGCGTCAGGAAATTCCACCAGCCTTTTTTTTCCGTCAATACCTGTTTCACAAAGGAGCCGCCCCGGTTCATAAAAGCCACGACACCTCCCCATTCCAGGGATACAATCAGATCCTTGCGCCCATCCTTGTCCAGGTCCAGCCACAACGCCTGCGTCACAAAGCCTGCATGCGCGAGTTCCGCGGCGTATTTATCCGTTACATCCGTAAAATGACCGGTCCCGTCGTTCAGCAGGAGACAGGAACGCGGAACCGCCCCGTACTGGTAGGGCACCGATCTCGCTCCGATGAACAGATCGGGGGAACCATCTCCATTGATATCGCAGGCGACAACACAAGACGCATTGATATACAGACTATCGAAGGCATTATCCTTTCTCCTGAAATGCCCCTTGCCGTCATTCAGGTATACCCTCGGAGAAAGATGCGGATCCGGTCCATAGAATTCATTGCCTCCGCTGGCCACGACAAGATCCGGTTTCCCATCCCCGTTTACATCCGCGATACAGGCGCCCACATCTTCATAGACACTGTCCTTTTCCAGGTCCGGCTGCCGGGTCTTTACAAAATGGCCCAACCCATCCGACCCACCCGTCGCCCCCGATCTATCCCCTCCTCTCGTCACCCCCGATCTGTCCGATCCTCCCTTCCTGCCCGGTTTCTGCTGCCCACCCGATCTAGTCCCCGTTTCCGGTCCCTCCTGTAAGAACACAACGCCCTTCTTCCACCGGGACGCCCCTATAAAGACATCCGCCAAGCCATCCCCGTTCAGATCTCCGACGGCAAGCGCCGGACCTTCCGTGGAAACCATATGCGGAAGCAAAGGCTCCCGGCTGAACTCGCGGAAATAGTTCTCCTCATGCTTGTACAGAAGCCCCGTCTCCCTCGTAATGTCCTGCATGGGTCTCGACGGATTCTTCCAATGACCGGCAATCGTCGCATAGTCAAATTTCGGGAGCCCCTTCCGGTAACGGAATGTCTGCCAGGGCTTGCCCGGCTCCAGCCGGATCGGCTGATATGTGTTGTCGGGCCAGACCAAAAAAGCGGAATCTACTTTCGTCTTGTCCAGACCGATGTGGACCGGCCCCTCCTCGCTGGACAGGAATCCCCTGACAGGATATTTCTCATAAGTCCGGATGCCCGGACCGGCATAGACAATCACCTTGGCGCCCAGCGCATTCACGTTTTCCGCGGGCCCCTTCAACCGGATCTCCGCAAAAGCCCGGCTACCTCCGCCGTCGCCTTTGCCCTTAGGATCGTCTTTGCCGGCACGATCGCGTCGGTCGGCATGATCGCTTTGACCCGCATCATCGCTTCGACCCGCATCATTGCATTTGTTCTCATACAACAGCACCGGTCCGTCGATCGCATTGACCACGACATCCAGGTCCCCGTCATTGTCAAAATCGGCAAATACGGCGCCGTTCGAATACCCGTTCCTGGCATCCCCGATGCGGTCTCCCCAATCGGCAAACCGGAGATCCCCCTCATTTCTGAAAAACCGGTTGGGCACTTTTATCTCAGGGAATTTCTTTGTCAGATCCAGGTCTTTCTCATCGAGGCTCTCCGAACGCATCTTCTCCTGCATCTCCGGACTGGAGACAAAATTGATATAATCGATATCGTTTAGCCGCTTGGGGATCCCGCTGGATACGAACAAATCCTTCAACCCATCGTTGTCAAAATCGAACCACAAAGGCGACCAGGACCAGTCCGTCGCGGCGACACCCGCATACAAACCCACTTCGCTGAAAAGCCCGTTCCGGCGGTTGTATTGCAGGTTATTCCGGGAGTATTGATAGTTATACCCCAACCCGATCTTCAGGTTGAAAAGATCGTAGTTATTCTCTCCCTCCGATCTTTTCAGGATAGCCGGATCATAAGGCAGCATATCCAGGGTCATGATCTCCGGGTAGCCGTCGTTATTGGCGTCGGCGACATCCACTCCCATCGAAAACTTGCTGGTATGCATGATATGATCGTTCAGCTCCTCTTTAAACATACCGTTTCGCTGGTTGATATACAGGTAATCGTTTTCGTGGAAATCATTGGCGACATATAAATCGGGATAGCCATCCAGATCGATATCGGCCGCCACGACCCCCAATCCATAACCCAGCACGGAACTGTTGATACCCGACTGTCCCGTCACATCCGTAAAACGGTTCCCGCCGTCATTCCGGTATAACCGGTCGCCGGAAAGAGGGGTCCGGGAATGCAGCATCTCCTCCCGCGGTCCGTAGTTTCCGTCCTGGTGGGGAACATGATTGAGCAGGTAGAGGTCCAGGTCCCCGTCCATATCATAGTCGAAGAAGACGGCCTGCGTGCTGAAGCCCGAGAAATCCAACCCATATTCTTTCGCCTCGTCTTTATAAAAAGGAACCCCGGCGCTGTCGATACCCTGGCAAATCAAAAGCTGGTTATGGCTGTGAAGCGTCTCGTAGTTGCCCACCCTGCATATATAGATATCCAGCAGGCCGTCGTTGTTGATATCCACCACCGACACACCCGTCGACCATCCGCCGTCTTCCGGAATCTTTGCTTCCGCCGTCACATCCCTGAATCGAAGTTTCCCCTGGTTCAGGTACATTTTATCGTCACCCTGGTTGGCCGCAAAGAACAGGTCGATCTTCCCGTCATTATTAAAATCGCCCGCGCCGATCCCCCCGCCATTGTAGTAATACATGTATTTGAATGCATTGAATTGCAGGGTGGGTGTCAGCTTATTACTGAAGTCGATCCCCGTTTTTGAACCGTCCAGTACTTCAAACGCGGCCTGCTTTTTAGCCTCCCCGGAATGGCAACCGGATAGAGCCGTGAAAAAGACCAGCACCGGTAACACAATCAGAAGCCGGGTAACAAATATCACCGGGAAGATGTCTGTTCTTTTTTGCAAACGGATCACTTTTTGGGGTTGGCTTTAAGATTGGCTTTAAGGTTGGTGTTAACATTGGCGTTAACATTGGCGTTAACATTGGCGTTATTAAGGCCGGTGTTAATAAGGTACAGGGAAGGTATCTCGTCGTTCCGGAGAAACAATAAAAAGGTCTTCTGTTTGTCGGTGATTTCGGCAATATCGCGAATCTGGCCGGATAGCTGGAGACCCGAAGAACGGGGATCCACCCAGGTGAAGCCGCCCTTCCCGTCATTCAGCAATACATGCCCAAAGCTCGCGTCCAACCGGCCAAACTGCGGGAGAAAGCCATATTCGTTTCCACCCAGCACCAGGTCCGGATGGCCATCCCCATTGATATCTACCGGCCGGATGGCGTTTACAGATGACAACTGTACCATCAGGGGCAGTTTTTGAATACCGAATTGGCCATGCCCCTTATTGATGGCGACGATCGAAGCCGGGTAGTTGAATTTTTTGACCAGGGTATGGCTCAATACACCGGGAGGGAACAGATCCTGTATCGACTTCCTGGCGTATTCCGCGTGCCGCAGATTTTGCTTTTTGAGCGACGGGATCTGTTGTTCCATCTCGTGTTTCAGGAATACCGGCATATCCCTGCCATCGATGGACCGGGTCATGATATTGTCCATCGCGCCATTCTGATCGAAATCATCGACCCATAGTTTCACCGGGTTCGCAGAATCGGGCCGCAAGTAGAAATTCTCGCCGATATTTCCCAATACGAGGTCGGGTCTGCCATCTCCGTCCAGGTCGGTCACCGCCAGCGTCTGCCACCAACCGAAGAGCCCGGATAGATTGGTGCTCACTTCTTCAAAATGATCCCTCCTGTAAGAGAAGATCCTCGGTGCCATCCATTCGCCGGCGATCACCAGTTCTTTCGCGGAATCCCCCACCATGTCCGCCCAGGCGGCCCCTGTGACCATCCCGATATGGGCGATATCCGGGTATTTATCCGCGCCGATGTCTTTAAAATGTCCCTTGCCGTCGTTTATGAACAGGAAACTCCGGGGAGACGTTCCATACGCCCGCGGTTCACTCCTGCCCCCGATAAATAGATCCGGATACCCGTCCCCGTTAAAATCACAGGCAACGGCTACAGCCGTATTCATGCCGTCTTTATTAAGCGGGAAGGCCTCTGCGTCGAGGGTGAAATTCCCTTTGCCGTCGTTTTTAAAGAGGCGGTTCTGCATCTGCCTGCTGTAAGGCGGGTGCGCGTTTCCCCCCGGGCCGATAAAGAGATCCAGGTCTCCGTCGTTATCTGCGTCAAACAGCAACACGGCTTCGTCCTCAAAATCACTAAAGGGGTCGAATGCCGGCTCCGCCTTTTTTTCAAAAATGCCCGACCGGGTCTGGATATATACCTGCCCCGGATGCCCCGCCGTTCCTCCAATATACAGGTCCGCCAATCCGTCCCCGTTCACATCCCCCGTCGCCACCTTCGGCCCCTCCCGGGAAAGCATCTTCGGCAGGTTGTGCTCGTAATAAAAATCGGTGTTTTCGTCTTCCTGGTGTTTATCGAAAATGCCGGGCACGGGACGCATCAGCATCCTGGAAGAATCTACTTTTTGGGTTCTTCCGGCGACACCGGCATCTACAGTCTTTGCCGAAATTGTATTTCCTGTGACAACCTTCGCAACCGCCGCATTCGTCGAAGCCGTGATCGTTCTCTCATCCTGCCGGATCGTATAAAGGGTGTTTACCTCCGGGTGGGCAACCCGTGTCGAAGAGCCGTCCGGCCAGGTGATGACCATCGAATCGGGCCCTGCGATCTTTCCCAGCCCGATGATCTGTTTATAATCCATGGATGACTGAAATCCCCTGCTGGGGATCAGTTCCCGGTAAAAGATCTGGTCGCCCCTGTACACTTTTATCTTACTTCCGATAGCGAAGGTATTTTTCCCCGTCCCGCGCAGAACGACCCCTATATAATTATTTTTATTCAGTTCACGGGCTTCGTTTTTATAGACGAAGGCGGGCCCGTTCTCGTTGTTGATCACCAGGTCCAGGTCCCCGTCATTATCCAGGTCTCCGTATGCCGCCCCATTCGCAAAAGACGCCTGCGTAAAGCCCCATGTCTCGCCCATATCGGCAAAATGCAGGTCGCCCTCGTTCCGGTAGGCCTTGTGCAGCGTGGGGTTGACGGGGATCTTCTTCAGGATCTCTTCGATATCGTCCTTCTTGCCCGTCAGCACCATTTTCCGGATGATATCGTTGGCGAAAAAATCCATGAAGTCGAGATTTGTCACATCCTTGTTCACCCCGTTGCAAACGAAAATATCATTCCACCCGTCATTATCCATATCGAAGAGCAAGGCGCCCCAACTCCAATCGGTTGCCGACACGCCGCTATAATCGGCGACGTCCAGGAACTTCCCGTTCCGGTTATTCAGTTGCAGGCAATTTTTCATGTATTGATGATAGAACCCGGCCTTCAGCTTGGCGTCATAAAGATAGATATTGTCAAAAGCGCCGAGCGTTTTTAGCCGGTAGTCGTCTTCGGGAAGCATATCGGTCGTGAATATCTCCGGGTAGCCGTCGTTGTTGATATCCGCCAGATCGGCCCCCATCGAGGAGAAACTCGTATGGCCGAAACAGTCCTCCAGTTCGTCTTTAAACGTGCCATCCCGCTGGTTGATATACAGGTAATCACGCTCATAGGAATCGTTCGATACGAAAATATCCGGATAGCCGTCTCCGTCGACATCTCCGACCGAAACGCCCAGCCCGAAACTGATCAGGCTGCCGTGGATACCCGCCTGTTTTGTGACCTCCGTAAAATGACCGTTGTCATTCCGGAAAAGATGATCTCCGCCGCCTTTTAGAAACGGAGCCACGGGCCAATCCGCATCGGGCAGGTCACGCCGGTTGGCGTTATTCAGAGTATTGATGGGGACCGGGCTGTTATTGATCATAAAACAATCGAGGTCGCCGTCGCCGTCATAATCGAAAAAGGAAACCTGCGTCGTATACGCCGAAATGTCGAGCCCATATTTCGCGGCCTCTTCCGTGAAAGTATTGTCTTGGTTATTTATATAGAGCTTGTTTTTCCGGTTCCCATCGGATATATGCCCTGAAGAACAGACATAGATATCCAGCCAGCCGTCTCCATTGACATCCGCAAATGTGACCCCGGTATTCCACTTATCATCCTGCAGGATACCGGCCCGCGCCGTAATGTCTTCAAACTTGAAATTCCCCTTATTCAGGTACAATTTATTGCCGCCCATATTAGAAGTCAGAAATACATCGGGCAAACCGTCATTGTTGATATCCCCGATCGCCACCCCTCCCCCATTATAGAAATTCCGGAAAAGAAAGCTGTTCTCCACTTTGCCATCCACTACCCGGTTGTTGAAATCGATCCCGGTATTTTCTTCCAACTCGAACAGGGGCGCCGGATGCCCTTTCGACCCTTGCTTACAGGCAAGCATCCAAAGACTCATAGGGAGGAACACGATAAACGCCCTGAAAATTGTCATCACCTGGATTTTACAAACGGAGAAAGGTCATCAAAGTAATGACCTTTCCCGAAAAGCAGTTCAAAAAAATATACAATAAGAAAATACAACGTTTTTAAATCAATACGCCCCAGGCAAACCAACTCCCCATATAAGCCATTCCTTATTAATACGACGACCCTTGCAGGTTCGGGATTAAATTGGGGTTATTGTTCAGGTCATCCTGCGGAATGGGGAAAATATAATAGTTGCCGGCATCGGCAGGCTTGAGCCTCCAGGCGATGTTCCAGACCCCAAACCGGATCAGGTCCGTCCTTCTCATATTTTCCCAATACAATTCGCGTCCCCTTTCCGCCAGCAACGTATTGGGGTCATACACATTTGTCGGGTTCACCAACGCCATCGAAGTCAGCGGAGTCGCGTTCCTGGCAACCCTCAACTGGTTCACCAGCGTCAGCGCGCCCCCATTGTCGGCGGCGGCCTGGCGCATCTTCGCCTCGGCGACCATCAACAAGACATCCGCATACCGCAACAGGATGAAATAATTGCCAGGCACCTGGTAAGAAGTGGCATCGTTCGAAAGATCGGGCATATACTTCAGGATCCGGTAGCCGGATGTTTCGATCGAAGGCAACAAAGACACATCGATGGAGGCCGGAACCTCTTCCGCGTTGGTAAAATTCAGCAGATTCCCGATTTTATCCTTTTCGGCCACGCCGTTTTCGTTGTACTGCTGGTTGATCAGGATACCGGTCTTTAGACCCGACTTTTCGGTAACGCCCGAATAGGCGGTACCCCCGATTCGCCCATCCAGGCTGGCGTCTGCCGAGGTCTGCGTCGGTACGACCCCGTTAACCCCAAAAGTATTGTAAAATTCACCCATCGTCGCAAAACCGTTCCAACCCGCCTGGGGATTCAGGGGCGTATACTGGTTATAGTTCAGCGTGGCATACCAACGGTTCTGTATAGCCGGATAAAAACCGCTGCCGGTGTTTTCCCCCAGCTGATTCGGCAGCGAGAAGATTGACTCCGTTGTGGCGGAGTTCTTAGGACCGAATATGTCAAAATAATTGGCCTCATACTTATACTTCGGGTTCGCCAGGATCTGGTTCCCCAGGGTGATCACCTGTTGCATATCCGCATCGGCAAAAGTCGGATTGGCCCGGTTGTTAAAAGCCCCCCGGTTCAGATACACCTTCATCAGCAACGCCCGCGCGGCATCCTGGTTGGCCAGGGTGACCCCATTGTTCGGATTCAGGTTAGCGATCGAATTGGTCAACTCGGTAATGATGAACTGGACCGCGGAATCGCCCGAATATACCTTGGAAGGCAATAACAGGTTATCGCCCGGCTGACGAAAAGGATACTGACCGAACAGATCCAGCAACTGGTAAAGCGACAACGCCCTTATAAACCGGGCCTGAGCGAGCTGATCGGCGGTACCGTTCGTTCCCAGTACCGCGGTGGCATCATAGTTCATCTTATTCAGGGCGATAAACTCCGTCTCCAGCAAAGGTACATTTGTCCGGGTCCAGTTGTGCAAATGCAGGGACACGTGATAACCTCCGTCAAACCAGTCGGTACCACGGATGGGTATAAACGCCTCGTCGCCCGACAATTCCTCCAGCTGACCCACATTGCTGGGGTCTTCATAGACCACGCCGATATCGTTATAGGCCGACTGCAGGAACAGGTTGCTGAACTTATCGGCATCGGCCGTGGACAAAGTGCTGGTCAGGTTCTCATGCAATTTTGTACAGCTGCCCGCCGCGACCAGGACCGCAGCCAATACAAAAAGCGAAAATTTTGATCTCATATATACTTGCATATACTCAATTTTTGTCGTTTTATAATGAGAAATTCAGCCCGACTGTAATGATCCGGGGCGTCGGATAGGGGATGAATTCCATACTCCTGGAGGAATAGGTATTGGCGCCGCTGGCGTCCGTATTGCTCTTGTCGATATTCACCTCCGGGTCGAAACCGTGGAATTTGGTGAGGACAAAGAGATTGGTGCCGGTGGCATAGAAACTGACGTTCCTAAAGTATTGCCCGATATTCCCGAGCGTATACCGGATCGTGGCATTTCTCAATTTAATAAAATTGCCGTTTTCCAACCACCTGTCGGAAATCGTCGTTCCGTTGGCGAGTGACTGCCCGTCCGCAAAAGCATACTTGTTGACGTTCTGTCCCCTGCCGAAATTGCCGATATTGGTGATCGCCAGCGCCGTATTGTTGAATACCTTGTAGCCAAAGGAGCCTCCGATATTGAGGATCAAGGCCCATTTCTGATACCGGAAAGTATTGCTGAAACCCACCAGTTCATGCGGGTTGGGATCGCCAACATAATAGCTGTTGCTGGATACGCTGTCCAGCCCGGTTTTGGTGAATCCGTAAAACCGGGGCATATAATAGACGTCGACCGGTTGATTGTTGGCCACCTGTTCCGCAAACGTACCGCTCAAGCCGTTGCCGCTGACTTTCCCGGTCAGGATGGGGGCCTCGTTGAAGTTCTTCAGGAGGTTCTTGTTATAAGAGATATTAAAAGCAGCCTCCCATCCGAAGTCCTTGTGATCGACGATGGTGGCCCCGATCAAAAATTCAAAACCCGAGTTGATGAGGTTTGCATTCAGGTTGATGAATTCGTTTCCACTGGGAGCCGGTTGAATCGCGTTCGTCTCGTAAATGATATTGGTCGTATTCTTATGATAATAGTCGATCGAACCGAAGATCCTCCCCGCCAGCAGACTGTAGTCGACACCCACGTCTACCGAATTGGTCTGTTGCCATTTCAGGTTGGGGTTGGGTACATTGGTCTGTGCGATGGCCTGGTTTTCAGGGAAAACGAACTGGGCCTTTGAGGCGCCGGCCGGGAAATCCTGGGTACCGGTGATCCCCCACGAACCTCTTAGCGCGAGGCTGTTGAATACCGCGCTGCTCTTCATAAAATCTTCATTGCTGATGACCCATCGTGCGCCGACGGACGGGAAATAACCATAATGGTTATTCGTCCCGAATTTGCTGGAACCATCCGCCCTCATCGTACCAGTCAGATAATATTTATCGGATAGATTGAAATTCACGCGGCCGAAGACCGACTGGATCTCTACGCTGGGATCCGAAGGGTTGGCCGGGCTGACGGATCTCGTGGCCGCATCGATGATCTGACTGGTATTTAAAATAGGCACTTGCGTGGCCAGCGAATTGTTGATGTCGAAACCCGTCCCGAGCAGGGTCTGATCCCGGTAGTTCGTCTGCCAGTATTCGTAACCCACCACGGCATCCATCCGCAGTTTATCCGAAAGATCGGCATGATAGTTCAGGGTATGCGTAAAAGTCTGCGACGTGATATTGGCGGTGGAGATAGCGCCCATGCCCAGGCTGGAGATTCCCTGGATACCCGCGATCCAGCCGTCGAAATTGGTATATCGCGTGCCATTCCCGTCATTAATGGCATACAGGAACTTATAATCCAGCCCCTTAAACAGTCTTACCGTGGCCGAAATATTCCCCAGGATGGTGGTCACATTCGACCGGTCGCTATAGGCCGCCAGCGTCGCCAGCGGATTCGGCGTATTCAAAGCCAGGGATTTGAAACTGCCGTCCGAATTATAAAAAGGCACCGTCGGGTTCCAGTTCAGCGCCCAGGAGATTAGGTTCCCTCCCGCCCCCGGGGTATTGGTGACCAGCGCCTCGTCCTGCGTAGTATGTCCCACGATCAAATTGAAATCGATCGTCACCCGCTTGTTAAAGAATTTGTAGTTCCCGCCAAATGTCCCCAGGTATTTATCGAGATCCGTTGTCTTGATAAGCCCCTGCTGGCTGGACGCCAGAAAAGAGGCCCTGAATTTCCCGTTTTCGTTCCCACCGCTGATACCCAGGTTGTAAGACTGTGACAGCGTATGCTGGGTGATCGATTTCAAGGGGTTCACCGAAGCCCCGGAATCATAGCCCGCGCTCGTCAGGTTGTATTTCTGCAGATTTGCCCGGTATTGGCTCGCACTGAGCGGATCGTTGGTCTTCATAAAACCGACGTTGTCGCCGATACTGGTTCCGAAATCCAGACGCACCGGTCCGGCCGTAGCTTTCTTGGTCGTGATCACAATGACGCCGTTTGCCCCCCTCGAACCATAGATAGCCGAGGAAGAAGCATCTTTCAGGATCTCTATCTGCTGCACATCGGCCGGGTTGATATACAACAACGGATTGGAATTGGGGGTCGTTCCGAAAGGCAGGCCGTTGGCGCCGAGGTTCAGGGTCGGCTTCGCATCCCTGCCATCCAGCGGTACGCCGTCGAGCACGACCAGCGGGTTGTTGACCCCGGAGAGAATCGAGGTGTTCCCGCGGATCTTGATGGTCGAACCGCCGCCGGGTTGCCCGCTGCTCGTACTCACTTCCACGCCGGGCACCTTGTTCTGCAGCAACTGGTCCGGCGCCGCAACGGGTCCCAGGTTGAAATCTTTTGCCTGCACGGAGGACACGGCCCCGGTCAGGTCCTTTCTCCTGGCCGTTCCGTAACCGATCACCACCACGTCGTTGAGTGACTGGGACGAAGAGACCAGGGAGACGGCGATCGTCGTCCTGTCCGTAATGCTGACTTCCTGTTCGGCAAAACCGACGGAACTGACCACCAGCGTATTCGTACCCGCCGGAACGCTGAAGGAGAAGGATCCGCCGGCATCGGTGGAAGTACCCGCTTTAGTGCCTTTGGCAGTCACCGTGGCGCCCTGGACGGGGTTACCTTTGTCATCTGAGATTTTTCCGGTGATCGTTTTTGTCTGTGAGAAAGCGGCTTGTGCAGTAAGCGTTAGAATAAGGAGTGTAAACACCCTTAGAAAGCGTAGTTTTTGGCTGACCATATAGCAAAGTTTAACAATTCGTTAAATGAAGTTAGAACAAATCTATTATACGGTAATTTTTTTTTATAACTTCTAAAATAATGCACTTATTCACATGCGTTAAAACGCAATATATTAAAGAAGACCAAAGTAAATTAAAATTATTTATAATATTTAAATGTTTTTCATTCGTTAACGGCCGGAATACAATAGCAGGAATACGATAGCCGGAATGGGCTGAATGGAATGGTGCGGGGAGGAGGATCCGACGGCGTAAGATCCTATAGCCGGGGCATAAACGCCTTCGCCCAGCCGAAAGGCCGGGTCAGGGACGATACCCCGTCAGGCATCAGGGATGTCTTTTCACGAAGAATCTTCGTAGCGGGGGCTGGTGGTGAATTGTCAGCCCCCTCTTGTTTTGAATGAGCAGATCTAAATCTTGGTAGCCTGTCTGGCGAGCAGCTTCCATTGCCCTTTCTGCTTTTGCCAGATCTGCAGGACGGCGAGCTTGGCGGTGCCGGGCTTTCCGCCATCATTGGTGTTGGAGAAGAGGTGATGTCTTACGATAGCAATATTCCCCACTACCTTCACCGTCTGTTCCGTCAGCGTCATGTCGACAAAATCCAACTGACCGGGTGTCGTCAAAGACGAAATAAATACGGCTTTGTCCTGTATATTTCCATTGGAATGACCATAACTGAGATCTTCCGCCGTCAGCCTATCCAGGACCGTTTGACTGGGATCCACAAGGGCTTTACGGAGTTCTTCCACCGCCGCGGTGACCGCCTGTTCGTCTTTCGTCTGGGCCATGACGGAAAATCCTGCCGGTAATAACAGCAACGTGCAAAGGATGGCTTTTAGCATTTTTATAAACTTTAAACTTTATATGAATTATCAGATTGACCACTTAAAAAACAGGCCAAATTTAGCTCATTTTTTCGTCCCGCTGACTTCCTCACTACTTATTCCTCATTCCTCATTCCTCACTACTGACTACTCACTCCTCACCACTCACTACTCACCACTCACCACCACGCTATCCCCAACTCCTTCTGAATCTCCTCCAAAGACCTCCCCTTCGTTTCCGGTAAGACCCGCCAGACAAAAACCAGTTGGACCAGCATCATCAGGCTGTAAAACGTGAAAGACCAGAACCCACCCCTGGCAGAACCTTCCACAATCACCGGAAAAGTCCAGGAGATGATGGCCGCCATGATCCAATGCGTGAAGCTGCCCAAGGAGCCACCCTGGGAGCGGACCGCATTAGGAAAAATCTCCGAAATAAACACCCAGATGACCGCACCCTGTGAAAAAGCGAAGAAGGCGATAAAACCGATCAGGTAGACCAGGATCAGTTTGTTGCCGGAGCCACCGCTATCAAAGGCAAATGCCGTCAGCCCCAGGAATAGGATCATCCCGGCCGAACCGATCAGCAGTAATTTCTTCCGGCCGAACCGGTCGATGACGCTCATCGCCAAAAGGGTGAAGAACAGGTTGGCCGCCCCGATATAGATCGGTTGCAGATAGGCATCGGACTTATTAAAACCCGCCATCTCGAAAATGCGTGGAGCATAGTACAGGATGGCATTGATCCCCGACAATTGATTGAACATGGCAAGCAGGACGGCATACAGGATGGGCTTACTATACCGTCTTTGGAACAAAGCCTCCTGGTGCCCCTTTACGGAGTCCCGGATCTCCTGTATGGCCGCCGCCACATTTTTTTCCTGGAGTTTTCGCATCACCGGCTCCGCCTCCGCGTCCCTTCCATTCAGGATCAGCCAACGGGGACTCTCCGGGATCGTCCGGAGCAAAAACCAGAACAGAACGGAGGGAACCACCATGATTCCCAGCATCCACCGCCAGGCATTTTCTCCGAGACCGACGAACAGGAAATTGGTGAGATAGGCCACGAAGATACCGGCCACGATATTCACCTGGAAACTACCGGCGAGACGGCCACGCAGGTGCGCCGGGGCTATCTCCGATATATACATCGGTCCCACCACCGAAGAAGCCCCGACGGCTATTCCCCCGATAAAACGAAAAAGGATAAAAAAGACCCAGGCCGATACCGAACAGCATCCGATCGCCGCGACGATAAAAAATACCGAGATAACCCGGAGGACCTTCTTGCGGCCATACTTTTTGGCGGGAATCCCGGCGATCAGGGAACCCAGGATCGTCCCCAGCAAGGCGGCGGAAACCGTAAACCCCTGCCAGAAAGAGGAAAGAGACCACATCTTTTCGATGATCTTCTCGGCGCCGGAGATGACGGCCGTCTCGAATCCGAAGAGAAATCCGCCCAAGGCGGCAATCAAAGCTATGCGAACGGGGTAGGCAAACATATCGTTGTTTTATTTAAAGCAATCCGTCTCAGGATGTAAAGCAAACTGTTTCAGGCAATGCCGGTATCCGGCTGCAAACAATTCAAGATAGCGAATATACCTTACAACGATATCCCCCGGTAATACTTTTTAAGCAGTTTTACGGTAATTGAGGACGGCCCACGTGTTCAGCACCAGCCCGATAAGAGCCATGACAGCCAGGTGATAGGCGATGTCACCAAAACCGCTGCCCTTCAACACCACCATACGCATGATCTTTATAAAATGGCTGGGCGGGAAGGTCTCCACGATATTTTGCGCCCAGAGCGGCATGCTGTCCACGGAGCTGAACACCCCACTCATCAGGTTGAATATATTGATAAAGAAGAAAGACAACGACATAGCCTGCATCTGGGTGGCGGAATAGGTGGCGATCAGCAGACCCAGCCCCAGCATGGCAAACAGGTAGACGACCAGCGAACCGTACAGCGTGACAAGATTGCCCACCGGGACGATCCCATAAAAGATCCTTCCCACGAGCAGACCCAGCGTGAAGATGATGACGCCCAGCACCAGGAAGGGAATCAGCTTCCCAAGTATAAAGATATGCTTGCGGATCGGCGTGACATTGATCTGTTCGATCGTCCCGCTCTCCTTCTCCTGGACGATATTAAAAGCGGACTGCATGGCGGCCATGGCCGTCACCAGGGTCACGAGAATCGCAGGCACCATGTACAACTTATAATTCATAAACGGGTTGTACCAATTGGAGGAAGCGACGCTGATTTGAGGCGGATCTTCCATTTCCTTTGAAATGGCGGACTGCCACTGCATCCGGATATCCGAATTGTAGTCCTGGATGATGGTGCTGAGATAGGCGCCACCCAGGTTCGCCTTCGTGCCTTCGATGGCATTGATCGCCACAAACAGTTTTTGCGCATTCTCCCTGACCAGGTCCCGCTCGAAATGAGGCGGTATCTCAAGCGCCAGGTCCGCCTTGTCCTGCTCTACCAGGGACAGCGCCTCCCTATATGAGGAAGTATAGCCCGTCAGCCTGAAATGCCCCGAAGCGGTGACCTTGTTGATCAGTCGCTGCGAAAAAGTCGAATGGTCGTGGTCCACCACCGCAATCGAAATATTCTTTACCGAATAGTCCGCGGCCAGGGGCAGCAACACGAGTTGTATCACCGGCGCAATGATCAGCAGACCGATCATCTGCCTGTTGCGCAGGATCTGACGGAATTCTTTCTCCAGCAGGAATAACAAAGTTCTCATCCGGTTATTTTTTTATTGTACAGCCCCGACTCATCTCATGATCATCCCGGCCACCCCTATTCTCTAATCTATTCAACTCGTCACTCACTACTCACCACTCACTACTAACTATTCACCACTCACTACTCACCACTCACCACATCCCTTCGTCGTTTATTGCAACCTGATCTTAAATCTCCGTAAGCTCACCGCAAAAAGGAACCCGCACATGCCCAGCAGGATCAGCGTCTCCTTCCATACCGATGCGATCCCCAGCCCCTTGAGCATCACCCTCTTTACAATGATAAAATACCATCTCGAAGGCACTATATTCGATAATATCTGCATGGGCAGAGGCATATTTTCGATGGGAAACAAAAATCCGGTGAGCAACAGCGTAGGCAGCATCATCCCCATAAGGGAACCCATCATCGCCGCCTGTTGCGTCTTCGCATTGATGGACAACAGCAAGCCGATGGACAGGGAAGTCAAAATAAAAAGGACGCTGTCGAACACGAGAAGAACCAGGCTGCCCTTTACCGGCAGGTCGAGGAAGAGACGGCTCAACACCAGGATGATGAACAGGTTCACCACGGAGATAAGGAGGTTGGGCGTCAGTTTCGAGATAATGATATACATCGTTTTGAAAGGCGAGACCAGCAATATTTCCATGGTACCCAGCTCTTTTTCCTTGACGATGGACACCGAAGTCATCATCGTACAAACCAGCATCAAAACCAACGCCATGACACCCGGAACGAAATTGGGGGCGCCCCTGAGCTCGGGATTATACAACATCTGCAACTCGGGAACGATTTGTAAGGATTGACCGGCCGCATCACCCAGGCCGTTGTTATAGTCATTGATGACCTGCGTGACATAGTTGGTGATCGTCGTAGCCAGGTTCGGATCCGAAGCGTCCGCGATGACCTGGATCGTCGCCCTGCCGGTATGCTGCAGGTCCGGGGCAAAATTAGCCGGGAAGACAACCGCCATTTTGATGATCCCTTTCCGGAATGCGGCCTGCAACTGGTCGGCACTCTGCAGGCTTTGCCCGATGTCGAAATATTGGGTGGAGGCTATTTTATTGATGATCTGCGTGGTCACGGCATCTTTGGAATAGTCGACCACCACGATCTTCGAGTCTTTGACCTCATTGGACAAGGCAAAACCAAACAGAACAATCTGCGCCACCGGCAGGCCAAAAAGCATCAGCAGGGTCTTCCGGTCCCGGAAAACATGCAGGAATTCTTTCCTGATAAAAGTAATAAGCTGCTTCATAGTTAATCCCCCTTTCGCTTGGCATTTCTCGCCAGTTCATAAAAGACATCTTCCATCGTGCCGCAGGCAAACCGCTGCTTGAGCCGGGACGGGCTGTCGAGGGCAGCTATGACGCCATCTACCATGATGGAGACCCGGTTGCAATATTCCGCCTCATCCATATAATGGGTGGTCACAAATATCGTCACCCCCTTATCGGCCGCGGCATAGATCAGATCCCAGAACTGCCGCCGGGTAACAGGGTCCACGCCTCCGGTAGGCTCATCCAGGAATACGATATCCGGATCATGGACCATCGACACCGAAAAAGACAGTTTTTGTTTCCACCCCAAGGGCAACTCCCGCACGAGGGTGGATGCTTCCCCTTCCAATTGCAGTTCCGCCAGCAACTCCTGTGTTTTTGTTTTGATCTCCTTCCTCCTCATCCCATAGATACCTGCGTAGAAACGGATATTCTCCCCTACCGTCAGGTCGTCGTACAGGGAGAACTTCTGGCTCATATAGCCGATATTCCTTTTTATCTTCTCCGTCTGGGTATAGACGTCGAAACCCGCGACGGTGGCCTTCCCGGATGTGGGAGTGAGCAACCCGCAAAGCATTCGCATGGCCGTCGTCTTGCCGGCTCCGTTCGCCCCCAGGAAGCCGAATATCTCTCCCCGCGCCACATCAAAGCTCAGCTCATCGGCCGCCACGAAATGACCGAACCGTTTGGTAAGCTTCTCCGTATGGATGACCGGCCCGGAAAATGAATCGCGCGCTTGCATCATTTTAATTTTTTAACAGTCGTATAAAACAATCTTCGATTCCCGGCCGGACCCTTTCCATCACCGCATCGCCATGCCCGGCAGAACGCAGGTATTCGATCACCCCCGCATCCGATCCCTCTTTGAACGTCGCATGCAGCGAGTCTCCGAAAGCAAAGCAGCTGTCGATACCCGGATAGTTCCTCACATCTTTCAATAATTTAAAGGTATCCGGAGACTGAATGGCATAGAGCCTGTCGGGGAAGGATTCGACGATTTTCCCGGGCGTGTCGATGGACAGGATCTCTCCTTTCTGCAGCAGCGCGATCCGGTCGCAGAGATTGGCTTCATCCATATACGGCGTGGAGACCAGGATGGTGATCCCCTGCCGCTTCAGGCGTTTCAGCATCTCCCAGAATTCCTTCCGGGATACTACATCGACGCCCGTGGTCGGCTCATCCAGGAAGAGAACCGCCGGCTTGTGTATCAGGGCACAACACAGAGCCAGCTTTTGTTTCATCCCCCCCGACAATTTCCCCGCCCGCCGGTCTTTAAACGGCTCGATCTGCTGGTAGATGTCCTTGATCAGCTCATAGTTCTCCCGGATCGTCGTGCCGAAAACCGTTGCAAAGAAATTCAGGTTCTCTTCGATCGTCAGGTCCTGGTACAGGCTGAAGCGGCCAGGCATATAACCCACGCAATTGCGGATCTTCCGGTAATCTTTTACGGTATCGAAGCCATTTACCGTGGCCTTCCCCTGATCGGCCAGCAGCAGGGTAGTCAATACCCTGAACAGGGTGGTCTTCCCCGCGCCGTCGGGGCCGATAAGGCCAAACATCTCCCCGGAACCAACCGAAAAAGAGATGTCTTTCACGGCCAGGACCCGCCCCTTGTCATACGTCTTCCTGATATTGATTAGCTCGATCATATTTTTAAAATTTCACTTCCCCATACATGCCTATCTTGAGATACCCGTCATTCTTCACCCTTATTTTAATGGCATAGACGAGATTGGCTCTTTCGTCTTTCGTCTGGATGGTCTTGGGAGTAAACTCCGATTTGTCGGAGATCCAGGATATCTGCCCGGCATACTCTTTGTAATCCTTTGCCCCATCGTCAGTATACACCTTAACCGTCTGCCCCAGTTTCACGCCGGTAAGCTGGGAACCGGTGATATAAGCCCGGAGGGTCAGGGTGTCCAGGTTGGCGATCTTGTAAAGAGCCTTACCCGTCACCGTCATCTCCCCCTCCAATGCATATTTTGTCAGTACCGTCCCGCTAAGAGGGTTTACGATCTGCCCCTTATCGATCTGGTCCTGTATCTGGGCAACCGATTTCTGCAGCGGATTCCTTTCGCTGAAGATCGTCCGGTTCTGCGTGGCGATATTGGAATTATCGAGTGCCAGTTGCTGCCTGGAGACGGCTATTTGTTTTTGCAACTGGTCTATCGCAGCATTGATATCGTCGAGCTGCTTCCGGGTGGCTGCATCGGCTTTCAGCAGATTCTCCGTCCGGGTCTTCTCCCTCAGCTGCTGGGCCAGCTGGGATTCCTGGACCGCCAGTTGCCGCTTCACCAATTCACTCTGCGGACGCGGGTTGGTGGTCTTCTCGCGAAGCGCCTGTATAGTCGCCTGCACCTGCTGCTTCTGCAGCACCGTATTGGACATGTCTATATTGCCGATGGTGACGCCTTTCCCGATCGTATCTCCTTCTTTGATGGGAAAGGACAATATTTTACCGCTCTGTTCCGCCGATACGATGACCTCATCAGATTCGAAAACGCCGGAAGCATCCGTCTTGAGCTTGTCGGAGTTACAGGCGGATGCCAGTACCGCCAGGCCGGCGATTATTGAAAGCACCCGAATAAGGGTAAACGCTCGAACGATAGTGAATGACCTTTTCATTACGGTTGTATTTTTATTTGATTGCCTGCTTTTTTTATTGAGTGCTATTTTATTTATGGTTGTTTGATTGTCGGGGGCTCATTCATCGGCTATTCAGTTTCTTGTTGTCACCTGCCCTTCAATAATCCGCTGCCCGCTGCCCGTTTCCTGTCATTCAATTGCCGGATGCAGTCTTGTGATCGTATTGCGACATGAGCAGCTGTATCTCATGCACGGCCTGGTCCTGCCGGGCCTGCGCCTCCGCGTTGATATCGAGCAGGTAGTCGTTCGCGCTGATCACCCCGTTCTGCAGTTGGGCGGCAGAAGATTGTTTAACGGATGCCCTCAGCCGGACGATCTCATTATCCGATTGAATGAGCTGGCTATACCTCACGATATCCGCATCTTGCTGGTGCAGGGTCAGCGAGGTATTGAACAGGAAGGTATTCCGTTGGGCCGACACCATGTCGCGGTTGTTCCGGTTGATCCATTTATCCTTCCGGTACGTATACAGTCCTCCGATACTCCAGGTCAGCCGAAGCCCCGTCAGATAAAACCCGCTCAACTGCGTCGACAATAAATTGACGGGCGAAGGCTGGCCCATGCCGCCCTGGAAAAAAGCGCTGAGCTGCGGGTAATTGCTGATCTTCGTAAGATGCTCCTGCTGCAGGTAGGACTTGATCTGCAGATCATAGGCTTTCAGCTCCGGGCGATCGATGGAGTCCGTCAGCACAGGAACCGGCGGTCTTACCAATTGTGTGTTCCCGTCGACAACCTCGTTGATAAACAGACCCAGCATATCCGTATAAGCCTTGCGGGAAGCCTTTAGCTCGATCGTATGCTGGTCCGTCTTCAGCAGTTCGGCCTTCAACTTATTCAGGCTGCTGTTAAAATCGGTACCGTTGGCAATAGCGGCCTGGACTTTGTCGATCCCGGTTTGCACATCTTTTTTGGAGAGCTCGTTCTGCTCCAGTTGTCCGTCGACCAGCAACACCCCGAAAAAGAGCTGGTTGATCCGATCCTTCAACTGGAAGAGCTGGACATTGAGATTCTCTTCCTGGACATCCGCATCCGTCCCGCTGATTGCCCGCTTCTGCCGGTTGATCCCGAAATCGCTGATCGTCTGGGACACTTCTCCATAGAGCTTGTACTGGTCTTTCGGGACCGTCGGAAAACTGAAGCCAAAACCCGGGGGGACCGTTATCCGTGTCACGTCGGACTGGTAAGTCGCCGATCCGCTGACGGACAGTTGCGGGTAGATGCCTTTAGCCAGGTTGCTGATCGTATATTCTTTTGTCTTTGCGATCAACTGTCTTTGCCGTGTGAGCGGATAGTTGTCCTCTGCCAGCTTGTAACATTGCTCCAGGGTGATCGAACGCGAACCCTGCCCGAAGGCATCGCCGAGGGTCAGAAGGAGGACCAGACACCCTGATAGCCGGGGAAGAACCCTCCGGGAGGCTTCCAATGCTTTGATCATTTGTTTATTATTTTGTTTTAATCATTTGATTAACCTATAACCAAAAAAAAGAGACCCTGCTTCTTTTCGACGCTATCTATTTAGTGGCGGGGAGGGCCTTCGAACCCAATATAGCCCTGATCCAGTCCGGCACCAGCGTCTTACGCTCCTGCATAAATGCATTGAACTGTTCGTCGGTTGTCCCGGTGACCCTTTGCAGGATCGGCCTGGCGACAAAAGGAAACACCGTGAGCCCTATCAGGTTCGCAATGAAATGAAAAGGGTCGATAGGCAATATCCGCCCGTCCTTTCCCGCCTCCCGTATCTGTTTTAAGAACAGGGTCCGCATCGGAGCCACTTCCTCGTCGATCCGCTTGGCGAACCGGGAGGGGTTGCCTCTTATCTCGTTGAGCACGAAAAGAGGAAGATCCGGATGCAGGGTCAGGAAGTCGATATACGCCTTTACGATCCGGTCGGCCTTCTCCACGATCGTCGCCCGCTCGTCGGAGAGATTTACCGAAATGCCACGAATGAACTGCTTGAAATTCTCCGCCATGATGATCTCGAAGAGCTTCTCCTTGCTGCGGAAATAATAATTGAGCAAGGCCAGGTTGATGCCCGCTTCCTGCGCGATATCCCGGGTCCGGGTAGCCGCAAAACCCTTTTGGGTGAACAGCTTCCGGGCAGCCTCCTTGATTTTCTCCTCCGCAGAGAGGTCCGACCCTCCCTTCGGGACAACAACCTTCTTTTTCGCAACCTTCCGCTTCCCCGCAGCCGGAGCGACCTTCTTCGATATACTCTTTTTCGCTTTTACCGCCATTCCATCCGTTTATGGCACAAAAGTAACGGCAATTTCCGTTTAATCAAATTTTTTAATCAAATGATTAAATATTTTCCCTGAATATATGAAACAAGTCGATCTCAGATAGCAAGCAAAGAAGCCATTTGCTTTATCCCGTTCGCGTAACCGGCGTCTCTCAAAACCGGAACCCCATCGTAAAATAAGGATACCATCCCTCCGCGGAGTGCCCGGCGATAAGCTGCAGGACTACAAGCTGAGCCGGCGCGAAATAGATCCCTCCGCCGACACCGGTGTGGATGGTGGCGCTGTTGTAACCGTCGGCCCATACTTTGCCCGCATCGTAGAAACCTACCAGCCCCAACTGGCCGGGCAGGATATAGCTCCCCACCTGCGCTATCTTGATCCTCGCTTCCAGATTGTTGTAGAGCATATACTGACCCGCGAAACGGAACTGCCGGAAACCGTATAGATTGCCCTGTCCTCCCAGGAAAAGCGATTGATAAAAAGTAGTCTTGCCGCCGGTAATCCCCCCACCCACCCGGTCGGAGAGGACGATATTGGACTGGCGGTCGATCCCCTTATAGACGGCCAGTTCCGGGAGTACCTGAACAAAGGATTTGGAGTAGCTGTTCAGACCGGAATAACCCATCAGTTTTACGCTGAAATAGCCTCCGCTCACCGGCAGGATCTTGCTATTGCGGTTGTCGACGATGAAATTCGCCACCAGCCCGGCAAACATCTTGTCATCGGCGATCGTCGCACTGTCATAAGAATGGATGAGGGAGACATTGTTTATAAAACGCCCGATATTATCCTGGTCATTGAAATGATAGTATTGCAATGAAGGCCCGACCGATAGCGACACATCTTTCCCCGTACGCCAACGCAGGGCGGGATCGGCCTGGTACAGGGCAAACCGTGCGCGATAATATCTTTTGTAGTCGCCCGTCTTATCGAATTCCGTAGCGTTGCCCACCCCAAAAAAGTTTTGCGCATTGTCGGGGGCAAGGGCCTTTGCATCCAGCACGAAATCCGCTTTACCCAGCACGTCCAGCCATTCGCCGCGGTATTTGATCTTGAAGGCTCCGGTGGCGAAAGAATGCATCGCCTGGAACTCCTGGACGCTGGCATAGGGCTTCTTGCGGAAACCATACTGCTGTATATGCCGGAAACCGCCACCGAACAGGATTCCGTCGTCGACATTGAAACCCGCCGACACAAGCGGCATCGTCGTATTGTATAGGTTGACCGGCACAAAAGAGGTGATGGAAGTGTCTTGCGACAGATGCTTCCTCAATCGCCGTGCTTCTCCATGCCAGGCCGCACTGTCCAACTTATCATATAGCCGGATCGCGTTTTTCGAATCGATAATATTATAAGACTTGGTCCCGGTACCTCCAATCAGCCGGAGCCGGATGGAGGAAGTCCTGTTGTCGACGACCACGCTGTCGTCGCCCCCGCCTGTATAGACCCGGATCTCCCGGGTGAGCGTCGCGGGGTAGGTCTTGTCCATCAACACCCCCTTGACTTCACCATCCTTGTTTATTTTCCGGATACGGACATTCAACGCATTATCTGGCCGGTCGGAGATCTCTACCAGTTCGTTCTTGTCGCTGGCCCGGATGTCCACGATCCGGTTGATAAAGCAATAGAATTCATCCATGGCCGCCGGCACACGATCCCGCCTCTCCTTCAACTCTTTCGAAAGCTGGTCGTGCCGCAAAGCATAGGACGCGGCGGGCAACCGGCGCAATGCGTCCTCCAGCACTTCGTCGGTCACCTTTTTTACGAAATCGTCCGCCATCGCCTTCCATTCTTCCCGGCTCAACTGCGCGTCGGGATAAGCATTTAAAAAATTCGTCTTGAAGAGCGAATATTGTACGTGGGGGATATCCCCTCCAAAACCCTGCAGGGTCGGCAATACCCACCCACGGGCGGCCAAAGACGGAAAGAGGCCATCGGTGAGATGCAGGACCTGGTCACGGTCCCGCGGTACGGCGATATATGATTTTTCCTTCTTTTTTTTCGCCTCGTCTTTCCAGCGCCATTGGTCCTCATGACGGTCCCAGTCTCCCAACAACAGGTCCAGCATCCTGGCCCGGAGAAATTCCCTCGCATCGAAATGGTTGTCGTTGTCCTTTACAAGGTTCCTGATCATCTTGCCGGTATTATCCGACTTCCCCAACGGCTCCCTTTCTTCCACCAAACAGAGTGTGTTTGCAAACAACCTGTTGAATCCTCCCAGGGCAGTGTCGGCGGCAATGATACCGATCACAGGGTTGGCATGCGGGACGCCGACGGCGCTTGCAATCGGGGGCACGATGAGCGCGGAATAGGGATGCTGACCACTCGTAGCATCGTCCAGGAAATCCCTGGCAAATGTCTGTCTGAGTGCCTCGGGCAGGAGCGGATCGGGATTTTTATTTACGCTCCGGATCACCCATTCCCGGCCGGTCTTATCCTCAAGCCGCAAAGAAGTCGATTGCATCCCGCCACCCCGCTGCAGAGGTCTGAGACCGCCCTGGAAAGCAGATATCCGGATGACGGGCACCACGGTCCCGGCAGCCCACTCCTTCCGAAAATTCTCCCCGAACAGCTTTCGGTGAAACCGGCCCACTTTGTCATAAGCCGGGTTGGCCCGGATGGTGATGCTGTCAGTCCCGGTGCCGGCGCTTTCGGTCCTTGCGTTGGCGCCATCGGTCCCGATACCGGGTCCGCCGGATGATCCCTGTTTTCCCAAAGGAACCGTATAGGGCTGCGTATAGCTGAAGGCGGTAGTCACGCCCTTCCCGGAATAGGTGTAATAGGTGATCCGGGTATCTTTCCCTGCCAACTGGTCCACCGTTACAAAACCCTGTGTGGCGTCCGCAAACAGGGCATGCCTTCCCTTCCGGACAAAGGTATGTTTGGCGCCCGCCCCGCTGATGATCTGAACCTGCTGATCTTTTATAAACTGAAGGCCGTGATCATGACCCGCCACATGGATCAGGTTGGGGAAACCGTCGAACACCTGGTCTACCTGGCTGATCATGCCTTTATAGAGGGGATGATGAAGGTCCTCCGGGTTGAGGAATACGCTGCTCCGCAGTACCGGGTATAAAGACCCGATTACGGGCAAAGGGATATAGAGATTCTTATGCAGCGCGGTAAAAGGAAAAAGATGATCTTTCCACGAGAAGTTGCCGCCATGAGTTCCGTAAGACTGGAAAGGATGATGGGATGCCAGCAGGATCACCTTGTTCCGGTTCCTGTACAGCAACGCATCCATTTTCCCGAGTATGTCTTTGACGGTGCCGCAGTCGCAGTCCGCGTCCGGGTTGTCTTTGTCGTAAGGGAACAGCCACCACTCGCTGTCGAAAGCGATGATCACCAGGTCGTCGGAGACGGATATTTCCATCGGGTCGGGACACCCGTCAGGAGGCACCAGTCGCAGCAACGAATCGTGTTGCTCGTTTAACCACGCCCACTCCCGCTTTATCCTGGAAAGCCCGAGTTTCCCCATCCTGTCCCAGTCGTGATTGCCGGGGATGAACCAGACAGGGGCGCCTTTGCCGCGCATAGGAATAAACTGCGATTGCAGGATCTTCTTTGTCTGCTCCTCTTCGGGACTTCCCGGAAGCCCCATTCCCCGTGGGTAAATATTGTCGCCCAGGTATACGACGGTGGTCCTGCCGGGAAGGATATGGTCTGCCGCAGAAGGAATCACCGCCGATTGCTCCGGGTTGATCTCTCCGGCGTCACCGATGAATATGACCCGGGAGAAGATGGAATCCTGACCGACACACCGGGTGATCGCAGCTATTCCAAAAAATATCAGGAACAGCCGTTTCTTCATGCC
Source organism: Puia sp. (assembly GCA_031292515.1). Lineage (GTDB taxonomy): Bacteria > Bacteroidota > Bacteroidia > Chitinophagales > Chitinophagaceae > Puia. The sequence goes on along the minus strand of JARLGZ010000030.1, from coordinate 262,173 downwards.
TTGACGATTCACGCATTGACGATTCACGCATTGATAATTCGTGCCCCGTTGATTCGCGCATTGATAATTCGTCCCCCTATAATTCGTGCCCCGATGATTCATGTCTTGGTTAATTTCTTCATATCTCACGCTATCCACATGCAAATTTAGATGATCCGGCCGATCCGGCCGCCGCAGATTCGGTATCCTACCGGCAAACCACCATCGCGCATCCCCTGACAAGCGGCAATTCGATGACCGTCTCATCACCCGCGCGGAGGGCCTTCAGGGCTACCCCTTCCTTTTGGCCCGGATACCAGGCTGTAAAAGAGAGCGTCCGGGGAACCCCCTCTTTCAGATCTGTCTCTCCAACGCGTATGTGGACCCGCACCCGCGCGGCCTTCCCATAGACGACGGGGATGGCCCAGCCGCCCGGAATCATGAACAGGTTTGCCTTGGCCCGGCTTCCTTCGACGGCTATTACATGCGGCTTCAGCACCCATTGCCGCCCGCGCATCCACTGTAACAACGGCGGATAGTCGATATAGTACCCGTCGACCAGGCTGTCCGGCAGAATGGAATGGTCGTTGGCAGGATACGGGCACATCGGGAAGACACCCATATACAGATATTTCTGGAAGAAGTTATCGGCGCCTTCCGCTTTGACGGTCGCGGCGGCATCCGTCCAGCCCAATGCCGGTTTCTCCACACAAAGCAGCGCGCTGAGATTGAGGGGAGCGCCCGCGTAGGTGAACTCATCGAAAATGCCGTCCGCGTGCGCAAGGAGATCGATTCGCTTGTCGTGGTTGTTGACGAATATACTCTTCCCGGCCCGTGCAGAAGAGGCCCCAGCGTATCCATGAGACCCTCAAATGAATGCACAAGCGACCTGACCGGCCGGCCCTCGAACCAGGTCTTGCCGTCATCAGCACGCTCGTTAAACATACGCAGCCAATCCATCCGGTCGATACAGATACCACCCGCATCGGGGATATCACGGATATGCCTTCCCGCCTGATCCAACAGGAAATCACGGTAGGCGGGGTCTCCGCAATCCATGACAATGCCGCCCTCCCAGGTATAGAAGGGCCCGCCAGGTCCCGATTCGTTCCCCTGCTGTGGTTTCATGGCCAGGGGCGTCGGCAGGATCGCACGGGGCAGCCTGGGATACAGAAAGGTATTGCAACCCTTCCACTCGTCTTTTTCCAGGCCGGCTGTCCCGGGCGTCCCGGGAGGCGCCGGGTATTTCACCCTGGCCCCGAATTCAGTCACGTTGAAATAATTGAGCACATGAAAGCCCGCCTTTTTCATGCGACGTGCATATGCCTCCATCCCGTCGATGGAGATCATACTGTCCCCGAAGCGCTTCCAGGGCTGATCTCTTTTTACAGGCGGCAGGAACATCCCCATATAAGGAAAATCGAAGCTGGATTGCCAGTTCGTCGTAAAATCCATTTCCCGCATCTTGCCGTTTTCGATGACTTCGAAGGGGCCCGCGTATGCGCCTGTTCCGGCCAGTTCCCGGGATCCTTTGTTCTTCGGCTGAAAATAGCCGGGATAGCGGGCCGCCATCCAACCCAGCCCCGCCCGCCAGTCCGCGGCATGGACCACGATGTCGACGGCAAAATGCAGCGGACGGCCGGCGGAAATACGATTGAAGAGCCTGCTGAAACAGACGCGGCCTCCCCGGCCCGTATGCATAACCAGGTCTATCAGATCATCTTCCGGGGACAGTGCGAAAGTCACACCCTGGTCTTTTGCGGGTTCGAGTATGGAACACATCGGGATACAAAAGAGGTTGCCCTGGAAGGGACAGACCGCAATACGGGGATGCTCGTACGTAAAATAAGGAAGCCCGTAAAAAAAAACTGTATCCGTAAAAGGAACCGCGAGGAGCGGGTCTACCCATTGGTTATTGCCATCCCCCATAAAGGACCCGGCTCCCGAACCACCCGGAATAGGCCTGAGCCCCTCGGCCAGTTGGCGGTCGGTTAACAGGGAATCGCCTGGCGGAGAGCCCCAACTCGTCCAAAAACGGGTCTGATCCGTCACCGGGTAATCGAATTCGGTGTTGATCTCTCCGCCCCAGGACGGGCCGCGTCTGCGAATCTCCTGCTCCCAACGGATACTCCCGCCAGCGGATGTAAACCGTTCCGTAAGAATACAGGACCGCTTGCTTGCGGTTTTTGGGGTATTACCCGATATACCAGCCGCCCTATTACGGGCCGTGTCGTCCGGTATATCATTCACAAAAGTCCTTTCAAACACGAGAGCGCCCTCCTTGTCTTTCCGGACAATCGTCTTACCTGTCTGATGTGTTCCGCGGATCTCTGCAAAAGCCGACAGGGGCTGTTGGACCACCTGTCCCTTCCAACGGATACCCAGGATCCTGCCTTCGGAGGACAAAACAATCCCCCACCCTTTATTGCCGACAAAATAAGTAACGGGAGGCCCCCCTCGATTGCCGGCGGAGAAATGAGGGCTGGCCGGGACACCCGCATCGACGACGGAGCCAAAAAATAAAAAGAAGAAGAAGAGAGAAACTCCCGGAAATCTTTTCACCCGTCTAAGAAATCTATTCACACAGGTGGATAAGAAATTACTGAAAAGTTCCATATATTAATTGAAGATAAATCGGAATTCAGTAATTTCCTTGCATGTTTTTTCGGGGCCGTTGCTTCTTTTACCTATGCTATAACATACTTGCCGGGTCCCTGTCTTTGCCGGACCCGGCTTTTTTTATTTCAGCAGCTCACCCGGTTCCACCCCCAATCCGCGAGCCAGGGCCAGGATAGTTGAAAAAAGGGGGTTGGAACGGCCTTCCTCGATCTTCACCAGGTGCGCCGCCTCCATCCCGGAGGACTTAGCGAGTTCTCCCGGACTCAGGTTACGTTGTTCGCGCAAGGTCCGGAGACGCCGCCCGAATTGCTGCAATACGATTTCTTTTTTTTCCATTATGCTTTATCGAAATCCAGCAGCGCCGAAGGAGGGGTCTCGAGAGCACCCGCCAGTTGCAGAATGGTCGTAAAGGTGACGTTGATCCTCCCTTTCTCGATCTTGGCGATTTTACTGTTATCGATACTGCAAGCATAGGACATTTCCCGGAGACTGAACCCTTGCTCCTTTCGCAGTTTCTGCAGGTTTTCTCCGAATTTCTTCAATGCTTTTTTATCCGATGCCTTTATCATTACATATTATACTGGGGAAACCGAAAGTTGAAAGATTTTTTCAAAATATTTGCGGCCTAATAAGACCGCACTAAAAAATAAATTGTCTTGCGGCCCGCAGGCAACGCAATCGTTTGTCCTGCATTGAATTATTCGAAGTGTTTGGTTATTTTTCCATTAATTTTATCAAAAACTTCGATGTCCAATCCGCCAACCATCAAGGAGATAGCCAAAAAACTGAATATCTCCGTGTCCACGGTCTCCCGGGCCCTCCATGACCATCCCAGCATCGGGCTGCGCACAAAAATGAGGGTTCAGCAGTTGGCAAAGGACCTGAACTATGAACCGAACCAAACGGCGATCTTCTTCCAGCAGCGAAAGACTTTTACCCTCGGGGTCATACTGCCCGAGCTGTCCGAGGCTTTTTTCTCCGCCGCCATCAGCGGGATAGAAGATACCGCCAACAAACACAAATATTCCGTCCTGCTCGGCCAGTCGCACGACAACGAAGAACGGGAAAAACAGATTGTCGAAACCATGAAAAACCACCGGGTGGATGGGCTGATCATCTCTATCGCCAAGAATACGGTGAACTATGACCATTTCGAAATGCTGAAAAAATACAATATCCCCATCGTCTTTTTCGACAGGATCCCAAATCTCCCCAATATCCACTACGTAGCCTGCGATATGGAATCGGGCACCATACAGGCCGTCAACTTCCTCCTGAAGAACAACCATCGGATCATCGGCATGATCAACGGACCCGAAAAACTTTTCGCCAGCCAGCAACGGGTGGAAGGCTATATAAAGGCCATGAAAAAATACCGGCTAAAATTCGATCCTAACCTCATGGTCGCCTCCGATCTCACGCGCGAAGGTACCGAAGCAGCGATGCAGAGCCTGCTGTCTCAAAGAAGAAAGCCCACGGCCATCGTCGTCTTCAACGATTACGTGGCGCTCGATGCCGTACAATACGCCCGTCACAAAAAGCTCAGGATCAATAAAGATCTCGTTTTTGTAAGCTACTCCAACCTCCCGCTGAGCCATTATACCGCCTTCCCTCCGTTAGCCTCCGTCGAGCAATTCCCCTACCAGCAGGGGCAAAAAGCCACCGAAACGCTCGTGGAATTGCTGGGAAAAAGCAATGACCAGCAGGAAGCCACCACCTATTATAAAGTCATCCTCGAATCTCAGCTCGTACTGAACCCGAACAGGTAACAGTCCCTCCCCCAAATAGCGTGATTTTCGAAGAATACCGACCCACTGCGAAATCGGGGCAAAAAACGCGCAATCGTTTGTCTATGTAAAAGATCATTGTTCTTAGTTAAGTTTGGCGGACTGTTTCATTTCTTATCCCAATTAAAAGAGAAAATGCTTTTCGAAATCCTTGCGGCTTACGGTATTTCATCAGACGAATCAACCATCCTGCCGTTTGGAGCCGGCCTTATCAATAACACCTGGAAAATCAGCAACAACGGAAAGGAATATATCCTTCAATGCATCAACCATCATGTTTTCAGGCAGCCCGTTTTCATCGCCGAAAATCTCGATCTGCTTTCTTCCTATCTGAACAGGCGCTTCCCGGGATATCTCTTCGTAAAACCGATCCCGGCGCTGGATCAAAGCGGAATGGTCTATAACCCTCAATACGGGTATTTCAGGCTTTTCCCTTTTGTGTCCGATTCCTATACCTATGAAGTGGTGCCGGCCAGTTCGCTCGCCTTCGAAGCCGCCCGTCAATTCGGCAGGTTCACCAGGCTGCTATCGGGATTTCCGGCAGAAACGCTCAACATCACACTCCCCGATTTTCATAACCTCTCCCTGCGCTACCGCCAGTTCGAAGCCGCCCTCTCGGAAGGCGACGCGGGACGGATCGAAGAAGCCAGGGAACCCATCGACCTGATCGGGCGGTACAAATACATCCTCGACCAGTTCGAAGACATCAAACACCACCCCGGCTTCAAAACCCGCGTGACCCACCACGATACGAAGATCAGCAATGTGTTGTTCGATCGAAATGGCGACGGGCTCTGCGTGATAGACCTCGACACCGTGATGCCCGGCTACTTCATCAGCGATCTCGGGGACATGATGCGAACCTATCTTTCCCCCGTGAGTGAAGAAGAAAAAGATCTCAGCCTGATCAGCATACGGGAAGACTACTTCAAGGCCATCGTCAGCGGCTATCTCGGGGAAATGAAAACCGAATTGAGCGCCGACGAAATCGCCCACGCAGTCTATGCCGGTAAATTCATGATCTATATGCAGGCCCTCCGGTTCCTCACGGATCACATCAACAGGGATGTCTACTACGGAGCAAAATATGACGGCCACAACCTCGTCAGGGCCCGTAACCAACTCACCCTCCTGGAGCGCCTCACCGAAAAAGAGAGCGCCCTAAACAGGATCGTACTAAATTATATAGATGGGCTCGAATAGAACCCGATCACCCGATTAAATAATTTTCAGCACTTAGCCTGGATTACTTGATAAAAATTAAAAATATCTCACAAGGGCCGTATTTTATATAAAACGGCAGGGTTCTTAGGGCTGGTTTTCGTATTTTAGCTTCTAAATTCATCAAAAACACGGGTATGACGCAACCAAAACAACAGAGTAGCACCGAATCATCCAACATAAAGGCAATCTCTATCATAGGAATTGTATTCTTCATGCTGGGTTTTATGACCTGGCTGAACAGTACGCTGATCCCCTTTCTCAAGCTGACCTGCCAGTTGAAAAACGATGTCCAGGCTTTCTTTGTTACCTTTGCATTTTACCTGGGCTATTTTTTCCTTGCCATCCCTTCGTCTATCCTCATAAAAAAAACGGGCTATAAAAAGGGGCTGGCCTTGGCCTGGCTGGTGATCGCCGTCGGATCCTTCATTTTTATACCGGCTTCCCACGCCAGGAGCTTTCCGCTGTTCCTGACAGGTCTGTTTATCCAGAGTACGGGTATGTCTCTGTTGCAGACAGCCGTCAACCCCTATATCAGCATCATCGGTCCCATCGAAAGCGCCGCCAAACGGATCAGCATCATGGGGATCTGCAACAAAGTCGCGGCCATCATAAGCCCGGTCATCCTCGGGGCGATTCTCCTGCATAATGCAAGCGCGCTTGAAACGAGCATCAACCTGACAACCGACCCTGTGGTGAAGGAAGGTTTGCTGGCGGAACTGGCTTCCCGGATCGTAACCCCGTATATTGTTTTGACCACCGTATTGGTGCTGCTGGCCGTCTTCATGTGGTTCGCCCCCCTGCCGGAAATAGATACCGATAAAGAAGACGCACCCGCTCCCGGCGCGCTTAGGAAGACAGCTAAAACCAGCGTATTTCAATACCCACACCTGCTGCTGGGGGTTCTCTGCATCTTTTTGTACGTAGGAGTGGAAGTGATGGCGGGAGATGCCATCGGCACTTATGGTAAGACCATGGGCCTGCCACTGGATAAAACCAAATATTTTGGCTCCTTCACGATGGCCTGCATGTTACTGGGCTACATTATCGGGATCATCACGATCCCAAAAATCCTGTCCCAACAGGCGGGGCTCAAAATATCGGCTATCCTCGGTATCATCTTTTCCTTCGGCGCATTTGTTTCGCACGGATATACAGCCATCGCATTTATCGCCCTGTTTGGACTGGCAAACGCCCTCATGTGGCCCGCTATCTTCCCCCTTGCCATCAGCGGCCTGGGCAAATTCACGAAAACCGGATCGGCCCTCCTGATCATGGGTATCGTCGGGGGCGGTCTTTTTCCCCTACTCTATAGCTATCTGAAGGATACTGTCCATGTGGCCAATAATGTTTCTTTCTTCGTTTGCGCGCTCCCCTGTTATATTTATATTCTTTTTTATTCCATCAGTGGGTATAAAGCCGGCAAAGCGGGAAACCAGCCGTCCGTGGGTCAAGGCGGATTCGAAATCACCGCTACGGAAGAAGCGCTTCCCGGCTAAGAAGAGAGGAAGGGCTTCGAGGCCACGGAAATCCCATATTGCTTACCTTCGTGCCATGACAGCTACCGTCTTACCCGGCATGATGCCCGCACTTTCCGGTGAGCGGGCCACCGGGCCCCGGGACAAAGAGGCCGTGCGGGATATTTCCCTATACGATTACCGCACCAGGACACCGGCCGGCAAGAGCAGGATCACCCTGGAGCAACACCTGTTCAGCTTTATCATGGAAGGTGAGAAAAAGGTCTCGTTCTCCGGCAGTTCGACAACCCTCGGCGAGGAAGAATGCATCCTCCTGTCTGCCGGAAACTGTCTCATGACCGAGAAAGCGTCTCCATCCGGGAACTACAGCAGTCTCCTCCTCTTTTTCGACATGAGACTGCTGCAGGATTTCCTTATTAAACATCCGGCAAAGACCCCAAGCCACTCCATTTCCGGTGGCAGGGCCGGTGTCGTCACCCCCGCCATCACAGAGCCCTTCATCCGGTTGAGAAAGGACGCCTTTATCCGGCATTACACCGGGTCCCTGGAACAGATCCTTTCCGCCGGCTTAGCCCGGAACCGGCAGATGCTGCTTGTGAAACTCGAAGAACTCTTTTTATACCTGTCGGAGAAATCCCCTTCTCTCCTGGATACATTCCTGGCCACGCAGATGGGGTCGACGGAAGAACTGGAGATCCGTAAGACGGTGGAAGCCAATCTCGACAGGAACTGCACCCTTGAAGAAATGGCCTTTCTCTGCCATACCAGTCTTTCCACCTTCAAGCGAAGATTTACACGCATCTACGGAGAGTCTCCCAACAAATGGATCCTCCGCAAAAAGATGGAGATTGCAGCCGGCCTTCTCAGGCAGGGAGCCGCCAGACCGGGCGAAGTGGGCTACCAGGTAGGCTATAAGAGCAGTTCGAGCTTCACCCAGGCTTTTAAACAGATTCACGGCGTCACCCCCAAAGACTTCCGGAAGACGCAACTGACCGTTAAGACGCTATCCACCCCGGATGGCCGCCCGAAAGAGACACCCAAAAAGGCATTATTGGATGTTTCTCAATAGTTTTTGAACCGATCGCAATTGCCGGGGACAAAAAGGATGGCTACTTTTATGGCTCAAACAAACTCATCGGTTTATGAAAAGATTCATTCTCTCATTGTCGATCTTTATGATCGGCGGACTGGCTTCGGCACAGACCTTCACCCTGAAGAGCGCCGATATCGGCGGACAGGCCACCAACAAAGAATTCTTTAATGGCTTTGGCTGCACGGGGCAGAACATCTCCCCGGAACTGCACTGGGAAAACGCACCCGCCGGTACGCAGGCTTTCGCCGTAACAATCTATGATAAGGACGCGCCGACCGGAAGCGGTTTCTGGCATTGGCTGATCTTTAATATCCCCGCAGATGTCACGGAACTGAAATCAGGCGCGGGAGATCCCTCAAAATCCATCGCACCCGCCGGCGCCATCCAGGCCGTCACCGATTTCGGAAAGCCAGGTTATGGCGGGCCCTGCCCTCCGCCGGGACCTTCGCACGAATATCTCATCACGGTATATGCCCTAAAAAGCAAACTCCAGGTGGACAAAACGGCGACACCCGCGGTAATCGGTTTTAATATCTTTTTCGCCACGCTGGCCAAAGCTTCGATCGTCATGTACGGTCAACGCTAGTTCGATCGGGAAAATCAATAGCCGGTTGAAAAATCGGTAGTGGGACGGTCTCGTTGAAACAAATTGTAAAAGGGGCGCTGTTTGTAAGACAGGCCCCTTTTATCATTCGGTATTTTATAAAATGGATGGCTCCCTCCTATAAGGGTTCCAATATTTCCCGCTATTATTTCAGGATCATTTCGACAACAGGGACATCCGTATTCGGTCTCAGCGCAGGCAGGCTGAGCACGAGATCATCGGATCCGTCGGTAGCAGCCTGATATTTTATTTCCGAGTCGTCATTGAGGAGCTGCGCATATTTGATTTTATCCTTATATCCGTGCAGGACCACCTGGTTACGCGGATACAAGTCGAGGAAAGGGTAATTCATCAAATGCAGATAAAGCCTCCTGGTCTCCGGATTATAGGTCAGGAGCGTCCCTTTTGGCGCGTCAAACCCGGCCGGCGCCTGTTTACAGCCATAAATAGACTTATTATTATACTGCATCCAATCCCCGATAGCCGTAAGCGCCCGTTGCGCCCGATAGTCGAAAACGCCGCGTGCCGTCGGCCCGACATTCAGGATCAGGTTGCCGCTCTTGCTCACCGAAGTAATCAGCAGGGTCAGCAGCTCATGAATGGTCTTCCACGTATTCTCATCCCGGTAATATCCCCAGGAACCGGAAAACGTCTGGCAGGTCTCGAAAGGCATGCCGTCATACTCGGACTTCAACTCGGAAGGCTTCACCTGTTCGGGTGTCGCGAAATCCGCCCCATCCGCGTATTCATCCAGGTCCAACCGGTTGTCAACGATGATACCGGGCTGCAATTGCCGGATCATTTTCAGCAATTCGACAGAACCCCAATCTTCATGCCCCTTCCCGTGCTTGCCTGGGAAAGAGAAGTCCAGCCACAATATATCGATCTTGCCATAGTTGGTAAGCAGCTCACGGACCTGGTTCCGCAGGTAAGCGCGGTACTTAGCCATATCCCTGCCTTTATTAAGCCGTTCATAGGCCGTATCGGAATCGTTCTCAGGCGCCTGCGGATGGATGCCGTCGATCGTATAGTCGGGGTGGTGCCAGTCGAGCAGGGAATAATAAAAGCCCACTTTGATTCCTTCGGCCCGGAAGGCCTCGACGAACTCCTTTACAAGATCCCGCCTGGCCGCCGTATTCGTAGCCTTATAGTCCGTATACTTCGAATCGAACAGGCAGAAGCCCTCGTGGTGTTTGGTGGTCAGCACCGCGTATTTCATACCGGCTGCCTTGGCGGATTTCGCCCAGGCCTTCGGATCGAACAGGTCGGGATTGAAAGTATCGAAATATTTCTGATACTGCTCATTAGTCAGCTTTTCATTGTGCTTGACCCACTCATGCCTCGCTGGAAGTGCATAAAGCCCCCAATGGATGAACATGCCGAAGCGGTCATGCGTCCACCAGGCCATCCTCTTTTCCTTTTGTTCCGGCGTCTCGTTGCCGATACGTTTCCTGGGAGCGGCATTCTGCGCCATCGCGGGGGCCATCGCCAGCGCGACGAATAAAATAAAAACGCCGGATCTGAATAAGCGGCCGGACAATTTGCCCCCGAAAAATAATTGACGCGCGGGCAATGCCCTGCACCCGAACGATACTTTGCGCCGGGACGACACTTTGCTTGCAGCGCATAAATTACGCCCGAAAGGTCCTTCACACGGGAAGGATGATGTTTGATACAGGAACGATGGTTTCGATGACATGCGAAGGGTTTTATCTGAATGTTGAAAACTATGTCTCAATTGCACGCGCTAATATCGGTGTTTTTTTCATCGCAGCCGTTGGAGGCAAAAAAAATTCCAGGCTTAATTGTGAATACAACAGCCTGGAAATAAACACTCAGCCGAAAGAAACAATATAAAGGACCCGCCTGTTCGATACGGTAAAATCCTGTCTGTGGTAATGCCTGTCGTTAGATGAATGGATCCCGATGTTCCCGCCCCGAATGCTCAAGAATGTGAGAAAACCGGGCTGCCCTTGTTGCATATGAAAGCCCGTATTTCTTGTCTAAGTAAAATAAAAATCGATTAATAAACAAGGTCCCGGCCGCCTAAGCCGGCCACCTCCGTTACGCAAACGATTGAGTGATTTTTATAAGAGTGGCAACAAACGGAAAAAGGTTAGTACTTTCATTTTGTGCAAACGTTTGAGAGGATATTGCTCCCAAAAGACTGTTAAATTGTCCCCTGTTAAGGCTCATTCATAAGCCTCATTCATTTAAACCAACCAATCATGACTTCTTCCAGAAGAAAATTTGTAAAAGACGTTTCGATAGCGACGGCAGGTTTCACGATGATAGATCCCGCCAGGCTGATGGTAGAACCCGGAAAATTTCCGGGCGGGTCGTCGGCCGACAAAAAGGTAAGGCTGGGTTTCATCGGCGTAGGCGGCCGTGGACGAGGCCATCTCGGCCTGGCCCTGCGGCGCAAAGACGTAGACGTGGTCGCGATTTGCGATATCGATGCCGTCAGTCTCAAAGAAAGCAACGAACTGTTGAAAAACTCCGGCAAGACCATGCCAAAAGTGTTTACCGGGGATAACTATGCCTACAGAAAATTACTGGAGTTAAAGGACCTCGACGGCGTCATCATCGCCACACCCTGGGAATGGCATTGCCCCATGATCCTGGACTCCCTGGCTGCCGGTCTCAAATACGTTGCCACGGAAGTGGTATTGGGCCTGACGCTCGAAGAACATTGGGACGTCGTAAAAGCCGCCGAGAAGAACAAGGCCAACGTGATGATGCTCGAAAACGTGTGCTACCGCCGCGACGTTATGGCTGCCCTGAACATGGTCCGCCAGGGCCTCTTCGGGGAAATCATCCACCTTCAGGGCGGCTATCAGCACAACCTGCGCGGCGTAAAATTCGACAACGGCAGCAATCCCGCCAATTCAGACGTCGAGTTCGGGCCGAAAGCCGACGGCGAAGCCCGCTGGAGAACCTTCCACTCCGTCCATCGTAACGGAGACCTCTATCCGACACATGGTGTGGGACCGATCGCCATGATGGTCGATATCAACAGGGGCAACCGCTTCCTCTCGCTCTGCTCTTTCAGCAGCAAGGCCAGGGGCTTGCACGACTATATCGTTCAAAAAGGCGGCGCCAATCACCCGAACGCAAAAGTGGAGTTTAAACTGGGCGATGTTGTCACCACTTCTATAAAATGTGCCAACGGAGAGACTATGCTCCTTCAGCATGACACCGATCTCCCCAGACCCTATTCCCTGGGTTTTAGGGTACAGGGTACAAAAGGCCTCTGGATGGACGTCAACAACAGCGTCTACATAGACGGCTCCGGAAAGTTTGATGAATGGACACCCGAACAACCCTGGTTCGACAAATACGATCACCCGCTTTGGGCACGTTGGAGTAAAGAGACCGAAGGCGCCGGTCATGGCGGAATGGACTTCTTCGTATTGCACGCTTTTGTCGAGTCGATAAAACGCGGTGTAGCCACCCCGCAGGATGTCTATGATGCAGCCGCCTGGAGCGCGATCACGCCCCTTAGCGAAAAGTCCATCGAACTGGGCAACCAGACCGTGGACTTCCCGGATTTCACCGGCGGTCAGTGGATGTACAGGAAAAACGATTTCGCTCTAACGGACGAATTCTAAAGAGCACCCCCTACCCTCACATAGCCGTCTGCTGCCATCTAAACCCGGCGACAGGCGGCTTCTTCTTTCACTATCAGACTATCAGGCAACTCCAACCCACCCCTTATCCACCCCTAACCCTTACCCCTAAGACATTATTCACTCCCGATTACTGACCATTCACCACTCATCACTAACTACTCACTCCTGACAACTGACCACTCACCACTCATCACTCATTTTCGACTACCACTCCTGACTACCCGCTACTCACCACTCACCACTCACCGCAGACTATTCACCACTCACTACTCACCACTCCCCCCCTACCTGATCTGAGGAAAAGCCATCCCGGTGATCTTACGGTACAGGTCCACCGCATAAAGATCCGTCATGCCCGCTATAAAATCGACAACGGACTGGATATCATAGTAGAGACGGTCCGGCGTTCCGCTGATGACGAATTGCCGGGAGATCAGCTGCAGGAGCTTTTCTGATTTTGAGGACCCGGGGTCGAGGATGGCGGCAAAAAACTCTTTCAGCATGCCCCCGATTACATTATAGCCGGCGATCTCTATTTCCACCACCGACCGGTGATTATAGATATGTTGTACGGAATAGGCGTCGATCTCCTTGACGAGCTGGCGTTCCCGCTTCGGCAGGTAGTCGATCAGCGATTTTTGAAGGGACCCCTCAAGCAGTTCCTCCTCCTTCTCCATAAAGACATCCCTTACGCGGTGGATGAGCAGGTTGATCAGCTTGGCACGCAGGAACTGCACTTTCTGGTTGTCGTCATTGATATCGTGAAGGATGCGCTCGACGCGGTCACGCGAGTCATACCCCTGCTCCTCATCAAAAAAGGATAGAAAGAGCCCCTTCAACGTCTCCATCGAAATAATATTAAGCCGGTGTGCATCCTCAAAATCGATCACGCGGTAACAGATATCATCCGCAGCCTCGACAAGATAGACATATGGATGGCGCGCAAAAATATTCCGGCCCTCTTCCATACAGGGGATGCCAAGGGTCGAAGCGATATCCCTGTAAGTAGCGATTTCAGAATCGAAGAAACCCGATTTCTTGGTGGCCAGCCGTCGCTTGTCGAAACCATTCGTCGAATCGGCAGGATATTTTACGATGGAAGCCAGGGTGGCATAGGTGAGGCGAAATCCACCCGCAGCCCGTTCGTTGAAACTATGGGTGAGTGTCCGGAAGGCATTGGCATTCCCCTCAAAATACAGGAAGTCCCGCTGCTGGTTCTGGCTGAGCCTTTGTGAAAACTGCTTCGCCGCATCCCCTTCCAATCCCTTGAAAAAACTGCGGATGGCATCCTCCCCCGAATGACCAAAAGGAGGGTTGCCGATATCATGAGCCAGGCAACCGGCGGCGATAACGGAAGGCAATTCATATTTATAGAACTCGGTGAAATCTTCTCCCTGCCCGGGATATTTACCGGCCAGCGCGTCTCCCACCGCCTTACCCAGCGAACGACCCACGGAAGCCACTTCGAGGCTATGGGTCAGCCGGTTGTGGACGAACACGGCGCCTGGCAGCGGGAATACCTGGGTCTTATTCTGCAAGCGCCGGAAAGCGGATGAAAATATGATCCGGTCATAATCCCGAAGGAAAGAGGTGCGGAGATGCGGACTGGCCACCTTGTTGATCCCATTGTCCGCGGCGCCCCCATTCGTCCCGTCCTGAACAATGATCTTATTCCCGGTTTCGCCTGCCGATTCCGACCCTGTCCTCCTTGCGCTGTATAATTGTTCCCAGTTCATCCTTTGCATAAGCTCATACCAATGATTGGCCGCAAAGATAGGGAGCGCATCAATTCACTTCCAGCTGATCTTTTGAGGGGAGCTGGGGGAAAGGCGCATGCGGCTCCGTCTGGTACCAGAAAACGACCGATGATATATCGTCCTGGAGGGGCAGGTATCTTCCGCCATCCCGCCATCCCAGATCCTGGATGGTGACTTTCAGGTCTTTGTCGAAACGGATCGGATCGGTGATATGCCACCTGTAGAGGCCAAAACGCTGGGACACATTATAATGACCATCTCCCCGGATGACCTGCGGAAGACCGCTATAGGGAGTACAAAATTCCGTATATGCCGAACTCTCCACACCCGCCTCGTTCTTTTTATTGGTATCGAAGTCATAGGATCCGCAGAAATAGTCTTCCGTTCCCGTGCCGCAGATCGTCGGGAAATCCTTGTCACCGTCTATATAGAATTTTATTTCCCCTTCTCCCCACCAGCCGTTGTTATGGACTCCGTAGGCCAGGTAGGTACCGACATACTGCCCCTTCCCCCGGATGCTGTCCACCAGCACATAATTAGCCTTATAAGGCAGAGGATTCACCCGATGAAACTGTGCATGGAAATAACCGGCATCTTTCGGAACCTCCGTCAGCGTATAGTCCACCTGATAGTACAGGGTCATCTCTTCGTTATCGATATTTTCCATCGTGATCCTGCATTTCTTGTGGAAGGGCATCGTCCAGTAACAGTTAAAAGCGCTGCCGGGATTCACGGCGACCGCCAGGGACTGCAAAGGTGCATATTTACCCCAGGCCATACAGAAGAAGTCGCCCACCGGACACTCTACCGAAGGCCGGGGCTCGTCATCCCAATAGATCCGGAGGATAGAAAAACGCCAGTTGCCCGTCGGCGTCATCCAGATATGCTGAATGGCCCCGGGTCCTTCTATTTCGGCCATCGTGAAAGTCGTTTTCGATTTGATAACGACGCTGGGACTCAACTTCCAACCCTGCCCCAGTTCCCGCGCGGGTCCCGCACCCGTACCACTGGTCGCTTTACCACCCTCTCCCTTTCCGCCGGTAAGATTTTCCGGGCTGATGGAGCGGGTCTTCGCATTGGACAGCCGGAACAGGTTGCCCATATTAGTCTCCAGCCCGTTAAAAGAACCGGCTTGCTGGGCATGCATGACGGCAGGCGTCAACATCGCCAGGGAGACGACGAAAAGAAGCTTGTTGGCAAGCCAGAAGACCCGTTTTTTCACGACAGAAAAAATGAACAGAGACATAATACACAGATTTATGGGAAATAAAATATAAGATTCGATCACAGTCCCTTTTGAACGGGCCGGTAAGCAATCGTATTGGTCAACACCCCGATGCCGTCGATGCGGATATCGACCCGGTCCCTTTCCTGCAGCGTAAAATCATTGGGAGGTACCAGACAGGTTCCCGTCATCAGAAAGCAACCCGTCGGGAAGTCCATCTCCCTGTATAACCAGGAAGCCAGTTCCGTCAGCGATCTTTTGATCCGGCTGATCTGCACGGACCCTTCGTATACCGCTACGCCCGCCCGGATGATCTCCATCCGGATCGTCGTTGCAGGATCGATCGGGGATTCCGGAATATAAAGACAAGGGCCCAGCGCCGCGCTGCGTTCATATACCTTCGCCTGTGGCAGATAAAGCGGATTTTCTCCTTCGATGCTGCGGGAACTCATGTCGTTCCCGATCGTATAGGCACGGATATGCCCCTTGGCATTTATAAACAGCGTCAGCTCCGGTTCGGGCACATTCCATACCGAATCCCTGCGTATATAGACGTCCTGTCCATGCGGGACGACACGGTGAGGCAAGGATTTAAAGAATAATTCGGGACGCTCGGCAACATAGACCTTATCATAGAAATCGGCGCCGCCCGATGCCTTCGATTCCTCCATCCGGGCATCCCTGCTCCGGGAATAGGTCACGCCGGCGGCCCATACTTCCTGGGTAGCCGCGGGCGGCAGGATCTCCTTTTCACACCAGTGGGCCGCCTGTTCCGCCGAAATAGCGACTGCGCCACTTCCGGCAGCCGGAACTACCGAAGATAAATAAGCATACAGGTCATCACGGTTGATCAATGAATCCCAGGATTGTTCGAGTGAGTGGAATTTTCCTCCATTTTCCAGCAAGATGCCTTTCTTCGTTCTGTAAAGCTTCATTCGGTAATTTTTTTGTTGTTTATCGGGTTAATAATGTGTTTTTTCCAGCTGTTTACCTGATGATTGCCACCCGCGCCTCTTCCAGTTTCACACCCAACACCTGTTCGGCAAGCCGGCTCAGCGTGGCATAGTCTCCTTCCAGATGACAAGTCACCTGGCTATAGGTCTGCGCTTCGCCGGCCTTCAATTCCTTTACCGGGCTCGAAGATTCTATCTCGTAAAAAGGTCCCAGTTGGGTGCCGTCTGCCAGCGGACCATCATTATAGGCGTTGACCGCGTCGCCCTTAAAAGGCTCTTTTTGAATCTCCCATTTTGAATTCACATAGCTGCCCTTTTTGTCGGCCTGGAAATAGATCAGCGAAAGGACATTCTTCTCAAAATCATAACTGGCGACGATGGATTTGGCGATAGCGGGAGAAAGCCCGATTTTACTGCGATGCTTCCCGTCACAAGTGAGATAAAGTACGCTGTCCTTGACAATCAGCCGGTCCGGCGGTACTTTTCCAAAATAGTCATCCGTGATCAGGGAGCGGCTGTCCTTGCCCGGAGAAAAAGGGATGATCACCACGGTCTGGGGAGAGGGGTTCAACATTCCCAGCAGCCAGATAGACAGCAACCCTTTTTGTTTTTCCCAGGCTGTGCCGCCTGCATTCGTCACGCTGCTGGTCGTCTGGTAGGCCACGGAACTTACACCGGCGGGCAGCGTCGTCCCTAATTTGCTTTCAAGACTTTTCCTGTCCAGCAATTCGATCGTCCGGTCTATATTTATTTGGAATTCGGTGCCCGCATAGTTGGAGAGAGCAGCCTGCGCGGAAAATTCGGCCTTCGACGGAGTCGAACTCACAATCTTCCAGGGCAGCGTGTCTATGATGGCCGGAACCTGCCAGTACTTGATATTGAACGAATCCCCTTTCTTGAAATACAGGGAATATTGGCCGCCTTCGGGCCCGAGCCAGAAACGCTCTTCCCCGCCGAAAGCATTGAACTGGGGTTTTTTCTTGCCTGATGAGATCAGGTCATAATTGATCCATCCATAACTGTTGCCGCTGTCACCCGCCGAAGTGCTGGTCATGACCCGCGCCTGGTAGGCCCCGCTAATCAATATCTTTGCGGAACCACCCTGATCCGACAGCTCTACCAACCCGCTGTCCTTGTGTTGTTTCATAAAATCCAGATCATACCCGTAACTCCCTTTGGAAGGGATCGCCCGCGCGGGCTGGTTATTCGTATCGTTCGTCATAGTACCGTTGTTACAGGCAGCCAGGCCGTAGATGCCCAGGATGCCGATGGAGATTTTAATGGCCATTTTATTCATCAGCAATCATTTTAATCCTGTAAGCTAATTAATAATAGGTAAAATTAATGGCTGTAAAGAACGAAATTAAAAGGATACAAAAAAAACATGCTTTTGACAGATTCTGATACTATATTAGCAACCATATTGGATCATTCGGCCTATTCCCCTTAATTTTATTACCAAAATGGTATTATGAGGCCGATTCTCCGCAAGGTCGACGCAGGGCATAATTTCTCCTTCAGCGTACGCGAAGATATCTATCCGCATCTTTATAATCACTGGCACTATCACCCGGAGGCAGAGCTGACGCTGATCCGTAAGGGCACCGGCATGCGACTGGTCGGAGACAGCATCGAACGTTTTGAAGACGGGGACCTGGTACTCCTGGGCAGCAACCTGCCACACCTGTGGCGAAACGACGCCGCCTACTTCCAGGGTCTTCCCGATCTCCAGGTCGAAGCCGTAGCCGTCCATTTCCGGGAAGATTTCTGGGGCGACGCATTTCTCGAACTACCGGAGTTGAAGACGATCCGGGACCTGCTGGAAAAAGCAAAAAGAGGCATCCGGATAACCGGAGAGACAAAATCCAGGATCACCGCACAAATGGAATCCATCCTGAAGGCCTCCGGCACTCAACGTATCGGGTACCTGCTCGGCATGCTGGACCAGGCCGCCGCCTCGAGGGAGTTCGAACTGCTTTCCAGCGTAGGCTTCAGCAAAAACTATGACCTGCTGAATACCGATAAGATCAACCGGATCTATACCTATACCTTTAACAATTTTCAGAAAAAGATCACGCTGAAAGACGCCGCCGCCACCGTCAATATCAGTCCCCATTCCTTTTGCCGGTATTTCCGGTCCAGAACCCTGAAGACCTATGGACAGTTTGTGCTGGAAGTGAGGATCGGCTACGCCTGCAAACTATTAATCGAGAATAAAATGAGCGTCGCCAGGATCGGCTATGCCTGCGGGTTCAACAACCTCTCCAATTTCAACAGGCACTTCAAGACCCTGGTAGGGAGTACACCCTTGCAGTATGTCAGGAAATATACGGAGTATACCTCCCCGTAAAGACCTGGTCATTCAAATATCATTCATACCTTGGTTGTGTCTGCGCCGGTGTGCGATGTCGTCGATGGCGCATTAGCCACGCCCAACTATCGCCCAAAACAAGCAAGCAGCCAGGCGGATGTAAGCTACAAGATTACGAACGGTCAACTGGCGGAGCTACTGCGACCCGAGACGATATGGCTATACCGGCGCTTCATTAAAGCATCAAAGTATTGCCAGATAACTATTCGGGCACTTCGTTAGCGTTTCTGCATTTTCGCTTCGTCAAACTCTTTAATAAAACACGATTGTCAGCAGGCTCGACCGGGTCCCGGCCGCTGGCTTCAGCGCAACGAACCGCGTGACCTGGCCCACGGAAAGAAACCCGCCCAGGGTCTTTATAAGACCCGCCAGCAAGACGCTTTGCTGCTGCTGATATGACACGCTATCCGTAGCTCTTAATGGAAGGAACGCACCCTTGGCGGTGAAGAATTGGTACAAGGCGTCGTTCATCGACTTCTTTTGATCGGCCGTCAGGCTTAAAGGCGTCGCCACCTGGTTGGTGATACTCGCCGTCAGAATATTGCCGGCGCCGGGAGTATACGCCATCTGGGACTGGATGCCCGATTTCATCTGGCTGCCCGCCGCGGGATCGGAAGAGACGGGTCCCAAAGCCGAGAACTGCGCACGTCCCTGGCTAAAAAGACCCAGCGAGAGGAGGACGAGAGAAAATATCTTTTTCATAATATCTTATTTTTTTAGTTATAAGCCTGCCAGTCGATCCAGGATTTTGCATCCAGAGCGCTGACCATATCATAGGAACTGCCGTCTTCTTTCAGGACAAAATAAAACCCATTGGGATCGCTCACCAGGTTATTGGTCTCCGTCACCGGAGCAGGCGTAGTGGCCAGCGGCGCGAGCTCAAAATAGCCGAGACCGCCGATATTCTGCAGGTAGGTCTCTGTCACGTAATCCGGGTAGGTGCCCGTCGCCGTATTCGCAAAAAAGGGCGACAGCAGATCGTACCCCCCGGTGAAGACACCCGGATAATAGATATAAGCATAAAAAGGAACCCCGTTATATTGGAGGTTCGCCATCCCAAAGGCGTCGTCTACCCCGTCTACATGGAACCCGTTGTAGGAAACCCACAGGCTCTGCGCACTTAGCGCCGAATTCCGCCATCTTGTCGCCGCGCTGGCATCATTTTTCAAGGGAGTGATGGATCCCGCCAGCGTAGATCCGGTCCCGTTGACACTGATCGACGCCGTGGAATTGGAAGCATTCCATACAATATTATCCAGCGAGGCTATCGTCTGCGTACCGGTGCTGACCGGATTGACAAAATTGATGCTTCCCCCCGTCAGGTAGTAGACCGTGCTGGCGGATTTCAAAGCACCCGATTGCAGCCAGTTTACATCGACCACTTTCGAATGGACACCCGGTGTGAACTCGATCTCCTGCCCGCCGATAAAGGCGTGCTTGAAATAATTCTGGATCTTGTCGAAGACAAATGACTGGGCGAAACTTCCGTTGAAATAAGCTTCGCGTTGCGCCTGCGTGGCTTTTATCAATACGGCATTGGAACTGTTCAAATTGCCGATCAGGTTGATCGTGTCACCGAGTTTGGTGGGATCCACATTGTCGGCAAAAGAGAATTCGAAGTCGGCGCCCCATCCCAGCCCTGGTCCGAACGGGCTTTTCGAAATAAGCGGATCCGGGTCACAAGGCACATGGATATAGCTATAGGTGTCAAAGATCAGCGCCGGCCGCTGAACGGCCTTGATCCGGTAACTCGAGGTATTGGGCGCCGCCGCCATCGAAGAATCGAAATCCGAGAACATGACCACCTGGTTGGAATCGTTGAACTGTACATAATAAGCGAATACCGCTTGCTGACCGGTAGTCGTCGCACCCTGGTTGATGGCCGACCCGGTCGTATGTTCGATCAGGATCCAACCCTGCGGAGCCTGCGTCAATACATTCTGGTAGGCAACCAGGGCAGCGCTTAACCGTTGGTCCGCCGTCTGACCATCGATCAGGTCCGATACTTTCTTCTGACAGCCCGCCAATACCAGGGAAGCTATAACCAAGCTGCTCGCTATCTTGCTCATGCTGAAAAGTTTAAAAAGAATTTATTGAAGATAATTCACGAAATCAGCCCGGCAGAGGGCCCGCAAAGCGTAAAGATTTATATTATACGACGTTTGCAGATAATCCGCGACAACCGCTTCCTTTTGCTTGATAGTCTGGTAACCTGTAGTACCCGGTCCGCCCGTCTGGGTCAACAGCTCTTCATATTCATCATACCCCATAGGGCCGCCCGGGCCCCCGGCCAATATCGTACTGAGCATCTCGACAAAATCTTCGTCCGGAGACGCCTGCGCATAGGAGGTGATGAATCCCAGCACCCTTGCCGCAGAATCCGTGACATTATACCAGTTGCCGGTATATCCGGTAGAGATCGTTTTAAAAGAAGTCGGATACAGCTTATTCTGGTTAAGGATATGCCCGAACTCGTGGTGCATCGTATGCATCATCTGTTTGAAGGTGGCCGAATCCTGTTTCAGACGGGTATAATAATTCACTTCATAGATCAGCATGGCCGTTCCCCCTTCTGCCTGTCCCAGGAACATGGCCCCATTGGAGAGATATTCGGCGCTGCCGGCCAGCTCATAGGTCTTCGGCAGATAGCGGCGCAGGAAGGTCTCGCTGCCCGTGAGCTGGTTATAGGGCGCGAAGGCGACGTTCAACAGTCCCTTTAATACGGGGATGACCTGGCTCTCTTTTGGCGGAACGATATCCGAAGGGAAATCCAGCTGACCCGGCGTCCATTTATAATAGACCGCGATATTGTAAGGCAACGTGAGGCTGTCATAAATGAAGATATCCGTCGAATCCTGCACCCACGTATCTCCGCCCAGCCCTACCGGTGGAGTCTTCAGATCCACCGTATCCTTTTTACAGGATATCATCAGCGCCGGCAGCAACCCGATGGCCAAAACGGTTTGTAAGATCGGTCTCATAACTGTATTTTTTTGATTCCTCTTCATAGATTTCTCCACTTTTTCTGTGTGTTCTTAGACAATGCAAAATCACCGCAATCAAAACTCATCGTAATTCAAAACTCTTCGCAATTCAAAAATCACCGCAATTCAAAACTCATCGCGGATTCAGCGGCACTCCCTCCTGTGCGGCCTGCAACGGGAATTGAAGCAACCTCCTGTCGTCATCCGCCACCAGCGTACTTGAAAAACCATCCGTGCTGGTATGCTGAACGGGAATATTCAAACGCAGGATATCGAACCACCGGAGCCCCTCCTGGAAATAAGACACGCGTTTGAAATCGAGAGCCGCATCGATCAGGGAAGCCTGCAGCGACTGGCCGTAATAGCTGGTAAGGCTGGAGTTGGTAAGATCCCCGATCGTAGTGCCGTACTCCTTTATGTTTTTGCTGACCCATGCATTCAGGTCGGCGAGCGCGGCAGGGTAATTTTGCAGCCTGGCATAAGCCTCCGCCCGGTTCATCAGCACCTCCTCCATGCTTAGCAGGGGAAACACGGCATTGGAAGTGAAACTCGCATACCCCGAGTTGACAAATTTTGGAAAGTTGAAGAACTGGGGAGTAGAGCCATAAGTGATCACCGCATAGGTTCCGCCGGTGACGTTCTGACCCGGCGAAAACAACTGGACATTCAGATTCTGCCCGTAACCATAACGATATTGATAATAATAGGTCGGCCAATAGCTGTCTCCCTCCTGCAGCAGGATATTGGCACTCTCCGTCGACAACGTATAATCGATGGCGATCTGGTTATACTGTTTTGTTCCGTATTCGGTGACCTGGTCCCGGATCAGCGTCGAAGGGTCGGAGCTGCCGAATACAAGACTCGCATGCGATACCACCTGTGCATAGTCCTGTTTAAAAAGATAAAACCTGGCCGCAAATGCATGAGCCGCCTGTAAGGTGAAGTGGAATTTGGGAGCCGACCCGTAGGAAGCATCCTGGATCAGCGAGAGCCCCCGTACAAGATCGTTCTCGATCATATCATAATCATATTGCACGGTCTTCCTGTCATACGTTCCAAAGACCTGAGTCTCCACGGTGGTGATATAAGGCACACCGGGATCGGTCGCTGCCGTGGCCGGGTTATACGACTTGGCAAAAAGGGTCGCCAGCATGAAATGCGCATAGGCCCTGCACAGGAGGGCTTCCCCTTTCTGCGCGCTGTAATTGTTCGAATCGGCGTTGTTGCAATAAACGAGGGCCTGGTTGGCGACGGCAATCGCATGATAACAGGAGTCGAAATAGGTGATCGGGAGATCATATCCCGTGGTGGATAGCTCATCCTGGTATTTGAAAGCCTCGATATTGATTTGAAAACTGTTCGGGTCCACACCCAGGGGCGAGTTCCCCTTGTCTTCCGCGTTGTCGCTCATCGCTTCGCAGAAGAGCATATACGAGCTATGAGGATACGCCGACGTGAGCAGCAGGCTCGTCTGCTCGGGAGTAGTGATGACCGCCCTGTTATCCGGCAGCGTGGACAGGAATTTCTTACATCCCCCGCCCCCCGTGACCACCCCCGCTAAAAGAAGGTTTATGATGAGTTTTTTCCTCGTCGTCATAAATATCCATTTAAAGAATTCACGAATCTTCATAAGTTGTCATTTACTGCGGCGATCTCTGCGTTTTTCACAGCGATCTCTGCATTTTTCATAGCGTTTTCTACAGGCTCACTTTTAACGAAAGGGTCACCTGTTTGTTAACCGGCAACGCGACGCCACCCGTATTGTAGAACTCGGGGTCTTGCCCATGCAGCCGGCTGTCCGAATAGATCAGCCACAAATTATTTGCAGTCATCGACACCGATCCCGTTCTGAACCCGATCCGGTTGATCAATTCCGGCGGCAATTGATAGTTTACCGTGACCGCCTTCATCCGCACAAAACCTCCATCGGCGACACGGTCGCTCGAATAATTATAGTTGTTATAGGGATACGCATTCTCATTCGACAGCGTGTAGTTCGAGGTGGATTGCAACATCAGCACGGAAGGGATATTCGTCTTCTTGTCATCCCCCGGAAGCGTCCACCTGCGTTTGAACTCGTTAGGCAGGGCGCTGAGATCCGAATAAGGGCTCGTATACACAGGCGTAATACGGATCTTATTGCCCGCCTGGTAGGTCAGCAATACGATAAGCGACAGTTGCTTGTACCGGAAAGTATTGGTCCAGCCCCCCGTGAACGTAGGATCGACGGATCCCTCGTATTTCAGGTATTTTGTATTCAGGCTCGACAGATTGACCGCAGAGCTAACGGTGCCGCTGTCATTGACAAAAAGCGGCGTCCCGTCATACGGATTCAACCCCGCGTTCCTGATGGAGAACAGACCGCGGACCGGGTAACCCTCCTGGGCTCCGCCCCCCTCCTGCACCAGGCCCCATATCGGGTTCTGGTATTGATCGTTGGTGATCTTCGTCGTATTGTAGCTGAGGATGAAAGTGCTGGTGATACCGAAGGTCTTGCCCGTCAGGATCTTGCCGGTGACCATGAAGTCGATACCATGTGATTTCAGATTGGCGTAATTCGCATATTGAAATACCTGGCCGCCGATCCCGGCCGTCCTGACCAGGCCGATCAGGTCGAAGTCATTCCGGTTATAGGCATCCAGCGTGAATCCCAGTCGTTCCTTAAAGAATCCCATATCGGCGCCGATATTGAGCTCATATTTCTTTTCCCAGGTCAGCTGGGAGTTTTCCAGGGAGGTGATATTGATCGCCGTCTGCTGATCATAAGTATAAGGCCTGTTCGTGACCAGGGAATGCATGATGGCCGAGGTGTTCAGGGCGCTCCCGGTAGAGGCGTTCAACCCATAGCTCGCCTTCATCATCCAGTGACTGATGGTATTGGACTGCTCCATGAATTTCTCCCGGTCCACGTTCCACACGCCGGCCGCCGTCCAGGTAGGCAGCCACCGTGCCTTCGGCGTACTCCCCATCTGGTTTGAGCCATCGACCCGGACCGTACCCATCAGCGTGTACTTGTTTTGATACGTATATTGCGCGTTGGCGAAGAATGCCACAAAACGGTCGTACTCGTTGGTCATGCCGTAATAGGTCTGATTTTGCTCCGACATCTGCTTGATAAACAGATAATCCACGAACGGAGTCCCGCCGGTATTATACTGATAGCCGACGCCCAGGTTGTTGGCAGTCTGCCGGTTCGCATAACGCAACTCCTGTCCGCCCAGGATGCTCAGCTGGTTCTTACCCTCGTCATAGGAATCATTATAAGACACCACATTCCGGAAAGTGTAGCTTTTCAGCTCGTTGTCCAGCCGGCTGTAAAAACCGCCATATGGCAATACGACCTCGGCAGGGTTATTCGGAAAATCCGGGTCATGATACAAAAAGGGATTGGATTGATTGATGATGCTGTTGGAATTGGCACGGTAAGCATTCGCTTCGTTCGAGTTCTCATTCACATCATGTTCCGTGGTCGCCTTCACATATCGGAGATCACCCCTGAATTCGTAACTCAGCTGCCTGGTGAACTTATAGCTCAGGTTGCCCTGCAACTTGAGATCCATGACATTCACATTTGTAAAATTGTTCTGCGTCTCATAGATGATATTAAAAGGCGCAAAACTCCGGGTAAAGAAGTCCAGGTTCCCGGAGCTGTCATATGCCGGGAGTACCCGGCTGGTATTCAGGGAATAACTGAATGGATTGAGATCGAAGTTCCGGGAATATTGCCCGACCACCGGATCGACGGATCGGTTCTCCGTGCCGGGAGCCTTCTGCTGACGAACCGAGCCATTTACCTGGAACCCGAAGGTCAGCCGGCTGGAAGGGGTATAATTCTGGTTGATATTCGCCGTATAACGTTTCACATTGTCCGCAATCGTCCAGCCTTCGTCATCGAAAAAGCTGGTCGAAAAATAGCTCTGGGCCTTGTCGGTTCCCGAAGAGATACTTAAAGAATGCTCCTGCGTCAGCGAATTACGGAAAAGGATGCCAAACCAATTGGTATTGTCATTCGCATATTTCATAAGGGCGGCCTGCCGGCCTGCCGGCGTGTTCTGCACAAGGAAATTGCCCGCCGCATCGGGATATTGCGCCTCCTGGGCGACCTTCCCGTATACGCCCGAGTTCGGCGCATTCACGATCGAAGCGTATTGAATGATCTGCTTTCTTTCCAGCTCGGCATAGACCGACATCTGGTCCGCGGAATTCATGATATCATAGTTCCGGTACGAAGGCTTTAGCTGGACGCCATAATTGCCTGTATACGACACGACCGGTTTCCCGGACTTCCCTTTTTTGGTCGTGATTACGATGACGCCGTTCATGGCCCGGGCGCCATATAAGGCAGTCGCCGAAGCATCCTTTAAGATATCGAAGGTTTCGATATCGGCTGCATTCAGACCCGCCACCGAAGAGCCCAATAACGTACTGGCATCACCGCTGGTCAACTGCTCGTTCGAGACATCGACCACATCTTCCAGCACCACGCCGTCGACGACCCACAAAGGTTTGTTTTCCCCGGAAATGGAGGTGGCGCCGCGAATATGTATCTTCGGAGCGGTCCCGAAAGTCCCCGATACATTCTGAATGGAGACCCCCGCGGCCCGTCCTTCGAGCATGCGGCTGATATCCGTTACCCCGTCGATCCGGATGCTGTCGGCCTTCAGCGTCACCGCTGCCCCGGTAAATTTCTTCCGGTCGATCTTCTGGTAACCCGTGACGACGACATCGGCAATCTCGGCGACTTTGAACCTGGCCCTGACCAGCAATTCCGTTTTTCCACCCACCCTGCTTTCAAAGGTCTCTATATTGACACCCGTGAAGACCAGGGTCGCATCCTCCTCGACATTGTGCAGCGTAAATGCACCGGCCGCGTCCGTAAGCGTCTTCTTATCGCTGCCTTTCACCTGCACGGTGATTCCCTGCAAGGGCTTGCCATCGGGATCTAAGACCTGGCCCTTTACCGTGATAGGAGGCGAAAAGATCTTTCCAGGCGATGCGGAAACCCGAACGCAGCTGATCAACAGGATCATCGCGCATAATTTCATGATAAACCAGGTCCTGGATTTCTTACGAACAGCAGTCAGTCGCATAGATTGCATTTAAATATAGATTTGAGCGATCCTTTTCTTTGGCTTACTCCCCCGTCCCGCGTCCCGGTTCTCATTCCCGCCTTTGGGCTCTCCTTCCTCTGCTAAAAACCCTTGTCTTTAGCTGCGTTGATATTCCGGAGCATCCGTTTTCGATGCTCTTCCCTGCTTCCGGCAAAAGCCTCCGGCAAATACAGCGGGTCCCCCTGGTGCGCGTTATACCAGGAGGCGTACTCCTCCGCCTCACTTACCGTAATAGTCCCTTTTAACCATTTCTCCTCCAGCTCGGCAAGCCTTTCTTCAGTGCTTTCCGGTTGCATAGGCCAGTGCTTTCCTATATTGTCGGTTCAGCACCGCCAATCCCTGCATGACAGGTCAACTTTTTTTTACAAGACTCGCCGAGATTGGAACGAAGATATTTTACGGCCCGCGCAAGATGAGATTCCACCGTCTTTTCGGATATCTGCAGCCAACGGCCGATCTCCTTCTGAGAGTATCCATCCTGTTTGCTCAGCTTATAAACCAGTTGGCATTTCTCGGGAAGCCTGGCCACAAAAAGAGCGAGCCGCCCCTTCAACTCCTCAAAACTCAGTAATTCTTCGGTTGAACGGTCGGCCAGCGAAAGATTTTGCCGGGCGGATCGCTGATAATCCGCAGCAAGATTTCTTTTCAGCCTGGCATCTATTACTTTGTATTTTACGGCAACGGCGAGGTAGGCGCCCAACTCCCCACTTACCATGAGGACGCTCCTGCGGTTCCACAGATCCAGGAAAATATCCTGGACGAGCTCCTCGGCAAGTGAAAAATCATTGAGTTTGCTTCCAGCCACGGAAAAAAGCTTTTCCCAATACCGGTTATAGATTTCGGTAAAGGCTTTGTGGTCTCCTTGCCTGGTCAATGCGAGCAAGGCCTGATCGGTATAGTTAGTTTTGGTGGACAAAAAAGATAAGCTTCTAAGGATTAAAAGTAGGGAAAAAAGGGCAAACAGGGATGATCAAAAACGGCCTCCGGGATGAAACAAAACACCTGATCATGGAAGGATCCTTAAAGCCAGCAAAGATCCTATGTTGCAGGACAAGGAATATAACAACCGGGGTGCCTCGCCGATAGCCTCCTCCAGTGACATCGGCTTGCTTACGATGGAAAATGCGGCGGTGATCCCCGCTTCGCGCAGCTCCTCTGGAGTCAGTTCGAGGGAACCGCAGATCGCGACAACGGGCTTGTCGTATTTCTTCCCAAGGGCTGCGATACCTGAGACCAGCTTCCCCTGTAAGGTCTGGTGGTCCAGCCTGCCCTCCCCGGTAATGATCAGATCGGCTTCCCGGGCCAGGCGCTCCGCATGGCTGTATTCGATCGCGAGCTCGGTTCCGCCAACCAATACGGCTTCCAGGAAAGCCATACAACCCGCGCCCAGGCCACCCGCCGCTCCGGCCCCCGGCAAGCCGGCAATCTCCCTCCCCGTAAAGGCTTCCACCAGCTCCGCATAATGCCGCATGCCGGATTCCAATACCTCGACCATCGCCGGCGTGGCGCCTTTTTGGGGAGCATATACCCGCGTAGCTCCTTGTGGACCACACAAGGGATTTTTCACGTCGCAGGCCACACGGAACCGGATGCCTTCCCAAATCCGCTGATCCGGCGCGCCGATCGTCTTGATCCGCGACAGGTTTTCGCCGCCGGGTGACAACTCTTCTCCACGACTATCCAGAAAACGGTAGCCCAGCGCTGCCGCCATACCCATGCCTCCGTCATTGGTAGCGCTCCCGCCGATACCGAGGATCACTTCCCTTACGCCCGCGCCGATGGCTTCGCGGATCAATTGACCGGTGCCATAGGTCGAGGCCCGCATACAATCATATTCGTCCGGTTTCAGCAGATCCAAACCGGACGCGGCGGCCATCTCTATATAGGCAGTCCCGTCCTGTTCGGATAATAGCCAGCGGGCGGACACCGGCCGGCCCAGAGGATCCCGGACTTCCGCCGTACGTGTCTCCGCCGCCCTGTACTGAAGGACCATATCCAGCAATCCATCCCCGCCATCGGCGAGCGGCAGCCGGGTGATCCGCAGACCCGGACATGCCGAAAGAAGCCCCTTTTCTATGAGTTCGCAGATGGCCGGCCCGGGCAGGCTGCCTTTGAATTTATCGGGTGCGATGAGTATGCGCTGTAACACGGTAATGAATATTTTGAAACAGGAAATGTAGTGCAAATGTATTATCTTCAGGCATTCTATGCGCTGCCATCTATTCTGCATCACACCGAACCTCCTTGCCCGGGTATTTCCCGTATGCCTGCTCTCCTTTATCGCCCCGTCTTTCTCCTATGGACAGACAAAAGAAAAGACAAAAGAACAGACGAGACAAGAGATCCTCGACAACGACCAGTTATCCGCCCGGCTTATCAACGCCGACCCCGACCTCAAAACAGTCAAATTGGAGAGTGAATATTTCCTGCAGCTGGGTTATAACGGGCGCAGCCGTATGATCGCTTACTGCAAGGGCGACACGATCTGCAGGATCTCGCTATGGTTCGACCTCTTCTATGGAGTGAGCAGGTATGAATACTATCTGAAGAATTTCCGCACGTTTTTTATCTATGAAGCGGAAGAAGGATTTCCCAAAAAAGATTCCGTCGGCGCTCCGGACCGGACAATGCTGGCGATGAACTTCGAAGGGAAGTACTATTTCGATGACCGGGAGCAACTCGTCGACAAGAAGATCCGGGGCAGGAAGATGCTGGACGATGACGAGATAAATACCTGGAAAGACCAGAACCCTGCGGAAAAAGACGACGGCTCCAACCCGGATATCAGGAGCCTCCTGGCCAACGCAGTCTCTTACGTGCGGATCATACAGGCCCACCTCAAAAAAATGCAGACCCAATAAACTTCTACTCGAATTTCACAGGCCTGAATTTCTTAAATTCGTGAAAAGACCTTTCGACAGGCGACCAGGCCCACTTGATCATCTTGCCGCTATCATAATCCAGCCTGAAAAAATTGGCATTCCAGATCGTACCGGATTTTGGCGGCACATTGGCAAGCGGATTGAAGAGGGAATAAGGGAAAAACAGCTCCACGCTCCATGAACGGATCGAAGCGCCGGGGGCGGGGTTGCCCCCTGTCACAGCCACTTTTTTTACAACTTTCCGTCTGCCTTCGTAATGCCAGGGGGTCCAACCGGCGATCCCCCCATTCATATTTGGGATAATCAGCACCAATTCCTTGTCGAGCGCGTTGACTTCATATTCAAGATAGAGGGGCATCTGGGGATCCGGCTGCATGAATGCTTCGAAGACATCGGCCTTAAAAAGATCGTCAAAGTCTTTATCATAGGTGCTCGTGATGGTATTATCGGCTCCGTTGAAAAGAACATAGACCCCCGTCGGAGAATAAAGAACCTTAAACCGGCTCTGGTAGGCTTCGCCGCCTTCATCGAGTTTTTGCAGAGGGTTCCAGGAGGCTTTCTCCCACTCGGGATTATCACCATTGCCGGTAACGGTAAAGTCCTGGCACTTATGGATCAGCAGCGGATCCTGGGCCAACCCGGTCTTGCTCAGCAAGAGCAGGCCAAAGACAAAAACGAGCAGTCTGTTCATATGATTATTTATGAGCGATGATTGATTAGCTAAACTATGCTTTTTTACAACATCCCCCACCATCCCTAATCCCTATCCCTATCTCTAATCCCTGGCCCCTAATCTCAGATCTCTGTCCTCAAATTTATTCGATACTCAGCACTGACCGTTCGCTACTTCCGCTCACTCTTTATTACTCACCACTCACTACTCACTACTCACCACTCACTCCCCGGTCTGTCGCTTTCCCGCGCCCCCCACGACTTGTCGGGAACGGCACTCATGACGAATTCCAGCACGCCACCCTTCATGAGGTCGGCATGAGCCAGCCAGGTCCTCGTATAAGGGCGGCCGTTGAACCGGATCGCCCGGATATATGGACGATCCTTCCCGTTATGGATGGCCCGGATGACCAGCCTTTTTTTCTCCGGCAGCGCCAGGACCGCTTCGTCGATCAGCGGACTGCCAAAGACATACTGCCCGGAGGCCGGGTTGGCCGGGTACAGACCCAGTATGCTCCAGATCGCCCAGGCGCTCATCCGGCTGCAGTCTTCATTGCCCGCATATCCGTCTATTCCATGCCGTTGCCGAGTGTCACCGAATAAAAACCGGGACTGGCCTTTTCATGGTCATGGCTGAAGCGGACCTTATAAAACCTGCCCGTATCCGGTAGCAGCCCGACCGAAGGTTATTTTTACTCACTGTCAAAATTGATTTTTTAGAACACTTATTCGGCGTCATGGAACAGCATCCCCGAAATATTGACAGGCTCCCCGGTCTTTGTCTTTAAAAAGAACCGGATAAGCCGGGCGTCATCATCCTCATTTTTATACCAGCACCCGATCGGGTACAGCCCCTTCTTCAGATGAAGGAGGGATTCCCGGTCCACCGTACCATGATACCCACGATTGTCCACGATCTGCCGCTCGCCGAGCGTCAGCACGGTCTCGCCGTCCGAAGAAACGCCCAGGCGATAATCGTCTTCCCGGTCGATTTTCAGAAACCCGCGGAACCGGATCTCCCGCAATACGGCAGGCATCCCCCTGGCGGGAAAAGACATTGACGAACTGATCCCCGATGCCCCCGCCAGCATGCCGGAAGACGATATGGAGTATACGGAGCCCGGAAACAAAACGGGCCGCTCCGCGACGGGCATGATCGCCGGCAGATGGGTCAGCAGGACAGTCTGAAATCTTTGCTGCCCGCTAAGGGAAGAGGTCGTCAGCGTCCGGATACGCAGGCTGTCCTTTCCCGTAAGATCTATGGGAACAGGCCGGCTATACAGCGCCGAATGTTCGTCTGGAACAGACCCGTCGAGGGTATAACGTATCTGTGCATCCCTGAGAGGATGGGACAGTTGCAGGGTAAAGGTCTTGCTGTTGGCGCTCACGAATTGCAGACCTTCCGCATCCGGCAGCCGGGCATTCACCCCCCATAATTTGAGCAGCTCATACTGGTGGTCGAGCCTCCGGGTGAAGGCACGGAGGTCCTTTTGATGTCCGGCCGTCCAGCAGTCTTCCGACAAGGCCAGGGCCCGGGGATAAACCATATATTCCAGATGATCCTTTGTGGCGATCTTCTCCGCCCAGAGATTGCCCTGTGCCCCCAGCACATAGGCCGCCTCCGCAGTTGTAAGCGAAGAAGGCACGGGTTCGTAGGAATAGACATGCTGCCAGGAGAGGGGATAGTTCCACCCGACGGGCTCCGTGGGATCGTCGCTTTGCGGCGCGTCAAAATAGACATAGGGCAACGGTGTCATCACGACGGGATGATGCATTTTCGCGGCGGCAATACCTCCTTCTTCCCCCCGCCAGCTCATGACCGTGGCAGAGGGCGCCAGCCCGCCTTCCAGGATCTCATCCCAACCGACGAGCTGCCTGCCCCTGGACAGGATGAATCGCTCCATCCTCTTTATAAAATAGCTTTGTACTTCTTTTTCGCTTTTTAATCCCTCACGTTTCATCAGCGCCACGGCCACGGGGCTCCTCAGCCACTTTTTCATATCCGCCTCATCCCCGCCGATATGAATATATTTACCAGGGAACAATTCCATGACTTCGGTCAGCACGTCTTCGAGAAAAGAAAAGACCCGTTCGGAAGGATCATACATCCCGACCCGCGGAATGGGTTTCTCCTGCTGTGTCTCCCCCGTCGAATCCTGCACCCCGAGCTCCGGGTAGGAATAGATGGCCGCTTCGCTATGACCCGGCATCTCGATCTCAGGCAGCACGGTGATATACCGGAGACGGGCATAGGCCACGACGTCGCGCACTTCGTCCTTTGTAAAGAACCCCTCATTGCCGCCCCCCGTGATATTGCTCAAAGCCCTGAATTTGCCTTCAGCGGCCCACCGGCTCATCTTCGAGCCCTTATTTGTCAGCCCGGGATATTTGTCGATCTGGATACGCCAGCCTTCATCATCGGTGAGATGCCAGTGGAAAGTGTTCAGCTTATAATGCGCCATAAGATCGAGATATTTCTTCACGGTTTCGACAGTGAAAAAATGACGGCTTACATCCAGGCTGAGGCCTCTCCAATGGAATCGCGGACGGTCGCGTATGGACTGACAGGGTATCAGCAACCCATTGCGGGCTCCCGGTCCAACCGGCCCACTCGCCGTCGCCGGGCTCCTGCCGGCTACAGGCCCCTCTATCAGTTGCAATAGAGACTGGACACCGTAAAAGACCCCTGCCCCATCGCCGGCAATACGGATGAAACCGGGTTCTACGTCGAGCGAATAGCTTTCCGGCGAAGCCCCTTTCGTCGTCGCCAATAATACACCCGTTCCCCGGTAATTTTTCCGCGGCTCTATGGTCCATTGCAATTGATAGTAGTCTTTCAGATAACCCTGCAGATAAAGACCGGTAGCCATGTTGGAGTCATCGGCGTAGATCACCTGCCGGTCTTTTAACAGGTGAAGGCCGGGTTTCTGCAGCGATTGCAACGGCCAGGGCACGATCCCGTAAGACGGTATTGGGGAAGAGGACGCCGGAGATGCCGGAGACCCCAAAGATCCCGGAGATGCCGCAGACGCTGAAGATCGGGTCGTGCCTGCCTGCGCGGCGCTCCCCTGGGCCCGGACGGCCCCGCAAAATACGGCTCCCAAAAATATTGAACCGGCAAAAAAGAAGGGGATCGCCTTCAGTGGACTGCCCTTCCGGGAAAGGCCTTTCAGTGGAATGTCTCTCAACAGTAGGTTGTGCATCAGGCCGCTATATTTTTATAAAGATCTTTCTTTTATACATCCACCAAAGCGGAATCGACAAAATAATTACATACGCCAGCGCGGAAGCCAGCGAGGCGTTGATGGGCGCCAGGTGATGCGCGAACAGGGTCTCATACAGATATTGTGTCAGCGGCTGCTTTCCGCCGGGCGTGGTTATTTTGATATAGCTCAACCCCAGCGGGATCAGCCCCGATGCCACATAGACGGTAATGGCGTTCGAACCAAAAGCCACAAAGGGTTCCGTAAACCGCCGCCGGTGCTGCACATCGATCAACCAATAAGACAGGGACAGCGCGGCCGTCGCGAGCCCCCCGGTGAATAAAACAAAAGAACTCGTCCACAACGCCTTGTTCATCGGGAAAAACCCATTCCAGACCAGGCCGGCCACGATCGCCAACGCGGCTACGGTAAAAAGCCACGCGATCTTATCCCCTTCCGCCAGGTCCTTGCGCCTGAGGAAACCGCCCACCCGCATTCCAAAAATACAGGTTGCGATCGCGGGGAAAGTGCTCAAAATGCCCTCCGGATCCCAGGTCTTCGTCCCGGACCACATGTGTTTCGGCGTCAGGATGATCGTATCGAGCCAGGCGGCAAGATTGGTTCCGGGCTCCAGGTTGGAAGGGCCGACACCCGGCACCGGCACTAAAGTCATCACGAGAAAATACCCGATCAGCAGCCCCGCAAAAAGACGGATCTGCGTCTTTGAAGACGTCTTGATATAGAGGACGGCGCAGATAAAGAATACGATGGCGATCCTTTGCAGAACACCCAGGATGCGCATCGTAGAAAAATCGAAGGCGGGTATCAGGGTCAGCAACAGCGCCAGCCCGAATAAGGTCAGAGCGCGCCGGCTGGCATGCAGCAGGAGCTTTCTGTGCTGCCCCGGGTCCAGCCGCTTATCGCCGATGGCATAGTTGATAGACACGCCGACAATAAAAAGGAAAAAGGGGAATACCAGGTCCGTCGGCGTGCAGCCATTCCATTTGGAATGTTCCAGCGGCGCATAGATATTCCCCCAGTCCCCCGGGTTATTGACGAGTATCATGGAAGCCACGGTCACCCCCCGGAAAAAATCCAGGGAGGCCAGGCGTGTCTTGACGGTTGAAGGGTTTTGCATGGGTCGAAATTAACCACAAATCGGTTTAATTCATTTGGTTTTGCCCACCGGATTCAGCTTATCCGGTTTAGTTCGCGGTATCCCACCACATCCGGCTTGTCAGCAGATCACCACCCCGCAGACGGGCCACGGCCGCATTGTAATTGGTTTCGTTGCTGACCTTTTCGCTCGTGGGATATTCCAGTCGCCGGGGAATCGTCCCATTCGTCACATTGCCTGGATAATTGGTGGGCGTCAACACGGGATACCCTGTGCGGCGCCAGTTGGACCAGGCCTCATATTCATTCATCACGGTGGCGAGCCAGAATTGCGTGTTGATCTGGCTGAGACCGATGGCATCGTTATAGGGATGGGCATTATAATACGTCTGAGCATCCCCGTCGCTGATCGTAGAGGCATCCCCAAAAGCCGACAATTGGGTAATGGCCGCCAATACGCCATTCTGATAGTGGACGGCGGGATCTCCGCCGATACCCCAACGCTTAGCCGCGTCGGCCAGCAAGAGTTCTGACTCGGCATACGTCAATATCAGGTTGGGAGCCGTATAACTCAGGATATTATCATTGAGCCTGGAATACCCCTGCATACCCAAAACGGCGGGATAGGTCGGCGTCTGGGTGATATCGATGGCCGGGTTGGTCCCCCCCTGGATAAAGCCCGGAGGCAGACCCAGTTGGTCGGCCGGGTTGGTATCTTCATTGATAAAGATTTCGGACATGACGGACAGACGAGGGTCGTTGTTGTACTGAAGGCTGTCGATATACGTGCTGCAAAGTTTCAGATCCGCACTATCCTCCTGGAGGATCGACCAGGAATCCCTGTTCTGCGTCTCGTTGCCCATTTCATGTTGCACGATGGCATTGTCCGCATTGCTTTGCATGGTAAGTCCCTGCACTTTTGTAACATAGGACTGCGCGGTGGCGGGATCGACCTTTGTCAGGCGCATGGCCATGCGCAACAGCAGGGTATTGCCAAACATCTTCCATTCGTTGATCTGCGAAGTCCCCGTGGAGGCATAGAATACATCGCCCGTCGGGTAATCGGCGTTCACATCCAGGCTGTCAGTAGCTTCCGAGACCTCTTTTAAAAGGTCTGTATAAATATCCTGCTGCTTGTCGTATACCGGCGAATAGATATTGCTATAATAGCCCAGACCCGCCTGGAAGTAAGGGATGTCGCCGTAGATATCGGTGATACGCTCGAAGATCAGCGCTTTCATGATCCTTGCCATCTGGTGCAGGTTCTGATACTGCGGCTTGCCAAGCGTAAGCTGGTAGAGTTCCACCGCCGGCTGCACCTGATAAATATAGGCATGGCTAAAATAGACGCTGAAATTGCCGGGGGAGTTTAAATATTTGTCGCCGGGGTAAAAAGCCGTATTCGTCGAAGACACGTGCTGCACAAACCCGGCTATTTCACCCCATTCGGTCTGCCAGTTCTCCGCGCCGAAGTCCGTGCTGCCGGTATACATCAGTTGCGTGGTGGTCAGCAGGAAATTGGGATTGTAAGTATTTCCGTCCGTAGCGGTTGGGTTGGTATTCGTTTTTAAAAGATCTTTCTTACAGGAAGCGAAAGCCATTATCAGTATCGCACCCGCTATTAAATAGATCGTTCTCTTTTTCATATAATTACGTTTACGATAGTTGTTTAGAATTTTACGTTCAGGTTGAAGCCGAAGGTCCTGGAATAAGGCACCGACGCAGACTCCAGCCCCTGCGAATAAATGGACGCCGAGTAGTTGGATTCGGGATCGATGTTCGGCGTATGTTTCATGATCGTAAATACGTTCCGGGTGACAAAGCTCAGCCGGATACCGCGGATCTTGTTGTGGAAGGCGCTGGTCGGAAAATCATACCCGAAGATGATCTGCCTGAATTTGATAAAGCTGGCGTCATACACAAACATTCCCTGGTCCGCATTGGCCCAGTTGCCATAATAGGTGGCGGGATACACATTGCCCGTTCCGAACGTCCCATCCCTTCCGGGCAGCGTCGCTTTCGAAAGACCTTGCACATAAGCGACGAAATTGGTATTGGAGAACAGCTTGCCGCCGAATTTACCATCGATCAGGAAAGACAGGTTCCAATGTCCATACCGGAACGTATTGGTAATGCCCCCCGTCCAGGGATCGATGGCCGAACCATAGTCCGTGGTCACCGACAGCGAAGGATCGGGCGAAGCGCTGCCGGGATCCAGAATGATTGCACCATTGGCATCGCGGGCAGGAGATTGCGCGATGATCTGCTGGGCTGACTTGCCCACAATCTGCTGGATATAGGCGATAGAACCCCAGTCAGGCGTTGCGGAGCCAAGCGTGATATAGGGTTGACCACCCAGCGAAATGACCTTGCTCGCGTTATAGGTACCGTTGAAATCTACATCCCAGCTGAATTTTCCCTGTTTGATGGGTGTTCCGCCTAAGGCCAGTTCGATCCCATCATCCCGCAGGGTACCCACGTTCAGCAGTGCCGAACTATACCCCGACGTAAAGTCGATGGAAACCGGCACGATATCATCGATCACTTTCTTCTGGTAGACGGCCAGATCGAGACGCAACCTGTTCTTGAAGAAGTCCATTTCCGTTCCAACTTCGAACTCCTGGCGCTTCGAGGGTCTCAGTGCGCTGTTGGGGACCGTGGAGCCGCCGGCCTGGCCGATCGGATAGGTCCCGTTCGGAACGATCAACGTACCTTGTATGCCGTAAGTCTGGAGTGTCTGGTAGGGCTGATCGGCCGCACCGCCGACGGCGGCGTAGCTGACCCTTATTTTCCCGAGATCCAGGGAAGGAGCATGCATCAGTTCCGAGAATACGAACGAACCACTCACAGACGGATACAGGTAGTTGGTCTTTCCCGGCGCCAGCGTGGAGTACCAGTCATTCCGCCCGGTGACCGTCAGGTAGAGGAAGTTCTTATAAGCCAGATCCGCACTGGCATAGGCTGATAGAAATTTCTCATTGTTCAGGGCATAGCTCTCCTGGAGGTTTTCCAGGTTGCCTATATTATAGAGAAACTCCGTCGCAAAATTCTGCCCTTGGGCGGTGACAAATTCCTGGACCGATTTGCGGTAGTTTCCACCCACCAGCGTGTTCAGCGTGAAATCTTTGGAGAGCTTGAACTTCTTGCCGGCCGTAAGGTCGATGTTCAACTCCGTCTGTTTTACGTTCGACTCGCTCATATCCCCCCCGGGTTCGTAACCGGTCCCCGTCGGCGTGATATTGGTATTCCGGTCATTGGTATAGTCATCCGCTACCTGCGCGCCCAGGAAGAAACCATTGTCAAACGTATATTTCAGGTTAGCCGACCCGATGAAACGGTTGCGATGGATCGCACCCTGGAATTTATACGCCGCGAAATAAGGGTTGGTGGTATAAACATCGGCGAACGGGTTCAGTTCGTAGCCATTCGGCAAAGTACCGTCGCCCCGTGGACCGCCCAGGGTCTTGATATTGATATTTGTCGGCACGAACATCGGGCCCCAGTTCAGGTTCCCGATCGCATCGGCGACATTGGGCGCGTTCTTGGTATATTCCGAAACATATTGAGACGACAGGTCCAGGGTCAGGTGTTTATCCATCTTCAGGTTGGTGACCTGCGAGAAGGTCATTCGCTGAAGCGAAGCGTTGGGCACATAGCTGTCGTTATTCAGGTCACTAACCGAGAACCGGGTAGCGCCGGCATCGCCAAAGCCCTTGCTGAACGACACGGTATTGGTGGCGGTACCGCCGGGTTTGTAGAACCTGCTGAGATTGCCTTTTGCGGCTTCGGAATAGGGTCGCTGGACACCGTCGAATTGGTAAGTCGGTGTTCCATCCAGTTTTGCGCCCCAGGTGGATTCCATAGATCCCAATGCATCCGCTCCGCTGATAGGCTTGGCCCCGTTGATGCCCTGGCCATATTGGGTCTGGAAATCTGTATTGTCGATCACATCCTGTATCACATAGTTGGAGTTGAGTTCCACACCCAGGCCATCGGTGTTCCGGCCTTTCTTGGTCGTGATCAAGATGACCCCGTTGGCGCCGCGATAACCATATAATGCCGTTGCGGCGGCGCCTTTCAGGATAGACAGGCTTTCGATATCGTCGGGGTTGATATCCCCGATACCGTCACCGCCATCTTTACCGCCATAACCCGTATTCACATCCGTCGTGGCGTAGTTATTGTTCACCAGTGGTATCCCGTTTACCACATACAGGGGTTGGTTGTTGCCGGTCATCGAAGTGATCCCGCGTATGACGACATTGGTCGCACCGTTTGGCCCGGTGGCGACCCCGCTGACGTTGACACCGGCCACCTTTCCTTCCAGGCCGTTTACGAAACTATTCTCACGGGCCTCGGTGAGGGTGGATCCCTTTACCTCCGAGACGGAATAACCGATCGCCCGCCTTTCCCGGCTAATGCCCAGGGCCGTGACGACCACCTCATTCATTTGCTTTTGATTCTGGCTCATGACAAGATTCAACGAGGTCCTTCCTTTCACGGCTTCTTCCCGGCTGGCATAGCCGACAAACGAAAAAATCAGTACATCGTTGTCATTGGCATTGATCGTATAATTTCCCTGCGCGTCGGAAACCGTGGATTTGTTCGATCCTTTTACCAGGATCGTGACATTGACAAGCGGCTGTCCGGTCTCGTCAGTGACCCGGCCTTTGACCGTAACAGGCGGAGGAGCCAATTCTTCCGCTTTAACAGCGGGGGCCGGCCTCGGAACGATAAAGACCGTATTCCCCTTGATGGTAAAAGTGATGGGTTCGTTCTTCAGGACCTCATCCAGCGCCTTTTCCAAAGGCGCGTCCTTCAGGTTGACGGTAACAGGCCGCGAACTCTTCAGGTCCTGGTCGGAGTAGAAGAACACATAACCCGTCTGCTGCCTGATAATGGAGAAAATGGTGGATACAGGCACATCCTTCCCATAATAAGTGACATTTTGAGAAATCCCCTTGGCGCTTACCTGTAGTAAGCCGATAAGAAACAACAGTAGGGTCATTCTGACAGCAAGAGTAATTTTCATATTCTATACAGTTTTTCTGGTTTTGAAAAAAGCATCCTATTGGGTGCGGCTATGGCAAATAGCCGGTTGCGACTATGGTAAAATCACTAACTTCTTGTCCGCTTCGATCCGGTAGTGAATCCTGGACAACTGGAGGCCATTCAAAACATCCTTGAGCGACAAGTTCCTGCCGATCTCCCCGCTAAACGATCCCTCCTTGCTGACAGCCCCCTCGTATTTCACGCTCACATCATACCAACGGCAAAGCTGCCTCATCACGGTCTGAATGTCCGCATGCCGGAAACTGAAAAAACCATTCTTCCAGGCCACGGTCTCATCCACATCGGCCCGGACAACGTTGATCCCCCCCCTCTTATTCAGCTGGGCCTGCTGCCCCGGATCGAGCACCTCCGAATGACCGCCCGCCACCACTTTGACGGCACCCTCCAACAGCGTGGTCCTGATGGCGGCCTCATCTTCATAGGCGTTGATATTGAAACCGGTCCCGAGTACCTGGACCATCATCGCCCCGCATTGGACGATAAAAGGCTTTTTTTCATTTTTGACCGTCTCAAAATATGCCTGCCCCCGGACTTCCACTTTCCGCTCGTCTCCCGCAAAGACCGTCGGGTAAACGATAGAGGAGGAGGCATCCAACCACACCCGGGTGCCATCCGGCAAGGTCAGCCGGTATTGTCCGCCCGCCGGCGTCGTCAGCGTATTGTATACTACATCCTTCGTGTTCTTACCCGCCGTATTCTTATCCGCGATATTATCAGTCTCTCCGTCATTATTTCCATCATTCTCATCATTCTCATCGCCGTCCTCATTGCTGTTTCCACCGCTGGTTCCACCCGGGGCATTGTAGGCCAGTTCCCCGCCACGCAGCTTTAATACCTTTGTATTCCCCTGTTCGACAAGCAGACCATTGCACGCGCTGTCCAGCACGATCTGGTGGCCATTCCCCAGCGTCAGGATGGCTTTGCTATACCCCGGTGCGACATCGTTTTCCAACGGTTGCCGGGATGCCCGGGCCGGCATCGCCTTCTTCCTGATGCTCGAAAACAAGAGAAGACTGCCGCCTGCCACACCCGCAAACAAAAAGACCAGGACAGCGGCATATTTCAGGAATCTGCCGGAAAGAACCCTCAGCCTGCTTTTGACCGGCATTGGCTCCTGCCCCGCCGACAAGATCCGCCCGAGGCCCTTTTGCAGCCGTTGGCGAACCGCTTCATCGACTTCCCCCGGGACCTCGGGAGCGGACAGCCGGTCGTTCAGCACATCGACGGCCGACGGATCCTGCCGTTCGTTGGACAGCAGCAAAATCAGCTCGTCCACCTCATCAGGTGTGCAGGCATTGTCTGATAACTTGCTGAATAAAATGGCCAGTCGTGAACGCTTTTCCAAAAGCAGTATTTCCATAAAGACGTCTGGCGGAAGAATTCGGGGGGTGCCTGTTAACAATTTCCTAAAAAAAACTTCACAGGAAGGTAACAAATAGCAATAGCAGGATTTCCAACCCCGCTCCGAAATTGGCATGCAGGAAACTGCGAACGGTCGTGTTCGCCTTGACCAGGTGCTCCTTCACGGTATTTTGAGAGATACCCAGTTGCTCGCCGGCCTGTTTGTAGGAGCAACCTTCCTGTTTGCAGAGCAGGAATACCTTTTTTTGCTGCTGGGGCAGATGAGCGATCGCCAGCTGCAAAATGGCTTCGCTTTCCCGGAAATGCAGGCTTTCCTCAATATGAAAATAATGTTCGGTGGCGACAGCCTTGAATTTCTCGTAGAGGGATCTGTCCCGCCTGAGCTTGCGATAAAAATCATAGACCCTGTTGCGACCCATCCGGTACAGATAGGCCTCGAAGCTCTGCTCGAACCGCAGCTCTCCCCTTTTCTGCCAGATACAGGCGAAAATATCCTGGACGATCTCCTCCGCGATTTGATCGTCCTTTATCATCTTGAAAATATTGGCATACATACGCACGCTATACCGGTGGTACAGGCGGGTAAAAGCGACGGCGCTTCCGGCCTGCAGCTGCTGCAGCAATAGTATTTCCTCAAAAGCTGTTGTTTCGGACAAACCGGTGATCTTTTTTAAAAAACAATAAAAATAGTGAAAACGCTGCTCCGTTCCGTATTTTTATACCCATTACACTTTTCCAAATATGACAGGTCATCGCATCCCTTATAACCGGATCGCATTCCCGCCCTTATGCAAAACAACCTTTTGTCCCTTCCATATGAACTCTGCTTCTATTCCTTCCGGGAGCAGCACGGATCCCTCTATTCCCGAATTCCCCCGCTTCCTTAAATCCAGTTGCAAAGGCTGTCCCCCTTGAATCATCGTGGCCTTTATCCATTTGAGCGGACCCATCGCCGGCCGGATGCTTATCTTCGAAAACCCCGGGGCGGCGGGCCTGATTCCGCAAACCGTACTGTAATATTCATATAACGGCGAACAACTCCAGGGGTGGCAGTCGGAGCGGGCCGCGTTACCGGGCACTTCCGCAAAAGTAGTAAGCCCATCGGCCAGCATGACTTTCCAGGGATCCATAAGGTCCAGGTACTCTTCAGACAGACCGGCTTTTATAAAGGCCTGCCCCAGGTAGAACCGGAAATACAGGGAACATTGAATCAGACTGGTATCCTTATTGATACGCCTGAGCACCGATGCCTGCAGTGCCGAAGGAATCGTATTGCTTAACACGCCAAAGATATTGGCATGCTGGCTGAACACCGTCTTGTCCGGCGTATCGGCCAGGAGCTGCCGCTTTTTGTCCCAACATTTATCCCAGACGTTCTGCCTGAGGACAGAGGCCTTTTTCCGGTATCCGGCAGCCTCCTGTTTTTTGCCGTAATGATCGAACAGATCCGCGGCATCGTCCAGCGCATAGATCCATTGCATCGTGGTAATGGAAGATCCGCCCTGTTCAACGCCGGCGGGCACCCCGCCGATCGCCTTGAAATTATCCCAGGCCCATTCCCTCGTCCAATCCACAAAATTGAAATACTCCGTCTTGCCCAAAAGGCCCGTCGCGGGTTCCCATTTGCTTTCGTACCAGTCCAGGATGGTATGGACCCCCGACAGCATCTGCCTGATAAAGGCATCGTCCTTATAATATTTCCAATAATCATGCACCATGCTGATCCAAAGCAGCGAATAAGTGGGAATGACCTGCGGAACCGCACAGGGATAACGGCTCTGGGTAAGCCCTTCGGATGTCCGGGACATGAAATACTGCCGGATCATATTCTTTACAAGAGCCCGGTCATAACCCATACTGTTAAGGATCAAAGCCTGGATCCGGTTGTCGCCTATATATTGCAGCTGTTCATAGTAGGCATCCGTCAGCAGGTAGTCTTTTGTACAGAGATCCTGTGTCCGCCAGGCCGTTTGCAGGATCCGGTTGAACAAAGGATCGCTGGTCTCGAAAGAAGCCGTCTGCGGACGTGACACATGATTGTATTTTGCATAGAGATCGCAGATCGTCAACGGCTGGTCCCCCGTTACGATATCCAGCTCCAGGAAACGAAAGCTTCTGAACCAGAGAGGTCGGAAAAGACGGCGATCGCCACCATCCGCAACGAATTTATCCGCAACGCCATAGAGTTCCTTGCCCTCCAGGGAATCGCGATTCCCTTTGACCCGCTGCCGGTCCTTCAGCGCCTCGGCATAACTTAGGGTCAGCACGGCGTTCTTCCCGCCACCGGTGATGAGTTCCGGAAATGAAGTCGTTTCCGTACCCTTGTCGAACAGCAGCCTGACATGGGCATGGGCAGGAATGGAGACGACCCCTTCGCCACGCAGCAAATTCGCGGCAGCCTTCGTATAATAAACCGGATCGCGCGGGTCACCCATAGCCCGGACCCGCTTAAGACCCATGAAACGTACCGTATCCTCCACCAGGTAAGGCACTTCGCGGGGCACCAGCTGCCACCAAAGATCCGTGCCCGTCGCATAAGGCGCTCCCTTTACAAAAGCCACGGCATTCCTCCACCCGCTGTCATCATAGCCGGGCTGTTCCCAGCCCCAGGGATATTTATTGGCGTCGATACTATCACCCGGCGTCACAATGATGAATTCGGGAACCTTGACAGGATCGATCGGTAGGATGGAGTAGGCCTTGTCTTCCGACACCTTCCAGCCCGCATCGGTATTGACGATTTTTTCCCGCTCGGAACCGCCCTGCAGGACAAAAGCAGTGTGCACCGACATCTGTACCCAGGGGCCGCCCTCTCCATAATTCCAGACCTGCGCGGCAATCGTATTGCCGCCTCTCCGGAGAAAACGGGCGATATCATAGGTGTCATAAAACCAGTTCTGCGGGGTTCCCTGCGCGGGTCCCGCCCCCACGAGGTTGCCGTTTACGAACAACCGGTAACGGCTATCCGCTGAAACACGCACGACGAAAGAGTCCGGGGGAGTATCCAGCTGAAAGGTCTTCCTGAAATGATAGACGCCGTATTCGCGGCCGCTCTTCCCCGGCATGTCGATCCAGGAAGCGTCCCAATACTTATTGACCCAGTCGGTCGTGCTCTGCGCCGCGAGCGCCACCGAAAACAATTGCAGCAAGCAACCCGCAACGACCAGCCGGCAACCCTTCCGAAACCCGCCTTCAACAGCATTAGCGCGCATATAACAAGGGGTTTTGCCTGTCGTCCTTTAATGGATCGCCAACCTTTAAATGAGCGACCTGTTCATCGGTGAGGATATTCTGGATCCCGTTGAATGTATTTCCGTCGGGCATATAGGCACAGGTCATCGCGCGCCGGTAACCGGGTGTCATATTCGCATGGGCGCCGTGGACGGTCAGCCCGTTGTGGAAAGAACAACTGCCCGCCTTCATGACGGCAGCGACAGACCGGTTCGACCTGAATTGGGGATAGTAGTCGAAGATGGCGCCCATATTTTTTGTGATCCCCGGGTTTTCAAAGCTTGTCTTCTTTTGCGTACCCGGAAGAAAAAACAGGCAGCCGTTTTCAAGAGTCGCATCGTCGAGGGCCACCCAGATAGACAGGGCCCTGCGATCACTGAAAGACCAATACGGCGTATCGAGATGCCAGGAAGTCGGATTCGCCCAGGGCTTCTTGATAAGCGCCTGGTCATGCCAGATGCGGATCCCATCGCAACCCGCGAGTTCCGCCGCCATTCGTCCCAGCCTCTCGTCCAGCATGATCTTCCTCATCTTCTCATTGTCCATCCAAAGATTGATCAACTGGTCAAAGACCTGGTCGAAATAACTCTTGTCGGCATCGTCCCCCTTGCCATACACATCGGCCCGATCGGGCAT
This sequence comes from Puia sp., assembly GCA_031292515.1. GTDB lineage: Bacteria > Bacteroidota > Bacteroidia > Chitinophagales > Chitinophagaceae > Puia. Next base: position 217,184 of record JARLGZ010000030.1, on the reverse strand, counting down.
CTTATTGCCATGTCTGTGCTGAACGGCTTCCTGTAAGGCATCCCGCCACTGCTCCAGTTCCTGGGGAGAAAGAAAGTCTTCTATGACCAGAAACCCCTGTTCCTGGTACTGATTGATCTGTTCGGAGCCGAGTGCGCTTTTCATTGGCAACTATTTTATATCAGACCAAATGTATCCTGTACGCAGACATTTTAACAGTCTTATAATGGCTAATTTTTGTATTTTTTGATATTTTTCCTCCGTAATTTTATTAATTTTCAAGGCTTGCTCATGAATAATTATCACAAATATCTAACCGTAACAGCCGCGGAAGAAGCCTGGGGTTTTTATCTGACGACCGTGGGATATTCGAGGATAGGCCCCCACCAGGCCTATCCGCCAAACCAGGAGCACCCCCTCACCCACTCTTTCTCCTGGAACAAAGGCCGGATCCTGAACGGCTACTACCTGGTATTTATCTCCAAAGGCCGGGGCATCTTCGAATCGGCGCTGACGGAACCCGCCCTGATAAACGCCGGGACTTGCTTTTTTCTCTTTCCGGGCGTCTGGCATCGTTATAAACCGGACGCCGACTCGGGATGGGAAGAATATTGGATCGGTTTTAAAGGCAGCTACCCCGACGAGTTGATGAACAAAGGTTTCTTCGACCCCAGGTCACCGGTCATGAGCGCCGGCCTGCATGAAGATCTGCTGACCCTCATTTTTAAAATACTGGATCATGTACGTTCCGCCCCCCTGGGCTACCACCATGTGATCGCCGGGATCACACTGGAAATCCTGGGATTGGTATACGCCCTGTCGAAACAGGAAGACTCCGCGGGAGATCCGGACGGACAAGTAATCTCACACGCGAAGTTCATCCTCCGGGAGAATCTCGAAGGCCCGCTGGATATGGAAGCCCTTGTCCGGGAACTGGCGATAGGCTATTCCAAATTCCGAAAGATGTTTAAACAAGCCACCGGTCAATCGCCCAACCAATACCATATCAACCTCAGGCTCGACAAGGCAAAAGAATTGCTGAACACGACAAACCTGAATGTCACGGAAGTCGCCTACCAGCTGGGGTTCGACTCGGTGTTTTATTTTTCGCGGTTGTTTAAAAAGAAGAACCGCATCTCTCCAAAGTCTTACCGGGCATCAGTTTCTTCGGATGCCCGGCGTATTTCCGATCCTGTCATGAAGAGCCCTGTTCTTCCCGTCATTCCACAGGAAGATCGCGCCGACGACGCAAATAATTAAACAGACATAGCTATTTTTTCACCATATACTGAGTATACTTTTGGGATCCTCTTCTCTAAAAGAACAATATGCACAAACCGGGCTTTTCCCGCCGCCGCTTCCTGGAACGTGTTGCCAAAGCAACCACGGGGATCGCATTGTCTTCCATCCTGAAAGAAGATCTCTTTGCCGAAACCAGGCCTTCTGCAGGTCATTCAACCGAGCCCTTCGTGAGCGGCAAGAAATTCGTGCCCGTCATGCTGACGCCTTACACACAAAACGGGCGTATTGACTTCGACGCATTGTCACGTCTCACAGACTTCTACCTTGCCGCAGGTGCTAAAGGATTCTTTGCCAATTGCCTCAGCAGCGAGATGTATAACCTTAGCCCCGAAGAGAGGCTGGCCCTGGCCCGTCATACCGTTAAACAGGCGAACGGCAGGGTGTCTGTCGTCGCCACCGGCTCTTTCGGAGATACCCTCGAAGAAAAGGCCGAATTCACAAAGAAGATGCACCAGACCGGTGTCGACGGCGTGATCCAGATCTCCTCTCACTTTGCTGCGAAAGAAGAAGGCGACGATATCCTCTTCAGGAATTTCGAAAGATTCTGTGGCCTCACGGGAAATATCCCGTTGGGAATCTATGAATGCCCCTCCCCCTACAAACGCATTCTTACACCGTCGCTTTTCAAATCGCTGCTGGATACCCGCCGTCTGGTCTATCACAAAGACACTTCCATCGACTTTAAACTGGTCAAAGCGAAACTCGACCTCATAAAAGGAAACCCCATCGAGTTCTACGACGCACATACGCCCAACACGATATATTCCCTGCAGGCAGGGGCAAAAGGCATGTCCGCGATCGCGGGCAACTTCTATCCGGAAATGTTCGCCTGGATGTGTAATCATGCCACCGACCCTTCCAGGCAGGAAGACGCAAAATGGTTGCAGTCCGAGCTGACCCGCGCCGACGCAGTCATATCAGACGGCTATTCGCTCAGCGCAAAATACTTCCTGCAAAAGAGAGGTCTCCGGATCCTTTCCGGCAGCCGGGCCAACCCCGGCACACTAAAGCCACAGCAGCAGCAGGCCCTCGACGAGATACACAATCGTTTCCTGAGCTGGTGCGAACGATTGTCAATAAAACCTGCAATATAGCAGTTCCTCAACCTGGGCTTCCGGATATCTTTCCCCACGCCCTCTTTCCTACCCCAGCTTCCTACCCGACTTCCTACCCGACCTTCCACACAGTTTTCCCTACACTTTTCAGCAAACACACAGGATTTTCTTTTAAAATTCTTCCTGCCCCCTGTAGACTTTTTCTTTCATGACGGAACTGATAATACCGGAAATACTATTATAACAAAATCATCAAAGACACGTCATGAAAAAAGCAAACACACTATTCGCCTTTCTCCTCCTCCTTGCGGGCCTTTCCGCAAAAGCCCAGACCTACCAGGCCGGAACCAACACAGTCAGCGCCGGCATCGGGCTGGGAAGTTCCATCGCAGGATACACCTATGGTTCCCAGTCTCCCGGTATCAGCCTGCAATATGAGAGGGGCATCTGGGAAGCCGGCCCCGGCGTCATCAGCCTCGGCGGTTATCTTGGTTTCAAAAGTTACAGGTATTCGGCCAGTGACGGCTACGGCGACAACTATAGCGAAAAATGGAACTACACCATCGTCGGCGCAAGGGGCGCCTATCACTACACCGGGTTTAAAGTAGAAAACCTCGACGTCTATGGTGGCCTCATGTTATCCTATAACCATCTTAGCTATTCGGCCAGCGCCTCCAATGGCTCCGGCAGCTACGGCGCCTCCGGCGGCAGCTATGGCAGTGCAGTAGGATTCACTGCTTTCGTCGGTGGCCGTTATTACTTTGCAAACAGCCTGGGAGCATTTGCCGAACTGGGCTATGGGGTCTCTTATCTCAATGTCGGCCTGGCTTATAAATTCTGATCCCCCGACGGCCCCTTCCGCTCCCGAATCCGGGTTCCGGCCCACCGGGATTCCGGCCAAATCCCTAACCCGCCTGAACATAATCCGGATAGTTGGCGCTGAGGAGATCTTTCATATAGGAGTTTATGGCGAACTGATCCGCAACAGGCTGATTGCTGAACGGAAGCGTAGGCAGATAAGGCGGAGGGCCGAATTCAGTAGTGATCGTAAACAGCGCATCCCCCGCGCGGACGCGTTGTTCTATTATCCGGTCCCACCAGGACAAAAAACGATCCACCGCATACTTCCACTCCGGCGCACGCGGGTCGGGGACCTGCGGGCCTTCCTCGAATCCCACCCGGGCATGAATATGACGGGTACGTATAATCGCCTGTTCGAGCGTAGATCCGAAATTCTCCAACAGGCTTTCCGTGACGCAGACCCAATGCGAAAGATCTGCCGTGATAAGAAGGCCGGCCCTCGCATCGAAATAGTCCTGCAAATGACCGGGACTATACCCCATCCGTCCCCGGTGTGTCTCATGGACGACGGGGATGCCCGTCGCGGCGCTGAACCCTGACGCTATATCGACCAGCTCCAAATTTTGGGCAAAAGAGAAATAATCGCGCCCTGTATGTGAGTTGATCAACACGGGACCGCCCTGCGCGCTAAAATGCAGATATTCGAGAAAAGACGCTTTAAACGCTGCGAAATCGACGCCATGCGCCTGGTGCTGATGAGCGACCAGTACCAGCTCATGCTGTTGCAGGGCGTCAAACAGATCCCTCTTTATAACAGGGTCTTCCGGGATCCAGGTATCCACGCCGTCATAACCAGCCTCCTTAACCTTATTGATAAAGGTCTTTATCTCCATGTATTCGTGCCCCCATAACGGGCTCAGTATTTTTATACGCATAGGTACGCGTAAAGATAAAGGGTCGGGCGATGAGAAAAAAATCGAGAAAGGTCCTTCGAATGATACGCAGATCCATAAGGAAACCGGCATGACGCACATAGTATGCATCCCACTGATACCTCCTGAAAACATTTCCGATCTCCTTTACGGGCCCGTGAAATCCTTTTACCTGCGCGAGACCCGTGATGCCCGGTCTGACATGATTCCTGAAATCATAAGAGGAAACGACGGAGGAAAAGAACCTGCAATCCGCAATCATATGCGGCCGGGGACCGACCAGGCTCATCGATCCCCCGAACACATTGAAGAATTGCGGCAGTTCATCGAGATTGGTCTTGCGAAGCCATTTTCCCAGCCGCGTAATGCGGCTGTCAAATTCCGATGCGGCCCGTGTATCGGCGTCCTCGTTCAGCACCATCGTCCGGAGTTTGTAACAGGTGAACACCTTCCCCGACCGGCCGACCCTCTTCTGTAAAAAGAATACAGGCAGACCTGACTCACAAATGATCAATATCGCCAGCCACGGCAATAACCAGCTCAAAACAAAAACAATGACAAGAAACGATACGACCAGATCGATACCTCTTTTTATCAGGAAGTAAAAAGGCCTTCCCCGCCGATAGACTTCGCTTACTCTTGTATCCATATTGATTATATGTGAACGCAGGATCGGCGCAGGCAGTTGCCCGGGCAGCCAGGCAACTCTTTTCAAAAAGGCGGCGTTCGTAATAGAAAGTCAACCCCATGCCATTGGAAAGCAGCATCCTCAAAGTATTGGCCTATTTCGATCTGTTCAACTATCCTGTCTCGGGGGAAGAAATCTTCTTCTTCCTCGACAGCAGGACAGCTCCATCCGCTTTACCGGCGGTCCTCGGATCCCTGGTGGCAGAAAAGCGCATATACAGACATGATGGTTTATTCTCCTTGCGCGACGATCGAAGCCTAATGACAAAAAGACTCACGGGAAACGTCCGCGCCGGGATCCTTTTGTCAATCGCCGCGAAGAACGCCCGGTTCCTTTTTCAGTTCCCCTTCGTACGCGGCATCGGCGTGTCCGGCTCGCTTTCAAAGAACTATGCAGACGAAAATGCCGATATCGATTATTTTGTCATCACCCATACAGGAAGGCTTTGGATCGCCCGTACGCTGATGCACCTGTATAAAAAACTGACTTTCCTGACCGGCCGGCAACACCGGTATTGCATGAATTATTATATCGATGAAAAAGCCATCGAGATAGAAGAGAAGAACGAATTCACCGCTATCGAACTCGTCACGCTAAAGCCTTTTTGCGGGAACGGAACGATCGACAAACTCTTCTCTGCCAACGACTGGGCCCTCGCCTACTACCCGAATAGCACGCCGGGTAAAGGCAACCACACATCCATGACCGGTCAAACCACACCGGGCACATTCAAGGGTATACCCGGCATCCGGTTCCACAATTCCGGCGAAGGAAGCGACACACCCGCAGCGGGAACCGGTCCGATCCGCACAGACGACATGCCGTTGGCGTTAAAAGACAGCCGTCTGAAAAAAATCCTCGAGACCTGCCTGTCGCACCCGCTGATAGACCGGCTGGATGACTACTGCCTGCGGGTCACCTCCCGGCGATGGAAGAAAAAAGAAGAAGGAAAAAAAGTCAACATGAAAGGTCTCCCCATGGCGCTGCAAACTGGAAAACACTATGCAAAACCGAATCCCGCGTTTCTCCAGCGGAATATCATGAGACGATTTTCGGAGAAACTGAGAGAGTTGGGCATCAGGCCTGCATACCCGCCACTCCATGCCCATGTTCCCGGTACCACGCCGGAGCTCACACCCAATCCTGTTCCCGGTTGCACGCCATCCACTGTTCCTGGTTACACGCCTTCTCCTGTTCCTGATCTTACTGCCGCCCCTCCTGCGGACCGGTTCGCTTTCGGAAAGTAATGATATAATAATCCCCCATTCCCTTCCAGGGCCGGCGGGATTTAAGCCGGTCCTCCCATCTGCACAGGACCGGGTAAAGCCGCGGATATTTCTCCGCGAACCCCTCTATATAGGACGGAGGCACGATCGTGCACAGGCCTTCGAGACCGACCATCGTAAAAGAATCCTTCAGCGCCTTTTTCACATAGGATGGATTGTAATACCAGCACCTGAAATAGTGCCCTTCCACACGCGCACGCGTTCCTTTGCTGCCGCAGAAGCGCCGGAAGGCAGTCTTCCATTGCCCCTTAAACAGCAATAAGGTCTCGAGCGCACAAAACCGCGGCAGCAGGACTACAGTAAGAAGTCCCCCCGGCTTTAGCAGCCCCGTACAGGATCGCAAGACCTTGTCGAGTTCGCCGGAACAATTCAATCCCGCGAAATTGGAGAAGACCAGGTCATAAGGTCCTCTTCCCGCAAGCCGGTCCAACGAATGAAAGGAGCACAATTCCCGCGTGATCCTCTCCTTCAATCCCATACCACTCAATCCCATACTACTTAATCCCACACTACTTAATCCCGTACTACCCCCGTCAGGCGTTTCTGCGGCCGACGCCCTTTCCACCTTCTCTTCCAGCTTCTTCAACATGCCTTCGGAAATGTCCGTAGCATGGACCCTATGACCCTTACCCGCAAAATAGATTGCGTCTTCTCCCGTCCCCGCATTTAATTCCAGGATATTGCTCTCCGCCGGCAGATACTGCTCTACGTGGGCACGCACACGGGCACGCTTGTACTGTATGATGGTATTGGGCGCGTAACAGGCATCGAAGCCAGGCGCCTGTGCGCTGAAAGCAACGGCCGCGGGCTTCTCTTTTTCCGCCAAAGAAGGGGCAATGGGACGCATTCCGGTGTGATTCATTTTCATTGTCGTGGAGTTATAAGATCTATCGCCGCCCCGGACGATCGGCTCCCGAGACGATCCAATTTCCATTTTGCAAAAACCAGGGCCGGGGTGTGACAGGCCAGAGAAACGGCCTTGCGCACGTGCAACCAACTGACGGCTCCGGGCTTTTGCAACAGGGACTTCAAAGAGTGGAGCGCCTTATGGAGACGATAGGACAGGTGCACATAACGATGCAACTGCTTATAGAACGGGGGCGCGTACGTATTCCTGAACATAATTTGCAGTTCATCGGAATCGGTCCAGTTGGCCTTCTTTGAAAGATCGGCCTTCACCTTCTCATAGAAGACGGTACCTGGCAAAGGATAAGACACCGAAATACCGATCTCGTCGGGCAACAGCTCGTTGATCATCCGGAGGGTCTTGCGGATGTCTTCCTTCGTCTCGCCCGGGTAACCGAATTGGATAAAAAAGGAGGGACGAATGCCATTCGTCTTGAGCAGGCCGGTAGCCTTTTCGATCTGCTCCACCGTCGTGCCCTTGTCCATGGCGTCCAGAATGCGCTGTGAACCGCTTTCCGCTCCCATCCAACTGTTCTCGCATCCCGCACGCGCAAGTGCCCGGACATAGTCCTCCTGTAACAGCAGATCCGCCCTCGACTGGATCTTAAACGGGATCCGCAGGCCTTCCTGCTCCAGGAGGTCCGCGAATTCGGAGACCCAACCCGGCTTCAGACCGAAAATATCATCGCAGAACCAGATATGCTGAAATGCATACCGCTCTTTCAGCCATTTCATCTCATTCACCACCTGCCCGGGCGACCGGGCATGATACCGGTTGCCATAAATAGGCTTTGCACACCAATTGCATTTAAAAGGACAGCCCCTCGTCGTACTCATATTAAGCGAGAAATAGCCCGCATGCCGCATCCAGGTGGCGCGATAGCGTTCCATCTCCACCAGGTCCCATGCCGGCAGCGGCAACGCATCCAGGTCCTTCATAACGGCCCGCCCCCCTGTCTTTACCGGCAGTCCATCCCGCAGGAAGGCCAGACCAGGTAGGCCCGGACTGCCGCCGTCCCTCCCGATCAACTCCAGCAAAGTCTGTTCGCCTTCTCCGATCACCACGAAATCGGCTCCCTGCTCCAGGTATTCCACGAAGTGATCGGTCGAATCAGAGCTGGATACCACCACCCGGCAGCCTTTCTCTTTCGCCAGCCGGCTCATCCGGAAAGCCGCCTCCCGCATATTGGTGAGACACATCTTTGTGAGGTAGTTGAATCCATCGTCATAGATCACCAGCCAACGGGGATGATGGTGTTCGATGGCCTCCAGTATCTCGTCGGGACTTTCGGCGAACATAGTGTCGAAGAGCCCGACCCGAAATCCTTTTTCACGCATCAGGGCCGCCGCATAAAGCGTCCCCAATGGGGGATAAGGTTGCCCCAGCCGCCACTGTTTCGGGTCGAATCTTAAAAAATAAGAATGGGTAAACAAGATCGTGTCCATAAAAAATATATTAAACCGGCATCCGGTCGATTAAACGGCAACACCCGGACAAACAAATCATGACACCGGCCGGTTATACCGTTGTACCCGGCCGCAGGTTCAGATAACAAACGCAACGGGCGCAGATAGGATCTTTGTCGATATCCAGGTCCTTTCGGAAACGGATGGCCTTCTCACTGTTCAGAATAGCCGACAGCGGTTCCTTCCTGATATTCCCCAATGGGGCATGGAAAAAGCAAGGCCGCACCGTACCATCGGCTTCCACGACGGTGGACACCCAGGGTGCATTGCATTTCTTATACGGGAAAGGGTTCTGCCCATAAAAAGCGCCGTAATAAGCACCTATCTTCCTGAGCTTATCGGGAGATTCGGCGATAAAACCCGTTTCAAAATAATCAGGACGATCCCTGATGATCCCTTCTATGATGGCTTTTAATGCCGGCAAATCGCTTTCCTCCAAAAGGATCTCGTGCTGCCTCGGTTCATCCCAGGGCCGGGAACGATTAAAAGCCTGGCTGCTCACGTCCGCAGGCAAAAAGCTCACCTGGTCGAGCCCCATTTCCGCGGCGGCTTCGATGATGGCCCGCCAGTTCCTGAAATTGAGCCGGTGGATGACCGTACGGCCCGTGACAGGGAAGGATGGGCGTATCAAGCGCAGACGACGAACACCATCCCCTAGTTTTTGAAAAGCGCCGCGGATATTCCGGATACTGTCATGCAGCGGCTCATCGCCATCCAGCGACACGATCACTTCATCCACCCATTTCACCACCTGGATGGCATGCCTGGCAAGCGTAAGACCCGTTGAAAGAAGCGTGATCCTGACACCTTGCTTTTTCAGGATGGAACAGAAATCAAAAAAAGAAGGGTTTAACAGGGCTTCTCCGCCCGACATGAGAACCTGCCGGGCACCCAGCCTGCGGAGACTGTCCAGCAACCCTTCTATATCGTCCTGAACCAATTGCTTAAGATGGGCGTTCCCCTTCCAGATATCGCACATCACGCATCTGCAATTACAGGCGCTGTGAGGCATCAGGATCACAATGGGAAGGGCGGTGATCCGGTCCGTCTGCAAGGTGCGAAATCGCTGAAACCGGTGAAAAAGCCCCGTTACCGACATAGTTTCCGACATAGACAAATGTTTATTTCTTAATCCGGATCCACGGAAAAGGATCCCTGGCCCCTAAAAGCCGGCTGCGTATCCCCATCGGGTTATACAACTGCTGCTGGTGGAAAGACCTCAGATCGCTGCTGCAATGATGAAAATAGAAATCGGCCATTTCCGGGTAGCCGAGGGATGAATAGTACGCCGCAGTCCTCCTTTTGGCAATGGAGACCTCCCCGGGCCGGTAAAAATGCGTATCCATGATATGGATCTCCCCTCCGTGTTTCAACTGGGAGAGCGCAAAATGGATGATCTTCTTCAAATAAGGGAAATACTGGATCGAGGCGGCAAAGACGATACGATCGAACCTCCGGTCGCCCAATATCCCCGATCGGATATCCCCATGTATAAAATGCAGGTTCGGATCGCCGCTGAAGACCCTGGCAGCCTGTTGCAACTCCGTGAAATTGATATCCAGACCCGTGACCTCCGTACCCGGCAACTCCGCCAACCGGTGAGAGAGCCATCCGTTCCCGCAGCCTATCTCGAGGATCTCCAGGTCCCGGTTCTCCGAAGCCAGGTAGCGTAACAGACGCCGGCAGGACCGTTTGCGGATCTGCCATTCCTTATAGTGGGTGTGGCTGGCCGGCACCTCGGGCAGCCTCATCAGTTCCTCGTCCGTATACAACCTGTTCTCCAGGCTGCGGGTAAGTATATATTTTTTCTCGAACAGGATTTCACCGGGGCTTGTAAAGCCCGGGACCTGTATGTTGGTCAGGATGGAAGAATCGGGTAATTCCATTTTATTGTTTTTTTAAAACCCCTGTATTTCAGGCTGCCTGTAACGCCAGATCCTGTGCAGCAATTTGATCTCATAAGGGTATCCGTAGAAATTGGTTTTATATCTAAGCCCCGACAAGAAATGAATAAGCTTCCGCTTGAAGCCGTTCAGGCGTATGTCCGACACAGTGGGATAATAGCCGTTCAGCACCGTCTCGAAATCCCTTATCTTGTCGATCATTTCCGGCGTCAGCCACGGAGTAAGCGGGTTCTTGCGGAGGTCGAAGTTCTCCCATTGGGGGCTGATCCAGTCTTCCAGCACTTCCGGGAAACGAAAGCCCGAATCCAGAGTCTTTTGATACATGTCCGAACCTTCCGTGGGAACGGGGCTATAGGTGTAAATGACGATCTCCGTGGCGGGGTTGATCGCTTTTATCTCCTTTATAAAAGCGATGTCGGAGTCGATCTGCCTCATTACCTGCCCGGGCGTGTCACCGGGAGTCCCAAGCACAAACGAATATTCGGGGATGATGTCGAACCGTGCCATCCTTGCGGCAAAAGACCCGATTTGCGCCGCGGACTGGGTGCCGCCCTTGTCCATCTTTTTCAGGATCTCGTCATTACCCGTTTCCGCACCGAAGAATATCATTTTGCAACCCGCCTCCCGCATCAGCGCCAGGGTCTCGTCTTTATATTTATCGATGGTGTCGATCCGCCCCTCCCCCCACCAGATCATATTCTCTTTTTTGATAAGCCTGGCAAACTCCGCGACCCGCTTCTCGGAAACAAAGAAATTATTGTCGTGGAATTCGATAGAGTCTGCTTTCCACTTATTTTTTATATAGACGACGTCCTCATAAACCTGCGAAGCCGTTTTGCCCTTCCACCTGCCCCCATAAATCGGCACCACGGCGCAAAAAGAACAGGTAAAAGGACAACCGACGCTGGAATGATAAGCCAGGGTCTTGTTCCCCAGATAGGTCTTGCCAAGATAGACTTCCAGCGGATAGAGTTTGTCCAGCTTGTCGTAAGGCAGGTTCGGCAGCGTCGCCTGCTCTATAAGATCCTCTTTGGCGTTCTTTACGATCTTGCCGCCGGTTTTATAAATAAGATTCTTTATGAGCTCATAGGGAGTTCCGTTTTCCAGGGCCTCCAGCAGTTGCGGGAAAGCATGATCGCCGGGTCCGTTGATCACGAAATCCACAAAACCCGAGTTCAGCACGGGCTTGTGCTGGTTGGAAGCGAAATAACCACCCCATATCATTTGCGTGCCGGGGAATTCCTCTTTGACATGCCGGGCGAAAGGGATGGCCTGTTTGAGCTGCGGCCCGGGCATGACCGTAAACCCGATATACCTGAACTCACCGGTCCGCAAGTAGCTTCGGATTTTCTGATAAGGGTCCCGCTCCCGGTTGGCATCCACGATCACCCACTCAAACAGCCCTTCGATCGAAGCCGCGATCTGGAGAACGGAATTCGGAATCCTGTATTTCCAGGTCGCGCTTCGGGGGTTGAACAGCAATACTTTATTCATTGTTCTGACTTTATTCGTCGTTCCGGCGCCATTCACACACGCCGGCGAACCTCATCGGTCTGAATAGCAAACGCGGATTTTCCACCAGGGGATGCCCTTTCGATTTTAAAAATATAGTTCCTTTCAAGCAGGTTCCTCCTGGAGTAGACGCAATGCAGTTCCCAGCCATTCTCGGCGGCCCGCTTGCGGATCATCTTCATGTCGCTTCCATCACATAGAATCATCCAGACCTTGGATCCCGAATGGACATACCCGGCCAACTCCCCGAAAAGACCGCTGAAATATTCCCCGTTCTCCCCGCAAAACCAGGCATATTCGGCAAAACTGGAAGGCTTCCGGCTATAATATGGCGGGTTGATGACGATTATATCAAAAGCATGAGACGGGATCCGGCTAAACAAATCGGAATGAATGACGGAAACAGGAAGATCGTTCCTTCTTTTGTTCAGTTCGAGGTATTCGATGGCTACCGGGTTGATATCTGAAGCCGTAACGCTTGCCCCTTTTCTCGCGGCCATCAGGGAAATCAGCCCGCTCCCGGCCCCAAGCTCCAGGAGAGATTTGTCGCTCAAAGGTTGGCAGCTGACATATGCCAACAGCAGACGGGTGCTGAAGAAGAACCCCGGGTGAAACACCTCCGGCGGGACCAGCAGCCGGATGCCCTTATGAACATAAACCCTTGTCGAAGACAGGTATTTTACCAGCAAGGGTCTGTAAACAGAGTTTGTTATATATTTTATCAGTTTTTGCATGGGAGAGAAGGCTTCCCTGTTTGCAGGCAGGCGCTCCTCCCCTGCACGGGATCCTGCAGCATAAACGCAGCCCGGACTTCATCCGTTGCCTCCGGACTTCAGCAACCGCCTGAGGCATTTTAGCTGAAGCGGGTTGATCCGCAGGGAAGACAGAAAATGGAGCCGGGCCTGCTCCCGGTCGCCATTGCCTTCATGCAAAAGACCCATTTTGTAGTGAGCGTTGGCCCTGGCCTTTTGAAAATAGCGTCGCCGGGTCATCCCTGCCTTATACAGGTATCCGAACGTCTCCAGGTACTCCGTATAATTCTCAAAAGGTATCTGTTCGCTCATATTGGAATCATGCACCCGGCGCATGACCAGGGGATCGAAAAAGATGCCCGCATCGAAATGATAGGCCAGCCGCATATTGAAATGATAATCACCGGAACGCATCGACTCGTCAAAATATCCTGTCCGGGCCAGGCAACCCTTGCGAAATATCAGCGTTGGATTATATACGATAAACCGGCTCTGCTCCATCCAATGGAAAATATTCAGGCATTGTACCGTATTCAGGAGATGATAAGAGTGGTCGATCAGGATGGTGTCTCCGCGGAAAGTCGTGACATCGGTGAGGGAAAACCCGATGGAAGGGTTCTCATTCAAAAGCCTGACCTGTTTTTCGAGTTTTCCCGCTTTCCAGGTATCATCGGAGTCGATAAAGGCGAGTAAATCGCCCGAAGACTGCCCGATCGCGAAGTTCTTTAACCGGCTCGTATAACCGGTATGCGGCATCGGATAATATTTTATCCGGTCATCCCGGATGCCGGATAGGAGATCCCGCGTATCATCCGTGGACCCATCGTCCATGATGATCAGTTCGAGATCGGTGTAACCCTGGCTCAATACGCTTTCAATGCTTTCCGGAAGCAGGTGCGCCCGGTTATAGGTAGGCAGAATGACGCTGACCACGGTCGATGGCTTTGATGAATAAGATTGAAAAACCAGCCCGTAAATTAAGAACAAAAAAACAACACCACAGCGATTATGTTCCAGGGGATCCGGCAGAAAATAAGATACGCGATGAGGGACGCCGCATCGAATGCAGGATGGCAACCCTCTTTGCTCAAACAGGCAAGAGGCGCCAGGATCGTCGTGTACCACGGGATCTGTCAAAATGACCACACCCGGTTCAATAATATTTTTTTGACCCTGAAGACCTTTGAATCGCATCTCGCCTTCTACCGGAAACATTTTAACGTCCTCTCGCTGGACGATTATTTTGAAGGACGTTTCAGCGACGACCGCTTTAACATCTGCATCAGCTTTGACGACGGCTATGCAAATAATCACAAATATGTGCTGCCACTGCTGGAGCGTTACGAAATTCCCGCGGCTTTTTTTATAACCGGGGTCTCGCAGGAGGGACACGATATCCTTTGGAACGACTTCCTCGGGATATTCAGCAAATATGGTCCATCCATATTGCTTTATGACAGACAGTTCTACCGGAAGGGACGTTTTAACCGCTACCTCTCCGTCGTCGATGGGCGCGCCCTCGTGGAGCGTCTTCGTGACGGCGGGTTCGGCGTGAAAGACGAAATGATAAAGACGCTGTCATCCCTGCTGCCTTTCAGGGACGAAGGAACCGAAGAAGACTATTGGAGACAGATGACCAGGCAGCAGATCGCGGATTTATCCGCATCCAGATGGGTGACGATCGGCGCACATGGCTATTATCACAACGACCTGGCCCGTATCAGCCCCGGGGAGGCGAAACTCGAACTGAAACGTTCAAAGCAATATCTCGAAGAACTGACTGGAAAAGAGATCCGCAGTCTCGCCTTTCCCTACGGCACCTACAAGCGGGACACGGTAGCTGCGGCGAAGGAGATGAATTTCTCGAGACTGTTCGCCCTGGACTTTCACTTCCCGGAAGACCATAGCGATCCGTCGATGAGAGAACGGTTTATCGTCAACCCATTCATCTCCGCCGGCAATCAAATGCTTGCGACCATAAAAAAAACCTATGCCTTCTAACGAACCGATCCAACCCCCACCTTCCGGTGACAGCGAACCCGAATACCGTATCGTGAGACTAACCACCGGGGGACTGAAAGACCTTGAAGAGCTGCACAAAGCAGTCTATGGCATCTCGTCCCCACAGGACTATTTCACAAAAAAATACGACACCGCCTATACGGGCGTATCCTGGCTCGGATATCTCGCGTATAACGGGCTGGGGATCGCAGTGGCCTACTACGGAGTCATACCCTGTTTCATGGAATACCGGGCACAGGTCGTCCTTGCGGCCCAATCCGGTGACACCATGACGCATCCCGGGTACCGGTACAAGGGGATGTTCGTGGAATTATCCCGAATCACTTTTGCATTGTGCCGGGAGAACGGGGTGAAATTTCTATTCGGGTTCCCCAACCAGCACTCTTATCACGGCGCTATCAGGCTGGGCTGGATCCCGACGGAAACCATGCGATGCTTCCTCCTGCCCGTGCGGTCATTTCCATGGTACGGGCTTTCGAACCGCTTCGGCGGCTGGCTGAAGGATATTTACCGGAGCTATGCAGAATGGGTATTGAGAAAATATGCATTGCCGCTGCGGGGAATTCCCAACCTGGCAAAAAATGAAGGCTATGGCGGCCTTTCCCGGGATGAAAGATACTTTGACTATAAACGGTACGGCAAATCGAGCGTAATCGGCATAGACGGGTCCAGGGCCTGGATCGCCATAAAAACGGGACTCGTCATCGGCGACCTCGTCGTGGAAGAACAGCATTTCGATTCCACCCTCCGTTCCCTGAAAAAAATTGCGGCGAAATTGGGGCTGCGCCAGGTTTCCTTCCACACCAGCCCGGGCACTTTCTTGCATGGATTGTTTGCCGCACGTTACCCATCGATCGCTTCCTTCCCGGTTTTATTCCAGGACCTGGGAACAACGATCCCTTTTGACAGATTGAAATTCACTTTTGCGGACATAGATATTTTTTGACCGGTATGACAATTGTTTTTGTAAGCTACATCAATACGCCCGAATTCGACCAGCCTGAGCAATGGATCGACCGCATCGGCGGCTACACGGGTATCCTGGAGGCCCTGAGCGAAAGGTATACGGTCATCAGCATCGAGCAGATACGCTACCAGGGAATATTCCGGCAGAATGGCGTCCAATATCATTTCCTGGATTTCGGGAAAAAAGAGTTGACCTTCCCCCGGCAGCTGCACAGATACGTGAAAAACTGCAACCCGGACATCGTCGTGGTGCATGGGATCCTTTTCCCCCTGCAAGTCCTGCAGCTCAGGGTGCAGCTCGGCCGCTCGGCCAGAATCATCGTTCAGAATCATGCCGAGAAACCCGCAACCGGGGCAAAGAAATGGCTGCAGAAAATGGCCGACCGGTGCATCGATGCCTATCTTTTCACAGCCAGGGAAATGGGCGAGGAATGGGTAAGGCAGGGCATCATCCGCAAACGGACAAAGATCCGCGAAGTGATGGAAGCCTCATCGTCATTCCGACCGGCGGACAAGATACAGGCCAGGAACGTCACTGGCGTCACCGGACATCCTGTTTTCCTCTGGGTAGGCCGGCTCGACTACAACAAAGATCCCCTCACGGTCGTAAGAGCCTTCCTGAAGTTCACAAGATCCTTCCCGAATGCCCGGTTATATATGCTCTACCATGAGCGGGAACTGCTCAGTGAACTCGAAGAACTGCTCCGGTCCGATGGGGCGGACCGGGGATCTGTCGTATTGGTGGGCCGGAAACCCCATGAAGAAATGATCCATTGGTATAATGCATCGGACTATATCCTCTCCGGCTCTCACTATGAAGGCAGCGGCGTGGCCGTTTGCGAAGCCATGTCCTGCGGCTGCATACCGGTTGTGACCGATATCCTTTCATTCCGCAAAATGACCGCGGACGGCGATTGCGGAGCCCTGTACGAGCCGGGCAATGAGATAGCCTTGCAGATTGCCCTTTTCAAGACCCTTTTCAAAAACCAGGAAAATGAACGGAGAAAGACATTGCGCCAGTTCCAATCGGAGCTGTCCTTCGAAGCGATCGCCAGACACATTCACCGGATCGTCGAGTCGCTATCCGACGACAAGGCCGTCTCCATCGTCGAATAGTTTCATGACCGCCCTTGCGCTATCGCGTATGGAGTAGGCCAGGTAAGGCCGCCATTCCCTTTCGGGATCCTGCAACGCCTCCAGGATCTCATGGACCATCTCGCGGGAGCTTCCCACAATTTGCCAGCCCGGAATATCCTCGTCCATCGGTTTTACAAAACTGATCACCCTCGCGCCGGCGTACAACGCCTCGACACACACAGCGCCGAACCCTTCATAGGTGGAAGGATGAAGAAATATCCGGCTGCGTTGCATAAGCCTCAGGACCCCGGCATGATCTCTTTCACCCGCCAGGCAGACATTTTCTTCCAGCTTCAACAACGCGATCAACTCCCGAAGCCGCTTTTCTTCCGGCCCCTTCCCGCAAATAATGGCTTTAATACCCGGCAATCGCTTTCTGCAGAAATAGATGGCGTGCAGGAACAGCTCATAATTTTTCAGCGGGATAAGAGCCCCCGCACCTAACACGTCGATGTCTTTTTCGACCGGCCCCTGATCATACAGCATTGGATCCACCCCGACGGGAATGATCCGGGCAGGCAGGATCCCGTGATTCCTGAAAAATTCTCCGGCGATAAAATCGGATAGGGCGACCAGTTCGCCGCCAATGGGACGAATCCATTTTATATAATTGTTTTCTTTCTTTGCATCCTGGCCCAATATCCAGCAGTGGTGTTTGATCGCGTATTTTCTCCCAAACCATTTTCCGACCAGCGCGCATTCCCCGCACCAAAAACTAAAAAGCCCCTTCACCCCCTGTTCCCTCCGAACCTTCTTTAACAGTCGCCATGCCTTATACCAAATAAACACCCGGTAAAGCTTCCCCCGGTTCCGGCCGCCCAGGCTGACTACCCGGACATCGTTCCAACTGTATTCCGTTGCCGCAAACGGATATTGAAAAGCGATGACAAGGATCGGGAGGGCGGGGTATTCCTTTTTCAGCTGGCTGACAAAGACCTGCTGGGGAGGAATACACGTGCTGTCCGCCTCGCTCCCTGGAAATCCCGGGCTGAGTATGACCAGCACACCGTATCTATTCTTATCGTTCATCCGGCAAGAGGATTGTATCGTTGATCCAGGGTCAAAGTCTTATTACAGGAAGACAGGCTTTTCTTATTGTGGGTGATCAGGATGACCCCCTTCCCTTCGAGGGCCATCTGCCCGAAATGGGCAAGCAGCCGCTCTTCGGAGGCTTCATCCAACTCGCTGAACGGCTCATCGAGGAGGATGAGATCCCCTCCTTTATAAAGAGCCCTTGCAATCGCGATTCGCTGGCGCTGCCCGCCGCTGATGTTCTTTCCATTTTCCGTGATCCGGTTATGGATACCGTCGGGTAACCTTTCCACGAATTCATCGAGACCGGATACAGACAAGGCCGACTGCAGCCTCCCCGGGTCATAGTCCCCTTCGTCCAGGACGATATTGGCGAGGACCGTATCATTGATGATAAACGGCTGCTGTTTCACATATGCGATCTGTCTCCAATACCTCCGGATCTGAGGGGCATTGCAGGGGATGTCATTAAAGAGGATTTCGCCGGTGCCGGGTTCGAGAAGACCCAGCAGGATATGCAGGATCGTTGTTTTCCCTTTCCCCGAACCGCCGTGGATACCGAGAAAATCGCCGCGGCGGACGCTCAGGCAGAAACCCTTCAACACCGGATGATGCCCGTACTGAAAATCGATACCCCGGCAGGCGAGCGAATGGATCCCGGAAGACCGGCCATCGGAAGAAGCAACGGCAGAACCGATCGGGATGATTTTCGCGCTGGCTTCTCTTCGGACGAGACCGTCCACGGTAAAGGAGAAGGTCCTCATTTGCCCGCCGATATTGAGTATCCGGGCGACACCCGGGATGATCTTATAGGCAGCGGCCAGAAAAGCGCCCAATGTGACAAAAGGACTGCCATGCCCGGTCGCGGAAAAATGGTTAAGACCGATCAACCCCAATAGCCCGAATACGGCGAAGATCTCGGCAACCCGGGAAGGCGCACCCTGCAGGCTACGGAGAACAGCAAGGTCCGCGCTTAAGGCGGCCTGAGACCGTGCATACCGGTTGGCAAAGAACAGCTTCTTGTCATACAGATTGCTTTCCACAAAACCCGCGATCGCTTCGTGAACATGCTGCCACATGATCTCCCGGCCCGTTTTTATCTGCAATTTTGCCGAATGTTGTTTCCTTCGAATCAGCCATGCCATGATAATAACGGGAGGCAGGAGGAGTGCCAGCAGCAATAGAAATAGTTTCGCATTGTACAAGAGTACCGCAACGACCGACACGCTCACAAGGGTCGTCTCAGAAATGCATTGCTGAAATGCCTCGAGGATGTTCTGAGAGAATTCCAGCGGTTGCTGACTGATATACCCGGCATGTACGGAAGAGTCCGTATTGACGTATTCGTGATAAGACCCCTCCAGGTAACTCAGCAAATTGTTTTCAGAGATCCGGAGCGCTACACCGAACCGGAACCTGCATTGAGCCTGATAGACCCGAAAACTGACCGCATTTTTCGCGCAGAAAAGGAGGAATACGACCCCGATAGGCCAGAGTGAATGAGGATCTGAAAGCACAGCCGGAAGAAAAAACAGCTTACCGGGGCTGATAGACCCGGTATAAAACTGGACAATGTATAGCAACAGCACCAGGAAAACGATATCGGCTATGCTGACGAGTATGTCCAACCCGGTCAGCACGCCCAATTTCGCGCGCTCGGAGGGCGTGAGAACCTGCAGTATCTTTCTGATAAAAGCGATCATCCGTTTAGAACAAACGGCTTTTCCCTGCCAAAGGATGCCTAGACCTTGTCGAGCATTCCCTGGAGGGCCCACTTCTGCAGTTTGGCGACGATGTCTTCCAGCCTCACGGGCTTGCCGATATAGTCGTTCATCCCCGCATCCAAGCATTCCTTCTCATCCCCTTCCATCGTATTGGCAGTGAGTGCGATAATGACAGGCTGCCGCCCCGGCTTTTTACGGATCAGCTTCGTGGCCTCCAAACCGTCCATTTCCGGCATTTGCAAATCCATGAGAATAATGTCGAAAGACTGTTGTCCGGCCGCTTCCATCACCTCAAGGCCGTTTTCGGCGACTTCCGGTTCATATCCCATTTTTTGCAGGATATGGACGATTACCTGCTGATTAATCAGGTTGTCCTCTGCAACAAGTATTTTAAGAGGATACTTTCGGGACAGGTCAGGTGGCAGCTTATTATGGGCGGGGCTGCCCTCCCCGGCGGCAGGTCCGCGTCTTTCAAGCCCCGTAAGAATATGTCTGCAGAGCACATGCTGTTTGATGGGTTTGGTCAGCACCGAGCTAAAAAGACCGGAATCCTTCTTACTATATTCTTCGCCGATCGAGCTAAGCAGGATAACAGAAAGATGAGGATAGCGACCGCGGATCGTTTCCGCCAATTGAGCGCCGTCCATACCCGGCATTTGCATATCCGATAAAACCAGGTCGAAGGGAGATTGTACGGAGAGGATGTTCAGCGCTTCCTGGCCGGATGCCGCCAGTACGGGTGCCAGTTTCCAATATTCGAGCTGGTTTTTCAGAATCGTCCGGTTCGTTTCATTATCGTCCACCACCAGGATCCTTTTGCCCTCGTGGTCGGACAAATTGCAGGTAGCCGGGGTTTGCGGCAGTTTTGTGCCCCGCCGGGTCTGTATGGTGAACGAGAACACGGAACCCTTCCCCGGAGTACTTTCCACGGTGATCCTCCCGTCCATCAACCGCACCAGTTTTTCCGAGATGGCCAGCCCGAGACCGGTGCCCCCGTATTTCCGGGTCGTGGAGGAGTCTACCTGGGAGAATGCCTTGAACAACCTTTCCAGTTTGTCGGCCGCAATGCCGATCCCTGTGTCCCTTACTTCGAAGACCAGTTCAAACCCGCCGTCAGTCGCCGGCGAGCCCGCTTTCACCCCCACAAAGACCTCCCCCTCCCGGGTAAATTTGATCGCGTTCCCAACCAGGTTTGTCAACACCTGCCGGATTCGCAGATCGTCGCCAACGATCTGCAGAGGAACCGCGGGATCGATCTGGTAAACGAGGTCGAGCCCCGATTCGGCGGCCCGCGTGCCGAATATTTCAAGCACATCTTCGATACAGGTACGCAGGTCGAAATCTTCTTTTTCAAGCTCCATGCTCCCCGATTCGATCTTGGAAAAATCGAGGATATCGTTGATCACATTCAGCAGACTTTCTCCACAGGTCGCGATCGTCTGGGTATACATCTTTTGCTGATCGGACAAAGCTGTCTCCGCCAGCAAAGAAGCCATGCCGATGACACCGTTCATCGGCGTCCTGATCTCATGGCTCATCGTGGCCAGGAAGATGCTCTTGGCCTGGTTCGCCTGCTCCGCCTCCCGGCGACCTTTCTCTGCCTGCAAATAGGCCTGCCGAAGGACCTCTTCATTTCGCTGACGCTCCAGCAGGATCGCCGCTTCTTCCTGCAGTTTTGCCATTTTCGCAGCCTGGCTGACCTGGACCTCGCCGTTTAGATTCAGCTGATAGGCCCACAACCCGCAGATATAAAAAATAACGGCGGTCAACAGGATATGAATAACGAAGGTCTGGTTGTCCAGAAAATTCAATTGGGTAAAATAGATGTTATTATACCCCATCCGCTGAAGATAATTGAACCCGGCATGATGGGCGGCGACGATCAGGAACATCGGGATCTGCAATTTCCATTTTTGGTAGGTGATCAGGATCGCGCTGCCGATAAAGGCGAAAAAATGCATTTCGAACAACCCGTGCATCTGGTAGATATACTGGGCCATAAAAATGGCCAGCACCACACTCAGCACATACTGATAGAGATCAGATGCAGGCAGCATCCATTTTACGGAATAGTACGCCAGCAGGGAGAGAGAACCGACACCGAAAGCGATCAGCCAGGTATCGTAGCAAAAAGCCAGGCCGAGCCCGGTCAGAAAGAACCCTGCCAGAAAGTAATCCATCAACTTATCGGATCGTTTTTTGACATCCACCCGGAACGATTCGCGCAGATGAGATTCGGTCAGAACGGGTCCGGTCAGAACAGAATGGGTCGGCATATTTTTTTTCGGGTTCGGCATCATTGACTGCAATTGGGTAAACGGCAGCCATACGACCGGAGGGCCAGGGGATCGAATATGATGCCGTGCTGTTGATGTAATAACGCTTCCAGGGCCTGGCTCGCGTAGTTGGTGGCGGGATCGGCACAATACCGGCTCCGGTTATAATTACCGCGGTAGAACAAAGCATGATCGCCTGTCAGCAGGACGGCCTGCGGGGTGGAATAGACGCCACAGGCAATGGCTGCTTTGGCGGCGGCAGACGTATCGGACAACACAGGCAGGTCCAGTCCAAACCGCTTGCGGATCTGCTGGGGCGAATACTCCTTTGACGACAAAAGCACCACGGCAAAATCCACCCGGTCCGAATATTGTTTTACCAGCGATTTGAACTGAGGTATGTTGAACCTGGAGCAGGGGCAGTCCGGGTTGAAAAAATGAAGGAGAAGAGGTCTTTTGCTCCCTGTCTTTAACCGGTCATCCGGAAATTGCAAGGCGGCCGGCAAAGCTATCAGCGCGCCCGGTTTAACGGCGACATAGTTGACGGGGATAGGTGTGGGCAATGCGTACACCCATTCATTATACCAAAAAAGACAAGCAATCACAGAAAAAATACCGATGAGCCATGCTACGACAACCGCCTTCCTCATAATATGCGCCTTTTAAAAACGACGCATTTAAAACGAGCAAACGACAAAAAAATTCTTTGGAGTTTCTGCTAAAATTAAAATTACTACCCATTTTAGCCTGAGTTTTTATAAGTGGAAGCATCTATTTTGCTAAAATAAGGCTAAATCACAATATGCTCATTCGTTCCGCACTATCTCACCGGCGGAGCGTTGTGTTTTTTTAAGTTGAAATTTCTGGAGATATTGAAGCCAAAATAGATATCTCCCTTACCCCAGGTCCCGGTAGTCTGGGTCAGGTATTGCGTTTCCAACATGCTCTGGGAGTTGCTGAATACCAGCTGGAATACGTGGCCGCCGGTCTCGATGTCCCATCCCAGCGAAAACGAATTGTGCACGGCGGCCGAAACGACCTGGCCGGAAGGCAGCCAATCGTATTCCGCATTAATACTCATCCGGTTGGTGAGTTTCACCCTTCCTCCCATTCCGAGCGCGAAAAGGTCATTTTTATCATTTACCGTCGGGACGAGGTTATAGTGCAGGTAAGTCGGTGTGACCTGCAGGGAAAGACGCCTGTTGACCTTCCTGGCGATCAGCAGCTGTGCCGTATAAGCCGTACGGTATTTTGTATTCAGATAATCTTCTCCCGCAACGTCCTGCGTATAGTCGGTGACCGTTCCCAGGACACTCACGGAGAGCGGCATCTGGTGGCCTTCGGTCTGTTTCAACAGCTTGTATTTGAGGTATCCGTCAAAAGTCTTCAGGTAAGAGCTTCTGCCCACCCCCACATCCAGGTCGTCGGTGATCCCGTAATCGAGACCCAGGCGCAACGTGGCGTTGTCCAACCCGAAGAAATTATAAGAGCCGCTGTTCAGCTGCCCGAAACGGTGTTGGATCACAAAACTGAGGGCCCCCTTTGCCGTGGATTCCACGGTTTGCATATTGACGATATGAGTAGCCTTGAAAGTCCCGATGACATATGACTTCCCCGAATGAACCGCCAGGGAATCATTCAACATATTCAACAGCGTACTGTCCTGCGCGCTCGACCGAAGGCTGGCGATCATTGGCAACGACGCAAATACAAACACCCTGAAAACGATCTTCTTTGCAGACATCTTCTTCATAGACATCTCCTCCATACACATTTTATACATAGAAATTTTATACATAAATATCTTATACATAGCAAAAACATTTAGTTATCTCAACATCTTTTAAATTCTCGTCCACTCGCGTGGCCGCTTTTCGCGTGGCCGCTTTTCGCATCCTCCGCGCCAACCATCCGCATCACCTCTTCGCCTCACAATCTATCCTGACCTTTACATCCATCTCCTTGTCTATCTTGTCCCTTACCACGGAGGGGATGCTGATATTAAAATCCTCCGGCTTTACTTTGAATTCCGCAATCCCTATGACCCTCCCATTTCTTACCTCCAGCGTAGCCGGCATCTCGATCATCCTGGTGACATTATGCAGGCTCAGGTTTCCCCTGACCTGTACCTTGTACACCCCGTCCTTGTCCAGCATGGCTTCCCCTGACCAGGAGCCGCTAAAGCTGGCTTTTGGATACTTGTCGCTCTCTACATAATTCTCATTGAAATGTTCCTGCATCAGCTCTTTGGTAAACGAGAACCCCTTCAACAACAGGGCAAATGCCAGGTTCTTTTTGCCCCCGTCGATAACGGCATACGCCTGGTTGTTCTCCGCTTTGATATCCTCCAAAGCCGTTTTCGAATAGAACCCGACGAACCCCGTTCGGGTCGAATATAGCTGACATTGGACCGTTAACCCCGCGGTCACAACCAGCCCGATGAGACAGATGATTTTTTTAGTCATTGCCGAAATTTATTTTTATAATTAATTATTTTGTGCTCCCTGGTCCACCCACGCCACGATCGTATTGACTTCACAATCGGGAAGCTTCGGCAGACCGAAAGGCATCGGGTGATATTTTGGATCCGGGTTGTGGGTCACATTACCAACCAGGTAACCATTATCCGCATATACTTTTAATTTTGCATAGGAGCTCAGGTCGATCCCGCCGCTGCCGCCCGTGTTGCCGCTGCCATGACAGGAGTAGCAGTTTTGCTGCAGGATGCTAAGAATCTGCACGGAATACTGTACGCCAACGGTATCACAGGCCGCAGAACCTCCGGACAACTTGTCCGCGCTCGTTTTTGAACAGCCGACAACCGAAAATAAAACGCCTCCCGAAACGATACAGGCCAATACCCATCCTTTGCTCACCCCTTTTTTGGGAAGCTCTCTTTGCTTCGATCTCATATTATATGATTATATTTTATTGAAATACGCAATCCGAAAGGGTCACATCCATGAGGAAACCCGTGCATTTTCCTCTGATACTAACGCTGTCACCTATTCGATGGTTTCCCCCGGGATATTTTTCTCCCGGAAAAAGCTGACAGTTGACACCTCCTCCGCCGCCGGTCGATAAGATCCATATCTCCAGGACGCCATTGTGCTGTATCTCGCCGAGCTTCCCCCTGACTTCGATCACTTTCCCCAGGTACAGCGAGTCTGCGGTATGTTCGTCTCGTTGGTATTGGCTATACAATGAATCCGCCCCGACGGAAAAAGCCACCGTCGCTCCCGCCACACTCTGATGCTTCCTGGTATACAGGCGGATGCCCCAGGCAAACAGGAGGAGCAGGCACAAAAGGATCCCACCCCAAAAAAGCGTTCTTTTTTCAGGCATATCTTTTAAGAAATTTAAATTACCGGATCCGGCGTGTGATGCCTATGCTCAGCCCTGAACTCATAATAGGCAGACTGCCCTTTCCAAATCCCGCGAGGGGCACTCTCAGGTAGGGTTCCAATCGCAGGTTGCCGATCTTCCCCAGCGATCGTTCGAATCCCAGGCTTAGGTTGAATACGGAAAACAGGTAGTTGGAGGAATTCCTGCCCGACCAGCCTTCCGGCCATCTCGCGCCCGTATTTGTATCCTCGTATTCATATGCGTACTGTTCCTTCGTCATCAGGTAGGTGGAAAGACCGGTCGTGGCAAACCATCTGATCTTCTCCCCCTGTCCGAAATTATACCGGACATTGAGTGGTATCTCCCACATATTACAGGATCCGTCTACGTTCTGCAGATAGTAGTTGGAAGGCAACCCGAGGCTTTTCTTGTTAAAATAATCCCCATCTGTATAATATTTTTTCATGTCGTAATACAAACCCGTCTCCAATGCCAGCTTGCTGTTGATATTGTAACCCAGCAAGACTCCCACGGTATATCCGACACCCTTAACCGATTGAAATTTCACATAACTCATATCGGGAGCCACTGCGACACCTGCATAAAAAGAACTTCCCTTGAACCGCGGCGCCGGCTTTACCGCCGGCTTCTGCACGCCTTTGACCAAAGTCCGGTCACTCACGGCCACGTTTAGTGCAATGCTGCCCGTCATCGGAACCACTCCCGCCATCGGGCTTTTTTGCAGGGAACGCGATGCATTCACATACGATGGATCCGTCGTAAAAGATTGCGGGTTGGCATAAGCTTTCGCTGTTTCGGTCTTATATCTGTTATCCGTTTCGTTTTTTCCATCGGCCCTGCCACTATCTCCCGCATCTATGGCACTCCCGGCGCCCGAACCCGCTTTACCGGAATGATGCCGCGTCCGATCCTTATCCTTAGCATCCTTCAAACCATCGTTTTTCACCACGGCCGTCATTCCATCGTTTCCGATCATCACACGATTTACGGGACCGCTATTTACCCCGCTCCCTTTCATCCGGTCACCTTTCAACCCGCCGGCCCTCGCCCCGACATCTTTTGTCACACCGTCTTTCGTCACACCGTCTTTCATCAAATCAGTCCTCGTCTCACCGGCCCCCGACTCACCGGCTCTCCTTTCATCGGCACTCGTCGCATCCACCCCCATCTTATCGTCTTCCCGCACCTCAACAGCAGGCTTACCCTTAGCCTTCCCTGCAGCATGTGAGGATGCGTACCCGGCAGGATGGGCCCGGACAACACTTTCCCTGGCCGTCGCCTGACCCTTATGCCAGGCATAGTAACCCAGACCGCCCAAAGGCAGCAGAAGCAACAACCACAAGAATCTGCGGCGGCTGCGCCGGCCTTCCTGTTCATAAGGGGGCGCCACGAAAGACTCCTCGTCTTCCTCCATCGCGCCCAGGACCTTATCCCAGTCGGCACTATCCGTTCTGAGCGGGTAGCCTTCGGCTGCCCGTTTAAACAGATCGTCCATGTTCAAATTGTTATTGTCATTCATGTCTGACATAAAATATTTTCTACATTTTGGTTTGCGAGGGCTTTCTGCAAATGCGCGCGGGCCTTTGAAAGATTCGATTTCGAAGTGCCGGTCGTAATGCCGAGTATTCTCGCAATTTCGGGGTGTGAATAGCCCTCGATCACATGCATGTTAAAAACAAGACGATAGGCCGGGGGCAATTCCTTTATCATACAAATAAGCTCTTTATACAAGAGACTGCTGTCAGATGATTGCTGCTCATCCTTATGCTCCCAGACACTTTCAGGAATGGGGCTGATCGGGAGCGTATGCATTTCCCTCCTCAGGTAATCAATAGATGCATTGATCACGACCCTTTTGACCCAACCCATAAACAGCATCTCTATCTTCGCCGGATCCCTCACCTCAAACCTGCTGAAATTCTTAAAGATCTTCACAAAAGCATTATTGGTAACCTCTGTAGCCTGTTCATAAGAATCCACATACCTGAACGCAGTCTTCAGACAGAACCCATAGTACCTGTCGTATAAGATCTGCTGGTATTTCCGATCCTGTGCCGCGCAACCGGCTATAATATGTAAGAGTTTTTCCAAACGATTCGATTGCCTTGTGTCAATGATGTACGATATACGGAAAATCCTTTATCAGCCAACGATTTCCCTAGATCAAACGCCGGATCGGGAGAGGGAGTTGCCTATTGCCAAAATTTTGATAAATATATTGATTTACAACCACTTACGTTCTGTTCATCCCGCAGAAAGGACTTGTGCGGTCACCAGTAGCTGACCCAGGTGGCGCATGATGTGTTCCGCCGCATGGGCGAGCAGCCCCAATTGGGTGGAAGGGGCCTTCCCCCTCCCCACCAGGCGCGTCTCCGCTAAGCCCGGTTCTGAAGTCCGGCTCAACTGGTCAAGCGCCGCATCCACCTGCCTGTCAAAATCCCCCAGGAGACCCGTCACCGTCAACCCGGTATCCGGGACCCCTTCGGCTGATAGGAAGGCCAACTGTGCCTGACTGAGCGGTTTGCCGCGGGCATAGGTGAAGAGCCGGTCGAGAACCCCGGTCAGATGCTGAAGATGGAAGCCCACCGAAGCGACCCCGGCCGGCCTTTCCCAAAGCAGCGCCACCGGAAAACCGGCCAACCGGGCATGTAATTCCTCCCTGGCCTGTAGCAGCGCATGCGCCACGGGCTGCAGCGGGGATGGGATCCCCGGCAACGGCCCGCGTAGCCATACTTCAGGAAGTGTAACGGCAGACATTGGGCAAAGGTAGTCTGCTTAGCCATCACCTGAAAATGTCTTTCAGGGCGCGCCCGGCGGCATGATACCCGCACATCCCGTGCACGCCCCCTCCCGGAGGAGTGGAAGAGGAACAGATATAAATACCTTTTGCAGAGGTACGGTAAGGCGAGCTTCGCAGGGCCGGGCGCGTAAAAAGCTGCCTCCAATCGATCAACCCGCCGTTGATATCGCCGCCGACATAGTTAGGGTTGTATGCTTCCATGGCCTCCGTATCCAGGGTATGCCTGGCCAGGATTCGCTCGCGGAAACCAGGTGCAAAACGCTCCACCTGCTCTTCGATGGCCTGCGTCCGGTCGATCCTGGAACCGGCAGGGACATGACAATAGGCCCATGCCGTATGTTTGCCGGCAGGCGCCCTGGTCGGGTCGAAGAGCGATTGCTGGGCCAGTAATACAAAAGGACGTTCGGGATGTCTTCCGTTCCAGGCAGCCTGCTCCGCCTGTGCGATCTCTTCCAGGGTATTGCCGAGATGCACCGTTCCCGCCAACCCGCAGTCCGCGGCCATAAAGGGGATCGGTCCATCCAGGGCCCAGTCGATCTTAAAAACGCCCATCCCATAGCGATATCTTTTCAATTGCCAGGTATATAGCGAAGACAAACGCTGGCCGGCGATTTCCAATACCTGGCGGGGCCCCAGGTCGAGTAATACCGCATGACAGGAAGGAAGCCGATCCAGCGACCCGACATAGAAATTTGTTTCGATCCTTCCTCCCAACGACACAAAATACGCGGCCAAAGCATCGGCGATCTGCCCGGACCCTCCGCGGGGGATGGGCCAGCCATCCCGGTGTCCCGCAGCCATCAACACAAGCCCAAAAGCCGAAGTGAGGGGATGAGACAGCGGTTGCATCGAATGGGCCGCCATACCCGCCCACAAACCTCTGGCCTGCTGCGTGTTAAAACGCCTGGCCAACAGCGTCGCGGAAGACAGGGCCGGGAGACCGAAGCGTGCCATCTTCAGGGGATGCTCCGGGAAATGAAAGGGAGCCAGTATATCCCCGGCGATAGCAGGCCAATCATTCGCCAATGGCCGCATCAGCCCCAGATAGCTTTCCGCATCGGCCCCCAGCCGACCCGCCGTCGTCTCCGGAGACCGCTCCAGTACAGCAGCCGTTCCGTCATCAAAAGGATGCGCCGCCTCCAGCGGGGGATGGATATATTCCAATCCATAGTCCGAAAGCGGCAGCGTCCTGAAGAAAGGCGAAGCGACCGCCAGGGGATGGATGGCCGAACAGACGTCATGGACGAACCCGGGCAGGGTCAGCTCTTCGGAACGAAGCCCCCCTCCGATCGTATCCCTGGCTTCCAGCACCAAAACGGATAACCCTGCCTGTTGCAGCCGGATAGCCGCCGCCAGTCCGTTCGGGCCGGAGCCTACCACCACCGCGTCATAATCCCTTTTATCCAGGCTCATTGCTATCGATTTATCTCCGGCTTCGGATATTTTATACTCACCTTCAGAATTTACTCAGAATACCCCGCTACATTTAACCAAAAAACATGAAACCAAGGGCCCTCATCACCTGCTTGTCAATAAACATCTTCCTGCTCGGCAACCTCCTCTCAAACGCTCAAAATCCCGATGGGTTCAGGGTCACCGCAAATTTCTCCATTGCCAGTCCGGGCGGATGGGACTATATCGCCGCAGGACCGGGCAATAACCGTATATACGTCTCTCATGGCGGCCAGGTGAATATACTGGACGAGACGACGGGGGATTCCGTAGGCGTCATCCCCAATACGACCGGGGTCCATGGTATCGCCTTCAATGCCTCGACAGGCAAGGGTTATACCAGCAACGGCAGGCTCAATACCGTCACCGTATTCGATCTGAAAACCAACGAGATCCTCGCCCAGATTCCCGCCGGCCAGAACCCCGACGCCATCTTCTTCGAACCTTTTTCGAAATTGATCATCACCTGCAATGGCCGCAGCAACGACCTCTCCCTCATAGACCCCGCCCGGAATAAAGTCGTCGCCACCATACCCGTCGGCGGCAAACCCGAAACAGCCGTTTCCGATGGCGCCGGCCGGATCTTTGTAAATATCGAAGATAAAAACGAGATTGCCGTCATCGACCTTGCCGGCAGGAACGTAGTAAGCCGTTGGTCGCTTGCTCCCGCCGAAGGCCCGACCGGCCTCGCCATAGACCTGCAGTCCAAATGTCTTTTCGCCGGTTGCGACAAGACCCTGGTAGTGATGGATGCCACCAACGGTAAGATCGTGGCTACCCTGCCCATCGGCAATGGCTGCGACGGTGTCGGATTCGACCCGCAGTTGAAGGACGTTTTTGCATCCTGCGGCGAAGGCGTCCTCAGCATCATCAAAGAAGGCCCGGGCAAAACATTCACCGTACTGGGCAATCTCCCGACCAAAAGGAGCGCGCGGACGATCGCTGTCGACGAAAATCTCCACAAAGTCTTCCTCCCCGCCGCGGATCTCGAAAAGACCGCCGCCGCACACGAGAGACCGAAAATGATACCCGGCACCTTTGGCGTCGTGGTCGTCAGCCAAAAATAAACGAGCCGAAAGCAGACCGGGCCGCCCCACCTGCATCCGGCAGACCACGCCGCCGCGACACCCGCCAAATGAAGTTAGCTGATAAAAAATCCTTATATTAGTTTGGCATATCAGCATACAACATAAAAAAATCGGAACATGAAAGCCTTTGTCATCCTCTTATTCGGCCTCGCCCTCCTCGCCTGGCATCCCCCGGTAATGGGGCAGGACTCAAAAAAAGCGCAGAAAGCGGCCAGGATTACGGCCCTCGTAGACTCACAAACCTATGTATTCAAAGCGCAGACGGCCACCCCGCTGAGCGGGCAGCTCCGGCAGTTGACCTATGGTTATGATCTTACGGTGACACCGGGCAGCGTGGTCTCTTATCTGCCCTATTTCGGACGGGCCTATACCGCCCCGGTCAACCCATCGGAGAACGGCATCGAGTTCACCTCAAAAGATTTCGAATACACAAAGACACCGCGGGCAAAAGGGGGCTGGGACATTACCATCAAGCCA
Organism: Puia sp.; assembly: GCA_031292515.1. Classification (GTDB taxonomy): domain Bacteria; phylum Bacteroidota; class Bacteroidia; order Chitinophagales; family Chitinophagaceae; genus Puia. The sequence goes on along the minus strand of JARLGZ010000030.1, from coordinate 186,260 downwards.
AAAGACGTCCGGAATGTCCAGCAGATGATCCTCACGATCTTTGACAACGGCTCCGGTACCCTGCAGGTCCTGAGCACCAGCCGATCGCAAATCAGTTTCAACGGGAACATCACATCCATCAAAAAGAAATGATCAGTCCCTGATTGTTTTGTTGTTGACAAGCGGTTTTGCCCAGAAACCGATGGAGAGGATATAGGCGAGAAATATATAAATGAACAGCATCCCCGCCCTCAACCCGATATAGTCCGCGAGCCATCCGATCAGGAGCGGCACGGCCGCCCCTCCGATGATGCCTGTGCAGAGAATACCCGAAAAAGAACCATGATGCGAGGACAGGGAATTCAACGCGAGTGAGAATATGACCGAAAACATCAGCGCAATCGTAAACCCGATCGCCGGGAAAGCCACCAGCGCATAGTTCGCAGGGCCATACAAAGCGATCGCCAGCACGATCATCGTCACGACCGCAAATACGATCAGCAGCTTCCGGCTGTCGAATAGTTTTAGCAAAATCAGGCTCAATGCGCAACCGGCGGTCATCAGACCCCAAAAACGAGATACGGCGGTGGCCCCATCCGTCAGGGTATCCTTCCCGTGATATTGATGCAGAAATTCGGAAATCCAGTAGGATACGCCCTGTTCGACACCTACATAACTGAATATTCCAAGAAAAAAGAGGATGACCACCGGGTTTTTTATCAACTGCCTGTAAGTGGTCAGGGTACCCGCTTTCTCATCCTCCTTGAGTTCGACCTTTGGAAACCGCGAAAAAGCCACCACCAAAATCATAGCCAGGATCACGATAAAAAAGATCCAGTACTGCGAAGTCCAGGAATATTGCATATTCGTGACCTTCCGCAAACCGGCAATAAAGAAGTTATCGTTGGCGGGCGCAGAACGAAGACCCGCCTCCACGCCCGTATAGACGATCGGACTGACATAGGAGGCCAGCCCGAAAAGCAACTGGGCCATGACCGAATAAAAAGCGAAATGCTCTTCCCCGCCCGAAATACGCAAAAGGGGGTTGATCACCACCTGCAGCATCGCCATCCCGATTCCCAACAAAAAGAGCGACAACAGGCAAATGGTATAAGAAGCGAACAGGCTGATCAGGGCCGCGCCCACAAAAGCGACCCCAAAGGAGATGATCATAGCCGTTTTTTCGCCATATAACTCTATAAACATCCCGGCAGGAATCGACATGACCCCGTAGGCAATAAAAAAAGAAAAGGGCAGGAAGGCCACCATCCCATAGCTAAGATGGAAACTTTGCTGGATTTCCGGGTTTAACGCGCCCAGGATATTCGTAATAAAGGAGATCACGAAAAACGTAATAAAGACAAGACCTACCATGTAATAATTCCGCTTCATTCAACAGAGTTTTTATAACGATTCAAGAATCCCTTCCCTGCTCATGCAACCTCCACGATCGGCTCTATTCTCCACCCTGCACCCCCTATTCTCCAGCATGCCTCCCATTCACAACAATACAACCCCGGATCTTATACAATCCGTGCCCCCACCGGCTCAAATATATAATACAATTCCCTTACCGGTGCAACCCTTTTTTCCGGAGCCAGGCGAGTAGCTGTTCCGGGTAGTCTGTCTGGATGAAATTGGCCTGCGAGGCGTCTTTCAGCAAGCTCGCGAATCCATCCCCGGGCGATCCGTCACGAACCGCCTTCTCCTCCAGTTCGTCATACTTGCCCAATGCATTGATCCAGACCCTCATCCCCGTAGCGCGGATGGAACCCATCAACGTATCGCTGTAAAAGGTCTCATCCACATGCACCGCCGGAAACCGCCCCATTTGGAGGATCGCATGAACGTCCTCGTCCTTATAGGCCCTGGGCATGATCGGCACCCGGGGATCGAGAGCTCTGTATTCGGTAGCCTCTTTATAGTCGTAGATAAAAAGGAACACCTGTCGCTCCATCCCGTATTTCCGCAGAAGACGGTAAGTCTCGTCTTTTGCCGTTTGGGTCTCGGCCTTGAAGTCGATATCTATCAGGATATGGCCTTTCGTCTTCTTCAGCGCCTCTTCAAAAGTCGGAATCCTGTTACCCGTCGGCTTCCCGTCCTGCAACAGATAAAATTCCTGCAACTCCTTATAGCTCAGATCGCTGACTGCGCCTTTGCCGGTCGTCGTCCGATCGACCTTCTCATCGTGCATCAATACCAATACCTTGTCACGGGTCTCGCGTACATCCAACTCTACGATATCGATACCCGCTTCTATCGCCTTGCCGATGGCCGGCAATGAATTCTCGGGGAAAATGGCATGATCCGCCCGATGGGCGGAGACCAGTATCCTGTCCGGTCGTTTGTACAGATCGGAGAGGATCTGCTTCAGATCCGAAGGCTGAGCGATCGCCGCCGGGACCATGCTGAATGACGACAACAGCAGGACAAGGAACACCCGAATCTCTGATACACGGAACCGCATGGTTAAATGGAACTGTTTTGATTGATAGGATCGTTTCGAAAAAGAGGAAACCATATACTGCATATTAAAGAATCTCAGAACTGAATACACTCACTATTCACTATTGACTATTGACTACTCATTATTATCTCGCCCGCAGGTCTTCTCATTTGTCCCGATGAATCTCCTTCCTCGATTTCACTACTCACTACTGACCACTCACTACTCACCACTCACTACTGACCACTCACCACTCACTACCTTATCCCCTTTTGCTTCAAATAAGCCACCAGCGCAGCCGGATGATCGGATTGCATGCCAGGCACTTTTTCAGCGAGCGCCTTTTCCCAGGTCGCAGGGCCTTCGTCCTTCTGTTGTACGTCCAACCAGACGGCAATATGACGCTGCGCGAACAAGCGATAGATAGCCGGGCTGTACTGCCCGATCGAGCCATCGACTCCCACGATCGGGTAACGGTCTAGGAAGGCCGCCACGGCCGCCGAATCTTTCAGTTCATCGGGAATGCTGGTGATCACAGGCATTGCGGGCGCGACCTTGCCCCATTCGGTGATTTGTTCCAGGCTGTTGGCATAAACGGCGACATGTTTTTCCATCCCCGCTTTTTTTATCATGGCATAGGTCACGCCCGGGTCCGCCTCTTTGAAATCGAGATAGATATTTATTTTATTTCTGCAAAGTGCCAGGACTTCTTCAAAAGACGGGATCCGGGTAGCCTGGTTGTGCACGGCATCCCAGATCACCAACCCTCGGATCGCCGCATAGTCGAAATCCCGGATCGCTCCTCTTCCGTTCGTCATCCGGTCAACGGTCTCGTTGTGCATCACCACCAGGAAACTGTCACGGGTGGTCCGGAGATCTACCTCCACATAGTCCGCGCCATCGTCTATCCCCTGTTTATAAGCGAGCAGGGTGTTCTCGGGAAGGGATACATGATCTCCGCGATGGGCGATCACCACATGCCGGTGCCGGCTAACCGGCAGGCTCTGGGCAACCATCTGCACGGAAGACATAGAAAGGACAAATACAAAAACAAAAGACAATGCAAAGGACAAAAATCGATTCACGTTCATCATAATCATTTTTTCAAAACTATTTTTAGCAACCGGCGCCCCGAGGTCGACCAGTCTCATATTCATCACCCGCCCCAGTTATCGACCGGTGCGGATCTTATGCCCTTTGTACGAATAAAACAAAATAGCCAGATAGCAGGGTATCACGATCCAATACGCATGATGACTGTCAAATTTACCAGCCAGGTATCCGTATAAAAGAGGAAGAATGGCACCCCCGCCGATGGCCATGATCAGCAGGGAGGAAGCGATCTTTGTAAATTTTCCCAGGCCGCTGATCGCCAGTGGCCAGATGGAAGGCCAGATCATCGCATTAGCGATACCGAACAGGGAGACAAAAACCACCGAAAGTGCACCGCTGGTCATCAATGCCGCCAGTGCGAAAAAGATACCCAAAAGGGACGAATACCGCAGCGCTTTCTCCTGGCTTAGGTATTTGGGTATACAGACAGCCCCTACCAGGTACCCGATCAGCATAAAGATTTGTGTGAGGTTGCCAAAATACCTCGATGAAGACAAAGGGATATGATAGTAGACGCCATAATTGATCACTGTATCACCCGCGATCACTTCCACACCCACGTAAAGGAAAAGCGTGAGGACTCCCAGCAGAAGGTGAGGGAACTGAAAGATGCTGGTTTTGGTCTTTCCGCTTCGCACCAGGGCGGGCACCGTTGCTCCTCCCGGAACTGCGGCCACCGCTGCGATCTCCGCTTCCATCATCGCGTCCTCTTCCGGATCGCTATTTATTTCCGGCAAGCCGGAAAAAAATGCCAGCACGGCCAGCAGGGCCAGCACAATCGCAATAATTGCATAAGGCAGGATTACGCGACGGCCCAGTTCATCCAACAGGAGAGTACGTTCGGCAGGGCTGAGCAATTTTGCCTGTTTCCCGATCTTGTCAGCGTTTTCAAGGATAACGGACCCCAGCACAAGAGGGCCCAAAACTGCCGCCACTCCATTGCACATCCCCATAAAGCTCATTCTTTTGGCGGCGCTTTCGCGCGGGCCCAGGATGGTCACATAAGGATTGGCCGCCGTCTGCAGCAAGGTCAGCCCCATACCCTGGACGAAAAGCCCTATCAGGAACAAAAGATATTGACGGTTGATAGCTGCCGGAATAAACAACAACGATCCGATAGCCATGAACAACAGTCCAAGCGAAATCCCCTTTTTGTACCCGGTCCTTCTCAGCACCGGGGAGATGGGAATAGCCATGATGAAGTAAGAGATGTAAAAAGCAAAAGTCACCAGGTAAGACTCGAAAATATTCAGCTGACAGGCTATCTGCAGGTATGGGATCAATACAGCGCCCAGCCAGGTCACAAATCCAAAGACAAAGAACAGGATCCCGATGATTACCATGGGGCTGGCGAGGCGTTTACTGGCTGGCACGCTGAGCGCGAGGCTATCTTCTTGCATATGATTATTTACCGGTCGTTTCAATATGATCCAATGCAGCTTTTACGCTCCCGTGCCTGAGCAGGAGGACCTTTGCTTCGTCATAATTGTCCAGGCCCGATTGCTCCATCAGGATCTTTACCGCACGGTCCGTGATCTTGTCGTTGATCAGTTTCACATGCACCATCCTGTTATCCAGTACCCGCCCCAATTGTATCATTACGGTCGTACTGATCATATCGAATATCATCTTTTGGGCTGTGCCGCTCTTCATACGGGTACTGCCGCTCAGGAACTCCGGGCCGGTGATGACTTCAACGGGCAGATCGGCCTGCGCCGCCACTTCCGTACCAGGATTGTTGGTGAGACATCCCGTGGTGATCCCATGTGCACGGCATTGCCGGAGGCCTTCCACGACGAAAGGCGTGCTGCCGCTTGCCGTAATGCCCAGCACGAGGTCTTTGTCCGAGACCTTCCGCTCCAGTAGCATCTTCCAGCCGCCGTCCCGGTCATCTTCCATTTCTTCCGGGGCTTCGATGAGCCGCTCAACTCCTCCGGCCAGGATGGGTTGCACCAATTCGGGAGAAACGCCAAAAGTCGTCGGTAGTTCAATGGCGTCCAACACCGAAAGCCTGCCGCCGCTGCCGGCCCCCAGATAGAAAAGCCTTCCACCCGCTTTCAGTTTTCCTGCAATGGTGGTGATCAGTTTATTCAAGGCGGGCAATGCTTTTTCAATAGCAAGGGCGACGGTCTGGTCTTCGTGATTGATATGCGCAGTCAGTTCTTCGACGGTCATTTTTTCGAGATGCCTGTATTTCGAAGGCTGCTCGGTGATCTTAATGTTGTTCATACTTCCATGATAGAGACGAAAGCGCTCATAAGATACCCCCCGAAAAAAATTTTTTTTTGCTTTTTTTTGAACGCGGGCCAGAAACGGGATCGAAAAGTGAAAAAGTCAGGAAATAAATAATTGTTAGTCAATAATATATACATGCGAATTTAATTTTCCCGCCGGCCCCCCGCAGGTTCTGAGCCCTAAATTCTATATTTCAGGAATGAAGGAGATTGTCCGCACACATCAATGGCTGCCGACTGGGTCACCAACCGGGTTGCTCGTCGCGTTGCTGACCGCCGCCCATGTACTTGCCACCCTCATCCCCGCCCGGTCCCAAAAGCTCGTCGAACCCGGTGTCTCCCGGACCCTGGCTCGTTTCAGGACCGCCGCCATAAAAGACCTCTCCTACGACCTGCAGTTTAGCCTGCCTGCCCATCCCGGGCAGCGGGTAGAAGCCGTGGAAAAAATAGATTTCGTCTTTCGGCAGTCGCCCGCCCTGCTCCAATTGGATTTCAGGGATTCGGCAAAAGCTATACACGCCCTGACAGTAAACGGCTACCCGGCTCCCGTCACCCTAACCCACGAACACCTGCTGATAGAAGGCCGGCTGCTAAAAAAAGGCCCCAACACAATCGGGATCCTTTTCACGGCCGGAGACCTCTCGCTGAACCGCAACCCGGATTTTCTGTACACCCTGCTGGTTCCCGACCGGGCAAGGACGCTGTTTCCCTGCTTCGATCAGCCCGATCTGAAAGCCCGGTTCACCCTCTCCCTGGACTTGCCAAAAGACTGGCACGCACTGACCAATGGTCCCCTCCTGGATTCTCTCGACGAAGGAGATCATAAGCGTTATCGCTACGAGGCCTCGGATCCGATACCCACCTACCTGTTTTCTTTCGCCGCCGGCCATTTTTACGAACTCGGCCGGGACACCGCCCAGGCCAGGCTACTGCCCGGAGATCGATCTGAAGGTGGGCCGCGGCCCATGCATTTCTATTACCGCGAAACAGACAGCGTCAAATTAAAAATGAGCCTCGATTCCGTCTTCCGGATACACTCGGATGCGATCGGTTTCCTGCAAGACTATACCGGCATCTCCTATCCTTTCAAAAAATTCGATTTTGTAGCCATCCCGGATTTTCAGTTTGGGGGCATGGAACACCCGGGAGCGATCCAATACCGCGCTTCGACCCTTTTTTTACCCGAAGGAGCGACCCGCGATCAGCTGATCAACCGGGTAGCCCTGCTGTCGCATGAGACCTCGCATATGTGGTTCGGAGACCTCGTCACGATGCGTTGGTTCAACGATGTGTGGATGAAAGAGGTATTCGCCAACTTCATGGCCGACAAGATCGCCCGCGCTGCTTACCCCGATGACAACGCCGATCTGAAATTCCTGACAGGACACCTGCCCGCCGCCTACAGCACTGATCGTACGGCAGGCAGCAACCCGATCCGTCAGCCCCTGGAAAATCTGCAGGATGCCGGCTCGCTGTATGGGAATATCATCTATCACAAAGCGCCGGTGATGATGCGTCAGCTCGAGATGCTGATGGGCGACACAGCCTTCCGCGCCGGCGTACGGGAATACCTGCACCGCTATGCTTATGGGAACGCCTCCTGGCCCGAACTGATAGAGATCCTCGGCGCTCACACGACCCGTGACTTGCAGAGTTGGAATCGCGTGTGGGTCGAAAAGCCGGGCAGACCCGTCTTCAGCTACCGGATGAAAGCGGAAAACGGCTGGATCGAAAGCCTGACGCTTCTGCAAAAAGCAGAAGATGGAAGCGACAATACCTGGCCACAGTCTTTTAAAATCGCACTCGTCTACCGGGATCATACGGAATCCATCCCCGTTTTTATGGACGGCCCGGAAAAGAGGATCGGCTCCGCCAGGGGGAAGCCACTGCCTTTGTTTATCGTCTTTAATGCCGGAGGAGAAGGCTATGGCCTGTTCCCCGCGGACGGCAAATCTGCCGCCGGCCTCTTCACGCTCGCCGACCCGGTGAAGCGGGCTTCTGCCTATATCAACCTCTATGAGAATATGCTGGCAGGCCGGGCGCTCTGCCCCACCCAATATCTCGCGTGGGCAACGAAAGGCCTGACCCTGGAAAAAGAGGAACTGAACCTGGGCCTCTTGCTGGAACAACTGCAATCCGTCTTCTGGCGTTTCCTGCCCCGCGGAGAGAGAAATACGGAGCGGAGAAACAAGACGGTAAAAAACACGGCGGACAGAAACACAACCAACAGAAACACGGTGGGGCGTTCGATAGGCGACAGCCTCTGGAGCGCCATGCAACAGAACGACCATCCGAACAGTAAGAAGCTCCTCTTCCAGGCCTTCAGCAATATATCCCTGGATCGCGAGGCTCAGGATACGCTCTTCCGGATTTGGAGAGACCAGCATCCCCCCTCCGGTGTGAAACTTTCCGAGGAGGACTATACCGCCCTCGCCACAGGACTTGCGCTCCGGCAATACCCAGGATGGAAGGATATTCTCCGGGATCAGCTCAGTCGTATCAAGAATGTCGACAACCGGAGAAGACTGGTATTCCTCCTGCCCGCTCTCTCCGACGACCAGCGGGAACGCGACCGGTTCTTTGGGTCGCTGAAAAACCGCGAAAACCGGCAAAAAGAATCCTGGGTACTTACCGCGCTGGGCTATCTTCATCACCCCCTGCGCAACGATACTTCCGAAAAATACATCCGCCCCAGCCTTGAACTCCTGGAGCAGGTCCATGCCACGGGAGGTGTCTTCTTCCCGCAAAGCTGGCTGCAGGCCACCCTCGGTTACTACAACACCCCCTCGGCGGCGGCCATCGTCCGTCAATTTCTGCGCGACCACCCGCACTACGATCCCCGGCTGAAACAAAAGATCATCCAAGCCTCCGACAACCTGTTCAGGGCCGTGAAGCTCAATCAACGCTGAACCCCGGGACGGCTTCGTTAACCAGAGACTACCAAGAGACTATCATTTTATATTTTGCAGCCTTGATACCCCAATCGCCGGAATCTACAATTTATCGGCTCTGCCTGACTCTCTCCTGGTCCTCCCCGAAAAAATCGCCAGCGCATAGTTTAGCTGTACGGCAATGATCACGAATATGCTCAGGTAATTGCTCACGAAACACAGGAGTGCCCCGCCCAAATAAAGTAACTGCGCGATCACGATCCTTCTTCGCACAGCTTTGTCGACGGAGCCGGTTTCTTCAGCAGGGATACTCAGAAATCCTTTTCGGGCGGCATAGCGCCAATGCACATAGAGCATGAAGCCCAACAAAAATATATTCAGCCAGTATACGCCAATGGCGAGCCTGAAATGAATGTGCTCACTGAGAAAGGCAGTCGTAAAAGGAATGACGGATACGAACAGCAAAAAGAACAACGATATCCAGTTCAGGTTCCGGTCGCTCTTTTCGATATAGCTGAATTGCGCCGTGTGCCCCGTCCAGAATATCCCCAATGTCATAAAACTCAGGAAATAACTCAGGAACCTCGGAGTGAGCTGGCAAAAACTATCGAACAGCTCCCGTTCGGACCTGACCGTTTCGCCGATAGGCACCTTTATGTCCAGGACCAGTAAAGTGAGCGCGATGGCAAATACACCGTCACTGATGGCTTCTATCCGCTGGACTTTTTGCCCGGCAATCTGGTTGTATGTTTTAAAAGACATCCTTAAAAATAGTATTTTTTGAATAAGTGTTTCTTTGTAGTCCGGCAAAACTTGAAAAAAAGAATGCCTATTTTCACTACCTTAGAGTAGTAAGCGCTTATAAAATTCTCGTCTGGTCAGGGCCTGACGCTTCTTCGCCCCGGTAGCATTCATCCGCACTCTCAGGACCTCTCTTTATAAAACCTGTCAAACACGAACCGCCGCCAGGCAGCGGGCGAAATTTCTGTGCGCCATTTAACCCGGCAGCCGGGTATTATCTGCAGGATATTGTCCACGCCCCGGATATCTTAATTGTACAGGACTTTCTCCAACTGCCTGATTATTGTCTGATTGGCAATCATCTGACTGCCGACTGTCCGACCATTGCCTGATTGCCTGATTACAAAACCTTGTATGAGTTCAAAAATTTAAATGATTTCAAAACCTTGCATGAATTCAAAACTTTATCTGATTTCAAAACCTTGTCTAATTTCAAAACCATCGCCATCATGAAAAGTCTATCCAACCAAAGACATTTATTGTCTTTCAAAAACGAATCGTCTTCGCTTCAGGACCAATCATCATCATTCCGAAAATTATCATCTTCGTTCCGGAATCGGCCGGCAGGCCTCGTTCTCCAGGCGGCTTTCCTACTGACAGGCCTGATATCCTGTTCAAAGATGAACAGTACCCAAGACCCTTCCCTGACCGCTGGCAGCGCTACCGGTGACGCATTAAAAAACCTCGTCATCAGCAATGCGATACCTGCCGCGCCAAATAACAAAGTCGCCTATTACGCCTTCGATGCCACCCCAACTGGTTCTCCGATCGTCAATCTTCCCCTTACAAACTTTGCAAAGGCGGCGAACATCGTCGTGCTATTCGAAGGGACGGCCTGGGAAATGGCGGACTCCGTGCACTACGGCAGCCCGACCAGCTATATCCTCACCGTCAACCCGCATTATACGTCGTATGCGTCGATCATCAGGGACGTCAGGACCCTGCAGGCGGCCGGCGTAAAAGTACTGATGAATGTCGACGATGCCACTTCCTGGAATACGACCACTCCTTTTACCACTTATAACGGAACCGGGCTGACCTACACGCAGTTTGCCGCATTCGTCAACGCCTGCGTCATAGACTCCCTGCATTTCGACGGGATCGCCCTGGATGTTGAGCACCTCGGGAGCACAGCGGCCAACTCACACTACACCAACCTGATAAAGGCATTCGGGAGCTATTTTGGCCCCTTGTCTTCGAACAGCACCAGCACGATCTATACGGCCGCGATCTATGACGGCGCCCAGGCAGGCTATGCGATCGGCCAATCCACCAGTGTCGCCCAATACCTGAATTTTGTCGAAGACATGGGCTATTGGGAGAACAACACAACCCGCTTCGACCGGTGGGCCAATACCATCGGTGATTCAAAAACGATGGTGGGCGTCTCCAAACAATATAATAGCCTGAGCAATGCGACGACCGCAGCCGGATGGGAACCTACCGGAGGCACCAAAGCCGGGATCATGGTCTATGCAGGGAATGTGGATTCGTCTTATACCAATACCATCATGAGAGCCGTCCATTAACCCGGATATTGACACTTGTCCGATCCGCGGGATACTCTCCTATACCTCCATGGCGTCATAGACGATCACCTTTTGCCAGAGATGACCGTAGTTTTTGATGAAGTCGAGATGTACCGGATGATCCTGGTAGGTGCGCTGCCCTTCCACGTCGCTGAAGAACATCAGTTCGGACACCTGCCAGGAGGCGTCGACGACATCCCGTTTTTCCGTCGCAGCCAGCACGCCGACATGGATCTCGCGGATCGTTTCAATCTTTGCGAGGGTCTTCACCCCTTCGACCAACTTATCCCGGTCCTCGATGGAGCCGGGATTTTTTAACCAGAAAAACACGTGATGGGCCAACGGCTTTTTCTTAGCGGCCGGCTCATTCAACAACGGCGTGGCGGAAACAGCAGTCCCGATGGCGATGGTCGCCGCCGAAGCGATAAACTTTCTCCTGTTGGATGTATGCATATACGTATTATTTCCGTCGTTCAAAATCTGCCATCCCTCCATCCCCCTGGCCCCTCCTCGTCGCCCCGCTCCCAAATCCGGCCTCATCCCTCCTTGTCTCTCTCTGACCCTAAACTACTCCTTCCCCCCTTCTACTCTTTTCTCCTTCTCTTCTTCTCCCCTTTTCTGCTTCTATCCCTTTTCTACCACCGCTCCTCACCTCCCTCTCCTCATTCAACTACTCCCCTCCTCGTTCGCTCAGATCCCCTCACATTCCCTCAACACCGTCTATCCACTACTCACTGCTGACTACTGACTACTCACCCCTCACTACCACCACATCACTTCTCAAACACATCACTTCTCAAACACCACGGCATCCGGTGAAGCACCCAGCCCTTTCAGGATAGCCGACAGACCCGCTATCATCGGATCGGGACCGCAGATATAGAAATGCGTCCCGAAATCCTTTACACGCTGTTTCAGGAAAGCCTCGTCTATATACCCTTTCGTATACCCTTCGCCGCTACCACCGGTAAATATGAATTCCACGCGGTCGCCGAGCATCGTCTTTAATTCCTTCTGATCGATGGTATCGGCCGGGGTCTTATTGGAAAAGAAGAGAGTATTACCGTCCAACTTTCCCTCTACAGACAGTTGACGTAAGATAGCCAGAAAAGGAGTAATCCCGGCGCCCCCGGCAATGAAAATACCCGGCCCCTTATATTCGATCGCTCCCCACACATCGCGCAACACCAACTCGTCACCGGCGCCCAACTGATGCAACTGGTCGGTAACTCCATGATGATCGGGGTAACGCTTGATCGTGAATTCCAGGAACGGATCTCCCTGCAAAGAAGTAAAGGTGAAGGGCCTCTTCTCCTGCCGCCACGCCGGCTTATTGATGGACACTTCCGTGGCCTGCCCGGGCTTAAAAGTATACCCCACCGGCTTCTCGACCCGAAAACGACGGACGTCATGCGTCACCTGTTGAATCAATAGTATCTTAACGATAAGTTCCATACCTGATTTTTGTCAAATTTCCGGATTTATTATCGATTTCGCTTACATGTTAATATTTTCAAAATCCTCCCGCCCCAGGGAATTTCACAGATGTTTTCTCTCTATCTTTTCATCGACAAATCATCGATAAACCCACCACATGCCAAAAGGCCTGCTCCCCCTGTCGTCTTACCCTTGTTTGTTTTTTGCACTCCTGTTTACAGGGTCATGCTTTCATAAAAAAGAACAGCAGCAAGCCCCCGTCTATACAGGACTTGCCATCCTGAAGGAATTCGACAAGAGCAGGACGTTCGATACCACTTCCGATGCCACCGCGCCCATGTATTTCCGGCCTGTCAAAATCGATGTTTTCTATCCCTCCGCGGAAAAACCCGCCCGGCCGCCGCTGACCTATGGACAACTGCTGGATCAATATGAACAGCGGATAAATTACAAAACTCCGATCGATTCCTGCCGACGGACGAGCCAGGCCCTGGCTGCCAGTATCGCCGAATACCTGCATGTTGAAAACGCCTTTAAGATACTGGGATATAAAATGGATATCTATGACAGCCTGCAATGGCCGGTCAGAAGATCACCCCTGATTATCTACGCCGCCGGCATGAATGGCAGCAGTTGGGAGAATCCCATCCTCTTCGACAGCCTTGCAAAACGGGGATATGTCGTCGCCGCAATCAGTTCGGTAGGCAAATATCCCGGATATATGACGGCCCCCATCGACCTCGACGAGCAGGTGCGCGATATCCTGTTTACCAGGCAGACCATGAGCGCACTCCCCTTTATCGATACCAGTCGGATAGGCCTGTTGAGCTGGAGCCTTGGCGGCAGTTCGGCGACCAAAGCAGCCATGGCGAATCAGGACTTTAAGGCGCTCCTCTCTTTTGACGGGACCGAGATCCATTATTATGGCACCGATACCGCCTGGGACACATGGTACACACAGAACCGGCAAATACCTCCCTTTGACCCGGGGCAGATCACAACCCCTTATCTATACCTCAGCAGCGAACACCCGGCCGTTTTCGACTCGGTCTACCTGCTCCCACGATACATGCGTTCAAAGCACAACTATTTTCTAAAGCTGAACAAATCTATCCACGAAGACTTCTCTTCGATAGTGACCATCGCAAAGGCAGTTTCGCCGGAGCTGATCGACATCGACAGCGCACGCCATTCCATGGTCTGCAGTCTTGCCGGCGTCTTTTTCGATGAATACCTGAAGCCATTGGATGAACAGGAACCCCCAACGGTTTCCACCCGGGGATATATCAACCAGTTGCTTACCGACCGACCCGCTTCTTTTGACACCACTTACCCGCATAGATAAGCTGGTTCGTACTTTTCAGCGCATCGTGAAACTCGGACTCTTTCATCCCCGGTTTGGCGATAGCGCTATACTGTAACCGGATCACTTTGGTATCGAAATCGGATATGGGATCCCGGAAGGAATACAGGCAGGAGTTCCCGGTATAGGCGGTAGCAGGATAACCGGAAAAGCGAAAATCCCCGAGACAGATCAGCAGATACCGTCTCAGGCGTTGCTCCTGCTCCTTATAATTGAACACCTGGTTTATATTGACCTCGTTCCTGGCCTTGTAAATATTCCCATGCTCGTCCCAGCTTAACTGTTAGTGCGTCCTCACCAGGGGATTGGCGGTGACGATATAATTGGCAGTTCCCGGATCATCGGTATGGGAGATGACGATGCCATTGAGAAAGGGAGCCAGCAGCGATGCATCCTTTTCAAAACTTTCCCGGAGATGACCGGTATTCGGCCCATCGAAAAATACCCGGATCGTAAATGGCTTGAAAACAGCTCCTGTTAAGCCCCTGTTAAGTATCTGTTATTCCGCTGATAGCTTTATTCCCCGGATAACTTCTATTCCTTAGAAAGCAACACCGGTATTCTCGCATTGCAGCGGCGATATTCTGTTATCACAGCAGCGGGTATGCTCTTATTACAGATAGTGCCATTCTCCTGGTAAGATACCGGAATTTATTTCTAATTTTGGGGCATCAAAACCGATACAACACTTTGTCTTCCAATAAAAAAACATCCGTTTGGCTTAGGCTTTTTTCTATCGAATCGGCGGTCGCGACAGGTCTGCTCCTCCTCTCAGCCCTTTTTTTCAGCATGATCGTAAATGTATTCGTGGTCGAAAAACGCGACCTGCTGGATCACCAGATCTCCGATTTTTTCAGCAGATACTGGTCCGAAACCCATACCCGGATCGCCCTGTTTGTCACTTTTTTTGGAACAGGCGGATTCCTGATCCCCGCCTATTTGATAGTAGGGATCTTTCTTTGGATAAGGAAAAAGAAAAAATACGCCATCTCGGCCGTGGTAATCGCGCTGGTCAGCCTGCTGCTGGGGCTCTTTTTGAAAGAGATATTCCGGAGGGACCGGCCGCTCCCTCCTAACTTCGACGGTGCCGGAGGCTATAGTTTTCCAAGCGGGCATGCCCTGGGAGGCTTCACCTTCAGCGGCGTTATGATCTACCTCGTCTGGAAGAGCGGTCTTTCAAAGACCCTTAAATGGATCTACACCCTATTGCTATCCGTATTCGCCCTGCTCATCGCGATGAGCAGGATCTACCTTCATGTCCATTTCGCCACCGATACGATCGGCAGCTTTTTCCTGGCCCTGATCTGGCTGTCCCTTTCCTTCCTCTGCTTTCAGTTCATCCAGGAAAAAAAACAATACAACGGATAGCCGAAAGGCAAAATCCCTTACTTTGCAGGAAATGGCAGCCCGCAGGACGGCACTATGCTAAAGGTCTTATCATACCAGGTATCGGATAGTATCGACATCAAATTATTCAGGTCATCGTTTAAAGAAGGCATTTATCACTCCGATGCTGACGAGCTTTTCTACAAGACCGGCGAGGAATCCTTTTTATACGTGTTTAAATATGGCGTGGTCTGCTTCCTGAACTATACGGAACGCGAAATCCACGCTTACCTCGAAAAAATCGCCCCGTTTTGCAAGAACCTTTTTGACCAGAAGCTGAATGAAGAATTTGAAGTCTACCCAAACGCACGGGAGAATAAGTTCGGCTATAACAAGATAGAGATCATCAATGCGGATGCCGAAACCCTCCGGCTGATCATGCTGAACGTCTCCCAGTCCGTAGCCCTGGACTATTATTCAGAACAGACGAATAAATTACAGGAAGAGACGAGCTACCATATCCAAAACCTCGAAAGACTGGGCCGGCTGGCTATCTCCGGCACCAAACTGAAAAAATTCATCGGCAAGACCCTAAACCTGAAAAACAGGATCTCCGAAAACCTCTATATCTTCGATTCGCCCCCCGAAACCTGGGAGAATGAGAACCTGAACAGGATAGATCTGGAACTCAAGCGCACATTCGACCTGCAGGAAAGATTCCGCGATATCCGGGAAGGGCTGGAGATCGTCAAGGAGAACCTGGAACTCTGCAAAGACCTTCTCCAATACCGGAACAGCACCTTTCTCGAATGGATCATCATCATCCTGGTCTTCCTCGAAGTCCTGAACCTCGTGATAGACAAATTATTCAAGTGAATATGCCTTTTTGATTTTTTTCGATTTGCTGGTAAACCGTCGTCTCTTCCGACCTTGTCAGTTTACCGGTAAATCGCTGTTTTCCGAAAAAAAATACCTGCCCCCGACTCGTCGATCCGCGTGGTTTCAACATTCCAAACCTCAATTCGTAATAAATGACAACCGGGCCTGCTGGTATTTGGGAAGCAGGACCTGCTGACGCAGGTTCCTGAAGGATTCATACGGTCCTTTTGTAGCGAACATATTGATCAGCCAGGCGGGAACCGAACCGCCCGGATCTATTTCCATCACATATTCGACGCGCAGCGAATCGCCGGTCACGGGTGTGACGGTCCAAACCGCTTTGGAGACAGGAACACGGACGATAGAAGGATGGACAGGACTAAACCCGGGTGTACAAACAGCCGCCATCGTCATGACCCGGGTAGCGGGATTTTGAGTGATTGTCAGGTGAACGATCAGATCCCTGTTGGCAACCGGCCAGGGCGCATTGATCTCATTATAGAAATACAGCTCCGATTCGCTGACCCTTTGCAACAGGTAGGATGACTTTGTACTGTATTGCCACTGCACATGATCCTCGGCGTCCAGCATTACGGCCGCCAGCTCGGACAAACTTGCGTGCATGGAGAATTCAGCCCTGATCTCATTGAATTTTGAGTGGTCGCTGCTCCGGCTGTATACCCGGATACCGTCCTTATCCCTTTTTAAACTCCAATCAGACTGCGCAATCAGGCGGTCTCCCGCCATCACCAGTAGAAATAGTAAGAAAATCCTCATCGCAACATAAGATACGCAGGAATCGCCACACATATTGCCCTGTCTATACGCAAATACCCTTATTAACAATTTAATAAAAAAATTTTCCCGGTTCCACTTTAATACAGGAATTTTAACCCGGCCAACCTTTTCACAACATGCTATTTATCAATTGGAATATAAATCCGGAGATCTTCCGGATCGGGGGTTTCGCATTACGCTATTATTCGCTGGGATTTCTGCTCGCCTTCTTTTTCAGCTACCGGATCATGAAATCCTTCTTCGTCCGGGAAGGGGTGCCATTGATACTGCTGGAAAAACTGACCGTATCGATTTTCCTGGCCACCCTGATCGGCGCCAGGCTGGGTCATTGCCTCTTCTACGACTGGGCCTATTTTAAACACCATCTCCTCGAAATCATCAGCCCGGTAAGTCTGCAAAACGGCCACCTGGAATTTACCGGTTTTCAGGGTCTGGCCAGTCACGGGGGAGCCGTCGGTATCCTCCTGGCAGCCCTCTGGTGGTGCAGGAAATACGCCAAACCTCCTTTCTGGCTGCTTGACAGGCTCAGCCTCGTTATACCCATCGCCGCCTTTTTTATAAGGATAGGCAACCTGTTCAATTCCGAGATCATCGGGAAGCCCAGCGACCTGCCATTTGCGTTCATCTTCGAACGGGTAGACTTTATACCACGGCATCCCGCGCAGCTGTATGAAGCCCTGTCCTACCTGCTGCTGGCCGGAATGCTTTATCGGCTCTATTCGGGAAGTATCCGCCCGGGGAATAGCCCGGCTTTGGAAAATATCACCATCCGGGAGAGCGGCAATCCCCGGAGAGCGGACGGCTTCCTCTTTGGCCTTTTACTGGCGGGTCTCTTCACGATCCGGTTCTTTATCGAATTTGCCAAGGAAGACCAGGAAGCCTTCGAAAGTCACTGGTTGCTGAATATGGGGCAGATACTGAGCATACCTTTTATAGGAGCAGGCATCCTGCTGGCCATCGCAAAAAGTAAGAAGAAAGAAACGCCGGGCCTTCCCCTGCAGCCGGAATAATCCCCGCCCCTCTTTCAGAAACCTGTATGCTTATCTCCGGCATCCTTATTTTATCTGCCTTCGGGTTTTTGTGAGTACCGCACCAAAGCATGTACGATATTGCGGACGATCTCCCGCTGCCCCCTGTCACCGTTAAGATAACGCTCTTCTTCCTTGTTGCTCAGGTATCCCGTTTCTATCAGGACA
The DNA here is from genome assembly GCA_031292515.1 of Puia sp. GTDB lineage: Bacteria > Bacteroidota > Bacteroidia > Chitinophagales > Chitinophagaceae > Puia. The sequence goes on along the minus strand of JARLGZ010000030.1, from coordinate 168,268 downwards.
CTGGGCATCCCGGTAGCCTCCAGGACCTTTATACCGGCCCCTCTTTGTCTCACCCCCCATGTCTTCCGGCCGGCTTTTGCAAATTCTTCTTCGACCAGGTTGGCCAGCGAAGCGCTGCTGCTAAAATATTTTTTCTCGTACAGCTCCGCCCGGATCCTCGCCTCCGGCCCATCCGCATCCCAGGCATCGGTCCCATCCGACACGTCCTTCGAATCCTGGCCGATCTGGTCGATGGCGTCCCCTTTCAGGTCACTCCTGTCCGCCTTCCAGATAAAGGCGGTGGCGCCGATTTTTGTATTTTTTACCCAGACGGATTGATGGATGGGAGCATCGACGATTTTTCTTCTTCCGGAATGACCGGGGCCGGTGTACACGGCTTTTTTCCGATAGCCGGTTATACGATCCTCGTAATGCCCGCCGGGAGGCTCAACGGTGGCGTCACAGTGTATCGAAATAAAGAGATCTCCCTTCGCCTGGTTGGCGATGATGGCCCTGTTGTAAATGCCTTGCTTCGTCGTTGTCGCATTACCGGGTAACGCGTCGGTGGTGCGCGTATACACAATCTTTGTACCGGGGAAGGCCCTCTTAATGGCCGCGCCTAATTTCAAAGTGATCTTCAAGGTGACATTCTTCTCATGCGAGAACAACCCGGCGGTACCTGGGTCCAACCCACCATGCCCGGCATCGAGTACGATGGTTCGCAGTATGGGACCGCTGCTTCCAAAAGAACCCACGGTATGGAACGGAGCCCTGCCTTTGAAAGAAGGTACAGCATGGAACGGGGCGACGCTTCGCAACGAATGGAAATCGTGGAAAGGGCCGGCGCTAAAAGAAGCCCCGAAAAGAAAAGTAGCCGTCAGGATCAGCCAGGTGAAGACTTTTTTCATCCGATAAAAGGGCAATGGTACGACAATCGACAACATTTTATTAACCAATTTTATGAACTAGTGTTGCATTTATTTATATATTTGCAACAACACTGCATTTTTTATGCGCAAGCTGACTGCCAGATTTACTGCCGTTCTCCTGCTTTTTCTGTTTCTTCAGAAAGCAGGTATGCGTTTGTGGATACATGAGCAGTTCCACCGGGATGCAACGATCAACAGCAGCCCCTTACAGGAGAACGGAACAGATGGCTCGCACAGATCCGATCCCGGCAAAAACACCGCAAACAAGCATTTTCTTCCGACAGGCTGCGACTGTGTAGACGATTTCTTTCTGCCCGTGACCTATACGGAAGGAACTATCGTCGAAGTGCCCGCCACACCTGCCGTGGATCTGCCGGCTATCCGCTACAGAAGCTTTGTCCCTTCTTCTTTTCATCTTATAGAACGTCACCGGGGGCCCCCATCCTTCTCCCGCCCGGCATAGACGCTGTTTCACACCCGCATTCCGCAGATCGGGGGCATTTATACCATCCCGATTCCTGTTCTTCTTCCCGGCGACATATCTGTTGCGCGACAAGCGACCTATCCATGCAACAGATATGCCAATTCTGAGGCAAGTCAGACAGCATGCTTTTACGCAGACGCGGGCACTTTGTGTGGATGAACTCTCTATGTGGCGCCTCCGTGCGGGCATTGTGCGGGCATCGTGCGCGAACGTCTTGCGTAAACGTCTTGTACGGGCATTTGCGCTGACGCATGCCGCTCTCCCTTTTTCAAATAGTCTCTGTCACCTTTTTAGTCTCTTTCGTCTTCTCATTCAACCTATTCATTCAAACTATTCTTTCAATCTATTCATACAATCTCTTCATATAATCTCTTCATACAATCAAAAAAAACACTCATGCAAAATTTACTCTTTTCCCGGGGCCGGCTGTTATCGGGTGCCATTGTGATCACCGTGTCAGCCCTTTGGGGATGCAACAAGGCGGCAACAACCCCCTCGTTGCCTGGGAATGAATTCTTAACGACGGTTCAACTGCAACTGACCAACACAACAGACCCCACCGACGTACAACTGTGCTCCTCGACACAAATCAGCCCGACCTCGAATACCTACCAGTCGGATTCGATCTTTAACAAACTCGCGTTCCTGCGCTTGAAAGCCAATAGCGCCTATACGGGCCGGGTCATCATATTAGACGAGACAAAGACCCCTTTTGACACGGTCAGCACCGAAATCCTGGCCAGGGAGAACTACCACCTTTTCTTCTTTGAGCCCTCTCCCGTACTGGCTTCGAATTTCGTCGTAAGCAACACGACCACTTATATTCCCCAGAACGACTGGCTTACCGGGCAGCCGGCATCCGATACGACTGCATTCGGCATTTCCGTGAATGAATCTACCGCCGCCTCCGCCGCCACCGCACTCAACCTCGTGGTGACCCGCACGGATCTGGATAACAACAATCCTCCCCTGCAAATAGGCCTCCAGGATCAATTCGTCACGGGGGCAGCCAGCTCGGGTACGCTTAGGGTCGTTTTGCGCCACCAACCCAACGCCAAGAACGGGACCTATGACCCGGGCTCTACGGACTTAGACGTGACATATGCTGTTACCATTTATTGACCCGAATGAACGCGATCCGAAATGAACACGAGTGAACGAGAACCGGGGAATACGAATGAACGCAAATGAAGCAAATGAACACATGTGAATCCGGACAAGAATTGAGCAAAATCAAAAAATTAAAAATCGACATGAAATCAAGCAAAATATTCCGCACAGCAACTGCCTTGTGCATCATGACCCTGAGCATTTCAATATCATCTCTTGCCCAACAGAAACCCGCCAATTTCATCGGGATAGAAGGCGGCGCCTCCCTGCCACTGGGAAACTGGGGAAAGACATCCTCTGCCTCTTCTCTCATGAGCATCAACGGCACGGTCAACGATGTCCACGGCTATGCGAATACCGGTGGATTCGGGGCCATAGACGGAGCCTGGTTCTTTTCCAGGCACTTTGGAATCGGGGGACTATTCAAATATGGAATACACAGCCTCAAAGGCATCGACTCGCTTTCCCAGGGCTACGAAGAGTCTTTCGACGTAGACACGACCCGGACATCCGCTACCCACTATAAGATATGGAGCATCCTGCCCGGTCTGTATTATAATCTGTCCCTGTCAAAGAAATTCGCCTTCACGGCCAGGGCCCTGGCAGGTATCTCCCATGCAACCACCCCAAAGATCACCGTGGGTATCGAGGACGGAGACGTCATAGACCCGCCTGTGATACAGGAGTCCGCATCAAAGACCGCCTTTGCCTTTGACCTGGGAGCCGGCCTGAGCTATACCCTTTTAAAATACCTGTCGATCTCCCTGCGGGCCGATTATTTCTATACGAAACCCGATTTCATGATCTCCAACACCGGAAGAAACAACAACGCCGGAAGAGAAGTAACCGATTATAACCAGCCGCTGGAATCTGTCAACTTTTCCCTGGGAGCCGCCTACAGGTTTGGAAGAAAATAAATCGATTCATCAGCTGTCCGCCGGACAACTTCGTCCGGCGGACATAATTCATCATCATACACTCATTCATTACCATGCGCTCCAAAATCGTATCGTTCGTCGCCATTTGCTCACTGGGTTTTTTTTCCAGCCTGTATGCCCAGCAGACGGGTTGCCACCTTGCGGTGAGCGGACATGTTTATCTCAGCGATACGGGACAATTGAACGCCCGGGGAGCGGCCATCAGATTTCCTGCGTTAAAAACAGGGATCGTCACCGACGATAACGGCGATTTCAGGATCGGAGATCTGTGCCCGGGCCGGACCCGCATCGTCATCTCCTACGAGGGTTACAGGACCGTGGATACGGTATTCGATATGGCAGGGAACCTGACACTCAGTTTCCTGCTGTTCAACAATGCGCAGGAACTAAATAGCGTCACAGTTGTCGGAGAAGTGTTGAAAAAAGACCAGATCGCCACCGCCGTCAAGACCGTGCTCGCGGGAACGGCCCTGGAAGCGACGAGGGGCTTGTCCCTGGGAGAGTCCCTCAAAAGCATCGCCGGCGTCAACAGCCTCCAGACCGGGCCCAGTATCTCCAAACCCGTTATCCATGGCGTTTATAGCAACCGGGTATTGATTATGAACAACGGCGTGAGACAGGAAGGACAGAACTGGGGAAATGACCACGCACCCGAAATCGACCCCTTCATCGCGACAAAGATCACGGTCATCAAAGGAGCTGCCAGCATCCGCTACGGATCCGATGCCATTGGCGGAGTGATATTGCTGGACCCGAAAGACCTGCCTTCCCGACCCGGCATCGACGGCGAAGTCAACCTCGTGGGCATGACCAATGGCCGGGTCGGCCTAGCGTCCGGAATGATAGAAGGAGCGGCAACCGGCAAACTGGAAGGCCTGAGCTGGCGGGCACAAGGCACCCTCAAAAAGGCAGGGAATTCACAGACCGCCGGCTATTTCCTGAAGAATACGGGCTATGACGAAAATGACTATTCCCTTACGCTGCAATATAACAAGGCACATTATGGCGCATCCCTGTATTTTAGCCAATTCGACACAAAAATCGGGATCGCACAGGCATCCGTAGCGGACAATGTGACCGACCTGGAGCAGGCGATCGCCCGGGGCCGACCGCTTGACGACGGATCTTTCAAATATTCCTTCGGCCGACCCGATCAGACGGTCAATCACAAACTGGTAAAACTAAGCGGCTTTGTCGACCTCCCCCATTCCTGGGGGAAACTCGAGGCAGTCTATGCCTACCAGCAGGACAACCGGAAAGAGTATGACGCGAACCCATCCGACAATAGCGATACGTCGCTGAATACCAATGGCATTCCGGATCTGAACTTCCAGCTGAACACATCCACCGTGGACCTCGTCTGGGAACATCCGCCCGTCCAACACCGGATCACAGGCAGCGTCGGCCTGAACTTCATCACCCACGACAATGTACAGCAAGGCACCGCCTACCAGGAGCTGATCCCAAACTTTTTCGACTACGGAGGAGGCGCATTTGTCATTGAGAAACTTGCACTCGGAAAATGGCTATGGGAAGCTGGCCTGCGCTATGATTACCGCTGGCTGCAGGCCTACAAATACAATCCCACCAGCGTGGTGGAAGACAGACCCGTTTATACCTGGAAGGAGCCCACTGCCAACATCGGCGCCACCTATAAGTTTAGCGAACATTTCAGCGGGGACTACAACTTCGGAACCGCCTGGCGGGCGCCACAGGTCATCGAGCTATTCGCCAACGGGGTCCATCAGAGCGCTGCGGCCTGGGAATTCGGAGACTCTTCGCTGACCCTCGAACAGGCCTTCAACAACAACCTGTCGTTTACCTATAACGAAGGTGGATTGATCATAGAAGCCGGCGCGTACGTGAACTATTTCCATCACTATATCTACGCAAAACCGGATCTCAACTATGTGACCACCCTTCAAGGCACTTTCCCTGCATTCACCTATACCCAGGTCAACGCACTCTTTAGGGGAGCCGATCTGAGTGTCACGTATCATTTTGCCAGGAACCTCACCCTGATCTCAAAGACCAGTATCGTCCGCGCCCGCAACCTGACCATCCACGATTGGCTGATCGGCGTTCCCGCCGATCGCTATGATAACGCCCTTCGCTATGAATGGCCTTCCGCCCGCAAGTGGAAAAACATATTCCTTCAGGTCAATAACCTGGTCGTATCCAGGCAGACAAGAGTGCCCCCCAACAGCGATTTTGCCGCCCCGCCGCCCGGGTACATATTATGGAGTGCATCCGCCGGCTTTTCCACCCCATTTGCAAAAAGGGAGCTGAAAGTCAGCCTCTCGGTGACCAACCTCACAAATACCGACTACCGCGATTACCTGGACCGCTTCCGTTATTATTTCGCCGGCCTGGGACGCAACGTGGTGCTACGCCTGATTGTTCCATTCGACATAAAAAACAGCGATAAAAAATAATTGAGAATCCGTAAAGACAAAAAACCGGCAACGATAAAACCTGGCAACGATGACGACAGACCCGACACGAGAATTGTAATCATATGGATCCAAACACAAATAGCATCAGTGACCTCTTAAGGAAGCATTCAATAAGCAGAACAGCCGCAAGGATCGAAGTCATGCGCGTCATGACGCAGGCCGGAACCATGCTTAGCCTGTTCGAAATAGTAAAGAGGATGAACTACAGACACGACCGGGTAACCATCTACCGGATACTATGTATGTTCTGTCAGAAGGAACTGCTCTATAAACTCGTGGACCTCCAGAGCAATACTTATTATCGTTTCAATGCCCTGATGACAAAAGAAGACCTTGCAAAACACCGTCGGGATGAGGTATTCTTTAAATGTATCGATTGCGGCGAGATCACCTTCATCGAGACCCCCATCCCGGAATATCTTCTACCAAAAGGATTTGTAAAGACCGCCACGAACTTTCTGATCAGTGGTTATTGCCGCGCATGCGCCGCCGTGCCCGTACACCCGCAACATGCCAGGAAATAATCGGCGGACCTCAGTAACAGACCATCAATAAAAAAGCAGCCATTTCTCAACCGTACGGAGAAGGGCTCACGGCTGTCCATCCGCCATCGATCACGAGGGTCTGCCCGGTGATATGCCCGGCCCGGTCCGAGACCAGGAACACGGCGGCTGACGCTATATCGGAAACCGTCGCAGGCCTTCCCATCGGAGTAATCGAAGACCAGGTTTTTTCATATTCGCCGTCTTCGGCGGTACGCTCCGTAAGCGTGGCGCCCGGTGCGATCGCATTGACCGTGATACCATAACCGGATAACTCTATTACCAGGCTCTTGGCAAGCATCTCCAGCGCGGCCTTGGTCATGCTATAGGCCGCCAGGTTTTTATGCGCCTGATGACCGGTAACGGAAGACATAAACAGGATGCGCCCTCTCCTGCCCTGGCGGATCATCGTCTTCGCGGCAGCCTGTGCAAGGAAGAAACTTCCCCCGAGATTGGTATTCATCACCCGGTCGAACGCCTCGCGGGTGTACTCCAGGAAAGGCCCGAACAGGGTGATCCCCGCATTGGCAATGACGATGCTGAGACCGCCAAACCGCGCGGTGGCTGTGTCAATCATCTTTTGTATAAAAGCCGGATCGGCCGCGTCTCCTGCCAGACCGCAGCAAGAGCCATATCGCGCATCGATGGCCGCGGCCGATTTTTCAGCCAGCACGGCATCGATATCGTTAAGCACTACCGATACGCCATTCTCTGCGAGAAGACGGCAGATCTCGAAACCGATCCCCTGTCCCGCTCCCGTTACGATGGCTACCCTCCGGCTATTCTCCTGTGAAGACATTTACGTTTTTTTGGGATTGTATGGTCAGTAATTCATTCTTCCTTCTCGTCTCTCATTTCTCTCTTTCAGTTTCTCGTTCTATCTTACAGTCTCTCGTTCTATCTTACAGTCTCTCGTTCTATCTTACAGTCTCTCGTTCTATCTTACAGTCTCTCGTTCTATCTTACAGTCTCTCGTTCTATCTTACAACATCGTCCATCAGTGCGAGTCCCGCGTTACCTCACTCCCCGATCCCCCTTTCAGAAAATCCAGGTCCGCGCCCGCATCGGCCTGCTCCACATGCCGGACGTACAACTGCACATACCCCCTCTCTGCGATCGGAGACGCAGGCTCCCATGCTTTCCGACGCCGCTCGAGCTCTTCCCCGGGAACATGCAGAACCAGTAACCGGCGGGCGACATCGAGCTCAATCCGGTCACCACTCTTCACCAGCGCAAAATTGCCCCCCAAAGCTGCTTCGGGGGAAGCATGCAGGATCACGGTCCCGAACCCGGTCCCGCTCATCCTGCCGTCGGAGATACGGACCATGTCCTTGACCCCCTTTGCCAGCAATTTAGGAGGGAGTCCCATATTACCGACCTCCGGCATCCCGGGGTAGCCACGCGGACCGACATTTTTTAACACCAGTATGCTTGTCTCGTCGACTTCGAGGGTCGGATCGTCGATCCGCACCTTGTACTCTTCGATCGATTCGAAGACGACGGCCCGCCCGGTATGCCGCATCAGCGCCGGGGTAGCCGCGGAAGGCTTTATGACCGCTCCGTTCTCACAGAGATTGCCCTTCAGCACGACGATGCCGGACTGATCGTTGAACGGTTTATCCAAAGTCGATATGACATCAGGGCTATAACACGGCGCCTGCGCGCAATTCTCGCCGATCGTGTGGCCATTGACCGTCACGCAATCCCTGTGCAGGCGATCGCCGAGTGCCTCCATGACCGCCTCCAACCCACCTGCATAATACAGATCTTCCATGAAATGGAGACCGGAGGGTTGAAGATTTACCAAGAGCGGGACACCGGCGGAGAACGTGTCGAAATCTTCAAGCGTCAGGGGTATCCCGACCCTCCCCGCGATCGCCAGCAAGTGGATCACAAAATTGGTAGATCCGCCGACAGCCGCATTGACCCTTATGGCATTCTCGAAAGATTTACGGGTAAGGATCTCCGATAACCGCCGGTCTTCCCCGACCATACGAACGATTTCCGAACCCGACCGATGCGCCAGGATCCTTCTTGCGGAATCCGGCGCCGGGATGGCGGCATTTCCCGGCAGAGAGAGACCTAGCGCCTCCACCATACAAGCCATGGTCGAAGCAGTGCCCATAACGGCGCAGTGCCCGTCGCTCCGGCACATTCCGGCTTCCGCCACGCGCATTTCCTCCTGTGACATCCTTCCGGCATTGTAATCTTCGCTGAATCGCCAGATATCGCTGGTACTGATCTGTCTTCCCTTGTACCTGCCGGTGAGCATGGGTCCGCCGGAGACGACGATGGTCGGCAGATCCACGCTGCACGCGCCCATGACAAGAGCCGGCGTCGTTTTATCGCAACCGCAGAGGAGGACGACCCCGTCAAGCGGGTTGGCACGGATAGACTCCTCCACATCCATGCTCACCAGGTTACGATATAGCATGGCGGTAGGTTTCATCAACGTCTCTCCCAACGACATGACGGGAAACTCCATGGGATAACCACCGGCTTCGAGTACACCGCGTTTTACCGATTCGGCCAGTTCCCTGAAATGCGAATTGCAGGGCGTCAGTTCGGACCAGGTGTTACAAATGCCGATAATGGGCTTCCCTTCCAGCTCATGATCAGGGATACCCTGCTTCTTTGTCCACGCTCGGTAGATGAACCCATCCTTTCCCGTTCTGCCAAACCATTTGCTGCTTCTTAGCGATCGTTCCATACTTATTTTGCTTTACGATTCCTCGTTTACCCTAACCTCGTTTATATCAACTCCAGGTGCATTTTATAGTTAAGGAGGGCGATGCCTTTGACATACACCGTCTGTTCCCCGGACATCCTGAAGTTATGCTTTTCAAAAAAAGGGCGGGCTGTAATGCTCGCTTCAACGTCGATCCCCGTGAGCCCCAGCTCCCTGGCAGTCTCCAGGATACGGAAGAGCAGACGACCGGCGACGCCGCGGCGTTGACAATCCTTGTGCACATACAGCAGGTCCAGATGCCCCGTATGCAGGTCTGACACAGACACATTCCGCTTTTCTGCACTCCTCCCGTTCTCCGGGTTTCGTTTGCCCTCCACGCCCTCAAGAGAAGCAAAGCCTATGACAAAAGACTGCATGGCGCTCGTTCCGGCCCCGGCCGCATCCGAAAACGCTTCTTCTTCTTCTTCTGCTGCTGCTGCTGCAGCTGGTGCTGGTGCCGCTGTTGGTGCGACCGCTGCTTCCGCTTCTGCAATGTAGAAATACTGCAAGGCAAACCTTCTGGCAATGGAGTCCCCGTTTTCCACGGCGGATGCCCAGGCCATGATCTGCGCGACGTTATAATCCCGCGCACAGATCGTCGTGATCGTGTCGTAACAGAGGACTTTCAAAGCGGGAATATCTTCCGGAATGGCAGGCCTGATGAGCATGAGAAGAGAATTTTCACTTATTGCTGATCGTAAAAGACGTAGTAAGCGACATACAAAAACCCCGTGGCAATTTGTCGACCCCAAAGATTGCGCGGGTATGCTTTCCCATATCTCCCAGTACTTCTAAAAAAAGATCGGAGGCCCCATCGGCGACGCGGGGAGCTTCCTCCCAATCTTTGGCCGCCCGATAACAAATATCGGCATGATTGAGACCCACCAGCCTGTCAAACCCGACAAACCGATCGATCTGTCCCAGCACGTTCGTAGTAGCCATCCTGGCGGCCTCATATCCCTGCTCCGTCGTCACCTCTTTTCCCAACTCGCCGATATGGTAAAAATGTCCGTCACGAATAGGGAACTGGATGGCCACGTAAGCAATATTTCCCCTGATGTTGACCGCGACATACGAACCGCCGGGCTTTGGCAGGTTTGCGAAACTGATTCCCAGCTTTTTTAAATTGTCCGCTATGATACTATTTTCCATATCCGGAAGGTAAGAAAAAATCCTCCAATCTATGACCCGCCGACGGTGGCAGAACCGCGGTTCCCTGTTCAGTTCACCACGTTCTGCGGTTTGCCTGCCAGCCCGGCTGATACGTTTTCAAAAGTCGTCTGCATCAAGCGCTTCCTGGCTTCAAAACTGGACCAGGCATTATGCGGGGTGATAATACAATTGAGTGCATTCAACAACGGATTACTTTCTAAAGGAGGCTCCTTGGAGAGGACATCGAGCGCGGCGCCGGCCAATATTCCGTGGTTGAGCGCCTCGGCCAGATCGGCTTCATTGATGAGTTGCCCGCGGGACGTGTTGATCAGGTAAGCCGTCTTCTTCATGCGGGATAACAGTGCACGATCTACAAACCCCTGGTTGTCGGGACGGAGGGGGCAATGCAGGGAGATCCAGTCAGCCTGTTCAAAAACGGCCTGGAGACTGACAGCCTCGGCCCATTCCGGTCGCGAACGGCCTCCGTAAAAGAGGATCCGCATCCCAAATGCCCGCGCCAGTTCGGCCGTTCTCTGCCCTATACGGCCAAATCCGACGATCCCCAGGATCTTGTCCCTCAGCTCGATCAGCGGGGCCACCGAATAACACCAATCCACAGACTTCACCCAATCTCCTTCACGTACGCTGCGAGCGTTCATCCCCACCTTATTGGCTGTTTCCAGCAACAGGGCGAAAGCATGCTGGGCCACCGAATCGGTTCCGTACTCGGGAACGTTGCAGACAGCAATACCCTTTTCACGGGCGGCAACCGTGTCGACGATATTATAACCGGTAGCCGTCACCGCGATCAGTCGCAGACCCGTGGCGGCTTGGATGGTGGCCCGGGTAATGGGTGTCTTATTGGTGATGATGACCGTGGCGCCGGCACAGCGTGCCGCCACTTCGTTCTCGGGTGTTCGTTCGTAAATGACCAATTTTCCTAATTCCTCAAAAGTCTCCCAGCTAAGATCGCCGGGGTTGAGCGTATATCCGTCTGTAATAATGATTTGCATCCGTAATATTAAAGAAATATCCGGTATCCGCGGATCACATACTCCGAAATTAATTTTTCACCGCCTGTTTTTTGGGGCAGTCATTTCACGGACGACCCTTTCACAGACGATATACACGGACAACGATACTCACGGATGACCATATTGCCAGGCCGCAGGGACCGGAAAGTCATCTTCGCCCCCGGCTTGATCCTTTATCATTTCCCTGGACTTTTAAAAATCCCCGCTAAGATATCCTTTCCATCCGAGCCGGGAGCCAGGTTGAGGTAATCGTGCGGCAACCCTTCCGTTTTTACCTCGCTCAGCAGGACTTTCCCCGTCTTTCTGATCCCCGTCCCGATGTTTCCGTTTTTTTCAGTCGGCGCCAGCCCTTTATTGGTGTAATAACCCATGTAGTGTTCATTGCCTGTTATGAGGGAATTATTGAAGACATAGGCTGACTGCATATTTTCACCCACCCGCAAGACAGCTGATAAGGCAAATCAAAAAAACCATCCGATCCATCTGAAAAAATTAAATTTGTTTGTTGAATGTGTTGATGGCTTAAATGTCGGACGGGGATCCATAAGAAGGTAGTTCAAGCCCGTTCAAGCCTGTTCAAGTTCATTCAGCGCTAAAAATCATCGCTCCGTGTACACACAAATAGAAAAATGCCGGCGGCAGATCGCCGGATTGCTCAATATGCCCGAACCGGACGCCTGGAATACGGAGGACTTTGAAAACCTCAGCGATAAGATATTTGACAAAACCGGAGTGCGGTTAAGCGTGTCGACCTTAAAAAGAATCTGGGGCCGGGTGAACTACAACAGTTCACCCTCCCTGTCCACACTCAATACCCTGGCCCGCTTCCTGGACTACGGGAACTGGCGTGATTTTGAGCAAAAGAACGCGGACGACTCGCCGGCAAGCCCCGCTTCCGGCGCAAGCGCTCAGCATTCCAGCCTCACCGCGGATCTATCCGGACATCTCCCCCATCAATCTGCTGCCCCTGCAAAAAACCCATCCGATGAATTCCCGCCCCCGGCAACACCAAAAAACAACCCGGGAAAGAGCCGCTTCCTGGCACCGGTGCTCCTGGGAACCACCATCCTGCTCGTCGCGGGTTTTCTGCTCTCCGGATCTTTCCGGTCAGGCCAGAAACAAGCTCCAGCCGGCTCCGCATCCCCGGATAGCCTGTCAAATACCGTATCGGGATCGGGAAATACCGGATCACCGGAAGCCGGACCGAAAAACCCGTCGGAGAAAGCGGTGTTCCAATCCCGAAAAACCTCCGATGACCTGCCCAATTCGGTGGTCTTCGATTACGATGCCTCCGGGTTTGGAGGCGACAGCGTCTTTATCCAGCAATCCTGGGATCCTGCGAGAAGGGAGAAAGTTCCGGTGACGGGCAGGCAACACACCTCGCTCTATTATTATCCAGGCTATTTCAATGCGCGGCTGATCGTCAACGGCCAGGAGCAGGGGCAGGCGCCCATATTTATACAGACAAAAGGATGGAAGGGCATCATCGAAGCCAAACCGGTTCCCGTATATCTTACCCCGGCGGAAATAAAGATGGGCGGATCGCTCGGCGTCAACAGAACTATTCTTCGCCAAAAGACCGGCTCTTCGGTCTTCGCCGGCACCTGGGTGGATTTCACAAATATCCGGCCGTTCGAAGGATTGGACGCCGCCCATTTTATGATGGAGACATCGGTAAGAAACACGTCGACGGTTGAGGAGTCGCCCTGTCGCAGGGTCCGGATCACCGTCGTCGGCAAAGAGAGCGCCATCATCATTCCCCTGTCGGCCAAAGGCTGCATCGCCGACCTTCAGCTGCTCACCGGCGACCGGATGATTTTCGGGAAAGACCACGACCTAAGCGCGTTCGGATGCGACTTCCATTATTTTCAGCGGGTTACTTGTAAAGTGGAGACCGGTCATCTGCAAATATCCCTCAACGGCACCCGGATCCTCGACACACCGCAGGAAAAAACGATCGGCGACATCGTAGGGGTGAGCATTGCCTTCGAAGGATCGGGAGAAATCAAAAACATCAGCCTGGGCCTGCCCGGAAAGCCCGTCTACCAGGAAAATTTTTAAGCCGTTGTCAACCGGTTTACCGCAAGGCCTCAAAAAGGATTTGCCGGCCATTCTCTGAAGTCTCTTTCATCTTTAAGGGACGGAGTTGGACGGAGCTTCCGGAGAAGGATCCGTGGGCGCTTGCGTGGTCAATTCCGTCGCCAGTGAAGGAGGCTGCTCTTCGTCCTTCTCATCACCCAAAAGAAGCCCCCAGGGTTTTAAGCTATCGATCCGGTCGAACACGATTTTTGTGACGGCAACGACAGGAATAGCCAGGAAGGTACCAACCACCCCCCAAACACTGCCACCGACAATGACCGCCATGATGGTGATCAGCGCATTGATCCGGACCTTGGAACCCACGATCAGCGGCAAGAGCAGGTTGCTGTCCAACAGGTGAATACCCAGGATGGTGCCGGTAACTACCAATACCTTGCCGGCCGTCGCAGCCGTGGCAAAAGTGACCAGGGCCGCCAGCAGCATGGCCGTGATGATGCCGATATAAGGCACCACATTGAACAGGCCGATGATCAGGCCCAACAGGATGGCATATTTGACATCGAGTATCCAGAGAGCGAGACAGCTCGCCCCGGCCACAATAGCCATTTCCAGCACCAGGCCCAGGATATATTTGCGGATGATGAACTGTATCCGGGCGATCACCTCATAGACGGTAATGGAATTCTCTTCCCTGAAGACGGCCACCAGGAATTTGATGATCAGGCGACGATAGTACAGGAGAAAAAAAGTATCGATGATAATAAAGACGACGAACAACAGCATGGAAGAAAGCGACACGACCGTAGCGCCAATCACCGAAGTACCCGTTCCCTCCATGAGCAATTTTGAAGCCGCGGTATTCACGTAGTTCATCTGCTGATGAATATTGACGTGGAATTTGGCGGAGATCCAATGCTGCAGGCTGCTCAGCGAAATATTGATCTGGTGCTTGAACTGGGGCCAGTCGTCGGCCAGGGAACTGATCTGCGAGCCTACCATATACAGCACGAGGGCAATCGATGCCAGCAACGTGAGAACGGACAGCGCCGAGGCCGCGCTTCGCGGCAGCCGCAACCTCTTTTCAAAGAAAGACGCCAGCGGGAGCAACAGGATCGCGAACAGCAACCCGAATATCAGCGGTGACAGGATCTCCTTTCCGAGGATGGCGATATAGAAAAGGGCGATCAGGCTCACGAGCACCATCGCCAGTCGTATATAAAAAGGATTGGTAGTCTTTAAGGAAGGCATCTGATTGGATTTGCTTTCGTAAACGTAAACAATAATTCCGCCATTTTCTAAAAAGGAGCCCCCAAAATCAGGTTCCCGCCCAAGATGACGCTCCGCACAAGACGATGCTCTCTCATAAGACGGCGCCCCGTACAACATGACACCCCGTACAAGACTACACTCCGGCACAACATGCCCCCCCCTTGCTAAATGACTCGAACCATAAAAAGGCCGCCCCGAATAAGAGGCGGCCTTGAGACTATATTCAATAAAACCGTTTCGTTTGCCTGATTGGCTGTCACAGCCGGATTATGGCCTCACAATAGCCGCAGGTTACAGACTCCAGCCGCTGCGATACGTCCTCTTCACAAACTGGTTGGCAGGTTCGAAGTTCGTGATCTTCATGTTCGGACCATCCCACAGCAATTTGATATGCCGGCCCGGATAATCATAATCATCTTCCTTGCCTTTTGTCTTGACGCGATAGTCATAGCTACGGATAGCCAGGTTGCCCATCAGGACGATCTCCGTCAGCACACCGGCGCTTTTGAAGTTGGAGCTCAGGTTTTTCTCCTTGTCGCTGCCGTAGCCGGCGATCGCGGCTTCGACCCAGGCGGCATAGTGACCGTCTTCTCCGTTGGCGACCCTTGCAATCGTCTGCGGCACGATGGTGGTCTTGGTCCTGGAAGTAGGCAGCAACTGGGGCTCCGCGCCATAGGTCGCGCACATCATCTTGCCCTTTGTTCCGATGAACAGGGTCGCATTGTCGCCATCCCCGAAGACTTCATTGGGTCCTAATTCCGCAGGTCTTTCGGGCTGGATACCGCCGTCCATCCAGTGCAGCTTGATATCGGGCTTACCGTTCTTTCCTGCAAATTTCAAGGTCGTGTGGGAAGAAGGAGGACAGCTTTCAGGGAAATAACCCTCGTTGAATTCCCCGGTGTAGACAGAGCCTACGCTGCACTCGGCTTCCGTAGGATACCCGAGATCGAGCACCTGGTAGGCCGGGGCGATGATATGACAGCCCATGTCACCCAATGCGCCGGTGCCGTAATCCCACCATCCGCGCCAGCTGAAAGGAAGCAACCCATCCACGTAAGGCTTGGCCGGTGCCGTACCCTGCCAGAGATTCCAATCCAGTTCGGAAGGGATGGAAGAAGTCTTCTCAGGCCATTTGATACCCTGCGGCCACACGGGCCGATTGGTAAAACAGAACACCTCGGTGACATCGCCGATAATGCCCGCGCGATACCAGTCGATCAGCTGGCGTACGCCATCGCCGGAAGCTCCCTGGTTGCCCATCTGCGTGACCACCTTATAGCGGGTAGCCGCCTGGGTGAGCATGCGGGCCTCGTAGATATCGTGGGTCATCGGTTTCTGTACGTAGACATGCTTTCCCAGCTGCATGGCCCCCATGGCGATCACCGCGTGCATATGGTCGGGGGTGGATACGGAGACCGCGTCGACATGCTTGCCCTCTTTTTCCAGCATTTCGCGGTAGTCCTTATAATACTTTGCCTTCGGAAATTTCTTCCTGCTGTCGGCGGAACGACGATCATCCACATCCACCAGCACGGCGATCTCCGCCTTCCCGCTTTTATAGAAATGGTCGATATCATCTCCACCCTTGCCGCCGGCTCCGACAGCCGCGATGATCAGCTTATCGCTGGGCGCGACAAAACCCGGACCGCCCAAAACATGTCTGGGTACGATGTAAAATCCCGCTGCCGCAGTCAACCCTTTTTTCAGGAAGTCACGCCGGGAGTTGCCCTTGTCGTTTTGTTTCTTCTTTTGCATAATATGATTGCTGTTTATTGTTTCCTTGTGTGTATGTTCTTAATTAGTACTGTTCTAATTTGTGTTGTATTGTTTTGTATTATCATTTTTTTCTGTCCGGTTTCTGTACCGTTTCGGTCCTCTTTCGGTCCCGTTTTCGATTTAGCTCCCGCGAGCCTCCGTCATTTTTTTTGAGACCCTTGTGCAGCGTTGTCTTTCTCCAGAAACGACATAAAGCTCAGGAGCGCTCCCCAATGATAAAATCCATCCGCGTTCCCAACATCGTCCCCTTGCCCTGTCGCGCCGTTATAATTCTCATAAATGGCCCCGTTCGCCTTCCAGGATTTCATCAGGAGCGCCCCGGATTTCTTTACCAGATCGGCCCTGGCCTCCGGAAGATCGTAATTACGCATCCCCAGGTATAACAGGAAGTTCATGGGGCCCCAGATCCGCCCGCGCCAGTAGTCATTGTCCTTAAAGGCGGGATCGTTACGGGCTATGGAAGGTATTACAAATTCGCCGTAAAATTCATTAGAATTGAAATAATGCTCCCTGATCATTCGTTCCGCCTGCCGCTGCGTGCAAGCCTTCGCCAGCATGGGGTAAAAATTGGTCGGCGATAGCCGGTAGCTCTTTTCGTCCGTGTCGGTCCGCTTGTTGACGAAGATCCCTTTCTCCTCATCCCATAAACTGGCCAGCGACTTCTTATACCGGGCGGACCGCTCGCTAAGCTCTTTTATATCGGCTTTTTTACCCAGTACGGTGGCCATTTCCTGCAGTGCATTGCAATCCGCGACATACAAACTCATCAACCCCACGTCGGCGAGTTCCATCGTGTGGGTGGTCTTATTAAAGGGGACGCCGTCATACATCGGTGAATTATCCAACCCCGACTCGAATTTTGCGGCCTGCAGGTCAAATTTGTCGATCGTTCGCAGGGAGTCCGCGACGTCATCCGAACCCCAGGCCAGGTAGCCTTTGATACTCCTGCATTTCGACCACCAGCGGTTCCAGGTCAGCAACTCGTCATACACCTCCTCCAGAAACCATTTCTCGTGGTAGCGCTTGTAAATATCGAGGACGATCACGGCTCCGACCGGCGGTTCGGAGCGATCCCAGGAGTAATTTCCGAAGGGAGCCTGGTAGTTGGGAATAAACCCCTGCGCAGAGATGGCCTTGGTGATCTCTACGGCATTGGCATAGGCGAGGTCTTTATTAAACAGCGAACACATGACGCTCGCGAAGTAAGTATCCCAATCGAACAGCACAAAACCTCCCCAACCCCGGTTCCATAGGCGGCTGACAGGAGTCATGACCCGGTCATTGGGTGCATCGTAGATCGTATTCCAGGCAAGGATCGTCTGCATGGCCTTGAAAGACTCCGACAACTCCCCGTAGCTATCGACCCGCTGTTGCTGTTCCGCCCGTCTCTTGTTGACGATTTCCCGGATCTGCTCCAGCGACCGCCCCTTCCCGGTATAGATACCCGTCTCGCCTTGCAGGGAGACCCCGAGATGGGGAACGCTGCTCACGACATATCCATTCTCCATCAGGGCCCCGGTAGTCCCTACTTCCAGGTTTCGACCCCCCGAATGATAGACCAGTTTTTGATTGCCCGCCGCGCCCTCCAGGGATACCTGGCCTTGTCTTCCAAACTGTATGCCGGCTTCGATGACCAGCTGCTGTTTGGAAGGCTTCTCCGGCGTGACAAGGATCAATTCATCGGATCCGTCGGTGGCGCTCTGGATGGATAATTCAACGCCTTTATAAATCAGGCGCAGGCTCGTATAACTGCCGTCATCGGCACGAAGACCGAGTATGCATTGTTCGGGACGATGCTGATTGGCCTGGGCCTTAAAAGCCTCCCGGAGAAAATCCCCGTCTTCATAATTATCGACGCAGAGATTGATCGAGAAACTTTCGGGCAGCAATACCCAGGAGAGTATGCTGTTGTTATACCAGGTGTTCCAGCCGGAAGCCAGCCTCCTTTGCAATTGCCTGTATTCTTCTGTGCGGATCCTCCGCTCGACGGGCTGAGCCTGCGCGGTAAAGGATTGTACAAGAACAAAAAGAACCGGGAGGATAAAAAGATAACTGTTTTCGGCGGCGGACCGCAAAAAGAAAGTAAAGAAGGAGCGATTGAAAGGTATACGATTCTCAGACGACAGAGTCATGATAAACGGGTTCAGAAATTTAGGCCAATTTATCGATACGGCGTCTTCCAAATATATGTTATCCTCGCCTTTTCCGATACTATTTTAACATCCGGCATTAAAACAAGTAAATTTGCTCATTTACACGGAATATTGACCGTCAATTGAAAGATTTTTATCAATTGAAAAGCTTTTATCAATAAGAAAATATTCGTCAACTGGAAACATACAACGCGATACGACTGGCGGAACTCTCTGCTCATATAGAAGCGGTACTGGTAAACGCGTACCGCGACGCCTCCTTTTGGGTGATCGCAGACGTCACCAATCATACGTTCAAGCCATCCTCCGCCTATCACTATTTCGAGCTCGTCGAAAAAGACGCCCACAGCAATGAGTTGCTCGCCCGCTTCTCCTCAAAAGCCTGGGGATCGGGCTCCCGGCAAATCGAACAATTTGAAAAGATTACCGGTCAGCGTTTCGGCAACAATATCCAGGTACTCGTACAGGTCCGCGTCGGCTTTCATGGTGTATATGGGCTGCAGTTGCAGTTGATCGCGATCGATCCCCGTTTCACCCTGGGCCTGATCGAACAGCAGAAACAGGCCACCCTCGACAGGCTGGTGGCTGAGAACCCCGGTTTTATAACCCGGAAGGGAGAGGATTATTTTACAAAGAATAAAAGCCTCTCATTAAACCGCGTCATCCAAACCATCGCCGTAATCTCTTCGGGTTCTTCGGCCGGTCTGCAGGATTTTATACATACGCTCCGGTCAAACGGCTTTGGCTATCGGTTCCGGATCGATGAATACCATACCGAAGTGCAGGGAGATTCCAATGCCGTCGCGTTCAGGAATAAACTGGTCAGCATCTATAATTCCGGTACCGGGTATGACGCCATCGTGATCACCCGGGGAGGAGGCGCCCAGACAGACCTCCTGATCTTCGACAACTACCTGATCGGACAGGCCATCGCACGCATACCCATTCCCGTCATCACCGGCATCGGCCACCAGAAGAATACCACGATCGCTGACCTCATGGCGCATACCGCCACCCGGACCCCCACACAATCGGCCGAGTTCATCATCGCGCACAATCGTCGCTTCGAGGAGGAACTGCTTAGGATTCAAAAAGCCGTCATCATCAGATCCCAACAGCTCTGCTCCCTTCACGGGAGGACCCTGACACAGATACAGACCCGGATCAGCCACCAAAGCCGCGACCTGTTGAACACATGGAAAGACAGGCTCCGGGCTGCCCGGCAGACGACCCTTCAAAATACCCAGTCCATCCTATACGACAGAAAGACATCCCTTAGACTGCTTTCCAACCTCGGAGAACTAAAGACCCGCTACCTTAAAAACCAGGAGGGCCATCTGGCGCACTGCAAAGCATTGATCAGGCTGGCATCTCCGGCCAATACGCTACGGCGGGGTTTTGCCCTGGTGAAATTTGACGGCAGGATCGTTGCCCGGGGTGAAGACATTCCCGTCGGCGGAAAGATCTCGGTATTGCTGCATGACCAGGAACTGGGAGCTATTATAAACAAAAAAACTGCATACGATGGAAGAGACCCTGACATATGAAAAAGCCTATGCGGAGTTGATGGAGATCACCCGCGGAATAGAAGACGAATCGGTTTCCGTGGACTTGCTCGCGGAGAAAGTAAAAAGGGCCTCCGAACTCATCAGTTTCTGCCAGGAGCGGCTGCGCTCCACCGAACAGGAAGTAAATAAGATCATCTCGAATATGGAAAAGGGGGGGGCCTGAACCTTGTCATCCCGACCCTGTCCGCTGATGTTCTCTCACCGGCCATTTCTCCATCTGGCGATGAGACCGGATGAGACCATCTGCCGGCGAGACCCCTTTCTTTTGGTCGGCTGCCCCTGGTCGGCGTTCCCGCCGCCAATCAGCCCACTTGCCCATGAGCCGTTGCTTTGGACAGTCTTCCCGCCGCCGCCTCGTCGAGGAAAACCGTGCAACCCGGATGTGTCTGCAGGATGCTGGCCGGATGCAGCGGGCCGACAGGGCCCTCCAGGCACTCTCCCACAGCCAGGGACTTTCTTTTGTCGGGCACAGAACACACGATTTGCGCGGAACGCATGATCTGGCGGATGCTCATGCTGATAGCCCGGCGCGGTACGTCCCCGGGCGCAGGGAACCATCCTTCCCCGAACTGCTGCCGGCGGCAGGCTTCATCGAGTTCGACAACGAGATAAGGCGTTTCGGTTTCAAAATCGGCGGGAGGATCGTTAAAAGCCAGATGCCCGTTTTCCCCGATCCCCACCAGCGCCACATCGATGGGATATTTTGCGATCAACTGATTCAGCCGGTCGCATTCGGCAACGGCGTCTGCCTCTCCGTCGATCAGGAAATACTCTTTCAGCGCCGGCACCTTGTCCAGGAACCTTTCGGTCAGGTATCTCCGGAAGCTGGCCGGGTGACCGGGCGGAAGACCGATATATTCGTCCAGATGGAACATCGTCACTTTCGACCAGTCGATCCTTTTATCGGCCACCAGGTGGTTTAACGTTTCGAACTGGCTGGCGCCCGTCGCCAGGATGATATGGGCGCCGCCATGTGCGGCAATCGATCCCAGAATCAGTTCCGCCGCGGCTGTACCCGCGGCCCGCCCCATCGCGATGGGATCCGGCGAGATCACAATCTTCATATACTGTTTTACTTTGAGCCCAAGATAGCAGATTTTTTTACCAGGAGTTTCTCTGGTTTACCAGGCATTCTTCTGGTCGGGATTGAACCTTTCAGCCTCCGGCGGGGGCTGGGTTCGCCAATGAGGATCATACCGGACAAAAAAGGCCAGCCAGACCGTCCTTGCCAGCCGCATCAGGGGCGGCTGGGCCGCCACCAGCAGAAAGGCGTTGGCGATCATCCAAAAAAAGACCCGGTTGTCATGGAGTGAAAATCCTAAAAAAAGCCACCAGGCCACAAAACTGGCTACACTCAGCATCACGGCAAATGCATAGCTGATAAAACTCGTGCCATAGTAAAAACCCGGCTCGATGTCGAAAAGCTGCCCGCAGACCGGGCAGGTCTCGTTCATCTTCATAAAAGTACGCAGGTTATAAGGATTTGCGTAAGTGAACATCTGTCCCCTCCGGCAACGGGGACATCTGCATTTCAGCAGGTTTGTCCATGAAGGCTTGCTCTCTTCGGGGGGAGCGGTTATTATTGGGTCCATAAATTCCTTTTGAAGGCCAAAGATAGACCTTCCACGTACGGTATAAAGGTGTTAGTCCACCGTTTTATGGTCTTTTTTACCAGTATCGTTTTTTTTAATACATTTGACCTCCAACCACCGCAGACACTTTACAATTCCGCATCCTGTAGAGCAGGATTCTCTATTTAATTCTAACAAAAAAATCTGCAAAATGCCAGAAGAATCCAAAAAACAGACCGCATTAGGCGACGTAGCCGCGAGAC
The DNA here is from genome assembly GCA_031292515.1 of Puia sp. Taxonomy (GTDB): domain Bacteria; phylum Bacteroidota; class Bacteroidia; order Chitinophagales; family Chitinophagaceae; genus Puia. Next base: position 146,276 of record JARLGZ010000030.1, on the reverse strand, counting down.
AGCTTGCCATTGCCACCCGGACCGTGCCCCAGATGCCGACCATTACCCCCCGTTGGCTCACCCATCTCATGAGCTGGATCCCCGTAGAATCGGGTGTCTACCGTCTGAACAAAGTAAAAGACGCCGAAAACGTGGAAGTAGACTGTTCGGGTCGTGACGAGAGGGCTCTCCCGCAGACATTCGTGGATTATATCGAGAACCCGCGCGAATACAACCTGAGCGCCGTCAACACGGTGCTGGACGTCCACACCCGCGTTTCCGACCTCTACAGCAAGCCTTATAACCAGATCAGCGAACAGCTCCGCTTGACCATCGAGGCGATAAAGGAGAGACAGGAGAGCGAATTGATCAATAACAAGGAATATGGCCTGCTGCACAGCATCAGCCCTTCACAGCATATCAAAACGAGAACGGGTGCACCGACCCCCGACGACCTCGACGAACTGATTACAAAAGTCTGGAAGGAACCGGGCTTCTTCCTGCTTCATCCCCAGGCGATAGCCGCTTTTGGCCGCGAATGTACACGCCGTGGCGTCCCCCCTCCGACAATATCCCTGTTCGGTTCACAATTTCTGACCTGGCGTGGGATCCCGCTGATCCCATCCGACAAGATCCCTGTCGAAAAGGGTAAGTCGAAGATCCTCCTGTTGCGTACCGGCGAGAGCCGCCAGGGCGTGGTGGGCCTCTATCAGCCAAACCTTCCGGGGGAACAGTCGCCCGGTCTGTCCGTCCGATTCATGGGTATTAACGACAAAGCCATAGCCTCCTATCTGGTCTCTCTTTATTGTTCACTGGCCGTATTGGTTGATGACGCCATCGCCGTTCTCGAAGACGTGGAAATCGGAAAATACCATGAGTACAAATAGAGCGGCCCTGCAATAGAGCGTTACGATAAGGCGTGGGCACGATAGGACATGCCTGTAAAAGACAATGGGTATGACAGATACATGCGCATAACCGCGCATGCGTATAAAAAGAAAATACCATGAGCACAACAGATAGTAATATCCCGGGCAATCTATATGCCGGCGGCGCGCCCGACGCTTCGGCCCTCGGGAAACTGGCCAACGAATTTTTCGCGGCCCTTCCGGGTGGATTTCCCGCCTCGGCGGGCATGAACCCCGCATCGACCGGTATAAACCTGGGCGCCGTCGGCTCCCTGCCGGGCAACGCGATCCGGGATGTCCAACCTGTCGGCCCGGGCAACCAGCCTGCAGCCGGGAAGAACGATGTTCTCGTTCAACACGGGGACCCGGTCGACCTCAGCCATCCACAGACCGCCCTCCATGATCCGCATCTTGCCACGCCCGGACGAATCCCCGAATCGGTGGCCGGGAGCGGGATATCGCCTTCGGCGGCTCGATACAAATCAGGAGCTGACAGAGACAAGCCCATCGGAGGACAGCCCATGCCCTACTCATTCGAATCGGAATTGCAGGAATTGCTGAGGGCCATCCCCACGTCTATCCCTCAGGGACAATTGCCCCATATGGGAGGTGCGGGATTCCCCGGGTCCGGGCACGCCTCTTCGTTTTATTTTCTGAACCCCGTATTCAGCGGCGGAACGGGAATCCCCTTCTTCGACGTGAACAGGGTCCGGCAGGATTTCCCCATCCTCAAGGAACGGGTAAACGGCCTTCCGCTGGTCTGGCTCGACAACGCAGCCACCACACAAAAACCCAAAAGCGTCATCGACAGGCTGAGCTATTTTTATGAACACGAGAACTCCAATATACACCGGGCCGCTCATGAACTGGCGGCACGCGCCACGGATGCCTATGAGGGCGCCCGCAAAAAAGTACAGCAGTTCCTGAACGCCTCCTCCCCCAACGAGATCGTATTCGTCCGGGGGTCCACCGAAGCGATCAACCTGGTGGCACAAAGCTGGGGAGAACAGCATCTCCGTTCAGGCGATGAGATCATCATCAGCTGGCTGGAGCACCACGCGAATATCGTTCCCTGGCAGCAGCTGGCTGCAAAAAAGGATCTGAAGCTCCGGGTCATCCCGGTGGATGACGATGGCCAGGTGATACTGGAAGAATACGCAAAACTGTTAGGCCCACGGACAAAACTGGTGTCCTTTACACAGGTATCCAATGCGCTCGGCACGATTACGCCGGCAAAAAAAATGGTCGAAATGGCGCATCAGGCCGGTGCAAAAGTGCTGGTGGACGGAGCCCAGGCTGTCTCGCATATGCGCGCGGATGTACAGGCTTTGAACAGCGACTGGTATGTTTTTTCCGGGCACAAGGTCTTTGGCCCGACTGGCATCGGCGTCCTGCATGGCAAAGAAGAGCTGCTCAACGCAACACAACCCTGGCAGGGAGGAGGAAATATGATCTCGGACGTAACTTTCGAACATACGAAGTATCAAAATGCGCCGTCACGCTTTGAAGCGGGCACCGGCAATATCGCCGACGCGGTCGGACTGGGAGCCGCCATCGACTATGTGAACAGGATAGGCATCGACTTAATTGGCCAATACGAACACTACCTGCTCGAATACGCCACCAACCTCCTGAAAGATATTCCCGGGTTGAGGCTGATCGGAACGGCAAAAGAAAAAGCCGGCGTGCTGTCGTTTGTACTGGCGGGATTCCGCACCGAAGACGTCGGCGCCGCGCTGAGTCGGGAAGGCATTGCCGTAAGATCGGGTCACCATTGCGCACAACCGATCCTAAGGAGGTTCGGGGTAGAAAGCTCGGTGCGTCCTTCTCTCGCACTCTACAATACCTGCGCCGAGATCGATAGGCTGGTCGATGCAGTACGACGTCTTAAAAACCGTTGAGCAGTCACAAATTCCGGGGATTCTTCCATTCCCGGCGCAAGCGGTCCAGCGATTCATTTACCCGCTCCGTCCGGGTAGCTTCACGCTTCGCGCTAACGACCCATTCAACATATTCTTTTTTGTTGGTGAAGGACAAGGCTTGAAAAAAGGCTTCGGCCTTTTTATCTTTTGCCAGCACCTTCTCAAAATCTTCGGGCAGCCGCACGGTTTTTTTTACCGGATCCACATACTCAAACACGGGGCGCTCCTTTGGCCGGGCCATCTTCTTATCGTCACAGGCCGTCTTGAGCCGGAGACTAAAGGCCGACCAGGTATCATCGAAAGATATCAGGCTGAGCCACCGGATATTTTGCCTGAGGAGCTCTTCCCATCCCTTGTCCCGGCTCAGGTCCGTCTGGATCTTCGAACTGCGCTTGGGATAGTAGACCCAGCATAGCACATCCTCCCGTAATAATCGAAGTATTTTTGGCAATTCATTGTTCAGCAATGACTTATTGAGTACAAACCAGTGTATTTGCTGATATTCGCGCCCTGCCGACACGATCTTTACACCCGTAGGCAGCGTCCCCAGCGATCTTTTGAACCCATCCGGGGCATTGAGAGTCAATAGGATATCATATTCCCTGATCTTCAATTTTTCTGACGGAGCCGAGGCCATGAAAAATGCATTTCCCTAAAGATATTAAGATTTCGTAAAAAGGGTTTTAACATCAGGTTTTACCGGGATATTTTATTAACTTGTCTCTTCCTGGATATCCGCCTGATAACTGAGTTCATGCGGTCATCAGAACCCGTCTCATATCCTATCTCCATCCGCACACGCATGAAGCTACCCTTTTTACTAACCTCACGGGTCCTGTCGGTTTTGCAGCAGTATTATCAATATGATACAATCGATGTTGCGTAACCGTACAACCGTAGCAGTACGATCATTCCAGGATTACAACCAAGGAGTCCATGATTTGGAACTATCAGCGTATATCACTTTCCTGTGTCAGCGCCCTGTTTCTCTTTTCTTTTAACGCGGGGCCGAAAATCACGGGCATTACGGGACCTCTCCTCGCGGGGGAGACCTCCTTGCATTCATTGGCCCCTGCGTCGCATGCCATCCTCAATCCAAAAAAGGCGATCGCTCCCTATACGATCTACCTGACCTTTGACGATGGCCCCTGTGCCGGCAGCGAAAAAGTAAATGAGCTTTGTCAAAAGGACAACCTGTTCATCAACGTATTCCTGATCGGCAAGAATGTCTACCGCAATGAGAATAGCCGGATGCTCTTTCATCAATATATCTCCAATCCCCTGATCGAAACCGGAAACCATAGTTTTACCCATGCCGAAAGACATTACCGGCAATATTTCCGCGACCCGGAGACCGTCCTGTCCGATTTTAACAGGAACAGGGACAGCCTGCTGTTCAGCAATAACTTTGCGAGACTGCCGGGCAGGAATTTCTTCCGGCTCGATAGTCTTACGCGCAACGATATTACCAACGGAAGCGAAGCCGCCGATACACTCGCCGCAAACGGCTACCACATCTTTGGCTGGGATATCGAGTGGCGTTCCCGGCCCGCCAAAGGCATCTCCCTTCATACCGGGAGCGAGATGATCGAAATCGTACAAAAAATGATCAGCAAAAAAAAGACCTTCCTCCCGGATCGCATCGTAATTTTGCTTCACGATCCCGAATTGCAGGACAGCGCCTTCCGGTCTGCACTGGAAGACTTTATCGACAAGGCCAGGGCCGATGGGAATTTCCGCTTTGACCACCTCAGCAATTATTGACATACTATTTCCTTTGGTTGATATCTTTGGGATGAATTCCTGCTATTCCACCATTTTAATTTTATTTTTATTTTTATGAGACCATTTCCTGTTCCCACCATCGACGAGGTCGGCAAAGAAGCAAAGCCCATTTTCGAGCAGTTTCAAAAGGCAATGGGGAAGATGCCGAACCTCTACGCGACGATAGGCTACTCCGCCAACGCGCTGAGCGCTTACACGCAATATACCGCACAGCAAGCCAGGGGCAGTTTTCATTCCCGTGAAAGAGAGGCGGTATACCTGATCGTCTCTCAACTGAACGGATGCAGGTACTGCCTCGCCTCCCACACCCAATCAGCCATAAAAAATGGCTGGAAGGAAGAAGAGACCTTATTGTTACGGGCGGGGACCTTCCCGGAAAAAAAATGGGAGGTGATTTACCAGGTCATTTATTCGGTGATAGAATCCAAAGGAGAGGTGAGCGAAGCCCTGCAGGACGATTTCTATTCGCTGGGGTATAAAGAAGCCGCCCTGATCGATCTCTTCGCCCTGATCAACGTCATGAGCTTCACCAATTATGTCTTCCGGCTCACAAAAATCCCCATCGACTTCCCCGAGGCGAAGGAACTTTGATAAAAATAAATTTGAATTTCCCGGTTCTGTTTATTTACTTTTTAAATGAAGGAAACAATGGGGACATTTCAGATCCTGGAAACCGGCCGGCTCTTTGCCGCTATACTGTCTCTTCTCTATGGATTCATATTTGTGCTCATCCGGCTGGAAGATACGGCCCTGTTGATTGGCAGCATCGGGCTATTCCTGATCCTCGCCGGGGTCATCTACGCCAGCAGGAGGATCAATTGGTACGGCATCGAAGGGGGGCCGGCCACCACCTCACCCGATCACGGCCAGTGCGCCTCTGCGATCTTCCGGCGTCCCTATCCTGGTAACCATTATCCCTGTCCTTCCGGACTGTTTCGCACCCTTTATCAGTCCATCACAAGAGGGCGTCATCCGTTGACAGTCTCTTCTTTTAAAGTTATTTAGCCGTATCGGAGTGGGTGCCCAAAACAAGGACGGCAGCTGCCCTCTATACGTCCGTCTCAGCCTTCTAAAACGGCAGCCGGTACTGCAGCCCCGGGCGGTTAGTCATCGAAGTGGCCTCCGTCAGCGGGAGGGGATGAGAAACGGCAAGCGGGATCCTGGCAAGGACGGGCCGGAGCTGGTAAACGGCGCTCTCCCCATAACGGGAGGCGACGACGATCTCTGTTCCGTCTGCATGCCGGTTGAACAATTCGGACACGAGTTCGGGATTGTTATTGTCCTTCGAAAGATGAGATAAGAGCAGATGGCTCATATAAGACGGCCTATGCGCCAGAAAAAGCTCCAGGGCCTGCATATTGGAGAGATGCCCCCGGCCGCCTCGTATCCGGTTCTTGAGATAATAGGGATACTTGCCCTTATCGAGCATGTCCGCATCATAGTTGGCTTCCAGAAAAGCCGCATGACACTGGCTGAAATACCGGATCACCTGTTCGCAAACCAACCCGATATCGGTAAACACACCGATCGTCATCCCGCTGCCTTCGATAATAAAGCTATGAGGATCAGACGCGTCATGCGCTTTCGGGAAAGCGGTGATACTGAGCCCGCCGATGGTCACCGGATCGTGGGGCCTGAAAGACACCACCAGGTGCTCCTGTAAAGGAATGCGTCCGCCAAGCAGCGTATTACGGGTGATAAAGACCGGTAGCTGGTATTTCTTTGCAAGTATGGAAAGCCCTTTGATATGATCCGTGTGTTCGTGCGATACAAAAATGGCCCTCACCATTTTCATCGACAACCCCATACGCTTCATACGCATTTCGGTCTCCCGGCAGGATATCCCCGCATCCACGAGAACGGCGTCTTTCTCGTCTCCGACATAGTAACAATTCCCGTTGCTTCCCGAATTCAATGAGGCGATAAACAGCGACATGAGCCCAATTTATGACAAAATTACATTTAAATTGCAGGTGCTGGCCGGCTAACAACATTTTCGAATTTGAAAATTTCATCATACACTGAAAACGCAAAGATATTTCTCGCTGGTCGTCATTTTGGGATTGCTGACCGCGCTGGGGCCCTTTTCCATAGACATGTACCTCCCGGGGTTCCAGGACATCGCCGACAGCCTGCATACCTCCGTGGCTTCCGTATCGCTTTCCCTGTCCAGCTATTTTATAGGCATTTCGGCAGGGCAGCTGCTGTATGGTCCCTTACTGGACAGATATGGCAGAAAAAAACCCTTGTACGCCGGCCTGGTCCTCTATATCCTGGCTTCTGCCGCCTGTCTCCGGGCCACCAGTATCGATAGCCTGATTATCCTGCGGTTCGCCCAAGCCGTGGGAAGTTGCGGCGCGGCAGTCGGCTCGATGGCAATGGTACGCGATCTCTTTGGGGCAAAAGACAGCGCCAAAGTCTTTTCCCTGTTGCTGCTCGTCGTGGGTGCCTCGCCGATGATCGCTCCTACGGCAGGCAGCTATACCATCAGCCTTTTCGGCTGGCGGGCAGTTTTTATTATCCTACTGATCATGGCCGTATTGATCATGCTGCTGACCATCATAGGACTGCCCGAAACGTATCCGCCGGACCGTTCTTTCTCTTTAAAACCGGGACCCATCGTAAAAAATTTCTGGAACGTGTTCAAAGACCCCCAGTTCCTGACCTATGCGATGACCAGTTCCCTCGCCTTTGCCAGCCTGTTTGCCTATGTGTCCGCGTCACCGATGGTGTTTATGGACATCTTTCATGTAGACAAAAAAGTATACGGATGGATATTTGCCTTCCTCTCCATAGGATTTATCGGGCTTAGCCAGTTCAATACCCTGCTCCTCAGAAAATATAGCAGCGAACAGATCGTACGGGTCGCCCTTTCGGCGCAGGTGCTGATCGCTTTTGCCTTCCTGGCCGGCAATGTCATGGGCAGATACGGCCTTCCCCATACCATTTTCTTTCTCTTCCTGCTGCTCTGCAGCGTGGGATTCACCAATCCGAACGCCGCCGCACTCTGCCTGGCGCCTTTCTCAAAAAATGCCGGTACGGCCTCCGCCCTGCTCGGAGCCCTGCAAATGGGCATAGGAGCCCTCGCCTCAGTCGGCATAAGCGTATTTAGCAACGGGACCGCCAACCCCATGATCGCAATCATGGCTTCCACCTCGGCGCTGGCCCTGATCACCCTGCTGATTGGAAGAAAAATACTGGCAACCGCCATCTGAGACCCCGTGACAGAAGTCCGGCATTGTCCGACCCGGCTCACCGCAGCCCATCCAACTCCGTCTTCGCATGCCTGACGCCTCCTCAGCCTGCCCCTCCCTCACGCTGTCGCCGCGTTGCCGCTCGCATCGAGGGCAGGCAGGGATGGCAAAGTCTCCTCCTGCCGCGCCTTGTTCAATTGTCTCAGACCGGCCTGTATCAGGCGCAGGCAGATTACCCAGCTTAAAAGACCAAGCAGCACGAATTTCAGGTCCGTCACGAGCGGCAGCGGCACGAGCGTGAAGCCGGTGTCCCAGACCATATGGATGAGTACAACGGAGACAAATATGCGTAAAAAAGCCGGCGCCTTTAACTGTTCCCAGGAGAAGGGCCGATCCCCTTTTACAAGCCATAAAGCAGCCGAGGCACTGGCCGTCCAGACGATATGCGTAAAAGGCGCATCGACGCCACGAAGCAGAATGCTGCTGCCTCCCGCATCGACGCCCCTGACAAGCATGGTCCTGAAGGCATAGCCCGCGCTTTCAAAGGCCCCGAATCCCGTGCCGATGGCGGCTCCGAATAACAACCCGTTCAAACACCAGCGATACCGGACAGCCTTGCCCATCAGCAGGGCGACGATCAGTAATTTGGCGGATTCTTCTATGATCCCCGCCGCGGGAGTACCGAGATAGGTCGTAAAAAAGTCAAAGCGGCTGTAGAAGATCAGCGCCAGGATCAGCGAAGCGACCCCTCCGACAAAAGTGAGTTGGGTGATGGTAAAAATAGAGACATTACGCGGAACATTCATTTCCAGGAAAAATATCAGCGTAGAAATCGGAACGGCGAAAGAACCGACAAAGATCAACCCCGGGATCAGGTTATAATTCCCGAAATAGTCAAACCCCATGTAGAGGATGACTGCCAGGACCGCGGACACCCCCAGCAGTCTCGCGAATAGCCAGGGCCGCGCCCAGCCGATCTCTATCTCCGCCAACGCGGGAGTATGACGGCTGGTGCCGGTGATCAGCTGGTCTTCCATTTCTTCGGCAGTATGCTTCTTAAAGACCGAGGAGAATATATCGGACAGTTTGAAATCCTTTAGTTCTTCCAACCCTATGAGATCGGAGAATCTTTCTTTGATCCCGCCGGGTTGCGGAGCAGAGCTTTCGGGCATAGTATTCTTTTAGACCAATTTACAGAAATTGCCACAAAACCATGAGATTGCCCCAAAAATGGTCTAGTTCACTTTTAGCAGCTCCACCTCGAATACCAGCGTGCTGTTGGGACCGATATGAGGTCCTACCTGTCTGTCGCCATAGCCGAGTTGCGGAGGTATAAAAAATCGCCACTTGCTGCCCTCGGCCATCAGCTGCAAACCCTCGGTCCATCCCTTGATGACCCCGCTCAGCGGGAAGGTGGCAGGCTGTCCCCGTTTTACGGAACTGTCAAATACAGACCCGTCGATCAGGGTGCCATGATAATGACAGGTGACATTATTGCTGGCAAGCGGTTTTTTCCCCGAGCCCTGCGTGATGATTTCGTATTGCAATCCGCTTGGCAGACTGACAACACCCGGCTTATCCTTGTTGACCGCCAGGAAATCCTGCCCTGCTTTCAGATTAGCAGAGGATTTTTCATTTTTCATTTGAAATAATTTATCTGCGATGCCCATATTCTATTTTTTACAAAAGTACCAACTTTACCGCAATCTATCCCGCTACTCACTACTCATTACCGACTACTCACTACCCACCACTCACCACCGACCACTCACCCCTCCTGTGGTGCGTGAGCAGCCAGATTGGAATTCGCAGCCTGATCATCGGCTAACCTCACAGGGAGACGAAACCATTCCTTGGCATAAGGTTTCAGCAGCGTATCGGAAGCCTTAGGTCCCCAGCTGCCGGCCTCGTAAGGTATCAACTGTCTTTTGGGCGATTTTTTCCAGGCATCCAGGATGGGCATGACTACTTTCCAGGCAGCCTCGATCTGGTCGTCGCGCATGAACTGGGTGGCGTCTCCTTCGAGTACGTCGAGCAGCAGCGCTTCGTAGGCTTCGGGCAGGGACTGCTTATATTCCTCCTTGTACATAAAGTCCATTTCTACCGGCAGCAGCTTCATATGCAGCCCGGGTTCCTTTGCCTCGAACATAAGGCCGATCTCCAGTTCAGGCTGGATGCTGATGATAAGCTGATTGGGCATGATATCATCCTTGAAGATCTTATGGGGTGAGTCCTTAAACTGGATCATGATGACGGAAGACTGGCGAGGCATCGACTTGCCGGTACGCAGGAAGAAAGGGACACCTTTCCAGCGTTCGCTATCGATAGAGAGCTTCGCCGCTACGAAGGTCTCCGTAACGGAGTCTTTCGCGACCTGGCCTTCTTCTTTATACCCGACCTGGGGTTTTCCGTTGATGACACCGGCGGTATACTGACCGCGTACTACATCTTTAAAGACACTCTGATTGGTAAAAGGCCGGACGTTCTTCAGCACTTTGACCTTCGCATCCCGGATAGCCTCCGCTTCATATTCCCTGGGGCAGTCCATGGCGATGATACATAACAGCTGGAACAGGTGGTTCTGGATCATATCGCGCAGGGCGCCACTGCTGTCATAATAACCGCCTCTTTTACCGACGCTCACTTCTTCGGCTACACTGATCTGGATGTGGTCGATGTACTTCTTATTCCAAAGCGGTTCGAACACATAGTTGGCAAATCGGAAGGCCATGATATTCTGGACCATTTCCTTACCAAGATAGTGGTCGATATGGTAGATCTGTTTTTCTTTAAACCGCTTGTTCAGGTAGCGGTTTAGCTTTTTAGCCGAGTCGAGATCCGAGCCGAATGGTTTTTCGACGACGATACGGTCCAGCGTGTCACGGTTACAAAGTTTCCGGACATATAAGGCATCGGCGATAACTTCGATGAAACGGGGGGCGACGGCAAAGTAGAACATACGAACGCCCCGTATCTGCACGATGCCTTCGAAGTTTTTTATCTTATTTTTCAGACTGACATAGGTCTCGGCCTTTACGAAGTCGCCCTGAATATAGCTGATATGAGCGGCAAACACCTCCCATTTGTTACGGTCGGCTTTCCCGTTGCGACTGAATTCGTCGATCCCTTCAAGAAGTTCTTTCTTGAATTCGGATTCATCAACTGCAAGATAATCAACGCAATAAATAATGAATTGAGCGGGCAGGTGATCCGCGGTATACAAATTATAAAGAGCCGGGATCAACTTACGCCGGGTAAGGTCTCCTTTTGCGCCGAAAATAGTGATGGCAGCGGGGAGGACTTTTCCTGGTTTCATATCTTTGATATTGTTTAAGTGATCAAAATTTATGTGAGCAAACTTAGCCAATTATTTGAGGCTGCAATGCCTAAATTATTTGCATCTTTGCCTAACTTACACCTTAGCCGCAAATAACTGGTCATGAGAAAATTTATGGGTAGGCGAATTTCGTTCCGGAAGTTCAGTCTTACTGTCGCCTGCTTATTCTGTTTTTTGGGGTTAACCGCTTCTGCCACCAATAGCCCGGCCCCTTTTCATATATCCGCGACCGTTCCCCTCATCGCACGGGATACACCGGGAACGGTCAGGGGAAAAATCGTCACTTCCGATGAGAAACCGGGTGCCTATGTGACGGTCCGGCTGGTACAGGCAAAGACATTTCGAAAGACGACCGTGTCGGATGAGCACGGCCTGTTCGAGATCCGCAATGTACCGGACGGCGACTATACAATCGAAATATCGCTGGTCGGTGCTTCCCCGGTCTCCCGTTCAATCAGTATAAAAGGCAATTACGTGACGGAGGTCGACCTGCGTCTGAACCTAACGGCAAAACAACTCCAGGAGGTCGTCGTCACCGGGGACAGGATCAATAAATTCGCCTCAAAAGAAAGCGATTATGTCGCAAAGATGCCATTGAAGGATCTCGAGAATCCACAGGTCACCGCCGTGGTGACCAAAGAACTGATGAAAGATCAACTGGTGACCGATATCCAGGGCGCTCTGCAAAACACAGCCGGAGGATCCGTCCAGCAGAATCCGGACCGGACCGTCTATATCATGATGCGGGGCTTCGAAGCATATGGTCTGTTGCGGAACGGTATTTCAACGGGTCAAATCTTTGACAACATCGATCCGGTGAATATCGAACGATTGGAGATATTGAAAGGCCCGTCCGCCACCCTGTTCGGAACCAGTATCTCTTCCTACGGCGGAGTCATCAACCGGGTGACCAAGAAACCCTACGACCATTTTGGCGGGGAAATCGGCTACGCAGGGGGTCAATGGGGATTGAGCCGTTTTACCATGGATATCAATACAGCACTCGACACGGCCAAAACCGCCCTGCTACGCGTGAACGCCGCCGTCCACGACGAAGGGTCCTTTCAGGACGCCGGTTCCCAAAACTCCTGGATCATTGCTCCTTCCCTGTTATATAAAGTAAATGACCGGTTCAGTCTTTCGCTCGATGTAGAAGCCGGCCGCAATAATTCCGTCCCCCTGTTCGAATCCGGCTTCGGTTTCCAAAGTCTTACCGCCACAAAATATTCGGATATCCGGATTCCTTATAACAGTTCCCTGATCGGCAACGATACCAGGGACCATATCGGATCGGTCAATGTATTTGCCGGCGCGGACTATAAGCTATCCGACAAATGGGTGTCCCATACGATCTATGCCTTTAATCAGCAACTGAGAGATGCCTATAACCTCGTCTTTTTGAATTTCACCAGCGACACGACCCTGAGCAGGCTCGTGTCGGCTACCCGTTCAGGCCGGGTGGAAGCCTATGACCTGCAGCAAAACTTTAACGGGCAGGTCAAGACAGGTGCAATAAAACACAGGCTATTGCTGGGATTCGATTATTATTCTTACAAGATTGCCTATCCTTACGCCTATTTTGTATACGACAACAACCTGAACTTTACGCAGCCCGGAACGGCGAATATGAGTTCTGAAAGTATCAACAGCACGATTGCCGGCTCAACCCTGCTTCACTATTCGAGCAGCGAGTATACGCTGGCCGCCTATGCGACCGACGTAATAAATTTTACCGATAACCTGATCGGCATGGCCGCTGTTCGCCTCGATCATTTTGCAGCTCCGGATCCAAACGGTTACAAACAAAATGCGGTCTCGCCGAAATTCGGACTGATTTATCAGCCTGTAAAAAACATCGTTTCGCTGTTTGTCAATTACCTGAACGGCTTTCAAAACCAATCGGGAAGCGATTTTTTTCACCACGCATTTAAACCGCAGCAGGCCAATCAATGGGAAGAAGGCGTCAAACTGGACCTGTTTGACGGCAAGTTGAGCAGCACGGTAAGCTATTACGATATCCTCCTGAAAGACATCGTACGGCCAGATCCGAACCCTTCCCACCAGGGCTCATCGATCCAGGACGGAACCCAGCGAAGCAAGGGATTTGAAGTGGAACTCACTGCCAACCCGCTTCCGGGACTGAACCTCGTCGCGGGGTATGGGTATAATGAGAACGTATATGTCACGGTGGATACCTCGCTAAAAGGAAAAAGCCCGGTGGAATCGCCGCGCAACTCCATAAACGAATGGATAAGCTACAAAATACAGAGAGGTAGGCTGAAAGGGCTTATCTTTGGATTCGGAATGAATTTTGTGAGCATGATGTATTCCTATTTGGACCAGTATAACAAAGTTCCTTTGCCATCCTACGCCATCCTCCGGGCCACGATCTCCTATGATCAGCCCAAATACAGCGTGGGACTGCGGGTAAACAATCTCGCCAGTCAAAAATATTGGAATACGAACGGGGAAGCACAAGCCCCCCGGCAAATCAGCGGTGTCTTGTCATTCAGATTTTGACGACCTGCAAGGCCCCAATAACCGCATTTCTGTTAGCAAGGGCCGACCATTAAGAATTCTTTAACATTTGACAAGCAAACCAATAGACATTTTTAACGTCTCATTAAAAAAATAACAATCCATGAAAAAGACACTCTCCGGTGCCTTTATTTTTGTCTTCCTAATTGCACTTATTGTAATCATCTCATTTCCATCCTGTTCTAAAAATTCAAACAATAGCAACGGCCCCGGAAACAGCCCTACGGCACTTTGGCCGCTAAAAGCCGGGAACCAATGGGTCTATTCGGACTCCCTGTTCAACGATAGCCTCTTTATATCCGCCAACCCGGATACCGTCACCGCGCTGGCGCAAACCTATCATGACCCGTCCGGCTTTCCTCTGTATGAGTTGACCGGTACCGGCCAGGGATGGTTCTATTCGGGAAATTTCGCCGGCGTAGACCCCAATAACGATGCTATTTTTCTAATGGATACCCTCGGCGCGGGCTCTTACCTGTTCTTTGGCACGACGAACCAGGACGGTATCGAAATAGGGAGCGGCACCGATTTTTCCAACCCCACCTGCCCAACCCAGTATTCACAATACGGTTTCGCGTCGACAGTGGCGGTAAAAACATATACCTGTCTCAGAAATGTCGAATATGCCACGGACTGCAATGGCGTAAACCAGGAAGTCATCATCATCTATGTTTCTCCGGGAGTGGGGGTCGTGAGGATAGAGGACTATGAGTTGAATTCCAGCAATAACTTGTACCTGTCCTATTCGCAGACCCTACAATCCTATACCTTGGCGAAATGACGCTGCTGACCGTCTGATCATAAATCGCAGGTCGCTTGTCTGATCGTGATCGGATCTTGATTCCTGAATCGATCAATGATCTCATCCGATAGGCTCCGCCGCGGAATGCTAAAGAAGCCAGCGGTCTTCCCGGGGGAATAGCGAGACAAGAACGGTAGCGCCCCGCGAAAAATCGCCGCTTCCCGTTCTTACGACAAGAGGAACTCCGTACACAGATATTTCTACTTCGTATGAATTTCCAAGATATTCCAGTTTTTCGACGATACCCTTCAGGGCCTGCGGATGCAGGCCCTCATCGTTTAAAAGATCGTCTTCCGAACCTTCTGTTTTCGTTCTCCGGATGGCCAGATCTTCCGGGCGAATGAACAGGCGCTTCCCTGCCGCCGCCTCTTTCCCGGTCGTCTGTCTCTTCGCCGCCATCCTGTAATCTCCACCCACCACAATCTCTCCGGCGTTCCGATTCTCTCCGGCTTCCCGACCCTCTGCAACTTCCGGGCCTTTCCCATTCCGGATCATGCCGGTCAATTCGCGATAAAGCCGGTTCTGCGATGCAGCTATCAGGTTATAGCTTCCAAAGAGCGCGCCTACGTATTCGGTGACAGGCCGCCGATAAATCTCTGCCGGCGATCCCCGCTGGACGATATCGCCCTCCTTCATGACGAGGATCTCATCCGCCCAGGAGAGCGTGTCTGCCGGGTCATGCGAAACAAGCATGCAGGTGACATGCAGCCTCTCTCCAATATCCCGGATTACCGTTTTTAAGAGATCTTTGTGAATCCTGTCGAGATTTGAAAAAGGTTCGTCCAGCAATAAAAGACGGGGAGTAGTCACCAGCAACCGGGCAAGGGCGATCCTTTGTCTTTCTCCCCCGGACAACTGGCTGGTCCTCCTTTTCAAGAGATGCGAGATCCTGCAGACCTCATATAAGCGCCCCGCATCCTCCACGGAGAGATTGTTCGTGTATTCCAGCACCTCTTCTACCCGCATATTATTAAGCAATTCATATTGCTGTGACAAATAGGCGATCCGGGCATGGCCGGGGATCAATTTGTCGGCAGGGCCTTTCACTCTTACTCCCTCGAATAAAATCGTCCCACTGTCGGGCTGGGCCAGGCCCGCGATCATTTTTAGCAGCGTACTTTTACCCGAGCCCGTCTCCCCGGCAATAGCCACTTTCCATGACGGCGACACCCCAAAGCTGATGTCTTTTAGTATGACAGCACCGCCATCCCGTTTTCCGATTGCAGAAACTTCCAGTAAACTCATAATGATAGTGCGTCCCTATTCGGTTGCACGCGCGAAGTTACTACTTGCCGCCCAACTACTTACCGTCCCCTGCCTACCGTCTGGCTACTGACCCGTCCAATGCCCACCATACAGCTATCCGTCGCCAACTCCCCGCCTTCAGCAGACTCCCCGGCACCGCTCAAGGCAGCACTGACGCCCTCCGGCTCACCAGGTCGGCAATTCTCTTTAGAATGACAACGCTGTCCTGTCCATCCGTCTTTTTCAAAGGACTTCCCGCATAACTTTCGTACGAGGCAAACACCCCCTTGGCCAATCCCCCGTTGGAAAACCTGCTCCCGGATAACATCTCAGGCTCACAAGTCACCTTCTCGATGGATTGGATAGCCGCCGGAATGCTGCCTCCATACCAGTTTCTGTCCTCTTTCCGGGACCAGGTGACCAGCGATAAAACAGAACCCGCGGGATACCCAGGCCCGGGATTTAACCGGGCGGCAAGCACGGCAATGTCATTCCCGTACAGAATAGACATCGTATGATGGTTCTTGTCGACAAACGAAGTGATCACCTTCCAGGCAAGCGGGTTAAAGACCGACGAATCTCGCAGAGAAGCCTCCCGGTTATAGATGTCCCGGACTTTTGCATGAGCGTCACCCCCTTCTCCTTCTCTGCCATCACCTGCCCGATCACTCTTCGCAGACAAATCGAGCGGACTGGTAAAGACAAAATCTCGGTCCTGCATCGGCTTGTGACAGTTCATGCATTCGGTCACGAAGAGAGCGTCCTTTCCATAAGGAGCCAGTTGCGCCCCCTTTACCCAGCGGGCCCAGCCCCATCCGTCGGCATCGGCATATTTGCGGCTGTCTTTGATCATGAACTCGACCTGCTTAAACACCCCCGGGCGAATGATCCCGGCGGAATCAGCCGACTGGTCCCAGGCTATCTTGGCAAATGCCGCCCCGTCGGGCCAGGGATTGACATGGCCTTCCCTGATTGCCTTGAGGGCCTGATCGTTCGCAAGGATCGCCCGCAACGTGCCGTTGTCGAAACGTTCGGTCGCGCTGATGGCGACCCAGTCTTTATAATCGGGTATAAAAGCAATGCCGTTTGGTGCCGGGGCCACCTCCCGGGCCGCCATCCCTGTCCGAATCCACTTTTCGTATTGTTCGCCGGCCGCTTTGCTCCTCGTCGTATCCGGGTATTTCACGGGCACAACCAGCGTACTCAGGTAATCCCTGATGACCGCTTGTTCGTCTCCGGTGATCGTCGCTCCCGCATGCAAAAGCCTGTACTGTTTCAGCGGCATCTCCTTAAACGTTATCTTGTTAAAAGCCTCGAACAGCTTTCCCTTCTGCTGGTCCTTGGTCAAGCTGTCCCATAAGGAGAAATTCAACACCTTTCTGCCCTCCCTGACGTCCTGCGCCACCAGCCAATAGGCAGGCTCCAACCGGTCGAACCAGGCCAGTTTCGTCTCGTTGGAGTGACAATCATAACAGGCCCTCTTCAATATCCGCTTGACTTCGGGCGGAGCCTGCAAGTCGCCGCTTACCGCTGGGTTATCCAGCCGCGGACGTATGAATTGAATCACGACCCCGCACAGCAATACGAAGAACAGGACCATTCGCCATTTCCCGGAGGATTTCTTCTTCATAGCAATTCATCATTTGATTGTCAGTGCAAGGTACCGGAATATTTATCTCATGTCCGTGGATAATCAACTCCTTTTATTATATTGGCCAAAATCTGACACCTCGTCTAAATCTAACATATGGAAATCAACACCACCTATCCCGGTAAAAGTCAAAAACGTGATTTCATCCTGCATGTCATACAACCCGGTCTGGCAGGTCTGATGGATGGCTCCGTCTCGTCTCTCGCGCCCCTGTTTGCAACGGCTTTTTCGACACATAATAATCACACCACCTTCCTGGTAGGTCTTGCAGTGGCAGTCGGCGCAGGGATCAGCATGGCCTTCTCCGAGGCACTTTCCGACGACGGAAAGCTGACAGGCCGGGGCAACCCCATAACCAGGGGCCTTGTTTGCGGGCTCATGACCTTCCTCGGGGCCGCAGGTCATGCATTACCATTCCTTCTCCCCTCTTACAAGGCCGCCATGACCCTCGCGATCATCGTCGTGTTCATCGAATTGATAACGATTGCGTGGGTTCGGCATCGTTATATGGATACACCATTGTTAAAAGCGATCTTCCAGATCGTGGTGGGAGGCGCCGTCGTGTTTATCGCCGGCATGCTGATCGGGAAAAGCTGAGAACCTTCATCGGCAAAAGCCGGGAACCTTTATCGGGCAAAAGCTAAGCACCTTTGCCGGCAAAAGCTCAATCGGGGAGATAGCCGCCCTTATCGAGCCACAACTTGAACTGCCGCGCGAATTCCTTGTGAGTGAGCGGCGGCAACGCACGGCCTTCGCCGGGATTCCAACCCGATGCCACCAGCATATCATGGGTGACATGATCGATTAGCTGGGCCTTATTTTTCCCGCCATTTTGCGTCTTGTCAAGCAGCTGGGCGGCCAGCTGCCGCGGTGTTTTCCCCTGGAATACCATCTTCATATAGGAAGGCGGCAATTTCCATTTGGGATTGCCCGGAGGCATATGCAGACCGGGCGTGTTCTGGGGCTGGTGACAATTGGTGCACTTCAGGGCATAGAGCCCCCTGCCGTCCAACCCGCGTTGCACCCCCATCGTATGAATATGGCTGTCTTCTCCCTGGAGCGGCGCATCCCCGGACGGATGACAGTTCATGCACCGGGGGCTCATCAGCACCTTATAGACTTCCAGGAAATGTCTTTTGGAGAGCACGCTGTCCGGCACCTTTCCGGTTTCCCTATGCAGTAGAGCCGGCTTCCGGCCAGGTATGCCGGATTCCCCATGCATCATATCGCTTTCCCGGTAGGACGGGCCGTTAGCGTTACCCGGAGATCCACCGGCAAGAGATCCTTCGGCAGGAGATGTGCCGTAAACAGGCATAACCGCCGCCTTCCCCGAAAGGAACGGACGGGTGAATGCGGAACCTGTAAAAATAAAAACGACCAATAAGGCAAGGATGCCTACCCATTTTTTTACATTGATCATAACGACGTCAGACTTTGTTGATATTAAAAGGGAGTTTCCGGATCCGTTTACCCGTCGCCGCAAAAATCGCGTTGGCGAGCGCGGGCGCAAAAGGAGGAAGGCCCGGCTCACCGACACCTTTGATCTTCGGACCGCCCTCGGCGATGATATGCACTTCCACCTCCGGCATTTCATTGATGCGAACGAGCGGATAGTTGTGGAAATTGGTTTGTCGCGTCTGGCCGTTTGTAAAAGTGATGGCGCTCTTGATGGCAGCCGTCAGGGCCATAGTGGCTGCGCCCTCTACCTGCAAGGCCACCATATCGGGGTTCACGACGGTGCCCAGATCGATGACCATATAGACCTTCTCAATATGGATCCCGCTTTGATTCGTGCTGGATACTTCCACCACATAACCGCCGAGACCCGCAAAAAATTCGTATTGTGCCACACCCCGGCCCCAGCCCGCCGGAAGCGGCCGATCCCAATAAGAGACTTCTTTCAGTTTCAACAGCAACCTCTTCGTGTCCGAATCTTTTGTCAGCAGGACGTCGAGCCTGTATTGCAGCGGATCCCTGCCGGCTTTTGCAGCCATCTCATCGATAAAACATTCATGCGCGAAAGCGACCGTGGAACTCGTCACGGACCGCCAGGCGGCCAGGGGAATATGGATCTGTGAAAAAACATATTCATTTTTCATATTGGGCAGCTCGTATGCCTGTGTGCTGATACCCTCCGTCATCGACGAACTCTCACCGCTGGTGTCTTTCTTGTCTTCCAGCGTGGACCCCATCGAAGGAGAGATAACCTTGTGCTGAAAGGCCAGCGGCTTCCCGTCGGCAGAAAGACCCGCTTTCATTGCAGAAAAAGTCGGAGGTCGGAAAGGTCCCAGCTGTGTGTCTTCTTCCCGGGTCCAGATCATCTTGACCGGCGCATCCACTTCCCGCGCAATGCTCGCGGCTTCTACAGCATAGTCATTGTATAAACGCCGCCCGAAGCCGCCGCCGCTGAACAGGATATTGACTTTTATATTGTCACGCGGGATTCCCAGGTTCCTGGCGATCTCATCCTTCACACGATCCGCGCCCTGCGAAGAGACCCATATCTCCAGCAGATCCTTCCCGTGCCACAGGGCCGTACAGTTCTGCGGCTCCATCGGCGAATGCGAAACCATCGGCAGCTCATACAAGGCTGTCAACTGCACCGGTGCGGATGAAAAGGCCGCTTCAAAATTGCCGTCGCTATGAACGACCGTTCCCTCTTTGCCCGACAGCTCACGAAGAGTCTGCTCGTAGACATCGGTATCGAAGACATCGTTTCCGTCATAGTCCCATTTTACCTTCAGGGCCAGTTTACCCTGGTAGGCCGCCCAATAGGTATCGGCTATCACGGCAACCGCATCGTATTTGTGAGCCCCCAATGCCCGCTGGAACCTCACCAGCTTCTTCACCCCTTTGACTCGCATCGTGTCGGCATCTTCATAACTGACAAGCTTGCTGTTGAACACGGGACAATGCGCCACCGAAGCGTAGAGCATGCCGGGCAACTCCACATCGATTCCATAAACGGCCTTCCCGGAAATCTTCAACGGCACATCGGGTCTCGGATAATTTTTGCCAATGATCTTAAAATCGCGGGGATCTTTTAACACCGGCTGCTGCGGGACCGGAAGACGACCGGCTTCCACGGCCAGCTCTCCATAAGACAGCGACTTGCCGGATGGCTTATGATAGACAACCCCTCCCGAAGCATAACATTCGGAGACCGGAACCTTCCAGCGCTGGGTCGCCGCCAGGATGAGCATCTCTTTGGCAGCGGCGCCCACTGTACGAAGTTTCTGATAATTGCCGCGGATAGAATTGCTTCCACCGGAAGTCTGGCGCCCATATTGCTTCTCCCCGCCGGTCTGAATTATGCGGATCTGCTCCAGGGTCACCTCCAGCTCTTCGGCGATCATGGCAGGAACCGATTGGAAAGTACCCTGTCCCATATCGGGCTGCGGGTTCATAATCGAAATCGTCCCCGACGAGTCTATGATGATATAGGCGGAAAGATTTACCGCGGTCGTGCCGGCGGCGGCGACGATCGCTTCCTCGTCGCCCGGTTTCCACCCCAACCCAAGTACAAGGCCCAGACCACTCAGCCCGGTCAGTTGGAGAAAACGCCTGCGATCCAGGTCTCCCCGGGAAGCAGGTTGCTTTATCATCTCTTTAAGACGCATAAAAAATTATTTATCATTCACAATCCTAAGCGTTCGGAATTTTAAGCATTCAGGATCCCGGCATTCGGGATCTCAGGGGTTCGGGATCTCAGGCGTTCATGATCTCCGCGGCACGATGGATCGCTTTCCGGATACGGGTATAGGTCCCGCAACGACAGAGGTTGCCCATCATGGCTTCGTCTATGTCTCTGTCGGTAGGATGCGGATTCTCGCGGAGCAATACAGCCGCCGACATAATCTGCCCCGACTGGCAATACCCGCATTGCGGAACCTGGAATTCGATCCAGGCCTTTTGCAGTGGGTGGGAGTTGTCGTCCGAGATACCCTCGATGGTCACGATCTCCTGCCCTTCTGCCCTGCCGACCAGGGTCACGCAGGAACGCACGGCTTCCCCATCCAGGTGGACCGTGCAGGCGCCGCACTGGGCCATTCCACACCCAAATTTCGTACCCTTCAAACCGACGATGTCCCGGATCGCCCAAAGCAGCGGCATTTGGGGATCGGCTTCGATGGTATATTTCTTTTTATTAACCGTCAACGTGATAGATGCCATAAACCAGGTATTTTTAGAAGAGACACCCTGAAAATTATTTACCACATAATTTACGTTTTTTTACCCGGATGCCCCGTTTTTTTTGCCGAATGGAAGGAATTTCCTGACGACCGGCGCCTGTTGTTATTGAAAGCCAAGCACGCCATGCGGCTTGTACGGCTCCTCCAGCCGGCGGATCTCTTCTTCACTCAGCTTCACAGACAAAGCTTTTTCAGCATCCTCGAGGTGTCCGGGCTTGCTGGCGCCGATGATGGGCGCCGTAATGCCGGATTTATGCAATATCCAGGCCAGCGCTACCTGGGCGTCGGGGATGCCCTTTTGCAAGGCTATTTCCGCTACACGGTTTACGACGTCAAAATCGGAATCCGCCCCATAAAGCCCTTTGCCAAAGGCATCGGTCTTCGCCCGCTCCGTCTCATTCCATTGTTTCGATCGCTTACCGGTCAACAGGCCCCTGGCCAACGGGGACCACGGAATAACGGCTACCTTCTGATCGATGCAGAAAGGGATCATCTCCCGCTCTTCTTCGCGGTAAACGAGGTTATAGTGGGGTTGCATGGAGACAAAGCGGGTCCATCCGTGAAGATCCGCGGTATACAATGCCTTGGCGAACTGCCAGCTATACATGGACGAAGCGCCGATATACCGGGCTTTCCCGGATTTTACCACGTCATGGAGGGCTTCCATCGTTTCCTCGATGGGTGTATGATAGTCCCAGCGATGGATCTGATAGAGATCGACATAATCGGTCCCGAGACGCCTGAGGCTCGCGTCGATGGCACTCAGGATATGTTTTCTCGAAAGCCCCCGGTCATTAGGCCCGGGTCCCATCGGGTTGAAGACCTTTGTAGCCAGCACGACCTCATCCCGCTTCGCGAAATCGCGTAAGGCACGACCCACCACCTCCTCGCTCGCACCCGCCGTATAGACATCCGCCGTATCGAAGAAATTGATGCCCGCCTCCAGCGCCTTTTTTATAAAAGGCCGGCTTTGCTCCTCATCCAATGCCCAGGGCCACCGTTCCGTGGGCTTTCCGTAAGTCATCGTACCCAGACACAACCTCGATACCGTCATGCCGGTACTCCCGAATCTGATATAGTCCATATGCAATTTTCCCATAAATGTAGGAGCTATTGCATTGAGACCACCCGCTAAGAAATTAATTAGCCATTAAATCCCTATTCAAGAATCCTTTTCATCCGGCGGCCGATCCCGAAACGCCTGACATATTGCAGCCGGTAGCTGCCCAGGGTCATCGTATACTGGTATCCGGAAGACTCTCCTTTTGTGTGCACGCCGCCGGTAAACCATAAGGCGCTGATTCCCCACTTATTGGCATTATAACCCGCCCCGAAACGCAGGATATAATTCGGCGAGAAACCGATACGGTCTTTGCGGACCCCATTGCCGATCTCCCTGGAGAAATAGGCATCGAAATTCGCATTCACGGAGCCCAATGCAAAATAATGCGTACGATAGACAAAGGTATAGGCATACCCGATGCCGGGCCCGATCTCGAACAAATGCAGCTTCCGGATATTCGCTTTGTCATACAGCGTGTCGACCTCATAAGGCGCCAGGGAACTGTCGCCATTGACGGCCGTATAAAAGACATTCCCGCCAATCAAAAAAGAACCCGCGGATTTCTGCTGCAACGCATTCTGGGACAACCCTGCCCCATAGGAGAAATGCCGGTCGTTCAGCACCCGGTAAGCGGTGACACCGATGGAATGAAGCGCCATGTCCGGCCGTAAATAATAGCCGGTACCGGGTGGTCCCAGGTTGGGCTGCCCCAGATAATAGCCCTTGTAAAACTGGGCCAGGGCATCGAAAGACCATTTTCGCTTGTAGATATGAGTTTGCAGATCGAAGGAATGCGTGGTACCCTTTTTCGAATCGGATTGCAGGAAACCCAAACCTTTGGAGACACTGAACGAAATATATTTATAAGTGAACCCCACGCCGATATTCAGAGGAGTGTTCGCGTGATATTTCATCAACGGAAGCGAACCCGGCGGATCCAGCTTCAACAAGCTGTAGTTCCTGGAAAAGAACAGCCGGACCATCAGAGATCCCCTGTAAGACCTGTAATAAGAAGTATCGTGATCCGGGTAGGACGGTAGCCCTGCGGAATAGGTCTGGGCCCCTGCCGAAGACAAAAGCAGCAGGCCCGCGGATATCAGCAAAAGAGTCCTGGTCATCCTCTATTGACCCGTTTGCAGGCGTTCCTGTTTCAGAAACTGAAAAAAACTTCCCCCAAAAAAACAGACGAAACCCTCCGCCCTCAAAACGCATCCCTCCGGATTGGGAAATCGCTAGAAAGCCAAAAAAACGGATCGCTTAAACCCCAAAAAAATCGCTTAAATCACTTAAAGCCCTTAAAATAAGAAAGCCGCCCCGGGCTGCAGCCCTGAGACGGCAAACTCCTGCTTACTAATTCAGATCCCGTTCTCTCTTCGGGAAATTCAAAGCCTTAATAACTCCTCATTCTTTAAGTAAAAACAAAAAGACTCTAAGTGCTACTAAATCGTACACCTTAACCGCTAAATCTGTTCCAGTGCAAATATATAGAAAACACGGAAAATGTAGTCTTTTAACACTACTATATTTTGGCGGGATTCATTGACCTTTCGCCAATGATTCGACCAGGCGATCAAATAATTATCACCGAATTCGGGGCAAGATTGAAAAATTTCCGAAAAGCCAGGAAATTAAGCCTGAGAGGATTCGCCGCTATTGCGGACATGGATTTCGCACAGATCGATAAGATGGAAAAAGGAGAAACAAACCCCACCCTGACCACCCTTCTCCGGCTGGCCGAAGCCCTCCAGGCAGATCCCAACGAATTGATCAGGGGGCTCTCCGCGTTAAAATAATTGCTCCGGGAAGCCCTGTGAGTATTCAAACCCGGGCCTATCCTCTTCTACTGGATATCTAAATTAGCCGTATTTTTATTTTTTTGATCATTGCAAAACCCAATACAATCTTTCCAGATGATCCGTTTGAATCCTGTCTTACAAAACATCTGCTGTATTTTCGTCGTCGTACCCCTCTTGCTTCAAGGCTGCCGGCATCCCTCACAGGGAAATGACCGGCCGGATCCCCTCGCCATCCGGAAGAGCATCGCCGAAACACCCGTCCTGCCAGCCGATTCAGCCATCTCCAAAATGCACCTGGAAGAGGGATTTGCCGTGAAACTGGTCGCCTCCGAACCCCTGATCGCCGCACCCGTCGCCCTGAACTTTGATGAAAAAGGGCGGATCTGGGTCGTCGAAATGCAGGACTATATGCCCGACACGGTCGGAACAGGAGAAAACCTGCCGACCGGGAAAATCGTCATCCTGAGCGATAAGAACGGCGACGGGGTCATGGATACCGGCGAAGTCTTCCTGGATTCCCTGGTCCTGCCCCGCGCCATCTGCCTGGTGGAAGGCGGGATCCTGGTAGCCGAACCACCCAGGCTTTGGTTCTATGACATAAAAAACGACAAACCGGCGGGCAGGACACTCGTGGATTCGGCCTATACTGCCGGCGGCAACGTCGAACACCAGCCGAACGGGTTGTTCAGGGCCCTGGATAACTGGATATACAACGCAAAATCCACAAAACGTTATAGAAAGGCAGGTTCGCACTGGCTGATCGAAAAAACCCATTTCCGCGGCCAGTGGGGCATTACCCAGGACAATGAAGGACGGCTATACTATAACACGAACTCGGACAACCTGATCGGCGACTATTTCCCGCCCGGACTGGGCGCCGGGAACCCCCATCAGAAAGAAGTCGCCGGGTTCCAAAAAACGATCGTGGAGGACAACAGGGTCTACCCCGTCAGACCTACTCCGGGAGTAAACCGGGGCTATATGCCGGGTGTGCTGGACGACAGCCTCAGGCTGGTGAATTTTACCGCGGCCTGCGGCCCGCTGCTCTATAACGGCGACCTGTTCGGAAAGGCCTATGACGGGAATGCATTCGTAGCGGAACCTTCGGCCAACCTCATAAAAAGAGATCTGCTCGTCTCACAGGGATATATTACCACCGGCCGGGAAGCCTATGAGAAAAAAGAATTCCTGGCCAGTGAGGACGAGCGATTCCGTCCCGTAAACCTGCACATCGGACCCGACGGCGCCATCTATATCGTGGACATGTACCGGGGGATCATCCAGCACAAAACCTACCTGACCCCCTACCTCAAAAACGAAATCAAAGAGCGGGCTCTGTCAAAGCCGCTGAACTGCGGACGTATCTACAAAATCGTCCCCACAAAGACAGCATCCGGGAACAGGACATCCGCGAACATAGCACCCGTGAATGTCTCCTTCGGCAGCAAACCCATGGATCTTGTCCCGCTGCTGCAAAATCCGAATGGATGGGTGCGGAGCAAGGCGCAGCAGCTGCTGGTAGACGGGAAAGACAAGACGGTGGCGCCGGCCCTGCGGCAACTGCTGAAAAATACCGGCGCCCCCATTCCCCTGGCACACGCCATGTGGACCCTGGAAGGACTGGGCATCTTACAGCAGGCAGACGTATTGCCCCTGCTGAAGAGGCCGGAATGGGCCATCCGTATGCAGGCTTTGAGCGTATTGCCATCAATAATCGATAAGGCCAACTACCGCTCCTTCCTGCCCCCGCTGGAAAGCATGATGGATGAGCACGATACCCTGGCTGCGCCCTATATAGCCTTTCTTGCGGACTATATCCGGCCGTTCTCTGCTTCTGTCGCACACGAACTGCTGACCGCGCTGGTCCGCGAATACCCCGATAACATTTATGTCGCGGACGCCGTAATCAGCAATCTCTATAATAAGGAAGAGGCATTTTACAAGGAGGCCCTGTCCATTCAGCCAGATAGCAATACCCTCTTTGACAGACAGCTGAAAAAACTGATCGTCAGTATCGAAAAGGCGAAGAACGGCAGTAACTTCAGCAAGCTCGAAAAACAATACCCCCGGGGCGCAACCATTTTTCAAACCGTTTGCCAGACCTGCCACGGTAACGACGGCAATGGCGTCAAGGGACTGGCCCCGCCCCTCAATGGCTCCAACTGGGTGCAGGGCGATAAGAGCAAACTCATTCCGATCGTCTTATACGGTCTGACAGGCCCGGTGAAAGTGACCGGCAAACTATACAAATCGCCCGAGATCAACGGGGACATGCCCGGCATCGGAGCCAACAAGGAATTTACGGACGATGACATCGCGGAGATCCTGAATTTCGTCCGTAATTCGTGGAACAACAAGGGGGAGAAAATTATCCCGGAAGAGATCGGCGGCACCCGCAGCAAATACAAAGACCGGCAAAAGACATTCTCGATGGAAGAACTGGATCAAATAAAATAATTCAGGGAAATAAAAAGAGAAAAATTGAAAACCGGCAAAGAACGGCCGGAAAGAACAACAGTCAAAAAATTGCTGAATATGGAAAAGAGAATCCTGCGGGCAGGAATAGTGGGTTCGGGTTTTGCCGCAAAATTTCACCACGACGCCCTGCAACGGGTCTTTAGCACAAAAATAGAAATGGCAGGAGCCTACTCCCCAACCCGGGCTAACCTGGAGACCTTTGCCACTCCCCGAAACCTACGCCTCTTTGATACCCTGGAGAAATTGATCGACGCATCGGATGTCATACACGTCTGTACACCCCCCGTCACGCACGAGCCGATCGTCATCGCCGCCCTGCAGCATGGGCGGCATGTGATCGTGGAGAAACCCTTCACCGGTTATTTCGGAGACGGGACCGAAACATTCAACGGAGACACCTTCCCAAAAGAACAGGGTCTTATCCATTCCATAGAGAGCGTCGGCAGGATGCTGGAGGCGGAGAGAAAAAGTACCGGACGGATCCTCTATGCCGAAAACTGGGTCTACGCACCCGCCATCCAAAAACAAAAAGAGATGCTGCAGAAGACGGGGGCCCAAATTCTCTGGATGCATGGAGAAGAATCC
This sequence comes from Puia sp., assembly GCA_031292515.1. Taxonomy (GTDB): domain Bacteria; phylum Bacteroidota; class Bacteroidia; order Chitinophagales; family Chitinophagaceae; genus Puia. Next base: position 118,800 of record JARLGZ010000030.1, on the reverse strand, counting down.
CACTCCGGCTCCCACTCACTGACCTATGGGCAATGGAAGTTTTCCGGCGGCGGCTCTATGATCGGGAAAGGCTGTCATCCCCTGGCCGCGGCTATCTATTTTAAACACGTGGAAGGAAGGGCCCGTAACGGCAAACCCATCCGGCCAAAGACGATCACCGCGAGAACCCACGCCATCACCCGCATGCCCGGCTTTAAAGACGAGGGCTACCTGAGAACGACTTATAAAGATACCGAAGACTTCGCCATGCTGCATATCGTATTCGAAGACGGAACGCTTGCCAACCTTTTTGCAAGCGAACTGGTATTGGGAGGCGTACACAACTGGATCGAAATCAATACCACCAATCACAGGACCATCTGCAATATCAACCCGAATACCTCCATGCAATCCTATACGCCCGCACAGAAGCATTTTGAAGAAGTGTATGTCGTGGAAAAGACGGAAACCAAACAAGGATGGTCTTCCGTATCCCCCGATGAAGGCTGGTTCGCCGGTTACCAGCACGAAATGGACGCCTTTTACAGATCCGCCGCCTATGGGGATCCTATCGAAAGCAACAGCAGCCTGGCCTCGGACGTGATCGCAACCATCTACGCAGGATATGTCTCCGCGGAAAGACGGGGAGCGGAAGTCGCCGTCACCATCCTGTAGGATCCTTTTTTCAAACTTGCCAAATCGATCAATGAATGCAGACACCCACGGCCGGAACAATCGCAAAAACGAAGATAGGAAGGTATCGCTGGACGATCTGTTCCCTGGTATTTTATGCCACGACCATCAACTACCTGGATAGACAGGTAATCAGCCTTTTGAAACCCACCCTCGAAAAAGAATTCAACTGGACCGAATCCGATTATTCGAACATCGTAGTGGCTTTCCAACTGGCTTATGCCCTCGGGATGATCGGCGCGGGGAGGATCATAGATAGAATAGGCTCCCGCCTGGGTTATGCCCTGACGCTGACCTGCTGGAGCATCGCCTCTGTACTGCATGCCTTTGCAACGGGCACGCTGAGCTTCGCGGCATACCGCGCCTTACTGGGCGTGACGGAAGCCGGAAACTTCCCCGCCGCATTCAAAACCGTAGCCGAATGGTTTCCACGGAAAGAACGCGCCTTCGCCGCGGGGATCTTTAATTCGGGAACCAACGTCGGCGCAATATTGGCACCCATCATGGTGCCTTATATCGCCATCCACTACAGCTGGAAGATAGCCTTTCTCTCCATCGGCGCCATCGGCTTCATATGGCTGATCTTCTGGTTTCTCTTCTATGAGGTGCCCTCCAAACAAAAGAGGCTCTCGCAGGCAGAGTTTGACTATATCCATAGCGACTCCGACGAACCGGCTAATCCCGTTAATCAGGCAAACCTCAAAGATCCCGCCAATTCCACCAATCCGGCAGCAGCGGTCGATGCAGCCCCCGCAAAGGATACTCCCAAAATCCCCTGGCCGGCTCTGTTAAAATACAGACAGACCTGGGCCTTTATCGCCGGGAAATTCCTGACCGACGGCATCTGGTGGTTCCTGCTTTTCTGGCTGCCGGCATTCCTAAACTCGCAGTATCACCTGGCAGGCATGCAGGTCAGCCTTCCCATCGCATTCGTGTATACGCTTGCCGGTATCGCAAGTATCTTTGGAGGCTGGCTTCCCATGTGGCTCATCAACAAACAGGGATGGCCGGTCGTCCGGTCCCGGAAAACATCCATGCTCGTCTATGCTTTCTTTCCGTTACTGATCATGTTCTCGCAAAAGGCCGGCGCCTATCACATGTGGTATGCGATCATCATCATCGGCATCGCGGCTTCCGCTCACCAGGCCTGGTCGGCGAACCTGTTCACGACAGCTTCCGATATGTTCCCCAAACATTCCGTCGCCTCGGTCATCGGCATAGGCGGAATGGCAGGGGGCTTAGGCGGAATGACGATATCCGCATCGGCAGGCCGGCTGTTCGACCACTACAAAAACCTGGGTCACATCGAAACCGGCTACTATATCCTATTCCTCTATTGCGGTCTGGGTTACCTGGCGGCCTGGCTCCTGATGTTCAAAATATTAGCCCCCGATATGAAGCGGGTAGAGGGTTAATATAGAGATCCCATGAAAATTGAATAAATTTATCAGCGCCAATAAGACTATCATGAAAATAGCAACCTATAACGTGAACGGGGTCAATGGCCGGCTACCCATACTGCTGCGCTGGCTCGGTGAAAAAAAGCCCGACGTCGTCTGCCTGCAGGAACTCAAGGCACCTCAGGAGAAATTCCCCGAGCAGGAGATCCTCGACGCAGGCTATCATGCCATCTGGCATGGTCAGAAAAGCTGGAACGGCGTGGCCATCCTGGCGCGGGACAAAAAACCCGAAGAAGTCCGGCGGGTCCTGCCGGGAGATCCCGACGATACCCATAGCCGCTATATAGAAGCATCCGTCAAAGGCATCCTCATAGGCTGTCTTTATCTGCCAAACGGCAACCCCGCCCCGGGACCGAAATTTGACTACAAGCTACGCTGGTTTGAAAGGCTGACCGAACACGCCGCCGGGCTTATAAAATCAGGGAAGCCGGCAGTACTGACCGGGGACTATAATGTCATGCCGACCGACCTCGATGTTTATAAACCCGAGAAATGGGTAAACGACGCCTTGTTCAAACCCGAAGTCCGCGAGGCCTTCAAAAAGCTGGTCGGCCAGGGATGGACCGATGCATTAAGGACCCTTCATCCAAACGAAAAGATCTATACGTTCTGGGACTATTTCCGGGACGCCTACGGCCGCAATGCCGGCCTGCGCATCGACCATTTCCTGCTGAGCCCCTCGTTAAAAGGCCATCTGAAAGCCGCCGGGGTAGACCGCGATGTACGGGGTTGGGAAAAAACGAGCGACCACGCCCCGGTCTGGATCGAACTCGCCGGCTAAACGTCGAAACGTATCATCATTTCCCACTTTTGTATAAAATTCCCCGGGCCGCCGTTGATAGCTTTGTGTCTTCATTTAAAACATTCAACAATGGCAAAGACAATTTTTATTACAGGCGCTTCCCGCGGGTTTGGCAAGATCTGGGCAGAAGCATTCCTGCAGAGAGGCGATAAAGTGGTAGCTGCAGTCCGGGACCTTAGCACCCTGGACGATCTCGTCAAAAAGTACGGCAACTCGATATTACCCATCCGGCTGGACGTCAGAGACCGCGCAGCAGGCTTCGCCGCGATAAAGAAGGCGCAGGAACATTTCGGGGCAATCGACACCCTCATCAACAACGCAGGTTATGGGCTGTTCGGCGCAATAGAAGAGACTACCGAGCAGGAAGCCCGGGATCAGATCGAAACCAATGTATTCGGTCTGTTGTGGATCACCCAGGCCGTACTCCCGGTCATGCGGAAGCAAGGATATGGCCATATCATCCAGCTGTCCAGTGTGTTAGGCGTAGTCACGCTGCCCGTTCTGGGTCTTTACAACGCCTCCAAATTTGCCGTGGAAGGGCTGAGCGAAACCCTTGCCGCGGAAGTAAAAGGCTTTGGTATCCGGGTCACCCTCGTGGAGCCGAACGGATTCACCACCGACTGGAGCGGCGCTTCGGCCTTTCATACTACCGGCATGGACATCTATGACCAGGTGAAAGCCGATTTCCAGGCCGGCCTCACCGAGGGCAGTTTCGGCGACCCGGCCGCAACGACCGATGCCATCCTGCAACTGGTGGATAGCAAGAATCCGCCGCTGCGGCTTTTCCTCGGCAAAGTAGCCTACCCCTGGGTGAAACAGGTCTATGAAGGACGTATTGCACAATGGCAGGAATGGAATGAGCTGGCCACCGCCGCCCACGGGTCCTGATTGACCGGTACCCTTCGGCCGGCACCCCTCATTGATTCGCGGGTCATTGATTCACACAGTCATTGATTTACATAATCACTGATTCATTCAATCACTGATCCATATCGTCGTCGATTCACAAAGTCATCTGATAAAATCCATACTTATTCTTGTATGGATTTTATCTTGTTTCCACCTGGTGAACTTTTGTCCTTGTGGCCTGTTCTCTTTGACAGCCTCTTTCTATTGAGCATCCCCTCTTTCTGTTGAGGACAGTCTCCTTCCACTGAGGACAGTTTCTCTTTATAGAGGGAGGACTATTTGCCTATCGCAACTTTAATACATGATATACTTCTGATATATGACACATTTCAAAACAGTAGCAGAATTCTTCAAGTCCAGCGGTTTCCCACCGCCGGAAAACCCGATGATCGGCCTTTTCCCCTGCCAGGGCTCCTGCCCGTCCGGTGGCGCCGAATTCACGGGCGACTTCTACATGATCGCGTTTAAAAAACTGAAATCCGGCGTGATCCTCTACGGTCGGACAAAATATGACAGCGAGAACGGCTCCCTCTCTTTCTTTAAGCCGCGACAAACCATAGCATTCCAAAATCTGGAACTGGAAGAGGCCGGATTCAATATCGTCTTTCATGAGGACTTCCTGGCCGGTCATCTCCTGCATGAAGAGATGAAAAAGTACAGCTTCTTCGAATACGAGACAAACGAAGCCCTGCATTTATCGCCAAAGGAAGAAACGATCATTTGGGAACTCTACCGGAAGATAGAAATGGAATACGACAATAACCCCGATGAATTCAGCCGGGAGATCATGCTGACCCATATCGACTCCATCCTGAAATATTCCCTGCGGTTTTACAAACGTCAGTTCATCAACCGGAAAGAGCTGTCCGGCAAAATGGTATCCCGGTTTAATGAAGCCCTGGCCAACTATTTCGAAAAAGGCTATCCCGGGATACAGGGACTGCCAACGGCCAATGGCATGGCCGGCCAGCTCCATCTCTCGGTACGATACTTAAGCGACATGCTCAAACAGGAAACGGGTAAAACGGCGCTTGAACTGATCCACGTTTACCTGATCAACGAGGCAAAGAACCGGCTCAAAGGCGAAGACCAGAATATATCTGAAATCGCCTATGACCTGGGTTTCGAGAACCTGCCGTATTTCTCGAGGCTTTTCAAAAGAGAGGTAGGCATGAGCCCCCATCAATACAAAAAGCATTCCCTGAATTAGCACGACCGAATCTGCCGTACCCGGCACTCCCCGGCCCCGTCGATGCAGCACCCTGTAGTCCCCTCCCCCTGGCCATTACCGGCCGCGGACCATAACCGCCGTTCCTGTGGCCTTATCCTTAAAATGTATAAATCCTTCGGCCGCTTTCACCCCCGCCTCCAGGCCCCTGAATGTTTCCATCGTCCTGAAAAAATCGTCATAGACCTTTTCAGGGTCCTGCGTCTTGTGCTCCAGCAACGCCGCTTTTTTACGGTCACGAACATCCGAAATATCGACATAGTCGGTTGGGCTGAAAGCCATTGTCTCACTCCCGGTATTGACCTCATAAAAATACAACTGAAATTTTCTGCCGGTCTTAACCCAGGCCGTCAGCGCCAAAAGTCCCGCAACCTGGTGATCCGGATGGCTATCCAGCGGCCAGTGCGTAAAAACGAGGTCGGGATCTTCAGAGACGATCAGCTTTGCCATCTCCTCGTTCTTTTCATTGCTCAGGACGGTGTTGCCATCTATCTGCCCCGCGAAAAGCGCTTTCACTTTTAAAAGCCTGCAGGACGCCTCCGCCTCACGGGTGCGCAACGCCGCGGAGACGCTATACGACTGTCTGGAATCATAGGCCTCACCTCGTGTAAGATAGAGAAAGGTCACAAGATGCCCGGCATCGGCGTATTTCGCCATCGTACCGCCGCAACCAAATTCCGGGTCTCCCGGATGCGCACCGATGCAAACAATCCGGAGCGGTGTTTCGGCGGCAGACAACTGCTCTCCGGATATTGGCCCCGTCGCGGAAAGGACCGGCGGAACGGAGAGACTACCCAAGCCCAGCGACGCCAGCCTGATAAAACCCCTTCTTCCTGGTTTGTCTTTTTTCATGGCTTTTTTATTTTAAAACATCGGACTCCCTACACTGAAGTTATTGAAAAAGCCAGGATATTCTCCCGGCGAACACGGCTCGCTCAAAATTAAATGCATAGCAGCTATGTTCAACTGACATAGGGTTGTCACAGGACCGGTCTATCTTCGCAGCACAATATGAAGAGCAAGGACATCATTCGCCGCCGGATGGAGAACCAGGGCATCACAGGAATGTCTTTCCCGGACACAGAAACAATGTTCGGAAGGATGGGATGCATACAGGCGCAGGATTTTGCCCAGGCAAAATGGGCGCTAGGGATGCGGGTGAGCGGATCGTCAGAAGGGGGAATAGACAGGGATTTTAACGAAGGCAAAATCCTTCGGACGCACGTCCTGCGTCCGACCTGGCACTTTGTGCTGCCGGCGGATATCGGATGGATGCTGAAACTGACGGCTCCACGAATAAAAGCATTCAGCAGACCCGTGCACCGGCAACTGAGCATCGATACGCACATCCTCCGGCTCAGCAAGAAGATCATGGCAAAAGCGTTGGAAGGGGGAAAACAAATGACCCGTCAGGAACTGGCCGTCCTCTTACGGAAAGCCGGAATCGACACGAATGATATCCGCATGAGTTTCCTGATGATGGACGCGGAATTGGATGGATTGATCTGCAGCGGCGCCCGGAAAGGAAAACAATTCACCTATACCCTGTTGGAAGAAAGGGTGAAACGGGTTTTGGATCTTACTGACGAGGAGGCCCTGGGAGAACTGGCCCGGCGGTATTTTTACAGCAGGGGACCGGCCACACTACCCGATTTTGCCTGGTGGAGCGGATTGAACCTGGCACTGGCCAAACGAGGATTGGAGATCGGTAAAGCAGGTTTGGAATGCACCGTGACAAATGGGCAGGCTTATTGGTTTCAGCGCGAAGGGAAGGGCAAAGACACAACCTCCGGAAAGACGGCCCGTCCGGCGGCAGGCCGGGACCACCCGATGGCCGCCGTGTTGCTGCTACCGGCCTACGATGAATATGCGGTGGCCTACAAGGATCGCTCGGATATGCTTCCACCCGAATATGCAAAGACAACTTTTCACGGGCTGAAGCCAATAGTGGTCGTCAACGGCCGTGTAGCGGGCATGTGGCGGCGAACACAGCAAAAAGGACGAATGACCGTAGAACCCATGCTAAGATATTTTTGCGCAACCCGGCAAAATGTCTTTTATTTGCATATTACTTGACTACTCAACTATATGTCAACAATAAATCATTCGCTTAGATTCCTGATGAGCCTCGCCAGGGCACAGTCCATCATCTCAAGGCGTTTCGATGGACTGAATGCGCATGGCATTGGTTTCAATGACTTCGTAATCCTTTACCTGCTGAGACAGGCTCCCGGCGAAAAGCTGCGGAGAACGGATCTGGCGGAAAAAATAGGAATCACCGCCTCCGGCGTCACCCGCAGCCTCATACCCCTCGAGAAGATCGGCCTGGTGAAACGGGAGGCAAATGAAAGGGACGCGAGGGTCAGCTATGTGGTGCTCACGGAAACCGGCAAGATCGTTTTTGAAGAAGCAAAAGAAACGGCAAGCCACCTGGCACGCGAAATCATCCCCTCTGAAAAAATGAAAAATCTGCAGCCCCTGTCCGATATGCTTGCCGGGCTGGGCGGAAATCTCGCATAACAAACCCTCAATCCTCCTCTATGTCATCATCTTCATCTTCCTCCATGCCATCTTCCCCTATGTCATCCTCATACGTTCCACCCCCATCTATTCAACCCTCATCCGTTCCTTCCTCACCCATGCCATCCTCATCTATTCCATACTCATCCCAAATCCTACAGTCCGTTATACCTTCTAAAAGAATACCCGCAGTTGAAAAAGCGCTCAGACAGGCTTTCGGAGCCGGCGAATTGTCGGAAATCGAACCCCTGACCGGCGGACTTTCCATGTCCTCCGTATATAAGATCGTCGTCGACGGCCATTCCTATGTACTAAAACTGGATGCACCCGTTGCAACACATCCCAATATACCGTCTCCCGACACATCCTCTCCCGATGCATCATCCCCCGATGCTACAGTTCCCAATGCAACAGTGCCAACCGAAACAGCTTCCATTGCAACAACTCCCACTGCAATGGCTTCGACTGCGACGCCGGTTCTCCCAAGTCTCTCCTGCCTGGAGATCGCCGCAAAAGCAGGAGTGGCGCCCCCGGTCTTTTACCTGGATATACCGGAAGGCCTGCTGATCACCGGCTTTGTCATCCAACAACCCCTGCGGGAAGCCTTTGCCTCGCAGGAGGGGCTTTTGAATGAACTTGGCAGGACCATCCGCTCCATCCATGAACTGCCCCCTTTTCCGAAAGAACAAAACCTGTTGCATATCGTTGAGGAACTCGTCGAAGGAGCCCGGCACCTTCCTCCGGAGACAGACATTTTTGAAGACAGCTTCGACTACTATGACAGGATAAGAACACACTATCCCTGGCAGGACCCCGATAGGGTCTCCGGTCATAATGACCTCAACCCGAACAATATCATATGGGATGGACAAAAGACCTGGGTCGTCGATTGGGACGCCGCATTCCGGAACGACCGCTATGTCGACCTTGCCACCGCAGCCATCTTTTTCGTACACACCGATACGCAGGAAGATCTCTTTTTGACGGCCTATTTCGGCAATCCCCCGGACGCCTATCGACAGTCCCGCTTTTTCATCATGCGGCAGGTCTGCCGGCTTGTCTATGCCATTCTCATGTGCAAACTGGCGCATCATTCAAAAAACGCGGGAGACACACCCGATCCCGGCAAATCATCGGTTTTTTCTCCGGAAGGCCAGTTGCTGTTTGCAAAAGCACTCATCAACGCGGCATTGAACGACATGAGAAGCACTCGTTTTCCGGAATCGATCGAAAGACTTGCCGGTATTTCAGAATCACCATACTGATAAAAAAATTTCTATTTTTGGAGACATGAAATTTCTCTTTGTATGTCTATTCTCAACGATAACGATAACAGATCTGTTCTCCCAGGATCCGGCAGCCGGCTGCCGGATCCTGAGTGATAGCGCCGTCTCCCGCCTCTTAACGGACTCCTTGAAACAGGAGCTGCAACTCATGGACCCGATCCGGAGAGTATATAGCTATGTCGACAAATCCGGCCAACACTACTGTATATTGACCCAAAGCCTCGATTTTATCACCCCGCAAGGCGATACCCTGCATTATAATATCAGGGCCGTGAACATGCAATCGGAAGGCCACACGCTCCTCAAGACATGGGAGCTGAACGACAAACTCGAAAACACCGGATACGAGGAATATACCATCGGCTTTTTGACCGGGTACATGGATTTTAAGGACATCGACGGTGATTCGCTGATCGATCCGGTCATCGTCTACGGCGCCTTAGGCCTGAATGAATACGAAGATAGCCGGATAAAAATCATCGTCTTTTACAAAGACCGGAAGATCACCATCCGCCACCAGAACAGCGAATTGGACGAGGGGCGGGAGACGAAAGTCGACCCGGCATTCTATGACTTGCCCCTGTCCCTGCAGGAGGCAATAAAGAAGAAAATGCAAGCGATGGTCAACGACAAAATATCCCTTTTCCCCACCGGCTGGGAAAATGCGATGAAAAACAGAAAGCTCATCTTCAACGACCGCCACTGATTTTTCTCAACTGGTCTCGACCCCATGCCCCCGGCGCGGAACGACCGAAAACCGGCCGATCGAAGCCGGCCGATCTAAACACGAATTAATGGAAAAATTGAATATATTTGATTGCAACCGCCTGAATATGATAATACACAAGAGGAGTATTGCCGCGTTCATCTCGCTCCTGTTCTTTTTATCGTCCTGCCGGGACGACAAAAAAGGCGTTCACCCACCCGTCACACCGCTAACTTACAGTGAACTGACCCTCACCCCCCGGTCGACTACCCTATATGGCGATTTTCCCGCCACCATCGAGGGGATCGAGATCGTACAACTCCGTCCGATGGTCGATGGCTACCTGGAGAAGATCTATGTGCCGGAAGGAGCCAACATAACCAAAGGACAACTCCTCTTCCAGATAAAAAACCCGGTATACGAAGAAGCCGTCGTCACAGCCAAAGCGGCCGTCCGGAGCGCACAGGCAAATGTCGACGCCGCCAAAATGAATGTGGAAAAAGTCCGCCCGCTGGTGGAGAAAGACATCGTAAGCAAATACGAGCTGGAATCCGCTCAATATACGCTCCAGTCACAGGAAGCCGCCCTCGACCAGGCCAACGCCTCCCTGCGCAATGCGCAGACCAACCTGGGCTATACGACGCTGCGCAGCCCCATAACCGGGGTGATGGGCTCGATTCCCTATAAGATCGGAGACCTGATCAGCAGCACGACAGCCAGTGCGCTTACGAGTCTTTCACGCATCGACCAGGTGTACGCTTACTTTGCGCTCAGCGAGAAGCAACTGCTGAACCTCAGCCACCGTGTGCCGGGCGCCACGCTGCAGGACAAACTGAATCACCTGCCGACTGTATCTCTGGTACTCGCAGACGGCAGCCAGTACCCGCAGAAAGGCCGACTGGAGACCGCCAGCGGTTTTATCAGCACCGGAACCGGCACGGTCAGCCTGAAGGCCCAGTTCGTGAATCCAACGGGCCTCATCTACAGCGGCGCGAGCGCCGTCGTACGCATTCCACGCACCATCGACACGGCATTGCTGGTGCCCCAGTCGGCGACCTATCAACTCCAGGACAAGACCTTCGTTTACCTGCTGATCGACGGCAACCGCGTCATCTCCCTGCCTATCACGGCTACGCCGACAAACGACGGAAAATTCCTGGTGGTGACAGAAGGCCTGAAATCCGGGAACAGGATACTGATCAACGGCTTTAACCTGCGTGACAGCACCGTGGTGAACCCGCGGCCGGTGAATGCAGACAGCCTGTATGGCAAATAGCGCAGAACCGATTTAGCCACTGTACCTACCAAATAGTTCCGCCAATGTTTAAAAGATTTATAGAACGCCCCGTCCGGAGTACCGTCATTTCAGTGATCATCGTCCTGCTCGGGGTGCTGGGATTGACGAAACTACCCGTGGCACAGTATCCTAATATCTCGCCACCGACGGTACAGGTCTCCGCCACCTATAGCGGCGCCAACGCAGATGTCGTGCTGAAGAGCGTGATCGTCCCGCTCGAAGCGCAGATCAACGGCGTGGAAGGCATGACGTATATGACTTCTTCCGCCAACAACACAGGCTCGGCCAATATCAGCGTATACTTCGGCGTGGGGACCGACCCGGACATCGCCGCCGTCGACGTGCAGAACCGCGTCTCGGCAGCTACCAGTCTCCTGCCCCAATCGGTGACACAGAACGGGGTGACGGTGCGCAAACAGCAGAGCAGCAACCTCCTGATTCTCTCGCTCTATAGCGATAAGCCGGGCTATGACCAGACCTTTCTCCAGAACTACGCGGCCATCAACATCCTGCCGCAGTTGCAACGCGTGAACGGCGTAGGCAGCGCCTCCGTCACCGGCTCGTCCATGACCTATTCCATGCGCATCTGGCTCAAGCCCGATCTCATGGCCGTATACAAGATCACACCCGCGGATGTCAGCGCCGCCCTCGCCGAACAGAACGTACAAGCCGCCCCCGGCCAATTCGGCCAGAACGATAACCAAAGCTTCCAATACGTTATCCGTTATAGCGGGCAACTGGCCTCCACGCAGCAATTCGGCAACGTCATCATAAAATCCCTGGGAAGAGGACAATACCTGCAGCTAAAGAACATCGCCCGCATCGAACTGGGTGCACAGAGCTATACCGGCTCCAACTCCACTGACGGCAAACAATCGGTCGGCATCTCCATCAGCCAGACACCCGGCTCGAATGCGAAACAAGTGATCCTCGATTGCCAGAAAGTCATCTCAGAGGCCATGCCCTCCCTGCCCGCCGGCGTCAAAATTATCTATCTCGTCAACATCAACGATTTTCTCGACGCCTCCATCAGCAAAGTCTTGCATACGCTTTTCGAATGCTTCGCCCTCGTTTTCCTGGTCATCTTTATCTTCCTGCAGGACTTCCGGTCTACGATCATCCATGGCATCTCCGTACCCGTAGCCATCACCGGCACCTTCTTCTTCCTCTATCTGCTGGGGTTCAGCGTCAATTTGCTGACCCTCTTCGCATTGGTGCTGGCCATCGGTATCGTCGTCGACGACGCCGTAGTCGTAGTGGAGGCGGTGCACGCCAAACTGGAAAGCGGGTATAAATCCCCGAAAAAAGCAGCCATCGACGCTATGAGCGAGATCTCGGGCGCCATCATCTCCATCACGCTGGTCATGGCTTCGGTATTCGTACCCGTGTCCTTTGTCACCGGCTCTTCCGGGGTATTCTACCGGCAGTTCGGCATCACGCTCGCCATCGCCATCGGCATCTCCTCCATAAACGCATTGACACTCTGCCCCGCCCTGGCAGCGATGTTCCTCCGCCCTCCCGATCACGGAAAAGAGAACGAAAAGAAAACCGTTTTGCAGCGGTTCGGTGTCTGGTTCAACAGGGGATATAACCGGTTGACCGAGCGTTATTCCCGTACCGTGACCTTTCTATCGGCAAGACGATGGCTGGTGGTCGTCATTATCATAGGCTTCGCAGCGCTCTTCTATGGGCTGATGAAGGCGACACCATCCAGCTTCGTGCCCGAAGAAGACATGGGTACCCTCTTCGTCAATATCAGCCTGCCACCGGCCAGCAGCATGGAAAGAGTACAGGTGGTAGCCGACCAGGTCGACAGTATCTGCCGCAGCCTGCCACAGGTCGCCAACACCATGCGTACGCTCGGATCGAACTATATCGGCGGCAGCGGCAGCGCCTACGGGATGGTCACGGTCCGGCTGACACCCTGGGACTCAAGGCCCGGCGTCACCAATAAAGACGTGATCCAAACCCTGACGAAGAAGACCGCCGGCATCCGCGGAGCGGATATCGTATATATGTCCCAGCCCACCATCACCGGCTTCGGTACCAGCGGCGGCTTCACCATCCAATTGCAGGACAAGGGCGGTCATACGACCGACCAGTTCTACCAGACCGCCCAGGGCTTCCTGGGAGCCCTCAATAAACGGCCGGAGATCCAATACGCCAAGACCTCCTTTAATCCCAATTTCCCGCAATACGAGATGGATATCAATGTCCCCAAGTGCAAAGACGCGGGAGTCTCGGTCACCAATATCCTGAATGCGATGCAGGTATTCTATGGCAGCTCCTATGCATCCAATTTTACGGAGTTCGGCCAGCAATACCAGGTGATCGTCCAGGCTGACTCCGACTATCGCGCCGCACCCGCAGGACTTAGCAAGATCTATGTGCGCGGTACCGACAGCACCATGATACCCATCGCGGAATTCATCACCCTCAAACGGGTCTTCGGCCCCGAGACGGTCTCGCGCTTCGACATGTTCACCTCCATGAGCGTCAGCGGCTCCCCAAACGATGGTTACAGCACCGGCCAGGCCCTTCTGGCAATCCAGCAGACAGCCGCCGAAAAACTGCCCACGGGCTACGGCTTTGAGTATTCCGGTATCAGCAGGGAAGAACAGGCAGCGGGCTCCCAGACCATCTATATATTCCTTCTCTGCCTGGCATTTGTCTACCTGCTGCTGAGCGCGCAGTATGAGAGCTACCTGCTGCCCTTCGCCGTACTCCTGTCGCTGCCGGTCGGCTTATCGGGTATCTTCGTTTTCGCGAAGCTCTTCGGAGAAGACAACAATATCTATATGCAGATCTCCATGATCATGCTGATCGGTCTGTTGTCGAAGAACGCCATCCTGATCGTGGAATTCGCGGTGGAAAGAAGACAAAAAGGCATGGGGTTGCTGGAAGCGGCCATCGAAGGCGGCAAGGCCCGCCTCAGACCTATTTTGATGACTTCCTTCGCCTTTGTCTTTGGATTGCTGCCGCTGATCTTTGCCAGCGGCGTTGGCGCCAATGGAGACAAGTCCATCGGCACCGGAGCCATCGGCGGTATGCTGTTCGGAACCTGTCTGGGTGTATTCGTGATACCGACTCTGTTCATCATCTTCCAGGGCTTGCAGGAGAAAGTCCGGAAAAACAAAAACTATGACGATGAAACCGCATAAACAGATCCTCCCGCCTTGGAGAGGGATCCTCCTTTTTTCGGCGCCTCTTTTTATAACTGTGTGTTTTTTTATACCCGCCTGTCTTTTTATGGCCGCCTGTAAGGTCGCCAGCCCCTACCACCGCGCTGCCAACCTCGCCGGCAACGGCCTCTATCGCGACACCGTCCTCACCGATACGACTACGATAGCAGATATCCCATGGCAACAGTTCTTCACCGATACCCTCCTGCAACGCCTCATTGAAGAAGGGCTCCGCAGCAACCTCGACCTGGGCATCGCCATTGCACGTATCCACCAGGCCGCGGCCAACTTCCGGCAGAGCCAGCTCGCCTTTTTTCCGAGCCTGAACGCCAACGCCAGCGCCTCCCTGCAGAAGAACCCGGGCACTCCTTCGACCCAAACCTATGAGGCCTGGCTCAATTCCAGCTGGCAGGTAGATCTCTGGGGAAAATTGCGCAGCACGAAAAAGGCCCAGTTGGCGGCCCTGCTGCAAAGCGATGCCTACAAACGGGATGTTCAAACTCAACTCATTTCCAATATAGCCACCGGCTACTACGCCCTCCTGGCCTATGACCAGCAATTGCAGATCACCCTGGCCACCGTCGAAAACCGTAAGGAAGACGTCATAACGACGCAGGCTTTGAAGGAAGCCGATGTCCTCACCGGAGCTGCCGTCATGCAGAGCCAGGCCGGCCAGTATTCGGTGGAAGTCACCCTCCCGGATATCCGGCAGAATATCCGGCAGACGGAAAATACGATCTGTCTCCTGTTGGGCCGCAACCCGGGAGCCATTGCACGCGATAGCCTCGGAGCCCAGACCCTGGCCAAAGACCTTCGCATGGGGCTGCCCGCACAGCTGCTCTCCAACCGCCCCGACGTGCAGGAAGCAGAATTCCAGCTCCGCTACTATGCAGAACTCACCAACGTGGCAAGAACCTATTTTTATCCCGCCCTCACGATCACCGGCGAAGGCGGCCTCTCCTCGGGCAACCTCGCCCATTTCTTCGACGCCTCGGCCTTCTTCGGCAACCTGGTAGGCGGCCTCACCCAACCCCTCTTTAACAATGGCATCAACCGTCAACGATTGGAAGTAGCCAAAGGCCAGCAACAGGAATACCTGCTGACCTTTGAAAAAACCCTGCTTACGGCCGGACAGGAAGTATCGAATGCGCTCTTCGATTACCAATCTGCAACCGAAAAAATCCATACCCGCGCAAAACAGATCCATTTCCTGCAGAAATCCGTGGACTACACAAAAGAACTCATGAGAGCCGACGCAAAAGCAAACTATACCGATGTCCTCACCTCCGAACAAAACCTGCTAACTGCCCAACTCCAGGGAGTCGATGACAGGCTTCAGCAACTGCAGGCAATCGTCGCGCTATATACAAATTTGGGTGGGGGCTGGAAATAACCTGACTTTCTCCTTTCTACTTTATTCCCTCCGGTGAAAGCCATTCCCAATAATTATCTCGGTGGATGGCTCGTGCGCTCGGTGGATGATACTCATTCAAAAATGCCTTTGGAAAACTGACCTTTGCTTTGGGACTCCATTTAAATTCATAGGCAAAGATTTTACCATCTTGCTCTTCGACGTAATCGACCTCCGCCTGGGCTGTGTTGCGCCAGAAATAGGTATTACCATAAAATCCACTATAGGCCAGTTGCTTTTTTCGCTCGCTTATGATAAAATTCTCCCATAGGGCGCCGATGTCGTCACGTTGGGAAACGGGCGCGAAATTATTAATGATTGTATTACGAACCCCGTTATCATAAAAGTATATCTTGCGGGTACTGCTGATTTCATTGCGCAGGTTACGGGCAAAAGGATTAAGACGAAAGATGACAAAAGCTTTTTCCAACAGATCAATATAATCGCTCACCGTTGCTTTGTCGGCGCCTAACGTTTGCGCAAGTTCATTATAAGATACTTCATTGCCTACCTGCCACGCCAACGCTTGGAGTAATTTCAGCAAGATGTCCGGCCTTCGAACACCGCCTAATTCCAGGATATCTTTATAGAGGTAACTGCCGGCCAAATTGGTTAGGATTTCCTTTGCATTCTCAGGATTAGTTATGACTTCCGGATACATGCCTGTCACGAGGAAATCATCCAGACGAGAAATCGTTTTGGCAAAGGAAAAATGTTTTTTAATTTCTGACCAGGACAATGGATAGAGCCGGTATTCCCATTTTCTACCTGTCAGCAGTTCATTTACCTTACTGGCTATTTCTAAGGAAGAAGAGCCTGAAAGAAAGAGTTGCTTTCTTATAATCGATCTTATTTAAAAGAACGGCCTCAAGGGATCTCTTTATCATATTCGGCGATTGTGATCCCTAAATTTAGCCTTTTTTGGGGATTATAACCTCCAAATTTCGATTAACAACCCCAAATTCTCCCGGATCCGACTACTCACTACCGATTACCCACTGCTAACTAGTCGCTGCCATGCTTCCGGATCTTGATCAGCACCATCTTTGAAGTCGGCGTATTACTCTTCTCTGCCACGCTGTCAATCGGCACCAGCACATTTGTCTCGGGATAATAAGTCACCGTACAACGCCGGGGGATATTATAAGGCACGATGATGAACAGCCGGGCCACCCGCTCCACGTCTCCATAATAATTGAACAGATCGACACGCTCACCGGCCCTGAACCCGCCTTCCTCGATATCCGTCTGATTCATAAACACCACCCTCCTTTCCCCGTAAACGCCGCGATACCGGTCGTCCATGCCATAGATCGTCGTATTGAACTGGTCGTGGCTGCGGACCGAAGCCATCCGGTAATCATCAGGCTCCATCCTGATCTCCGTCAGCTGGCTGACGGTGAAAGGCATCTTGTCACCAAATTCCTTAGAGCTAAACTTTCCCGCCCGGGGACCATTGGGCAGGTAGAACCCACCGGGTTCCCGCACCCTTTTATTATACTGGTCGAAACCCGGGATGAACCCTTCGATCAGATCCCGAACCGCATCATAATTTTTCAAATAGTGATCCCAGTCCACTTTTGTCCGCCCGCCGAGGGTCGCCTTTGCTATTTCGCAAACAATCCGGTTCTCGTTGCGCAACCCTTCGGCAACAGGCTTCAATATCCCCTTAGACGACTGTACCACGCCCATGGAATTCTCACAACTCACAAACTGATCGACCCCGTCCACCACATCTTTGTCGCTGCGGGCCAGCGTCGGGAGAATGATCGACTCTTCACCATGCACCAGGTGCGTGCGATTCAGTTTTGTGGAGACGTTGACCGCGAGTGTCAGCTTTCGCATAGCCTCCGCCGTAAAGACCGTATCCGGGGTGGCCGACAGGAAATTACCTCCCATCGCGAAAAACACTTTTATCTTTCCCTCCCACATGGCCTTGATACAATCCACCACATCCACCCCATGCTCCCGGGGCGGCTCGAAGCCAAACACCTCTTTTAACTTATCCAGGAACCAGGCCGGCGGCTTTTCCCATATCATCATTGTCCGGTTGCCCTGGACATTGCTATGGCCACGCACCGGGCAGAGACCGGCGCCAGGCTTGCCGAGGGCGCCCTTTAACAGGATGAGGTTGACGATCTCCTTGATCGTATCCACGCCATTCTTTTGTTGTGTGATGCCCATCGCCCAGCAGATGATGATCTTTTTCTTATCCTTTATCATCTCCGCCGCCTCGGCCAATACCGGGAGCGGGACACCCGCCGCATCCGCCAGCTCTTCCAGGGATGACTTCTCCCAGTGAGCCCTCAGCCCCTCATATCCTACCGTATTCTTTTCGATGAAGGCCTGGTCGAATACACTCCCCGGGTTCTCCTGTTCCGCCCGATAGAGCAATTTCTCTATCGCCTGCAAGACGGCCATATCGCCGTTTATGCTGACCTGTATATACAAATCGGCCAGTTGGGTAGCCGGCTTGTTCAACAGGCTATCCACGATACCACGGATCTGCTGCGGATTGTTGAAGCCGATCAACCCCGCCTCCTTTAGCGGATTGACGGCGATGATCTTTGCCCCGTTGTTCTTTGCTTTCTGAAGATTGTCCAGCATCCGGGGCATATTGGTCGCCGGGTTGATGCCCATCATCAGGATCACCTCCGCCCGCGGGAAGTCATCGAGCACCACCGAGCCCTTTCCCAACCCGATCGTGTCCAGCAGCGCCACCCCGCTGGACTCATGACACATATTGGAGCAATCCGGCATATTATTGGTGCCGAACTCACGGACAAATAGCTGGTACATAAAAGACGCCTCATTGCTCAGTCGCCCCGAAGTATAAAACGCCGCCTCATGCGGCGACCCCAGCCCGTTGAGCGCGTCCGCCAGCTTTTTGTACGCCTCTTCATAGCTAATGGGCTGAAAATGAGACGCGCCCTTTGGCAGATATACCGGGAAGCCGATCCTGCCCTTCTTGCCCAACTCCATGTCGGACAATGCCGCCAGATCCTTTACAGAATGGGACGCAAAGAATTCAGCGGTCAGCTTTTTCTTTGTCGCTTCCTCCGCCAGCGCCTTCGCACCGTTTTCGCAATAGGCAGCGATCAGGGAACGGTCCCCATCCTCGTCGGGCCATGCACAACTCGAACAGTCGAAGCCACCCTTCTGGTTCATTTTTGCCAATCCCTTTAGCCCCCTGACCACCCCGGCCTCCGTAAAAACCTCGCTCAGCGCCGCTATCACCCCGGGGACACCCGCGGCCCAGCCCTTCGGATCGGTCAGTTTCAAAGCTGCAAGCCGCTCGGGGTTTTCCGCCGAAGGCTGCTCGCTATCTTTATCACTTGTATGTTTATCGCTCATACGTTTGTCACTTATAAGTTTGGTACTTATACGTTTGGCATTTATATCTTCATTACTCAGACCTATTGCTTATACGGCAATCACTCATAATGTCTTTCTAATGATCCCTGCCCTTTTTTAAAGGATTAGGATAGTTATCGCTTTGATCTTCCTCCACGTTTTCCAGGCAGGTATAATCTTTCTCCACCAGCAGGTACAGCGTCTCCCCGCTATCGCCTAAACCGATATGGTTTTCAAAACCCACCTGGTTGCCATCCACCCAGTCGCCGGTCAGCACGCCGGGAATATATACCGTGATTCGGTTATCCCTGAACGAAGCCGACAATTGCTCCCCATCCGTCCTGCACAACGTATAAGACAAGACCGCACCCCCGAAGTTGATCTTCTCCTCCAGGTATCCGTCCGTCACAAACCGCAGCACTTCAGACCTCGTCAGCCTGTATCGCAAAGAATTTCCCTTGATTCTTATCTTCATACATCCGTATTTTCATGCACCGGCATTTCGATGCGATGCGCTGCCGAATAAATATTGAACCGGTTATCCCTCAGAAACCCGATCAGCGTAATATGGAATTCTTCCGCCAGCGACACGGCCAGGCTGGAAGGAGCACTCATGGCCGCGATCACCGGGATACCCGCCATCGCCGCCTTTTGCACCAGCTCAAAACTCGCCCTGCCGCTCAGCAGGAGGACAGACTCCGACAGCGGTATGCCGGCTCCCCTCAAGGTGGCGCCGATCAGCTTATCGACCGCATTGTGCCTGCCCACATCCTCCCTGATACACAACAACTCACCCCCTTTGCCAAACAAGGCCGCCGCATGCAGCCCCCCCGTATCCGCAAAAACCGCCTGCGCCCGCACCAACCGCTCCGGCAGGCCTAGTATAAAAACCGGATCGATGCCTTCCTCACTGCTTTCTTGCCCCCCGCTCTCCTCTCCTCTGTGCTCACCTTCGACTTCGGATCCGTCTTTTGCCTTCCGGGTCTCCGCATGGAAAGCGCTGACAGTCCGGATAGCATCGATAGACGCCTTCCCGCATACCCCACAGCTCGACGTCGTATAGAAATTTCGCTCCGCCCGTTGCAGATTCGGGGCAATACCCTCTTTCAGCGTAACCAGTATCGTATTTTGCCTGTTTTCCGAACAGGACAGCGTCGCAGGAGCCACTTCCTGCACATCGCCGCCCCCCTTGATAATCCCTTCCGTAAAGAGAAATCCCAACGCCAGGTCGGCATCATCCCCCGGCGTTCGCATCGTCACCGCAAGGTTCTGCACCCTGTCTCCATACGCCACCCTGATCTCCAGCGGCTCCTCGATGGCAAGCAGGTCCGGCCCCGGGCTCACCGAATCGGTCGTTACTTTTATAATCGACAATTGAAGAGAACTGGTCATGGACTTGTAAGTTACAAAATTCCCGGAAAGGGCTAACGCAGTCAAAAAGACCGGGCGGGTTTGCGTCCGGCTGTCGGACGATGCCCGCGCTCATTTTCATGGTCATTTCCCTGGCCCGCTCATTTCTTCCCAATGATAAATCTTCACCTTTTCTGTCTGATGGCCCGCTGCACGGCTCATCGCCCTGGCTACATCCTTCCCGTCAATACCTCTGTACCTGTTAAGTTTTCCCAAGAGGAGCAAATTTGCAACCGGCCATATTTTTTGCAAAACCTTTTCCAAAGGCCGTCTCTCCTTCCGGCTTCCCAGCAGCATCGATGGCCGGAAAATATGCGTATGATCGAAATCCAGGGCGATGATATCCCGTTCCGTCTCCCCTTTCGTCCTTATATAGAAAACACCCGAACCGGCATCGGCGCCGACCGCGGTGACCACGAAAACAGATTTCGCACCATTCTCCCTGGCCATTTTTGCAGCCAGGACCGGGTAGTCATGATCTACCTGGTAATATTCGTTCCTGTCCGGCGTATTTTTTTTCGTCGTCCCCAGGGCTATGAAAATCTCATCCGCCACCATATCCTTGCGCAGACCGGGCAAGGATCGGAAATCGCCGATGACCGTTTTCAATTTTGGATGATCGACGGACAGCCTTTTCCGCACCACGATCGTCACTTGCTCATAGCCGGGGTTGTTCAATAGTTCCTCGAGCAAATACGAGCCTATAAATCCGCTTGCTCCGAAAAGGATCGCTTTTTTCATGATACTACAATGTAATTCATTTACCGCAATTTTTTACCATTCGCGCAGCAAACCCGTCGCAGCGCATGTTTCCTGCGCAACAACAAAGACCCGCCTTCAACAAGACTTGTCGCAGCATCAGCGATTACGCCCGAAAAGTAAAGGAGACAAAGGTAAACAGCATGATCGTGAGGGGATCTGAGGGGATGTAACGGCAGGACGAAAGCCAGGACGATGACTACCCCTCCTTCCAGCAACGCCTTCAGGAAATGAAAGGAATAAGTAGCCCATGTCGATGCGGACAAACAAAGATATGTCCGTATGGTCCGTAAGGGCGGTCAAGTTCTGCTACTAAGATCTGAAGATAGACAAAATCATTTTTCTTACATCGTTATATGCGGATAATACCCCGCAATCAAATCCCGCTCATTTTTACCGAGTTCCTGAATAGGTCTCGGCTTATCCCGGGGCCTCAGATTCTTTTGGTTGATTTCGTTTATCAGGCTCCAGTTTTTTGCCGGATGCTCAGGGCTTGGGTCCGGGGGCTCTTTGGCCGGCAGATCGTAACGGGTAAAGTCTATGACCAGCTCGGGTGAATTTTCATGCCAGTCCCGCAACAATGCCAAACGAAACTCCTTATTCATATACCATTTGATCTCGAGATTATTGTAGGAATCACCCAGTCCGGAACCCCGCTCCTCGAAACGATAATTCCAGGCGTCGTTGTTCTTGTAACTGTTTCGCCAGATATTGCCATACTCCCCAAAGGTTATAAATTGGGTATCGGGCCAGCGTTTTTTTGTATCGGATACCCACATTTCGAGAGCCCCGCAAATAAGCTCCTTGCCCATTTCATAAACCAGTTGGGCTTCCCATATGTTGGTTACCCATCCAAATCCATTGAAATCGAAACCCTTGTCAAAATGAATGGACTGGGTGTGCATCACCTCCCTGTGTCCCAGGTCCAGGCCCCAACCCACATATGTTTCAAGCGGACCTACCCCCCGGCGGCTGTTATACCCGGTGAGTTTCTGGTCGAGCGACCCGCTTTTCCGGGCGCAAATGAAATCCATCGTCCACCCATCGAGATTCACACAATCGATAAAATCCTTATCGCCTTGAGCGGGCTTGCAAAAATGTTCGGTTGAAGGATAAAAAGGATACGAGGGAGAGCCATCCGCCCCGCCGCCGTCTACATTGAATTGGCTCCATATGACGGCATGAGCCGCATGAATATTCTCTTTTTCCGCCAGGTATTGCAGATTATTGGCCGATAAGAACCCACCCATGATCGCCTGTGGTCGATAGCCGTTTCCGACAAAATCCGAAATGATTTGTATGGCTTCCGACATCTCGCGATTGATCCTTTCCCGGGGAAGATACATGGCAGGGAAGTAACCGGGAAAATAAGACACTTCGTCTTTGTATTTATCCTGGCATTCGACCACGTAATCCCGGATCTCGCGGTAGTTCTTCCGTTTGTCTTCCAGGGCATTCAGCGTGAATCCCCAGGTCAGCCTTCCTCCCGGATTATTTTTTGCAAAAGCCTCTCTCATGGATCTCACGCCGTCAAGCGTATGCCACGCATACTCATCCCTTGGCAACAGCTTGACATCCCTGGAGACCTCCCAGGGAGTGGTCCGGATCATAATACAAAGGGTCACAAACCTATTTCCCCGTAACGACATTGGCCCGCTGCCGGAACCGGGCACATCCCCCGCCCCAAATGAACCGATATTCTTTAACAACCCGGGACCGGCGACCAGACCGGCCGCGGATAGACCCGAGGACTTCAGGAACGAGCGTCTCTTCATCTTTTTCGATTTGAAGTTGTGATTTGAATCCAGGTGTAATATGCATATCCTCCGACAACAATCCAAATTCCCGTTTCAAAAAATACCGGGTGGGCTATCGCCTGTATGAAGTATGAATAGCCTTGGCCAATACCTCCGGACGCTTCCAATGTTCGGTGACCGGGGCGACTTTTTTGTCCAGGCCAAGTAAAGTGTAAACCGCCAATCTTGCCGCACGGACGGAGTATTCTTCCGTGAATACCATGTCTTCCGGAATCTCCACAAACTGGCTGATGAATGCCAGGTTGGTAGAGCCTTCAGGCACGACGGCCGGACGATCGGCTTTAGCCCTTGGCTGGAATAAGGCATCGATATAGGGCATCATGCAAGGAATGACATTGATCACGCTGCTCTTTATTTCCAGCTCATATTGTTCAAAATGCAGGTGATGGATCAGTTCTGTAAGAAGTTCTTCACCGGTGCAATCGATCATGGGCTTTTTTACAAAATCCCCGATCTTGTCGGGGTACAATCCATACCCCCAAAGAATAGTGGTGTCCTCGCCCTGGGCCTTAAAATGCGGTTGCGCCGCCACTACAATAGACATTCTCCAGGAAGAGTCTTTGAATGTCATCAAAGCACCGCTTCCCGGCTTGTTACCGGAATAGGCTTCAATGAGTCCGAGCATCTTATTCCCCTTAAAAGTAGGCGTGAACGAATACCATTTGGTTTCGTCGGGTTTGGTAAAAAATGGATCCGGGTTGCCCAGTCTGCCCGGCTTTTTGTCTGCAATTTTACGCCACAAGGCAAAGCTTGGCGGATTGTCGGGCAGATATCTCGCAGGCGTTTGATAATCCCCGTTATTGGAATTATCAGTAATACATCCGTTGGTGAAAAATACCAGGTCTCCGTCCTTTACCGTAATTGTTTCTGCTTCTCCCTTTGAACCGGTGCACTTAATGGATGTGACGGTGACGCCATCGCCGTCTTTAAAATCCATGTCTGTGACCGTCTTTCGTAAAGAGAAATCGACATGATATTTATCCAGGACACTTTTCAACGGCAGGATCACGGATTCATATTGGTTGTAAGGCGTTCTGGTGACTCCTTCCAGCGTGTCGATACGGGAGAACTCCAGCAGCATCCTTTTCATATAGCGCTGAAACTCAAATATGCCGGACCATTCCTGCCAGGCAAACGTAGTTTGCCACATATACCAGAAATTGGTCGTGAAGAAATGGTCATCGAACCAGTCCCGGATGGTTATATTGTCTAACTCATTTTCATCGGCAAAGAACAGCTTGACCATTTTCATACGATCCGCGGCGCTGAACTGCATATCGGTAACGGCCAATTTATTTCCATCCCTGTCGATCAGGCGTGCCCGGGCATGGGTCGGGTTAGCGTGGTCGAAAGCCAGAATCTCATCTTTCACGGAAATATTTGGCACCTCCAGAGAAGGGATCCGGCTTGTCAGATCCCAGAAGTTTTCGTAGGTCTCTTCATTCAGCATCCGGCCGCCCCGGCAAACAAAGCCTTTTTCGCTGCTGCCCGCGCCATCATTACTTCCGCCCAAAATAGGCAAGGCTTCAATAATATGTATCTGTTCACCTTGGAAATCGCCGTCTGTCAGCAGGTAGACGGCTCCCGCTAAACTCGCTAAACCGCCGCCCACAAAATACGCATGCCTGTCTGAATGGTTGGTGCTCATCCTTTCCCTCTTTAGTTATGGGGCAAAATACACAACCACCCGCTCTTTTCCTAAAACATCCGGGCAGGCTATCGGATCCTGTTGCGGACAAGCGACAAAAGCCACTTGCAAATGATTGGTTTTCAATACCTAATCGTTAGTTTCCTTCATACCTCTATCCGATAAACCTCAAATATGCTATCTTTCAAAAATGCAGCACCAGGAATTTGAACCACCTGAAGAACTACGGGATACCATAAAGTGCTTTTGGTACGACAAAAGGGACTTCGGAGAACTCCCATCGGGTTTTGAGGTCCTGCCCGATGGCTATGCTGAAATTATTTTTTATTTCGGAAGCCCCTGTGGCATTTCTTATAACGGAGGCCTGCAGCCGTTACCGTCGCCGTTTATAATGGGGTTGCTCAATCAGCCTGTGCTTTTACACGCGAAAAATTGTTTACAGATCATTGGTATCAGGTGTTTTCCCTGGACCGTGTTCGATTTGCTCGGATTGCCTTCCGGCAAAGACAGCGTGAGGATTTTTGAGCACCCTATCGCCGGGCTTCAAACCACGCTGAATAAATGCATACTTGCCGGAAAGATAGAGGAG
Source organism: Puia sp. (assembly GCA_031292515.1). GTDB lineage: Bacteria > Bacteroidota > Bacteroidia > Chitinophagales > Chitinophagaceae > Puia. Next base: position 93,750 of record JARLGZ010000030.1, on the reverse strand, counting down.
GCGCTGATTCAGGTAGAGCAGCATTTCCGGCATGCACGGTCGCGGGTTGCTATTGACAGTATGCTATTCAAAGCGGGAGTTGCCATGAGGGAAGCAAACGGCGCCATGCCGGTAAGCCAGGTAGCGGCGGCCGCTCATGCAACGGTTCGTACATTGGAAAGGAAGTTCAAACACTCTTCCGGGTACAGTGTTAAAGATGTGTCCGGCCTGATGCGCTTTGAGCAGGTACGAAACCATCTATGGCTTTATCCGGATTCCAATATTGCCGGCTTGGCTCATGAGCTGGGCTATACGGATCAATCCCACCTGAGCAGGGAATTCAAACGCTACAGCGACACTACGCCGGCGGCATTCGCACGAAAGGCAAAGAAAGGAAAACACCATGTAAGCGACGATTTTGTCGCGCTTATACAAGCCTGATACCAGGGCCTCTACCAGGGCTTAGGACCGCTTTCTTTAGCTTCTTTAATGTTCAGCGGGTTCGTCCCCAGCACTTTACCCTGTAACGCAGCCATAGCCTGTTTCGCCTGATCATCCCTCATCTCGACGATTCCTCTCCCCCTGCTTAGACCGGAGAGCGGGTCTATGAGGATTTTTGTATATTCCACCCAGCCAAATGGGTTAAAAAGCCGTTGAAGATCAAATTTGTCGAAGTGGCGCGGAAGGCCGGATATTGTCATTCGCATGGGACAAATATATACAGTTTTCCTGTAGGCAATAGCTGATTTATATCCTTTCCCGGGTGTCTTCCCGTATTCCAGATACCGCACAATTTGATTATTTCGGTTCATAACCAGGTATATATGCCACCGGTGGATCGACTGCTCCTTTTCGAACTCAAACGGGAAATCCTGTCGTCGGGGGCAAAAAAACAGCACCGCTGCATCTTCATCGGGCAAACCCGGGGAATTTTGTCAATTTTGTTTCGTCCAAACCAGCTTACCGGTGTCGTACCCCAGTCCTTCGGCCTGCCACAAATACGAGGTATTATTGCCCGCTACCAGCGCATACCGGTAGTCAGTATCCAGCGCTATTATATTATATCCCGCGTAGAAGGGCCCGAAGAACGAAACTTTTAGCCGACCCTCCGTCGAATCGACGGCGAACTTTGCCTTACCGATAGAGGTTTGAGGTTTTCCATTTCCCCTTCCGCTCGTCATACCCCTTATTCTCCCGCGAGGCCACACAATGGTGATGCGCGTCGACCAATACCGCGACATCCTCGGTATGCAACGCCTCTGTCAGCATCCCGGCAATATCCCATAACCGTCAGCACATTTCCATGTTCAACCGACATTCATCCGTGAAAACGCTAAACCCCGGACCGCCTGGCTCATTTGTTACAGATATTTGCGGGTTAACCGTTCGCTCAACACCCAAAGCCGTTCAGCCGCGTCGGGATCGATGGCATAGGGATAAACCCCGAGCGCGCCGGTCGGTCTTTCGGCCATCCTCACGCCGCCCCAGCTGGTCCCGATCTCCTTGTTTTCAGTCACGATCAGGGGCGATATATCGCTGTTCTCACAGTAAAGACCACCCATAGCCGCGAGTCTTGGGCTGGTGGCGCACCAGACACTGGTTGCCGCGCCCTGGGCAATCGTCTTCATTTGTTTGGATGGGTCCAGCACCGGGTTGCCATCCGCGTCGAGCGCACCCGCCTTTTGCAACTGCTCCACCGTGAGGTAACGGCTCAGATCGGTACTCACGATGGTCCCCGGATGAACGGCAAAGGCACGGATACCCTTGTCTTTGCCGCGTGCATCCAATGCTACCGCGTGCAGGACGTTCGCGGTCTTGCTTTGTCCATAGGCCGACCAGGGCTCATATTCCCGGTGTTCGAAGTTCGGATCCTCGAAGACCACCGGAGAGTACCGGTGCCCCCAGGATGACACGTTGACGATCCGGGCATCCCCTGCTTTCAACAGGCTGGGCCAAAGCCTTGCTGCAAGCTGAAAATGTCCCAAATGATTGGTGGCGAACTGCGATTCATATCCCCGCGCGTCACGCACGAGCGGCGAAGCCATGATACCCGCGCTGTTGATCAACAGGTGCAGGGGTCGCCCGCTGGCAATGAACATATCGGCAAAGGCGTCGACGGAGGACGGATCGATCAGGTCCATCGAAGCCAGTTCGACATCCGCTAACCCCCTGAGTGCGGCAGATGCCTTCTGCTGATCCCGGGCCGGAACGACGACGCTGGCGCCCGCCCCGAGCAAAACCCTGGTCGTTTCTAACCCGATGCCTGAATAGCCACCCGTAACGATAACAATCTTGCCCTTTAGGTCAACTCCTTTAATGATATCCGCGGCTGTGGCAGCCGGGCCGAATCCGGAACCGATGGGTTCCTGACGCTGTTGTTTTTCCATAAATGCTGTATTAGGATGCAAAGGTAGGGCCCGGGCCGGCCCGGCTCATTGTACAATTCATACCAATACTTGTGAAAATCAAACCTTGCATTGTCGGCCTCGACAGGGCCCACTTCGCCCGGGGCCGCCTCGCCCGTCGTCACGCTCCCCTAAAAGCAGACGGGCTCATCCCTACCTGCCTGCGAAAAAAATTATTGAAGTTTGCCGGGTCCTCGAAACCGAGCGTAAACCCGATCTCCGCGACATTCAATGCCGTATGTTTGAGCATGGCCTTGGCTTCGCCGACAAGGCGGTTAAAGATATGCCCGGTGGTCGTCTTGCCCGTCTCACGTTTTACCACCCTGTTCAGATAATTGACATGTACCGAAAGCCGATTGGCAAAATCCTTCGGCGTTCGCAGCGGGATCCGATGGGGCGATAATTCCACCGGAAACTGGCGATCCAGCAGCTCCAGGAAAGCGGCCGTAAGGCGCGAACTGGCAGTGCCGTTATGGGAGGCATATGGAACGGGCCCGAGCTTCATGGCGAAGTGGATCAACTCGGTGATATAGGTCAAAATAAGGTCGTATTTATAAATGTATCCACCATCGAGTTCCGCCAGGATCTTCCTGAAAAGGGTTTCTGCATCGATCAGCGCCGCGGCATCCAGGGGAAAAACCGTTTTGTACCCTGGCATAAACAAGGGGATCTCGTCCAGGCGAAGGCGGGGGCTCTCATGGAAGAACCCCTCTTTGAATACGAGAAAATAGCCCGTCGTCTCAGGTGACAAAGCCTCATACGTGTAATGGACCTTTGGATTGAAGAACAACAGGGTGTCGCCGCTGATGGGAACGCTTTGGTCGCCATAATGAAAGACGTTCGAACCATGAAAAAGCATGATCTTGTAGAAATCCCTGCGGATATATGTGGGGTAGACGGCCCCCGACGCGATACGATCGCGAATATTATAGGCGTTGAAATACCGGCTTTGCTCCGGTTGATCCTGCAAGACCATGAGCGGGCTATTTATTGCAAATCTCAAACTTTTCAGCTATTCCACGCGGAAATCTTCCCGGCCGACTACTCCTTCCTGGTAATTTTCTTCTTGTGTTTTTCGCCCCAATCGGCCAGGGCAGAGATAACGTCTTTTAGCGTTCGCGTGTATTCGGTAGGTAAGTATTCTGTTACAACGGGTTTCTGATCAGTCAGCACTACTCTTTTGACAAGCCCGTTGAGTTCGAGGTCTTTCAGTTCTGATGACAGCACCCTTGCAGATATGCCTTTTATGGTGCGCTGCAGATCATTGAAGCGCCGGTGGTCGCTCAATACCGCGATAACTATTCTCAGCGTCCATTTTCCCCCGATGACGTATAAGGCGTCTTCCGTAGCGGCCAGGTGTTTTCCGCAACGAGCCTCAGTATATGCCGGTTTTATCTCTTTAATCTGTCCCATTTTCCGGAGTGCTAACCCATTGGTTACCGCTAACCTTTTGTTTACTGCTAATGTTTTGATAGCAAGTATACATAGATTTGCCCTATCTAAAAAATAAATTCACAGCTATGGCAAAGAACGTATTGCATATTATTTCAAGCCCGAGAGGCGAGGCATCCGTCACCAGAAAACTGGGGGACGAAATTATCGGCAAAATCAAAGCGAAATATCCTGATACAGTAGTGAAAGAGCGGGATCTGGCGGCTGAAGTTTTTCCGCATCTGGACGAATTGCAGATCGGTTCTTGGTTTGCTCCTGATGCCGCCAGAACTCCCGTACAGATCGAGGCTATCCAGGTCTCCGACCAGGCGATCAGGGAGATGCAGGAAGCCGACATTTATGTCATCGGCGCGCCCTTTTACAATTTTGCCATTCCCTCGACCCTTAAGGCCTACCTGGATCATATTGCCCGACCCGGCATCACATTTCGCTATAATGAGGAGGGGAAGCCGGAGGGTCTTCTGAAAAACAAAAAGGCATACATCGCGACAGCCTCGAGTGGGGTATATTCGGAGGGGCCGTTTCAATCGTTCGACTACGTCAGTCCCTATTTGAAATTTATGCTGGGCTTTCTGGGCATAACGGATATCTCCTTTTTTCGGGCCGAAGGATTGAGGATCGAAGGCGTGAAGGAGACGGCTTTCGAAAAAAGCGTGCAGAGTATTTCGATTGTGTAGATATTCCCCCTATATCAGCATCCTTACAGGAGAAACAATACCTAAGAATATATCCTTACATTTAGGGATCATTGACCAGTTTATAGAATCAACACAAACAGATGAAGCACAGGCTATTGTTTCTTTCAGGATACGTTTTTATCCAGTCCCTGGCGATTGCGCAGGCGCAATGGAAACCGGTACCGGGCAAAATAACAACGGAATGGTCCGCAAAAGTAGATCCGTCGAACCCTTTGCCGGAGTATCCCCGCCCCAAACTGGTGCGCAAAAACAACTGGAAGAATTTAAACGGACTATGGCAGTATGCGATTCAGGCAAAAGCCGGGGCCGATCAGATACCGACCCAATACAGCGGCGATATCCTCGTGCCCTATGCCATAGAATCTTCGTTGAGTGGTGTGGGAAAAACGGTGGGAAAAGATAGTGTTTTGTGGTATTACAGGGTCATCGAGGTGCCGGCATCTATGCGAAAAGGCAGGCTATTATTGCATTTTGGAGCCGTTGATTGGGCAGCGCAGGTATTTGTAAATGGAACAAAAGTAGGTGAGCATGAGGGAGGCTACGATCCCTTCTCGATGGATATTACCCAGGCGCTACAGAAAGGAGCCCGGCAAGCCATCACCGTTCGGGTATGGGATCCTACGGATGAAGGACCACAGCCAGCCGGCAAACAGGTCATCAACCACAGCGGTATATGGTACACCCCGGTTACAGGTATCTGGCAAACTGTTTGGCTGGAAAACGTCCCGGATACCTACATCGCATCAACGCTGCAGACACCCGACATCGACCGGCAGCAAGTGAATATCTCTGTGAACACAACCGGCCTGATGCCTGGCGATGAAATCGATGTATCCGCCTGGGACGGCTCCCTTCAGGTCGCGACTAAAACATCGGCGGATGAAAATCATATCAGCCTTCCTATTCCGGATGCCCGATTATGGTCGCCACAAACACCCTTCTTATATCGTTTAACAATTTCCGTCAAACGAAAGGGAAAAACGGTCGACGAAGTGGGCTCTTATTTCGGCATGCGAAAAATTTCCATGGCAAAAGATGCCGGTGGCGTTCAACGGATGATGCTCAATAATAAATTCGTCTTTCAATACGGGCCGCTTGACCAGGGTTGGTGGCCGGATGGGCTGTACACTGCTCCGACAGATGATGCCCTAAAATTTGATATCGAACAACTCAAGGCGCTTGGTTTTAACATGATCCGAAAGCATGTAAAAGTGGAACCGGCTCGCTGGTATTATTACTGCGATTTACTGGGCATGCTGGTTTGGCAGGATATGCCAAGCGGCGACAGAGCGGGAAATGATTGGTCGCAGCAACTCCGGATAAAAATGCCTGAAGGGCAAAAGGTGGACGGCAGCCATCTGCTTACCTCGCAGCTACCGGGTCTGGTGTTCGATAAAGTACGCACGCCGGGGTCGGAAGCCATCTACCGGAAGGAGTGGAAGGCTATTATGGATGAACTGCATAATTATCCTTCCATTGTCACCTGGGTGCCCTTTAATGAAGCATGGGGGCAGTTTAAAAGCAAGGAGATCATCAATTGGACGATGCAATATGATTCTTCGAGATTGGTAGATGGCGCGAGTGGAGGCAACTTCTTCATCGGAGCAAGCCCCATGCTGGACTTGCATTATTACCCCGGTCCCGCCATGCCGGACCCGGAAATTTATGGGCATGATCAGATTTTAGTACTCGGCGAATTTGGCGGATTGGGTCTTCCGGTTAAAGAGCATGTATGGCTTGATAAAGGAAACTGGGGATACAGGTCTTTTGACGATCAGGAAAAGCTATTTCAGCAATACAGAGAAATGATCAATTCCATACCCTATCTGATCAAATCGGGTTTATCCGCTGCCGTGTATACCCAAACCACCGATGTGGAAATGGAAACAAACGGGCTGTTCACTTATGACCGAAAGGTATTGAAATACCCAAGGGAAAAAATGTTCAAGCTTCACCAACAATTGTACCATCAGCCTGATAATTAAAAATTGTCGAACAATCGAACACCTTATTTACCAACTAAGCCAAATCATTAGTTCGTAAGTGCCCGAACTTATCCTCGAAGATGCAATAAACAGCCACTAATGATTTTTTTATTTACCTTGTTTATTGGATGCAGGAATAAACCAAATGAAGAAATAATTTAATGAATTCAAAACGTGTAAAGTATATTTCTACGACGGCTTTTATATCATGTCTGCTATTATTGGTTGAATCTTGCAGATTGAATGTCAAGGCTGAATATATTGCTGAGGATAAACAATTGACTGAACAGGAAATTAAGAAATTTCATGGCCGGTTTAATTCGGAGGATTATGACTCGATCTGGAATCAGGCAGCTCCGGGGCTTCAGCAAGCTGTCAGCAAGAAGGACTTTCTTACGTTTTTGAATAATGGTCATCAACAATGTGGAAAATTTAAGGGTATAATAGATAAGCGGGTAAACGTAGTTGGTGGCTCTCCTGTTCAAATTCGCGTAATATACAATTCGCAATTCGATAAAGCGGTTCTTACAGAAATGTTCACCTGGTTGAAGACTGGCGAGGAGATACAACTGGCTGGATATATTGTTGCCAAAGGACCGGCGGAGTTACCACGTATCGGCCAGTAATTAATTAGCTGTAAAGATGCAGCAATACAACTCCATGATGTCAATCCTATGAATTGGCTCAAAAAAGTATTAGCAATCATCTCATCAACAAGACCCAGGAATTTTTATCTAACTATGGGTAGTTTGGGTAGGTAAGTAAAGGTGAAGGGCAGCGGTCCCGCAAACTTCCGTGCGTTTTTCCAGTCGTGGCAAGGCGAGCCCTCGGGCAATATATCGCCATCCATTGTCTCTATCACCAAACCAGATCGCGTTGACTGAATTATATTTTCACTGTGTCTGATATCGCTAAAAGCGTACCGGTAATGCGTAAAAACATTTCCCAAAAACTCCATTCGCCTTTTGTCAGTCTCAGACTGAAGAATATATAGTCCCCTGAGATTCCGTCCCTTTTCGGTCGTAAAACGTGTAAAGATGCGGTATCCTGTCAGAAAGAAGTCTGAGCCTAAGAATGGGGGAAAGCCCTTAGGTCGTAGCCCCGACGTCTGTACCATAGCCAGGGCGAGGAAACCCCAACGTTCCTCGAAAGTGTCTAATCTCAAACAGGGCGGAATCAATCCTTCCAACGCTTCTTTTGGAGCCGCAAAAGTCAAGACCAAAGATCGATCAAGGAAAGCCTCTACTGCGAATGGATGGTTCTTAAGAAAAGAAAGCATGGTAATTAATTAAAAATACGAACAGGAAGGCAAAAAGAGCATTCCAACGACCCCATAGGAGAAGATCCGGCGCCAGAAGAAATTCAATAATGTTCATGCAAAGCACCAGACCTATTTGTGTCCAGGTGCAAAGGGCCGGTTCGATCCCGCTAACGATCCAGACTGCCATTGCCATCTCCAGCAATCCGATGAGGATTGTGCGCCCTCTGGCATGCCGCTGGCCTAAGATGCGAGCCACGATTGCCCTATGCCTGGGCACCAGGTTAAAGACCTTACAAACAAGGCCATTGATCACCCAAACAGTAGCAATTAGATAAGTAAAAATCACTAATTGAAGTTACTTAATTTAAAGACACCCGACTTGCGATGAACAAAAAAAACCCCTGTAAACCATTGACTTTCTGTGCTTTATTTCCATTAAGGCGGCAACCATTTTCTAGAACGCCTTGTTGCATTTTTCATTTTTGATCATTCGGTTGAAATCTTGGTGGGTCGGTTATTAAAATGATGGCTTCAAGAATATACAGGCACCGTTGAATTAGGCTTTCCTAGATTAGCATAGCGAAATTTGAACTACCGGGAAAAATGCGGTAGTTGAAACCACTTGATTATCAATAATATAAGGATAAACAGAATCTTTTCGCAAACCATTAAAATTCAACGGTTTTGAACTACCGTAAAAAACACGGTAGTTCAAAATAGCTGACTATCAAATACTTACAATATGACTGAAGGGAAAGGTAAAATCGTTATTTACAACGAGTTAGAAGGGCGTCCGCAAAAGCTCATCGCAGATCTGTTTGAAAAAGATTCTGACACCATTGGTACGCACATCAAAAATATCTATGCGGAGGGAGAACTGGAGGAACCTGGTTTATCCTGACTGATCAATTATAAGTAATAATAAAATACCCTCATAAATCAAGTCGCTCTTTTCCCACCAGAAAATATAGCGAGACCATTTTTGAGTATTGGCCAGTCCCTTATTGCACTGCTTATCGAGGCACATTTGGCCACTTATGACCAACTTATAAGCGGCCAAATCCTCATTTCAATTACATATTTGGCCACTTATACTAGCATTATATCCGGCCAAAAGTCTACCTTTACGCCTTATTACGCCTTTATGGAACCTATTATCGGAAGAAAAGAGGAGATAATAATTCTGGAAGACACCTTGAAAACAAAGGATGCTGGCCTGATTGCAGTTTATGGGAGACGCAGAGTCGGCAAAACTTTTCTGATACGGAATTTTTATGCCGACAGACTGGTATTTGAACTAACAGGAATGTATGGAGGATCGTTGAAGGAGCAACTACTGCAATTTAGCAGGTCCTTACAAAGAGCAACAGGATCTGCCTTGTCTATAACTCCTCCGAATTCCTGGATAGATGCATTTCACGCACTTGAACAGTTCTTGGATAAGCTGCCCAGACGAAAAAAACTAGTAGTATTCCTGGATGAATTCCCTTGGCTTGATAGCCGAAAGTCCGGATTTCTTTCAGCGTTTAAACATTTCTGGAACTCATGGGCGAGCCGGCAGGCTCACTTGTTGCTTGTTATATGCGGTTCAGCCGCATCCTGGATGATTCGCAAAATTGTAAATAACAGAGGAGGCTTGCACCACCGGATAACGCAAAAAATAAGGCTATTGCCATTTACGCTGTCAGAAACCGAAACATACCTGAAAAGTAAAGGAAGCAATTTGGACCGATACCAGATACTGCAGCTTTACATGGCACTCGGTGGTATTCCTCAATACTTGAATAATGTCAGAAAGGGTGATAGTGCTCCACAAGCAATCGAAAGAATCTGCTTCACAAAAAATGGTTTATTAAATGGAGAATTCAATAATCTGTATAATTCACTTTTTGAGATGGCAGATAATCACCTAAAGGTAGTTCGAGCTCTTGCTGCTACTCCCAAAGGATTGACCCGGCAGAAAATCATTGAAAATGGCGGACTCAGCTCAGGTGGTCGTACGACGCTGATGCTAGACGAGTTAGAACAATCCGGCTTCATTAAATCATATAAGCCATATGATAAAGAAACCAAAGACGCCGTCTATCGTTTGATTGACGAGTTTTCATTGTTTTATCTGAAATTTATGGACAAGGCCAATGACACAATGAGTTGGGCCAGGCTGAGTGAGGGTGCGTCTTACAAAATATGGAGCGAAATGGCATTTGAAGCAGTCTGCTTAAAGCATATCAATCAAATTAAAAGTGGCCTCGGGCTTATGGAAAAATTGACAAAAGAAGCAAGCTGGCGATATGTTCCTCCCAAAGGTTCAAAAGAGGATGGCGCTCAGATTGATCTGCTGATCGACCGGGAGGATAATAGCATTAACGTATGCGAGTTAAAATTCTATACGGGTGAGTTAACTATCAGTAAATCTTATGCCGGCGACCTACAGCAAAAACTAGATGTTTTCCAGGAAAAGGTAAAAACCCGAAAAACCCTGTTCCTTACTTTAATTACTACTTACGGAGTTAAAGAAAACAGCCACTCAGATAGCTTGGTCAAAAAAAGCTTGACAATGGATGTTCTCTTCAAATAGTCAACGACAGAATGGAGCGAAATGGCCGTCATAGCAGATCCAGAAGGGCGAAAGATTGAATGGTATAAAAAATAGATCCTGTCGTCTAAGATCCAAACTATTTTCCTATGCCCGTCAAAATCTATTGGCTTCACAATTTTGAGAATGGTTCCAAGCTTGGTATAATGGCGAGACCAAGAGGGAATGAATGGCTGGAAGGCGAGATAATAAGCCTGAAAAGGCAGGAGTAATAATTTAATGAGCTTACCAACTGTAAGATACAATAAAAAAAGCCCCGCAAACCATTGATTTGCAGGGCTTAAATTTTAGTGGAGGTGAGGGGATTACCTCCGCCGTCCTCCGGCCGTACTCGGTGTTCCCGGCGGGGGCCGACAACAACACTGAATAGTGCCGCACTATGTGCGGTATTTTAATTTCCTGTCTGCTCCGGCAAACAAGTCTGCCTCGCTACCCAGAAATAAAAATGCCCCCGCTGTTGGCGGAGGCACTACTCATTCTTGCTGTGGAGGTGAGGGGAATCGAACCCCTGTCCAAACATAATCGCCGAAAGCTTTCTACATGCTTATCCCGGCATTGGTTGTCGGGAGACGACAGGAACCTGGCACACCGATCGTCTCCTTAGCTGGATGGTCTTAAGCGACGGTCACAGCCTTCCGTCGCAGCATCCTGTATTTGTTTTGAGTCGGCGGCAGAACTTGGTAACAGGCGAACCTGCTCTGCGGCCCTAATGACTATCTAATCACTGATTAGGCAGCCATGGCATACTGAGTATTGCCATTTGAAGTTTAGGTAGTCGGGATTAAAGTGCCGCTTACCCAATGCACTGCATGCTTACACCTTCAAAGATCTATGCTGTCAAAACCGGGCACCCCCAAAAAACCGGGAAAACCGGGCCGAACCGGACACCCAAAGCGGATGCCGACTCCGGAACAGCCTGCAAATATACGAAAAATTTTATTTAAACAGCCTGAACACATCCAAACCCACCGCGTAGATCATCAGCGCAAAGATCAGCACCATGCCTACGACCTGCGCATATTCCATGAATTTGTCGCTGGGCTTGCGGCCGGTGATCATCTCGTAGATGATGAACAGGACATGCCCCCCGTCGAGAGCGGGTATCGGCAGGATATTCATAAACGCCAGCACCACGCTGAGCAGCGCCGTCATCGACCAGAAATGCTCCCAGTTCCACTGATCTCCGAACATGTTTCCGATGGTGATAAAACTGCCTACCGACTCGCTGGCCTTTACCTCCGGAGAGGTGAAGATCAGCTTCAGGTTGGTGACATTCATCACCAGCGTATTCCAGCCTTTCTTGACACCGGCCGGGAAAGATTCGAAGAAACCGTACTCTTTCTTTGTATAGGTGAGAAACTTCGTCTCGGACACCGGGATAAAACCCACCTGCGCCTTTTCGTTGGTAAGCGCACGGACATGCAGGGTATCGGCGCCCCGTAGAACCGAAAGGTCCAATACCTCTTTTTTATGGGGAGCCTTCAGCTCGCTGAATTGGTAAAAAGAACTCACGGGCACCCCGTTGAGCCCGATGATCTGGTCGCCCTTTTGCAGGCTGCCGGACTGGAATTTTGCGGATTTCAAATCCACGGAGTCGACGACCAGCGGGAACTGAGCCATCGCTACAGGATCGCCCTTTCTCTTCAATATACCCCGGATGGTGCCCGTCGGAATCGGGATCTCCATAAGCTGGCCATTTCTTTCGATGCCGAGCGTCTTGGCTTCTTCGAGCACGATCATACTGGAGATCTTGTCGAAATTATCGACCTCCTTACCATTTAAGGAGAGGATCTTATCGCCGTTCTGCAGACCGATCTTCCTACCGATGCTATCCACGTAAATACCATACTTGACATTCTTCGCCGGCAGGTACTCCTCGCCCCACTTCCAAAGGATCATGGCGAAGATGAAAAAGCTCAGAAAGATATTCACCGTCACCCCCCCGATCATCACGATCAACCGCTGCCACGCCGGCTTGCTGCGGAACTCCCAGGGCTGCGCAGGCTCGTTCATCTGAGCCGTATCCATGCTTTCGTCGATCATCCCCGAGATCTTCACATAGCCGCCCAGCGGAAGCCAGCCGAGGCCATATACCGTATCCCCTACCTTCTTCTTCACCAGCGCAAACCAGGGATCGAAGAACAGGAAGAACTTTTCGATCCTGCATCCGAACAGCTTGGCAGGAAGAAAATGACCGAATTCGTGCATCACGATCAATATGGAGAGGGATAAGATCAGTTGGGTTGCTTTTATACCGATGCTTGCCCAGTTAATTACTAATAGTACCATTAGGAAAATTTCTAAATTTTTATGTCTAAAGCTTTATCAGCGAAGCCGCAAAATTACGGGCCTCCCCATCGCTTTCAAAATATTCTTCAAGTGTAGGTGTCTTGATAAAAGGGACATGCTGCATCGTGCGTTCGATCAGGTCCGTCATATCCAGGAACCCGATGCGGTTACGCAGGAATGCAAACACGGCGATCTCGTTCGCCGCATTCAGCACGCAGGGCAGATTCCCCCCTTTAAAAAGGGCATCCGTTGCCAGCACCAGGTTGCGAAAAGTCTTTGTGTCGGGCTCCTCGAAGGTCAGGGTCGCCGGCTTCTTGAAATCATAACGCGGAAAATCACTCGCGATCCGATGCGGGAAACCCAGCGCATATTGGATGGGAAGCTTCATATCCGGCAAGCCCATCTGCGACTTGATGCTGCCGTCCTGGAAACGGATCATGCTGTGGATGATGCTCTGCGGATGGATTACCACCTGCACCTGTTCGGGTTCCAGATTGAAGAGCCACTTGGCCTCGATCATCTCGAGCCCCTTGTTCATCAGGGTGGCGGAGTCGATCGTGATCTTGGCGCCCATCGTCCAGTTCGGGTGCTGCAAGGCATGATCCCGCTTCACATTGACCAGGAAATTGGGTTTCTTACCGAGAAACGGGCCCCCGGAAGCCGTCAGCACCACTTTTTCGATTGGGTTCCTGCTCTCCCCGACCAGGCATTGAAAGATGGCCGAATGCTCCGAATCGACCGGGATAATGGGCACCTTTTTATCCACGGCCCGCTGCATCACGATATCACCTGCCACGACCAGCGTCTCCTTATTGGCCAACGCAATCGCCTTGCCACTCTCCACCGCCTTTAAGGTGGGACGAAGACCCGCAAACCCGACGATCGCCGCCAGCATCATATCATAGTTGTCCAGGGCAGCCACTTCCTCCAGCGCCTTTTCCCCCGAAAAGACCTTGATAGGCAGTGCCTCCAGCGCCTCCTTGACCTTTGCGTATTTCCGCTCATCCCCGATCACCACCATATCCGGTTTGTAATGTCGGGCCTGCCGCACCAGCAGATCGTCATTGTTCTGGGCCGTAAGTATCTCCACACTGAAAAGAGCGGGGTTCGCATCGATGACTTCCAAAGCCTGCTTGCCGATCGATCCGGTGGAGCCAAATAAAGCGATGCGCTTTCTGGGTGATCCTTTTAACATGTCAATGATGCGCGTTTGTAAGTTAGTCTGAATATTTTTCCAATTCTTCCGCCAGCTTCCGGTCGTTGCTCAGCCTGGGGACCTTGTTCTGCCCGCCCAGCTTGCCGATCGATTTCATATAGTCGATAAACCCGTTCTTCTTCACCGGCCGGATCTTCAACGGCTGAAGGATGTTGCCGGTGATCAGGTCGTCATAATAGATATTCTTCGAACGAAGGTTGCTGTCGACCTTACGGGCAAACTCCTGCATATCGGCTGGCTTGTTCTCGAATTCGACAAACCATTCGTGATAGGATTTGCCTTTGCCCGGCCCGATCATCGGGGCAACCGTGAATTCCGTGATCTGCAGACCATTCTCCCTGGCCGCCTTCATCAGGCTGAACTCCACCTCTTCGCCGATCACGTGTTCGCCGAATGCCGATATAAAATGCTTGATCCTGCCCGTCACCACCAACCGGTAGGGATTCACGGAGAGGAACCGCACCGTATCGCCGATATTGTACCCCCACAGACCCGCATTGCTGTTTACCACCAATGCGTAGTTCTCTCCGACTTTTACGTCTTTCAGACTGAGACGGGTGGGCTTCTCGTTGAATATCTCCTGGGAAGGGATGAATTCATAAAAGATGCCGCTGTTCGTATTCAAAAGCAGCCCCTCGGCCTGCCGCGAGTCCTGGAAGGCAAAAAAGCCTTCCGAAGCCGGGAAAGTCTCGATCGTGTCGATAGGGCCCCCGATACTCTCCAGCAGTTTGGCCTTGTAGGGCTCGAAATTCACACCCCCATGCACCAACACGGAGAAAGAAGGAAAGATCTCTTTTATCCGCTTCCCGGTGAGCTGGTTCAGCCTGTCGAAATACATCTGCACCCATGGCGGAATCCCGCTGATCAGCGACATATTCTGCCCGAGCGTCTCCTCCACGATCTTGTCGAGTTTCGTCTCCCAGTCTTCTATACAATTGGTCTCATAAGAAGGGAGCTGGTTGGTCCGGAGATACCGGGGAATATGATGGTTTACAATCCCGCTCAACCGGCCCGTCGGTATACCTCCTACCCGTTCCAACTCCGGCGACCCGGACAAAAAGATCATCTTACTGTCCGCGAAAGCCGTGTTGCCCGTCTCCGCCATATAACATAACAACGCGTTACGGGCAGAATTGATATGGTTGGGGATCGAATCCTTGGTGATCGGGATATATTTTATCCCGCTGGTGGTGCCGGAGGTCTTGGCCAGGTAGATCGGCTGCCCCTGCCAGAGCACATTGTGTTTGCCTTCCTTAATCTGGTCTATATATTTCCGGAACTGCTCATAGTCCCTTACAGGCACTGCCTGCACAAACTCCTCATATGTCTTTACCGCCTCCAGGTGATGATCCTGTCCGAACATCGTTTTACTGCCCGTTTTGAGCAAATCCCGGAACAGGGCCTCCTGGTCTTCCACCGCCGTCGACATTCCCTTCCGTATAGACCTATATATATATGAAGCAAATGGCCTTGCTAAAATCGATTTCAACTTCATGGATGCGTGGTTTATCTCATATAGGGGATCGTTTCCCGCGGGCAAACCTACGTGAAAAATGCCCAAATGCCAGTGAGTTATCCATAAATGATGTTAATTTTAAGGGGGAGCCATCCCTGCCTTTTTAACCCTTTTTTGGAGAGAGACCCCTATTTTTACATTCCCCCTGGTTATTTTTGCCCCCGGGCCCCCTTTTTTTCCCGGATTCTTTCTATTTTCAACCATTTCTCCCTACCTTTGCAGCCCTAATATTGCAAACCCCAAGGTTTGCAGGCCGAAGGCCCATCATTAGCCCTGCACCGGGGATGGGTTAAATTTCGGACAACATATTCCCGGTGCAACAAATTGAAATTTTATGTTAGCAGTAGTAAAAATAGCCGGCCAGCAATTCAAGGTCCAGAAAGACCAGACATTGTACGTTCCCCGGGTAGCAGGAAATGCAGGAGATAAGCTCGAATTTGCAGAAGTCCTGCTGACCGACGCCGACGGTAAATTGTCGGTAGGCAAAGATGTCAAGGCCACCATCAAGGCCGAGATCCTCGGACAAGTGCAGGGTGACAAGGTGATCGCCTTCAAAATGAAAAGAAGGAAGGGTTTCCGCAAGAAACATGGTCACCGTACTCATTACACAAAAATCAAGATCAACGAGATTGCTTAATCGCAGGATCGTAATCATCAAAAGCAGCAACTACAACTTTTAGAATATGGCACACAAAAAAGGAGAAGGTAGTGTAAAGAACGGACGCGATTCGCAGAGCAAGCGTCTCGGAGTAAAGATCTACGGCGGACAGCCCGCTATTGCCGGTAATATCATCGTTCGCCAACGCGGAACGGAATATCATCCCGGCAAAAATGTAGGCGTCGGAAAAGATTTTACTTTGTTCGCACTGACCGATGGATTGGTTGAATTTAAAAAAGGAAAAGGCGATAAGACCTTCATTAGTGTCAATGCTGCAGCAGTAGGTGCGTAAAAAATTTTTTGAAGAAATCAAAAAAAATTTTTGGTTGTTTCAAAGAAGTTTTTATTTTTACTGTTGTAAATTGATTTACTAACCAATTTAAATTCAAAAAAAATGGCAACAGCAAAAAAAGCAGCTAAGAAAAAAGCAGCTCCCAAGAAAAAAGCAGCTCCTAAAAAGAAAGCTGCAAAGAAAGCTGCGAAGAAGAAATAGTTCTTCTCTTAGTCTAGCAGAAAATAGTAAAGTCCCGGAGAGATTCGGGACTTTT
This sequence comes from Puia sp., assembly GCA_031292515.1. Taxonomy (GTDB): domain Bacteria; phylum Bacteroidota; class Bacteroidia; order Chitinophagales; family Chitinophagaceae; genus Puia. The sequence goes on along the minus strand of JARLGZ010000030.1, from coordinate 77,147 downwards.
TCTTTTTATAGAGAAACCAGCAAACCCATGCCAGACAACGATTACATCGCCGATCAGTTCAGCCGGCTGGCCAAGCTGATGGACATCCACGGAGAGAACTCCTTCAAGATCAAATCTTATTCCGTCGCCGCATTCACCATCGAGAAACTGCCACAGCAGCTATCCGGATTATCGCCCGCGGAAATCATCTCCATCAAAGGAATCGGGGACGCAATCGGCAAAAAAATAGCCGGCATCCTCGCCACCGGGGAACTGGCTCTTCTCGAAGAATTCAGGGAAAAGACCCCGCCGGGGGTCATTGAAATGTTAAATCTCAAGGGTCTCGGCCCAAAAAAAATCGCCACGATCTGGAAGGAAATGGGCATCGAGTCGATCGGCGAGCTATTGTACGCCTGCCAGGAGAACCGCCTTCTCTTATACCGGGGTTTCGGTGAGAAGACGCAAAAGAACACCCGCGACACGATCGAATTCTACCTGAGAAGCCAGGGCAGCCATCTCTATTCGGAAGTGGAAGCCTATACACAGAAGATGGACAAACTGCTTCATACACATTTCGGAGACACACCCCTCGCGCTGACCGGCGAATACCGCAGACAGCTCGAGATCATCGACCGCCTCGATTGGGTCATAGCAGGAGACCTTCCGGCCATCCGCCATTTTTTTGAATCGCATGATTTCATCTACGAAGCGGAAGAAGAGCTGCAACCATCGGCCGCTGCAGCTGGCTTTTCGCCCGGCTCGATGCCCGGCCCCATAACCTATATCCGCTTCAAAAGCCCCGAACATCTCTCGCTCGGCATCTATTGCTGCCCCGCCGCAAATTTTGCTGCTACCCTCTTCACAACCAGTTGCAGCCCCGCCTTTCTTGAAGAATGGACGGCCATTGCCGGCTGGAATCCCGCAAGCGGACACGGATCCGGCTACGGTTCTGAAGAAGAAATTTTCTCCCACGCAGGCATCCCCTTTATTCCCGCGGCGGAAAGAGAGCAGGCTTCCGTAATAGAGAGGTTCAGGACATCTGACCCATATGGGACTCGGAATCCATCCGCCCTCTCCGGGCCGGCCGACTCAACCGTTCCGGCATCGGCAGGCTCCGCGTCCAATCTCCGCACCCCCATACAGCCCTCCGACATCAGGGGCATCATCCACAGCCATAGCGTCTGGAGCGACGGATCCAACACCCTCGAAGAAATGGCGAAAGCCTGCATAGACCAGGGATTCGAATACCTGGTCATCAGCGATCACAGCAAGAGCGCCTTTTATGCGCAAGGCCTCAAGGAAGACCAGATTAAGGAACAGCGCCTTCAAATCGCCGCTCTCAACAAAGAACTGGCCCCCTTCACCATCTTTCACAGCATCGAAAGCGATATCCTCAACGACGGCCAGCTCGACTATTCGGACGAAGTCCTGGCCGGCTTCGACCTGGTGATCGCCTCGGTACATTCCAACCTGAAGATGAACGAAGAGAAAGCCATGATGCGGGTGTTGAAAGCCGTCGAAAATCCCTATACTACCATACTTGGCCACATGACCGGCAGACTGCTGCTGAGCCGCCCGGGTTATCCCCTCGACACAAAAAAAGTCATCGACGCCTGCGCAGCCAATAAAGTAGTGATAGAATTGAATGCCCATCCCCGCCGGCTGGATATCGACTGGCGCTGGATCCGCTACGCGCTGGAAAAAGGTGTCCTGCTCTCCGTCGACCCCGACGCCCACTCCATAACAGGCTATAAGGATATAAAATACGGAGTGCTGGCCGCCCAAAAAGCAGGCTTGACAAAAGACAGGAACCTCAGCAGCTTCCCCCTTGCACAATTCAGAAGCTTTATCGCGGAAAGAAGAGCGGCACGGGGAGTATAACAGTCCTCCTTCAGTCCTCCTTCGGCTTCTAAGCAGTCGCCCTCAGCACCGGCAGCTCGACAAAGAAAGTCGTTCCCACCCCCTCGACGGTCTCAAACCAGATATTGCCTTTGGCCTGCTCGACGATCGTCTTGCTCATGGCGAGCCCGAGACCCGTACCGGAAGACTTCGTCGTGAAATTCGGGATAAAGATCTTGGAACGCATCTCCACAGGAATCCCCTCGCCATTGTCCGAGACTTTTACCAATATGGATTCTTCCCGCAGCTCTTCGCTGACACTGATCACGCGACGCCCCTCATTTCCATCACAAGCCTCCACGGCATTCTGCAGGAGATTGGTGAAGAGACGGTTCAATTGGGTCTTATCCGCATAGATCATGAGGCGCTGATGCACCGGCACCCATTTGAACAAGAGATTCTCGGTTGTCTCGTACAAAGACGTGAGGGAATAAAGCAACTCGTGCAGATCGAAGACCTCCTTTTTCGGGTTGCCGATATTGGCGAACTGCGAGAAATCCGATGCGATCTTGGACAGATGATCGATCTGCTCCACCAGGGTCCTGGCGACACCGGCGGCCATTTCCTTGACATTCTGGGAATTGTTATCTATCGCCTTCTGAAGATACTGTATGCTCAGTTTCATCGGCGTAAGCGGGTTCTTGATCTCATGTGCGACCTGTCTGGCCATCTCGCGCCAGGCGCCCTCTCTTTCGCTTTTCGCCAGGACCACGGCGCTGTCTTCCAGCTTACGCACCATCTTATTGTATTCCTTGACCAGCCCCCCGATCTCGTCATTCCTCTTCCATTCGATCACCTCGTTGGTCTTCCCGAGATTGACCTGCTGCATCTTCTCCGAAATCAGGGTGAACGAAGACGTGATGCCATTGGTAAGGAACAGGGCGATTGTACCGGCTATCAGGAAAATAAAGGCATTCAGGATGATGATCGTAACCAGGAAGTTGGAGATCTCCTCTTTCAGCTCGTCCTGTGTGGTAAAGGACGGGATATTCAGATAGGCATAGGCATTCCCGTTCACATCCCGTACCGGGCAGTAGACGCTGAGGTAACTCACATCCCCGATCTTCTCCTCGTTTGTATAATGCACGGAACGCAGCTCGCTCAGGTTATAGAACGCCAGCGGGTGCATCTTTTCGCTCAGGATCCCCTTGTTATAGACCAGTGGATTGGAAGACACCTGCAGGTTTCCGTCCAGGTCATAAAGGTTCACATCCATCCCGTGAATCTCGGCGATACCGTCGACAAGCCCTTCCAGCACCTCCCGCGAAGAAGGATCGTAGAGCTTTACCGGGTCGAAACCGCCATGAGAGGCCAGCTTGTTCTCCACCTCATTGGCCATGATCTGGATGGCGCGCCCCAGCCGGTCGCGGTTGTTCCGGTTATACCGGTTGTAAAAGAAGATGATCGTCGCCACCAGGATCACCGCAAAAGAGAACAGGCTGATAAATATGATCGAGGTATGGATCTGTGAACGGATATTGAGCTGCCAGAACGTCTTTAACTGGCTCCAGTGCAGCCGCGACCAGATCAGCAGGGCTGTCATCCGGAATAGCGCCACCAGAAACAGGAAGGCGCTGAAAAGATAGGAGAACAAGGTCAATGCCTCGATCGCGTCATTGTCCTTTTTAACGATGACGACGATGCTATCGTTTGTGACGCGATGCCAAAGTTCATCATAAGAGCCGTTTTTTATCTGTATAAAGTCCGTCTTTGGAATCTGGTCCTCGGAGAGATTGGTGGGGAACTGGTAATCGCTGTAGTGCTCGATCAACTCCCGCTTGTTATACAGGGCATACGAATAGATCGGAGAATATTCAGGAAGGTACTCCTTTTTCTGCGTGAAGAGTTCCGGAATCAGGGCATCGCTTTTATAGCTCTTTGGCTCGGAGAGAACGAACACATAACCGAGTACCTTCTGGGAGCCGTCTGTGACGACCTTCCTGAAGATATAGCTAAAGCGATCGTAGGCTTTTTCGATATACCGGAGATCCTGTATGCCCGTGATCTTGCCCTGCACCTTAAAAATGGTATTGAGCGTGTCGTAAGAGATAGGATCTTTGTTGAAGAGAGGCCGCTCGTTGCCATCGTAGGTGTAGATCTTAGAATCGAATTTGTCCTGGTATGCAGTGAAATTCGTGTTGATCAGGCTGTCCTTGATGATCGCGTTGGACGCGGAATCCCTGAACCGTTGGAAATTGGGAGCAAGGAAATCATTATCGATGTAACTCAGGACGATGCTTAGCACCTTTACGCTGGAAGGATCGGCCAGTTCCGAGAGCGTCTCGGCCCGCCGCTTTCTCTGTTCAAGCTCGATCTTCCTGTTTTCGAAGATGATGACCGCGGAGATGGAAGCGGAAAAGATGAACAGCCAGAATAATACTTCGGAAACGTTCAGCCGGAAATGCAGATCGGAAAAGATCTTTCTCTGTATCAGCCAGACATAGGCCAGCAGCCAGAGCAATACGAAGATATCCAGTTCCACCACCTTGGTACTGGTCATAAAGGTCACCGCCAGCAGGCCCATGGTCGCAATCAGGATATACAGCACGATAGACAACTGGCGGATCAGCAGCGTGATGAGACGGAACAGGACCTGGGAGAGGAAGAAATAGCCCAGCGCCATCGACGCCAGCACGATAAACCCGATAAAGCTGTTGATGTTCAGAATACTGAAAAAATTGGTGACGTTGAAAGAGATCTTTGAGTCGAGGACCAGGGTCTGCACGGTATTGGCAAAGACAAGGGTTAAAAGCACCAGGATTGCCAGCACGAAGACGATACCCACCCAATTCTTCCAGCGCTTTTCCGACACCGGGATCATATACTCTCCGATCTCCCGCCTGATAAACAAAGCCACCCAGCACAACAGGAATGAATTGATCAACAGGTCTCCGAGCGATCGGAGGATATAACTGGCGCTATAAATGGTCGGATCGAAGAGCCGGTACTGCCGGAGGTTGAGCAACGACGGAAAAGCATAGATCAGCCCCCGTAAAAACAGGATGACGACGACCAGGAAGACAATCCCCACCACGCTGCCAAATCTCATGGTGATCGCATGTGCGACATTGTGGATGACCACGAGCAGCAACAGCACCCCGATCAGCGCCATGACCAGCAATAGCGGGTTGCTGGTTGCCGCGTTATAACCCGGCTTCTTTTCCAGGTAGAACAGTACCTGCCCGTTGATACTGTGGACGGGATACCCCGAAGGACCCGGAACGATACGGACCTTGTTCTCTGCGGAAGGATATCCCGCAAACTCGGGAAGCAGGTTGATATTGGTGATAAAATACTGGTAACGCACGGGGATCAGGGCAATGGCCACAATGGTCTTTCCGCTTTGGCCCGGCAATGTCCGTTTGATGGATTCGTATTGTCCGTTGCTAAGGTGGATGAACCCGCTGCTGTCCGGACCATTCAGGATCGCGGAAGTCGGAAGCGAACGCTGGTCGTTCCAGAATCGAAGGCTGTCGTTGCCCGCGCCGTCACGCTCATAGAGGAAGATCGCATAACTCCTCCCGACCAGTTCCCCCAGCTGCTCCTTTGTGACCTCCCGGTTGCAGAGCTTCTCCAGGAGAAGGGTGTTATTCGTAGTTTTGACAAAATCACGTTCTCTCTTTTGCAGAAAACCCTCTATGGAATTATGCAGGAGCCGGATGGAAGCGCCGCTATCCATAAATACCCGGCTGAGTGAAGCCGCAATGAACAACCCCGTCGCGACCAGCACGAGATAGATATTCCGTCTGAATATATTTTTCAGAAAAGACTTCAACAAATCTTTTTTTGATGTTTAATTTTGATCGAGCCGGCTGTCCCGGTCGACATCTCTTTCCGCCCGCATCCACCGGCGTTCTCTCCTTCGGCTATTCAAGACTTCCGGTTTGCGCCTGTTCTTGTTCCCTTCATTCCTGTTCTTTCCCATCTCACTTTTCGCGTTTCTTCGCGTCTCCCCAAATCCTGTCCATTTCCTCCAGGCTCATATCCGCCAAACTCTTTCCCCGTGACACGGCCTCCTGCTCCATATAAGTGAACCGGGCGATGAATTTGCGGTTAGTACCTTCCAGCGAATTCTCCGCATCGATGTGCAAAAACCGTGCGTAATTGATCAACGAAAACACCAGGTCGCCGAACTCCTCCGATATCTTCTCCGGATCTTTCAACGAAACGGCGTCCTGCAGCTCGTCCATCTCCTCTTTAACCTTATCCCATACCTGCTCCGGGACCTCCCACTCGAATCCCACCTGCGCCGATTTCTCCTGCAGCCGGATCGCCTTTACCGTCGCCGGCAACGCCCCCGGAACACCACTCAGCACCGATTTTTTGCCCTCTTTCAGTTTCAGCTGTTCCCAGTTCTTCTTCACATCGTCCTCACTGGTTACTTTTACGAGGCCTTCCTGTTTCTCCACGTCGCCGTAAATGTGCGGGTGCCTTGCGATCAGTTTATCGCAGACGCCATTGATGACTTCATCCAGGGTGAACTGTCCCTGCTCCTTCCCGATACGGGCATAGAAAACGATATGAAGCAGCAAGTCACCTAATTCCTCCCGGATGCCTTTCCAGTCGGTCTCCGTGATCGCATCGGCCAGTTCATATAACTCTTCGATAGTCAGCGTACGCAGACTCTGCAAGGTCTGTTTCCTGTCCCAGGGACATTTCTCCCTCAGCTCATCCATGATGCCCACCAAACGGGTAAAAGAATCTGCGACTGAAGATTCCCTGTGCTCTGAAGATTCTTTTGAAGATTCCATATCCTTTCCTTGCTTTAAATGAGACACTTGCGAGGTTTTTGAATGATTATCAGGTTATTCCGGCCGAAAATAAAACTTATTGGCCCTGCAATATATCATAAAAAGGCGTTTTTTCGTTTCGGGTGCATGAATCGTTCGCTGAAACTATCAGTCTCCTTCCCCCTACTCGTGGTCTTTTGCCTGACCGGTTTCACCAGGGTCTCACAGGCTCAGTACTACTACAAAGACCAGGTCGTTTTGAAACAGACCACGGCCACCTGGCGGGAATACCGGGATAATAAAGTGCGCAATGTGAAAATTAATAGTTTCGAAGACAACGGGCGGCCTACAGAAGGATTTGATTGTCAACAGGATATCTCTGCCGATTATACCCGGATCACGACCCATACCCTGACCAAACAGACTCCCGAATCCTGGTTGATAGCGTCCTATTCCCCGATGGGGCTCCTGCAAAAGAGCATTGACACCAGCGACACCTTTCGGAGCATCTCGGAATATACCTTCGACGAAAAAGGCCGTTTGACCGGTATTTCCAATATTTCCATCGAGACTGACAACCAGCTGAAAGATATAGAGATTCATGCCTGGCAATATGATACGGACGGCAGGCCTTCCGGAATGCTTAAGATCAAGAACGGCGCCGACACGACATTCATCCGTTTTGTAAAAGACGACAATGGCAACATCGTTGAAGAGCATGCCACCCGCTTCCGGCAGGAATTGCCGGTCGTCTATTATTATTGGGATTCAGCCGGCCGTTTGACCGATATCGTCCGCTACAACCCAAAAGCTCAGCGATTGCTCCCCGATAATATTTTCGAATACGATGCGCAGTCCAGGATCATCTCCCAGATCGTGGTTCCCTCCGACGGCAACGAGTACCAGAAATGGCTCTACGAATACAACGAAAAAAACCTAAAAACCAGGGAATCCTGCTATTCCAAAAGACGGGAACTGGTCGGACGCATTGAGTATCAGTATGGCTATAGATAAATAATAAGTTTAGCTGACGGCGTCCTCCTTTTTATCTTCATCCGCAACCATCTTCCGCTTTTCTCCGGAACTCCACCATAACAGTGTGTCGAACGGAATCCTCATCCCTCATCCACTCCTGTCCCCGCAAAAATTATATTGTCCCGTATCAATTGTATCGTCCCTTCCATGCTTGTGTTGCCCCTCGCATGATGGTATTGCCCCTCTCCATAAATCCCATGCCCGACGGCTTTTTAATACATAGTCCCTCTTTTTAATAGAGAGATCTCCGTATTTTTCTGTGAGCAACCTCTATGTTATCAACATTGTTTCAACATCAATCGTTCTGGCAAAAAATTTGACATCACACCGAAGCGGTCAAAATAGTAAAAATACGGGGTAAAAATCCCCCAGGTTGTATAATATTTTTCTCTGACCATCCCTTAAAACAACAATTTTGGCAAACAATTTGATATACGTGACTAGTTCGTGTGAAATCCAATTTTCGAAAAACCAACATCCATATCTATGAAAGTAAATTTTTACTCTCAAAAGGCCGGCTTAGGCCCTTCCCGGTTTTTTATCTTCTGCTGTCTTCTATTAACATCTTCATTTTTTTCATTTAATACAGCGAAAGCAAATACGGTCGTCATTGGAACCGGAAGCGGAAACCTTTCTGTTACAAGCATGAACGGTCTCAACGCCGGCGACGTGATCGCAATTACACCGGGAACCTATAGTGGCGCAAATTTCTCGAACCTGAACGGCGTTTCCATCATCAACAACGGCGGCCTCGTAAATTTCACCGGAGGTATGGCGATTTCGAATCTTACCAGCGTCACCATCGCAGGGAATGGCGCAGCGGGAATCACCTACGGCTTTTACTTTCAGGGCTCAGGAACCTCCATCACTCTCCAGGGCAAGTGTACCGGTCTGAGACTCTATAACATGGATAATACATCGGTCGGAGAATTCTTTGACTGCTCAGCCAACGGCTTGGCTACCTACAACGGGAATCCCTCGACAAAACTATTGGTGAATACGGCGATCGCAAACATCCGCCTCACGAGCTCAGGTGTCCTTATGCAGGGAAGTTATGGCAGTACGCCGGATTTTAAGAACGTGATCGACTCGATTGCCGTCTTCAACGTCATCATCTCCAACTCCGTTTCAAACGGCCAGGAACTCGCCGGAGCGTCTATCTATCACCTCGATGCGCATGATTGGAACGTGACAGGCTCCGTGCCGAATGCCTCGGGTGACGTGGGCATCTTCCAGGTCTACGGCAATGCGCGGGTGCACAATATATACCGGAATGGAGGATATGGCTATATCATGCGGATTGTGAACGTGGGGCTGGATGGTGTTGCCGATAGCTATTTATATAATTGTATCGATCTCAATTCCTGGCAATACGGGACTATTGACACGCGCGTGGATCCCGTCTCCCTGACCTCCGGAACCACCCCTCCTTTTTGCACGGGCGGGAATATTCACGTCCTAAATAATACTTCCGGCAATAAGACACAGGCAGATAATTATACGACCTGCATGGTGATCGTAGGGGCCTTCACCGGTTACAAATGTGAAATCCGCAACAACTTATCATTCAACACCTTCCAGATCCAGGCGGATAAGATGATCCAGATGAACGCAGGCGATCCGCTGCCCGACACTTCGAATAATCAATATTATACCTCCGCCCAGATCGGAAGTGTCCTCGTCGATCAAACCAATTGCTATCTCCTGCCGACCAGCCCTGCGATAGACAAAGGCTATACCGAACCCGTCGTAACGACGGATATTGCCGGTATCGTCCGCCCGCAGGGAGCCGCATATGATATCGGCGCCAGGGAATATTCTACCGGAACGACGACGAACAAACCCCCGGTAGCCAACGCAGGCGCCAACCAGACTATCACCCTGCCGACGAGCAGTGTAAGCCTGGATGGAAGCGCGTCTACGGATCCTGATGGAACAATCGCTTCTTATAGCTGGACACAGACATCGGGGCCTTCGAACGCGACCATCACCACCGCAAACGCCGCAAAGACGACGGTTACCGGGCTGGCTAAAGGCACCTATGTTTTTACATTGACCGTGACTGACAACAGCGGGGCCACCGCGAACGCTACGGTAACGATCACCGTCAATGCCGCAAACCTGCCGCCGGTCGCGAACGCGGGCGCCAACCAGACTATCACCCTGCCCACCAGCACGGCTAGCCTGAACGGAAGCGCTTCATCCGATCCGGATGGCACCATCGCCTCCTACAGCTGGGTAAAAACTTCAGGCCCCTCTTCCGGAACCATCGTCACGCCAACGGGAGCAACGACCGTTGTGAATAGCCTCGTTCAAGGCACATATGTATTCACACTGACTGTCACCGACAACAGTGGCGCCACTTCAACGGCAACCGTGACGATTACCGTCAACGCTCCGACGAATCAGCCGCCGGTAGCCAATGCAGGCGCCAACCAGACAGTCGTCCTGCCGACAAGTAGCGTCAGCCTGAATGGCAGCGGATCCTACGATCCCGATGGCACCATCGCCTCTTATAGCTGGGCTCAGACCTCGGGCCCCTCAACCACCACGATGACGGCCGCCGGCTCCGCGACTACCATTGTCAACGGCCTTGTCCAGGGAACCTATGTCTTTACCCTGACCGTAACCGATAACAACGGCGCCACGTCGACAGCCACGGTGACCATCACCGTTAGTGCGGCCAGCCAGCCGCCCGTCGCCAACGCCGGAAATAACCAAACGATTACCCTGCCGACCAGCAGCGTCAGCCTCGACGGATCCCAATCATCCGATCCGAACGGCACGATCACTTCTTACAGCTGGACACAGGCATCCGGTCCTTCTTCCGGAGCCATCACCAGCGCTACCAGCGCAAAAACAACGGTCACCGGCCTGATACAGGGAACCTATGTGTTCACGCTGACCGTAACGGATAACAGTGGAGCTACCGCAACCGACCAGGTGACAATCACGGTCAATGCTGCCGCCAATCAACCACCCGTTGCCAACGCGGGAAGTAACATGACGATCACCCTGCCGACCAGCTCGGTGAACCTGAATGGCAGTGCTTCTTACGATCCGGACGGCACCATCGCCTCCTATAGCTGGTCGGAAGTCAGCGGCGCAGCGGCCACGATCTCGGGCGGCGCCACCGCGAATGCCACCGTGAGCGGTTTGCAGGCAGGCACTTATACCTTCCAGCTGACCGTCACCGATAACCTCGGCGCCACCGGCTCGGCCCAGGTAAAAGTGATCGTAAACGCACCTACTACCGTTCCCACTCCGGTCGCCAATGCCGGCGCCAATCAGACCATCACGCTGCCGAAAAGCTCTACCGACCTGAGTGGCAGCGGATCAACGGATGCCAACGGAACCATCAGCTCCTATGCCTGGTCCCAAACCGGAGGCCCGGTTCAAGCCGGCTTACTGACCGCAGGCAATATCACGACCTCTGTGAGCGGCCTAACGCAGGCAGGTGTCTATACCTTCCAATTGATAGTCACGGATGCCGGTGGCGCCACCAGCACGGATAATATGACCGTAACGGTTCTCCCCGCAGCCAACCAGCCGCCGCTGGCCAACCCCGGCCCGGCGCCGACCATCACCCTGCCCACCAGCTCGGTGAGCCTGAATGGCAGCGCTTCCTACGACCCAGACGGCACAATCGTCAGCTATAGTTGGACGCAAGTCTCAGGTGCCACGGCCACGATCACCGGAGCGGCCACCGCTACCCCCACGATCAATGGTTTGCAGACGGCAGGAACCTATATATTCCAATTGACAGTGACCGATAATAACGGGGCTACCGGCAGCGCACAGGTCAGGGTTACCGTAAACGCGGCCCCGCACCTGCCTCCGATCGCCAGCGCGACCTCACAATCCATCACCCTGCCCGTCAATACGATTACCCTGGACGGCACAGCCTCTTACGATCCGGACGGAACCATTACGTCCTACAGCTGGACCAAACTATCCGGGGGTGTCGCGACTATCACCAGTCCGACGGCCTCTACGACGACGGTGACAGGCATGGTACAGGGACAGTACGTATTTCAGCTGACGGTGACGGATAACCAGGGTGCTACGGGAACGGCACAAGTGATCGTAAATGTGAGCGCTGCCGCCGACCAGCCGCCCGTCGCGATCGCCAACAGCATATCGGTCTACCTGCCGCAAAGCAGTCTGACGATTGACGGCTCCCAGTCTTACGACCCGGACGGATCTATCGTGTCCTATAGCTGGACCAAATTATCGGGTCCGGCAGGAGGAACGATCACGGACCCCGCAGCCGCCAAAACCACGATTACCAACCTGTCAAAGGGAGACTATGTTTACCAGTTGGTTGTTACCGATAATCTTGGCGCAACGGGGACGACCCAGATAATCGTCACCCTCCTCGAGGCCAATCAACCACCGGTCGCCAACGCAGGCAGCAGCCAGACGATCACATTGCCTGTAAGCACTGTAACCCTGAATGGTTCTCAATCATACGACCCCGATGGTACCATCGTCTCCTATTCCTGGGAAAAGATTTCCGGACCCGGAGCGATCACCATCACCAATTCCAATACCGCTACGCCAGGCGTAGTAGGGCTGCAAGCAGGTACCTATGTTTTCCAGCTGACCGTAACGGATAACGACGGCGCTACCAGCACCAGCCAGGTGACCATCATCGTGAACGCGGCCGCGGCCGTACCGGTCGCCATGGCCGGGAACGATACGACGATCGCAGCGCCCGCGACGACCGCCACCCTGAACGGAAGCAATTCCTACGAGACAGGAGGCGCCATCACGACCTACGAATGGCAACAGGTCAGCGGACCTTCCACCGCCGCCATTTCTTCCTCAGACGCGGCAACGACTTCGGTCAGCGGCCTGAACTCCGGTCAGTATGTTTTCCTGCTTACCGTTACGGATGGCAAGGGCGCCACGGATACCGCGTCCGTACTTGTCAATGTGATAAATACCCAACGGTCTTACCTGCAGGATCAGCTGATCATCTATCCGAACCCGGCTACCGATCTGATCAACACGCGCCTGATCTCCGATACGACCGGAAATGTAGCCTACAGGATCTTTGATATCACAGGAAGGCTCCTCTATGTCAAAGAGGCCAGCAAACAGGCCCCCGAGTTGGATGACCAGATCATCATTGCCAACCTGACAAAAGGGACATACTTCCTGCAGGCGATCATCGGCAGCGACAGGATCACATCCAAATTCATAAAACAGTAACATCGAAAACACCTGTTAGAATTGATAATCCCAAAGAGTGGTCTCCGGACCACTCTTTTTTTGTTAAAGACCCGCCGGCGATTTTCTCCTCCCCGGTGGTATACCGGTAAGTCGTTTTTTTTGGACAATCGGGCACCTGTCCCCGATTCATTCCTCTGGATCCTCGAACCGGAGATAACAAAAAGGCCGGCAAAAACGATTCGTTTCTTACCGGCCTTTCCCATTCCCTGCACCCGGGCGTCTTACTGTATTCGGCTCAGATCCATTATTTCTTAAAACTGATCTTATAAACGACCGCGCTTTCCGAAGGATAGGAAGCCGAGGGCTCAATCACCAGGGCATCGGCCTTTTGAGCCCATTTCACCTTCTCGCCACTGCCGACCAGCTCCAGACCGGCAATCACGCCATTGCCGGATTTTGCACCCAGCGAACGGATAAAGGTCTTTTCGGAAGGAAGCCCCAGCGCCGTCGCATAGAGGACCTCCCCTTTGGTGGTAAAACGGATATCCTTGGCCGTGAAAGGGACTTTCTGATCCGCAAAAGCGCCGCTCGCGGATTTGGTGGGTCCCTCTCCATACAGCTTCCAGGGACGCGTACCATAAATTGCTTCGCCGTTCACGTCCAGCCATTTGCCTGTCCCCAGCAACACTTGTGTCTCCTCGTCGGTGATCGTTCCGTCGGAACGAGGCCCGATGTTTAGGAGGAGATTTCCATTCTTGCTGACGATATCGATCAGGTTGGTGATCACGTACCGGGCCGATTTGAAAGTATTGCCGGCCGCATATCCCCATGAACTGTCTCCAACGGCATCATCGGTCTGCCAGGGCAGCTCCCGCACCGCATCCAGCTTGCCCCTTTCGAGATCCAGCACCGCCACTCCATCGGGATAAGACTTGGCATATTTATAGTTGATCACCACTCCCTTGTTCCATTCCCGGCCCTTGTTATAGTAATAAGCGGCAAAAGACTTCCGGTAGGGATCCATGGCAGGCTGCTCGATCCACCAATCAAACCAGAAGAGTTGGGGTTTATAGTTATTCACCAGCTCTGTACACCTGAGCAGCCAGTCGTTCATGAATTCGGAGGAAGGATCGTCGCTCTCCTCGCGGGCTGGCCCGTAAAAATCTGCGTATTTCGGATCCAGCACATCCGAAACAAACTGGCGCCCGAAATTAAAGAAGAACCAATGCTCGATACGATGAGAAGACAACCCGAATATCAATCCCTGTTTGCGGATTTCAGTAGCCAGTTCGCCTAATACGTCACGCCTGGGTCCCATCTCCACGGCATTCCACTTTGACAGGTTCGTTTTGTACATGGCAAATCCATCATGATGCTCGGCTACCGGCACCACATATTTTGCGCCCGCTTTCTTAAAAAGCGCAACCCATTTGGCGGGGTCGAACTTCTCGGCTTTGAACATCGGTATAAAGTCCTTATAACCAAACGTCTTTTGAGAACCATAGGTCGCTACGTGATGTTTGAATTCACTGGAGGTGGAATCATACATGTTGCGGGGATACCATTCGCTCCCAAAGGCAGGGACCGAATACACCCCCCAATGAATAAAGATGCCGAACTTGGCATCGCGAAACCAATCCGGCGTCTGGTATTCCTTTAACGACTCCCAATTGGCCTGGTACCTCTCCCGGGGCTGTGTCCCCTCCTGCGCCTGTAAATATGTGGCTCCGCTCCCCAAAAAGAGTGTCGCCCCCAATAAAACTCCTGCCAGTCTTTGTCTTCTTCCAATCCTGGTCTTCCTGCATACCTGTTGGTCAGTCTTCGATTTCATATCCGTGTTTTAATATTTTGAAATTCTGCTCACTGTTCACTATTCACCGTTCCCCCTCCTTATTCTGTCCACCAGCGCTCCTTCTCCCGGATGATATCCTGGTCCGGATAATAAAGCTGGTCCCGCCTGTTGCGCCGGCCGGCCGGCGAACTGGACAAAGTACCTCCGTTATAATGTGGAGAAGGCGAAAAATTAAGATCGAGGCTCGATACCAGCAGGTTCATCTTTCCTATCTGAATGGACTTCACATCGCGGAAGGTCTCACCCGGCTGCAAATAGGAAGACGAATCGCTGTTCGGGTTTAGGACATCACGTCCGCCAGTATCCCAAATTCCGTTCCTGACATATAGGCTGCTGGCCAGGATCCGTACATTGTTGTCCGTGGCCCGGGCCGGCATCAGGCTCCTGTAATAACCCGCGTTGGGGAAAAGAATCAACTCCGCCCCCTTAAGCGCCACTAGTTCCGCGACATCGGTGAACCAGCTGTCATAGCAGGTCATGAAGCCGACTTTCCCAAAATCGGTCTGCAGCACCAATGTCCTGGAGCCGGGGGTTATCCCCGCCTCATTGACCTCCGGGCTGTAAGGATGGATCTTGTCATACATTCCCGCAAATTCACCGTTTCGATCATATAGCACGACCGTGTTGAACAGCCTGTCCAGCGAATCGACCTTCCGGACGATTCCTCCCGCGATATACATATGATATTGACGGGCAAGTTTCGACATCAGGGTGCAGGAGGGTCCCTCCAGCGTCTCATAGCTTTCATCTCCATTCATATACTCGGGAAGGAGGAGCAGATCCGTTTTCTCCGCGGCCGCCTTTTCCGCGATGGCAGGCACGACAGTCAAGGTTGGAATGCCGCCGGTACAAGCTACCCGTACCCATCGTGGCGGCACAGGGGTAGTCGGCGTCAGGGAAATAGTCCCCACCGTGACCCGTCCCGTATCACTAAACCGGAAGAGTATCCGAACAGCGGCCTTACCCTTCCCCTTGCCCGGGAAATAGATCTTCGCCTTCCCGTCCACCCATCCATCCCCGGTCTTTGTATACGTGAAGATGCCGTCCAGGTTATCCGGGCCGGCGCATTCAAACAGCAGGTTTCTCTGCGGGTTGATAGAAGAGCTGATCCTGAAATGCACGGCAAACAAGTAGGTCCTTCCCAACACGAGGTCCGTCCTGGTCTGTATGTACCCTACCGCGTCGGCACGACCGTTTCCCTCTATCAGCAGACGCCCCTGCCCCCCCTCCTCTATTTTTGAAAACCGGGGCAAAAGCGATGGACGCTTGGCTTCAGGCTGCCAGCCTTCGGGAACCATCCCCGGAGCGCCCTTCGAAAAATCACCATTTGGAATGAGGTTGATGGAATCCCCGGCGGCAACGGAATCGCAGACGCGCATCTGCACGGGGCCGGCGCCAGCCATTCCCCGAACAGTGGAAACATCGCGCCTTCCGCGGATATCGAAAACACCTTGCGTTCCGTGCACACCGGAGCCACCGGGCGTTCCGGAAACAACGGAAATACCTGAACCGCCCGAAATCCGGGGGATCATCGAACTACCGGGAACATGCGCCCGGACCCCTGCCGCAGGCAACAAAAAACCGGCAAGCGATAATATGAATCCGATCTGCCTCATAATATATTGATTTAATGATTATCCCGCTAAGGACTATCCAATTCCAGAGCATTAAATTCTCCGGTTTGCCAAACCTCCCATTCATCCCTATGTCCACTCACTACTGTCCACTCACCACTGACTACTCACTACTGACTAATCACTACTTCTCCCACATGATATTCGCCGGGCCGGAACCGGGATTATAATAGCCGTACACAGCCGCAGAGACCTTCCGGATCAGCCGCCAGGCCTCGTTGGTCTGATAATTCCAGCTCGTATCGGCATTGTTCCTTGTAAAAACGCTGACAATATAAGGATGCTTTGCGTTGACAAACAGGATCTCATTCCGGTTCTCATCCAGCGCCCCGTTCTTGTCGGCTACAAATACACCCGCCGGAATCTGCGAGATTGCCACTTCATCCCAATAGGGTCTGCTCAACAACCGCAGCATCTTGTCACCGGCATCTTTACCAAAGACCTCGCCCCGGACGATCCGTCGCATCAGGAAGGCCATCTCCCGCGGAGTAGTCTGTCCCCATCCATAACGCTCCCGCGCTGCCTCTCTGCCGGGTGTCCGGCTATTGTCCCTCGTCTCTCTGAACCCTAGGCTATCCAGGATCTCGTTGATACGTGCCGCCCCGCCGGCCAGACCTTGGAGCCAGAGACTGGCGCAATTGTCGCTGATCGTAAGGCTCAGCATCATTACCTTACTCAACTCGATCGTCGAACCATTCTTAAAATCGGAAAGGATATCGTCCCCATATTTATAATACAGCGAATCTGTATAAGTCAGACGCTGATGATAGTCCAATTCGCCTTTCCTTATCCGGTCCATGATCCCGATCAGGATCGGGATCTTTACAATACTGGCGGTCGAAAAGACGGTGTCGGCATTGATCGCCGCATATTTGTCCTTTTTCAGATCGTAGATATAGAGACCGACATTCCCATGAAACCCTTTTATCAGGGTATCGAGTTGTCGCTGCAAGGCACGATCGCTCCTCTGCGTTCTTCCATAAAAGCCGAAGAAAAGCATCCATATTGTAAAAAAGAGCAGGCGGGACTTCATGGTTTTTTTATTTATCTGCCGGCCCGGTTTCCCGGACAGGCCGGATTTCATCTGCTACCGGGATTCCACTTATTGTCCAATACTTTTATAAAATAGCCACCGACTACGCTGCGGGCCTGAAATCCGACCTGGCGGCCATCGGTAGTTTCGTGCCAGTCGCTCAGCGGCACCCTCGTAGGCGTCTGCGTGGCGAATTTGTAAACGGGGTCAGTCAACGCTTTGAAATCCGCCTCACGGCTTGCCAGGGTAGCCGTCCAGGTGATCCAATCCGATTTGGTATACTCCTTACGGCTATCGAGCGGCAATCCGAAGGCATTTTGTTTTGTGAGATACCAGGCTACTTCTTTCTCATAAACCTGCCTGGGAAACAATTTCAGCCCCAACAGCTTATCCCAGACGAGATTGTATTTCTGACTCCAGGTATCTTTTTTATCAAAAGTCAGCGCGTAGTGGTCGCCGGCGTCTGCCAGAGCAGGCCAACGAGAGGCCATATCCTTTGCCATGGCTCCATATTTCATGGCTTCCGCCGGCTCGTCCAGCATCCTCGCCAGCATCGCATAGGCGCCTAAAGCAACAATGGCCTTGACGGAAAGATTCGCATTCCTCGCCAGGTGGCCCGCAAAATCATCCGTACACAACTGCTCCGCGGGGTCAAACCCCTCCTTACTCAGATAGTCGGCCCAGATGCCGAGCGTCTTCCAATGCTTCTTCGCATAGGCGGCATTTCCCTCGGCTTTTGCAATAGCTCCCGTCAGCAGGACCATATTACCGCATTCTTCCACAGGCATGTCCCCTCCGTAGGTCTGACCATTAGCGATCGGGTAAGTACCGAGATCATGTGCGGAGAAAGGTTTTGTCCATTTGCCCGATTCGCTGAAATAGAAGATGCCATTCAACATGCCCTTGAGCAGCTCGGGGTTATAGGCGAGGAATAAAGGAGCCGAAGGATACGTGACATCCACCGTATTGATGGAGCCGTTGCTGAAACATTCCTTTGACAGGAACAGCAGCTCTCCCTGCGGGCTCTCGACCAACGCATGGGCCGCAATAGACTGACGGTAGGCCATGGTGCAAAGCCCGGCATAATTTTCTCCACCGGCGCTCAGGGCATCGCCATAGATAAGCCCATTGGTCTTTTCGCACATAGCGATCACAGGCCCGTAGCCGGACGAAGCCTTTACGAATTCCCGGATGATCGTCGTCGCACCCTTCCGGTTCCACCAGGGGCGCAGGTTCTTATGAAAATATTGCACGCTATACCGTTCGTCGTATCCCAGCATGATGAATTTTTCCGTGCCCTTCGCGTCAACCTTTCCAAAAGAAATCGACGTATTCAAAGACAGGTTTTCTCCCCGCACACTATCCGGTGCATGAGCGCCCGTAAACCCGGTCATCGGGTTATCACCCTTTCCGATACCTTGTTCCACCCCGGCGGAAGCAGGAACGGCAACATACAGATATCCCCAGTCGATCCGCAGAT
Organism: Puia sp.; assembly: GCA_031292515.1. Taxonomy (GTDB): domain Bacteria; phylum Bacteroidota; class Bacteroidia; order Chitinophagales; family Chitinophagaceae; genus Puia. Next base: position 58,327 of record JARLGZ010000030.1, on the reverse strand, counting down.
CATCCCCCTTTTTTTGCAAAACAGGTTGAGAGACGGTGCCGGTCTGCAAAAAATCCAGGCCTTCTCCTGCATACTTCCGGGCAATGACCCGCTGGCCTGGCTCGTTGACGGCGATATCCGAAGACGCCCCGAAAAACACCTTCACCGTATGAACGCCGCCATCGGTAGCGCTGGCTTTGAAAGATACATAGGATACCGGTCTCGACAGAATACTCAGGTCTTTGATCAATAAGGGGGAAGTAAATACCAGTTTCAGATCGACCGGACCACAGGCAAAATGATAGATCGTCTGGGTCGGCAGCAGTTCACGGCTTGTCTGGACGGCCAGGGGTATCGGGTTCTCACGGCTCACCGGCTCGTTTAGCAGTCCTACGTCCAGGAAAGCGCCGCCGGCTGTATTGGCGCAATGAATGGCCAGCACATTTCTTCCGGTCACCAGCTTCTGTTTGATCGCATCCTCTACAGGAATGTGTTCCGCCTTATGATTCCAGCACTCGCAGGAATAGACCCTTTCGCCATTCAGGTATACCTCTATATTATCGTCATGATTTAAAGCCAGAAAGAGTTTGTTGAATTGGGGCCGGTCCAGCGTAAAAGTCCTCCGCATCCACAGATCTTTGCTCTTCCAAAGAGTCTTCGCCGCGTCCTTATCGTCGCTGAAAGGAGCCTGTCCTTCTTTCCAGCCACCGTCATCATAAGAAGCAGCGGTCCAGTCCCCGGAGGGAGCGGCTTCGGTATAACGGCAATCGAACGGGTTTTCGGCAGCCGTAGGCAGGACTGTTTCCAGCACCGGCGTTTCGATGCCTGCAAAACGATAAGGCCTGCCATCAACCACGAGAACGCCATTGAGAGATTGATCGGTCCCCGTCCAATGCTTTGTGGAAGATTTATTCAGCGTATCGCCAAAAGACCAGATACTGAAATAAGGACTGTGGGTGATCAAAGGATACGCCGGCGCCTTGCCGACCTGCGCGAAGACAGCCTGGGATAATAGCAGACAAGCAAATAAATTTCTGATCATTGTCATAAGCGGTGTATGTCTGTGAAGATACTCCTTACCATCAAAAAAATCGTCATGCTCGAAAAACGAATCCTCAAAACCCAAAAACAAAATCTTTATTTAATATACGTTATATATTAAAAATTAAAAAGTTAACCATAAAAACGGGGATTCTTCAGACAGGCATGCAAACGTTTGACTGAATTATAAGCCCATTTTGATTTCTGAAACGGAGACAGTATATTAGCTCCGGGACCTCTAAACCTGATAATATGAAAAAACACCTTTTCCTCTCAGCCTTCCTATGCTATTCGCTCATAGCTGCAAACGCCCAGAACAAGCAGGCAGATTCCCAAAACAAGCTGACGGATGATCTACCCCAATACGACAAAAGCACCCTTGGATTTGGAATAGGATTTGACTATGGCGGATTTGGAGGCAACTATTGCATTTTTCCACAACAGAACATAGGAATCTTTGGAGGCGTCGGCTATGCCATCGCGGGCCTCGGGTACAATTTCGGGCTCAAATTCCGCCTGACCCCCCGGCACAAATTCAACCCCTTTGTCATGGCCATGTACGGTTATAATGCCGCCATCGCGGTTTCCAATAGTGAGAATTTCGTAAACGCCTCCAACATGAACAAACTATTTTACGGACCGACGGCCGGAATCGGCTTCGACTACGGGAATTATAGAACCAGGAAAGGCTACCTGTCCGTAGCCCTGACCATCCCCTTCAGAAGTCCGGATGTCAACAACTATATCGATCAGCTAAAAAACCAGGGTGTCACGTTCCGGAACGGGCTTTCTGCCGTCGGATTCTCGATCGGGTATAAATTTGTCATGTTTTAAGAGAACTTATTTTGCGCCTCGCGATTGCCCGGGCGGATAGCCGTTGATGGCCTGACCGGCAACCCGTCTGCTACCAGGCAGCCACAATCATGCTATGGATTTTCAGGGCGGGTAGCCTGACGGTAGCCACTCCTCTTGCATAGTTGAATGCGAGGGGCTTATTGTCCGGTTGAAGCGTAAACCCTGCGGGCCTTTTATCCATACGGATCCTGACGGTCAACGGGCCTGTCGCCGGCACTTCATCATATTCATATTGGTTCTTATTTGCATGCAGCCCCCCCGTATTGATCAGGTGGATGACCCGCTTTGCACCCAGCCTGTTTATCGCAACATGCACCAGGTGTGAGCCAGAGACGCTGACCAGGGGGTCCGGGAGCAGTTCCTTCACCAGCCCGTTTATAAAATCACGCTGCAGGGAAGACGTATTTCGCTGGTAGTCTTCCCCCATATCGGCGAATATACACGCGATGGCTCCCTTTCCATAGCCGGCAATCGAAGCGGCCGGCCTGGAAGAACCCCGGAGATCCTGGCCATCGTACAACATGCCGAAAGAGCGTGTACCCGGCAACAGCGTTACCGGCTGGTAATCGCCCTGGATGGCAGCCATGTCCCGGCCGTATCCCAGGAATTGCAGTTTATCGGCGACAACGCTGTCTTGCAGACGGATTCCCGCCTCTTTCTCAAAGAGGCCGGTTGCCCCGGCCCCAATTACAAGCAGCTTTCCGCCGTCGGCGACATAGCTCAGCAATTCATCGTGCAGGGTATCAGCAAGCCAGTCCCATTCAGGAACGACGATCAGCGGGTATTGCCGCATACTCCCGTGCAAATGATGTTCCATCTTTATTTCCACGGCCTGCTGCCCATCCAGCAGGGCGGTGGTGATCCCCTTGATTCTTTCGAGACCCCCATTTGTAAACAGCTGCCTGGTTTCCCGTTCATGAGTCGCGCCACTATACAAAATGGCGATCTGCGGAACCGGGAGGGCGTCCTTGCAAAAAGCCCTTCTGGCCTGTACAAACTGACCCAGGGCCCTCATCGTCGGGATTTGCCAGGGCTTGATGGAGGCATCCCGGTTCTGCGTAAAATAACATTGAAAACCTCCTCCCATCGAGATGATTTCCGCCGCTTCCTGTTCAAGCTGCAATGCCGATTTCTTGGTTTGCAACGCCTGTCGTTCCCAATTCAGCGTAAAACCCCAGGACATGATGTCCCAGGGCAGGTGATAGGCCTGTCCTTGCGAGGCCAGGCATCTTCCTTCAAAAGCCGCATTGTTCAGACTGTTTACAGGCGTCAGATCACCCGACAGGAAATCTACATCGACGCTCACCGGTTCGGGGATAAAAGAAGAAAACGACCAGTTGCTGGCCACCTGGAAACCGGGATGAAAAGCATGCATAGCCGAGGCATAGCGCTGGACATATCGCAAAAAAGACCGGCGGTTGAAGTCCAGGAACCGGGCATAACCACTGTCTTTGACCGAATGCGGAATGACGGCCGCTCCCGTCTCCCTTCGGAAAGCCTCCAGCGCGGCCGGACTATAGTCGGGTACGGCAGCCCAGCAGTCCCCATCCACCCACACTCCGTCGATTCCATAGTCCCGGCTGAGCTCTTTAAATTGGGGTATCAGCAGATCGTCCTCATACTTTCCAAACACAGAAATCTTATCGCTATCGATTTTTCCCGCAGCATCGACGGCAGCCCAATCGGGATGGGACCTCGCCGCCTGCTTGTCGAATACACCCGAATAATGGACATAAAGGGCTACCCCGTGTTTCCGTGTCACCTCCCGCCACAAACGCAGAGGGTCTTTATCAAAACTCTTCGCCGGCGTCCCCAGTTTTGTCGGGTAGCTCGATATCCCGGGATGTCCTTTGCAATCCACCTGGATAAAATCCACAGGCACTTGCGTAAGCAGGGAGTCGATCATCCCATAGCTCAGTGTGCGACCGATATGGTCGTCCTCCAACGTCGCATGGAAATCGAAATGCAGACCAAAAAAACTATCTTTCCGTTTGAGGGGCCTTTCGTTTCCACGAAGAAGACCCTTCTCCTTCTTCAGCACCGCCTTCGGTGCCCGTTTGGGACCCTGTTTCGTCACCTCGTTGGGCCCCTGCTGCCAGACGGCCTCTTCCCCGGCCAGGAGACTCTGACAACGGCAAACCAAAAACAGGACGAGGAGCACCCGGGCCTTCATTCGTGTCATGGTATTCATTCGTGTCATGGTATTCATTCGCATTATGATATTCGTTCGTGTCATAGTATTCATTCCTGTCGTGTATTCATGGCTGCCATATATTCATTCCCGTCATAATATCAATTCTGATCATCATATTTATTCGCATCCATTCGCCTGCTTTTATTAGAATCCATTCAGGTCCTCTCAATGAGCGTTTAGCCTGACCTCAAAAATCTTCCCCTCATAACGCTTCTCCATCCTTACGACGAATCCCTTTTCTATCAGATCCCTGCCCGTCATTGTCTCCAATACGGTATTCCCCGGCGCCAACAGGATCCGGTAACTCCCATCCTTTCGCAACCCGGGCACCGTCACCCTCCGGCTGGTATCGGGAGACCCCTGTCTGAAAACACCCACGATGCCGCCCTCCTGCGTATCGGTATTCACACGCGCCCACCCATCCCATCCGCTCTCCACGGGTTCTCCAAAACCCGGAAGATCCCGCCGGTAGAGCCCATAATGATATCTTTTCTCAATGGCCGCCAGCCAGCCGGCCCAATGGCGGATCATCCCACGCTGCGCGGTCGATAGCTTGCGGGGATCACCCAGCACAACCGGAAAGGTCCCGGTCAGCGTCTTCAGCTCTTCAATAAAATCGGGGTCGTCCAAAGCCAGGTTGCCGATGATGAGCGAAGAAGCAGGCATCACCGGACATTTCCACCAGGCGAGGTCACGCACCCGGTAAGCGTTTACCGGATAACCGGCCTCCACATTGGTCAGCCAGTTTCCTTCTGCATGTTCACAAAAAGCGTAGTCGATCAACTGCAGTTTTCCTGCTGTTTCAAAAGTGCAATCTATATAAAGCGAGGGCGCCTGTCTGTGCAACTCATCAAACAGGTCGAAAAGGCCGGTATAGATCGCCATAAATGACTCCTCCCGGTCCTTATGCCCGGGATGTCCTTCCCCATAGCAACCCGACCGGGACAGCTCATTCACATAGGCGCTCGTGACAACCGAAAGATCCAGTTTCACATAACTCAGACCGAATTCCTTAACCAACAGCAAAATCTTTTCCCGGATATAATCCGTCCACCCGGTCCCAAAACACATCGTTCTCAACGCCGTCGAACCCCTCGTATGAAGGCTGGTGGGCTGCCCTTCCCGGTCCCTTACTGCCCATTCCGGATGGCGGCTGAATACGGCGGCGAAGGTGGAAGCGGATCCCACACTGATCCACAAACCCGGCTCCATCCCCATTTTTCGTACGCTGTCAAAAACCGGTTTGAGCCCATGAGGAAATTTTCGGGGATCCACGATCCAATCTCCGCAGTTGTCCATCCAGGACACGTCCTTCCCGATACTGGCGCTGTCGGTATGCCATCCGCAATCGATCACGAACTCGCGTATTCCACATTCAGAAACAGCCTTTGCCACCGAGACCAGCAGGGTATCATTGTAGTTGTCGTTGAAAGGTACATAGTTGTTGTACAGGATGGCCGGACGATGCGGCGTCTCGAAGATCCGCAGCCCCATATATTTCCGCTCGAAATCCGCAAGTACGGTATTGATGGTAAGCGAAGGGTCGTATTGCCTTTCATAGGGGATGATGAATATCTGCGGAGAAGACCACTCCCCGCCCGGGGCGATATATTTCCGGAAAGGATAGGGGTCCCGCGCACGAGTAAGACCGGCATTCAGCTCATTATCGGCCTGGTTGTAGTCGATACGCTTCAACACGCCCGGCGCCTCATTGCCAATCAAAAGGCCTTTGTCATGATCGTAGGAATGAACAGCCACCAGGGGGTCATCCCAATTGCCAACATAGGAGCCCAGGTGTTTCTGCCTGGCATAATTAGTATAGATCGCCGAACCTATGTAGGAGAAATTGAGCGTCAACTCTTCCACGTCCATCGATTCAAGCCGGATCTCTTTACCGGAGTGGTTGACAACCGTAATACGCTTTCGGATGACCGGCAGCCCCGGATATAAAAGATAGGTGATGTCCAATCCAACGTCCTCCAGGCCGCCCGTCCCTTGCAGGTGGACGGTAGCTCCGCTGCCCCGGCGTGTATCACCCGCCGCCGAAAAAGACAACAAATGCCAGGGAGAGTGGCCGTCATATCTCTTTTGATCGATGACCAGCGAAAATTCGCCCGATGCCTCCGTAGCATAGCTGAAGGATCCTCCCGGTGACAAAGGCGACGAAGGTGACGAAGGCGGCGATAATTGCAGGCTCTTTATAAGAAGCGGTCCCGCGCCCAATGAATCGCGCCTGGATATCTCTCCTCTTACCTCTCCACTTATGTCTCCTCTTACATCTCCTCCGGAGGCGCCTGATCTGGATCCCGGGCCGCCTCCAACCCCGGATACCCCGGCCCCGGCAACCAATTCCTCCCGGATGAATCCATTCTCAAGCACCAGCCGGTTGCCTTCCCAGGATGCAAAAGACTGAGCGGACAAGGATATCCCACCGCATAAAAGAAGCAGAAGAAAAAGGGGCATTTTCATGTAATGGAGATTATCGTCGTAAAGGAAAGCAATCCTTCGCTAAAAGTAGCATTCCGCTGCTTTTCCCTCCTGATCAAACGTTTGCGCGATATTCCGGCCATTCTCCCCGTATGCTCCGAAAAAATATTACATTCATACCCCGGATCATACATCCTGAAACACGAACAATCAACCGAATACACACAATCAACAAAACACAAAAACAGTCAATCATATGCAACGTAGGAATTTCATGCAAAAATCCGTACTCGGCGGAGCCTCACTGCTGACAGGCGCCGCCCTGAAGGCCAACCCGGTCAAAACAAACGACAAAACCGGCGAAGACCTCGCCCCCTCTAAACCGTTCAATCTTAACTATGGAATTCATGACGGCATGTTTCACGAGAACGCCGGCGACAATTTTTTAGATCAGCTCAAATGGGCCTATGATATGGGATTTAGATCCATGGAAGATAATGGCATGCCCGGACGTCCTCCCGCCGAACAGGCGAAGATCGGCGAAACCTTGGCGAAACTGGGCATGACCATGGGCGTCTTTGTCCTCGACAAAGGAGGCAATGACGAAAACTCCACGACAACGGGCAAACCCGAAAACCTTGAAATATTCCTGAAAGGCTGCCGCAACGCCGTCGAAGTATCAAAAAGGTGCGGAAGCAAATTGACGACCGTCGTGCCGGGCGATTTCGAGAGGAACCTTCCGATCGGCATCCAGACCAGTCATGTCATCGATGCTTTGCGCCGCGGCGCCGAAATACTCGAGCCGCATGGCATCGTCATGGTATTGGAGCCGCTCAGCGACGATCCGGATCTTTTCCTGCGAACCTCCGATCAAGCCTATATGATTTGTAAGGCGGTCAATAGCCCTTCCTGTAAGATCCTTTTCGACATGTACCATATACAGCGTAACACGGGCAATCTGATCCACAATATAGATCTCTGTTATGACCAGATCGCCTATTTCCAGATCGGGAACAATCCCGGAAGGAATGAACCGGGAACGGGGGAAATGGACTATAAAAATATCTTCAAACACATTTATAATAAAGGGTATAAAGGCATACTAGGCATGGAACACGGCACCCAGAATCCGGGAAAGGCCGGGGAAATGGCCCTGATAAAGGCCTACCGCGACGCCGATAATTTCCTATAGACCATCCGTCCGCGCCCGGCATTCCAAAACATCTCAAAAAATATCAAAAAATATCAAGACAATCCTACAACACCCTTAATCGTCACAAAAAACAAGAAGGCGCCTCCCTTGCGGTCGGCGCCTTCTTCATACAATCAACGTTTTTTTGTCTTTAATTCCCTGATCACTAATAGATCCCTTACTTATTACTTATCACCTACCACCTACCCCTCACCACTCACCACTCCCTACTCACTACTCACTACTCACTACTCACCACTCACCGCTCACTACTCACTACCCCTTCTTCTTCAGCGTCGACAAATATTCGACCAGGTCCACAAACTTCTCCTGGCCCATCGCCTGTGGCAGCCCTTCTGTCATCAACGACTTGCCGTAGTCTTTCTTTTCGGTGATCTCAGACTTTTTGTGCTTCTCTACCTGCCCCCCGATCGTCTTGATGCTGATCTCTTCATTGGTCTGACTGGCGATATAACCCACCAGCTGCGAGCCGTTTGACAGCTTGAAGATATACCCTTCATAACCGAAACTGATGCCCGCGCTCGGTTGCAGGATCGCAGTATACAAGGCCTCCTTCGACAGCTTCGAACCGATCTCCGAAAGATTGGGTCCGAAATTGATCCCCGTATTGTTCACCTGGTGGCAGGCCGTGCAATAGGCCGCGAAGACTTTACTGCCGCCTTCGGCATTGCCGGATAGCTTTACCAGCTTCTCAACCGGGTCGATGGTATTCCCACCCCCGGTATTGACGGCCGGCAGATAGATCTTCGCCTGGTTCCTCATCTCCTCACGGTTGGAATTCGCCAGGACCACGGCGGCGCTATCCCGGAGATCATCGGGTAGCTTCTTCGTCTTCGCGAGCGCCAGCAGGCGGTCTTCACCGGTCCAATCCCTTCCCATCGACTTTACCGCGCCCACGCGCAAGGGAGCACTGTATTTTTTATCCAGAATCACCGCCTGTAAAATTTCCTTGTTCTTTTTGTCTTCTACCATCCCCAACACCCTGATCAGGGACAGATCATTCCCGTCCCGCTTTGCAATCGCCTCTTCTACCAGCTTTCCGCCTCCCGCATTCAGCAGGGCCTGCAAAGCATCGGAACGAAGTTCGTCGGCGGGCGCCGTTTCCGCAAGTGCCAGCAGACCGGCCCCCTGGTCCTTCAAATGGTAGCGGGCCACGAGATCTACATAGTCCTGTGTCTGCGCGGTCGCTTTCAATGCGAGTGCTATCGCTTGTTTGACAGCAGGTGTCATGGGTGTTTTAGCAGGGTCCAGCAGGATCAGCACGAGCGCATCGATCCGCCCCTGGGACGGATGATGACCATCCAGGAGCGACAGCAGCACCTTCTGCTTTTCCGGCCCCCGATGGAAATCAAAGGCACGGAAATACTTTAGATTTTGCTGCGGGTCGTTGGCCGGATTGCCGATGATCTCCGCCAGCAACGGGAGCGCCGCATCCGTACGGGCCCGCCATACGATGTCACGGCCTGTAGCCGTATTCCAGTTGTTATTGACGAGCTTCATCCAGGCAGCGAAATCGGCATCCCACTGTCTGTCGGCGGCGATACCAAGCGCTTCCAGGTACCAGCGGTCCTTCCCGTCATATTGAACGGCAAAGGAAGCCCAGAGCCCGGCCGCTTCGGCTGAAGAATTATGTCGCAACGCGATTACAGCCTCCCGGCGAACGGCCGGCGAAGAATCGTTTACCAGGGTCTTAACGATCGCGATCGTGTCGGCATGGATCTCCAGCGCGGCACGGAGAGCGGTAATACGGATATTTTCATCCTTGTCCTTGAGGGCGTCACTGATAGCCTGCGGGGCTTTAGAAGGAATCTTTGTCAGCAGCCAAAGCGCACGTGCACGAAAACGGGAGTTATCAGAATGATAAAGGTTCTCCAACACCGGAATCGCCTGCTCGCCCCATCCATGCAGCTTCTCCCAGGCCAGGTAGCGCGTCGAGAGATTCGGGCTCTGCAGCGCCTTGATGGCCCCTTCCGGCGTGCCGAGATCCAGCGCAGGGACCGTATATTTTTCATGTCCTTCCGTAGTCACCCGGAAAATACGCCCCCGGGTCAGATCCCCGACCTGGTGTCCGCCGACACCCGGGTCATACCAGTCTGCGATGAACAGCGAGCCGTCCGGCGCCACACACACGTCCGAGGGACGGAACCAGTTGTCATGTTTACCCTGTACGATATTGTTGATGGTGGCCGTATATCCCGCGCCCGACGGAGTGACCGCATAAGAGCGAACGACATTGGGACCCGCATCCGAATGGATAAGTTGCCCCCGGAAACGCTCAGGCAGCAGGTCTCCCTCATAAACGAGGATGCCCGTGGGACTGCCCGCGCCCGTCTGCAAAAGATTCGGCACAACACCGGGATCATTCAGGTGCCAGTGCCGGTAGGGAATCGAATCTTCCATATTAATACGGCGATCGGGCCAGCCCGCGCCGGTCATTTCATCGGTATATCCGTAGTTGCCATAAGGCATCACATAGTTGATCCGCACACCGCGATTGCCGTCGTCATCATTGTCCGACTGCCACATCGTGCCATAGGAGTCTTCACTGACTTCATAGTTGTTTCTGAAGTTATTCCCCAGCACTTCGAACCCGGTTCCGTCCGGGTTGCAACGGAAGACCATACCCTGGCGATAGGGATGTCCGCTGTTGTTGACGGTATCCCCCGCCAGGTCGACGATCGGCTTCCCGTTCTTATCGCGGATACTATGCCCTTCATTGCCGAAATTGAAATACAGTTTCCCATCCGGCCCGAAATTGAAAGAGTGGATCGCGTGATCGTGCTGAACGCCACCAATAGCCGTAAACAGGGTGTCTTTCTTATCGGCCTTCCCGTCGCCATCCAGGTCCGTAAACACAACGACGTTAGGACTGCGGGAAACGACGACCTTATTCCCCAGCACGGCAATACCCAGCGCTGCATCGATATCCGTGCCCTGGTAGAACACGGTCTGTTTGTCGGCGACGCCGTCTCCGTCGGTGTCTTCGAGGATCAGGATCCGGTCCCCTTCCTTCCGGTAAGGATTCTGGGGATTGACCTGGTTCCGGTAATTAAACCCCTCGCAGATCCAGACCCTCCCCTTCTCGTCGATATCCATATTGGTAGGGTTGTCGAGCATCGGCTCGTGCGCGAACATCTGCAGCTTGAGATCGTCCGCTGCGACCAGGCCCCTAAGGGCATTCTCCGGCAAATGTCTCGTCGAATCCGGGAGTTCGCCCGCCCCGGCATCTGTGGTCCCGGCCTTCTTATCGGCCAGTTTACACCCCACCGATAACAATACGATGGACATTATGAGCACACCCGCATTCGCATAATTTTTTGGGATCATCATTTCATTGTGTTGAATTGGTTAATAATGGCAAGTACAATCGACTATTCACAGCGGTTCGTATTCAGCCGAATCGCAGATCACAATTTAAAAAAGATCTTCTTCCGGTACAGGAAATACAGCATACCCGCTTCCAACCCGAAGACGACCAGCGCGCCGATGATGGCAGCCGGTATCGCCGGGAAATGGATATAGCCGAACAGGCAACTGGTGATCGTAGTGATATATTCCGTAAACCACCGGTCCCCCACGATTTCGAAGAAAAGATAGATAAAGATCGAGTTCATCCCGAAGACCAGGAAGAACAGCAGGTTCTTTTGATGTTTTTTTACATCCACCCACCAATAGCACAGGGCCAGAAAGAGGAGCGCCCATCCGCCGGACGCCATCGTAAAGCTGCTGGTGGCGATTCGCTTGATGATCGGCGTGATACCCGTCCAGTCAAGTCCAAAGCCCAGCCCGAGCAGAATCAGCCCGCTGACGACAAGGTATTTTACTTTCTCCCGGTTATCCTTGTCACTGAGCAGCAATCTTCCTGCAAGAGCCCCCCAGATGGTATGCGCACTGGTAGCGATACAGTTGATAGCCACCCATCCCCCGCCATTCACCCTGCCCATCAGCACCATATCCATATAATTCCCGAAATTATGCTGGTCGGTAAAGGGCTGATCGTATCCGGGGATATGCGAGAACCGGTAAAGCAACTCCGGTATGAGCAGACAGAGAAAACTCATGACGATCTGCCATTTCGCGGCCCATCCCATGATCAGGAATGTCACCAGGGTCGTAAAAGACAACTGGGTCAAGACATCCCATAACCGCAGTTCGAGATGATCCTTCACAACCGCATAGTCCAGGACACCCCAGAAAAACAACCAGCCGCATCTCTTCAACGTCTTCACAAACGACTGGTTCCAGGTCATCGTCAGCCGCTGTTTCTTATACGAAAACGCCATCGCCGTTCCCGCGGCAAACATGAAGACGGGCTGCACCAGGTCCCACAGATGAAGGCCATGCCAGGGATGATGGAAAAACTCATTCAGCACATGGATAAAAGGCGTGCCTAAAACGCCAGGTTCGATTCTGCTATACAGACCGGCACTTTCCAGCGTCAGCAGGACCATGGTCAGGCCCCGCATAAAATCGAGGGACAACAAACGCTGGCTGGCCTGTGCCAGCTTTCCCGGTTCAGCCAGTTTCCCGGCCTGGGTTGTAATGGAGGGTGAATTGCTCATACTTTTTTGCTTTACGATTAGTTGGGGTTTTGTATTCTATGATATTTGATATGTTCCGTTCCGACGATTTTATTGCTGATGCTTTCTGTTCTTGTTGTTCTTTGTCGTTCTTGCCGCGTTTTCTTTCCCTGCTTCTCTATTACTATAAATTCGCGTTTATTCGTGTTCCCCTTCGCGTCCGTTCACGTCTCCTACTTCGCGTCCGTTCACGTCTCCTACTTCGCGTCCGTTCGCATCTCCTACGTCGCGTCCGTTCGTGTTTCCCACGCGGGCTTCAAATCGAAGATCTCCAGGCTCTTCAGCATTACATCTCCATCGTGCGCGATCAGCCTGATCGTTTTGTCATCTTCATCCGGGATATAGGCGAAGGCCATGGGCACCGCCCCGTCATTCACAAAAATCTCGATGGAGCCGCGGTCTACCAGGATCTCCCATTTCAGGGTCGTCCCAAAAGCCGGCAATCCAATGTACCGGGCCGTGGTATCATGCCCGCGGACGATACAAAGCATTTTCGAAGATGTGTTGTACAATAGGCTGAACCCTCTCACCCGGATCCCAAAGTCCCTGGCCAACCCCGCGGGCGCCCCGTCACCAGCCACCGGCCGCCCCGCTGCCGTATCAAATTCGGCCTTTATATGGAATAACTCCCCCTGCAGGGAGAGCCTGGGATTCCCGGCCGCATCTCCGCCTTTCAGCAGGACCGGATCCCATCGGTGAGCGGCAGCGTGCAGCAGACCGATCTCCCGGGCCGGAACACTGAACAGGCACGGGCCTTCCGCGGTAGACCGCAGGCTTAGCTCGCGGGGAAATGCCATCTGCTGGCTGAAAGGCATACCCGGAAGCTCCGAACCATTCATCCAGCCGATCTGTATTCTCCTGCCATCGGAGCCGGGCACGCCGGAATAGGACTGTACGGCGTAATAATTATCACCCCAGTCTCCTCTTCGCGGAGCCTGCTCCGGTGTAAAGGTCTTCCCGTCGAAGCTACCGACCAGGTAATGGTCGTTGGCGCCCGTCAAAACCCATCTCTTGTCAGCGGGGTTGCCGTCAAGCGCGATCTCGAAAAAATCCGGGCATTCGCCGGACCCTTCCATATTGATCCGCTGCAGCTCCTTCCAGTTCTTCAGATCGGGAGAAGAGAACAGCGCATAGGTATTGCCATCCAGGTAGAACGCGACGATCCACTCATGACCGGGTTCATACCAGACTATTTTCGGATCCCGGTTGCCCTCTTTGACATTCGGCAGCACAGGGTTCTTCTCGTATTTGATCCAATGACGCCCCTTATCATTGCTATAAGCCAGACACTGGGTGAAAGGCTGGGAAGCCGACCAGTCGGAAGTGCCTCCCGCAGCCGTATACATCGCCACCAGGGGACTCTCATCGCCTCTTTTAAACCCGGTGGTATTCGCGACATCTACATTCGCCGATCCTGAGAAGACTGTTCCCAGTTTATCCGGCTGGATGGCGTCATCCATCTCCCGCCAGTGTACAAGGTCGGCGCTGATAGCATGCCCCCAGGTCATATTGCCCCATCCGGTCCCGAAGGGATTGTGCTGGTAGAACATATGCCACTCCCCTTTGTAGAACACGAGACCATTGGGGTCATTCAACCAGCCCCGGCGGGATGTGAAATGAAACTGCGGTCGCACCTTCTCGTTATAGAACCGGTCCGCCCCGTCTTCCGTATTCGACTGGAAGACATCCGCGAAAGCCGCGGATCCGGAAGAAACAGCAGATGCCGGAGAAACGCCGGATCCGGAAGAAGCAGAAGATCCCGAAGGACCTGCACCGGAGGGAGCCGTCGGCGCCTTGTCAAACCCCATGACAACAGTCTTCCCGATCCATTCGCTGACATCGGTGTATACCCAGTAATCGGGTGTGCCCGTTGCCAGCTCGATCTCGATCTCCCGCACCTTCACACCGGCCACCGAAAGTCTCAGGTGTTCTTTGGAAGCCCCCTTCTTCACCGGAAAATGCAGGTAGCGGCTTTCGAGCAATATCTTCCTGCCCGGGGGATCCACCGCCTTTTTCTGTGCCCTCGATGCGTCCGGGTGCAGGACCTGGGCGCTAAACAGCAGGGCGCAGTAAACCAGGCTCTTTTGAAAACAGACCCAACCCTGATTTTGAATGTCTCGATTCATCGGTTGATTTTAAGATTTCCTATTCCCCCATAAATTTCCAGCTCACGGCGCCGTACTGCCCCCCGCCTTTCTGTCCTTTGGGCAGGTTTGCGACCCCTTTCCATTTATTCTTTCTATCTTTTACCACCTGGAAGGTATACCATGTAAAAGCCCCTTTTTCGTAGTCGAAGGTCTCCCCATCATCGTCATAGAGAGCCAGGCTTCCCGGGGCCTCTCCATAGTGCCGGATCTCCAAAGGCAACAGCTCCCCTTTGACCGGCGCATGAAGAACCGGGGGAATCATGGGGATCAGCGCGCCGTCCTTCACATAAAGCGGAATATGGTCCAGGCCCGGCTCTACCTCGATCACCTCTGCGTTGCCCGCATATTTCCCGGAATAGAAATCATACCATTTCCCACGCGGCAGCACCACCTTTCTTTTTTTGTCGCCGGCAAACATCGGGGCTACCAGGAGATCATCTCCCAGCATGAACTGGTCTTTTATATCCTGTTTCACGGCCATCGCGTAGGGATTATCCGTAGAGCTCAGCGATCCCGTACTCACCGTCGGATCGAAGGAGAATCCCTCGACCAGGTTCATCGCACGGACCGGGGGCTTGCCCTCGAAATAATATTGCGCAAAGCTGGTATACAGATAAGGGAACAATTGCATGCGCAGCATGGCAACCTCGCTCACCTGCGCCGCCACTTCGGGATAGCTCCAGGGCTTCGTACCATCGGCCCATGCGTTGATCATCGCCATCGGCGAGAAACATACCGACTGCATCCGCCGTAACCATTCTTCCGCCGTACCGGACTTTCTGACCTCGGGCGTCCATAACACCCCGATAAAGCTACTGTTGCACAAAGCCGTTATAAAGTCGCGGTGATCGTAATAGTCGTCATAGATTACATAGGGCAGCGAGACCCCACCCGCATTCGAAGCCCGGGCTAACCCATAGGTCCGGGTATTCCTTTCCCTGAACCAGCTGCTGGTAAGTCTCTGCAATTCCAGGCCAAAGACCTGGCGCATCTGCTCACCCGTGACGCCGGAAGGAAAGCTTGCGATATCCGGCCACAACCAGTTGTCAAACCCATCGATCTCATCGATCTTATACCCCGACACGCCGATACCGATATGCTGTTTTACAAAAAGCCCTTTATACAGATCGGCCGCCTCGGGAAGGTTGACATCCGGCACCAGCCCGTTCCAAACCGTATGGCTGCCCGAGAGAGGCTTCATCTTTTCGTAGAGGGAAGAAGCCGGAGAGAGATAAGGGTTTAACCAGAGATTCAACCGGATGCCCTTGCCGAGCATCTCCCGG
The DNA here is from genome assembly GCA_031292515.1 of Puia sp. Classification (GTDB taxonomy): domain Bacteria; phylum Bacteroidota; class Bacteroidia; order Chitinophagales; family Chitinophagaceae; genus Puia. The sequence goes on along the minus strand of JARLGZ010000030.1, from coordinate 42,608 downwards.
GTAAAGGCTTCAGGATCCGGGAACCTCGTATGATCCCATTCAAAAGTACAGGGATAGGACTTGCTCTGCCAGCCCGGCTCCAGCCCGATAAAATCGAGGGGGAATTTGTTTTTCGCAAACGCCGCCACCTCCTTACGCACATCGTCCGCGGTGGACAAACTGGGTACCCGTTGTGTAAACCCGAGCCCCCATTTGGGCGGCAGCACTCCACCCCCGCTATACAGGTTGAATCGCTGCACGACTTCCAGGGTGGTCTTGCCCGCAAATATATAGACTTCCGCCCCACTCGCAGGCACCAGGATCTCCACGGCATCGGAATAGGGCTGGGGATCCCAGCCGGGTTCGGTATTGCGGTCATAGACACGTGGCGGATCCGGGCTGTCTTTCCGGACACCCGTCCCCGCATAGACCGTCACATATTGCGCGCTGTTGACGAATACGCCATATCCCTTGTCCGATACATAAAATGGCACAGGCGCGTGCGTACGGCCGTTGTCTGCGCCCCCGTAATGATCCGTATGGAGATTGAAGATCCGGCCCCGTTGCTGCACATTTTTGAAGTTGAGCCCCAGCCCGAAAAGCTGCTCTTCCTTTTGCAGCGGGAACCGCAGATAGATCTTTCCAGCCTGTCTTTCCGCATAACACGCCTCCGGACGCAGCGGAAAAGAACGGTCCCCGAGCTTTTGCAAGGCCTCACCGCGGGGGGCCGCCCCTCCCGCCTTTAACAGATCGATCGGTTGCGGATCGCCGACCTGCACCTTCCACACGCCGGGAGCGACGGGTTGCCACTGCAGGGAGACCGGCTGCGCCTGCAGGACCTGGCCCATGAACAGCAATATCAGCATCCCCATACCGTTACCCAAAATCGTCTTGAAAATCATCTTGAAAATCGTCTTTAAATGTAGTATCGTCCTATTCATTGCTGTTTGAATATTCTTGTTTTATTCAATACGTATTCAGTACTTTTTGCTTATTCAGTACTTTTTGGTTCGTTCTCCGTCTTGATTCCCATTATATTCCTATCGTCCCATTCATCCCTTTCCTGAGATTCACACTCCTCCGGGATTCGTCCATTCGAAAGTCTCCCTCGTCCAAAATTCCTCTCCACTAAATACCCGCCGCCTCTTCAAACTCACTCCCTCTTCAAACTCGCCCCCTCTTCAAAATCCCGTCATCTAATAGGAGAAGACCAATTGCTCCTCTTCTCCCTTATGGAGGAACAAACTCCATTTCTCTACTGGTTTTTCCCGGTTTATTTTTCCGCTTCCCTTCCTGCCGGCATGCAGATCCTTCAGACCGGCGGGCATCTTGACGACAAATTGTCCATCTGTCTTCGCCCTGATGGTACAGGATACGGGTCTTCCTCCCTTCCAGACAGCGTCGACCTCGGCGCCGCCGCGGACGCAGAGCCCCCGGAAACTGCCATCGGGCCAGGTATCGGGGAGGGCTGGCAACAACCGGATAAAACCTTCCTGACTTTGGAGCAACATCTCCGCGATACCGGCACAGCCGCCGAAATTACCGTCGATCTGGTAAGGAGGATGACCGCAAAATAAATTGGGATAAGTCCCCCCTCCATCCACCATATTATATCCTTTTTCAAAAGTCGGCTTCAAGAGATTACGCAGCAGCGAAAAAGCCCGGTTGCCATCCTGCAGACGCGCCCAGCAATTGACCTTCCAGGCGAGAGACCAACCCGTTCCCTGATCCCCCCTGCCGTCGAGAAGCGCCCGTACAGCCGCCGCCAGATCCGGTGTCCCCGAGACGGTGATATCATTACCGGGAAACAAAGCCCAGGCCGGAGAGATATGCCGGTGATGAGGCTCCGTCTCTTTATAATTCTCCAGCCACTCCATCAGCCTTCCGTCGGGAGCGATCTGGTTGGGAGGCAACTGTGCTGCCGCCTTTTGTATTTCCAGGCGGAACGCCTCATCTCTATCAAGCAGGCGGGTAGCTTCCTCCACATGCATAAACAAGGCCCTGATCAGTTGATTGTCGATGGTCGGTCCCATACAAACACTCGCCTCCTTCCCGTTGGGCAGCAGGAAGGCATTCTCCGGAGAATTGGATGGCGAAGTCACCAGCCAGCCATGACTCCTTTCGCGGACCATCGAGCTGAGATAGAATTCCGCCGAACCCTTGAGGATCGGATAGATCTTCTCCAGGTAACCACGATCCTTCGTAAAAGCATAATGCTCCCACAGATCGTTACAGATCCATCCCGAACCTGAATTCGTCGCCCCCCAACTCGGATATTCGCCAGGGGACGTATAACCCCAGACATTCGTAATGGGATGGGCCACCCATCCCCCCGCCCGGTAATAGATCTTTGCAGTCCGCTCGCCGGGTTCGACCAGCCCTTTTACAAGCTCATAATAAGGTGCATTCAGCATCGGCAGGTTGGCAGGTTCCACCGGCCAGTGATTCATCTGGATATTGATATCGAGATGGTAGTCGCCGTTCCAGGGCGTTTGTACGGTATTGGCCCACAGGCCCTGCAGGTTGGGAGGAAGCAGGCCCGGCCGGGTACTGCAGATGGCCAGGTAACGCCCATATTGAAAATATAACGCCGGCAGACCATTGTCGGAGGGATCCTTGACAAAAGCCATCAACCGTTCATTTGTCGGCAAGGCATATGCCATCTTCCCCGCGTTGGCGCCATTCCCCGTATCGGTTTCGCTTCCAGGCAACTGCTTGCCTCCACCGTCGAGCCGCAACGCGACCCGATCGAATAGCGCCCGAAAAACCTTTATATGCTCCGAACGTTGAAGGGCATAAGACTTAGCCAGGGCAGCCCTCAGCAGCGCCGACGACCGTTCCCGGAAACCGGCATCACGATTCCTGAACTCGTTCACGGCGTAGTCAGTGGTGGAAGACAGGAAGATGGTTAGACTATTGGCGTTTTTAACACCGATCGTGCTATCGCCCTTCACCAGGGTGCCCCCCTCGGGCCGCATACGCAGCCGGGTCATATACTGCATGCCCTGCCCGTCCGTACCGTTGTTCAGTTGCCCGCTCATCTGGAGCTCTTCCCCAGACACCACGGTCCGGTAATGCTCCGGCCGGTTGAGCCCCGCCGTGATAGTCAACGACCCGGGCCGGCTGGCCGTAAACCGCAGGATGATCACATCCCCGGAGAAACTCGTAAAATATTCGCGCGTATATTCAACACCGCCGATATTATAAAGGCAATGAGCCATCGCATCCGGCAGAACCAGGTCACGTCTGTAGCCTTCCGTCTTTATGCCGGCCGTATCGATCCCATAGTCAAAAGAGAGATGCAGGTTGCCGAGGATCTGGTAAGACCCGTACGGAACGTCGGCGCCCTGCCCCTGACCGGACCCCGGACCCTTGCACACAAAGGATTTGTACATCAACTCCTGCGCCTCGTCGTTCCTGCCCTGGTTCAACAGGGACCGGATGCTGTCGAGGTACTGACCGGCATGAGGGTCGTCGGCGTCCTGCACACCACCGGACCACAGAGAAATATCATTCAACACCACGTTCTCCTTTACGATCCCCCCATCGGGCATAGCACCTAACCGGCCATTGCCCAACGGCACGGAAGCCTCCCAGATCGTAGCCGGTTCGCTGTACCATAGACCCAACGGCTGTCTCGCAGATCCCCCCGGACCCGACTTCGGCAAGCCCGCAACTATTTTTGTCCGCGACCGGACAGGCGTGGCACCCGGCTCAGTCTGGCCTGTCGACCGGAATATTCCCGGAAGACCCGCGATCGTCAGAAACAACAATAGAATGCCGGCCCGCAATAGCCGTTCATACCGCAATAGTCCCATATACCGGCATAATCTCGTATATCGGTACAGTCTCTTATATTTCATTTCTTTTATACCCATGATAGCAAACTTATAACATGATAGCAAACTTGTAACTGTCGATCTGTTGCAAGACCAATCTTTTTCTAAAACGATCCTTGTATATCAATGAAACCACCAGGAAGCCGGTATCGCCTGAGCCACCTCTGCCCCGGATCCTTTCTTCCCCACGCTATATTTCAGTTGCAGCGCCTTGTCGCTTCTATCCTGGATATAGGCAAGCCTAAACTCATGAGCCCCTTTTTTAAGTGCGATCATCCCCTTCTTTTCCGTATTGGCATGCAGCCCATCGTGATCCACCACTACCTGATCGTCTATCCATAGCCGCCCGCCATCATCCACCGAAAAGTAGAAGGTATAAAGACCATCCTCCGGTACCCGGATCGATCCGGTATACACAAGGCCCGCGAAATCGGCCCGTGTCAGGTCTTTGAGGGAAGGTTCAGTGGCGATGGAATTCTTCACCGGGTTCGCCTTCTCCAGGTCGTCCACCGACTTGGGTTCCAGCTCATAGGCGGCCAGCTTTAATCCTTTTTCCAGACCACCCTTATGCGAGGCGGGAAGCAACGTGTATTCCTTCGTAGACACTACCGTGGTGAGACTATTCAGCTTGCCGGCCGCAAAAGACCGGACGGTAAGAACACCCGAATGATCCACAAAAAAAGGCTTTGTATAGAGAGCCGATCCTTCGGTAGGCTGGGAACCATCCAGGGTATACCGGCACTCGCTATTATCCTTCGTGGTGATCGTCACCAGCGGCTTCAGCGACTTCCCGGGATAGTGTGTCTCCACACGGGGGTTGGCGGCAAAAGCGCCGGTATGACCGATTTTTATTACATAAGCGTATTGCTCCTTTATCTTGTTCGGATCGAAGGAAGGCAGCTTCACGACGAGGTCAGCTCCCCGCTGCTCCCATTGCAAAGGCTGCTGCGTTCCCAACAGCTCGACGACTGTTCCGGGCGCCAGTGGCAGGTCCTTTATCACGAACTGGCTGCCGGGCCATTTGGGCAGGATGGCGTACAGGTTGTTTTCCGTCGGGTTGTAGGTGAAGAAACATTCCTTTACCGCATATCCCGGATCCGGGTCCACGGTAAGCTTCAGCAGCAGGTCGCCGCCGCCGTTTTTCGGTTTGTAATCCCTTCTGCCTTCGCTCCATTGCCCCGTCGTTCTCCACCTTACCGTATGATAGATGGCTTCGTTATTCACCTTCATCCAATCGCCGATCTGCAACAAACGCTCCTCCATGATGGGCGGGATCTTACCATGCTCGTCGGGTCCGATATCCAGCAGGAAATTGCCGCCGCCACTAACCTTGTCGATCAGTTGCAGGACCAGGGCCTGCGGTGTGTTGTAGTCCCAAACGTCTTCATTGCGGTTATACCCGTACGAGAAACCCATGCCCCGGCTCTCTTCCCAATAATGGTCCTCGAAATTCACATCGGGCTGGTATTCTGGCGTATACACGCCACCGTGTTTGAACCGGACGCCGGAACCCCATCGGTCATAGGTTACGACCCGGTCTTTAACCGGACTCTCATTGTAAAGCCAGGTCAGGAACTCCTTCGACTTCCAGGTCTCGGCCGTCTCATCCCATTCCCCGTCGGTCCAGAACACATCGGGTTTATAGGTGTTGATCACGTCCTTCATCTGGGGCCATTCGTGCTCGTCGACATATTTCTTATGATCCTTCAGCCAGATCGGGTTATACCACTCATACAGGGAATAGTACATCCCCGGATGCACGCTCGTCTTGCGTAGCGCAGTGAAAAGATCGCCCAGCAGGTCACGATGAGGCCCCACCTCGGCCGCATTCCAGGGGAATCCCCAGTCGCGGGAAGCATCCTTGCTGGGCCATAGCGCAAAGCCGTCATGGTGCTTCGACGTCAGCACCACATAACGGGCGCCCGATTTCTCGATGAGCTGCGCCCATTCATCGGGGTTGTATAATTCGGCCTTGAACTGGTCGGCCAGCTGATAATAGCTGAGGTCCCCGAATTTCTTTTTGTGATAGGCCAGGTCCGACGAATCACCTTCATGCAGCCCGTTCCCATACCATTCCGCATATTGCCCCTTGGTACGGAACCCGGGAACCGAGTATACACCCCAGTGGATAAAGATCCCGAACTTGGCATCCTTAAACCATTGCGGCACAGGTCGCTTGTCCAGCGACTCCCAGTCGGGCTGGTAGGTCTGCGCGGCAAGCATGGACACATAGAGGCAACCTGCAATCATTAGTACCGAAACTCTTCTCATTGGTCTCATTGATTCAATTTTTGTTTCTGCGTTTATTTATAGTCGTCTTCAATTCGCTTTTCCATCATACCATCCTCATCCTCCTACACGGCCTTCCGGCATCCCCCCTCTTATACGATCCCCTATCCTACTACCCTATTCCTACTACCCTATTCTCTCTCTATTCTCTCTCACCCTATTCCTCGACATTGACCACCCACTACCCACCGTATCTTCCATTCACCAATAACCAGGTACTACGCGCCGTCTCCCCCACTGCTCATTATTCACCCCTCTCCCAACTCACCACTCTCTACTCTCTACTCGCTTTTCACCACCATCTCCCCACCCGCCGCTGCTCTCAGCTTCAGAAACCCGTCTCCCTCGTCTTTGACGACCATTCCTTTCCGCGAGACGACCCTATAGCCGCCGGCAAAAGGAATCTTGAGCCGGGTGGCTCCCCCCTTTTCCGAAACGATACGAACCTCCGAAAAACGACCGTTCACTTTCACGGCGCTTACCAGAAAGGCGCCTTCGGCACGCAAGCTCTTAAAAGACAGATCTTGCCACGATGCCGGAACAGCCGGCGCAATCTCAATAAACCCGGCATAGCTCTGCAGCAACATCTCCTGGAGCCCCGCCGCAAAAGCGAAATTCCCCTCCAGCGTAAAGGGACGATAGGTGAAACCGGAATAGCCGGATTTCGTCTGGTCCCCGTTCAGGTGGAAACTGTTAGGCGAGCAAAAGGCGCGGGCGAATATATCAAGGGCCTTCGCGGCGCCCTCGCCGTCTTTGGCACGAGCCTTGAGATTGGCAAGCCAGGAATAAGAATATCCACACCAGGCGCCGGGTCCCACGGAATCCAGCAACGCTATCGAGTGTGTGATGATGCTTCGGGCCTTGTCCCCGTCCTCCCACCTGATCAACCCCAGCGGATGGATAGCCATCATATTGGAAAAATGCCGGTGCGATTGATTATAAGCCATGCCGGGAGCAAACATCAGTTGGTCTTCACCGGTCAAAGCCAGTTCGCCGAACTCGGACAGCACCCTCTTCCAGTGAGCAGCCTGTTCAGGCAAACCAAGCTCCCCGGCCAGCTCGCCGGCGGTCCGGAAGGTGAACTTCAACAAAGCCAGGTCGTAGTTGGTATTTTGAGGAAACCAGGCCGAAAGGCTGTTGTCATTGATTTCCGGGCTGGAACTCATCGGCAGCTTCCTGTGACCAAGCGAGTCCCGCTCCCGGGTCATGCTCTCCAGAAATACAGCAGCCTCCCGGATCCAGGGATAGGCCCTGTCCCGCAAAAAGACACGGTCCATACTATACCTCCACTGCAGGTAGTAGTGCTGACCCAGCCAGGCAACCACCGTCGGAGACAGAGAATACTGCACCCAGCCGCCCATCTCCGTACCATCCAGCGTAGTCACGCCGGGGACCGCCATACCGGGTGACCGGAAGAATAATTTCGTATATCTTTTGTAGTTGGGCTTGTTGGCATCGAGATGATCCAGGTAAGACAAGCCCTCTTCCAGGTGATTGCCGCTATAACAAGGCCAATAACTCAACTGCGTATTCAGGTCGTGGTGAAAATCACCCTTCCAGGGCGGCAGCCGTCCATTGTCGGCCGTCCAAACCGCCTGCAGCGAAATAGGTGGAGCACCCCTCCGGGCCGCAGACCCAAATTTATATTGCTCCAGCCACCACTGCTTCTCAATCACCGGATCGGGTACGCTGATAGCCGACCGGCTCCAGAATGTCACCCACCAGCCCGCATGCAACCGATAATCCGCCTCATACCCACGGCGAAGGGCAGCTGCCGTTGTGCTCCTGGCCTCGTCGGAAGGATCAGCCTTCCTTTCTTCTTTGACGCCCTCCGACACCCGCACCCCGGGGATCTTCCCACCGGGGAACCGGGAGGAGATACTCCAAACTCCCTCCACCGTATGCAGACCCGTCTTCTTCCAACAAACGCTGACCTGGTAGGAGAACCCTCCCCAGCCTTCCTGGTTATACACCAAACTGCCCGATTCGCCGTGCCCGGGAGCCCCCGGCTCCCCTTTTACCAGCCCCTGTTTATAACCCAGCAGGATCAGGTCGTCTCCTGCCACATTCCCACGGGCGGAAGGATCGACAACCCCCTCGTATTTCGGGGCGATCAATTCGGGCACGAGGGCAGGGTCTATATTTTCAAAACGAAACCAGCCGACCGGCCTTGTAGCCTGCACAAACGTGCGGAGCCGCATTCCATTGACCCATTCCACCTGGCAGACGGCATCGGCCAATTCAAGACGGACAGACCGGACCGCCCCCCAACCCGCTATATCGAATTCCAGGGCCGCGCCCGGAATCTTGGAGGGTGCAGGATCGTCATTGTACGGGCTGTCGAAATATTGCTGCACCACGCCATAGTCTTTTTTCAGCACCTGTCCATGTATCCATTGATAGTTGAACTCCTTCCGGTGCAAACCTTTCATCGGCCGCATATCCCACAGATCGGCACGGTCGAGCGAAAGACGCAGTTTACCGTCCTTCGCCCACAACAGCGAGCCCAGCATCCCATTGCCCAGCGGGATCCCTTCGTCCCAGGCAACAGGCAACGAATCAAACCGCAAATCTTCCTTGCCCGGTGGCTGCGCCGAAACCACCTCTGACAGCAACCAACATACTGCCAGCAAAACCCCATTCATTTTTATGACTCTTTTCATAATTGTATCTTGATACTCCATCTCCATATTCTCATCCCCTGTTCATGTTCTCATCCCTTATTCTTATTCTCATTCCTCATCCTTATCTTTCTTCCCTGCTTATTCCTACTTCTTACCCTTTACCATTTCTTAATCTTGCTCTTACCCCTCATTTCGGACAACTCCCCCACTCACTACCGACTATTCACTACTCACCCCTCACCACTCACTCCCTCATTCCTTCCTCTTCGAAAAAGAATAAGGGATGGCATCTTCCGTCACCCCCCTGTTTACATTCGGAACGGGTGACATTTCAAAATTGATCGTAGCCCCGTCCATAAGCGCCTTATGACTCAGCCAATTCTTACCATAGGGCTTTCCGTTAAAAGATATTGATCGCACATACCGGTTGGCATCATTATTGGCCGGTGCATGGATGAGTACCGTCTTTCCGTTCCCCAACAGCAGTGTGATCTTTTTGAAGAGAGGCGCCCCAAGCACATACTGATCCGTCCCCGGACAGACAGGATAGAATCCCATAGCGGAAAAAACATACCAGGCCGAAGTCTGCCCGTTGTCTTCATCCCCGCAATAGCCATCCGGCACCGCGTTGTAGAGACGGTTCATCACTTCACGCACCCAATATTGCGTCTTCCAGGGCTCCCCCGCATAGTTATAGAGATAGATCATATGTTGAATGGGCTGGTTGCCATGCGCATAGTTGCCCATATTCATGATCTGCATCTCCCGGATCTCATGGATGACTGAGCCATAATAAGAAGCGTCGAAGACAGGCGGAACGATGAAGACAGAATCCAGCATATGCACAAACTCTTTCCTGCCACCCATCAGGTCGATCAATCCCTGTATATCGTGAAAGACACCCCAGGTATAGTGCCAGCTATTGCCTTCCGTAAAAGCATCCCCCCATTTATAAGGACTGAAATTCGCTGAGAAACTGCCATCAAGATTCTTCCCATGCATCAGCTTGCGCTCCGGATCGAACAGGTTACGATAGTTCTGACAGCGTTTGGCAAACAGGTCGATCTCCGTCTGTGGTCGTTTCAGCGCCTTGGCGAGCAGGTAGATGCAATGGTCGTCATAAGCATATTCGAGCGTCCGCGCGGCATTCTCATTGATACCGACATTATAAGGTACATATCCCAGCTCGTTATAATACTTATATCCTTTTCGCCCGACCGAACTCACAGGCCCTTCGTTCACCGTATTCTTGAGCACCGCTTCATATAAGGTATTGATATCGTATCCCCGAACACCTTTCAGCCAGGCGTCCGCGACCAGCGACGCCGAATTGGACCCGATCATACAATCCCGGTGCCCCGGGCTGGCCCACTCCGGAAGGAAACCGCTCTCTTTATACGCATTCACCAATCCCTCCTGGATATGCGCGTTCAGGGAAGGATGCAACAGGTTGAAAAGAGGAAATACGGCCCGGAAGGTGTCCCAAAAGCCGTTGTCGGTAAATAGGTACCCCGGCAGGACCTGCCCGTTATACGGACTGTAATGCACGACCTTAGCTGCCGCGTCCAGTTCATAGAACTTCCGGGGAAACAGCATGGTGCGATAGATACAGGAATAGAAGGTCCGCGTCTGGTCGATCGAGCCACCCTCCACTTTTACGCGGTCAAGCTCTTTGTTCCAGGCTATTTTGGCCTTCCGTTTCACCGTCTCGAAATCGTCCTTCCCGATCTCCTGCAGGTTCAGCTCCGCCTGCTGGGGACTGATAAAGGAGGAGGCAACACGCACATAGGCCTGGTCGCCCCGTCGGGAGATTTTGAACCCGACCACCGCGCCGACATGGTCATCCTGGTATTCCAGCTTGCCACTCTCCAGCTCACCGCCATGAAAGACCGCCGTATTATCGAAAGGCCTGTCGAATACAAGCACAAAATAGTTTTTGAAATTGGCCGGCACCCCGCCGCTGTTCTTCGTAGTATACCCGACGATCTTGTTTTCCGAAGGGATGATCTTTATATACGATCCCTTGTCCAGCGCGTCGATCACAAGATAGGCGCTGTCCGTCTTCGGGAAAGTGAAACGAAGACCCGCCGCCCGCTCGGTAGGGGTGATCTCTGTCGTGACGTCGGCATCTGCCAGGTAAACGCTGTAATAATAAGGCTTTGCCACCTCAGCCTTGTGGGAGAACCAACTGGCCCTTTCATCTTCCTTGAACACAGGCTTGCCTGTAACAGGCATGACGGCAAACTGACCGTAGTCGTTGATCCAGGGGCTGGGCTGATGGGTCTGTTTGAACCCTCGTATCTTCGTCGCATCATAGGTATACGCCCATCCGTCACCCATCTTGCCGGTCTGCGGCATCCAGCAATTCATACCCCAGGGCAGCGAAATGGAGGGATAGGTATTGCCTGTAGATAAACTGTAATTCGAAGCCGTTCCCATCAGGGGATTGATCCAGTCGACCGGATCGGTCAGATGATCCACCGTTTGTGCCTGCACTCCCAAACCAATCATCATAAGCACCCACATTGACATATACACCTTTTTCATGCTCATCCTCCCTTTTTATTTTTTTGTTTTCGTATTATTTTTTTTCGTCACCATAGTCATCATAACCATCATCTTCTTCCTTGCCTTGATCCTGATCCTTGCCTTGAGCTCCATCTCCATCTTCATTCTTATTTCACCTTCATTCCTAACCAAACACCCGGTCGTCAACCCTCATCCGTCGTCGACCGGGTCGGCAACGGTGCGCGATATCGAAAAAGTCGCCCTGACAAGCCCCGGCCCAGCCCCACTGACCACTCACCACTCACTACTCACTATCCGGCATCTCACTTCCCTGATCACCGGCGCTCCCTCCGCCCTCTTTCCATCGACCCATACCTGCAAACCCTTCCCCCGGTGATAGCGTCTCCCGGTACGATCATACAAAACCGTTATAATCTTTCCGTGATAAAGCAGGTTGTCCAGGCAGAAATAATCCCAAACACCCGCCGGGACTAGGGGATTTACCGAAAGGCTGTCGTCCGCGGCCGGCCTGATCCCGATCAGACCCGTTATCACTAGATCGCAAAAAGTCGAATGGTTGTAATCCTTTCCCCTTTCCACGCCCCCTTTTTCGGCGGACCAGTGTCCCTTCTCCCAGACGCACAGTCTTGTACGCGAAATCCAGTCGCCGGTGTAGGGATTCAGGTTCTCATCGATCCAGGGCACGACCCTCCCATCGGACAGTTTACGCTGCTGAGACCTCGAATAGATCAGCAACAACTTAAAATAATCGGCGCGTGTGATACAGGCCTGTGTATAGTTGTTTAATAAATTCGCGAGCGCCGTCAGCGTGATGGAGGTGGCCAGCGGCCAGGAGGGTCCGTTCCACTGGCATTCATGCCCTTCATAAGATATGCTGAAATCCGGATGCCCCTGCTCCGCGGTAGTGGGTCCATAGGGTGCATAAAAATAGTGAGGGTCCATCAGGAATTTCCAAGCCACGGAATAGCGGGCTGCAGGCATATTAAAATACCAGGGCGTATAGCCATGAAGCTCGCGGGCCGAACAGAGCAGCGTACCGGCCCCGCCCCTTCTCTCCATCACCTTGAAAAACCTGCCGGTGTCATCCCAAAGCTTCTCCTGGAGATTTCTTTGCAAGGCCCCCGCTTTTGCCAGGAAGAGATCCGTGATCTCTTTCCGGCCCTCCCATCCCGCAATACGGGCGATGGCCATCGCATTGGCGTATTGATAGGCATTGATGGTCGCCCGGTAGCCTGGGTTGTCCGGCGCCTCATCTTCCTTCATGCCGGGTTTCATCCCCCCGCCTATCGCACACTCCATCCCGTCCTTTCCGGGATATTGCCAATACAGGCCATTGCCGTCCAGGTTGTTCTTCTCACGGTCCCTGTAGTCATTGATCAGATCGCCTTCGAGGTCTTCTGCCAGCTTCCGGTCTCCCGTCACCAACGCCTGGTTCCAGATCGCATCGGCCATCCAGGAACTATAGGCGGAACGGTCGCCGCCGCCGCGAAACCAGAACTTTTCATAATCGTTTATAAATTGCTGGTCGTGAAGCCACCTGCCCTCGTATACATGCAGAGAAGCGGCGCAATTGATGGTGTTGTATTTACCTGCCCAGCTCACATCGGGGAGGAATTCCAGGATGACAAAACCTTCCGGCGTCTTGCGGATATGTTTGCGGTAAGTCCACCACCTGAAATAATAGGTCTGCTCCAGTTGTTTGTCGGGACAGTCCAGCAAGGGGATATTCTTCGAGAGGAACGCCCAGCTGCTGTCATTGGGAATAGCCTGGGGATAGAGTTGCTGGTCGTACGCGTTAAAGGTGTCTGTATAGTGCTTATAAGCGCCCGGGGTTAACACGGGGCCCTGTGCACAGACGGCCGCGGAAGAGAGGACCATGCCGGCGAGACAACACATAACGACGAGACGAGACACACCGACGGGATAGCGCATACCGGCCATGCCCGGTATATAGCCCGTCATTACGGTAAAGAGCTTTGTCGTGAGTAGGTCCTTCATCTGCCCAAATGGCGTTTACACAAATGGCGTTTATTTTAAAATCCGAGATCCTTGCCCGGGTGGATCGCTATGCCAATCTGCTCCTTGTCATTCCTGCGTCCATTGTAATACAATAGCCAGCGATCCCCGTCTTCAATAGCATAAGGTTTATAAACAGCACTCGAATCCCAGGCGGGACCGGGTCGGATGATCGGGTTGGATGAGTACCGGTCCCAGTTCGAGATCCCGTCCTTTGAACGGGCCATGCCGATCTGCGCATAGTCGATATTCTTAAACCCTATATAGAACATCAGGTAGTCGTCTCTTCGCCGGATGACCTGGCAGGCCGTCACCTTGTCCTGTTCCCATACGTGGGTGGTGTCATTGTGAAAGACAGGGTTGCCGGCATATTTCTCCCAGTGGATGCCGTCTTTACTCGTCGCATAGCCGATCGCGTCCGGCTCATACTGCTCTCCGCCCGAGTACCACATCCTGAAAAGCTTCGCGGACTCGTCCCAGAGTACATGCGGACACATCAACGCCTTTTTCTCCCAGGGCTTGTCCGCCACCAGTACCGGGGAGGCGCTGACCCTTCTGAACCGACGGCCATCGTCGCTGACGGCATACCCGATCGCCGATACACTGTCATTCTCCCCCGTATACCACATATGGTATTGACCGTCCTTCCGAATCACCACGGGTCTGTTCACATCACGCTCCCACCCGCTGCTGTCATTGAATGACAAACAGATGACCGGCTTCTGCCAGGTCAGCCCATCGCTACTGGTGGAAAGAGCGATACTCCTTTGCGGCCGCCAGGAGCAGAACATCTCAAAAACCCCAGGCCGGTCGTGCAGCACACTGATATCGAAAATGGTCCCCAGGTCTCCTCCGAGAACGGGGTTCTTTCCATATTTTTCCCAGCCCCCGGCAGTCTCGCCGACATGTTGGGGCTGTACGGGAAGTTGCCCGCAGGAAAGCCATCCCACAGATAGCAACAATATCGCGAACAATTGGTAAAGAACCGGCTTTTTCATTTTAGTAACTAATTTTTATTCGCTGTTTTTCAATACTATTTTGACCGGAATACCAGCCTTCAACACCAGCCGGATGCTGTCTCCGGAGATCTTCCAGTCAGGCGCTGTCGTTCTGCCATTCTCAGTCAGGGAGAAAACTTCCAGGGGCCGCCCCCGGAAAGCAGCAGGAAGCATCCATTCCCGCGCTCCGCCGGCCTTGCTGTATACATAGATAGAATGGTCCAGGGGAACGAACCGATCGTCATCCCGGGCAATCACCAGGTCTCCCCGGCTAACCAGCAAATGGTCGTTTTTTGTGTCGATGGCCACCGTCGTACCATCGTCAAATTTGAGCGCCCAGCCCTCCGTTTTTTTACTGGCGTCCACCAGTTGCCGCTCCTGGTAATAAAGATACAGGAGGCTGCCCAGATAGATCCGCTCCCTGAGAACACCCCAATCCTTTGTAAACCCCCAATTATTACCCACCTTCCGGTAGGCCAGGTCCTCATGAAGGGAAGTACCGAGCCCGCACTCCAGCCTGCCCCTGCCCTCCTGCCATCCACCGCCCAATAATTTGCGGTGACGGATCATCAGGTTCGCTTCCGAAGGCTCATCCAGGTGATAGACGCCGGCAACCACCCCCGTCAGCTCATGTGGCATGCCGTTCTGCCCCTCCGTAGTCACCGCGATTCCACGATCCCGCAGCCAACGCATAATGGGCTTTAGCCCCTGCTCTAATTCTTCTGCTACCCCCAGGCTATCTTTTTCCCAGACCGGATTGCAATTGATCGTACGCATGGCATCGATATGGACGACCTGCCTGACTGGAACGGTCTTGAACAAGGCATCCAGCCTTTTGAAGATAGAACCCGTCTGCAGGTCCTTGGTATGGGAGATATGAAAAGCCGTATCGGAATGGAACATCTGCCAGAACATAGGGCCGCCATCGAAATCGGTAGCCATGATAGCCGTATCAAATCCCTTATTAGACCGGTATGCATCATCGATATTGATATGATACGAAAGACAGGTATTGAGATGACTCCGGTAATAGGCCGACCGTTCGTAAACGCCGGCACGGGAACCCAGCCGTTCGTTCCATTGATCGAAAGATGGATAACCCGTATCATGCCCGTGATATTGCCAGCCTACCAGGTAGGCGATCTGCGGAAGACCGTCCGTGATGTGATAGATCGCCGTAACGATCTTATCCAGTTGATCCATCGTGGTAACGGGATCCTTCGCGGTGGGCTCATCCATAAATATTTTATAGGAGATCGATCCCCGGATAGTGACCGGCGCATCGGGGAGGTGACGATTCTTCCAAAGAAAATAATCATGATCCGAGACAACCCCGTCATGGTTGAGATCACCCAAAAAGAGCAGGTTGGCGGATAACAGGGGCATCGTCTGCCCGGCTAACCGATATCGCCAGGTATTCAAACCGAGCGAAAACCCGTGCCCCGGACCTCCCGCCATCTTCACAGGCAAAAAATCGACATTACTGGTCAGCGCCGCCAATATTCCGGCGTCACGCCCATCTCCCTTGTCATTTCCATTTCCATTCCCATTATCACTCCTGTCATCATTCCCACTTCCCTTATCATTCTCCTCTCTCTTGTCATTCTCCATGCCGCTTCCGCGCCGGCTCCATAGACAGGCGTCCACCGTCGAAAGCGCCGGAACGCTATCTCCGGCCCTGCCCCGGTTTTCGTCATAATTCCACAGCCCCCTGTTATCGGATTTTTTTGGCTCCCAGGATTTGCCGATACCCGTCTGGCGCGCCCACCATCGAAAGGAACTATCGGAAGTATTCAACAGCAGCCGGTCGCCCCAGGAAAGTTCCTTCAACCGGCCGGCCGGATCGCTGATATGGCTGAGACCGATAGCCAAACCCTCCTTCCACAGCGCCAGGGTATAGTCAAAGCCTAGGCCGAGAGCAGGCAGGGACAGGTGATAGACCCGCTTGTCCACTTCGCCGTCCGCGCTGATCTTCCATTCCCGCCACGGATAGAAATGACCGTTGACAGCCCAGCCCGTGGATCCGCTGTCGCCCGAAAAGACGAAACCGGACTGCTTACACGTATAGGAACGAACCAAAGGCAGGTCCGCCGCTAACTCGACCTTCAGCCGATCATTCTCGAGCAGAACCCCTGATGAAGACCCCTGACGTCCGCAGGCGGCCCAACCGACCAGTCCTATAAACAAGACAGCTAAGCGACAATAAAACATAGATAGCTTACAATCTTGTACACTTCGTCCTCCCATATAACACATTTAAGTCATTAAATGAATTCATTGTCATTCTATCCAAAAGCCTCCCTCGTAAACAAATCCACCGCCGCTCACTATCCACCTCACTTCTTCACGTCAAGGGTGATGCCAAGGAATGCAATCCCCTGCAAAAAGACACCGCGAACTGAATTACTTTTTCATTCAAAAAAACACTAAATAAAACCAGCTATTAATCTTTACGAATCGAAATTTATTTAATTTTAAAACTCATCTTTACAATCTTTACCAGTCCAAAACGCCTGATACATTATGAAGAAATTTTTCCTGCTGTTGCCCTGCCTGGTAGTTTTCGGTTTACTCATCAGCTATTTCATCCCATCGGTCCGAAAAAAAGAAATATTTGTCAGCAACACTTATAAGAACGTCCTGGCCTCCGCAACAAATCCCGGGAATTGGATCTCGTGGGACCCTTCCGTCCGGCAAGCATGGCTAAAAGACTCTTCTGCCTGCACCTTCACCGAAGATACCATCAGGCATATTACCACGATCGATATACCCGGAAAAAAAATCACGGTCACCCAGTTGTCATACCTCGCTTACCAGTTGGAGGAGACAAAGAGCAACCACTCATCGTTTTTCGTCCTGACGGTCATTCCCTTCGTCGGGAATGACCAGCTAAGATCCCGCCACAATGCCACGATCGGCTTTGCCGAGGATTCCAGGTGGCTTTACAAGATCTTTCCATTCCTCGACAAAGGATCCTTTGCACAAACCACCATTTCCAACCTGGCTGACTACCTGAACAACACCACCCGCTTTTATGGGTTCTCCATCGAAGTAAAACAAACAACCGCCGATACGATGTTCCTCACACGGAAAGAAACGCTGCCCAAAAAAGATCTCTTTCAAAAGATACCCATCCTGTTTGATACGCTCGAACATTATGCACAGCAGGTCCATGTTCAGGCCGGTCATAAAAATATATATTATAATTTTCTACCGCACGATTCCATCGAAATTCTTGCGGGGCTTAATATCGACAAGAGGATCGAAGGTGATTATCTCCACAGCTTCATGGAGATGCCCACGGGTCAGGCCCTTGCGGTAGCCCGGTTCGAGGGGCCTTTCCGCGACAGGCTCAAAGCCTATGAGGCTATGGAAAAATACATTCCCGACCACGAACTGATCAAATTAGGGGTCTGCTTTGAAAAATATTTATCCCCCCTGCCTCAATCCGACAGCTCTGTCATCCAAATAGAACTATCCTATCCCCTCCGCTTTTAGTATTCCAGCAATCTTAAAGCTGCATTATTAAAGGCGACGATCATGGCTTTTTTCCCATTGGCAAGACGGATAGGCTGAATACTCCGTACTTCCCCATTAAGCGTGTCCAAGGGGGAAGGTAATGGGAGAACCGCCTCATAGCCACCCCTGCCGTCTCCCCGATATAATGCCAGAGGCATCACATCGTAACGTCCTTCAAAGGGCGTGGTACCGAAAAAATCGCCGCCCGTTAGCAAATCCGGTTTCCCATCCCCGTTGAAATCGTCCTGCGCAAAGGCGAATAAAGGCGCCCATTGCATCTGGAAGGGAAGTGGCCCGGGCTTAAAATGTCCTCTGCCGTCATTGATCAAAACCGTGGAAGCCAGGGTATAAGCCTGGAAAAGCGCCGTACTGTCCAACCGGCGGCCGAAGATCTCCTCCACAGTCTTACCTGCCATTTTCCCATAACTTAAAAACTCCTTCTTTAAATACGGCAACCGGACTTCCAGGTTTTCCTTATTCAGGAAAGTATAATATTTCCCTTTTTTGGCGAGGGCCAGGATCTGCGGCATGCTTCCGTTACCCATGATATCTCCCACATACATCTTCAGGGGATAATCCGAACTCGCTGTCAATTTGCTGTTGAGACCGTAGTTCCCCAGCAGCAGATCGTCAAAACCATCTCCATTCACATCGGCTGCCTTTGCACTGCACCACCAGCCGGATAATTCAGTATCATTGTCCGTTAATGCTTCCCGGACAAAATGACCATGATGGTTTTTGAACAGTATTGGCGGGATCCACTCTCCCGTCACAATCAAATCGGGCCATCCATCCTTGTCTATATCATCCCAGACTGCGTCGGTGACTAACCCGATATGCCCCAACCCGGGCATGACGTCCTCCGTGACAATTGTAAAATTCCCTTTACCGTCGTTTTGCAACAGGTAACTATTGGGAGGCATGCCATATATCCTGGAATTAGCCCTGCCCCCTACAAAAATATCCAGGTCTCCGTCATGGTCGAAATCTGCGACACGTACGACGGATTTATTCTCGTACAAAGAAGGTAAGCCCATGGATTTGCTAAAATGTCCTTTCCCGTCGTTCAGGTATAGACGGTCATTCAATTCGGCAGCAGAATCCATATATTCGTTGCCTCCGCTGGCAACATACAGATCCGGAGATCCATCACCGTTTGCATCGAAGAATACGGCATCGACATCTTCGCAGGCCCGGTCCTGCAGAAAAACCAAAGAATCCGGTGACACCACGAAACGGCTGTCGGTTTGCTGCAGGAATAGCGTCCCCCCTTGTCCCTTCGCCCCACATACAAAAAAATCATCGAGACCATCGCCGTTGACATCTGCCACTGCTACCCTGGGACCCTGAGTTGATAATTCATGCGGAAGAAACCATTGCTGGCTGAAATCGATAAAGGAATTGTCCTCCATATGCTTGTAGTGAATGCCCGATTCCCCGGTAATATCCGTCAGACCCGAAGAAGTCCGGGTATGGAGCAAAGCATCGATAAAACCCGCCTGATCACGTAGCGTATTGACCTTTCTCCGGTCATAGACCAACAGGAGCTTCTGGTTTGAGGCAACCCGGTCAAGCCGTTGAATGGTATTGTCGGGCCAGATAATGACAATGCTGTCAGCGATATTCCGATCCCCGAGACCATAGTGGAGGATTGGTTCGCTGCTGCTCATAAATCCCCGTTCCGGCTGCAGTTCCTGGTACAAGGTCTTCCCGCCGGCGAATACAAATACTTTGGTTCCTATGCCAAAGGTATTGGGTGAACGTCCTTTCAGTTTGATGGTGAGGTAATTTGACAATGGTTGTTGTTCCCGGGTGTTATTCCGGTAGATCCCGGCCTCCTCGTTCATATTGTTAGTGACCAGGTCCAGGTCGCCGTCACCATCGAGATCGGCATAGGCAGCCCCCTGAGAGAGAGTGGGCGTGTCGAAACCCCAGTCCGCCGAACGGTCTGTAAATTTCATATCCGTTCCATTCTCGAAAATATAATTGTGCCAGGCTCCGGGAGGCAGATGGCTGAGAATCTCTTTATCATGGACTCTTTGTCCTGAAGTGGAGCGGGATTGCGGAAGACCCGAAATAAACCTGACGTAGTCGAGATCGTTCGGACGGTTTTTAATCCCATTGGAAACGAAAATATCATTTCGCCCATCCAGGTTATAATCGGCAATAAGCGGTCCCCAGCTCCAATCCGTGGCAGCCACTCCGCTATATAGGGCAATATCCGAAAACTTCTTTCCCTTACCGGTATTCAATTGCAGGCAATTGCGGGAATATTGATAATTGTAACCGAAACCCCGCTCATACAGGTAGAGCCCCAGGGGATCGTCCCCCAGCGAAGACTTCAATACCTTTTCATCTTCAGGCAACATATCCACTGTCATGATATCCGGCCACCCGTCATTGTTGATATCGGCAATATCATTCCCCATGGAAAACTTGGATTCGTGGCCAAAGGCCTGATTGTTCATTTCTTTAAAGGTGCCATTACCCTGGTTCACATAGTAATAGTCATTCTCATGGAAATCGTTGCTGACATAAATATCGTCGTAGCCATCGTGGTTCAGATCTGCAACGGCAACGCCCAATCCATAGCCAAGGGCGCTGCTATATATCCCCGACCCTTTGGTTACATCGGTAAAATGGTCTCCATCATTGCGATATAATTTCCCTCCGCTTTCCGGGCTGTATTTATCCCTCAAGTCAGTACTGCCATATGCATCCGTCTGGTGGGTAGAATGCTGCAGGAGGAACATGTCCAGGTCCCCATCTTTATCATAATCGAAAAAAACAGCCTGGGTATTATACCCCTCGATGTCCAGCCCCCATTTGGCGGCGCTTTCTGTGAATGTATTGTTCCCATTGTTTATGAACAGCTGATTCCGGGAATGCTGAAAATATACATGAGGGTCCCCATTGTGATCCTTGGGAATATAATTTCCCACCGCGCAGACATAGATGTCCAGGTATCCATCCCCATTCACATCCGCCATCGTAACGCCCGTAGTCCAGTCGGCACGACCGGAGACCCCTGCGCTTGCAGTGATGTCTTCAAACTTGAAATTACCTTTGTTGAGATACAACCGGTTACCTCCGGTATTGGAAGCAAAATAGATATCCGGCAGACCGTCGTTATTGATATCCCCAATAGCGACTCCTGCCCCGTTATAGAAGTACAAATAATCGAGGATACTGAGGGTATCCCTGTCCACATTCCCGTTCACAAAGCCAATTCCTGTCTCAGCGGCTTTCAGGGGGGTAAAAAGAGTAGCCGCCCTCTGCGTACAGGCCTCCGAAAAGAGAAGAATCCACAAAATGGCCAGGATGGATCTTCCGGCCCTCTTCAAAGCAATCGGCCTTAGGTAAATTGAATTTTTCATACGCAATATTAAAGCATGAATGGTAACCGGAGTTACCATTCATGCCTGTAAGATCCTGCAGAAACCTACCATTTGTTCGTCAAATAGTCGTTATCATCCGTATAATTTGTCCGGGTTAATTCTTCGGGTACCCGGGGTTTTGCGTCAAATTCTTATTGGTGTTCAACTGGGTATTAGGAATGGGCAGGAAGATCGTGTGATTGTCTCCGGCGTCGGCAGGCTTGGGAGGATAATTCCTCGCCATGGTATACTTGCCGAAACGCACCAGGTCCGTTCTCCTTACGTCTTCCCAGGCCAGTTCCCTTCCTCTTTCAGCCAGGATATTGTCAGGCGTCAGATCCCCCGCTACCCAATCATGGGCATGGCTTCCGGAATAAGCACGTGCCCTCACCGTATTGAAGTCGGCTAAAGCCGGTCCCGTCATTCCCAGGTTGTATTCCGCTTCTCCTCTCATCAGCAGGATATCAGCCAGGCGAAATATAACCCAGGCATTTCCCATACTTCCGTTGTTCGGACCAGGTTGAGGCCAGTACTTGATATTTCTTAAGCCGGCATGTCTGAAAGTGAATTCCGTAGTAGAGGCCGTAAAATGGGTCATCGTATCGAAATAGATCACAGGTGACTTAATGCTGTTATAATCATCTCCGATCCGCGTGGTAAGTGCAGTAGAAGCATCCCCATCGTAAGTACAGCAGGGATCGTTGTTGTCGACAATCCAATATTTGTATGGCGGATAGTTAGTGATCCCATCGCCCTGGAACTGCTGACCGATCAGGTATTGCGCAGTACGCTGGTCATTAAAGGTTCGTGTATGATTTATGACCGTACGCCCGTTTACGGTTACAGTACTGTCATAATAAGTCGATGTGGTATCGAAATACTGATAGAAATCACGGGTGGTTGACGCTCCATTGTTCCCATAACCGCAGCAGGGAATGCCAAACGTAAGGGCGGAATTGAACTGGATCGACGCCTGTACAATGCCATTCCCGGCGATCGGCTGGGTTCCGGACATCGGCGCTACGAATATATTCTCCTTGCTGGTATTATTTACGCCATGAAAGACATCAAAATAGTCTTGTTCCAGTGAGTAATTACCGCTATTAATAACCGAATCACACATGGCGATACAATCTGCCCACCGGGCGGTTCCCGTGTAGTGCTGCGCATTGAGATACATTCTCGCCAGCAGGCTGAAGGCCATATACTTGGTTACTTTTCCGTAAGTGGCAGTACCGACGGTGGAGGACAGGTATGGGAGATTAGTTTTAAGACATAACTCCAGGGAATCAAAGACCTGCGCCTGGGGAATATTGGTTACCGTGGTGGGATCTACCTTAAAATTAGTGACATACGGGATATTTCCCCACAGATCCATCGCCTTGTAGTAAAACAGGGACCTGAGCGTAGCCATTTCTGCCAGATCGGCCTGGAGGTTCACATCGGTACCAGCCGGGAGATTCTGAAGGGTATAAATGACAAAATTACAATCGCCCGCTCCGTTATTGAGATCACTCCAGGTTCCGTTCAGGTTGCCGTCTACATCGCTCGGATCCGCCGTATGATAATACATCCGGGCCCACTGTCCGCCGTCGTACCAGTCGGTACCCCTGGTCGGATACACCATCTCATCGGAAGTAATCTCGATCTGGTTGCCTGTATTGCTATGGCCTACCACATTGCCGAGTTGGGAATAAGAAGGTGCTTTACCAGCGGCAATCTCCGCGGCATTCTGCCAGAAAATAGAACTGGGAATGGAACTATAGGTCTTCACATCCAGTTTGGTACAGGCAGCCCCTGTCAGCAGAAGCAGGAAAATCGGCGGCGCCCATTTTATCATTATAGATAGTCGATTCATTTTTAATATTTTTCTAATTAAAGAAATAGTGCATTGTGTGGTTATCAGGAATATTACTTGACGGTTATCGATACACCGAGCGTGTAGGAACGCGCCCTGGGATAAAATCCGTTACCCGCATAGTTATTATCCAGATATCCCTGACCGGATCCAGCTCCTCCAAGTCCGCCATAAGCGCCCGACAGTGCGGTTGCCAATCCTCCAAAGCTTGCACGGCTGCCACCCGAACCGCTATAAGGAGAAATTTCAGGATCGAGACCCTTATAAGGAGTAAGGACAAATAGATTGCTGCCCGTAAAATACAGACGCAGGTTTTCGATGCCTTTAATCTTGTGGAAGGTATAGGCGACCGTGGCGTTCTGCAAACGAAGATATGATGCCTTTTCAAGCCAGTAATCCGAAGTCGTCGGACCATCGGTCAATCCGTTGGTAAAGGCTTCCTTCAGCACGTTCTCGCCGGGGAACCTGGGAAAACTGGCCAGTTGGAGCCTTGAGTTATCATAGATCTTCTGCCCGTAGTTGCCCGTAAAGGCAGCGTTGAAAGACCACTGCTTGTATCTGACCGTGGTATTAAAGCCGTAGGTAAATTTGGGAGAAGGATCCGTATAGTAGTAGGTCGGGTTCCCGCCGATCCCCACTTTGGCTACGCCCGCAGAATCAAGCAGTTGATTGCCGTTCTGATCATGCCCCACATAGTGAGGCAGGTAAAATACGGAGGGATAGTATCCAACCTGCAGGTAAGTGAGGGGGTTGAAGCTCAAACCCTGACCGCCGGCAGCAGTCAGCTGAATATGGTTGGATGACACAGCATTGCCATTCTCGGTTCCGGACAAACTCGTGACTTTGGTGCGGACCGTAGAGATCTGACCGCCAATCGTCCAAGTGACGTCTTTTTCGCGTATAACATCGACATTAATCGCGAATTCCACTCCCTTATTGGTCATGCTCCCCACATTCGCAAGGATACTTCCGATAAAGTTGGGAGGTGTCTGTACACCATAGTTATACAGCATATTCTCTGTCTTGGTATTGAAGACGTTGAAGCTACCCGATACCCTGCTTTTCAGCAAGGAGTATTCCAAAGCGACGTTCGACCCAACCTTCTTTTCCCATCTTAAATCGGGATTGGGGTTTTGTGAAGCGGAGTACCCAACCGGGTAAGGATTGATCGAACTCGTGGGGTCATAACTGTGTGAAGAACCGTTCAGGAGGAGAACCGTATTATAAGCGCCGATCGGGTCTGAATTACCGGTCACCCCGTAACCTACACTGAGCTTCAGTTCGTCGATCCAGCTGACATCTTTCAGGAATTGCTCCTGGCTGAGCCTCCAGGCTGCCGAACCGGAGGGGAAATAACCCCAGCGGTTATTGCTCCCGAATTTGGAAGACCCATCCCGCCTGAGGCTGCCCGTCAGATAATATTTATTGTCATAGTTATAAGTGACCCTGGCGAGGAAAGAGATCAGCTTATATTCTTCTTTGTACGAGCTTATGGCATTATATGATGAAATACCGGATCCCAGGGAGTTGTTCTGAAGATTATCGATCAGGTAGCCCTGCCCGCTGGCGGAAAAGTTGTCATCTTCATAGTAATTGTATTCATAAACACCGGTGGCCGTAATATTGCTCTTGCCAAAAGTGCCATTGTAGTTGATATGAAGATCTCCCTTGTCCGAATTGGTATTCTGAAGCTGTTTGATCCCCTGGGTCAGTATGCCTCCGTTGGATCCGGGGATCTGCGGCAGGTAAAAATCATACAGATTGGAGTACCTGCTGATATTGCCGGTCGCACCTATCTTCACACCTTTGAACAGATCATAGTTGGCCACGATGCTCTCCTGTCTGAGATTATCCGTGTTCT
This sequence comes from Puia sp., assembly GCA_031292515.1. Lineage (GTDB taxonomy): Bacteria > Bacteroidota > Bacteroidia > Chitinophagales > Chitinophagaceae > Puia. The sequence continues at coordinate 17,719 of JARLGZ010000030.1, read as the reverse complement.
GCCACAATTCATTGTTCTGCACCCAGACCGGGTTTACGTAGTTATAGTTGTAAATCGGATTGTCGACGCCATTCTTCATCAGGGGCACGGTGGGAGAAATATTATAGGCCCAATAGAAAATATTGGCGTTGATATTCTCATGCTTCGTCTCCGAGTTCAGGATGTTCAACTGGATATCCAGTTTATTATCGAGCGCTTTTTGCTCCATGCTTAAACGGAGACCCAGCTGCTGCCTTCCTGTATTGATCACGATACCCTGCTGGTCCGTGTAGTTAACAGATCCATGATAAGTGAAGCCGCCGGTGCCGCCGGACAGGCCTAAGTTATGGCTCTGGGCATAGCCGGTCCTTGTGATGGCCCGTTGCCAATCCGTGTTTCCACCCTGGTCGACGGCCTGGGCCACGGAATCTCCAAACAACTTCTGCGCCTCGGCCAGATATTCGTTCCTGTTCAGGAGCTTGTAGTACTTGGCATCCTTGGAAACCGTTCCATAACCATTATAGTCAACCGTAAAGGAACCGCTCTTTCCCCTTTTTGTAGTAATGATGATGACCCCGTTCGCGCCGCGTGAACCGTAAATGGAAGAGGCGGAAGCGTCTTTCAGGAAGTCGAAAGAGACGATATCGGCCGAGGGAATAGAAGACAAAACTTCGTAATTATCCAGGATGATCCCATCCACCACCAATAAGGGAGTTTGTGTTCCCAGCAAGGACGTCTGACCACGCAGACGGATGACGGGATTGGAGTTCGGATCTCCATCCGGTTTGGTGATGACCAGCCCCGCGACCTTTCCCTGGACCTGGTCCATCGGAGTGGTGACGATACCCTGGTTAAAATCTTTTGCAGAAATACTCGACACCGCGCCTGTGACATCTTTCCGGCGTGCAGTACCATACCCGACTACGACGACATCATTCAGAGACGATTCGGTCGGCTTAAGCGAGATGGAAAAAACCGTCTCCCCGCCAATTCTGATTTCCGAGGGAGCATACCCCACACTGGAAATCTGCAGCACCCTGGCGGAAGAAGGGGTGTTGAGTTTGAAATTACCGTCGGCATCCGTCGAAGTTCCGCCTTTTGAACCGCTGGCAGTAACGGTCGCGCCCGCTACCGGGGCACCTTTGTCATCGGTGACCTTACCGGTGACGGTTTTTGTCTGAGCCATAGACTGTTGAAGAAATAGAAAAAATAAGAGGCTGAACAGCATTATTTTTTTAAGCATGAGTTGGGACATAAGCAATAAATTTTGGAGAATGAAAGATAAAAACATCCTTTTCAAGCAAACATTAATTTTCTGAGAACCCAAAAAGTGCAACCGATTACATTTAAATTTAAATCAATACATAAATTTTTAATATTTAGCAATTTAATTCGAATTCTAAATTCATATTGGCATTGTTACGCAAACGCTTGAGTAAATTTTGTTAATTTTTTGTGTAAATTCGTGCAAACGTTTGCAAAACAGGTTGTCCTTCTTTTGTAAAAAACCATTTTTCCCGCTTAAACACAGTTCCATCGCGCCGAAAGACCGGGTCCTTTTGGAGAAAAACCGGTAGGCGATCGTGTTAAAACATCGTCTTCAACATGTCAAAGAACAGCAAACAAAAATCAGCCCTTGCAGATCTACGCCCTTGCCGGCCATATCTGCCGACGAGCGATTCCTCAGTTTCCAATGCCCGAAGATCCGGAATTCACCCGGCTCGGACCCTAATATTTTAACTTAACTTTAATCCTTACCCAAATCACCGCTTTTAATTTGTAATTAAACAGTTAGGTGTCCAAAAAATTTACGCAAACGTTTTCGACCGCTAAAATTTACGCAAACGTTTGCGAACTGTAAATCAATACATTACACCACACGATTTTCCGATATACCGAACATACCTGGCGTTTATCTGGATTAAATGACAGATTTTTATGCATTCACCCCGTTAATCACATTCACTCCGTTAATCAAAAACTTCAATGAACAAAAGAGAAAATTCAAGACGGGCCTTTATTAAGAACTCATTGGGTACCGTCGCAGCATTTACCATTGTCCCCAGACATGTTCTTGGCGGAAAGGGCTTCATCCCGCCAAGCGATCAGCTGACCAAGGCGATCATCGGCATAGGAAGCATGGGACGTAACCATATCGGTTATGGCGGAACGCGCGTCGTCGCGATCTGTGATGTCGATAGTAGACATTTGCAGGAGGCCTACGACCTGATTGGCGACAAAGGCGTCAAGACCTTCTCCGATCACCGGGAAGTCATCCAGCTTCCGGAAGTAGACATCGTCCACATCGCCACCCCTCCCCATTGGCATGGCATCATCGCGGCGGAAGCTGCCCGCGCAGGCAAGGATATCTGGTGCGAAAAGCCGATGACCGCCACCATCGGCGAAGGCCGCCGCCTGATGGAAGCCGTCCAGCAACACGGAAGAATCTTTCGTCTCAATACATGGTTTCGTTTCAGTGACAACTTCTACGGTATGGGCACAACCGTGAAACCCATCAAGAAGCTGGTAGACAGCGGTATGCTGGGCTGGCCCCTCAAAGTCACGGTAGGCCGGCACACCGGGTTCGACTGGAAATTCTACTGGGTCGGCAAGACCAACCTGCAACCTATGCCCATTCCCCCCGAACTCGATTATGACCGCTGGCTCGGCCCGGCGCCTTATAAACCCTACAACCCCCACCGCGTCCACCAGACATTCAGAGGCTACTGGGATTATGATGGCGGAGGATTGGGTGACATGGGCCAGCATTATATCGATCCCATCCAGTATTTCCTGGGCAAGGACGACACTAGCCCCGTCTCCATCGAAATAGACGCCCCACAGCAGCATCCCGACGCGGTAGGAACCTGGAGAAGGATCACCTATACCTACGCCGACGGATGCCAGATCATCCTCGACGGAGAAGGCGCCGACGAAAATGCCGCCTATATCGAAGGCCCTAACGGAAAACTATATCCCGGATTCCGTTCCGACATCCCTGACCTGGAGAGGAAACTGGCCTCCTTCCCCGATCCGGAACCCCAGGTGACCGATTTCATCGACGCCGTCAGGAACCGCAAGAAATTTGCGCTGAACGAAGAGAATGGTCATCGTTCCTGCACACTGATCAATCTCGGAAAGATCGCCCTGAAACTGGGACGTTCGCTGAAATTCGATCCGGTATCCCAGACCTTCCCGGATGACGCCGGCGCCAACGCGTTGATCCATGTGCCGATGAGAGGTCCGTGGACGATTTGACAATCAATTAATTCGCGGATTTGATCTCAGCATCCAATCCCGATAATGGCCTTAGCATTTAACCTCTGGATTTGAACCTTAGGACTCGAACCTCGGGATCTCAAGCTCAGAATTTAAACATCAGAATTTGAACCGCAGGATTTAATTTCAGCATTTTCGACAAACAGAACAGACAACATGAAAAATATCTTATCAGCATTTCTAATACTACTCGCTGGCACAACCGCCTTTGCGCAGGGCTCCGCCGACCAGCGCACGACGACCACGCGAATCGCAGATCTCCTGGCCAGGATGCCGGCCCTGAACAAAGAAGAATACCAGACCAACCTGCAGAACACCACCGCCCTCGGCGAGGACGGATTGACGGAAATGACCCTCATGCTGCAGCCCCCAGGCGCCGGCGACAACAGCCGCCTGGAATATGCCCTGGCAGGCTACGCATATTACAGCACCCAACCGGGTAACGATGCACTCCGCGCTGCCGCCACACGCTCTTTTGTAAAAGCCCTCGAAAAGACGACGGACAAAGACTGCAAGGCCTTTATCATCCGCCAGCTCCAGGTCACGGGGAAAGACGATGCCGTCTCCGCCCTGCAACCCTATCTGACCGACGAAAGACTCAGCGATCCCGCTGCCCGGGCCCTTGTCAAGATCCATACGGCTTCGGCCGGACAGGCCCTGCTCGACGCGCTGAAAAATACCACCGGCGCCACCCGCTCCACGCTTGTCCAGGCTCTCGGGGACAGCCGGTTCGCGCCCGCTGCGGGAGCCATCGGAGCACTCGCCGCCACGGATGATGAGAAACTGACGAAAGCAGCCCTCTACGCACTCGGCCGCATCGGTGATCCCTCCTCCGAATCCATCCTGGCGAACGCCGCGGCAAAGAGCGGCTATAAATACGATCACACCGGCGCCACCCAGGCTTACACGGATTTTATAGAACAGCTGTCGTCGAATGGCAACCAGGCCCTCGCCGAAAAGCTTGCACTGAGCCTGCACAAGGCTACTCCGGGAGACGATCAAATAGCCGCCCACACAGCCGCACTGAAATGCCTGGTCGACATCCGGGGCGCCGGAAGCGTGCCCCTGCTCACAAGCGCGATGAACGAAAAGAATCCGCAATACCGCGAAGCAGCCCTGAAATACGCGCTGCCCTTTTCCGACAAGACAGCCACGGATGAATGGCTCAAAAAACTGAAATCGGAGAACAAAAACAAAGAACTGAAAAAAGAAATCCTCACGATGTTGGGCATCGGCAGAAGGACAGATGCATTGCCCGCCGTCCTGCAAGCCACAAAAGATGCCGATCCGGGTGTAAGGCTCAGCGCGATCAAAGCCGCCGGCCAGATTGGCCAGGAACAGTCCATCCCCGCCCTGGTGGAGGTCTTGAAAAAGAATGATACGGCCGATATCCGGGCCGTGAAAAAGACACTCCTGGTCATGAAAGGGAACGGCATCCCCGATGCGCTCGGCAACGCTCTTCCCTCCCTGTCCGGCCGGGCCAAAGCCGCGGTCATCGATGTCTTGGCAGCCCGGGCCGCGGAAAGCAGGATCGACGACGTACTGCCCCTCGTGAAAAGCAGCGATGCCGACGTAAGCCATGCCGCGTATGCCGCTTTACAGTCCATGTCCACGACGGCTACCCTGCCGCAACTCTTCCCCCTGCTGCTGAATACCACCGATCCGTCCTCGATCCGCCAGGTACAGCAAGCGATCGTAGCCGCCAGCGCCGGTATAACAGATACCACACAACGGACCGACAGAATCTTGTCCGAAATGAAACAGGCGCCCGCCGACAAGCAATACCTGTTCTACGACGTCCTCGCCGGCATCGGAAGCAAACAGGCGCTGCGGATCGTAGCGGCTTCGTTCGAAAACGGCAACGTCCTCTCGAAGAAGGCAGCGGTCAGCGCCCTATCGAACTGGCCTAACGCACTGGCAATCGAACCATTGTATAAAATAGCCCGCACCGCGGGCAACGATGCTTACTTCGACGATGCATTCAGCGGTTATATCCACCTGGTCAGCCTTTCTTCCTACCCCGCAGACCAGCAACTCCTGCTGCTCCGCCGCGCCATGGACATCGCAAAAACGACCGCCCAGCAACAATCCGTACTCGAACAGACCGCGCATTGCAAGACCTTTATCGCCCTCATATTCGCAGGCAGCTTCCTCGATAACGCCGCCCTGCAACAGCAGGCGGCCCTCGACGTCATGAACATCGCCCTCTCCAACAAATCCTGGAGCGGCGCCACCCTACGCGGACTGCTGGAAAAGACGATCGCCGTCCTGAAAGGAAGCGACGCAGAATACCAGAAACAAGGCATCCGCAAATACCTGGCAGAAATGCCCGCCGGCGAAGGGCTGGTCCCGATGTTTAACGGCACGGACCTCAGCGGCTGGAAAGGACTCGTGGAAAATCCCATCAAAAGAGCCCGGATGAACCCCGACACCCTGCGGGTGGCGCAAGCCAAAGCCGACGAAGAGATGCGCAAGAGCTGGTTTGCAAAAGACGGCACCCTGCAATTCAGCGGAAACGGCGAAAACCTCTGTACCGTCAAAAAATACGGCGACTTCGAAATGTATGTCGACTGGAAGATAGACCCCGACGGCGACGCAGGAATCTATCTCCGCGGATCGCCCCAGGTGCAGATCTGGGATACCTCCCGCAGGAATGTAGGCGCCGAAGTCGGCTCCGGCGGTCTCTATAACAATGACGTACATGTGAGCAAACCCCTCGTGCTGGCCGACAATGCCATCGGCGACTGGAACAGCTTTCATATCATCATGAAAGGCGACCGCGTCACCGTCTGGCTGAATGGAGTGCTGGTGGTGAATAATATCATCATGGACAACTATTGGGATCGCAAGCTGCCCATCTTCCCCGAAGAACAGATCGAACTCCAGGCGCATGGAAGACATGTCGCCTACCGCGACCTCTATATCGAGGAAATCCCCCGCCCTACCCCCTATGCCCTGAGCGATGACGAGAAGAAAGAAGGTTTCGACCTGCTCTTCGACGGCACCAATATGTTTAAATGGACGGGGAACACGACCGAGTACACCATCGAAGACGATGCCATCGCCGTACACCCTGTCGGCGGCAATCATGGAAATCTCTATACGAAAAACGAATACCAGGATTTCGTATACCGCTTCGAATTCCAGCTCACCCCCGGCGCCAACAATGGGATCGGCATCCGCGCCCCCCTCGAAGGCGACGCAGCCTATGTCGGCATGGAGATCCAGGTACTGGACAATGAAGCCGATATCTACCGGAACCTTCACGCCTATCAATATCATGGCTCGGTATACGGCGTCATCCCCGCCAAACGCGGATACCTCAAACCCGTCGGCGAATGGAATACCGAAGAGATCACGGCCATCGGAAACCATATAAAGGTCATCCTGAACGGAACGACCATCCTGGATGGCGATATCACAGAGGCCATCAACAACGGCACGCTGGATAAAAAAGATCACCCCGGCCTGAAAAATGTCAAGGGACATCTCGGCTTCCTCGGACATGGGGATGTCGTCAGGTTCCGGCATATGCGGGTAAAGGATCTGACGGCCGCAGCAGCGGCACCGCCCGAAAAGAAGAAAAAGAAGAAGAAATAGCCATTAGCCGCTTCCAACAGCAAAGCCCAAAAAATGAAAGCCGGATAATCCGGCCAGTCAAAAAAAGGCCCTCCCGGACAGGAGGGCCTTTTTTCATATTTAATTAATATGTATATGCAACAATTTCACATTCTTGTTTGTCAATAACCCGAAGACAAAATCATCATTGAGAACCTTACCATGACAATTAGCTTTTTTCAGGCAACCAGGAGATCCTATCCGGCTCTGCTGATCCTGGCACTCATGTTCCTGCTCGGCGCCTGCCGGAAGGATGCGGAGCCAGCCGGTTGTACCGGCAGTTGCCAGATACTGCAGGTGGAAGGCACCGTCTACGACCAGTCGACCAACCAACCCCTGAGCGGCCAATCCATTTCCGTGACGCTGAATGAAAACCCCTTCTGTCTCCCTTGTTCTTCGTACAGGCTGGCATCGGGCACTTCTGATAACAACGGGCATTTTCTGCTCTCGTATTCACTCGATACAAACCGGCTGAGGGATTATCATATCATCGTATCCGTACCCCTCCCTTCCAACTATATCCTGTTCCCCATACTGAAGGACAGCTTTAACAGTAAACTACCCCAATCGGCCTATACCCGCAATTTCGGGTCGGGCAATATGGACAGCATGCAAAACCTGAAGTTCGGCTTCTATCCCTCCGCTCCCCTGACCGTGAATCTGCATCGGGTGTCCTCCATCGTCCCGGAAAACCCCTACCTCTTCCTATATGTCAATATCGACCGCTCAAAAGTACTCAGTTCCTTATCGATCCCGCAGACCCCCGCCAACAAGGACACCTCCTTTGTGATCAATACCTCCCCCAACCTGTTTACAAAAATTAACTGGAACAAATATTCGACCCTCACGACTGTGCTGTCGGCCACCGACTCGGTAAAATGCACGCCGGGTGGCAACAATGTTCTAGATATCACTTATTAAGGCATCCCGGATATCATCACCCAATCACCCCATCTTCCCATCCCCTCATCCCCCATCACCATCACCATCACCACACTCTCCCATCCTCACCAATTCCAGCTCGCCAATTCCAGCTCGCCAGGTTTCCCCCGAATCGCCGGATTTTCTCCCGGGCGGCCGGATCACTCGCTTCTCAACGCGCGGACCGGGTTCGTCAATGCCGCTTTCAGTGCCTGGAATCCTACGGTAATTAATGCGATGGCAAGTGCGGCAATCCCCGCCAATGCGAACATCCACCAGCCGATCGTCGTCCGGTAGGCAAAGTCCAACAGCCAATGATGCATAGCCCATGCTGCCAGCGGCGATGCAATCACGATAGCGATCAACACCAGGCCCGCAAAATCCGCCGACAACAACCTTACGATGGAAGCAGCCGAAGCCCCAAGCACCTTCCGGATACCGATCTCCCTTGTGCGCTGACCCGCGGCATGTACGATCAACCCAAAAACGCCTAAGGCCGCCAAAACCATCGTAAGCATACTAAAGAACAGGAATAGCTGCTGCAATTTTGCCTCGTTCTCGTATTGCCTTTCCAACAGATCATCCACCCAGGCCGTTTCCAGAAGTTTCCCGGGATAAAACTTCTCCCACAGCTCATGCAACGAAGAAAGCACCTGCTTCTCCGCACCCGGCTGTACCCTGATAAGCATATGCCCATCATTCATCGAATCCAGGGCGACGATGATAGTCGGTCCGACGGTCTGCCGCAGGGACTCGTTGTTGATATCGTCGATGACACCCACGGGTTGCAGGGAATAATCAACCTTTACGGTCTTGTTCAGCTGGCTGATATGCCATAAACGGGCAGTCGTCTCCGAGACCAGACAGGTCAGCCTCGGCTCTCCGGAAAAAAAATCGCTCCATTTCACCCCATCCGTGACGATCTCATTGCTGAGGAATCTGCCGCTGCGCAAATGGAAACCCAGCGTCTGTGCGAGATCCTTGTCGCCGGCAATATACCAAAGCTTTATTTTATTACCGGGTCGATCCGGGTCATTGATATCCGTGGACATAAAACCTGTCTCCTGGGAAGGTGTCCAGCGGGAAATACTGGCTTTCTCTACACCCCGCAGTTTCAGCAGTTCATTCTTAAAAGTCTGTCCCCTGCCCTCCCAGGAGACAAGCCCGATACTCAATAGTCCCCTTTTGTCAAACCCGAGATCTTTGTTTTCCATAAACTTCACCTGGCTTCGTACGACGATCATCCCCAGCAGTACCGCTATCGAAATAGAAAATTGTATGACCACCAGGCTCTTCCGCAGCCATACCCGGCCGAAGGAACCGGGTGTAAACAGCCTCCCACTTAACGAACTAGCGGGATTAAAGCCTGCCATCAGCCACGCCGGATAAATACCCGTCAGCAGACTGACAAGCAGGATGATACCACAGGCACTGGCCAACACCGGAAGACGAGTCGTAAATGTCACCATTAACGGATGCCCCAGAAAATTTTCAACAGGTTTTAAGGACAACTGGTAGAGGGAGATCGCAAACAAGGTCGACAGGCCAAAACAAAGGAGTGTCTCCATAAGCATCTGTCTGACGATATGCCCCCGGCCAGCGCCCAATATTTTTCGCACACCCGTCTCCTTCAAACGGGTGATCGACCTTGCCGTGCTAAGATTCACAAAATTGATACAGGCGATCACTAAAAGCAGCAAAGCCGTCCCCGAAAAAATATAGATATTCCGCGCGCTGCCCCTGACCACCTGGTCCTCCGCAAAATCGGAATGCAGGTAAATATCTCTCATAGGCTGGAATTCAAACTGGTGCCCCCTGTCCGAACCGATAAAATCACGATACCATTTGTTTACCTTTTTGGTGAACTGCTTACTGTCTGTGCCCGGTCGCAACAATACATATTGCTGAAGAGCAGTACCACTTTCATTTTGCGTCAGGATCGCTGGCCGCTCGGGCTCTATCCTGATGACATCGGCCCGCAAATGGGTATTTGCAGGCAAGTCATGGATGACGCCGGTAATAAGAAAAGTATCGTTCCCCCCATAGCCTTGTACATCGAAGATCATTTTACCAATAGGACTCACCCCCTTAAAAAACCGATCCCGGAAAGTCTCCGAAATCAGCAGGTTCGGATGCCCGGCCACAAAACTCCGCGGGTTACCCTCCAACACGTCGATATCCAGCATTTTCCAGATAGACGTATCAGACTCCAGCGTTTCCGTAGATACGCCATTGGGCTGCGTCTCGTTGAATTTGAATTGCCCGGCCTGAGTCCGCAAAGCCGCAACAGCCTCTACTTCCGGAAAATTCTTCGTCAGCGCTTCCTGGAGACCCGTTAACGAGGCCGTGGAACGATTATAGAGCCCCTTCCCCATCTTGTTGACGCTCACGATGCGATAGAGATCATTGCCCCTGCTCCATTGCCTGTCATAAGACAGATCGTCGATCACCAGGGTCGCCACGAGCATGCAAGCCCAAAGCCCCAGCGTGAGACCCGCAATATTCACAAATGAGTACATCTTGTTCTTACTCATACTCCTGAAAGCCGCCAACAGATAGTGCTTTACCATAGATCCAATCGTTATAATATTATGAGTCCGATTATAAGTCCCGATTACGAGCCCCGATTATAAGTCCCGTTATTTCAAAGTCAACTGTATCCCGCCGCTGCTGCCATCGATATCGACCGGTATGCCGCCCCCGTTCAGCGTCCCTTCGATATGCTTCTTACCGATATCGCCCTTAAAATTAGTGAGCGTCGTCGTGCTGATCCGGTCCCCATGTATGCTCAGGTCCATTCCCTGTCCGCCTGGCATCTGCAAAGCGATATTCCCACCTGAATTGTGGATCTTGACGAATTTGCCCACACCCGTCATCGTCACGTCGATATTACCGCCGCTGGTAGAAGCCTGGAGGCTGCCTGACAGATCACTCATATGGACATTCCCGCCGGAAGTATGAGCCGACAGATCCCCGTTGATGGTCTCCCCGTCAACCGTACCACCGCTGGTACCCGCCGTCACAGTTCCTTCCAAATACCGCATGCTCAGGTTGCCGCCGGAGGTGGAAAGCCGGATTGCAGCCCCTTTGCAATGGTCGGCACTGATATTCCCCCCGCTGGTGCTCAGGTCGATCTCTTCTTTACTGTTCGGGTTCGCATCGGAGATGCTGATATTGCCCCCCGAAGTCCTTCCGACGATATTCCCGCTTATCCGGGCGACATTAAGATTGCCGCCGCTGGTACGGAATTCCTGTTTGGCGCCGGTCAAACCCGATAAGCTGATATTTCCACCGCTCGTCCGCAGATCCGTGGACACACTGTGCGGTGTGTATATCCTGAAAGAGATGCTCAGACTCCGGTTCCAGTTCAGGAATTTCTCCTTTGGCTTTGCGATCGCGGTCAGCACACGGTCGCTGACGGAAACGGTCAGGTCGTACTCCTCATCCAGCTTGCGCTGGATCTCCTCCCTGGAAAGGTTGCGGTCACGACGGTTGGAAGGCCATACATACACTTCTACATGGGGTTCGCCGTCCGTACCCTCGACAGTCAGATTGCCTCCCGAAGTCTCTGCCCTGACTGCCCCGATGGCCTCCGTTCCAAATTTCTTGTTGAGAATGGGTTCCCTCGAATACCATTCCTGCGCCTGCACCGTCACGACCGAAGCGGTCAGCAGTGATACGAAGATTGCTATTTTCATATTGATCTTATTTAAGCGGTTTTATAAAAAATTCGACCTGTTTAACGTCCTCCTGTATGATATTGATACTGGAAAGGGATATTATCCGGATTCTCTTTCCCCGGCACGACATAGACGAGCTGGAGATCCGGGCCACCCTGCTTTTGGAAATATTCCAGCCGGAAAGGATAGAACCCTTTCAGCAAAGGAACCGTAAACGATTGAAAATGGCCCGCCTCATGCACGCCGTTGTAGTCGAATAGTTGCTGTTTGCCCAGGTACAATCTCGCGCCGCCCCCGCAGTCCATCCCGAAAAGATAATAGCCGTCCTCTTTGACTTCGAGATATCCCTGCATCAGGCAGGCGAAATGATCCTGTTTTGGCATTTTATGGATATCGAAAAGACTATCCGTCAAACCGGCTTTCACAGGCTTTAGCTTTTTGAAATCCGGCAGGCTGTCCCAGCTTCCCTCGTAATAGGCATAGCTGAATCCGCCCGGCTGGGCCTTCCCCGGCTTGGCGACCGCAGGAAGAGGAGTGCCTTCGGGAAAATGACCGGTGCCTGTCTTGCTGTATTCATCCCGGTTGCAAAATGCCTTAACAGTCAGTTCAGAAGGCGTCGTCAGCGTGATAAACCCGTCCTGGACCGTCTGCGAATTACGCGTCGGCATGCTGCCATCGGTAGTGTACCGGATATCCCTCATCAGGTCGCTGTTGCACATGATTTTTATCGGCTGCCCTTTTACGAAGATCCCGTTCCGGGGATAAAATTCCAGCGGGTCATGGCTGAACCCATAATAGGTATATTTCAATCCGTCATAGACGGTCCGGAAGATCATGGAATTGTGCGTCTCGTCGGAATAGACATTCACCTTCCAACGAAGGCCGGCGGGAGCCTTGGCCTTCAGCACCGAATCGATCGCCGCCACCCCCATATACTGGAGTGGGGCGCCTTCACGACCTGTGATCAGCAGCGTGGTATTCGTAAAATGAAGGGTAGGCAGCGTTTCCCCCGCAAGACGGATCATATATTCGTTGTCCCAATGAAAGGCGGGATCGGCTAGCAGGAACGACTGAAAAAGATGCGGCTCTTTCAGAAAGGCGAACATCGTGAATACGCCGGCATAGGACGAGCCGTATAGCGTATTTACGCCGCTGCTCCGGTATTTCTTGTTGATATACGGCATCAGCTCATCACGTATAAAAGCAAGGAAATTGGCGGCTCCGCCGGACTCCGTCACCCCTTCGGCATTTGTCGGCAACATATCTCTTTCCCGGTGGCGTTGACCATTGGTGGTTGTATTGGGGATGCTCACGACGATATTCGCCGGCAGGAACTGAATGGCCAGGAACTGCGCAAAACTCGACACGATGCGCGTGGTATACTCTCCATCAGTTGTATACAGCACATCATACCTGGCCGTGTCCCCCGGTTTATAACTATCGGGCAGCACAATCTCCAGGGGCCGCTTCTCCTTCAACACATTCGAATAGAGTGTATCATAGATCACGGGCACATCCGTCAGTTGCGCCCGGAGGGAGTGGCCCGAAAAAAGCGTAAAAAAAAGAAAAGACACCGGCAGTAGTTTGTTCATGTTGATAGATTATGTTGGTTAGTCCTGACAAATCTTTATCAGACGTTTATTCTAAAAAAAAGTTACACCACTCACTTCTCATTACTCACCACTCACTACTGACTACCGACTACTCACTTCTCATTACCCACTACTCACTCTTCAGGCTCTCCGCCGGGTTGGCCATCGCCGCCTTGACCGACCGTACGGCGATCGTCATAAAAGCGATCCCCAGGGCAATCGAACCGGCCAGGAGGAATACCCACCCATGAATATCGGTCCGGTAGGCAAAGCCCTGCAGCCACTTATGCATGCCATACCATCCAAGCGGCGTGGCGATGACCGTAGCGACCAGGACCAGCCCGATCAACTCACCCGTCAGCAATTTTACGATGCTGTAAACTCCCGCACCCAATACCTTCCGGATGCCGATCTCCTTGACCCGCTGTTCGGCAGTGAACGTGACCAGCCCGAATAGCCCGAGACAGGCGATGCAGATGGCCAGTACGGTAAAGATCAACAGCAGCTTCCCCTGTCTCTCCTCCGACCGATACTGGCTGGCAAAATTCTGGTCGAGGAAATGATAGTCGACCTTGTTCTCCTTGTCGAAATGGCCATAGACCTGTTGCAGATACGCCAATGCCGTAGGAATATTCTTGCCGCTCAGACGCACATACAGGTTGTCTTTTTCGTTGTCGTTCGGAGGAAGCCGCATGACCATCGGGGAGATCTGGTGCTGCAGTGAGTAGGTATTAAAGTCTTTGACGACACCGACGATCGTCGAATAGCCGGTACCGCCCGCCTGTCCGCTAAAGCCGGTCCTCACACGCCTTCCGACCGGGTTCTGCCAGCCAAGTTCCCTGACCAGCGCGGCATTTACGAGGATGGCCCCGTCGGCACTGTCGGCCGGTCCCTTTGTAAAATTGCGCCCCTGCAGGATCTTTATCTGCATGGCGGGGATAAAGTCTTCATCGATGATCAGGGATTCCACCATTTTCGTATCCGGCGCGGCCTTGCCATCGGGCCCGAGATTGAAATCCGTCGACCCGATATCGTTATTCCCAATGGGGTTGCCCGCCACTGCGACATTTTCAATCAGGGGATTCCTCAGCAACTCCGTCTTAACGGCGGCTATCTGCGTCCGCACACCCCTGTTTTGGATATGATAGCTCAATATCTGCGACTTGTTAAAGCCCAGGTCCGTGTTCATGACGAAATGCAGCTGCTGATAGATGATACAGGAGCTGAAGATCATGATGACGGTGATCACAAACTGGAAAGTGACCAGGGACTTCCGGAAGACGATCGTCGAAGACTGGTTGCCCAGCTGTCCCTTCATGGCAGGAATGGTCCGGAAACCGGAAAGGAACAGGGCAGGATAGATCCCGCTGATCAGGCCGGCCAGCAACGCAAATCCCCCGAAAACCAACAGCGACCGCAGCTTGCCAAATTGCCAGAGATACATCGTCTTGCCCGCAACTTCGTTAAAGAACGGCAATGCCATGTCGACCAGCACCAGCGCCAGGGCCGTTGCAATACAGGCCAGCAGGATGGATTCAGAAAAGAACATCAGCATCAGCTGCCTCCTGCCCGACCCGATCACCTTCCGGATCCCGATCTCTTTGATCCGCACCGAGGAACGCGCCGTCGTAAGATTGACATAGTTGATCATGGCGATACCCAGTATCAACAGCGCCGCCAGCCCAAAAATGTATATATAGAAGATATTCCCGTTGCCGTTATAATCATAATATAGGTGAGAGTGCAAGTGTATCGAGGTCAAAGGTTGCAGCTCCATATCATACCTGACGTTCACCATGCCATTTTTCAGGTATTTGTTGTAGAAATCCCCCGAACGCGCCTCTATCTTCTTGTAGTCGCCCGGTTCCTTCAGCAGGACATAGGTATAAATACTCGCGTCGGCCCAGGGACCCGTATAGTTGTCGTCGAAAGAACGGACGCCGCTAAAGCTGAACTGGGAGTTTGCCGGCACGTCCTCTATCACAGCAGTTACCAGGTTGGATACACGCCCGTCGAGAACGATCGTCTTACCCAAGGCCCCGGCAATATCCCCGAATATTTTTACGGCCAGGCTCCTGGTTAACACGATGGACTGAGGCCTGGCCAGGGCCGCAACAGGGTCCCCGCTCAAAAAATGATAGGTGAAGACATCGAAGAAGCCTTTGTCGGCAACGACCAGATCCGCTGCCATAAACTGCTTCTCGTCATAGGCGATCTTGCCACCGCCTTCAAAATCGAGCCGAACAGCCTCTTCGACCTCGGGATAATCGGCTTTGAGCGCCTGCGCATAGGGCAGGGAAGTCTGCGCCAGGTGGATATCGTTATTATCCCACTGGTTGCGCTGGGCGACCCTGAAAATCCGATCGGCCTTCTCATGATAACGGTCAAAACTCCATTCATCCGTGATATACAAGGCGATGATCCAAAAACTGGCGACCCCGATCGCCAGCCCGAGGATGTTAATCATCGAAAAAAGCCGGTGCTTGTTCAGATTCCTCCAGGCAATCTTGAAATAATTTCTGATCATATCTTATAATATTCCTGACTACTTCCTACTATATCCACCACAAAAAATCTGTACCCACCCACCATTCATCATTCATCATTCACTACCGACCACTCACCACCCATCGCTCCCCACTCATCACTCTCTACCCGCCACCCATCACTCATTACTACTGACTACTCACCGTCCCCCACTCACCACTCACTACTCACCGCTCATTACTGTATAACAAGGCCGCGTCGAACGGCTGCGGGTCGTCACGCTCATGCCCCGGGGGCTGGTACAGACACAGCGGGAGCCGCTCCCCCTTCTTCAACAAGGTCTCCAGCCGCACCGGGTAAAACCCTTTTACCAGCGGCACCGTAAAACTCCGGTATTGATCCTGGCCGGACACCCCGTCATAATCGAACAGCGACTGGTCGCCCAACCACCATGTCGTAGCCCCATGTGGCTTGACGACGAACATATAATACCCGTCTTCCTTGACTTCCAGCCAACCGGTGAGCACACAGGCGGCGGTCTGCGGGACGGCCAGCGTATCGGTCTCGAGACTTTTTTTCGTCACCCCGGACAGGACGGGTTTCAGCTTTTTAAAATCGGGAAGGCTTTTCCAATCCCCGGCGTAGTAACCGTAATGCCAGCCGCCCGGTTTTGTATTCCGGGGCGATGCCACCGGCTTCAATGGCTCACCAACCGTAAATTTCCCGGAAAAAGTCCTGTCAAATTCGGGGTGGTAACAAAAAGACCGGACGATCAGATTAGCCGGACCGGAAAGGCTCAGCACCGAATCGATCACCGGAGATTGCGGCGTAGGCTCACTGCCATCCGTCGTATAATGGATCTCCGACCAGGGCTGTTTGATAGGGAATATCCTGACAGGCTTATCTTTTAACAGGATCCCGTTCATAGGGTGGTAGACCAGGTCCTCGGCGGAATAACCCGTATAACTGTATTTGATGCCGTCATAGCTGCCTTTAAAAATCTCCGACAGATGCGTCTCAAAAGGATAGGCCAACAGTTTCCAATGCAAGGCAGTGCCCGGCCCCGCCGGGGGAAGGATCGTATCCATCGGGGCGATGCCCATTTCAATCAGGCCCTGCCCATCACGTCCGTTTATCCAAAGCGTCTTCCGCAGACCCCGCAATGCCTCTTTTTTTTGTATCGCCAACTTGGTAACATATCCATTGTCCCACCAGAGCGAGGGGTCATTGGCGATATAAGATTCGAAGGGGGACGGATCCGCCAGGATCGCATAGACCGTCACCAGACCTCCGAGCGAAGTCCCCCAAAGCGTGTTCTTGCCGGTCGACGGATATTTCTTATTGATGTAAGGGATCAGCTCGTTCTTCAGGAAGGACAGGAAGCGATCCGCCCCGCCTGATTCGGGTTGGTATCCGACATGAGAAGGCGTATAGTCTCTCTGGCGCAGATTCGGACCATTCGGTACGATGATATTCGGGATGCTGACGATCATCATGTGCGGAATGAAGTTGGCCGACTCGACAAAACGGGTGACGTCAAAACCCAGTTTTGTATTCCAGTCCCCATCGAGGACATAGAGCACATCATATTTTTCGGAACTGCCCGCCTGGTATTTTTCCGGCAGGATGACCTGTATAGGGCGTTCTTCTTTCAGCGTATCCGAGTACAACGAATCATGCTGGATCACCGGACACCAGGAAGCCGGATTTTGCGCACCGGCGGCAAAGGCCCCTGATAATACCAGCAGGATCAGCAGTCCGGGAAAAGCGATCGTCTTCATCATATTTTGATAGTAATTGTGTCGGTTTTTATTGGTCTGTCTGCTTCTGCGAACATCCTTTCCTCCTGCATGCCATCTGTTTCCGGTCACTCCGTCCTCAAAGTTTTGATGGGGTTCACCAGCGCGGCCTTGATTGCCTGAAAGCTCACCGTCGCAAGGGTGATCAATATAGCCACTACACCGGCGAGCCCAAAGATCCACCATTCGATAGACACCGGATAAGCATAATCCTCCAGCCATCTATTCATGGAATACCAGGCTACCGGGGTGGCGATCACCACCGCAACCAGCACCAATAGGACAAATTCTTTCGACAAGATTGTAAACAGGGAACGGATGCTTGCACCCAGCACTTTTCGGATACTCATCTCTTTAGCGCGCT
>JARLGZ010000029.1 GCA_031292515.1 Puia sp. | reverse complement strand
CGATCCCAACCGCGATAGTTTTTCACTTCGGGGATTTTATTGGGAATACCCTGGAAATTTGCTCGATAGGCATCAGTTGTCCAGTGATTTGGTCCGGCAAAAGAGTTCCAGGAAGCATATTCCTTGCCCCACTTTCCACCGCCATAACCCGGCCGCATAAGAATTGTTTCCCGAAATCCCTGCGGCGATACCAGGCTATAGGTTATTCCGCTGCCCCCCGGCTCTAACCGAGGGTCATCAAAAGGTTTCGAGCTCATATAAATATCACCCCATTTGGTCAGTATAAACCCCTGATCGTTAACCACGGTAAATGAAATAATATCTTCACGTATCGGATGGGTGTATTCACCCGCGGGGATCCAATAACCGTCTCGATCCTTACGACGCGGAATGCGTTTACCAAACCGATCTGCCCCGCCGCCCGGCGCAAAGCTCGCCCCCTCCCAGGTGCGGCCATAGTCTTTTGAGATCGTAAAACCTCCAGCACCATAGGAGGTAATAGCAATATAACGCTCAGAGGGATGAATATATTTTTTGGTAAATACCCGATAAAACTGACGATGTACCTGTGAACGAATATTCATTTTGTTATCGACATACCATAACTCCCCCTCACAGTAGAATCCTTTTAACTCCAGATAACGATGGTCATCAAAACGATAGACCACCTGCGTAGGCGGTTTTTTAGGTGGAGCCTGGCAGGAGGTCAGTAACCCGGCACCAATAATTAGCCATGATTTGGTTAATAATCTCATATTATTCCTTTAATCAAGATCCCTTTTATTCAACAACATCTGTCATGCCGCTTAACGGATAAGCTTATAGCCCTAAACTCGGATCGCAGCGCATACGATCCCAACCGCGATAGTTTTTTACTTCGGGGATTTTATTGGGGATACCCTGGAAATTTTCGTAAAAGGCGAAAACCTTCCACGGTTTGTCTCCCTGAATTGACACCCAGGAGAGATAATCTTTTCCCCAACGGCTACCTGCATATCTCGGAAACAAATGATGTTTTTCTCCGCTTGAGATATAGTCTATTCCGCTGCCCCCTGGCTCTAACCGAGGGTCATCAAAAGGTTTCGAGCTCATATAAATATCACCCCATTTGGTTAGCATAAAACCCTGATCGTTAACCACGGTAAATGAAATAATATCTTCTCGTATCGGATTGGTATCTTCACCCGCCACGATAACAAGACCGTTTTGCTTTTTGCGCCGTGGAATGCGTTTACCAAACCGATCTGCCCCGCCGCCAGGAGCAAAGCTCGCCCCCTCCCAGGTGCGGCCATAGTCTTTTGAGATTAAAAATCCGGAAAGATCATCCCATGGAATTGAAATATATTTTTCAGAGG
>JARLGZ010000278.1 GCA_031292515.1 Puia sp. | reverse complement strand
GGTTTGAAAAAGCAGTTTCTGGAAATGGCAGGCAACTCTCTCTATAAAAGGCAAGCAACCGTTTTTTTCGAAATATGAATTTCACCAAGTCAGATGTATAAAAAATTAAGTCGTGTCTTTTTAAAAAAAAATAAATTAATCACTGATTATCAGATATGTTAGTTTGGTCAAAATTTAGTATATTGGCAAGTCAAAAAAATTGCCCTTTTTCTGTCCCTTTCTGACCTATTTTAAAATTCACATTATATATTTTCATAATGCAAATTCTCATGTTTCTTTCAGAAAGGATCAAAAAAGCCATTGAAGTCCATCCGGGAGTGATCGCGGCGCTGAAGGGAAAAGGCAAAGACCCGAACTGGAATCATTTTACAAGAACCCAATTCAACCTGGTGGCCAGGGTGATCAACAAGCAGGTCAGCCGGGAAGTGATCGCCAATACGGATCTGGCGGAGATGCACCTCATCATCGGGAAAGCCCAGTTGGAAAAGCATCTTCACAGGCTCCGGCATAACAATGTCTACGATTTTTCGAGACATCTCGGAGACCTTCGCGAATACCAGGTTTTCAGCTGGATCAGCGGCAAGACCCTGCAAAGTTACTGGCAGAGCGGCAGCGCAAAATATGTAAAGATCAATGTCCTGCTCGTCTTCCTGCAGGTGCCTTTTTCGGAATGGGAAGCCTGGCAGAAGGACCGGAACAAGCAGACGGACCAATATGGCTACAGCCTGGCAAAGAGCGTCGTCGCCGGAACCGGCCCCGGAAAATCATCTTTGTCGATCGTAAAGACCTATTATTTGGGAAATTATTTTCTTTACTACCAGAAGACGGATGGCAGCAAGAACATCATAAAAACCCCTTTTATTTTAAAGGAGCATGAGAACGGCCAGGTGATTGTCAAATCGGTCTCCGAGGGCCACCGCTATGGCGGCAAGGTCATGGGGATCCGGGACGGGTGTCTGTATATCAACTGCCAGAACCTGGATTTTGAAGAGATGGAGCAATATGTCTTTAATATCGGGCTGGAGACGAAACCACAGGTATTATTCGGCGTATCCAATACGGTCAGTGTAAAGAACCGTCGCGCCGTTGCGCTAAAAAATATCCTGGTAAAGCAACAGGTTGCCGATCCGGGATTCGAGCATATCCAGGAGACCGAGATCCCATTCTCGAAAAAATATACCTCACGTACCGAAGAGGCCCTGGTAGTCGGCTATCTCAAGCAGGCCAGCAACAATATCATCGTCACCCCGAGCTGCTGTAACCTGGCCGAACTGGAAAACCCGGAGACTGCTTTCTGAGAACATCCGTGCAAGCATTGGACCGACCTTGTAATTCCAATGCAGAATAAGTGTTTACACTAGTGATCGTTTATTCTTTGACGGGAGAAATTTTGTTACCTTTCGGTAGCAGTCTTTTTCTATGGTCGAACTAGTACGCAAATTTAATATCATCTATCCGCTGTCGAATGGGCTGCGACAATTTCTATTTGATCACATCAAGGAAAAAAAGGTCGCGAAAAAAGATCTTTTACTGAAATTCAACCAGGTCTGCGGGAATATCTATTTCGTCAAACAAGGATTGTTCCGGGGCGTCTATATGAAAGACGGGAAAGAAGTCACTTCCTGGTTCATGAAGGAAGGGGACCTCGTCGTATCCGTTGAAAGCTTCTTCGGACAAGTCCCCAGCTACGAGAAGATAGAAGCGCTGGAAGACTCCGAGGTCTATTATATCAGTTATATAGAACTGCAGCATATCTATCGTCACTATACAGAATTCAATTTTATCGGTCGCGTGTTGACCGAGCAGTATTATGCCCTGAGCGAACGCAGGGCTTATTCGCTGCGGATGCAGAGTGCCACGGACCGGTATTGCTACATGCTTAAACATCATGCCGATCTTCTTAGACGTGTGCCCGCGGTCCTGATAGCCTCCCACCTGGGTATAACTGCCGAGACATTCAGCCGGATCAAGGCAAAAATCAGGATAGGCCATTCCTGATTTAATGACATTTGTCAAGGCCTGATTTTTTTTGATGACAAATATCAATATTTTAGGATATACTTCGCCGTAATTTCGTCCTGTTCGTTTTGTTTTTCGAATCCATTTTTATTTTTAACGTCTACCTTCTTATGGACACAGGGAGCGTCAATCAGTCGGGGGCTGCGGAGACCGCCGGCTTCCGGCTTATTTGCGCCTGTCGTCCTGAGTTAAATCAACTGTTATGCCGTTTGCCGTACATAACCATTTTCCCGGTTTAAAGCGCCTGCTGTCTGCGCATGGGAGGCGGATTCCCGTACCGGACAGCCTCCATCAGCCCCAACCCGGAGCAGAGGACGCCGCCGCCTTATTTTTGATGGCCAGACGGTTGACGAATGAGATCCGGTCTCTGGTTATAAGGGCCGCCGCCGAAGGCCGGGAAAAAAAAGACACATGCAGGCTGTTGGCGGATCTTCTGAGCCGGACTGGCAGGTTCGGGTCCCACGCTTACCGCATTGCCATCAACAATTTTATTGTCAGGGAAATCGAAACCTATTGCTTCTTTCACCTGGACACAGAGGACCTGATCTCGTTGTGGAAGGAGGTCGGGTGAGAGAAGCATTTTTATTTTTTCACCTTTAAACTTTGCGTATGAGAAAAAAACACGGAATGTTTGCAGGGCTTCTTTGGTTAGCCCTGCAAAATGGATGGGCCGCCCAGGCTTGTCTTCGTTACAGAAACCCCGCCCCTATCCTGTGCACGGACTCGCTGCCGATACAGAGAACGGCTTTATTCGCAAGCGAAACACCCGTCAGAAGCGCCTGTGAGCGGGTAGCCGGTGACAGAAGACGGATCTATTCGCTCCTTGCCTGGAACTACCGGATGTTGTTACAGGTGGATGGCGTGTACGGCAGAGGGGACCTCATTTTTGTGAAGCTTCTGCTGATCAATCGATCGGACAAGGATTACCTCGTCGACAGCGTGCGGTTTGTCATTCGCAGCAACCGGCAGGAGACGGGCGAGGAAGCGGTAACACCCGTCTATGTTTATGGTGATACGAAGACGATCCGTGCGCAAAACAGGGATCTATGCGTTTTCGTCCTGCCGAAATTTGTGTTGTCCGGCAAGCGGCACCTGGACATCGATTTGTTTGAAAAACACGGCGGAAGACACCTGCGGTTGAAAATGCGCAAGCATCCCCTGCTCCATGCACGCTTCGTATAAGGATTTGCGGTTCTCTTTTTACGATCCCTGGCTTCTGACGGCTCGTTTCATTGTACCTATTTATTAATTATTAAATCTTTTGTTATGAACACAGAAAATTTTGCATTTTTATCAGAGAATATAAAATACCTGGGTTTTGAAAGCAAACTCATGCAGACGGAACGACTGGCTGAGCAGATAGAGAAGGGCGTAAAAGAGTTCCAATTGGATGCCGAAGCCTTTTTCGACGACTGCACGAGGCTGGAGGCCGTCCTCCATTTCCGGAAATCCGATCAGTCCGATCTCTATTTTTTTAATAAATATGAGGTTAGGCTTACAAACACGGAAGATCCTGATCAGGACAAGGCACAGACCTTTTATATCAACAAGGGAACCGGTGTCACCTGCAAAGAAGCCTTTAACCTCTTGCAGGGCAGGTATGTCTACAAGGAACTTACGAACCAGGAAGGACAGAAATACAATGCATGGATACAACTCAACTTTGAAGAAAAAGACCATAATAACAACTACAAGTACCGGCACTATACCGAGAAATACGGCTATGACCTGGAGAAGACACTTGAAAGATATCCGATCAAGGAGCTTCATCCGGAAGGCAACAGGGCTCTCCTGATCCGGTCGCTGCAAAGGGGCAACCTGCAGCCCGTCACCTTCGAAAGAAACGGGAGAGCCGAGAAGATGTTCATCGAAGCCAATGCCCGTTATAAGACGATCAATCTCTATAACAACAGCCTGAAAAGAACCAGGCGGGAAGCGTTAAAAGTGAACACGCCGGGAGACACTGCGGATGCCCAATCGCAACAGCAGAGCGAGGCCGTAGAAGAAACGGAGACCGCCAGGACGAAAAAAGAAGAGGAAACGGTCGGCTCCCGGATCCGGCCGCGCATCCGAAGGGTTTGACAGCTATCGGGCCGGGGAATACAGGAATGAGAATACAAGCATGGATGAGAAAGGGGGAATCAGGAAAGGGCCGGCCCGGTTTGCGGGCGGCCCTTATTCGTAAAAGACATCAATTTTCCGGAGATATCGTCACTCATCAGGAGAGAACCGTCAAAAGCCCCTTTATGACAGCTCCCAGCTTCACGGCCTCAAAAATCCGCGATTCGGAACTGTTGTGTTGCAGAACCGACTTCTCATGCGAACTGACGCACATTTCACACCCGTTGATGGATGAGACGACCAGGCTGACCAGTTCGAAAAATTCTTTTCCGAGGGCCGGGTTGACCATGATGCTCATTTTTATACCGGCAGGCTGATTGGAATAGAAGTCTTTTTGCATAAAATGACGAAAACGATAAAATACATTATTCGTATTCATCAGGGAAGTACAGGCCACAATTTCCGCAATCTCCACGTCAGAAGCCCCCGCCTGTTTTGCCAATCCCGCCAGCGAAGCCCTGAGCAATTCGGATTTTTCATTCACCGATACGGCCAGCGCAAGCAGTAAAGCCTCTTTGCGATTGAGATATTGCGTATTATTCAAAACATTGCCGAAGTTGATCTTCAGATCTTTTATATAGCGGGCATCGACGGCCAGCAGGGCCTGCGCGTTCGCGGAAGGTATATAGCCGGTTATTTCGAGATCCCGGAGTAAATGCTGAAAGGTCTCGTTTTGTATCGCCGGTTGAAGACTTGCTGTTTCACTCATATGATAAATTATTAAAAAATGACCGACCGGCTCAAAACAGCGAGCCGGCCGGTTAAAGAAGATAATAGCCCGAACCCGTTCATCGGATAATTGAACAACCCTTAGTTAAGGCTCAACTGCTCAGTCAGGGTCTCTTCTCCCTTGTTCCAGTTACAGGGACACAGTTCGTCGGTCTGCAAGGCGTCCAATACCCGGATGACTTCCTGCACGCTACGCCCGACATTCAGGTCATATACGCTCACCCAGCGGATAATACCCTGGGGGTCGATGATAAAAGTAGCGCGATAGGCGATTTTTTCTTCCGTATCGAGTATACCCAGTTCCTCGGCGAGCGATTTGGAAGTATCCGCCAGCATCGGAAATTTAAGATCACGCAGGTCGGCATGATCTCTTCTCCAGGCGGCATGCACGAACTCTGAATCCGTGGAAGCGCCGATTACAACTGTGTCCCGATCGCTGAAATCACTAAATTTCCTGTTGAATTCGGCAATCTCCGTGGGACAAACAAAGGTGAAATCTTTGGGCCACCAGAACATTACCGTCCATTTGCCCTCCGCGCTGCCATACTCCTGCGTCAGCTCGACGAACTCTTTTCCTTTTTCGATAGATACCGCCGCTTTCTTCTTAAAAGCGGGAAACTTTGCGCCGATCGATAAGATTCTGTTACTCATATATAATTTGTTTTATTTGATAAATGTTTTATTTGACAAGAGAGATCCTTGTCTGACGGAGCGATCTGCAGCACCGTCGTGTAATCGAATGTATAGCCTCCCGGCAGTTAATCTCAAGTGAGCTTAAGGTGGGCAATCGTTCTTCGGAAGTTGTGCAAATATATCATGCCGTTCTGATAGGATCGGATCACATTTATCTATAGTCAGATAGATAAAATCTATACGGGCGAACGGCCCGTTCATCCGCCGGAAAAAAAATAAATAATTAGTCTATAATTTTGGTAGACTACTTATTAAGTATTAACATTGCATCATGATACGGAGCAAGGATTTACTGATGCCACTCACCCACCACCGATGTTGTACCCCCTGCACAGGAGCGGCTGCTGACAACCGGTCTTCCTATATTGGATAATCCAGTCTTTCTTTTGTAAAATAATCCCGATGGTCATGTGGCCGAGCGGCTAGGCACGGGTCTGCAAAACCTTTTACGACGGTTCGAACCCGTCCATGACCTCAAAAACAAAGATCGTTCATATGGCAAGCAATCAGGGATGTGTGTAGCAACCTCCCTTAGCAGTTGTTTTTGGTTGAAAGCCCGCGGTTTCCACCGTGGGCTTTGTTTTGTCAACATGATAAAAAACAGTAACTTGAGCCCCTATTGAAAAAAACGGCTGCTAATAAAATACTATGTACAAATTTCTGCTCGTAGCATGGGCTTCCGTCTGCCTGTCGGCATGCAATACCCGGCACGATTTCGACAAAGTTTTTAAAGATCCCAACCTCTACTGCAATGCTGTCCATCAATTAAATACCGTGGTCATGGGCAATAACTTCGGGCCGATCGTCGCCTCGAGAAATTACCTGTACGCGGCAATAGCGGGTTATGAGGTGATAGCGGCGGGTTACCCCGATAAATATCGTTCCCTGGGGGGACAGTTGAGGGGGTTTGGCGTTCCTCCCAAACCCGGTACAGGAAAAACGATCGATTTCGAATTGGGTGCCCTGCTGGCCTATTGCAAACTGGGAGAAGCCGTCACCTTTCCGGAAGGCAGTATGAGGGAATATGTCGACAGCCTGAAAAAACTGGCAAAGGATCATGGTATGCCTTCGGATATTTTTGAGAATACCGTCACCTACGCCGACACGGTTGCTTCCGCCGTCATGAAATGGAGCAAAAAAGATAATTATGCAGAGACCCGGGGCGCCCCGGAATATACGGTTAAGGATTCTCCCGGCCGTTGGGTCCCGACGCCACCGGCTTATACAGCGGCGATGGAGCCGCATTGGAACCAGATCCGGTATGTCATCGTCGACAGCGTCAACGAGTTTATGCCCCCGCCTCCCTACCCTTTCAACGTCACCGATAAAAACAGCAACTATTATAAGGAGGTGAAAAGGATTCAAAACACCGTCGACAGCCTGACCGCCGAACAGAGCTTTATCGCGGATTTCTGGGACGACAATCCCTTTAAACTAAATGTCTCCGGGCACCTGATGTTCGGCACCAAGAAGTTTTCTCCCGCCGGGCATTGGATGGGCATCGTCGGCATCGCCGCCATGAAATCGGGTGCGGATTTTTCAAAGACGGCGGCAGCCTATGCCAAAACCGCGATTGCGTTGTTCGACGCCTTTATCCAATGCTGGAACGTAAAATACATTTATAATACGATGCGCCCCGAAACGGTAATCGACAAATACTTCGACCCCAATTGGAGACCTCATTTGCAGACACCGCCCTTTCCCGAATATACCTGTGGACATTGTACGATCTCGGCCGCTGCTTCCGAAGCGCTGACCAGCGAATTCGGCGAGAAATTCGCATTTACAGATACGACGGAACTGGAGTTTGGCATCCGGCAGCGATCGTTCCCTTCATTCCGCGACGCGGCCCTGGAGACGATGTATTCCCGGTCCTACGGAGGAATCCACTACTACTACTGCTGTACGCTTAGCAATGTCATGGGAACCAAGATCGGCGAGCTGGTGGCGGACAGGATCCGGCTGGAGAAATAGTTGAACCGTGTCGCCCGATCGACCAACGGATGAACGGATTTCTGAACGAATCGCCGCCGAGCGATGTCGCGTCCGTCGCAGCCTTAGCAAATGCCTAAATATCCTGCATCATCCATAGGTCTCCCGATCGCTTCGAACCCGGATCATCAGTGTGATAGAAGCGCCCAGGACAGCCATCATGCCAAATGCCCACCGAAGCCCCGCCAGTTCCGCAACAGATCCCACGAGGGGTGGCACGACCAAAAACCCGAGATAGCCGACCGTGGAGACCGAAGCGATCGCGGCTCCGCTGCCGAGTTCTTTCGATTTTCCGGCCATACTAAACACCAGGGGTATCACACAGGATACGCCAAACCCTACCAGCATGAATCCAAAACCGGCGACCAGCGGTTCGGTCAGGAGCACGGCCAGCAATAGGCCTGAAGCAATCAAGAGTCCGCTGCAGGTCAGCATCCTGCGGATCCCGAATTTTGCCGTCAGCCCGTCGCCGGTAAACCGGCCCAGGGTCATGGCCACCATATACACGACAAATCCGATTGTTGCCGCCTGCCGGGAAACATGCAAAGCCTTTTGAAAATAGATGCCACTCCAGTCATACATCGTTCCTTCACAGGCCATGGAAGCGAAGGAGATCATCCCGAATCTTAAAAGAGATCCTCTGGGGAACGAAAACAAGGGCTTCCGCTCCCCGATGACGGGCTCCTGGTGCAAGGTCTGCGGGAAAAAATAAACAGCGACCGCTGTCAGCAGCAGGGCCACCGTCAAAAAATGCCATCCCGGCAGTATATTCAGTGAAACCATCAGGGATCCCAAAGCCGCTCCGCCGAAACCGGCCATACTCCAGATACCATGAAAACCGGCGATAATAGGCCGCCCGTATAGCCCCTGCACGCCGATGGCCTGCGCATTGACGGATATATTCATCAGGTTGCGGGAGACCCCGAAACAGAAAAGAGCCAGCACAAGTTGCCAGGTATGAGCCGCAAAGCCGATGAGGCTGAGCATACCGTTAAAGAGAATGGCTCCGATGAACAGGATCCTGCGGCTGTTATGCTTCCCTAAAAGTGCACCCGTCACCGGTAAAGTCATCAATAAACCGACCGGCAAAGCGAATAAGACGGCTCCCAACTGAGCTTCGTTTAATTTCAGCGACTGTTGTATGGTAGGAATACGCGAAGCCCAGGTAGAGAATCCGAATCCTGAAAGAAAAAAGTAAACGGCTATTGCCTGGCGGGTCTTTTGGGGAGAGGTACTCATCTGGCTGCAAAAATAAATAACTGTTGCGGACCCGGCCAAGCATCTTTATTTACCGCCGAGACATATTGGCTGCAGGACGGCACCTTTCCCCGACTACCGGTGATACATAAGCGGCCTGTTGCGGCTTCTATTTGATGTGTTCCCCGGTCCAGTTGCCATCCTTGTCAAAAAGGTTAAAGCCTATTTTGGAGTCGAAGCAGAGATATTCGCCTGTCCAGCCGCCCGTGGTATCAAAGTAATTATAGATGGTTTCACCCGCCCTGACGAAATAACCCGTCCATTCCGATTGCTTATCAAAACAGAGCATCAGGGAATTGGAGGCGACTGAGATATAGCCCACCAGTTCATCATGCTTATTGAACAGGTACAAGCCTTTCCAGGCCGGGTTCCTGGGATGGAATTCGTTATGGAACATAGGGTTCAGTTCCTTGTTCTTACCAGGGTTGAGCCCGAACTGATCGATAGGATTGATGGAGATGTTCAGCCCGGGGTTGATCTCACTGTTATGCATCGGATTGATGTTCCAGTTGAGCTTGGGATTGATGTTTGCGTTCTTTTCGGGGTTGATGACCGGATTTAAGGTAGGGCTTAAATTCATGTCAAATTTGGGATCGTGTTTGCTTTCCAATTCCTGGGCATGGGTCGTCCCCGTCAGAACTAACAGAACGAGCGACGTAAGGAGTAAATTTGTTTTCATCTTCTCTTTTTGTGTTTGTAAATAATTCGAGATAAAATCTATCTGGAATTTCTCCGGGAATTGGGTTTCAGTATCAGTAAGCGAAATATCATTTGACGTGTATACCCGTCCATTTTCCATTCTTGTCGAACAGGTTGTAGCCTGCAGAGTTGTCGAGGCAGAGGAACATGCCGGTCCAGACGCCTGCTATGTCAAAAAAATTATAAATAGACTTCCCTGCTTTTACAAAATAGCCATTCCATTTACCATCCCTGTCAAAGCAGATCATGACCTCCTGTGAAGCGGCCGACAAGTAGCCAAAGGGCTCATTTTTACTGTTGAACAGGAATAATCCGTTCCATTGTGAATTCAAAGGAGAAAGGGCCTTCATGAATTCCGGGTTGATCAGCTGATTCGAACGGGGGTTCACGGAGGGGTTCTTTAGCGGGTTAATGGCAGCATTAAATATCGGGTTGACCTCTGCGCTCTCAAGCGGGTTGATATTCCAGTTGTATACCGGGTTGATAGCAGCATTGCTGTCCGGGTTGATCTTTGAATTTGCAAAAGGATCCAGGTTGGCATCGAGCTTGGGATTATGCTTTTTTAGAAACGAATAACCCTGCGCATTTGCCGTCAGGTGAAAAAAAGAAACGATAAGACCGAATAGTACAATTTTCCGCATAGTATAACATTTTGTTAGACAATAGGATCAAAAAGACTTTTCGGTAGGGATATCAGAAAATGCGTCCGGGAGGGGATCTCAAATATGGCGGATACGGGAAGGTATAGTCAATAGATATTAAGAGATATAAACGGAAGCGACAGGGATTGTCATGACATTTTGGTGAAGTAAAATTACAGTAACTTACCCATTTTCCTAACTTTTGGCCAAAAGAATTTTCCGAAGACCGGAATCACCCCGGCAGAACTATAGAAATCATTGATATTAAATTATATACCTGCGGATTACAGTCTCGCTTTTAGTTTGTAAATTTCGACCTAATATCGTTTCCAGGCATGCTAGACAGGCTCGTTTTATGGTTAGGCGTCTGCCTCCTGTTTGTGGCTCCCACCCTGGCCAATGATCAAAAGGAAGAACAAACCCGCGCCGCCTGGGAGCGTTTAAAACACCAGCCGGTAACGGAAGGCAATTTTCGCGCGGTATGCGATCTTGCCCAGGAGGTCGGCCGTTATGATATCAACTTCTATTACCGGATCGTCAATGAATATATCCCCCTGGTGAACCGGACCGGTGATCGCCGGCGCCTCCACATCCTGCTGATGAGCCTTGCAAAAACGAAAGTAGCCCTGGGACTGTATGAGGAGGCGGAACAAATCTATCAGCAGGTGCATGCCAATGCCGGCGATAGCACGGCCTTTTTAAGGGGCTCGCTCGTAGGGACCGTCATTCTCTATAGCGAATGGGGTAAACACCCCGACTCGCTGAAAAAGTATTCCGCTCTCGCGGAACGGCAATTTACCGACACCCACGACCCCGAAGCGCTTTCTTTCATCTATACCTTCAAGGCTTTGTCCTTGCTCAACCAGACGGATTCGGTCCGCAGTTATCTGACAAACGCCATCCGGCTGGCAGGAGGCCTGGCCGACAAAAATGCCCTCTTTACGGCCCGCTATAATTATGCACTGGCCGTTCTGCAGAACAATCCGCAGCGGCAAATCGCCGAGTTCGAAAGTCTCCTGGAACTGGCTGTCGACTCCTCCCTGATCCCCAATGCCAAACTATATAGCGGAAGGCTATACAGCTTTGGGCTGGCTGCCATGAGCGTATACTACCAGCTGACGCAATTAAACCTGTTGCTGACGGACTACCAGAACGCAGGAAAATACGGGCAGCTCTTCTATGACATGACCATCCAAAATTATCCACATGGTGCGGACGTGCCCTATCTCAGCGCGGAGCTGTCGATCGTAAAATCCTACCAGGGGCAATACCGCGAAGCGCGACGGTATCTCGATACCAGTCTCTCCCGGTTCAAACTTCCGGAGGACAAAATACCCTACGCCAATTATTTTATAGCCGCCGGTATGGTAGCAGAAGACGAGCGGCAAACCGGAAAAGCACTTCGATATTACGAAAAAGCCTATCGCTTCGGCAACGAGTCCTACGGCCTGCTGCTAATGCCACCCGGCGTCTATTATGCGCACGCATTGGCGGAAAATGGCCAGATCGGGGAATCGGAAAAGATATTCGCAGGATTCGGGGCCGATATAAAAGCCAGGAAATATACCGCTCTCGGGTTTTACTATTACAAATATTATTCGGAGTTGCTGCGGATGAAAAACGACTATCCCGGTTATACGAATGCCCTGCAGAGCTTTTATGAGATCAAGGATTCCCTGGCCAACCTGAACCAATACCGGGCCATCCGGGAGATCGAAACAAAAATGAGCGTTCGTGAAAAAGAGGAGCAGATACACAGGCTCAACGATGAGAACGCGGCCACGACGAGAGAGATACGCCAGAACAGGATCTTCGCGGGCATTTTTGCGGGGCTGGCCTTCGTCATCATTCTTTTGATCGTCGCCTACCGGCGAAATAAGATGAAGGAGTTGGAAAGAAAGCACCGTATTGAAGTCATGCAGGGCGCCATCGACGCCTCGGAGAACGAACGTCATGCCCTGGCAGACCAGTTGCACGATGAGACGGGAGGAATGCTGGCGCTTGCCTCCCTGAACATCTCTTCGGTGCTTGAAAAAGGGCAGCGTGATCACCAGTCGGAAGAGAAGTTACAGAAGGCCCATGAGATCTTATCTTCCGTTTCCGCCACCATACGTGACATCAGTCACCGCCTTACCCCGCTGGTCATCGAAAAATACGGGTTTCGGAGGGCGGTGGAAGACATGGACCAGGCAATCAACCTGGCACAGAAGATCAACCTCGAGACGGTGATTGTCGGTTTCAGGGAACCGGACGGCTATCCTGTGGAGTTGTTGAATAACCTGTACCGAATCATACAGGAATTGGTACACAATATATTAAAACACGCGGGCGCCACCCACGCCATGTTAGAACTGATTGAGCATGAAGATCATATCTCTGTCATGGTTGAAGACAATGGCGTGGGCATGAAAGACTATGCTTCGGCTAAAGGCAAGGGCCTGGCGGCCATAAAATCCAAAATTGACTATCTTAATGGAAAGATGGAAATGATGAACAAACAGGACGGCGGGACTTTAATCGTTATCGAAATTCCCGTTCGGCAGGAACAGAAAGGCGCGGACAAAACCAGGAATACCTGAACAATAATACAAGAGCAAGGATGCCCATGAAAGAATCTCATAACAGGAAAGGGTCTCATAAAATAATCATCGCGGACGACCACCCGCTGCTGGTAGACGGGTTGAGAAGGGTTCTGGAAGAGATCGGGGACGTAGAGGTCGTCGCTATCGCGGAGAACGGCCTGCAGTTAATCCGGCTCTTGCGGGAGAACGAGGTCGATATGGTTTTGCTCGATCTTCAAATGCCGAGGTTGGATGGCGTGGAGGCGCTTAAGGTCCTAAAAAAAGAATTCCCCCGGTTGCGGGTGATCGTATTTACCAATTATAATCAGCCAAAATTGATAAGGGAGATAAAGGGGCTCGGAGCAAGAGGCTTCCTCCTGAAGAACAGCACCTCCGCTGTTTTGAAAGAAGCGGTGACTACAATCCTGGCAGGAGGCACCTGGTTCGGGGATGAGCAGCCGATCCTGCGGGTAGCAGATTATTTCATCGATGACTTCATGAAAAAGTACCAGGTCACCCGGCGGGAAGTGGAAATCATCCGGAAAATAGCGGAGGGGCTCACCACCAAAGAGATCGGCGAGCAATTATTCGTCAGTGAGTTTACCGTGAACGCCCATCGCCGGAATATCTGCCGGAAACTCGACATCTATACGCCGGGCGGCCTGGTCCGGTTTGCAAAAGAGCACGGTCTTGGCTAGACCGGTAAATAGTTAAGACTAACTATTTATTTTGTTTTCCAATCTCTGGATATTTGTTCTGTCAACAGCTGCTCCTTTCCGGATCCGATTCACTATCCATTCTGAAACCCGCCTGACTAACGATCTGTAACTGCGTCGCCTGGCGACGGTATCCTGCATGCAATCCATCTGAATGCGCAATTCGGAGCCATGGGTGCCTGTCTTTATTTACAGGTTTCAGCAGGCGACGCGAATCCAGCTTTCTCAAATACAATCAAACAATATGAAACAGTCAACTTGCAAATCAACTCTTCTGCTGCTCTTTTCGGGTTTGTTTATCACTACCAGGGCTCAGGACATCCAATTGGGTGCGGAGGGAGGCCTCAATGTATCAGGTGCGCATGCCACGGAACCCGGCGTCGTGTTTCACGGGAGCCCCGGTATCCGTTTTTCGGTCGGCGGCTTTGCCGATCTTGCGTTGCCGGATAGACGTTTCTCGGTACGGCCGAAGTTGCTTTTTTCAAGGGAGTCCTATTCACCGGTGTTGTTTGGAGATAAGACACCCGTCACCATATCTTATATCAACATTCCTATTCCTCTGATCTATCATTCGACTCTAAAGGATAAAAAGATTTTCTTCGGTCTGGGGCCTTATTTTGGGTACGCACTTTCCGGCAAATATGTTTCACAGGGTGTCACCACGAAGATTGCCTGGGGCAATGATCCTGCCAAAGACGATGGAAAACGACTGGACATCGGCGCCGATTTCCTGGCAGGTTATCAATTGAACAAGGAGATCGCTCTAACTGCAAAATTCGACTGGGGCATTAAAGACATTTCGGCGGAACCCAGCTTCTATAAGGTCCACACGCTGAATTTGGGCCTTACCGCCTCTTATTTGCTTTTTAGCAGGAGCAAGTGAGGTTTTGCCGTCCTGCAGGTTTTTCAGCGGTTACCAGAGGGGGCCG
Source organism: Puia sp. (assembly GCA_031292515.1). GTDB lineage: Bacteria > Bacteroidota > Bacteroidia > Chitinophagales > Chitinophagaceae > Puia. The sequence continues at coordinate 108,225 of JARLGZ010000278.1, read as the reverse complement.
GCTCCGCGAGGATGCCGGCCTTCCTGTTTACAGAACGCCCCCTTTCAGGATGACCGTTTCTTGTCCCGCCGCCCGGTTTTGCGAAATCCGCGGAACGCTGTCTACAGGTAAATATTTTGCAATGAAGCCGTCTTTTTATAAAAAATCAAAAAAAATTTAAAACTGGTATTCCTTAAGACAGGCTTGGCCGAATCTTATAAATATTTGAAAATGTAATAATTATATAAAATTATTAGACAAATTACGTTATTATTCAATATGATGAGGTCGCTATTTTTTATATTTTTTTTATACCTTCATTGTATGAACAAACTCATAAGTGTTTTTAATAATATGAAATCCCCGGAATTATGACAAAAATCACGCTTAAAAGTTTTCTGCCTTTTTTTATCCTGGTCGTGGTGGCAATCGGCGCGATATTCGTTCCCAGCACCGCCTCGGTGTTCGACGAATCGAAATATAACCAGGCCGATACAACCTGGCTCCTGATTTCTACCGCCCTGGTATTTTTAATGACCCCGGCCCTCGGTTTTTTTTATGGAGGGATGGTAAACCGGAAGAACGTGCTTTCCACGATGATGAAGAGTGTGGTTGCCGCAGGCGTGGTGGGCGTACTTTGGATCGTGGTTGGATACAGCCTGTGTTTCGGGGATTCGATACACGGATTCATCGGCAATCCCGCTACACACTTCTTTTATAAAGGCGTCGTTTCAGGGGCTCCCTGGAGCCTGGCGCCGACGATACCCAAGCCCCTGTTTGCCATGTTCCAGCTGATGTTTGCGATCATCACGCCGGGATTGGTAGTAGGCGCTATCGCCGAGCGTATGCGTTTTTCCGCGTATGTCCTCTTTACCGTGTTATTCAGCCTATTGGTATATGCGCCGCTTGCGCACTGGAGCTGGCATCCGGATGGCTTCCTGGCGAAAATGGGCGCATTGGATTTTGCGGGCGGGACGGTCGTACACATTTCTGCCGGTTGTGCTGCCCTGGCAGGCGCCCTCGTGTTAAAACGCAGAAGAGTTCATATCGACGGAATAGAAAACAGGCCTGCCAATATACCCTATGTGCTGGTGGGCACCGGTCTGTTGTGGTTTGGCTGGTTCGGTTTTAACGCCGGTTCGGCGTTCGGCGCAAATGCGCTGGCCGTTTCTGCCTTCTCTACAACCAATACAGCAGCGGCGGCGGCAGGTCTGTCCTGGATGTTTTTCGACGTATTAAGAGGCAAAAAACCTTCCGTAGTGGGATTTTGCGTAGGCGCTGTAGTGGGCCTGGTGGCAATTACCCCTGCAGCCGGCTATGTAGCCGTTCCTCAGAGTATATTCATCGGAGTGGTCGCGGCCATTATTTCCAACATGGCCGTTCACTTTAAAGCTACAAAGACCGTACTGGATGACACCCTGGACGTATTCCCCTGTCACGGGATTGGCGGGATGGTCGGCATGCTGATGACAGGCATTTTCGCTACTGTCACCGTTAACAAGGCGGGTGGAAATAACGGACTGGCCTATGGTAATCCCGGATTTTTCCTGATCCAGCTGAAGGCGATGGCCATTGCCGTGGGTTATAGCTTTGCGGTCTCCTTCCTCATCTTCAAATTTGTCAACTTCATCGTTCCGATCCGCGTTAGCCGCGAAGAAGAAGAAGAAGGGCTCGATGCCAGCCAGCACGATGAGAAATATACGCAGGGCACCCTGCTGGTAGCCACACCGGAGGGCCTGCAGGAAAAGGAAATCATCTGATAACGGATAGATCTGACAAGAGGTGAGAACACCGGTCGCCATAAATCATTTCTAAGGTAAGGAAGCCCAACGGCTTCCTTACTGTTAATCAGGGCCTCCTATTTAATCAGGCAATCTTCGCTTCATGAATAATGTGGAAATCTTGTTGATTGACGAAGAATGGCAAGTTACCAACCAGTTACAGGCTGCGTTGCAATCCGGCGGCTATCGCAATGTCAGGATTTCGGGTGCCGATGAAGGTCTGAAAACCGCCGTCCTTCTCAGACCCGATCTGATCCTCCTGGACCTCGGCAGCAAGGGAGGGGCCGGAGAAAATGGACTGCAGATTCTCATGCGGATCCGGGAATGGTATCGGAAACCCGTTATAGTGGTGTCGTCAAGCAGCGAAGAGGAAGATATCGTCCGCGCCCTCGATGAAGGTGCCAACGACTATCTTGTCAAACCCTTCCGCGGCGGCGAACTCTTCGCAAGGATCCGATCGGCGCTGCGAAGTACTAATATGCCGCAGGGTGATCCCCTCATTCAATGCAGGGGGCTTGAAATAGACCTTTCCAGCCGGACGGTAAAAGTAAACGATGAAATCCTGAAACTGACGGCCACCCAGTACGACCTGCTGACCCTCTTCGGAAAAAACGAAGGCAAGACACTCACCCATCAATATCTCCTTCGTGAGGTCTGGGGGCCTGACTATGTGGAACAGACCCAATACCTGCGGGTGTTTATAGCCCAATTGAGAAAAAAAATCGAAAAAAATGCCGACCGTCCCGAATATATCATCACCGAATCCGGGGTCGGGTACCGGTTTGTGCCATAGAAGAATACCTGGCTGGGCTTACTGATCTCTCATACGGGAGATGGATCACCGACCCTTCTTTCTCGACGAAGCCAATGGCCCTCTTTTCGTCATCCGACGGCTTTACCCCAGAATAGATGCGGGAAATTAATTTCAAATTAAACCGGGATTAGAATTGGATTAGAGATAACCGGATGACGGCGATTCAGCCTTATTAGTCGTAATTTTCGAAATTGATTCATTAAACAAGCCCAATGGAGGAAAGAAAAATCCTGGTGGTCGAAGACGAGAAGAAGATTGCCGATACCCTGAAAATGGGTTTGACGGAAAACGGATTCTATGTGGAAGTGGCTTATGACGGTAAGATAGGTCACCAATTGTTTATGGCTCATTCTTTCGATCTTGTGATCGCAGACATCAACCTGCCGGGGATGAATGGCTATGATCTTTGCAGGGCGATCCGCCATCGGAATGAGGCCATGATCATCATTATGCTTACGTCGATGAGTGCCCTGGAAGACAAAATCGAAGGATACGACGCCGGCGCGGACGACTACCTGATCAAACCTTTCGCATTCAGGGAACTTCTCCTGAAAATCCGCGCGCTGCTAAAAAGGACTCTTCATCAGCATATCCCCGTTGGAAATGTCCTGAAAGCCGCCGACCTGGAAATGAACCTGGATAAAAAAGAAGTCTACCGCGCGGGCAGACGGATAAAGCTCACCGCCAAGGAATTCCAGCTGTTGGAATATCTCCTCAGGAACAAGAACCGGATCATCTCCCGGGCCGACCTGGCCATTAATGTGTGGGAGGTGGATTTTAACACAAACACGAACGTGATCGATGTATATATCAGCTATGTCCGGAACAAAGTGGACAGGGATTTCGAGCATAAACTTATTCAAACCCACGTGGGCATGGGGTATATTCTAAAAGAAAACGGCAACTGATGCCGGTCAAGATCCGCATTGCCATTTTATTTTCCCTGCTGGTATTGGGCGTGTTGTCGCTCGTTTGCGGCTCCGTCTATTATTTCTCCTATACCAACCGGATAAAAGACATTCATACCCGGTTGGAGAACAGGGCCATTACCACCGGGAAATTGCTGAATCAGGGAGGGCTTTTCGACGAGAAGCTGATCAAAAAAATTGATGCATCGACAACGATTGCCATGAAGAATAAGGTGATCGAGGCTTATGACGGACAGAACAGAAAGATCTACTGGTATAGCGACGACCCCTTCGACTCGGTGGCTGTGGATAACACCATCATCGAGGCGGCTCGAAAAGAAGGCAGGTTCTATTTTACAGTAGGCGATAAGGATGCCATCGCCTATTTCTATGATGGAAGATCGGAAAGTTTCGTGATCGTCACGGCAGCTTATGATGAAGAGGGGAAAGACAAACTGCGGCACCTGAGGCTGGTGCTGTCGCTGAGTTTTGCCGGCGGTATTCTGATCACCATCGTCGGAGGGTACCTGTTTTCGATCCGGCTTTTGCATCCGATCCGGAGGATAGCCGATGAGGTCAATGAGATCTCCGCACGAAACCTGGCGCGCAGGATCCACACCGCCGGCCATCATCCCAGGGATGAATGGTATTATCTCTCCGATACGCTAAACCAATTGCTGAACAGGCTGCAGGAAAGTTTCGAAATACAGGCCCGGTTTATATCCAATGCTTCTCATGAGCTTTCGACACCGCTGACCTCCATTTCGAGCCAGCTCGAAGTCTCCTTGCAACGGCAAAGAAGCATCGAAGACTACCGGCAGGTGATCCTGTCTGTTTACCAGGACGTCCAGCAACTCAACAAGCTCACCCAGACCCTCCTGGAATTTGCACGGGCCTCGGGCACGGCGGGGGGGCTGGAAATCGACCTGGTCCGGATTGACGAAGTGCTCTTACGAATGCCAGGAGAAATGACAAAGATGAATGCCGCCTGGTCGGTCACACTGGACTTTAACCGCCTGCCGGAGAATGAGGAGGAACTGATGGTATTCGGCAACGACGACCTCCTCTTTACGGCGACCCGGAATATTGTGCTCAATGCCTGCAAATATTCGGACGATCACCATGCCACGATCTCGCTGGAGATATTCGGGCAACAAATCAATATCCGGATTGCCGACAAAGGGCGTGGGATCGATCCAAAAGACCTCGAGAAAATCTTTCAGCCTTTTTACCGATCGGATGAAGGGCATGGGATACCCGGCTTCGGGCTGGGTCTTTCCCTGGCAAACAGGATCGTGAAACTGCATAAAGGGCAGATTGCCGTTGAATCCGTTCCCGGTGAAGGCACCTGTGTCCAGATCATCCTGCCTACAACGGGCGCGCTCAGGGGATCCACTTTGACACCGGGGCTGTACTGATCCTTTATCAGAACAGAAAGCTCTTCATTGAACCTGGATTTTTGCCCGGCAAAGCGATCCCTCCGTTTGGCCTAACCACAATATTCTAATTGTTTTCTAATCCTGTTTTAAGCCTCCGTTAATTCCGTGGAGTAAATATTGCTGCTGATTCAATATTTAAACCCACAAGTATGCGTATTAAACATCTCGCACTGGTCGGTCTTTTACCGGTTGTGCTATTTTCCTGCGTCAGCAGCAAAAAATTCAAGTCTCTTCAATCGAAGTATGACGACCTTAATAAGGCGTATGCAAACCTTCAAAACGATCTCAAAAACTGTAATTCCAGGACAAAAGACCTGACTGATAAATCCAATGGTTGTGAGGCTCAGGTCGACGCCTTGAACAAGCAGATCGCCTTCCTGAAGGCCAACAACACCCAGGCGTTAAAAGAATTGGAAGATATGTCGGTCATCTCCGGTTCCCAGGCTGAAAGTATAAAAAGATCGTTGGAAAACCTCGGCGCCAAGGATGCTTATATCCAAAGCCTCCAGGCCGCCCTGGCCCACAAGGACTCGCTTAACATGGCCCTTGTAAACAACCTGAAGGGTGCAATCGGCGATATGAGTGACCAGGATATCAATATCAAGGTCGACAAAGGAGTGGTTTATATCGACATCAGCGACAAAATGCTCTTCAGGAGCGGCAGTTATGACGTAACACCCGGCGCCCGGACAGTCCTGGGGAAGGTTGCTATGGTCTTAAAGAACCAGCCGGATATAGAGTTTATGGTCGAAGGACATACCGACAACAAACCCTATCGCCGGGGCGTGCTGCTGGACAATTGGGACCTTAGTGTGAAACGCGCAACATCGGTCGTAAGGATCCTGCAGAAGCAATATGGACTGGAACCCTCGCATATCGCGGCGGCGGGACGGGGAGAATACCAGCCTGTCGCCACCAATGATACAAACGAGGGAAGGACTGTCAATCGCCGTACCCGTATCGTCATCCTTCCTCAACTCGACCAGTTCTTCAAGTTGCTGGAAAGGAAATAAAAAATTGAGCTTGTAATCCGTACCCGTTCTAATATATGACCACTTCGTCTGTAAACAGGAATCCCTGCGTATTCTTCGCCAGCACCCGGACATACCTTGCCGTCTGCCCCTGCAGGTGGAATTTAAAGTCTTTGAAAAGAAGCGCCGAAAGCGTGACCGGGACATCGTTGTCGATCTTTTGCAGGGGCTTGAAATCCTTACCGTCGCCGGAGACGGAAATTGCTACATAAGCGGGCATGAAGACGCCGGGCCCGGTCATTTGCATAAACCGGATTGACAGGCTGTTGAGAGGAGTGGCCTTGTCCATATCGATCACAATGTCCATGTCATTTGTAAAACCCTGCCATTGCCCGTCGCCATAAGATTGAAGGGAGCCCCGGTAGCCATTTACCAGGGTGGATTCTTTCTGAGCCACATAGCTCTCACTATAAGGCTGGCGATAGGTGACAGTCTTGCCGATGGCTTTGTGAAAATCCACGTCTTTTGAAGCCGGCACACCCTGGAGGGCGGTATCGCGGAAGACGGCTGCGCACAACCGGGCGCTGTCTCCAATGGTAAAAGGGGCCGTGTACAGCTGCGACGAGACGTTCGGTCGCGTGCCGTCCAGTGTATAGCGGATAACCGGTGAATACTGCTCGCTTTCCATCGAGATCCTCGTGAGCTTCGCCGTATAGTCGACGCCGGCGTCGATGTCCACCTGGCTGGAAGGCCGGCAATAATTGACGTGCAGCGATTGCAGCAAGGCATAATGGTGGTATAACCTTTCCCTGAATGCTGCCCAGTTGCGATGGTCTTTCGGTGACCAGGTGACCTCGGCCAGGGCCAGCAAACGCGGAAAGATCATATATTCGGCCTGGTCTGGTCCGTCGTCGGTATGTATTCGGTCCACAAATTGGCTTGCGCGCCGAGGATATGTTGCTGTTTGGAGGTTTCCAGCTCCGCAGGCACCGGTTCATACGAATAAACCGTTTTAAGGGGCAAATAGCCGCCAATGGCTTCCGGTTGCGTCGAGGGATCAGCCTGGTAATGATCAAAATAACAATAAGAGCCGGGTGTCATCACGACATCGTGGTCCATACGGGCGGCCTTGACGCCGCCGCTTTCTCCACGCCAGGACATGACCGTGGCGGCCGGTGCAAGCCCTCCTTCCAGGATCTCATCCCACCCAAGCAGCTTCCTGCCGTGTGCGTTCAGGAATTTTTCGATACGCCGGATCCCATAACTCTGCAACTCAGTTTCATTGCGGAGACCTTCCCGGCGGATCCGCTCCTGGCATTTGGAGCAATGCTTCCAACTCTCCGTGCCTGCTTCATCACCTCCCACATGGATATACGTCGAGGGAAATAGCTGCATGACCTCCCCGAGGACATCCTCCAGGAAGGTGAAAGTGGAGTCGTTGCCCAGGCATAACTCACTGTTCGTATAAGGCCGGCCTGAACAGGACAGGGAGGGATAGGCGGCCGTCACCTCGTCGGAATGTCCCGGCATTTCTATTTCCGGAATCACCGTGATTCCCCTGGCAGCCGCGTAAGCGACAACCTCTTTTGCCTGATCCTGCGTATAATAGCCGCCATAGGCCATGGGGTCGCCCTGTTCCCGATACCGGCGCCCATTGTTCCACCAGTCTTTCCAGGCCCCATGAGTGCGCCAGGCTGTATAACGGGTAAGCAGAGGGTATTTTTTTATCTCCAGCCTCCAGCCGGGTCCGTCGGTAAGATGCCAATGAAGCGTATTCATTTTATAGAGGGCCATGAGGTCCAGCAATTCCTTTACAAAACTCACCGGGTAAAAATTGCGTGATACATCCAGCATCAGCCCCCGATAATGGAAACGCGGACGGTCAAGGATGTCTGCACAGGACAATGGCGCGCCGGGATGCAAAAGCATCAGTTGCCAAAGCGATTCCATCCCATACCGGGCGCCGCTAAGGGAGGCGGACCGGATCTCGATACGGTCCGCCCGTATATGCAGCCGGTATCCTTCCGTATCGCCCGGGATGGGTTCCCCGCTTTTTATAAACCAGATACCCGTTGCCGGTAAAACAGAACCTTTTGCTATTTTGCCGGCGCCGCCGTCAGCAAGACCCGACATATGCAAAAACTGCAGGGCCAGGGGCCGGAATGCCGCACTGCTATACACTTTCGTCGACCTGGAAATTTGAAAGACACCGGGTTCCGCTGTGAGGGATACGGGCGCGGGAATCAGGGACCCGTCCCCGGATTGCCCCCAAACGCAGGGACTGTAGACGCCGGAAAAAACGATGATCGCAAAAACGAATGCGGACGAGGAAATCTTCATGGGAAAATGAGAGGTGGGTTTTATTTACCGCCTTTGTTTTTTGACGGATCCAGAATATTTGTGTCGGAAAACCAATCGGCCAGTCTTTGCGGCCATGTCTTTACAGAATTAAGCGTGGAGCGCTTTCCCATGTTGAAGCCATGACTGCCCTGGGCCAGGATATGGGCTTCGACGGGGACCTTTGCTTCATGATATTTCTCCAGCAGTTTTATCACCGGAACCGCACAGCACGGATCATCCGCAGCGGCGATCAGAAAAGCAGGAGGAGCATCGGCCGGAACAATTTCCGGTACTCCCAGCGGCCCCGGATAAACCAATACCTGGAAATTGGGCTTTCCATTGAGACGGTCTACGGGATCGGGAGCTTTAGGGTCTCCCATGCCGGGTGCATAGGCCACCAGGGCGCATACTTCACCTCCTGCTGAAAATCCCATGATCCCTACCCGGCCGGTGTCTATCCCCCAGCCGGCGGCCCGGCTTCTCACCAGGCGCATGGCGCGATACGCGTCCTGGCGAACTTCTCTTTCGAGTGTATAAGTACCGTTGCTGTCTTCGCGGAACAGGCGGTATTTCAAGATAATGGCGGCCACGCCAATGCTATTGAGAAACCGGGCCGGATCTTTGCCCTCAGCATCATAAACGAGGAGACGATGTCCTCCCCCCGGACAAATGACGACAGCCGCGCCGCTTGCCTTCCCTTTTGGGGGCAGATAAACAGCAATGGAAGGGTTATGGATATTCTTCACCCAATAGTCCTTCGCCTGCTCCGGCTCCGTTCTGCGATTCTCATACCCGGGCGCACCGCCTGGCCATAGCGGTATTTGCCGGACAGGGATTGTATCCTGGCTCAGCCCCCGCAGGCAAAAAAGAAAGATCGCTATCAACGACAGAATGAGGGTAGTTCGTCCCTGTCTTTTTTCAGGCATATGACAATGTTACAATTTTTTCTTTTCAAAAAATCCTTACCCTTTCTGGAAAAAAAATCCCATCCTGGGAAAGCCTGCAAACGGAAAAGCATCACAAGCTATTCATAATTAAATATTTAATATGTGGCCTGAGCCTTGTACAGTGATTCGGCACGGGTTCGAACCCGTACCGGGAAGCGTAGGTGTAAGGTAGACGATTGGAACTTCCAATACTATACATTACCGCCTCTCATACTATTTATAAAGATAAAACGTTTATATTCAATATTATATGCCCGTCTTTTAGAGACGTAGCAAGCACGCCAGGCAATAGTATTAAATCGGACGATATATATCCGGAAAGTCGCTAATCCTCGTCCAGAGATGGAGGAGACCCTTTAAAAACACGAAATCCAAGGCATCGGTAGCTATGAAAAACCTTTTACTACTTGTCGGCCTGCACATCATCGTGCTGACGGCAACCTCACAGACATCCTATACCTGGAACGGCGCCACTTCGACGGCCTGGAGTACGGCCACTAACTGGACGCCGAATGGAATTCCCGGAGCGGCCGACAATGTCACCATTGTAACAGGAAGCAACACCTGCGCATTAAATGCGGCCAGGTCCATCACCAATATTACCGTCACGAGCGGGACGCTCGATCTGGGCGGATTTACCTTGTCCGCCACCGGCAACGCAGTCTTCACGGCCGGCACCATAAAAAATGGCACGCTCAACGTAAATGCGGCGACTAGCGGTACCGCGGTCCTGACGAATACCACTTTCAACGCCAATGCAGCTCTAAATATAACGACAGGCGCCATTACCCTGAACGGGGGAACCTATGCCGGCCCCGTTACGCTGAACCAAACCGGTACGGCAAATACGACTGGCAGCGGTGGAGCAATCTTCGATTCAACCGTGTCGATAACCAATAGCGGGTCAGGATACTACAGGACAAATGGCTATATTATCTACGGCGGTACGACCACCTTTTTAAACAGCGGAAGCGGCTATTTTCTGCCGGAGCTGATCTATGGCAGCATCTACAATGGCAACCTGACGGTCACCAACACCTCGGTCTCCCAAAACCTCCGCATGGCTTATGCCGGAGCGACAAGTTTTAATGGCAACATCGTCGTCAATAACACCGGTGGCGCCAATATTACTTTTTGCGAACAGCTCTCGGCAACCGCCGTATTGGCCAATAATATGACGATCGGCATCGGCTCGACAGGCTTTTCTGTGGGCAACCTGTCATTGCCCCGGTTTACACAAACGGGCGCGACCCCGCAAACCTTGATCTTCACGGGAACCGCCGGCGTGACTTTAGGACCTTCTTCGTCTTTTGGAGGAAACTTCAACTGTACCAGCCCGACCCTGTATCTGAACGGCTGCGTTTTTAGTGGCACCACCAATATCACCAAGACAGGAACGACCGGTGATTTCAGTAATGGCGGAAATACTTTTAACGGGACCAGCAATATCACCAACAGCGGCAGCAGCTACCTGGTGCTCGGCAATAACAGCCCGGATACCTGGAACAGCGATGTGGTTTTCACCGACAATGGATCCGAGCGGCTCCTGCCCTGCTGGGCTACTGCGGGCAACCAGTTTAATGGGAATATCTATGTTAATACCTCCGGAAGTGCGCAGGGAATCCAATTTTGCGGAGGCAACGCGACCGCCACGGCTACCCTGGCCGCCGGTAAAACCATACAACCCGGTTCCATCGGTCTCACAGCGGGCTACCTCTATCTGAAACAATTCACCCAGTTAGGCAATACAGCGATCAACCTTACAGGTACGGGCTCTTCCGTATTCTATTTCGGACCCTACAGCAATTTCGGAGGTTCCTTTACCGCGACCGCCCCCGATATCTGGGCGCAGGGCGCCACCTATAACAGCGCCGCCACTTTCACGAAGACAGGAGGTTCCAGCAACCACAATAATCAATACCAGAACATATTCAATTCGACGTGCACGATCAACCAGCAGAGCAGCACCGGCTATTTCATGCTCGGATATAACTCCAATGATCAGTTTAACGACAATATAACTGTAACCTCCACCGGCTCGGGTGGAATCAATCTCGGCTGGTCATCAGGTACCGGAACGCCGACCCTGGCGGCAGGCAAGACGATATTGGTCGGCGCAGCGGGCTTTAGCGCAGGCTATTTGAACCTGAATACCTTTACACAATTGGGCAGCGCCGCGATCAACCTGGCATTTAGCGGCACCAACACGGGCATTACCTTCGCCCGCAGTTCGGTGATCGGAGGCAACCTGGTCGTAACCAGCCCCGACATCTACCTTAGCGGCTGCACATTCAACGGGACCTCGGCTTTTACAAAGACCGGCGCAGGCGGAGACTATGGCCAGGGAGGCAACGTATTCAACGGGGTTTGCTCGATCACAAACAACGGCAGCAGTTATTTTCTCCTCGGGAACACAAGCCCGGATACCTGGAATGCCGATGTCACGTTTACCAATAATGGCTCCGAACGGCTGCTGCCTTGCTGGGCCAGCGCCGGCAACCAGTTCAACGGGAACATCAATGTAAATACTTCGGGAAGTGCACAGGGAATTCAGTTCTGCGGAGGCAATACCACTGCTACGGCCACGCTCGCGGCAGGCATGACCATACAAGCCGGTTCTACCGGATTAACAGCAGGCTATCTCTATCTGAAACAATTCACTCAGTCAGGGAACGCGCCAATCAACCTGACCGGGACAGGGACCTCCGTGTTTTACTTCGGACCTTATAGCAATTTTGGAGGAGCCGTCACAGCGACCGCCCCCGATATCCTGGCACAGGGCGCCACCTACAACGGAGCAGCCAGCTTTACAAAGACGGGGGGAAGCTATAACCACAACAACCAATATCAGAACATCTTCAACTCGACCTGTACGATCAACCAGCAGAGCAACACCGGTTATTTCATGCTCGGCTATAATTCCAACGATCAATTCAATGACAATATCACGCTCACCTGCACGGGCTCCGGTGGCATCTATCTCGGCTGGACGAGCGGTACCGGTACGCCGACGCTGGCGGCAGGCAAGACGATATTGGTTGGCGCTGCCGGCTACAGCGCAGGCTTCCTAAGCCTGAACACCTTTACACAATTGGGTAACGCGGCCATGAACCTGGTATTCAGCGGAACCAGCACCCCACTCATTTTTGCCCACAATTCCGTGATTGGCGGTGACCTCGTGGCCAGCAGTTCGGACGTCTATTTAAACGGCTGTACTTTCAATGGGGCGTCGACGATTACAAAGACGGGAGCAAACGGGAACTATTGTTCAGGAGGAAACGTCTTTAACGGTATTTGCTCCATCACCAACAGCGGCACCAGTTTTTTCCTGTTGGGCAACAACTATCCTGATACCTGGAATAACGATGTCATATTTACCGACAACGGATCGGAACGGATATTGCCTTGTTGGGCGAGCACGGGCAACCAGTTTAACGGGAACATAATTGTAAATACCTCCGGTAGCGCACAGGGGATCCAGTTTTGCGGTGGCAATGCGACTGCAACGGCAACCTTGGCCGCCGGCAAATCCGTCCAGGCGGGTTCGACCGGTCTGACAGCCGGGTATCTCATTCTAAAACAGTTTACCCAGTTGGGCAATACACCTGTCAACCTGACTTTAAGCAGTACGGCTACCTACCTGCAATTCGGCCCGGCCTCTTCGATAGGAGGAAATGCCGTCACTTCGAGTCCCTCGCTGTTTTTTAACGGGTGCACCTTTAGCGGAACCGTAAATTCCACAAAAACGGGCGCCTCCAACGACGCGAGCATCGGCAACAATATTTTTAACGGCGCTACTACGATCACCAATGCGGGATCGGGTTACCTGCTCTTTGGAAATGGGAATGCAGATCAGTTCAACACAGTATCGACTTTTAACAATACGGGCAGTTCCAACCTCTATGTTGCATATAACAGCCCCAACAATATTTTCGGAGACGTGGCAACTTTTAACAATACGCCCTCAGGCGGAGGGGGAATTTATGTCAGTTGGTATTCGACCGGAACGACAATGAATGGCAATGTGGTGGTTTCTTCTACCGGCGGAACAGGCGTGCAGTTTTCGGGAGGGAATAATACGGCTACGACTATTCTGTCTGTCAACAGCGCGCTCAGTATTGGATCGGCCGGATTTTCATGCGGCACCTTGCTGCTCAGGCAATTTACCCAGCAAAGCGCCAGCGCGGATATGCTCCCGTTGACGGGAACGGGCGTCCTCACATTTGGACCTGCATCCTCCTTTGCCGGAAATGTAACTTCGAGCAGCCCTTCGTTGTTCTTTAACGGCTGCGTCTTTAACGGCACGACGAATTGTACAAAGACCGGGTCTACCGGAGATAACAGCACCGGAGAAAATACGTTTAATGGCACCTGTTCGATCACCAATTCAGGTTCCGGCGTCCTCCTGCTGGGCAACTCAATCGCGGATATCTGGAATAACGATGTGACTTTCACCGATAACGGATCGGAAAGGCTTTTACTCGCATGGGCCAGCCCAGGCAACCAGTTCAATGGAAATATCTATGTCAATACAGGCGGAGGCGCACAGGGGATCTGGTTTTGCGGGGGAAATACCACGGCCACGGCTACTCAGGCAGCCGGTATGACGATCCAGGCAGGGACGGCTGGGTTAAACGCCGGCTACCTGATCCTCAAACAATTTATCCAACTGGGGAACGCGCCGGTCAACCTGACACTGGGCAATACGGCTTCTTATCTGCAATTTGGGCCTGCTTCAGCCATAGGCGGCAATACGATCTCTTCCAGCCCCGGTTTGCTCTTCAACGGCTGTACATTCAGCGGAACGGTGACTTCGACGAAAACCGGGGCCTCCAATGACGCCAGCACCGGCAATAACGTCTTCAACGGGCCTGCGGTTATGACCAATGCAGGTTCCGGATACCTGATATTCGGAAACGGGAATGCAGACCAGTTCAATGCCATGTCTACCTTTAATAATACCGGCAGCAATAATATCTATGTCGCTTATAACAGTCCGAACAACCTTTTTGGGGGCATAGCTACCTTTAACAATACCCCCACGGCCAATACACAGATCTATGTCAGCCAGAACTCGGGAAATACGGTCTTTAACGACAATATCGTTGTAACGTCCACCAATGGCCAGGGTGTCCAATTCTGTACGGGCAATACTTCGGCCAACGCGACCCTGGTCGCCGGAAAGACCATCAGTGTAGGAGCCGGCGGGTTTTCCGCAGGCACCCTATTACTCAGGCAGTTCACCCAGTCCGGCTCGACACCGCAAAGCCTGACGCTGACCGGTACCGGCACACTGACATTCGGCCCCTCTTCGTCATTCGGAGGAAATACGACGACGGCAAGCCCTGCCCTGTTCTTTAACGGTTGTAACTTCGGCGGAACCGTCACCTCGGTAAAAAACGGACCGACAAACGACGCTTCAAGCGGCAATAACACTTTCAACGGCGCCTTCGTCATCACGAACACAGGCGCAGGCTATTTCATGATGGGCAATGGCAACCCCGATCTGTGGCAATCTACCGCAACCTTCAATAACCAAAGTGCGGGGCAGCACATGTATCCCGCCTACAACAGTACAGGCAATGTCTTCAACGGCGACGTCACGTTCAACAACCAGCCTGCCTCCGCTGGCTTGTGGATTTACGTGGCTAATAACGGTACCAGCACGCAGTTCAACGGCAACATCAATGTGACAAATGTGAATGGCGGCGGTGTCTATTTCGAGAATGGCACCGGGAGTGCCACCCTTGCGGCGGGAAAAACGATCGGTGTGGGCTCCGGCGGATTCAATTCAGGGGGTCTGATCTTCAGGAATTTTACACAGGCCGGGCCGGGCACCGCACAAAACATCACGACGACAGGGACCAGTTACATACAGTATGGCACGAACTCGACTTTTAACGGGGCCCTCACTTCCTCCAGCCCTGGTTTGCTTTTCTCCAGTTCTGTATTTAACGGAACGGTCAATTGCACAAAAACAGGCACGACCAACGACCAGAGCCCGGGGAATAATATTTTCAACGCTTCCGGCACGTTTACCAACAGCGGGACCGGCTACCTGATGATGACCAATAACAACCCGGACACTTATAACGGCGATGTGTCCTTTGTGCAGACGAATACCGGTGCTGTTTACCCCAATTATAACGGAAACAGTACTTATGCAGGGAATGTGTCGGTTACCTCTCTGTCGACCGTCACCTTCGGCCAAAGCAGCGGTACGGCCACCTTTACAGGAACAGCCGGCCAGAATATCAATGCCACGGCCGGCACGCCGACCCCTGTGTTTACGCGCCTGGTAATCAATAATACCGGTAGCGGGGTCACTTTGAACACTACTTCTATCAATGTATCGGTCAATCTTGCACTGAGCTCGGGTCTTCTGAATACTTCAAGCGCCCATATCCTGACCATGCTGAACGGCTCTTCTACTGCAGCCGGCACCGCATTGTCCACCAGCTATGTGAACGGACCCATGAAATATCAGAAATCCGGCAGCGGGACGTCCACGCTCAATTTTCCGATAGGTACCAGCCCCGATTGCAGACCCTTTGTACTTACCGTTAACCACTCTTCCAACAGTTTGTATACCTATACGGCGCAGTTGTTCGATGCCAGCGCGGCCGCGCTGAATTACACGCTTCCTCCGAGTGCAGACCGTGTCTCGGAAGTCCACTACTACACTATAGGCAGGACGGACGCCTCCAACAATAACCAGCCCACGCTGGGATTAAGCGGAAGCCAGACTATACAAATATTTTTCGGAGCCAATGATATCGTTTCGAACGGATCCACGGTTACGATCGTGAAAAACACCTATACCAGCCCTACGCAGTGGATCGATATCGGCGGGGCCGGGGCTCCTCCGTATAACGCAGGAGCGAACCTCGTGGGAAGTGTGACTTCCACTTCCTCACCCGTGGCCTTTACTTCGTTTTCGACCTTCGCGCTTGCAGACAAGTCTGTAGGGAACAACGTATTACCGATCGGGCTGCTGTATTTCAATGCGAAAGCCGACAACAATAGCGTAGATCTCGCCTGGGCCACCTCGATGGAGACAAACAACAGCTATTTTACGGTAGAGAGAAGCCGCGACGGAATGAATTTCGACTCGATACAAAGGGTGAACACGGAAGCCTTCCATGGCAATAGTACGGCTACCCTTTATTATACGGCAAACGACCCAAGTCCTAACCCGGGAAACAACTACTATCGTTTAAAACAGACCGATCTCGATGGAACTTTCACCTATTCGTCGATCGCCGTAGTGAACTTCAGCGACATACAGCCGATCTCCGTCTACCCGAACCCTTCGGCAGGTACGGTCTATATCAGCGGGATCAATCCCGGCGAGACCAGTCTGAAGATCAACTGGTACGATCTGAGCGGCAGATTGCTGTTGCAGGGCACCATTCCGGTACAAAATGGGCTGGCGACCTTGAATACCCATTTTACCGACGGGATCTACCTGTTGACTTTCATGGGATCCGACGGGATCGTCAGAACGCAGAAAATAATGATCCGCAAGTAAACGACAGACACCCTTGATTACCCAAAATAGCGTCGGAAATGAGTGTATGAGAAAGTGCCCGAAAGGGCGCTTTTGCTTTATACCCTAAAATATTTATCATTGCCGGAATATCAGTCATCGCTAAAACAGTTATCATTGCGGAGTCGTCTGTCATTGTCAAAAAAAGCAGGTTATGGATACAAAATTATTTGAAGAAGTAGACCGCTACATTGGCGATCTGCTCGCCCCGGAAGACAAAGCCCTGACAGAAAGCCTGCAAAGCATGCAGGAAGAAGGGATGCCCTCGATCAGCGTTACCGCCAACCAGGGGAAATTCCTGCAGGTCATGGCTACCCTCTGCCGGGCCAGCAGTATATTGGAACTGGGAACCCTGGGCGGGTATAGTACGATCTGGATGGCCAGGGCGCTGCCTGAAAATGGCAGATTGATTACGATCGAAGTCGATCCGCACCATGCTTCCGTAGCAGCAAAAAATATCGCCCGGGCAGGCGTATCCGGGAAGGTCGAAATCCGGGTAGGAAGCGCATTCGACATTCTTCCCGCTATGATCGATAAAGGAGAAGGCCCCTTCGACCTGGTCTTTATCGATGCGGATAAGCCACCGTATGCGGAATATTTTCAGTTTGCGCTGCAGCTCTCCCGGCCGGGTACACTGCTGATCTGTGACAATGTGATCCGGGAAGGGCGCGTGCTGGATGCCGGTAGCACGGACGACCGGGTAAAGGGTGTCAGGCGGTTCAATAAAATGCTTTCAGAAACTCCGGGCGTACGGGCCATTATCGTACCTACGGTGGGGGTAAAGGAATTTGACGGAATGGCCCTGGCTGTGGTCCTGTGAGGAAAATCGGCCCCGCAAGATTTTTACAACTAACTTTAGTCCCTGTGGAAAGGTCCCGCCTTCCGGCAAACCGGATGGCATGCTTCTTGAAATATTCAGCACATGAATGGCGATCCGGAAAAAATTGAGCCTGAACTGAACGGAGGAAATACGGTCAAAGACAAGATCGGTCGGTTCTTTATTACTCTTTATGACCTGCACCGGTTTATGCTCCGCTTTTTCAGGGAAGCTTTCCTGCCGCCCTATGAATTCCGGGAGACGATCCGGCAATCCTTTGACGTCGGACTGAAATCCCTGTCTATTATTACACTGACGGGATTTATCGTAGGGGTCGTATTCACAAAACAATCCCGCACATCCTTGCTGGAATTCGGCGCTACCTCCTGGCTTCCCTCCCTGATAGCGATCGCCCTTATGCGTGCCCTGGCACCGTTGGTGACCGCATTGATAGTGGCAGGCAAAGTTGGGTCTCATATCGGTGCCGAACTGGGTTCGATGAAAGTCACCGAGCAAATAGACGCCATGGAGGTCTCTTCTACCAACCCTTTCAAATTTCTCGTCGTGACCCGCATCGAAGCCACGACCCTGATGGTCCCCATCCTCGTGATCTACATGGCGTTTATCAGCCTGCTGGGCGCCTATCTCGATGTCCATCTCAACGAAGCCACCAGTTTCCCGGCGTTTTTCCAACAGGCTTTTATGAAGATCAATTTGTATGATATCGTATCCATCATGATAAAGTCCGCCGTCTATGGATTTACCGTCGGGATGGCCGGTTGTTATATAGGCTATAACGCCCAGCAGGGTACCGTCGGCGTAGGCAAGTCCGCCAACAAATCGGTGGTGGTGTCCATGTTCCTGATCTTCATCGAGGAGATGCTGCTGATCCAGGTCCTGAACTATGGCAAACAATTTTTTTAATTGATGAAATAAGGCGATGATAAAAAAAGAAACCCCGCATATCGACAGGACGGAGACAGTGATCGAGCTGCGCCATCTCAGGAAATCCTTCGGTGCGCTTACCGTTTTGCAGGGTATCGACCTGGATGTCTTCAGAGGGGAGAACGTAGTGGTGCTTGGCCGGTCCGGCAGCGGAAAATCCGTGCTGATCAAGCTGATCGTCGGTCTTTTGAAACCGGATAGCGGAAGCGTGCGGGTCTTCGGCGAAGAAGTGCCGGCGCTGGATACAAGGGCTTTACAGACCTTGCGCAAAAAGATCGGTTTTTCCTTCCAGGGAAGCGCTTTATATGACGGCATGTGTATCAAGGACAACCTGGCCTTCCCCCTGGTCAGAAATAAACGGAATTTGAGCCGGAAACAGATCGATCAAGCCATCGAAAAGGTCCTTGACGACGTGGGGCTTGCACACACCGTCTACCAGATGCCCGCTGAATTATCGGGCGGCCAGAAAAAAAGGATCGGCATCGCACGGACGCTGATCCTTGAACCGGAAATCATGCTGTATGACGAACCTACGGCCGGACTGGATCCGCTGACCAGCATCGAGATCAATAACCTGATCAACGAAGTGCAGGCCCGCTATAAGACCAGTTCGATCATCATTACGCATGATCTCAGTTGCGCCAAGTCTACCGGCGACCGTCTCGTCATGCTGGTGGACGGGCAATTCCTGAGACAGGGAAAATTCGAGGAGGTATTCGATACGGCAGACATACGCATAAGAGGCTTTTACAACTATAACTTCATTCTGGACAATTGAACAGGATGAGTATTGAAAGCGTGAAATTTATCATTCCTAATCTGACCATATAAATATGAAAGAATCAACAAACACCAAACCGGTCGTCGTCGGGATCTTTTTATTTATCGGCCTGGTCATCCTGGTGATCGGCATATTGACCATCGGCGGACAGCACAAAGCATTTGTCAAATCGGTGGCGGTAAGGACGGTCTTTGAAGATGTATCCGGCTTGCAATCGGGCAGTAATATATGGCTTTCTGGCGTAAAGATCGGCACGGTCAAAAGCGTGCGCTTCGTCGGTCAATCCCAGGTAGAAGTCGTCCTGAATATCGAAAAACAATCCGTTCAATATGTCCGGAAGGACACCCGCGCAAAGATCAGTACAGATGGGTTGATCGGCAATAAGATCATCGTTCTTTATGGCGGGACTACGGCAGCCGGAGAGGTTGCCCCCGGAGACTACCTGCTCAGCCAACGGGGATTAAGTACCGAAGAAATAGCGGGCACCCTCCAGGCAAACAACAAAAATCTGCTCGAAATCACCTCGGATTTCAAAATTATCAGCAGACAACTGAGCGGCGGGAAAGGAACGATCGGCTCCCTTATCAGCGACGAGGCACTGGCCGGTAAGATGAAAGCCACGATCTCAAACCTGCAAATCGTGTCGTTGCACAGTGAGAAAGTGATCACCAACCTTGTCCGCTATACAGACGGGCTCAACAAACAGGGCGTATTTGCCAACAAGCTCATCTCCGACACCGTGATCTTCAGGGAACTGATGAGTACGGTCGACCGCCTGAAACAGGCCACTTCCGCGGCCGCTGAGTTCACAGACAAATTGAGGACCGCCGGCGATGGGCTAAACCAGACCAGCACACCGGCCGGTCTCCTGTTGCATGACCGGCAAACCGCTGCCGAAATGAAGTCCACGATCAAAAACCTGCAGACCAGCAGTCAGAAACTCGATGAGGACCTCGAAGCGTTGCAACACAATTTCCTGTTACGCGGTTTTTTCAGAAGGCGCGCAAAAAACAAGAGTGCGGCAAAGCAGGACGGCCCCCTGCTTACGGATACATTGCCGGTAAATACAGCGGATAGCAGCAAGGGGAAGTAATATCGACTCCAAGCAATGAGACCCACTATGGATGATACACCCGCTCGGCAGATCGCAGGACCTCCTGCTTGTCCAGCGTCATTCGTTTGGTCTGCTGCCGTTGAAATAGCCCCATCTGATCTTTATAGTGTTTTGATCCCGGATGCGAGGAAGCTCCGAAAGTATTGACCGATTCGATAAGCGGCAGGCCCTGTTTCGGATAGCGGACGAAGCAGATGTAGGCATCCCCGGACACCACGCGGCGCAGGCCCCGCTTAAAAGGCTCGGTGTAAGCCGCCGAGAGGACATCGGGTAGTCCCCAGGCCGGGCGGATGTCATCGCCTCTTACCAGTTTCTGGATATCGCCGAGCGTCAGCGAGACCGTCCCGAAATTCTTTATCATATAGTCCTGTATAAACCCGAAGGCCTCCAGGAGTTCGGTCAGGGTCAGTTGACGGGGCGGAGTGCCATGCAGTTTGTCGGCGATATAATTATACAGCAGCAGGAATACCGCCGCGCCCTCGCTGTTCGCATCCGCCTTGTGATCCCATTGCCGGAGGTGGAGAATCAGCTCTTTTAGGGCAGGATAGCTCGCGGCATTCAATTGTTCCAGACTGTCGATACCATAGGGATATTGCAGATGCCGGGGTAGCTGCAGATCGAATTTGATCCGTTTAAAATCGGAATAATCGATTTTGCCAAAACCCGTTTCACCCGTATTTTTTTTATCCATCGTTTCCATCAGCTCCATAAACCGGAGACTACGGTTGTTATTATATAATTCATAGCCATCCCTTGGATCGAATTTCCTGCTGTCGAGGTCATATGCGGGGTCGGTCGCCAGGAAGGGAGAATGATTTGTGTTGAAGAGATAGCCCGAAGGAGGGTTGATATATTGCGGCAGCTCTGTAACGGGTTTGAATTCGTTCCATAGCGTGGCTGACGTGTTGCCGGGAACCGTACCAGCCCAGTCGTATCGGGGATCGGGATTGCGCCGCGGCATTTTCCCGTTGCTGATATAGAAAATGGTATCATAACGGTCCGCATACATAATATTAAACATCGGAAGACTGGTCATGCTGAGCGCCTGATAGAACTCGGTAAAATTCTTCGCCTTGTTCATCCGGTACCATTCTTCGAGCGCCTTACAATCCATATTCGCTGACAGACGCATGGCGAAGACGCCCCGCCTGGTCTTTACCGTAGCGCCATATTTACTCCAGTATACTTTTTTTTCGATAGGAACGGGGATTCCCCGGACATGCAATTTTATTTTTCGTTCTTCCAGTTCGAGCCAGGCTCCGTCGAATTTGTACTGCCGGTCGTTGTGCGGGTTCATTTGCAATTGGAACACGTCGATCTTATCCTGGTTGTTGACCGTATGAGCCCAACCCAGGTTCTCATTGGTGCCATGAAAGATCAGGCATCCCCCGGGGAATACGCCGCCCAGCATATTCCACCCCTGTTCGCTCTGCACATGCGCCTCGTAAAAAGCCGTGGGTCCTTCGACGGGTTGATGAGCATTGATCGCCAGGAAAGCTTCCCCGGTGGCCGTGTGTGAAGGATGAAAAGCGATCGCATTGGAACCTTGAGACGGGAAGCCGGGAATAACGGGTATCCTGCCGCCGAGGATTTGCGGCAGCACCTCACCGGCCCCGCAAAAAATGCTGATTGAAAAGACGACGCCGGCCAGGTAGTCTTTCTCATTGAAGGGAAAGACTTTTTTATATTTTACCTCATGGGGATGGGCTGCTGCATAGGCATTCAGGCCTTGTACATATCCCTCCACCAGGGATAGGAAATCGGGACTGAGGGTATTCCATTGATCTTCCACCAACTGGCGGCAGCGCAAAAGCTGCATGGTATAATCGGCCTGGGCGCCTTTTTTGCCTAGCGCCATACCCAGCTTCGCCTGCCCGATCAGGACGATCAGCTGAAGCGTGCCGAAATCGTCTTCCGCCTGCGCCCATGCAAGCCCGTAGGCCACTTCGGGATCCGTGGGAGCAAAAATATGAGGTATTCCGAAACTGTCCCGGGCAATCGTTATATGTTGCGGGTCGACGGGTAGCAGAACAGGGATCTTCACCTGAGCCTCTAAAGAGAAGCCCCCCGCAACCAGGCAGAGGATGAGCGCTAAAAAAAAACGGGGTGGATGATCCATATGGAAAACTACTGAAAAATCCTTTTCCCGGTGAATGCGCAGGCCGTATTAACAGACGCGGGGTCATCCGGGAACTGTGCTCACGACGCCAGCTTCCGGGGGTCGGCGCGCCGGGTCCCCCCATACAATTCATATTCGAGCAAGCGGCAGTCGATGGTGCTGGTATAGAACTCCACTTTCCGCGCGGCTTTCAAACCGATCTTCTTTGCAAGGTCGGGGTTGCCGGTAAATATGTATCCGAAATAGCCACGGCAGCGTTGCTTCATAAAGTCGCCGATACGGCTGTAAACAAGCTCCAACTCTGTAACCTCTCCCAGCCGCTCCCCGTATTCGGGATTCAGGAAAACGATGCCGTGATTGTCCGGAGGCACTTCCGTTTCGGCAAAGTCGCAGATGGAAAACTCGATCAGATCGGCGACGCCGGCGGCGTGTGCATTTTTGCGCGCGTTTGAAATGGCCTGCTCGCTATAATCGCTCGCGATGATACGCAGACCCGGGACATCCGCAACCTGTTTTTCCAGGATGTTTCGCTCCTGCAAATAGATTTTTTCGTCGTATCCCTTCAGATGCATAAAGGCGTAGTTGTTCCGGAATAGCCCCGGACGGCTGTTCGTTGCCAACAATGCCGCCTCGATAGCGAGGGTCCCCGAGCCGCACATTGGATTTACAAAGGGTGAGCGCCGGTCCCATCGTGTCGCCAGCAGGGTCGATGCAGCAAGTGCCTCCAGCATGGGCGCCCGGCCCGGTATCTTACGATATCCATGCCTGGCCAGGGAGTCGCCGGAAGTGTCGATGAATACTTCCGCCTGGTCATTCTTCCAAAACAGGTGGATGACCGCCCCTGTGAGTTCGGATCCCGTCGAAGGCCGTGTCCCCGCTTTCTCCCGAAACCGGTCGACAATAGCGTCCTTCACCCGGAGATTGGCATACATGCTATTGTTGATCGTGTCGTTGAGGACATTGCTCGTAACGGAAAAATGACCGTCTCCCTCCAGGATATCCTCCCAGGGCCAGGACAAGAGATGACTGTAAACGGCATTGGCATCCGGCGCCTCGAATTGCTTCAGGCTATACAGTACCTGGCTGGCGCAACGCAGGTTCAGGTTCAGCCGGATGCAATCATTGAGGGTCGCTCTAAGCCGCACACCGGTTACAAAGACGTCTTCTATGTCGAATCCCAATTCCCTGACCTCTCCTTCGAGATAAGGGGTAAGACGCTTATGACAAGTGACGGTGACCGTCGATAGGGCAGTATACAATGACATATCGGCGAAGATAGAGGCTAATGAGCGAAACATTAACATTCCACCATAAACATTAACACCCTCCTCATCCATTTAAGGTTACCTTGTCTGTATTGCCGGTTATTCTACCAGCATATAAATCAACAAAAATGTCAAATATCACGCAAGTAGTCAATGTGGACAAGAATATGACCACCCTTAAAAAAGGGGTTATCGCTTCGGGATTGGACCAGGTCTTAAGCAGCACCGGCCCCTTTACCGTCTTCGCACCTTCTGACCGTGCATTTGGAAAATTAGACAAAAGCATATTGGACAATCTGTTAAAACCTGAAAACAAGACGAAGCTGGTCGAGCTTTTAAACCATCATGTCGTTGCGGGGAAAGTCTCCTTCAAGGATCTGAAGGATGGCGAAAAACTGAAGACGGTCGATGGCAGCGAACTATTGGTGCATATAAAGGATGGCAGCGTGAACATCAATGGCGCCAAGATCGAACAGCATGACGTACAGACCTCCAACGGAGTGATCCACTCGCTGGATACGGTAATGTTGAGGAACTGATGAGAAATTGATCAGGCCACAGGCCGGCGGCCACAGTCCGCCGGCCTGTGTTGTTTGAAAGACAGCAATTATTTTAGCGGGACTATTTCCCGGAAAAAAAAGATTACTCCTGCTTCGAAAGATTATTCCTGCTTCAGCCGGATGTTCCGGTACTCGACTTTCATATAGGGCAGGACATGCGCCTGCAAACCGATCCATCCCGAAAACTTCCGCGCGGTCGTGTCGTTGTCGGTCGTTTCGCTCATCAGGATCCCGTTGATATAGTGTTTCAGATGGTTGCCTTTCGCGATGATATAGACCTCGTTCCAGTCGTTGTTCTTTATATGTGTCTTCAATGAATCCGAATTCCCGACCGAGTCGGTAATAACCGGTTTTACATTCGGTTCGAGGGTGACCTTTTGGCCCCGCATTGCCAGAAAACCGCGGCCGCGCTCTTCGTAGTTTTGGCCGGTATACTGATTTTCGCCGTCGATGTCCGCCTGGTAGCCCTTTAACGCCAGGGGAAGGTCCTTGACTTCCTCGCTGCGATACTGAACACCGCTGTTCCCCTTGTCGCTGATGCGATATTCCGCCTTGAATTCGAAGTCTGCGGGTTGTGCGGCCCGGTAGATCAGGAAGGTGTTGTGCTGAAGATGTTTGGTAGAGTCTACCACGCCAATAAAACTGCCGTCCCCGACCTTCCAGACACTCGTATCTCCCTCCCACCCGGCAAAGGATTTTCCGTCGAAGATCTTCACAAAGCCGTCTTTGTCTTTGAGAGAAGAGCTGTCGGTGTTCGCGGCGGCATTATCGCCGGAATTGCCGCAACCGACGTTCAGCAAGATGGGAAATGCCAATGCGATGCCTGTCTGGAAGAAGTTCGAAAGGGTTTTCTTTGTCATTTTTATGTTTTTATGTGTAAAGTAGCGCTCAACGATTTCTTTTGTCCTTACTTCATTCGTTCACCTGTTCTCTACCCGATCCGTTCACCTGCTCTTTTTCATCCTTCCACGCCGGTCTTCTTCCAGGTTCCTGATGCCGCAGAATCGGACACCGCCTGACAGACTTTTTGGGTCTCCAGCGCATCGCGGAAGGTAGGCGGACAGGGTGATCCTGTCTGCAGGCTTTCGAGAAAATCGGCTACCTGGTGTACAAAGGAATGTTCGTAGCCGATACCCAGACCGGGCACCCACCATTTGTCCATATAAGGCTGATCCCCGTCGGTGACATGGATCGACCGCCAACCGCGAAGTTTTGAGTCATCGGCATTGTCAAAGAACTCAAGGCGGTTGAGGTCATGCAGGTCCCACCGGATAGAAGCGTTGGCTCCATTGATCTCAAAGGTATAGAGTGCTTTGTGGCCGCGGGCGTAGCGGGTGGACTCAAAAAGTCCCAGCGACCCGTTATTGAAATGGCATAGAAAGGAGCAGGCATCATCGATCGTAACCTGCTGAACTTTGCCGGTGAGCTGGTGGACACGTTCCTTTACAAAGGTCTCGGTCATGGCCGTGACGTCTTTTATACCGCCGTTCAACCACATGGCCGTGTCGATGCAATGCGAAAGCAGGTCACCGAGAACACCCGATCCGGCCACGGCGGCATCCATACGCCACAGACCCTCTCCTCCTTGCGGCAGGTTTGCGTTGATCGTCCAATCCTGCAGAAAATTGGCCCGGTAGTGATAGATCTTTCCGAGCTTGCCGGACCGGACAATCTGCCGGGCCAGGGTGACAGCGGGCAGACGACGATAGTTGTACCAGACCGTATTGGCGACTCCCGCTTTTTCGATGGCGTCCACCATCTTTTGCGATTCGGCCAGATCGCGCGCCAGGGGCTTCTCGCAGAGGATCATCTTGCCTGCCGCGGCGGCGGCGATCGAAATCTCCGCGTGCGTATCGTTAGGTGTGCAGATATCTATCGCATCGATATCCGGTCGTGCTATCAGCGCTTTCCAATCCGTCTCTACGGTCTCATAACCCCATTGGTCAGCAAAGGCGCGGACCTTGCTTTCATTGCGTGCACAAACGGCCTTTAAGACCGGCGTATATTCGAGCGCGGGAAAGAAATCACCTACACGTTTGTATCCGTTTGTATGGGTCCTGCCCATAAACCCGCATCCGATGAGACCTATCCGCAGTTCTTTCTTTTTTTTCATTGTTTTCAATTTTTTGCTTTTATTCTGGTTGGTACCAGCCATGCGCTTCGCGGACCTTGACCATTGCTGCCAGGATATCGTTCCAGGTTTTTTGACGCGACATGACTTCGTTAGGGAACATACAGCCGTCCCAGCAGATATGCTCGAAGGCTTTTGTAAGCTGCCCGTTATCGTCACGAAGCCAGTATCCCGCATCTTCTGTAATGTTCAGTCTTCCGTTGGGATCGGTGGCCAGGCAGTGGCGACCGGTCTTGTCGTGAGAACCGGTTCCATGCACCGTACCGTCATTCTGCGCCACATGGAAATCGATGGTCCAGGGACGCAGGGCATGTGTCAGGGTCTTCAGCCCTTGTTTCAGCACGTCCCGGTCTTTCCAGTCAAAGCCGGCTGGCAGGATCCGGTCCTGGGGACTGTTATAGCCCAGGAGGTACAAAAGCGTATGGGCCATATCCGCCTGGAAACCGATATTGGGGCGATCGACCGCTTCCAGAGTATCGATCATTGCTTTCCAGCTATGCATGCCGCCCCAGCAGATCTCCCCTTCTGCAGCGAGTCTCTCGCCGTATCCGGCGGCGACATCGCAGGCTTCGCGGAAAGTCTCCGCAATCAACCGGGTGTTTTTCGCCGGGTCGACCGACCAGGTTTCCGGGTTGACAGCCGAGTCGATCCGTATGATGCCGTAAGGACGGATGCCGGCGGCTCTTAGTTTCTTTCCGAACTCACAGGCCTTGCGAACCTGCCCGACAAACCGTGTACGTTCTTCGCGGCTGCCCATGGCAGAGCCGCCGGCCGGGGGCCAGATCGGCGCGACCAGGCTGCCGATGACCAGGTTGAGAGCGGACAGTCTGTCTGCCAGTTTTTTTACGCCTTCCTGCGAGCTGTCGATTTGAAAATGCGGATCGAACAGCCCGATATCGATCCCGTCGAATTTTACGCCATCGACCGAAGCGGCAGCCGTCAGTTCGAGCAGCGTATCCAGGGATATGACCGGTTCGGACGCCTCCCCTTTGCCGACGATGCCGGGCCAGGTAGCGTTGTGTAACTTAGGATAATTATTCGTTTGCATATCGTTAGATTAAAATTCCAAATTAATAGAAACGGCGTTACAGTGTCTGTCGACCATTCGGATTCGGATTCGCATTTGCATCCGTCTATTTAAGGTCCGGGTTGCCGGGCCCGAAATGTTTCAGCATCACGATCGGATCAGTGGCGGAGGCATTGACAATCGTGACGCCTTCGAGAGCCGCCTGTTCGCTGATAAAGAACTCGTCATTAGTCAGCTGGCCATACCGGATCAACGCCGGGGTCTCGATCTCCCAGACACCCATCTTGCCGCGACCCTGCATCATGATGATCCCATAGGCGCCGCTATCTTTTATAGTCACCGTAGCCCCCGGAAGAACGGTGAGTTCCTTGGCGCTAAAGGCATCCGATTTATAACAGACCCAGTTCTCATGATACCCTTCCGCCTTCATCGCCTCGGACGACTTCACGGGTTTGGGGTGCATATAACGATGTTCATGCAGGTGGGGATCGAGGTTCAGATCCCAGTCGATGACATCCAGCAACGCCTCATAGTCGCCGATGCTCTCCCTGGGGGTTCCGTTCCAAAGCAGCTCTTCGGGGATAATGGCCTCGTTGACCAGGGATTGATACATGGCAAATACGTCAGACGCTTTTTGCGGCTCGTAGGTGCAAAGACTCCCCGGCGCATGCAGCAGACCGGGAGGTACGTCCCACCCGGTACCCGGCTGAAGACGATAGGCCTGTGAGTAATTGGTAATCTTATTGTCGCCTTTTGTAAAGTTTTCGAGACATTCCCGGATCTGCGCCCGCGTGGTGCCGGGCGCTATGCCCATAAACGTATAGGGGAAATCGCCGCCGTGATTGTTCAATTGCGGCGGGAAATAATAGGCCTCGGGTTTTCCCAGCTGGCCGATAAGGGCTGCCTTCTCATCATTGTGATGGACATGATGAGGGAGCGGGCCCATATTGTCGAAGAATTTTGAGTACATCGGCCAGGCCCCATACTGATCCCATATCCTTTTTCCCACCAGGGCGCCTTTGAGGCTGTCTATGGCATCCTTCAGAAGGACCTGGTGCTCCTTCGGGCCATCGCGGAATACTACCGCGCTCAACCCTTCATTTTTGCCGGTCAGCGGTCCGTTCTTTGCAGGGGTAGTGGAAGAGAGCCAACGTTCATCGATGCCACCGCGCAAGCCGCCCAGTACATAGTAATCATCGGGGTGTAATTTGATCCTGCGGCCCGGAACGCAAAAAGAACGGGGTACCCAGGCGGGGGCCAGACGTAAAATCCCTTTTCCCTGGTCAAATGCTTTTTCTGCTAAACTCAGTTTTTCCATTGATGGTAATTAAAAGGTTGATTTTTTAATTTGCAATCGTCAAACTAGTCTGTATTCGTCAAGCTAGTTTGTATTCATCAGCTTTTTAAAAGCGGCTATTTCTGCGGGTGCCGTCAGCACTTCGATCTCAAGGTCATAGGTCCTGCTTTCTCCCGGTTCAAGCAGTATCAGCTCTTTCAATTCCCGGGCCTTCGCCTGCCCGATGGGAGCGTTGGTGCCCGGCTCAAGTCCTGTCACATATTCGTTCCTCCCCCAGTGCTGCCAGTTCGTTAACCAGGGTAACTGTTTCTTGGGATAACGCAATACGACGGCCAGGCCGATCGCTTCATTCCAGATACCGCAGGAACTATGTCCAAAGGAATCGGCAAACGTATCGATCACGGCGGCTTCTTCGCCGGTTCCCGCATGTGCTTCCAGGGGGGCGGGCGCCTTCCGGAATGGATGGCCTTCCCGGAAGATTTTTTCAGTGCCATCGGCATAGCGGGGCTTCCAATGCCCCTTCCAGCAGAGTTCGCTTCCCTCATCGACCAGCGGCCAGCCGAAATTGCAATGGTACAGGATCATATGGGGGGCCGGGCTATTGCCCCGGTTAGTCACTTCGTCATGGATCCGGATCGAAGAACGTCCGATCGTCCCGGAGAGGGTTCGTCTTAACTCCAGGGAGGGGCCGAAAATGGGCGTTTGTTTCATAACACCCGTTATGCTCATATCCATTTTCCCCCTTACGGGGTCCGGCTGGATGATGGATTCTATCTCCGCCGCGATATTGCTGACATCTCCATGAAGCCCACGTTCGCCGTGAGAGTCTTTCTCCGGGCCGCCCACATGCGAGAGACCACAGGTCGTCAGCAGACCGCCTCCAAAAGTTCTCAGCCAGTCGGTTCCTCTATGGGAGAGCGGTTGCGGGGCAGTTATACCGGCATGATTCAGCCAGGCCAGCCCATATTGGTTATAGAAGGCGTCGGAGATATCCATGCCGCGGTCTATGATGATCTTATAGCGGAGGCCGGCGCCGGTATTCACCCAGGCGATGCGGGTACCCCGTCCCCCTCCGTTGTCCAGCACGGATGTTTCAATCCCTCCTATTTGCGCGGGATTGGATATCTTACCGGCCCAGGCCGGCCTCTTGGAATCGGGCATCGTTTTCCTATGGCTTTTTAGCAAAGATCGTATCCTGTTTATTGCCGCCGGCTTTAAGATACGCCAATAAATCTTTTAATTCTTCTCCATTCAGCCGGTTTATCAAACCGGGCAGCATGATCGAAGTTTCCGAGAGCCGGGTCCGCACCACGTCTTTTTTTGAAACGGTCCGTAATGTCTGGGGCGCAAACGGGTTCTGTGAAACATAGTAATTATCGGCATCCTGGTTCATTACCCTTCCCATTACAGAACCGCCGTCATGCAGGTAGAAGACGGTCGCTGCGAACTGGTCGGAAATAGTCTTGCTGGGCTCAATAATGGATTCCAGCATGTCTTTATAAGAGAACCGGCTTCCCAACTGGGTCAGATCGGGTCCGACCGTGCCGCCTTCGCCGCGCATCGTATGACAGGTGCTGCAGAGGGAGGCTGTGAACATGGCTTTCCCTCTGTCGAAATCGCGGCCTGACAAACCATCTTTTACAAGAGCCAGCGCGGTATCGACCTGCCAATCCTTGCCGGGTCCTTTGGGCTGCTGGACGGTGCCGGCAAGCCCCATCGCGGAACGACCGACGATGGAGTCCCCGGAAATGGTATTGAAATAGGCATATTTATCTTTGGGGACATTTTTCAGCGCATTTTTGCGGGCCAGGTCGATAAAGCCGACGAAGCTGTGTCCGCCTTTATAGCCAAAAGCCTTGTAGAACCAGCGGAAATAAGTCTCCCGCAGTTCGGGGGTCCAGCCGGTTTTGGCTTCACTCAGCACATTCGCATAATAGGTCTGCTGCGCCGGCGGGACGTCTGCGAGCATGCCGGCGATATCCATACCGTATTGCAGGTTACGAAGGATCAGATCGGAGGATTGGGTGACCTGCTTCTGATAGGCCGTGTCGTCTTTTGCGGTCGCCAGCAAAGCCATGGTCTTTTCGACGGCCTTCGGATCTTCCAGGTAAACGAGCACCTTGCTAAGGGATCTGTTCAGGTTATTGGTCTTTGCGGGATACTGAGGATCGAGATCGTCGATGATCTGTGCCCTGACCGCGGCGGAAGGCAATCCCATTCTGGCCAATACCAGCTCAAAGGCACGCAGCAGGTCGATCTGCTGTGATTCGGAAAGCTGTGTATAGTTGATGCCGGCGAGGGCCGTCAGCAATTTGTCTTTCTGGTCAGCGCTGCCCTGTCTGGCAAGCGCAATGGCCGCCTGGGTGAGGGTTACCGGGTCTTTTTCGGTCAACACGCGGCCCTGCCACTGGCTGACGGGCTGATGTTCGACCGCGATGCGGGCCGCGTAGCGGATAAACCTGTCTTCGTGTTTCAGATAGGGCCATGCGAAATCGAGGGCGTCGGACTTGGGAGCTTCGTGATAGGTCTCCAGTTTCCGGCGAAGCTTTTGAAGGTCCGTAAGTTCGGTCGGAACCAGCTTTTCGGTGTTTTCCGTATTGTCGCCAAAGTATACGCGGTAAAGATCGGACTCCAGCCTGCGGCCGCCTGTCAGGAAATAGAGCGCTCCGTCGGGCCCGATCATACCATCGGTCAGCGGCAGCGGCGAACCGGAAATAAATTCTTCCGCCGTAGCGCTATAGGTAGCCCCCTCCGGTTTCGGCTGGAACGCATAGATGATTCCGAAACTCCAGTCGAAAGCATACAGGGAGCGGCGGTATTTTTCGGGGAACCGTGCATTCCATCCGCTGAAGACGCTGGTTGGCGAGCCCTGACCGATATTCAGGAGAGGAGGTAAATTGTCGGGGTATATGGGCGACCATTTGTCGGTACCCGGGCGCCAGCCGAATTCGCCGCCGCTGGGAACATGACAGATGCGGATGGGGCGATACCAGGGAAGGCCGAAATCCCATTCCATGTCCGAATCGAAGGTGAACATTTCTCCCGCGTCGTTGAAAGTGAGATCGAAAGGATTACGGAAACCGGCACTGATCAGGTCGAAATTACCACCGGTGGAATCGATGCGGGCGATCCATCCGCCATGCGTGTTCACCGTATTATCATGACCGTTAGGGTCCCGGATGAGCGGCAGGAGATTGTCGATCTGCCAGACGGGAGGCGCGGTATAATTATCCATCTTCGGGATCCTGGTGAAGTTCCCTGCAATGATATACAGCGAATTGCCATCGGGGGCCAGCACGATACTGTGCGGGCCATGCTCTCCGTCCCCTTCAAGCCTTTTTATCAGGGTGATCTTGTCATATTGGTCGTCGCCGTCGGTATCCTGCAAGCGATAGAGACCGCTATGACGGGTGCGCGTCGAATCCTCGCCTTCATCGTTGACCATTACATACAGGCTGTTGAAAGCGTACAGGAGGCCATGCGCATACCCGATACGGCGGGCGAACCGGGAGGTATCGCCGGGTATCTGGAGAACGAGTGAATCGACCTTTATTTTGGTTTGGGTGGTATCGGATCCGATAGCCGGGATCGTCAGGCGATACAGGTTGCCATACTGGTCACAGGCAATCATACGTCCTTTGTTGTCGAAGGTCATCGCGACCCAGGATCCCTGGTCGTTCACGCCGGGGCTGTACAAATGATCGGCGTGGAACCCTGCGGGCAGCCTCAGGTGGGAGATCTTGGGATCCGTGGACGCGGTCAAATCCGGTCCTTTCGCGTTTTTGCAGGATCCGGCTAATAAAATAAGAGCTGACAGCGAAAAAAACAATTTTACAGAGCGCAAATTTCGATACATGGCGGAATATTAAATATAAGATTCTTGTCTTACCGGGTTAAAGATACTATGCAATCGTTAATATACAGACCCGGTTCTTGCGTGTCCCGGCGCCCGCTTTTCTGAATTTGCGCGCTAAACAGATCTACATCCTTTCATCCTGTCTCCTTCCCGTTCATAGATTTTTTCTGTCGGAATGCCATCCTCTTTACACACTACCCGCCGCAAGTTTAAGCATATTCGCCAAGCTAACTATCCTGTACTATCATGTACCTGAACGGTGCGTGCAGAAAAGATTAAAAAAAGATTCCGGGCTGTCCGATTTCTGTGGTTTTTCCTTAATATTGGCTCGTACAAAGCTATTAATCATTCAGACTTTGAGAAGTAAGCAATCCACAAAAATGCGTGTCGCAACCCATCTGAAAATCCGCTGCAACGCTGCAGCCTTCCTCTTTTTCCTGGCAACGATCCTCCCCTGTCTGGTATCTGCCAACGGCCCGGCGAAAACGGCCGGGACCGGTTTCTGGCTTTGGGCTTTTTTGGGCAGACTGCATCCCATGATCGTACACTTCCCTATCGGCCTCCTATATGCGGCATTGTTGTTTGAACTCATCATGTGGCGAAGGCGATCCCCCGGCTTGCAGGCATCGGTGAAAGTGCTCGTTGTTACCGGGGCTGTTTCATCCGTGCTGGCCGTCCTGATGGGGTTGCTGCTTATCAATACGGATGACTACGGCAGCAATGTCCTCCCGCTTCATCAATGGACGGGGATCGCGACCATGATCCTTGCCGGCATCACGACCTGGGCCTATCTGAAAAGATCGCGCCGTCTTCAGAAGTCGTTGCTGACCCTGACCGTATTGGGTGTGACGGTGGCTGGCCACTATGGGGCGTCGCTGACGCATGGAGAAGATTATCTCAGCAGCGTATTGCCTTTTGGCAATAAAGAGGAGATGGCAGGCAGCGGACAGGGAGAAGAATCGGAGGGGTTGGACGCAAGCTTCAAACTGGCTGGTCAGAATGGCCCCCTGACGGATATACAGGTGCAGGACCTCAACCTCCAGGTCCGGACGATCCTCGCACACAATTGTTATAGCTGTCACGGATCGGCGAAAACCAAGGGCGATCTGCGGCTCGATTCGAAAGATTTCATCCTGAAGGGCGGCAAGGATGGGTCGGTCATGATCCCGGGACATCCCGAGAAGAGTGAGCTGATCCGGCGTATCCTGCTTCCGCGCGACAACAAGGAAGCGATGCCGTCAAAAGGCAAGGGGCTTTCCGAGAAAGAGACGGCGGTCCTGCAGTTCTGGATCAAACAGGGAGCTCCCTGGCCAAAAGGTCCGTTAAAGAGCCTGTTCCGTGTGGCGGCGCTCGAACCGCGGTTGCCCGAGGTTCCCCCCGTCAGCGGGGAACTCACCGCTCCCATAGACCGCTTTGTAAACTCATACTTTGAAAAGAACAAGATCGCCTGGCAGAAGCCGGTCGATGACCGCACCTATATTCGTCGCGTATATATTGACGTGATCGGACTGATCCCGCCTGCGGACAGCGTGGATGCGTTTATTGCAGGTTCGCAGCCGGACAAACGGGAAAGGCTGGTTCGCGGGTTGCTGAGCCGCAGCGATGACTATGCACAGCAATGGCTGACGTTCTGGAACGATGCCCTCCGTAACGATTATACCGGTACCGGTTATATCACCGGCGGCCGTTCCGACATCACCAGATGGCTGTATGCTTCACTCCGTGACAACAAGCCCTATAACCTTTTTGTAAAACAGCTGATCAGCCCCGACAGCTCTTCGATGGGCTTTATCCGGGGAATCGAGTGGCGGGGTGTGGTCAACGCCAGCCAACGGACAGAGATGCAGGCCGCACAAAATGTCTCGCAGGTTTTTTTGGGGCTGAACCTGAAATGCGCCTCCTGTCACGATAGTTTTGTAAGCGACTGGAAGCTCGATGAGTCCTATGCCTTTGCCAGTATATTCTCCGATTCGGCGCTTGAGATCAATCGCTGCGACAAGCCGACCGGGAGAATTGCCGGCACCCGTATCCTGTATAAAGAGCTGGGAACGATTGATTCGACTGCTAAACGGGCCGACCGGCTGCAGCAGCTGGCCGATTATCTGGTCCAGCCTAAGGACGGACGATTATACCGGACCCTCGTCAACCGGATCTGGGCACAGCTCATGGGCCGGGGTATCGTCGAGCCGGTCGATGTGATGGACAATGCCCCCTGGAGCCAGGACCTGCTCGACTGGATGGCCTTCGATTTTGTGGCTTCCGGCTATGACATCAAAAAATTGCTCTACAACATCCTGACCTCGAGGACCTACCAGTTACCATCCGTCGCCGTCGAAGATGCCGCCGCGATCGTGGCGCCGAATTATACTTTCCGGGGTATGGTACGCCGCAGGATGTCCGCGGAAGAATTTTCTGACGCGGTCAGCGAGAGCCTGCAAAACATTTACGCCGATAGCATGATTGTGTATAACCTGTTGCCGGGTTCCATAAAGGCAGACATCCCCTTTCCGAGGGCATCCCTCGTTAAAAACGATGCCTTTCTCACGGCTTTGGGGCGGCCCAACCGCGAGACGGTCTCGACCAGCCGCACTTCGCAGGCCAATCTTTTACAGGCACTGGAACTGACGAATGGCTCGTTGTTCAACGATGCGATGAGAAGGGCGGCGCTTAGCTGGAAAGCGAGATATACGGACCCCGACAAGATGGTCCGGGAGATCTATCGGAGCACGCTGGGTCGTCTGCCTTCGTCCGATGAGACGGCTATCGCAGAAAAAGCGCTGGGAAAGACGCCCACCGTGGAAAATGTACAGGATTTTGTGTGGTCCATGGCCCTTCATCCGGAATTCCAGTTGATCTACTAACGAACACCGGAGATGCTGGCAAAAAAAACGTATATTGTATAAACACATTCAGATGAAGACCAATTGGAACAGAAGAGATTTTCTCAAGACATCCAGTGCCGCGACACTGGCCGCCCTGGCAGCGGGGGCCCCGGTCGCCACCCTTCTCAACGGGTGCAAGACACGGTCGAAAGCAGGGAAGAACGCGACGGCGGATTCGGTCATTTTGCTCTGGATGGCGGGCGGAATGGCCCATACTGAAACCTTCGACCCCAAGCGTTACGCCCCTTTTGAAAAAGGAATGGAGGCCAACCGTGTATTGAGTACGTTCAAGTCTTTACCGACTTCGCTCGACGGCATACAGTTCTCCGAAGGGCTGCAGTCCATCGGCAGCGTGATGAACAAAGGCACCCTGATCCGGTCCTACACAGCCGCCGATATGGGATTTATCCTTCATTCCCGTCATCAATATAACTGGCATACCTGCTATGAACCCCCTCAAACCGTGGCGGCTCCTCATATCGGGGCCTGGATCGCCAACCTGCTGGGCCCGAAAAACCCCGTGATCCCTGCCTTTATCGACATCGGCCAGCGTTTTACACTGGGTGAAGGCGAAGAGCTGAAGGCTTTTCATACCGCCGGTTTTTTGGGCAACGAGTTTGGCCCGTTTTTAATCCCGGATCCCAGCCAGGGTCTTGAGAGCGTTCGCCCGCCTGTAGGCATGGACGCCAAACGTTTCGAGCGGCGCAATCAGCTGTATAATGAACTCATCGCCAAAAGCCCGGTAGCAGAATTTGGCAGTGACTATCAGAAGGAGTCTCTGAAGCGTTCGATGGAGCAGGCCTATATGCTGCTCAATTCGCCGGAAGCAAAAGCTTTCGACCTAAGCCAGGAGCCCAAAGAGATCTACGACATCTACAACACGGGGCGTTTTGGATTGGGCTGCCTGATGGCGCGCCGGCTAACCGAGCAAGGCGCGCGCTTTATCAGCGTCACAACTGAATATGAACCTTTTAAAGGGTTCGATACCCACGAAAACGGTCACACCCGCATGATCGACATGAAAAAAATGATCGATGGCCCCGTTGCGCAGTTGATAAAAGACCTCGATAAGAGTGGACGGCTGGACAGAACTTTGGTAATACTGGCGAGCGAATTCAGCCGGGATATGATGGTCGAGGGACGGCCGGATGCGAAGGTCAAGGAACAGGTGACCCAGCCTGATATCATCACCGATCTGAAGTTTTATGGAATGCATCGCCATTTTACGGACGCAGGCAGCGTCCTGATGTGGGGCGGCGGCATCAAAAAGGGATTTGTTTATGGCCGGACGGCCGATGAACGGCCTTGCAAGTCGATCGAGAACCCTGTCCGGATCGACCAGCTGCATCAGACCATTTATCATGCCCTCGGCATCCCCGAAGATACACAATATGAAGTGGAGAAAAGACCATTTTATACTACTCCCGACGGCAAAGGGAAGCCCGTTCGGGAGCTGCTGATCTGATGATGTGACATCAATATAATCAGATATCACATCTATATAAAATTATATGATGCGACCTGCCATCGGGCCGGTTATATACATCGCATGCGTTGACCGTATTGCATAACCTCTTAACTGATTGCAGTGAATACAAGCCGGAGAAATTTCCTCAGGACGGGGGGAGCGGGCGCTCTTGGTCTCGGATTTTCGCCCCTTCTGGGTCATGCCGGGCAGTTCTTCGATAGAATGGGCCATGCGGCTGGCCTGCCACAAGGTCTTTTGGACCATGCATTCTCTTCCGGGTTGTCCCGTGCAAGCCCTGAATCACAAGGCATCGCCTCGAAAGGCATCAGCGATTTTCTCACGGCGGCGAACGCGTCAGGCATCTGCTGGCACAGCTTTATGCTGCTGAGACACGGCAACGTCGTCGCAGAAGGCTGGTGGAGGCCTTTTGAGCCTTCTTTTAAACATTCCCTGTATTCCCTGTCAAAAAGTTTTACCAGCACGGCCATCGGGTGCCTGGTAAAGGAAGGCAAACTGCAAATAGAGGCGCCTGTACTCTCATTTTTTCCGGAAGAGACTCCCGCCGCACCGCAGGAATACCTGAAGCAAATGAAGATAAAGCACCTGCTGACGATGAATACCGGGCATGAGGCGGATACACTCCCGAAGATGCGGGCCGCTCCCGGCAAAACCTGGACGCAAACCTTCCTGGAACAACCGGTGAAATTTGAACCCGGGTCGCATTTCCTGTATAATACCGGCGCCACCTATATGCTGGGAGCAATCGTCTATAAAATCACCGGCGAGACTCTCGAAAAATATCTCACCCCCAGGCTGTTCCAGCCGCTGGATATCCGGGGCTATGACTGGGAGACCTCGCCGCAGGGGTTGAATACAGCCGGCTTCGGTCTACGCGTAAAAACGGAAGATATCGCCCGGTTCGGACAGCTATACCTACAAAAAGGCCGCTGGCAGGGCCGGGAATTGCTATCCGAAAGCTGGGTCAAGGATGCAACCAGCTACCAGACAAAGTCACAGGAAGGAAACGCCGATTGGTCTCAGGGATACGGGTACCAGTTCTGGCGTTGCAAACCCGGCTGTTACCGTGGTGACGGCGCCTTTGGACAATATTGTATCGTTATGCCCGACCAGGATGCCGTGCTGGCTGTCACCGAACAGAGCGGGAATATGCAAAAATCCCTGGACATCATCTGGGAATACCTGCTGCCGGCCATCCGGACGGGCGCCCTGCCGGAAAATCCGGCTTCGTTGGATACCTTGAAAAAAGAGCTGAAAGAACTGGCCATCCCGGTCAAAAAAGTCTCTGCAGACTCCTATCTCTCTTCAAAATATCATGGCAAAAAATTCAATCTCGACAAAAACGATCTGAACGCCACACAAACGCAATTTAAATTTTCGGCAGACAGCTGCGAATGGACCACGAAGACCGGAGAGAAGGGAAGCACGACCATCCGGTTCGGCTGGGCTGAATGGGTACTGAATAAAGACAGCTCGATGTATCCCTTCCCTGAGGGGGATCTCCTGCAAGCTCCTTCCAAACTGGCGGGTACCGCTACCTGGATCGACGGGAATACCCTGCAACTCGATGCCAGGTTTGTGGAGGCAATTCACGGAGACAAGATCACCTGCCTATTCGAAGGGGCCAAATTGACGATCTCCTTTCTCAACAGCTTTTCAGAGATAGCAAAAGACGGGTCCGAGAAACGGAAAGATCTCTTCGGCACCCTTCAGCCAGAAATCGGCTAGCGGGTTTTCATTCGCTCCGCAGGGCATCCACAGGGTTGGCAACGGCCGCTTTTATCGCCTGAAAACTGATCGTAAGAACGGTGATCAGCAAGGTCGTTATCCCCGCAAGCAGGAAGACATCCGGCCCGATATCGATCCGGTAGGCAAAGCCTTTCAGCCATTGGCTCGTCGCCCACCACGCCAGGGGGAAAGCTACCAGTAATGCGATCCCCGTCAGTTTCAGAAAATCCGTAGAAAGCAGCACCAGGACATTGCCGGCCGTAGCGCCGATCACTTTCCGGATGCCGATCTCTTTTTGTCTTTTCTGTGCGGTAAAGGCAGCCAGACCGAAGAGCCCCAGACAGGATATCAGTACGGCCAGCCCTGCAAACCATCCCGACAGGATGGATACCCTTCTTTCAGCGGCATATTGAACCTGGTAGTCCTGGTCCAGGAATTTATAATCGAACACATAACCGGGGGCATATTGC
The DNA here is from genome assembly GCA_031292515.1 of Puia sp. GTDB lineage: Bacteria > Bacteroidota > Bacteroidia > Chitinophagales > Chitinophagaceae > Puia. The sequence continues at coordinate 69,019 of JARLGZ010000278.1, read as the reverse complement.
TGGAACAAGGTTCGGATTCGCTCGATGACGCGGCTCTCCTGTCCTGTCTGGATCCTTGCCAGGATAGTGTTCGTATAGGCAGGCTCCAGCCTCAGCAGAAAAGGCATCACGCTTTCATGAAGAGACTCAACGTGGAAGTCTTCTACGATCCCTACGATCTTTCTGTTTACACCAAAGACATTCACCGTTTTCCCCAAAGGATTCTTAAGTCCCATCCGGTCGATGCCGGCCTGGTTAAAGATGACTTCCGCACTGTCGGAGCTGAGTTTCCGGGAGAAGCTGCGACCCGCAATTATATGCATGCCCAGGGTCTCGATCATCCCGTAGTTGAAGCCGATATTACCAAAGGCGGGATTGTCTTTCGGATCCCTGCCTTCCCAGTCTATGTTGAGGGTACCATAGTCGTTGAGAATGCTCTCGTGATCCATGCTGGAGGCATCGACAACGCCGGGCGTATTCTTCACCTCCGTCAGCAGGTTCTGCATACCTGAAACAAAGGCCCTGATCTCCTCCGGGCTGGAGAACTTGCCGTCCATATCGAAACTGAGGACGTGATCCTTGTTGAAACCCAGGTTCGTATTTTGTATAAAGGCTATTTGCCGGTATACAACCATGACTGAGACGATAAATATGACCGACAGGGCAAACTGAAACACGACCAATCCCTTCCGAATCCATAGTTCCCCTGCGGCACTTTTTATTTTTCCTTTTAAAATGGCCACCGGCCTGAAGCCCGAGAGATAAATCGCCGGGTAGCTGCCCGCAACAAACGCCGTGAACAGGCCGACTGCAAGCAGGGACAGCACCAGCCGCAGGTCCAAATGAAGAGCCAGTTGCTTGCCGGTAAGGGCATTGAAGGGGTCCAGCAAAAAGACTACGAGGCCCAGGGCCGCAACCAGCGCCAGGAATACCATCAGCATCGATTCTCCCAGATACTGCAGGATCAGCGTCCCTCGTCCCGCTCCGACCACCTTTTTGATCCCCACTTCTTTCAGTCTTCCGGAGGCCTTCGCCGTAGCGAGGTTCATGAAATTAATACAGGCGATAACCAGTATAAAGACCGCTATGATCGAAAAAAGCCTGACATATTCGATGCGTCCGCCCGCCTGCACACCATTTTCATATTTGCCATACAGGTAGCCCGATGAAAACCGCCGGAGGAAAAGGGTATTGGAGGAATTCGGAACCTTTCCCTTCATAAATCCGGCAATCTTTTTACCGAAAAGTACCGGATCGGCGCCTGCTTTTAAGACCAAAAAAGTCGATGGGTCGCTATTCGTCCATTCCTTTTCAAAGGGTCGTTCGTCGAGGAATTGCTCATAAGGTATAATATAGTCGAACCGGACCGAGGAATTGGCCGGCACGTCTTCGAATATCCCGGAAACCATATAAGGCTTCTCATGCTGATAGATCACGTTTTTGCCCAGGACATGATCGGTGGTATGGAATAGCTTCAGAGCCAGATCCTTTGACAATACGATCGAGTTCTTATCGGCCAGCACCTGGTCTTCCTTTCCCTGGAGAAGATGCCAGGAGAACATCCTGAAATAATCCTTGTCCGCGTATTGCCCGACGGCTTTTGTAACGGTGTCCCCCGTCGACAAGGTGGTCTTGTTCAACCCGATCGTTTCGGAAGTAGCGGAGGCGTATTCCACTTCAGGCATCTCCTTTGCCAGGGTTTGCGCCAGGAGACCGGTTGTATGGGTTGTCGTTCCGATCAGACCGGCATTTTCACTGTTTACCATCACCTGGTAGAGCCGGGAGTCCTTCCCGTGAAACTTGTCTACACTCCGCTCATCACCTACCCAGAGAAAAATCAGCAGGGCGCAGGCCAGACCGGTTGAGAGACCGATCAGATTGAGCAGGGTGAACTGGCGGTCTTTCAGGAGATTTCGCCAGGCAATTTTTATGTAACTTTTAAACATAGCGGCTTTTTTTTGATATCAGTCCCAAGCGTATTTATTGATGATTACAGAACTTGTGCTAAAGAGATGCCAAATCTGCATCGATCTGCAAATCAGCCAGGTATATTTATGAATTATTATAAAGTGTCCGCTTATGGAACGACCGCTGTCCGTTTTAGAAAAAATGAAAAAACACTCCTATCTTTCGGAATGCTGACGGCGTGGTTTTCCTTTGGTAATATTTCCCTGTTGCAGTACCCGTATTGCAGTACCCGTATTACATTGCAACGATGCCAAACTATATTACAACGTACCGAACAGTTGGATTACAACCCTACAGAACGATTACATTACCACGATACAGAACCATTACATTACAACCACACGAATTATGCTAAAAGAAGAGATCAGGAGATTATCGGATGAATGGTTTGCCGCGGTCGTCAGGGACCGGAGACACCTGCACGCCCATCCCGAATTGTCGTTCCGCGAATACAAGACCTCGGAATATGTCAAAAGCCGTCTGGACGAGATCGGTATCCCCTGGAAGCCTATGGCCGATACAGGCGTTGTCGGAATCATAAAAGGAGAAAAAACATCCGGGGACGTCATCGCGCTCCGCGCGGACATGGACGCATTGCCGATCACCGAAGAAAACAAGGTCGACTATGTCTCCCGGAACAGCGGTGTAATGCATGCCTGCGGACACGATGCCCATACTGCCTCTTTGCTGGGCACCGCCGGTATCCTTCAATCGCTCAAAAGCCGGTTCGGCGGCACGATAAAACTCATCTTTCAACCCGGAGAGGAACGGCTGCCGGGAGGAGCCAGCCTGATGATCAGGGAAGGTGTCCTGGACAACCCCCGGCCCGCCCATATCATCGCCCAGCATACCATGCCGGCCATCGAAGCCGGAAAGATCGGGATCCGCGCCGGGAAGCATATGGCCTCCGTGGACGAATTGAGGATGACCGTTCACGGGAAGGGCGGACACGGCGCACAACCGGCGGAAAACATCGACCCGGTGCTGATCAGCGCCTATATCCTGGTGGCCCTCCAGCAGATCGTCAGCAGGGCGGCCCAGCCGACGGTTCCGACCGTCCTCTCATTCGGCAAAGTCATCGCAAACGGAGCGACCAATGTGATCCCGGATAAAGTCTTTATGGAAGGAACCTTCCGAACCCTGGACGAAGCATGGCGAACAGAAGCGCATGCACGAATGAAAAAGATTGCCGAAGGGATCGCCGAAAGTATGGGAGGGCGCTGCGAACTCGATATCCTTCGGGGCTACCCCTTCCTGGTCAACGAACCTGCCCTTACAAAAAACCTCGGGGTATTGGCCGAGGAATACCTCGGTAAAGAGAACGTCGTAAACCTCGATATATGGATGGCTGCCGAAGACTTTGCTTATTATTCCCAGCAGATCGACGCCTGCTTCTATCTCCTGGGAACCGGGAATAAAGAACGCGGGATTACTTCCTCCCTGCATACCCCTACCTATGATATAGACGAAAAAGCCCTGGCGCAAAGCACAGGGCTCATGGCCTGGCTGGCCATAAAACAGTTGGGCAACTAGCTGAATGCAAAGTCTCTCTGGGGAAGACCCTGATTCAGTTGTTCCATTGATTAATTATTTTGCTGTCGGCTATATTTTGCTGTCGGCTATTTGCTGACGGTTTCGATATCGAGCGCGTCGCCGGTGATGGTTCCGGTGATAGTCACTTTTTTGCCGATATATTTTGAGACTTTTTTGGGATCGTTGATCGTATACACTTTGTCTCCCACTACAAAAACGGGCAGCGCGCCTCCTTTGATACATTTCTTGGCACAATCGGAATGACCATCGTTATTCCCTTTGGCGCCGCAATGAGAATCGCTGATATACCCGGTCCAGGTACCTTTGTCGGCATAAGTAGCGGCGGTAAATGCAAAGACCAGCACAAGCAACATGAGAACCTTTTTCATATTCATCGTTTTATCGTGAAAAATAATAAAGAAAATAACAAAGAAAAGTAATATCGAAAATATTCAGTGATTGAATGTACGACTTTTTTGCAAAAGCCGATTTCCTTTTGTCAGCAATGCCATCCGCCGGCCTGCCCTTTTTTACCAAATGAGCGGAATATCGTCGCCGGCGGCGGAACAGGACTGTCTGATAGCCGAAAAATCCCGTTAATTGTGTTCGATCGACGGATCTCCCGGCTGGCTGGTCTTGATGGGCGGGAACTGATCCTTCAAAAACCCCGGGTTGGGCAGGCCCATGGTCGGATTTTCGGAGAAGAACCCGAAGGGCATCAGCGTGAAACCCATATGATGACAAGGCATGACCGGCCACTCTTCGGGTCGTACGATATGGGTGATACCCGCTACATACCATACGACGATATCGTTGTTATCGATAGCCCTGTTCCCCGCGGTCCATTGCGGCAGCCCGTCATAGACCTTATTGCTGGCAGGGTACATACCGGCGGGGTACTCCTCCCCTTCCTGGTATTGGGTGACCCATAACTGGTGATCGAGGAAGCCGGCTTTCTTCCTCACGACGGAACCCTCCGGCATAAAAGGCTTCGCCTGCGTCCCGGGCATCAGCATATAGCCCACATGCTGGCCCAATGCGTTGTGTTTTCCATTGTTGACAAAATGCCAGCTCCGGGCCGTCTCGTAGTTGACCGATCTTTGCGCCTCTTTCTCCGTTTTGAACAGGTTGTGTTCCATGACAAAGGCATTGCTATAAGGATTGTCTTTACCGGGAGGCACCAATTTGGCGTTCATTTCCATGACGCTGTTGTGCTGGTCTCCATCAATATCCATATCCAGCCTGAAGACGAAGAAGTGCTGGTGGTTGATGGCTTCTACATGCGGATGTATCAGGGTTCCGAAGGACATGCCATTGTAAGAGAGATCGTCCTTATCCGGCGCATTCATCGCATTGGTCCGGTGAACCCCCTGTATTTCCACGATACCGGTTAGTTCGATGTCCACATCGATTGTCCCGTCCTGTTTAAACCGCCAGGTAAACCCATAATCATAGTTCTCGATGGTCGTATAATATTTGATGGCGAGATTGGTAGCCCGGCGGGAAACGGTCCCGTGCCTCCATAACGTGCCCCCGTATTCTTCATAAATCGCGACGGCCCTGTCCAATTGATAAGGCGCGCCGCTCTCCCGGTGCAGGATAGCCGGCATATAGGCGGCATTCTCAGGCGCATCCGCTCCGGGGCTCAGAGATCTGGCCACCCCCTGTCCCAGCCTGTATTCGCCCGCATCGAAGAAGTTATAGGCCGCCTGTTGCAGGGAGGGGGCTCCGTAGGGCACTACCATCTCCGGCATAGACCCCTTATACATCACCCGGCGTTCCCTGCCATCTTCAATATAGTTTACGTTATAAATGATCAGGCCTTCGCGGTTATCGATACCATAGCGAAGATGCCAGTTCTGCCAGTTGATCTCATGCCCATTGATCCCGACCGAAGAACCCTCCGGCTGCGTGATCAGGATCGGGTTGGGGCCTTGTCTCGTATCCTTTATCGAATCCTCATTGAAATAGTTCAATGGGGCCATGCCGCTAAAGCGATTCGGCTCATCTACGATCCTGAGTATTTTGCCGGTTGTGAAATCGGTATAAGCCAGGAGCCCTTCGATGGTGATCTTATTGCCTTTTCTGATGGGGATGACCAGTTGTTCCCGGTGACCTATCGGGGCGATGCCCAGATCGGTAGGAAAAATACTTTTGTGGATCACTGAATCGATCGAGATGCCCCGACGCTTTAAAGCAGCTATCCAGGCCGGATCTCTGCGTACGATATTCTCCGCCGCCGCCGAATCTGCTCCCAGCCCCATCCCGATCACATTTGGGATCGTACGGATGGAAATGACCGTTCCTTTGTTCAGATCGACCACGGCTTCCCGGACCCCGCTCTGCGCATAATCGTAAAAACTGGCGAATGCCTCACGCCGGAAAGGATCACCGGGCTTATAGGCCAATACCTCTTTTTTGGGAGGCTCTTTCAGATTGATAACATTGAAAATGTCACCGCCTGTAGTCGTATGGCTGTCCTTCAGGATCCGGACAGTTTTTTTTATCTCGTCTGCGCTCAACGGATCGAGCGGATAGACGGGAGTGCCGGTTTGGGCCTCCGTCTTCGTCAAAACCGATAAAAACAACAGGATACCGGCCGGAATCACCCTGGCCATCACGCGAAATTTGTTCTCCGTCTTCCCCCCGGAGATGGTAGTGTTCAAAACCATGTTAAATGCAGTTAATTTTTGATGTAAATATTTAAGCAGTTTCCGGCAATGTTTTTGATTTCAATCCATAATTTGTCATTTTTTTGGCTAAAGTATCAAATATCACTCAACGACTAGTTGTATTTCATCAAATTATTGTAAGTAATATATACTAGAATTAAATATTTTTCATTCAATCCTTTACCTTATCCAACGCTGCTGCCGCCTTATTTGCCTCCATCCGCGCCTTACAGGCGGCCATTCGCGTTTATTCGTACTTCCATACTAGAGGCCCGCTTTTCACGTTTAAAAAATACATGAAAAACCCTATTGGAAATCTCCTTTTTGGGCCTCTTACGGTCATCCTCTCTTTTACGATACTAAATGCACTTCCCTTACAGACCCGGGCACAGGTCTCCCTTTCCGCGGATGACTTATTTCAACAGGCCAGGCATTCGGCATTTAGCGACCACGACTATCCCGCGGCAATCGAACGGTGTAAGAAGGCCCTTGAAAAAAGCCCCGATTATTCGGACATCAGGGTCTTTCTGGGCAGGATTTATGCCTGGAATCACCACTTAGATAGCGCCCGGCAGGCCCTCGGTTATGTACTTGACAGGCATCCGGACAACGAAGATGCCGCCGCCGCCATGACCGATCTCGAATACTGGAACGACCACTCAGACCAGGCCCTGTCCTGGTGCGACAAAGGATTGTTCTATCATCCCGCTTCCCGGGATCTCCTGCTGAAAAAAGCAAAGATCCTGAACGATCTGGGCCGCTTCAAAGAGTCCGCGGCGATAACCGATACCTTGCTGAGGACCGATCCAAAAAATGCGGAGGCGCGGGCTTTGGCTCTGCAAACCCGTTTCAAAGCCGCAAAAAATCAATTGGGGGTCTATTACGACTATGTCTATTTTGATAAGGAGTTCAACGCCCCCTGGCATCTCGCCAGCGTGGACTATAAACGACAGACAAAAATCGGCGCCGTCATCGGCCGCATCAATTATGCCAACCGGTTTAACAGCAACGGAGTACAAGTAGAGGGCGATGCCTACCCGAAGATATCGAGGACCTTCTACAGCTATATAAACGCCGGCTATTCGCACGACGTCGGCATTTTCCCCAAATACCGGGCGGGATTTTCTCTCTATGCCAACCTGCCAAAAAGCTTCGAGGCCGAAGCCGGCTTCCGCTACCTGTATTTCAGCAGCGACACCTGGATCTATACCCTGTCGGCGGGTAAATATTACAGGAACTTCTGGTTTAATGCCCGTACTTATCTCACCCCCGGCAACAGCAATATTTCCCAGTCCTATACGGTCACCACCCGCTACTATTATGGAGGGGCCGACGACTACCTGAGCCTGGCGCTGGGCACCGGCATTTCACCCGACGATCTGAGCAACAATATCCAGCTGAATTCCCATTATGAGTTAAAATCGAATAAGCTGTCCGTAGGTTACAACCACGCCATCAAAAAACTGAATGTCGTCTTTGCCACGGCTACCCTGATCAACCAGGAATACCTGCCGGGAACGCGGGGAAATCAGGTGGATATCGGCATAGGCTATCAAAAGCGATTCTAAATGACAAAGACCAGGGGGTTTCTTTTCCTGCTCGTGATACTGCTCCTCCTGCCGTTATGGATGTGGCTGGCCTGGGTGTGTACACCCCGGAAAAAAATGGTGGTCGCCATCGTAGATAAGACCGTCCTCACGCCCCTTGCACAGGAACATATCTCGCTCGACTGGATATTACGGCACGAGAAATTCACAAAAACAAAAAAGGATCTGTACGAGCCTGACCACGATTATTTTGGGTTTTTCCCCGGTCAGGATGACCATTTCAAACTAAAGGGCCTCGAACGATTCTCTTCCGAACGGCTAAAGACCCTCGCTGGCGATGCCGACGGGGTCTATTTCACGGATACCTACGGCATCTACAAGAACGAATGGTATAAAAAAACAGCCGTCTCCGGGCGCTCCGGTCTTGTCTATGGGGGAATGAGCCCCGAAGATATCGGTCTGCTGGAAAACATGAAAGCCCGGCACAAGCTGATGATCGCGGAATTCAATACGATCGGCTCGCCTACGGCTACGGCGGTCCGAACCCGGTTCGAACGTCTGTTCGGCATGCATTGGACGGGTTGGACGGCGCGTTATTTCTCCTCACTCGACACATCCGTCAACAGTGAATTGCCGCATTGGCTCGTCGGCAACTACCGGCTGCAACATGAGGGCGCGTGGCCCTTTCACCACGACGGCATTGCGTTCGTCAGCAACGACGACCAGATCGTAGTCCTGGAAACGTCCACCGGCTTGCTCGACGCGGTACCCGTCATTGAGAGCACGGAAACCGGGCGGGAAGCCCTCGACCTTCCGAGAGAGACAAAGTATCCCTTCTGGTTCGATATCACCGATCCCAATCCTGTCCTGAATGATTCGGTTTCGAGGGCCCCGCTTTCACCGGCCGGACAAGACAAACCGGATTCCGCAGGCTACCCGGCTCCTGCCGGTTCTGCCCGTAATGAGATCGGCGCGGAGTTTGTCATCCATGCCAACGCAGCGGGCGCCGCCGAATTGAAAAAGCACCGGATACCGCTCCGCTTCCCGGCGGTATTGTTCCACCAGGGCGAAGATTATCGCTTCTATTATTTTTCCGGTGACTTCTGCGACAACCCCATCGGCCTGGGCAGCTCTCCCTTCAAGGGCATCTCTTTTTTCAGCTGGCTGTTTTATGACACCAGCGACCCCAACCAGCGAGTCGGCTTCTTCTGGAATTTCTACAGGCCGATGATGAACAGGATATTCTACGACTATTATCGAACGCTTCCAAAGAAATGACCTCCGGAGAGATCAGCCCGGTCTTTATCAGTGGAAAAATGCTCCCGGAAACAGGATTCAGGGATAGGCCTTCAACAGCGAATCGGGAACCATTTTTCCCCGGGGCGTAATACGCCCGTTCCGTTGACGGAACCTGCCAAATGCGTTATCGAGTCGGCCGGCAATCTCTTTTCCGTCTTCATCCGTGACAGCTTCTTCATTCATATCCGGGGACAGCCGGAATACCTGCGTCCCATTCAAATGATATTCACCCATGATGAAATCCACCTGGTCGGTCTTGGTCTGTATCATCGGGTAAGCATGGATGTTGCGGAAGCCCCTGGCCGTGTCGAGCCCGGCGCCCATCCATTGCGCCCCGGAGGGTCTCCTGATACCATAACCATGAGACAGGAAGGCCAGCAAAGAGGGCGCTATGTCGAAATGTGTCGATACCGAAAGGAAGTCAGCCGTTCTCTTCAACAGCGGCGAATAGAAGATCAGGGGCACATGGTAGCGGTCGATCTTCGTCCTCATGGGAATTTCAGGCATCCGGTGATCTCCGGTGATAAGAAAGACCGTGTTTTGAAAATCGGCCCGGTGGGCATAGGCTGCAAAGAAACTGCGCAGCGCGTCATCCATATACAAGATACTCACATATTGATCCTTGAAGACCCGGTGCTCCTTCTTCTGTGCCTCGTCAAAACCCAATTGGTTCATCCGGTTCTCAAAAAGCCGGCTGTATTTATCGGGTTCGTTGATCTTGAAAGGACTATGCGTCGAAACCGTCAGGATCACGCTGAGTTGCGGCTGTGCAGGGACGGCTGCCCGCGTCTCCAGATAGCGGCGAAACAATTCCTTATCGTTATATCCCCAGGAGAACCCATTTTCGGCAGGAAGTTTTGTATAACCGGCCGGAAAGGATCTGCCGTCATTTAATTCATCGATCCCGCCCTTCTGCAAAAAAAGATCCATATTGTCGAAATGAGCGTCGCCGCCATAATAGAAAGAGCTGTGATAGCCGTCTCTCTTAAGCACGTTTAGCAATGAGAGCTGCGAAGGCATCCCCTCTCCCATCTCCAGGAACCCGTTCTTGCCAAAGGGCAGCGATCCCAGCACGGATGGCAGCACGGCAAAAGTCCTCCCTCCTTCACTCAGGAAATTCTTCCAGTACAAACTGTGGCCGGCCAGGGAATCCAGAAAAGGCGTAAAATTTCCGAGATAGGCGCCTTCGTTGGTAAAGGCGCGACCCAATCCTTCGACCAGGATAATGACGATATGAGGAGGAGTGACAGTTTCCGTGTGGCGGGCCGGGCCGTCCTGTCCCCGCAAAGCGAAAAAAGGAGACAGCACATCCTTCGTACTGTCGCCATGAAAAAAGGGATAGCCGGTTTCGTCCGGGTATAGGAAATTGGCGGCAAGCCCCTCGTCGCCGCCTGTCTCCCCGGCATAATAGTCCGCATAGATATCGGTCTCCTGCTCCTCGGGGAAAAAATGATCCCGGGACTGTCTGAAAAAATAGCCGGGCTTGCTCAGGACCAGGTTCGATGCAAAATCTGACGGGAAAACCCCGTGATGCCGGAGAAGAGAAGGACCGGCCGTCATCGCGATCACCGATAGCAAGGGCAATAGCAAGGCAGGCAGCAGGGGGATCCGGATCCGCCGGCAGGCAAGGCGAAGCCATAAAAACGGTATCCCGGCCAGGACCGCGAAAATGGCGATCGTGCCGGCATTCATGCTGCCGGAAGCGCCCACCGTCTGTTTTATATCCTTCCAGGAATATCCATACAGATCGGCGCCAAGCGGAACAAACGCCGTGGAAAAATATTTTGCGAGCATGAATTGTATCAATACCAATAGCACGATGATCACCATAGTCAGCCCGCGGGCAAGCCGGGCCGACAGAAAATAGCAGGCGATGAAAAAAACCAGCAGCCATCCGCAGGAGTCCAGCCAGTATACCCCCTCGTTAAACAACTTGTACAGGAACAGGGAACCCGCATGCTCCCAGATACCCGGAGCGCTCCCATTCGACAGGAATTCATAGCCGCTCAACAGGAGGATCATCACCAGCCACGCCAGCGACAAAGCAGCGAAGAGGCGGATATGTATTTTCAAATCATTCATACTACTCTTATCTATTGATATTGGTTCTTTTCGATTCATGTTTTTACGTACCCCTTTGCATTCGCTCTCATGGATTCTTTTATGGATTCTTTTTATGGATTCTTTTTGACGACAAACCCCTGGCGGGTCATCTCTCCCCAGCTATTCTTTTTTCTCAACAGGTCTATATTCCCCCGGATGGCGGACCATACTACAAAAGGATGGAAAAGAACCGGCTCGAGTATCGCCGTAAGCACCAATCGCAGGATATCCTTCGATTGTTTGTATTGATTATAGGTGAGGACTTCCATCAGGATGGCAAATATCGAATACAGGAACCCAAAGGATACGATAAAACCCAGCAACGCAAAGAACACCGACCAGTTGAGAAAGCCAAATAAAGCCGACAGAAGCAGACCGGCGATACCGGCAAATTCGACGATCGGAGCCAACAGCTCAAAGAACAGCCAGTAAGGATAACTCAGCATCCCCAGCAACCGGTAGCGCGGATTGAGGAACATGATCTTATGAAATCGGAGTGTTTCGATCGTGCCCCTTGTCCAGCGGTTCCTTTGCCTTCCGAGGATCTTATAAGAGACGGGGGCTTCCGTCCAGCAGAGCGGGTCTGGAATATACGTCACCTTATAAGGTTCTTTCCGCTCCTCCATATACCTGCGCATACGGACCACGAGTTCCATGTCTTCACCAACTGTCTTATGGTTGTAGCCGCCGCAGGCTATGACGATCTCTTTTTCGAAAGCGCCGAAAGCCCCCGAGATCAGCAGGAGTCCGTTCATCCTGCTCCAGGCCATCCGGCCCAGCAGGAAAGCCCGGATATATTCCAGCGTCTGCACACGCGGCAGAAATCGATCAGGGAGATTGACTTTCTCGAGCCGGCCATTCCTGATCAGGCAGGAATTCGCGATCCGCACGACGCCACCGGAAGCGATGACCCGATAACCCTTCTCTTCCAGGAAGGGTTTGGCCATTTTCAGCAGCGCATCCTGTTCGAGGATACAATCCACATCTATGCATACGATATAGGGTTTGCCTGCGATATTGATCCCCACGTTCAGCGCATCGGCTTTCCCGCCATTCTCCTTGTCCACGACGATGAGCTTGTGGAAAACGGGGTTAGCGCTTTTATACACCCCTCTCACTTTTTTTGTGGCGACCCGCTCCTGAACGAAAAAGTCGACCTTATGCAGATCATATTCCGCGATCAGCTTCTGCAGCGACTCGTCTTTACTGCCATCGTTGATGATGATGACCTCCAGGTTGTTATAATGAATGGAAAGAAGCGATCTTACATTTTCTACCACGGTGGCGGCCTCGTTGTAGGCCGGCGCCAGAATGCTCATTCCCGGCGCGTTGGAAGAAACCGCCAGTACGCGGTAGTCGGTAAACCGGTTTGCCCAAAGATAGTGACGGATCTCCCCGATGGCAAAAAGCGCAATGAAGAGATAGAATGCCAGCAAGACCAGGGAGTATAGCAGGATGCCATAGCTGAAAAAGCCAAATATGATTTGCTGCCAGCTCATGCCGCTTTCCCGCTTTTTGTCTGTTCACCTTTCGCCTGGCGGATGATCTCATTCCAGGGATATTCTCCTGCCTTTTCAAAATCGTCCAGTGACTGCGTCCCCCGCCCGCTTACGGTCGCCAGAACGCGGGCGGTTGCCAGCTTGATCGTATCGTCTTCATTCAGCAATTCTTTTTGCAGGAAACCGATCTGCTGTTCCGCGCTCTCCGGCCCCATACATTGCAGGGTTTCGAGGGCCGCGATGCGATAAAGACGGTCGTTTTTTTCATAGCGGCCGATGATCAGCGTGGCCGTCGTCTCATTACAAATATCCTGCAAACACTTCAGGGCCTGTATGCGCACCGCGGGATTGTGATGATCCAGGCAACCGGCCACCGCGTCATGCAGTTCGAACCGCCGGTGAATCCGGGCGAGTTTTAACGCAAACGAGATGACAGATGAATTGGAAGATTTTAACCAGCTTTCCATGCCTTTCAACCCGGCGCCCAAAGTCTTTGGAAGTTGCGCCAGCAGCTGGATCTGTTGCCATTCGGAGATGGGCTGGGATACCACATCGAGAAAGCGCAGCCCTTCGAACCCATAGAAATGGACGATCGCCGATTGCGCCTCCATCCGGATGAATTCGTTTGGATGATTGGTCAGCCGGTAAATCTTTCCTACCTGGTCTTTCTGGTCCATCGCGGCCAGTTCCTGGATGCATCGAGCCCGGATATGCCATTTCAGGCTGCTGAGCTTCGTCAGCGAAAGTCTTTCAAGACGCAGCTGGTTATAGAGTCTCACCAGGTTTTCGGCGGCATTGCCGGAGAAACTCTTTTTGGCTGTAATCATTTCGTCGAGGAGGAATTGCCGGAAATAAGACCTTTTCAGCCATCTGCTCACCCCGGGTGTTATCGGGATCTGCATCCTGTCGGGGCTCTCTTCAAAAAAAATAGCCCGCCGGATAAGCAGGTCGACCGGCTGGTGCCATCGTTCCTTTTGCTTCTCCCGTTTCTTCCTGGCGAGCAGATAGAGCAGCATAAACAGGACAACGGAAAACAGCACGCCGAGCAATACAAACATGGCAACGACCAGGTAGCCGGTTTTCAGGTATTGGATAGGATGGACTTCTAAAAATGGCATTGATAATAAATGATTTTTTCCGGTGCTCACCGGCCGGTTACCGATAGCAGTCGCTTTACCCTTACCGACAGTTCGTTGGGGCTGAAAGGCTTGGTGATATAGTCATCGGCGCCCAGCCCGAACGCTTCCAGCACGACATCTTCCTGCCCCATGGCGGACAGGATGATGATGGGGATCCTCTTCTCCTTGTTCTTCCTCACAAAGCCGACGATCTCAAGGCCGGACGCGTAAGGCATCATGATATCGGTGATGATCAGATCGGGGGACAGCTCCTCGATTTTTTCAAGGGCCTTTTGTCCGTCTTCCGCCAAAAAGACCTCATAACCGTCCTTCTTCAAACGGAAGTCAATTGTCTTCAACATGATCGTTTCATCTTCTGCCACCAGGATCTTCATAAGAATATATAGTTTACGGGATTTATCAACCGGGATTAAACGACTTTTCCAAGCATGCCCTCGACCCTTGATTTTTCTTCCTGCAGCAATCCTTCGAGCTGAGTGAAAAGATCCGCAGCCCTCCGGACCATCCCGGATGTATCCATCCTCTCACGGGACCCGGTTTCGATCCTGACGAGCTGATCCATCAATGCCTGCGTACGAAGCATGCCGGCAGTCCCTTTTAATTTATGGGCAACGCTGAATACTTTGTCAAAATCCTGCCGCCCAGACGCCTGCACCAGTTCCTCCAATTGGACGGGCATATTGGTCAGGAACAGGTTCAGCATGTCCAGCAGGTATTCCTTATCGTCCATTTCTTCGAGTAAGGCGAGATCATATGGCTTCTCTGCCGTTTTCTCCTGGATCGCCGCCGGGACGGGAGATAAGGCAGTCTCTTTTTTTCCCAGCAGGCTGCCGATGCATTTATAGAGCTCCGTAAATTCAAACGGTTTGGTCATGTATTCGTTCATCCCGGCTTCGAAGCAGCGCAGTTGTTCCCCTTTGAGCGCCGTAGCCGTCATGGCGATGATCGGTGTTTCCAGGCGCAGCACCGTCCGAATGTGCCGGGTAGCCGCATATCCATCCATAACGGGCATCTGGAGGTCCATGATGATGATATCATAACCGGCATCCTGCTGCAATTCCCGGATAGCTTGTTCGCCGTTGCCCGCAAGCCGGACAATGCCGCCCACCTTTCTTAACACATATTCGATCAGCTTTTGATTGACTTCATTATCCTCCGCTACCAGGAAACGCTTGCCGGCCAATAGGCCGGCATAGTCATAAACCTTTGCCAGGACAGGTTGACCCGATTGCCGGTTGCTGTATTCGTAAGGGATACGGAAATTAAAAGACGATCCCTGCCCCGTGACGCTGGTAACGCTGATGTCACCTTTCTGCAATTTCAGCAGCTGGTTGCAGATGGCCAGGCCGAGACCGGTTCCGCCATACCGCCGGGAGATATCGAGACCCGCCTGCGAAAAGCTTTCAAAAATATGCGGCAGGTCCTCCTCGCTGATGCCGATACCGGTATCCGATACAGAAAACCGGAGGACCACCCCGGTGTCGGTTTGCGTGAGCCGGCTGACGGCTACCCGTATGGATCCGTGCTCCGTAAATTTGATAGCATTGCCGATCAGGTTTATGAGGACCTGGTTTAGCCGGTGAGGGTCGCCTCTCAGCAGATCCGGTATGGAAGGATCCAGCTCGATCCGGAAATCCAGGTTGTTTTTTAACAGGCGATGCGAAAAAACGGCCTGCGCATTGCTGAGCACGTCCTGGAGGTTGAAATCTATCTTTTCGATGGTCAGCTTGCCGGCCTTGATCTTTGAAAAGTCCAGTATATCATTGATAATGACGAGCAGGTTGCCGGTGGATCGCCGGATGATATGGGCGAATTCGGCCTGTTGTTCGCTCAAAGAGGTATCGAGCAGGAGATTGGTCATTCCCTGTATCCCGTTCATGGGCGTCCTGATCTCGTGGCTCATATTGGCCAGGAACTGTTCCTGCATCTGCCGTGCCTCTTCGGCCTCTTTTGTCGCTTTGATCAGTTCCTGCTGATAATGCGCTCGCTCGGTGATGTCGGTGGCGATACCGCTGACGCCAAACACCTTATTGTTTCCGTCCAGCAGGGGGAATTTTATCAGGAGCAGGTTCCGGTCGCCGCCCGTCGTCCGGACCAGCTCTTCTCTTTCCACGGATCTGCCCGTCCGGATCACCTCTTCATCGAGCATCTTGTAATGATCGGCCAGTTCCCGGCTGGTCAGGTCATAGTCCGTTTTGTGGATCACCTGGTCCTCTTCCACACCAAGAATTTCCTTGAACCGCTTATTGATCAGAATATACCTGCCCGAAAGGTCTTTGATAAAGATCAGGGAGGTCGTGTTGTCGAGGATCGATTGCAGCCAGAGCTGGTTCTCCTTCAGCTTGAATTCGGAGGCTTCGAGTTCCAGTTGCATTTGCTTCTTTTCTGAGATATCCTTGACGAAACATTGGAAGCCCAGCCTGATGTCTTTTTCCATCAACAGGACGGCGGACTGCTCCACCCATTTCTTTTCGCCGTTTTTTGTGACGATCAAAAAAACCATGGAAGTTTCGACGGTCCCCGTCTTGAACTGATTGGCATAGTTGGCCACTACCCTGTCCAGGAAAGAAGGATCGACGAGCGAGGCGAAATGTCTGCCCTTCAACTCTTCAACGGTATACCCCGTCAGTTCGGTGGCTTTTTCACTCGAGAAATTGATATGCCCCTGGCTATCCGTCGAATAAATGACCGCGGCGGCATTTTCAACCAGGTTCCGGTATTTCAATTCATTCTGGTGAAGTCCCTGCTCCGCTTTTTTACGCAAGGTGATGTCCTTGTTGAGCTGAACGAGGATGACGATGACAAACATAAAGGTGAGCAGGCTTCCCGTCACCAGGGCCCACATGGCCTTTGTATGTACCAGCCTGCCCAAGCTTTGGCTCTCGGCAAGAAGATTGGCCTCCTCGTCTTTCATCGCATAGAGGGCGGATTTTATAGCTCTCGTAGTGTGTTGTATCCGCAGACCAAATGAAAACCGGCGGTCATTTTCGAATACAGGATTCTTCGAATCCGATAGGCTGTCTTCGATGAGTTGTTTTTGTTCGAGAAGGCTTATCAGCGATTCCCAATTCTTCTGTTGAATGGCATTGTCTCCGGTGATTTGCTGCAATCTTCCCAATTCCTGTTGCAGATTTTTGCGTGTCTGGAGAAGCTGTGATTTCCAGGCACCGTCGGCGCTGATGATATATCCAAAGGCGGCCACCTGGGATTCGGAAACGAGGTCGTTTATCTGGTCGAGGGCGCCGATAATCTCCCAGGTGTGATTGATCCGGAAACCCGTCTTCTCCGCATCCTGTTTGTTCAGCAAGATCAGCCTGCCGACCAGGCAGAGACAAAATACCGAAAACAGAAAAAGCCAACTGATTTTTCGGTGTACGGTCCTATACATATTAAATATTATATTTATACATATTCTATTAGTGGCCGGTAACCAAATAGAAAAACAGTCTTATTGCCGCGATATCCTGGATTATAACGAAGGAATCCTTCGGCGATTTCTGCAGGGGTCTTATTATCAGTAGTATTTAGAGATAATAAGTATATGTACTTAGCGTGGACCAGATTGTTTTTTTAAGCAGCGCGGAAAGCGCCCATCTCGCTGAAAAATTATGGGTACAGACGCTTATTCATGGTTACAGACGCTTATTTCGTTCATTTTTACCGTGTGCAAGTATATCTCCGGCATTTACGAGAAGCTGCATGTAAATAATCAATGCACAAATACTGAGCATCGCTCACAAAAAACAAAAGGCGGACGTCCCGTCCACCGGAAAGCGCGCCTCCTATTTTGCACCCGCCAGAGCAGCTGCCGGGTCTTTTAGAAAAGCCTCCTTGCACTCTTTTGAGCAAAACCCGTAGAGCTTCCCTTTGTAACGAAGCGTGTCTTCCAGGCCAGCCGTGAGCGGCATCCCGCAGGATGGATCCTTGGGGATCGCAAAACTCAGGTGCAGCTGCCTCAGATCCTGTCTGGTCTCCTTAGCGGCTCCCGCCCCGGAGACGGCACCCGCATGGGCGCCCGGTGCTGGCGGGATAGCTCCGGGCATGCTGTCTTTGGCCGCCGCCGGCGTTGCGGCGGGACCGTTCTGACAGGATAGGAATGTAAACAGGAAGAAGCCTGCTAACAGAAACGCGATGCGGGAATAAATTGGCGGTGTCATCGTTGAAATGTTTTTTTGTATTGAATATATTTTCAGGCATCAGAAGAATAAGGCCAGCTTCAGCTTTGCAAAAAAAGGCATACCCGGCGTAAAGCTGATATCGTCCACAGGCTGCGGTTCGTTTTTCAACCGGGACACCACTTCATACTGGGCATCTTCCCATTTCGTGTTAAACAGGTTCTGTATCTCCAGACCGATCTCATACTTCTTCTTTGTGTAGTTGGCCGATAGGTCGGTTAGGAAATTGCCCTTTGCAACGAGCGAGTTGTCTTCATTTGCCGGCCGGTCTTTCAGGTATTTATAGCTGATCCCGCCATTCAACCCCATAGGCAGCCTGAAATAGAGCCCTCCCGTGCTGGAAAGCGGTACCGAGAGCGGCAGATAATTTTCTCCCTTAGCAGCCTGGATATCCCTCGCCCTGCAGATATTGATATCGAAATTGGCGAATAGCCAGTTGGTGAACTGGTATCGCGCGGAGACATCTATCCCCTCCCGCCGGGTCTTGTCGCCCGGGCTGAAAGTACCGTCGTCGCCGTTGTATACGAATTCCTGTTGCAGGTACAGATACCACAGCGCCGTATTGATGAACAGGTGCGGCACCGGTTTCCAGTTGATGCCCAGGTCGGCGCCATAGGCTGCCGGCAGGACGTCCAGACCCCGGTTGGCGGCCACTACTTTGGCATCGTTGGAATGGAAACCTTTCCCCGTTTTGATATACAGTTGCACGTTCTCGTCGGCTGTATAGGCCACGTTCAGTTTAGGGCTCGCTATGGTCTTGCTCCGGGAAGGTTGTTGCGGATTTAGCTTGTCCAGATAGTCAAAATTGAGATAGTCCAGTCTCACCCCTGCATTGAACAACCACCGGCCTTTCCGGTAGCTTTCGTCAAGATAACCATTAAACGCGGTCTCCCGGACGTTTCCATATTGGATGTATTGCAACACGTCATTATAGTCCTTTGTATGGCTGAGGGAACTGCCGTCGATATGGTTGTACTGCCATCCCAGACCAAAAGTCGAAGTCAGATCGCCGTCTCCCTGAAAATAGGCATGATGTGTAAGCTTGCCGTTATAGCCATAGAGATTCCTCGATTCGCGCTGGCGCAACTGGTCTCCGTTGACGGGATCGTCGGCAAAGAAAGTCTCGTCATAATGCAGGTTGAAGAAATAGCGGGCGTAATAGACCTGGTTCTCCAGGGCCAGATGATCCGACAACGAAGAGGTCAGTCTCGCAATCGCGGTGGTCCTGCTGGTATATCCTCCCTGGGCGCTGTCGATATATCCCCAGCGGCTGATCAGTCCTTCGGATACCGCACGTTCGGGAATTTCCCCGGAGGAACGCCAATCGCTGCTAAAAGTAGAGAGGGTGATTTTCAGTTTATCTTTTGGCGAAAGGGCGACATTGTATTTTCCAAAGAGGTTGACGCGGTTGAAATGCTGGGCGTAATCATAAGGCCCGTCTGTGTAGGCCGCTTCGCCGGCGATATAGGCGCTCTCATCCCGATGCCGGGCCTTGCTGCCCAGCAGGTTCACCATCGCCATTACACGTCCCGTATTGAAGGCTCCGCCTTCGACCTTTACCTCGCTTCTATCCAGGACATCCGCCGTGTGAAATGCCACATAGCCGGCGGTGGTGAAATCCCCATGATCGGTATAATAAGGACCCTTCCCATATTCATAGTTGTTGACCAGCTCCGGGATCACAAAGTGGAGATCGGAGAACCCCTGTCCATGCACATGAGAAACGAGATTCAACGGCATGTCGTCCACCGAGACACTGACATCGGTTCCGTGATCCGCATCGAAGCCCCTCAGAAAGATATGCTCGGCAATTCCCCCGCCCTGGTGCTGCATCAGGAAGAGACCGGGCACCAGCCGCATCAGGTCCTGCGCCGAATTTACCGGCCGCAGATTGAGATCTATTCCGCTGATCGTATGAAAAGAGGCATTATTGGACAAGGGTACGATGGTCACGGCTTTCATGTCCACGGGCCCCCTTTCCATCTCGATAAGCAGCGGCCGGGAATGATCCTGTCTTCCCCGGGATCCCATCCAGGCCAGCGCAGTCGAACGGTATCCTACAAAGGAGACCCGTAGAGAGTCACCCGTCTCTCCCGTTCCCGCATCCTTTAGCCGGAGTTCGAAATTCCCCTGTTGATCGGTGATGGCATCGATCGTCCTGTGAGCAGTGGCCGCCCCCTTTACGGGGATGCTGACAACGGCATATTCGATGGGCAAACGGGTATTTTTATCGATCACCCTGCCTTTGATCACCAACTGGGAAAATGCCGGTAGCGAGGATACGAGCATCAGGGAAACACAAAACACGCAAGGGGCAGTTCTGAAACGAGCCTTTCTTGTAGAAATATTTCTTATAAAAACATCCCTGCTAAAAACAGCTCCCAAAAAAAAATTTCTCATAAAAATATGTCTGACAGGTGGATTCTGATAATAGTTGTTTCGTGGTCAGGCCTTCTTCACGGCGTCGGCCATCCGGTGGTATTGGTTATGTATCCCAATCGCCAGCTTTTTTAACTGGTCATTACTCCTTTTCATCCTCACCGCCTCATCCAGGTCTTTACAATGTTTTACCAAATCCACCAGGTCGGTTTTTAATGCCGGATAGTTACAGTCGGGAGGGATCGCCGAAGCCTGCCACTGCATTGCGCCTGCCAGCAGGGCCGCGCTTTTCTCCTTTACCGGACGCAGATTCCCCATTTCAACCGGATGCAATACGGCACCCACTAATTCATGGAAGCTCTCCATTTCCTTCCAGGCGTGCTGTTGCGCCGGCGCGCAAAGGGACAGGCAGATCGAGCCGATCAAAAAGATGATTCTTTTCATTTTTTTTCGATTGAATGAGAGAAGAAATAAATTATTGAATAGCATTAATTGAATGCCGGACACCCGGCAGACACCCGCGTAAGCGAAAGGGTCACGTATGTATATAGAACAACCACGTATACAGGATGATTCCCTGAAATGCACAACCCATTTAACACTGAGGGGGATGAAAGAAAGAAACGGTGTAGGAGCTATGAATGCTTTCGTGTAAGAGAGGATAACGGACAGACAAAAGGGACCCGTCGGGATGGATCATGCAAAAAGCCTGCGCGAACGGAACGGATTCGAATTTGCTTTCTGCCCTTCTTTCGGGGTTCTCCTGCTCTTTTTTATCTTCCGTCTTGATTTTTTTGCAGAGATAACATTTGCCTTCGCACTTCAGATCCGGCTTATCCTTGTTTTCGCAGAGATTGGCGGCGATGAACTTCTTATTGCACTGGTAATCCAGGACGAGGATATTCTTGCTGAACGTTTGTCCGAGCATACCAGCTAATAGCAATATGGCCGATATATATTTCAACGCGACAAAGATAGTCTTCGTGAAATATCCATCCAAAGATTTCTGCCTGCGCGACGGAAATAGCGCCGATCAACGGATCAATTCGACCGTTCCGTTTCTTGTCACCTGTTTTTTGGTCAGCGGATCTTCATATTCGACAACCCATACATAGGTCCCCGGGGGCTGCAGCCTGCCTTCGAACCGGCCATCCCAGCCGGCTCCGCCGTTTCCGGCGGCAAAAAGCAACCTCCCCAATCGGTTGTATACCGAAATTCGGATGAGGGTTACCGGTATAGAAGGTGGCACCCTGAAAAAATCGTTCCGTCCGTCCCCGTTCGGCGTAAAGGCGCTCGGCATGAGAAAATCATAAAACACGGCGACAATCTCTTTTGCAGACGCGGCGCATCCATCAGGGGTCACGACACGGAGTTGATAGACCGTTGTGGTGTCCGGCGAGGCGACAGGATTGGGAGAAGCCGGGTTGTCCAATCCCGCTGCGGGGCTCCACGCATATTCAGCGATCTGCCCGGTGGTCAGGGGATCCAGGAGAAAGCTGCTCCTGGGAGCAACGACGGTATCCGGCGTCAGGACGATTGCAGGTGTGGGATAGACCGTCATCGTGACGATGTTGGAAGATACGGGAAAAGAACAACGCAGGCTGCCGGTCATCACCACGCTGACCAGATCTCCGTCTTCGAGCCCTCCCGATGAATAGTAGGGTGCATCGGCGCCGGAGACGGTATTGTTCACCATCCATTGGTAAGCCGGATTGGCGCCGCCGTTAAACGGAGTGGCGGCAAAACGCACGACGCTGTCGCTGCAGATCGTGGTAGCGGAGGCGGTGACTTCCACCGAAGAGACGATATCGGGGGTCACGGCCAGGGTGATGGTATTCGAAACGGCCGAGGGATTCAATACACAGACCGCGTCGCTGGTCATCACGACATTGACCTGATCCCCGTCAGCGAAGGCCTCGCCGGTATAGGACGGCCCGGATGAAGATACGGGCGACCCGTTCAACGACCATTGATAAGAAGGAGTGGCGCCTCCGTCAACGGACAACGCGGTAAAAGTAGCCGGCGTATTGGCGCAGATCGCATCGGAAGAATCGGAGATGGTGACAGATGGGCTGGGAATTCTCAGGACGTCGACAGTCACCGACGCGGAAGCGACCCTGCAGGTAGAAAGACCGATATTACCGGATTGAGCGGCCGTGATGCGATATAAATTCACACCGGCCGTACCCGGCTGCACCGAATAGGCCTTATTGACGGCGCCGGGCAGGTCGGCCCAGGTAGCGCCGTTGTCCGTGCTCTCCTGCCATTGCAGGGCGGTCGAAGAATAACAGCTTCCGACAGTGGCCGCGAAATTCAGCGCCTGGGGACTATTGGCGCAGACAGTGATGCTGTCGACAGCTTGCCCGTTTACCGCCAGGGTCATAGCGGGACCGGCCGGCCTGAAGGTGATATCGTCCAGCGCCAGGTCGTTGCCCACTCCGCCGGGAGCATTGTTGTTCATCCGGAGAATGACCGTTGTCACATTGGGGGGAGTGGTAAAATAAAAGCCATACTGTGTCCAATTTGCCGGGTTTGTCACCGGTATATTTCCGGTATGAACGCTGTCCAGGAGTGTCCCATCCGTACTTTCGATGCTGAAAGTGATATTGGGGAGTATCTGCCCGGTATGGGAAGCGAGGTTTAGCACCCAGGCCGCAAACTGATAGGTCGTGCCTGCACAAAGACCGGTGACAGTCTGCACGAAAAACTGGCTGGGTTGGTACGAAGCATTGATCAGCATGAAATAACCATTCGGATTACCCGTATGATCGGAATTCAGATTCAGCCAGGTCCCGCTAAAACAGCCGTTGACGCTGCTGGCGATCGTATAATATCCGTCCTCGGGGCATTGATCCGTGACGTACTGCAGATTCGTGATACCGGATGCCAGGGCCGGCCCGAAATTGGGGCCCGCCCCAAAATTGATATCAATGATCGGATCTCCTAACCCACCGGTGCAGGTCTGGGCCAACAGCCCATGGCCAGCGAGCAAAAACAATAAAACAGGCAGGTATCTCATACAGGGTTTAAAAATCAGGGAATTAAAAATACGGGTTGAATTCGACTTGGTGCGAAAAACGAAACAACCCCGAAACAACCCGTGTATCGAATTCGAACGTTGTCTGTCTCGAAGAAGATTCAATCTGTTGATTAATAGCCCCCTATAAATATGGCATTTTATTGGGTGCAGTCTTTGAGCACACTAATCTTCAAAACCGAGCCGGTAACAGGATAGTACGGGATGGACAATACTGTTTTGCACCTTACATTTAAATGGCAGAGTACACCCCCTGATTTATCAGCAACTTCGCCAAACAGAACCAAGCCATGAGTTTCAAACGATCCCAGGCAGATATCATTCTTTTCTTTTTTCTGACGATTATCTGCGGCAGCTGTAACTCTTCGAAAAGCAGTACCGCGCAGGACGAAAAAGGGTTTGTTCCGATTTTCGATGGCAAGAGCCTGGATCAATGGAAGGGTGACCCCGTTTACTGGAGGGTCGAAGACGGCTGCCTGGTGGGGGTCGTCACCCGGGAGACGCTCCTGAAGCGTAATACGTTCATCATCTGGCAGGGTGAGATGCCGGAGAATTTCGAGATCCGGGTGGAATATAAGGTCTCACGGGAAGGCAACAGCGGGATCAACTACCGCAGCGAACCGATCGAAGGATTTCCCTTTGCCTTGCGAGGGTACCAGGCCGATTTAAACGGCGCCAACACCTATACCGGCAGCAACTACGAAGAACGCAGACGCACGACGCTGGCTTCCCAGGGACAGCGGGTCGTCATTCCACCGCTGGATAACCCCGCCGATTCATTGCAGGTACATATCGTCGATAACCAGTGGCTGCCAAAGATCGTGACCGGCTCGCTCGGCGACCCGGACTCACTGAAGACGCATATCCGTGTCGATGACTGGAACGAGTATCATATCATCGTAAGAGGCAACCGGATGCAACACTATGTGAACGGGATCCTCATGAGCGACGTCACCGACAACGACCCCGTTAACCGGCGATTTAAAGGATTCCTGGGCGTACAGGTCCATGTAGGCCCCCCGATGAAGATCGCGTATCGCAACTTCCGGCTGAAGAGATTGGAATAAGGTGAATTTCTATGATTGAGACAACCGGCCGGTCTGCCCCAAACCCCATTCGGCCATGGCCCCAAGGATAGGACCGAGTGTCTGCCCCGATTCCGTAAGACTGTACTCTACATGCGGAGGAACTACCGGTTTCACGTCCCTGTTTACCAGTTTATCGGCTTCCAGTTCCCGCAGGTGCTGAATCAGCATCTTCTCGGTGATGCCAGGAATGCATTTCTTCAACTGACCGTAGCGAATGGCGCCATTGCGCAGGTTGAAAAGGATCAGGGGTTTCCACCTGCCGCCGATCTTTTCAAGCGTATAGGAGACAGGACAGGTGCCCTGCACGATCTGTTTGTTCTGCTGAATGGTGGAATTCTCCTTGATGGCTGTCATAGCCGGTCTATTTAGTCGCAATATTCCTCATACTTACTTTCGGGTGGGTACCCTCTAAATACATAGTAAAGATATACCTTTGATCCAACAAAAAAAAGAAATATGAAATACGTATTAACAGGATCCCTCGGAAATATCACAAAGCCTTTGACAGAGAAACTGGTTGCCGCAGGCCATGATGTAACCGTCATCAGCAGTCACCCGGAAAGAGAAGCAGCCATCACGAAGCTTGGCGCCAAAGCCGCCATCGGATCGGTAGGAGACGCCGGTTTCCTCAGCCGGACCTTCAAGGGAGCGGACGCGGTTTATACCATGGTACCACCCAACTTCACCACCCCCGATTGGAAAGCATATATCCGGGGAATGGGCAAGATCTATGCGGCTGCCATCCAGTCTTCGGGCGTAAAAAAAGTGGTAAACCTCAGCAGCATCGGGGCGCAGCTCGCCGAAGGATGCGGGCCTGTATCCGGTATCCATTTTGTGGAGCTGGAACTGAATAACTTGGCCGGCGTCGACATCCTGCACCTTCGCCCCGCTTTCTTTTATACGAATCTCTATAGCAGCATCGGCCTGATAAAAACGGCCGGTTTCTATGGCAATAATTATGGAGCGGAAACGACCGTCGTATTAACACACCCCGATGATATCGCAGGCACTGCGGCAAAAGAATTGCTGGCATTGGATTTTACGGGCAAGAGCATCCTTTATATCGCAAGCGACGAAAGAGACAGCCGGGAAATCGCGGCCGTATTGGGCGCTGCCATCGGCAAACCGGGCCTGGCCTATGTGGAATTCAAAGACGAAGATGCGTTGAAAGGGGCTGTGCAGGCCGGCTTACCGGAAGACGTAGCCGCTAATTTCGTGGAAATGGGCAGCTCGCTGCGGAGCGGAAAAATGATCGCCGATTATAAAAAGCATCCCGTCAGCCTGTCGAAAACAAAACTGGAAGACTTCGCAAAGGAATTTGCGATCGCCTATAAGAATTCCTGAATCGTGTGAACTTTAGCATCATTTCCTTTCCTGAAAATCCCCAAAGATGCCTGGTCTGATGGATCAGGCATCTTTTTTTCCAGCCTGCTGGCTATCCCGCGTATTCTTCTGCACGGTGATCGCGCCGAACATCGCCAGCAGGAAAGCAAATGCGTAGAAACCTTTTTCGTTGAGAAGCATTTCGGCTCTCCAGAGGCCGACAAGATAGCCTGCCATGCCTACGCCAAGAGCGATCCAGGATGCGGCAATAAACGCGTTTGAGGGTTTCTGTGTCATACGGTCAATTTGTTTAGGGGGTTGTAAGAATAAAGATATAGAGGGGTCTGCGAATTTTGTAATCCCCGAAATGATTTTTCACAATTATTAACAGGTCTCCCCAACGTAAAATACCAGATTATCAATTCTTTACAATGATAATTGCCAATTTTTTGTTAACTGCCGAACCCCGGTTTTACCGGTTCTCGCAATCTCTGCGTTCGAATTTTTTTCGCCCGTATTGAGTATGCCGTTCCCTGTCTGCTCTCATATATCCCGGCAGTCACTCCTTTATCATCGCTGTTACCGGCTTTCTCAATACACCGTAAAAAATAGCAAAAAAGATAAATATCATAAATCGACCGTAAAACACGTAAAACAATAAACTAACGACAATGTCAATGGAAAAAAACGAAAACAAAAAAGTATCCCGCAGGGATTTTGTAAGAGGCGCGTCGCTCGCCGCAGGCGGTTTTGTCATCGTCCCGAGACATGTGCTTGGGCGCGGATTCGTGGCGCCGAGTGATAAATTGAATATCGCCGGCATAGGCGCCGGTGGCAAGGGAGAAGGCGATCTGAAGGAGTTTTCGACAAGCCCCAATGTGAATATCGTAGCCTTATGCGATGTCGATGACCGCAGGGCCGCCAATTCCAGGTTGCGCTTCCCGAAGGCAAAATATTACAAGGACTTCCGCGAAATGCTGGATAAGGAGAAAAAACATATCGATGCCTGTTCCATTTCCACACCCGACAATATACACGCGATAGCCACGCTATCGGCTATGCAACTAGGCAAACACGTTTATACCCAAAAGCCGCTGGCGCACGATATCTATGAAGCCAGACTGCTGGCACAGGCTGCAAAACGCTATAAGGTGGTCACCCAGATGGGCAATCAGGGTGGTTCCAGCGACGGTGTACGCAAGGCAAAGGAAATGCATGATGCCGGGCTGATCGGCGATGTTCACACGGTCTATGTTTGGACAAACCGGCCGGTATGGCCGCAGGGACTGCCCACACCCACCGGCAAATTCGAAGTGCCAAAGGAATTGGACTGGGATCTGTGGCTGGGGCCGGCAAAAACCATAGACTACAACCCGGCCTATCTGCCCTTTAGCTGGCGCGGATGGAGTGCCTTCGGTACGGGGGCGCTGGGCGATATGGCGTGTCATATGATGGATCCTGCCTTCCGGCTGCTGCCCATCGACTTCCCGGATTCCGTGGAATGCAGCGTCCCGACTTCGTGGACCGACGACGGCAAAGAAGCAAAATATCCCGATGGCTTCCCCGCGGCGTCTATCATCCATCTCAATTACCCGCGCAAAGACGGAAAAGGCGATATAAAAGTGACTTGGATGGACGGCGGCCTTCTGCCCAGGCTGCCGGACGAATTGCTGCCAGGCGAACCCTTTGGTGGCAATGACGGCGGCGCGATGTTCGAAGGCACCAAGGGCAAGATGCTCGTGGATTGCTATGGCGAGAACCCCCGGTTATTGCCTTCGAAGCTCATGGCGGAAACGGAGATGCCCAAGGCCGTCCTGCCCCGCGTTCCCGAAGGACATTATATCCAATGGGTCAACGCCTGTATCGCAGGATACGGTAAGCTGCCGACCAGTTCTCCCTTTGAATACGCAGGCCCTTTTGCGGAAAGCATTTTGATAGGCAACCTGGCCATCCGCAGCTGGAACCTCGAGAACAAAGACGCTAAGAATCGCCACGACCGTTACCTGGGAAGAAAGAAGCTCCAGTGGGACGCAAAGGCGATGCGGATCACCAATTTCGAAGAAGCCAATCAATTCGTGAAACGCGAATACCGCGAGGGATGGAACGTGTCCCTATGACCGATCTCCCGCAAAGGCAACCGGGAACTCCCCGGGGAAGCTTATGGTAAGGTTGACAGTCTGTATTTCTTTATCTATATTTAGGGCATAGGATCCTGTCCGTTTATAAACCGGACAGGATCTTCAAAAGACTGTTAAACCTGACCCATGCCGCTGTGCGTCGCCCGGCCTTGTATCGTATTTTTTGCTGTCTTATGCATCCACACCACCCCTGCCTATGCACAATTGAGCGCGGGATTCACCGTGGATAAAACAGCCGGCTGCTCCCCCCTGCACGTTCATTTTTCCGACAACAGCATCGGCGCCTCCGCCCGGGCCGTTTACCAGTGGAGCTTTGGCAACGGGAATGAATCCGTTCAGCAGAATCCCGAGGTCGTTTACGAGGATACCCGCGTCTATACAGTTACCCTAACGGTAACAGACGGATCACAAGTTTCCAACTCCACCCGGACGATTTCAGTATACGCACCGCCCTCAGTGAATTTTTCGGCCGATCAGCAAATCGTCTGTCTCTCCACACCCGTGAATTTTACCGGTACGACGGCCGGGGGCGACGGTGGGACGATCGGGTTCCTCTGGGATTTTGGAGACGGATCTACCTCATCTGGCAGCAATCTCTCCCCGCATGTCTACCAGGAAGCCGGAACTTTCACTGTCAGTCTTACCGCTACCAATGATTATGGTTGCAGCGACGTTGCGCAAAAGAAGAACATTATACAGGTGCTGCCTGTGCCTTCCGCCACTTTTTCGACAGATAAAAGCGTATTATGCCTGGTATCGGATCCTGTTCAGTTTACAAATAACAGCACGGGACCGGGGACGCAGACCTATTTGTGGGATTTTGGGGATGGGACCGGTTCCACCGGGACCAGCCCGTCCCACGTCTATCCGGCAAAAGGCAATTATGCGGTGAAGCTTACCGTCAAAAGTTCGAATGGCTGTACGGCCGTCGCAACTCAATCCGACTCACTGCACGTGGCTAATTATCAGTCTTATATCGCGGGGCCTGCTTCCGGTTGCATGAATACAACGATGATCTTTAAAGACAGCAGTTTCCCCACGCCCGACAAGGGGGTATGGCAGGTCGACGGCGTGACTGCCTTGTCCAACGGCCCTCTCACCTATACGTTTAGTTCGGCGGGAACGCATACGGTCACCCTCACCAATACCTTCGGCGGCTGTACACAATCCCTGTCCAAACAGGTTCTTGTAAACGCGCTGCCAAACCTCACCGGCTTTGACGCCATCCCGGAAGGGAAATGCGGCCCGCCGGCAACCATTGATTTCACCGACCATACCCCCGGCGCCACCGCCTGGCAATGGTCCTTCTACTATTCGCCCTACGCCCTTCCCCCCATCATCAACGCGACCACGCAAAAAGCCAGCAATACCTATCAGGATGAGGGCATTTACCAGGTATCGCTCACCGTTTTCAACGCCGCCGGATGCAGCAGTTCCGTGGCTCAAACCCTCGATGTCTATCCACCCATACAGGGCATCTATTTCACAGGAACCGGGCCGACCTCCTCCTGCGGGAATCCGGTCACACAAAGCTTCGCCACCATCAGCGGGACCCCCCTGCAATCTTACCGCTGGGATTTCGGGGATGGGACCACATCGACCCTGCCGGCGCCGACGCACACATTCAGCAAGATCGGAACCTATGACATCCTGCTGTATTTTACCGATCAGAATGGATGCCCCGGCGTGTCGAACGGCCTTAGCGTGATCATATCGCCACCCATCAACATCGACTTCAGTACGGCCGCCACGACCGTATGCGGGGGAACAGAAGTGACCCTCACCTCCGCGCCAACCGACCCGTATATGATCTATTACACATGGGTCTATGGGGACGGAACGGAAAGCTATGCAGCCAGCTACTACGCGACCCACGTCTATACCACGCCCGGCACCTACACGGTCACCCTGAATCTCGGAGATGCGAGCGGATGCAATGCGGTGATTACTAAGCCGCAGTACATTACCGTACTGCCGTCCGTGACAAGCTCGCTCTCCTATGCCAACACCTGTGAAGGCACCCGCGGCGACGTCACTTTTACGGACCTCACTCAGGGAGCTACCAGCATGGTCTGGAGTTTCGGAGACGGGACCTCCCAGACTACCGGCAATATCGCCCGGCTAACGCATACCTATACGAAAACCGGTATTTATCCCGTACAGCTGACCGTGACTGACCAGCAATGTACCTCCCAGACTTCCACCAATGTTTCCGTCCTGCTCAAACGCCCTCCGGTCTTATCCGCGGACAAAGCTTCGGTATGCGTCGACGACACCCTGTCAATTGAAGTGTCCAACGAGTTCCACAACCCCAACCTGTACCTGGCCACAGCGGGCGGCGAATATTCCGTGCAATTTCAATATGGAGACTCGACGGCCTTCCAGGGAAAGATCACCCCGGGCTACGAGTTGATGGACAGTGCCTATTATGCCACGCTTTCTCCCTTTGCAAAAGGGAAAAAGGACCTGCGGGTGATTACGACATCCGGTTTCGGATGCAGCGACACCAGCAATTTTATTCCCCTGGCCATAAAAGGCGTAGCCGCTGGATATGAGATCATCCTGGACGACCGCTGTTACCAATCCCCGGTAATTTTGCAGGATACCTCGCGGGCGGAAGGCGGCAATTCGATCGTTTCCTGGTTATGGGATTTCGGGGATGGTCAGACCCTGGCACAGGGAGGCACCGTATCCCACACCTATGCCACGCCGGGCAGTTATCCGGTGAAGCTGACCGTCCAGGATGCATCCGGATGCTCCTCCTCGAGTTGGGTAGCCCTGTCAGACGTATCCGTGAATGGTCCACAGGCCGCATTCTCTCCTTCGGGGAACAATGTACCGCTGAATACGACGGTATCCTTTACCAATACCAGCAATATCTATGGGAGCACCCCTTCCTGGTCCTGGGACTTTGGCGACGGAACTTCATCGACCGGCTATGAACCGGCTCATACCTATACACGGCCCGGGACCTACACCGTGACACTGACGGCTTCCGATGCCCCGGGCTCCTGCACCAGCACGGCCACACAGACCATCATCGTCAGGAATTTCAACACGGGATTCCGGGAATCCCTGACCTATCTGTCCTCGCTCTTTTGCCCGCCCGTGCTCGTCCGGTTTACAAATACCTCTGTGAATTACACCAGTCTCAGCTGGAATTTCGGCGATGGTATTATCGTGACGGGAGTAGACAACCCAAGCCATGTATACGACCTGCCGGGAAGATATGTGGTGACACTCGATATCTATGGGCCAAACGGGCTGACGGGAGAATATATCGATTCAATAGTCATCGGCCACCCCCTTGCCACCCTGACGGCAGCCGCGCCTGCGTTTTGCGTAGGACAAGCGGGACAACTGCAGGCGAAGTCGAATGGAGAGTATCAATATACCTGGGATTTCGGAGATGGCAGTGTGAGCACCACATCGGACAGCTCCGCCGTACATGTCTACACGCAAAGCGGCAGTTATATTGCCGGATTAGTCATCACAGATACATCCGGCTGCACCGTGTCCGGAGAAAACGAT
The DNA here is from genome assembly GCA_031292515.1 of Puia sp. Classification (GTDB taxonomy): domain Bacteria; phylum Bacteroidota; class Bacteroidia; order Chitinophagales; family Chitinophagaceae; genus Puia. Next base: position 37,609 of record JARLGZ010000278.1, on the reverse strand, counting down.
CTGACCTTGCAGGTCCATGCCCCCCCTGTCATAACCATTACACCGGCTCAGCCATTTGTATGCCTGGGGAGCGCCGTGGAATTGAAAGCGTCGGGTGGTGCGACCTACTCCTGGTCATCCACCGGAAGCCTGAGCCAGGGCAATACGGCTACGCCGGAAGTATCGCCTGTCGTAAATACCGTCTACCGGGTCACCGCGGCCGATGATATCGGCTGTCAGAATTCGGATTCGGTCAGCGTGACGGTAATACAACCCGAGAAATTGACACTGACGCCAGACTCAGCGGCTATTTGCCCGGGAGACAGTCTTCTCGTTAAAGCCGGTGGGACCGACCAATATAGCTGGATCGACAACATCGTGGGTCTCAGCGACCCCAATAGCCCTTCTCCCATCGCGCGACCCGTGGCTACCACGACGTACACGGTGACGGGTTCCGATTCCTACTCCTGTTTCACGGATACCGCAATCATGATCCTCACTGTACTGCCTTTGCCGACGGTCGACGCGGGCGCCGACCAGGAGATACTCGCAGGCAGGTCCGTTCAGCTCCTTGCCCGCTCCGGTACCGATGTGGTTCAATGGCAATGGACGCCAGCCGGCAGCCTTAGTTGCTCAAATTGCGCCGATCCTGTTGCCTCCCCGCTCCAGTCAACCGTGTATATCGTACAGGTCAAAAACGAGGCGGGCTGTTCGTCTGCGGATACCGTCGTCATCACCCTCGATTGCGAACAAGCCAGGGTAGCCATCCCCAACGCGTTTACACCCGATGGAAATGGTCACAATGACCGGTTCGTCATCCAGGGAATCGCTTCAATCGATCACCTGGTCATCTACGACCGGTGGGGTGAAAAAGTATTTGAACGGGATCACTTTGCCGCTTCCGATCTCTCAGCCTGTTGGGACGGGACTTTTAACAACCGGCCGGCTCCGACAGGCGTCTATGTATACTTCGTGCAAATGCAATGCCCATCCGGCGGCGTATTTACCCGCAAGGGTACCGTGGTCCTGGTGAGATAACAGAAAGGGAAGCGCGGCGAATATATCATTGCCGAACGTGTCGTTTCAGGGCTGCCAATACCGCTCCATCAATTGCCGCATCATCGCCACCCGGAGTTTCAGGTGACCCGGCTGTACAAACGGATAAAACTGGTCATGGGTAGTATGAAAACGCATGTAAAACAGCCAGAACCCGAGGGCCAGCCAGGGTACGGCTTCCAGTTCCTTTTCGCTGAGTGCCCGGACTTCCCGGTAGGCATCGAGAAAGATGCCATAGGCTTCGTCGGCTTCCTCCTGAGACATCCTTTTAAAATGGACGTCCCAACACAGATGCGACCAAAAGGTCATGATATCGTTTACCAGCCAGCCATAGCCGAGAAAATCAAAGTCGAAAAAAGTCACCGAATCCCCTTCGAAATGGAAATTCTTCGGGAGGAAGTCGAAATGACAATAACCGCTCGAAAATCCGGCGGTGCCGATCTGAGACAGTTTTTCCACGACCCTCGCGGCCGCTTGTTGCGTCCAGACATAGCCTTCGGGATCTTCCCGGAAGGCAGGCTTTAATATTTCCAGGGGCTTGAAAAGCGTCGTCTCCAGGTCGAAACTCCATCGGTTTCCATCCAGCCGGATCGTCGAAGAGACTTCGTGAAAACGGGCCATCTGGCGGCCCGTCTCCCGCAGTTGTTTCTCATTGAGCCGCAAGGCCGGCTGGCCGGGTGCATAGCTGAACAGCACCGCCTGTCGCGGTCCTTCTATCGCGTCCAGGGTCTGTATAAGAGCGCCGGAAAGATCGGAAATGGGATAGGCTACCGGAACCTCTCTGCGTTTCAACTCCACCAGCAATTGAATCTCCGCGCCGACCTGTTCCGGGCTTCGTTGAGAAGAGCGGTACACCCGCAAAATAAAGGAGCCCGCAGCCGATTCTATCACATACGTGTCCCCCACCCCCCGCAGAAGGAATTGGCAGCGAACATCGCTTATTCCGTATTTTTCGGTAACCAGGTCGGTAAGGGCCGCAGGATCGAGGGTAGAATAAGAAGCCGGGAAAACAGGAGGCATAAGGCAAATATTAGCCGGCAAATATAGGTAAATGCGAGGTCTCCGATGTTATCCCCAAATGATCCTTTAAATTAGTGTCATGAAAAAAGACCGTGTCACGAAAAGATGCCTGTTCGCATTCATCAGGCGATACCTGCTCATCTCGTTATCAGCCATTTTACCGGCAGCAGGCATCGCACAGCAGCCTGCCGCCATTCTTTCTATTTTCCGTATCTATTCCAGCCATACTTCGTTTCCGGACACCGGACGGTCGAATGGCCATCTGTATAACAAAGTCTTATACGATGCGCCCACACACTACATGGATAGTTCGGTGTTGATTATCGTCCCGAAAATGGCAGCCATCGGAAAAAAGGTAAATCTCATATGCTGGTTTCATGGATGGAACAATAATATCGACAGCGCCGTTGTCCGCTATCAGCTCGCCGCACAATTTGCCGCGGCCCGTCTGAATGCCGTGCTGGTCCTGGCGGAAACAGCCAAAGACGCCCCCGACAGCTATGGAGGCAGACTGGAGAACCCCGGTGTCTTTAAGGAATTGGTGGCGGATGTCCTGGAAAAACTGAAAGAGGAGAAAATATGCAAAAAAAGGAGTAAGCCCGGGAATATCCTGCTGGCGGGTCACAGCGGGGCCTACCGGGTGATGGCGAATATCCTGAAAAACGGCGGCCTCCCGGTTAAGGAGACGATTCTTTTCGACGCGTTATACGCCGACACCGAAAAGTTCATGAACTGGATCAAAGAGAGCCCGCGCCATCGTTTTATCGATATCTATACGGATCATGGAGGAACAGATGAAGAGACAAGGAACATGATGACCTCGCTTGCAAAAGAACCCCTCGCCTATGCCACCGTCGAAGAGACTTCTTTAACACGGGCGCTGTTAAAAAACGACAGGCTGCTTTTTATACACAGCCCGCGTGCACACAACGACATCATCAACAACCCCGACAACTTTCTTTTGTTCCTGCAGAATAGCCCGGTCTTTTCACATCATTAAACTAGCCCGTATCAATATCATGAACCTCGTTCCGGTGCGGGGAAGACCCGGCAACTTCAAAATGTATGCGGCGTTGAAGGACGAATGAACCCACGTAAATCTACGATCCGTCACATGCATTCTATACACGGGAATCCCCGCTCCATTTTGGGAATATTCATATTCAAAAGTTTCCTCCAACCTTCATGTTTATAGCGCTTTACAGGCTGGCATTCCGATTGAAAACTACCGGCATTACCCTGAGCCCCGGCAACCATCCGGGTCCAAACTGAAAACTATGCCGAAAGAAACATTTTTGATCAGGAGTCTCCCGGTAAGCCTTTGCTTTCTGCTCATAACACCGTTTCCTGTCCATCTGGAAACGGGTGGAAAGGAGAACCGGGTTTCACAGGAGAATCATTATTATTTCTCTTCAATGACAGCGATAGAGAAGACCTCTCTGAATAAACACGCAAAACAATTCGTAAAAACCTATATCCGGCAAAACAGAACGGAACTATACAGCATCCGTCAAAGAAGCCGTCAACCCTTTTCGACGATCGACTCCATTTTCCGGAAATACAAGCTGCCCCTTCAGTTAAAGTACCTGGCGGTCATCGAATCCGAGTTAAAGACACGGGCCGTTTCCAGGGTTGGAGCTGCAGGACCCTGGCAGTTGATGCCGCAAACCGCTCAAATATTAGGTCTGAAGATCACCAATACCCGGGATGAACGCACCCAATATGATAAAAGCACGAAGGCCGCCGCTCTCTACCTCAGGGATTTGTATAGTGAATTCGGTGATTGGTTGCTGGTACTGGCTGCTTATAATAGCGGTCCCGGCCCTGTATACCAGGCGATCCGTCAATCGGGAAGCCGGAATTTCTGGGCCTTGCAGTCCTATCTGCCGGCCGAGACCCGTGGGCATGTAAAGAAATTCATTGCTGCCCATTATTATTTTGAGGGATGCGGCAGTGAGACCACTTTGACGAAGATGGAAAGAATGGCGCAGGAGGCGGCTAGCGGCAGATCCTATTGTAAAAATGACTATTTTTCCTCAATCGTGATATCCTTGTAAGACGCCTGTGTCTTGCCGCCGCCATGGATCTGGAGCCCGATAAAGCCCTGCTGCGGAAGGGTCTTGTCGGTTTCTGTGTAGTCAACCGTCTGTTGGCCGTTTAGGAAAATCGTGATATGCCCGTTCAAGGTCTTCACCTCGTAATCATTCCAATCATCCGGCTTTAGTATTTTCTGAACCAACAGCGAATCCGGCGCGGCCAGCGTCTTATTGCGGCGGGATTCATCATAGAGGCTGGCCCAGTATCCCCTACCCAGATCGGCCTGGTAGCCCGACATCTCATAAGGCGGATCTTTTAATCGCTGGCTATGGAATTGCACGCCTGCGTTTGAAAAGCCCTCTTTGCTTACGAGTTTAAACTTCAGGCGCAGATCGAAGTTTCCAAAACTGCGCGTGGTGACAAGAAAGAAGTTGTGTGGCACGGTATCCGTCAGCGAACCACCCACCAGGGCACCATCCAGAATATGCCAGGTCTCTGCCGTATCTCCCTCCCACCCGTCGAAAGTCCTCCCGTCAAACAACGGAATCGACTGATTCCTGCAACCGAAGAGCCCGGCAAACATGAAAATGATAAAGGAGACAGCTATTGATGATTTCATATCGTATCCTGAAAATAAGGAAAATGAATGAAATAGTATGGGCGGATGGTTTTCGGGATGGTTCGGCCACCGGCGTTTTGCCATTACACGCTTTTCGCCTACTTTCCTATCATGAAAATTCGTTTTTCCCCGCTCTTTCTGACAGCGTTGCCCATCCTGGCCCTTGCCGCCTTCTCATACCGCGCGAGCCATCAGCGCATCCCTGCTTTGGAAAGACAGCCGGAGCTTTTCCCGGACGGGAAAAAAGGGAGAATAGGGCCGCCGGGTAGGAACAGGAGGGTGGTAATCGGCTATGTCGGGGGATACCGCGGCCTCCTGAAAGATTCGATCGATGTCAGCCGTCTTTCACACATCAACTATGCATTTGTCGATATCAGGAATGACCGGGCCTGGCTGCACCATGAAGCGGTCGATACCGTCAACCTCCGTTACCTCGTGGGGTTGAAAGCGCGAAACCCCGACCTGAAAATATTAATCTCGATCGGCGGATGGTCGTGGAGTAAACTATTTTCCGACGCAGTGTTGACGGATTCCACCAGGGCCGTCTTCGCTTCGAGCGCAATCGACATCGTCTCCCGGTATGACCTTGACGGGGTGGATATCGACTGGGAATATCCCGGGCAGATCGGGGATGGCAATAAGTTCAGGCCGGAGGACAAACAAGATTATACCCTGTTCTTTAAAAAGCTCCGGGAAGGGCTCGATAGCCTGGGCACGGTAAACGCAAAACACTATTTCACCACAACCGCGGTCGGCGCGGACCGGCCATTTATAGAACACACGGAAATGGGCAAAGTACAGCGCTACCTGGACTACGTGAATATCATGAGCTATGACTTCCGGGAAGGGGGAGACGATCTCTCCGGTCATCATACCAACCTGTACCCGTCAAAACTCGACCCGGACACGGCAAAACCCTGCGCCGACAAGGCTGTCCGCTTATTCGAGGCCGCAGGCGTCCCTTCCTCGAAACTGGTGATGGGGATCGCCTTCTACGCACATAGCTGGACGGTGAAGACAACCGACCGTCATGGATTATACGAGGCTTCGGATAGATCTGCGAAAAGCCCCCTCTTCCACCAGGTTGGCAGGGAAAGCGACTATACCCTGATAAAAGACAGTATCGTCGGCCGGAATGGATTTGCCAGGTATTGGGATGCGGATGCCCATGCCCCATATATTTTCCAGGCCGATCAAAAGATACTCCTCTCCTATGATGACGAAGAGTCCGTGAAGGACAAATGCAGGTATGTCGAAAAGAACAGGCTGGCGGGGGTGATGTTCTGGGAATACAGCAATGACAAAAAGGGGTATCTTCTGCACGCCATCGGCGAGGAACTTGGATATCCCTGAGTGGTTTGATCTTTGCAAATACCAGATTGATCCTATTCTTGTCAGACACTGGTTTTTTGCAGAAGAGCCGAAGGAGTATTGGCGATAATCCACAAGTCGTACATCAAATTGCCTTTGTCGGCATAATCTATGTCCAGGTTGATCCTCTCTTCCACCGACATGTCCTCCTTGCCTCTTTTCTTTATCTGCCAGAGACCGGTAATACCGGCGGGAGCCATAAACCGTTTCGCCCAATGGTCGGTTGTCAAGGTCGTAGCCTCATAAAGCGGAAGAGGACGATTTCCCACAAAAGACATATGCCCGAACAGTACATTCAATATCTGAGGCAGTTCATCGAGGCTTGAATTACGGAGGAACTTCCCGATTTTGGTGACCCTTGGATCATTTTTTATCTTCACAAACACCGGTCCGCTATTGTCCACATCATACTGGTTCAGGTGGGAGATGACCGCTATCTCGGCATCTGCGCCCGTTCGCATCGTGCGGAATTTATAGAAATTAAAGATCCGAAATCCTTTTCCCGCTCTCTTCGAAACATAGAAGACCGGTCCTTTTGAATCGATACGGATGGCAAGCGAGATTACCAGGAATAGAGGCGAAAGGACAAGCAGGCAGAGGGACGCCACAATTATATCGAATATCCTCTTAAGCAATAAACCCGGATGAAAGTCAAATGAACCGAAAGAAAGCATCGACGCTTTTTTCGGCAGGCTCATTTCACTGTTCCGGGTCTTGACCCTTCGGTAGAACCGTGTCTTTGAAAGCAGGCTCTCGGGACTATGCTTCGCCAGGAAGACCATCTCGTCCGAAACCCTGTTTCTACGGCGATAAGCCAGCTCTTTCGCGGATAACCCGTCGGCATTCAGCACAAATGGAACGGACCCAAGCACAGGATGTCTGCTGACAAAACGATACAAGTTTCTGATGGCAACAAAATCCAAATTTCCCTCGCAGAAGATCACCTCCGGAACTGCCTCTTTTTCTCTTTGGAGGCAACGAAGCAGTTCTTGTCTGGCATCCTGAGGACACGGGGAGGCATACCCATTTTTGAAAGCACTCACCATTTTTCCGATGCTCGCCGATTCATTGCCAATGTAAAAAAAGCCACTGCCGGCATACCGGTTATTTTTACCGGTCCTGGTATCAAACGACTGAAATTCAACGCAATCCACTCCCCTATCCACGGAATGACTTCCCGGGGAAGCGGCAAAATTCATAAATGCGGCCATATACTGTTTTTGAGAATTCCGTCTCCTTAGACGAGGAAGAAATCAACTATGTAATAGACCTATTCAAAGCCCATTCCGTTTCATGGCGGGGCAATTTATTTTGAAATGAATGATGCGCCGGGCGGCCGATCTCTGCAAATGCATATTCGATTATACGGATAAGGAGTACAGGGGAAAGGGATCAGGCATTACTCCCATCTCCAGGCATACTTTATTCCCATTTCCATGCATAGATATTACCCAGTGGAGTGATATAAAATGACTTTATCCTCTTGTATTCATTGTTTCGGGGGCTGAGGTATTCGACCGGCTGGCCTGCATTCCTGTATCTTTGTTTCATTCCGTCTTTATTGTTCATATCCGGGATATACACCACAATTTTGCCGTTGCCGCCGTTGTCGATTACTTTTGAAGGAGGGCCCCATTGACGATAAAGCTCGCTTTCTTTATGCCCCACCCAGGATTTCATGATCATGGCGGGCGTAGTACATGCCGCAAAAGCAAGTGTCGTCAATAATAAAGTCGTTTTCCATTTCATTGTCCGGCTCCTGATACCCATTGGGACATCGATTAATTCCTTACAATATCCGCAAAAATCTTCGGAAACAAAAACACCGTCAAATCTGATGGAAAACACCCTCAAATCTGATGGACAGTCTATTTTGGAAAAAATGAGGCCCCTGACAGCCCACGCCCGGGGTTTCCCTCCCTCCCTGCTCCCTACCCTACCCCCGATGATGCCGTATTTTTTACCGCCCGTAATGTTGTCAAACTCATATATGAAAGACATCCCGGATATTTGGACAGATCGTCCGACGATTAGCCCGCCTTATGAATCGCGGGGGATGATCCTCCCCACAATCAAACGACTAATAAAAAAACAAGCTGCACCATGAGATCCAAAAGACGGGGTTTTATTTCTTCTATTTTTGTCATTTCATTGCTGGTCCTCTGCTGTCTTAGCCAGTGCAAACACAGATACAGCGCACCGGTATTCGATCCCCGCAACGGCGGACTTTTCGTCCCCGATAGTTTCGCCGTCGTTGTCGTCGTTGACAGCCTCAAGGGGGCCATCCGGCATCTTGCCGTCAATAGCAACGGGGATATCTATGCAAAGCTGAGATTCCCCGGCCCCGGCGGCCAAAACGCCGCGCTAAGGGACGAAGACAACGATGGCAGGGCAGACCGGATCGAATACTTCGACGAATATATTGACAAATCGAGCTATGGTACCAGCATGAGGATACACAATGGATACCTGTATTTCAGCTCCGTTACACGGGTTTTTCGCCAGAGACTAACCCCCGGTCAATTAGTACCCGACAGCAAGATTGAATTGATGCTGACCGATACGCAACCACCCAGGCAACATGATACAAAACCTATCGCCTTTGACGACCAGGGAAATATGTATGTTCCTTTCGGTGCGCCATCCGATTGCTGCCAGGTTAGCGACAGGACCCCCATGTCTCCCGGGCAGGACTCCTGTCCCTTGTTGGAAAAGAGAGGAGGCATCTGGCGCTTTGATGCCAACAAAACAGACCAGTTTCAGACGGACGGCCATAAGTTTGCAACCGGTCTCCGCAGCATCGTCGCATTGGACTGGAATAACGACGATCATCATCTTTATACGGTCATGCACGGGAGGGACTATCTGCATCCCAACTGGCCTGACTATTATTCTGAATGGGAGAGCGCCTTACTCCCTTCCGAAGAGTTCCTGAGACTGGAAGACGGCTCGAATGCAGGCTGGCCCTACTATTATTACGATCAAATGAAGGGTAAGCTGATGCTGAGCCCCGAATATGGCGGCGATGGAAAAAAAGAAGGAGACGGGAAAAATTATCTGCAGCCTGTGGTTGGCTTTCCAGGCCACTTCGCCCCCAACGACCTGTTGTTTTATGAAGGAGAACAATTTCCGGAACGTTATAAGCATGGCGCTTTTATTGCCTTTCACGGCTCGACAAGCAGCGCACCTTACCCACAGGCCGGATACTGCATTTGCTTTGTCCCCTTCAAAGACGGACGGCCTTCCGGCCCCTGGGAGGTCTTTGCAGACGGGTTTGCGGGCATCGACACCGTCGTAAACACCAGTGACGCGAAATACCGGCCGATGGGATTGGCCGTGGGTCCCGACGGCTCCTTGTATGTATGCGACTCTGAAAAAGGCAAAATCTGGCGGATCATGTACACAGGAAATAAAACAAATTTCAGCACCGCGCAATTGGCGGGTATGGAAAAACGCCAAAGAACGGCCCCGAATCTGAGAACGCCGGACGAAGTCAAAGACAACCTGGACAAAGAGATTACGCCGCCCGAAGCCGTATACTATAAAACCTATTGCGCCATCTGCCACCAGAGAAATGGTCTGGGTAACGAACGGTTCCCTCCGCTAAGCGAATCGGAATGGGTCAACGGAGACAAGAACCTGTTAATAAGTATTGTCTTAAACGGTTTGCAGGGGAACTTCACGGTGAAAAACAAGTCCTACAACAATACCATGCCGAAGATGTATATGCTGTCCGATGCAAAAGTTGCGCAGATATTGACGTATATCAGGCAGCATTTTAACAACCATGCCGACCCGGTCACCGTTGAGAACGTTGCGGCCGTAAGAAAAACCATCGAAAACAACAACCCGGCAACTACGCAAAAAACAAAACAAAAAACGAAATGAACCGCAGGGATATTATAAAAGGGCTAAGCCTGCTTAGCCTGCCGATAAGCGTAAAAGGAGAGACACTGTTTTTTGAATCCTCTCCTGCATCTCCGCTCTCCGCCAAACGGGATTTGTTTAAGGAGCTAGGCGTGCGCACATTCATCAACGCCCGCGGCACCATCACGGCAATGTCCGGCTCGCTTATGCACGACTACGTCGTAGAAACGATAAAAGACAGTTCCAGAGACTTCTGCATGCTGGACGAGTTGCAGGACAAGGTGGGCGAGAAAATTGCAGCCCTGACGCACGCGGAATCGGCCATGGTGACCTCCGGCGCTTTCTCCGCCCTGATGCTCGGCATGGCGGGCATACTAACCGGGATGGATCCCGAGAAAGTGAAACAAATCCCTCAATTGGCAGGTACGGAGATAAAATCGGAAGTCATCATCCAGAAAAGCCACCAGATAGATTACAACCATGCCTTCATCAACTGCGGGGTCAAACTGGTCTACGTTGAGACGCCCGACGACGTAGACAAAGCGGTGAATGAGAAAACGGCTTCCATGCATTTCCTGGGGAGCGGTTCCCTGAGCGGAAAGATAAAAGAAGAAGAATGGGTAGCCCTGGCGAACAAACACCGCTTACCCGCATCTATCGATATGGCCGCCAATGTGCCACCCGTATCTAATATCTGGAAGTTTAACGATATCGGGTTCAGTTATGTCGCGCTGTCAGGAGGTAAAGCCATTCGCGGCCCGCAAAGCGCGGGCATCCTGATGGGAAAAAAGGAAATCGTCGCCGCGGCGCGTTTGAATGCCAGCCCCCACAGCGGCACGATTGGCAGGGGAATGAAAGTAAATAAGGAGGAAATACTGGCCATGTATGTGGCATTGGAACATTTTATAAACTTTGACCAGGACAAACTGTGGAAAGAATGGCAAGCCGGCATCGACAGGGTTGGCGAGGCGGCAAAAAAGATCAACGGGGTTAGAGCAGAAACCTTTGTTCCCCCTATAGCCGATCATGTCCCGACCCTGAAAATCAGTTGGGATACCGATAAAATCAAGATTTCGGGGGAACAAATGCTGGATGCCCTGCGCAAAGGAGAACCCTCAATCGAAGCATATGGCGGAGGCAGGGATTTTATGACCCTCACGACCTGGATGATGAGGCCCGATCAGATAAACATCACGGCAAGAAGAATAAAAGAAGAGCTGGCAAAAGCGGCTGTTTAGAGATTGCCGTTACAACAATAATGATTATAGATTCAGGCCCCTTTGGCTTTATTTTTCCTTTCGATGTCTCCGACCTCGGCTTGAGACATTCCCCCTCTTTGCAGTATTTTTCCTATAAAACTGCTTTTGCCTTCAATATACGCATCCATATCACTCGGATAAATGCCGGCGAGTTTTCTTTTTAAGTCCGCATACTCATTCGCTAGATCCTGGTTGTTTCTCAGGGTATCCCTGAGTATAAGATGGTTCCTTAATGATACAGACCCTGAGACACAGCAATATAAGTGATGCTTAGGCCATCTTCTCTTTGTCGGGGTAATGGGTATGTATTCATTGGTTGCGGAAAAAGCATAACGATCAGGGATTCCTAAGTCACCCTGGTATCGGTATCCTATCCCGGATAATTTGGATATGACTGCATCCAATTGATCGGTATCCCCGATAATGATATCGATGTCCAATATCGGCTTTGCCGCCAAACCGGCTACGGACATACTCCCAACATGCTCTATTCCCCGGATCAGTCCATCGAGATGGGTTTCAAATATATCTTTCAGTTCTTTAAATTGCAAGGCCCATTCCGGGTCATAGTCAAAAATCAATATCGCACTCATGGGAAGTAGTTAAGCAATTTAGCGGCGGACACGAATTTATACAAATTAGTCTTATCCTCAGTCGCTTCTACCGAATGATCTTTCGGGAGACCCTGTATAACGGCCGGTTTGATATGGCATCAGCAAATAAGCATTGAATTCAGACTTTTTTTTGGAGAATATTGCTAATTTGGGAGATAAATAATACTTAAAAGAAAAATCTATGGATCGGAAGAACAATAACAAGACGCAATCGAGAAGAAAATTCATTCAAATGACCACCTTGGGCAGCTTCGGCATTTTTGGCGGAGTGTCCCTTTTCGCAAAAAAAGCTTTGGGCGCATCTTCGAAAAAACATACTGTTGTCATCGGGGCGATTACCTATTCCTTTCGCTCTCTCCCGGACGGCATCGATAATATCATAAAATATTGTAATCAGACCGGAATCAAAGCGATTGAATTAATGGGCGGAGCCGCTGAAGAATTTGCCGGCAAACCCGCTCCGAACAAAGAAGAGACACAGGAAAACTACAAAGCCAGGGTCCGGAGCTGGAGAGAAACGATCAGTTTCGACAAATTTATCGAATGCAGGAAACGCTTGGCCGACGGCGGCATCACGGTATATGCCTTTAAGCCGGATGCATTGAATGACAGTAATTCCGACGGTGAAATCGAATATGCATATAAAGCCGGGAAAGCCCTGGGAGCGGGCTCCGTAACCGTTGAATTGCCCAGGGATCCAAATCATTCGTTGAGACTTGGCAGGCTCGCCGAAAAAAATAAGATATTTGTCGGGTATCACGCTCATACGCAGGCGACGGATACTGCGTGGGATTTGGCTTTGAGCCAGTCCCCCAACAATAGCATCAATTTGGATTGCGGGCATTATATAGCCGCCGGGGGCAATAATACCAGGGAAACGCTGCTTGCATTCATTCAGCAAAAACATCAAAGGATCACCAGCATACATTTGAAAGACAGGCTATCAAAAGAGCATGGAGGGGAAAACATGCCCTGGGGACAGGGGGACACGCCTATCAGGGAAATCATCACCCTCGTAAAGGAAAAAAATTACCCGATTCCCATGAGCATAGAATTGGAATATAATATCCCTGCCAATTCCGACGCCTTGACTGAAGTGAAAAAATGCCTGGAATTTGCCAATCAGTACGTATAGACTATAGAACAGGCCAGACGATGGGAAGACCGGGTTTTGGAACCGTTCTGCAAATGAGCTTTTTGACAAGCCGGATCCGGGCAAAATGCCCGAAATTGTCCCGTCAAAGCTGAACTTTGGCAATCACCCCCCTGCCCTTCTTGCCGCCCTCACTTGAAATATAAAGCCCCCCGGATGGCGTAAAACACATGCCTTCCGGCTGGGGAAATATCTTTTTATCCAACTGAATCGTAGATTGGATCTGTCCCGATCGATCCGCAATTAACAGTTCAGACTTCGGCCCGCTCAAGACATAGAGGCTTCCTGTTTGAGGGTGGATGGCGATCTCAGATGGCATTATATCATCTTTCGCCCTTTTTTTCCTCTTCTTACCGTTACGACGACTTTTCTTATCGTCGCTATTCTCTTGACTAATGCTTTGACCTCCGATCATAAAAACAGCATGTGTGTTCATTTTCTTTGTGGTAAGGTCAAAAGCATACACCCCTTTCCTATCATTTTCCGTCAAGTCTTTGTCTTTTGTCCCGATCAAAAGACGATTGTGCTCATGATCATAGAACATAGGTTCTGTATAATTTTCGATTTCCAGGGGCAGGTCGTAGGTTTTAACGATTGGCTTTTGGGCGTTGCCGGTGGCAACCTCATATAAAAAACCATCGCTGCGTAAAACATAAAATATCGTACCTACGAGTGACAATCCCTCATAGTCGCCGTTACCCCCGAAGGAGATCTTTTTATCGACGGATTTGCTTTTCAGATTGTAGATATAAATTACACCATCGTTGTCCTGCACACAAGCCATGTGGGTGGAATCGACAAGGACATTAGCCGATATTTCGGTTAGTTCATCCGGCATTTCCCAAACTTGAAGTACGCTAAGTCCCTTTGTGGCATTTTCTCCGGAAGCCGGAGGTTGTTGTTCTCCGATACAGCCGGTAGTTAAGTCTATACTCCTATTGGCGTAGTATAGAAGCAAGGAGATGGCTGCAACAACGACGGTGGCCATAGCAATCAAATCAAGTTTTCTGCTCATAATTGTCAGTTTCTTTTCTGACGCCGTTTTGCCATTCGCAGGTTACATGCAATCAGAACAAAAATGCCTGATGAAGATACCGCTTTCGGGTATAATAGACAAACGACCCGGCTGTAGTTTTACCGGCCGGTTTCCCGGTTCGCTTATTCGACCAAAACTTATTTATTATCAACAACTTGCGATCCTCAATACTACCTTTCTTCCGATGGATCGGAAGGATTGAAATGGACAAGGACGAAACTCGTTTCGGGTTCCGCTCCCTGCGCCTATTGCACCGGCAAATCGAATACCCCTGACGTCACCGCTTTATTGAGGGTGCTTCCCTGGAAGACATTGGTCAGAGTGCCGCTGAATGTTCCCTTTACCCGTGTCGAAGTGGCACTCGTAACGACAATGGTAAAAGGCGGATTCGGCGAAATCACTGTACTGCTGGTGTTCCAGATCGTGACAGAACTGTCGGCATTTAACGCCGTATAATCGATTTCAATGCGATATCCCGACGGTCCTCCATAGGCGAATCCGTTTACATTATAGGTGCCCGGTTGTACCGCGTTGCCATTATTGGTAGCGACAAAGATCTGCAGCTCCGGGACTGTATTTCCATTGGGGGGGCCAGTATACCCGGTCAGTCCCAGCCCATTCGGTGTATTCGTAACGGGATTTGTCTCTGAGGTCGTTGCCGTCGCGCGGTCATTAAAAGCAAGAGCCACCCCGTCAATGGTAGCGGTAAAAACACCGGGTGCTACGGGAGGAGCCGCATTTACCGTGAGCGAGAAAGTACAGGAAGAGCCTCCGGATCTGGGAGTGAACGTAAACGTTCCCTGGTTGGCGGGGGTGCCGGTACCGCTCAGGATCACCGTTTGTCCCGCGCCTGCTGCAAGCGTGCCTGCCCCCGAGAAACTGATCCCGTCGACCGTATCGGTGTGCAGGCTATAGCTTCCCGCGGTGGCTACATCCAATTTTACCGCCAGGGTGTTACCCGGGACCAAGGCCACGCCTGCCTGATACGTCCCGTTGATCGCCGGGCTCGTGCAGGCGCCAGGTGCCCCCGTCAACGCAAAGGCGGCCGGAGTAGAACCGGTTACGGTGATGCCGAACGAACAACTATTGGTCGCTCCATTGAGCGAGCCGGTAAAGTTACCGGCATTGGCAGGAGTGCCCGACCCGGTAAGGACTACATTCTGGGCGCCCGTGGCGGTAAAAACACCCGTTTTCGAAAAGGTGATCCCATTCACAGCCGATACGCTCAGCGAATAAGCGCCCGGAGTGGTCACATTTACGGAGAGGGTGACGGTATTCGAACCGTCCAGGGGCGTACCCGTTTTATAATTTCCACTCAGGACAACGCTGGTGCAGGCATTCGACGGATCAGATCCCAGTGTAAACACAGCCGCGCCCGCCGTGGCAGAATCCACTACCGGGATGTCTATGGAACAAGTAGTGGAATCATACGTAAAATGAAAAGTGCTGGTTCCTTTGGCGGCCGGCTTCCCGGTGCCTGCCAGGCGGACCGTATCCACGCCCGTGCTTGAAAACACTCCCTGGCCTTTGAAAGAAAACCCGTTGACCGTATCCGTGGAAATGAGATATTTACCCGTTTTCGTCACAGATACCTGTATTTCGATATAGTTAGCGGCGGTGAGAGTCGATCCCGTCTTGAAAACCCCATACGACGAGGAGGGAAGGCAATCCCCAAAAGGTGATAGCAAACTGCCTGACGATGAGCTGGACAATGGTTTCTCGTAGCTGGACTCTTTCCCGCAGGATAATATCAGGATGATCGCGGAAAACAGCGTCCAAAAAGGCAATATACGTTTCATGGTCATAGATGTGTGCGAAAATGGAACAATGGCAGGTATGCTTTGGGGTTCCGCAGAGGAGTGAATGGATCTGAACTGCCCAAAAATACAAAAAACCCGCAAATCGCGGGTCCAGGATTTAATCAATTATTATCCCGCCCCCTCATCCCTGCGAAGTTCCCCGGGAACGCGTGGTGCCGTAACCGAATGTCAGGCTACTACCCGGCAGGGGTACCGGAAAGACACTTCACGCTCAGATTCGCCGTCAGAAAGATTTATTAAGTAAAGCCTGGAAACAAGACTTCAGGGCAGGATACACTTACAGGATACGCTTAAGCGTATTTATGAGAGCCGGCTAATGAAAATTTCTGCTATTTTTGGCCATATGGGCGTTCGTGGAAAGACACTGACGCAGCAGAAAAAGCGTGAAAAATGAACAAAAGAAAGGAACAAGCATCGACAAGGTTTACAAGGAAAGGTTTCGAAATGCATGGTCTTAAAAGGCGGGGGTTATTGCTGCTGCTGGCTTGCTGGGGCATCGGCACCGGGGGAAAGACACAGAAACTGATTGATTTTGTAGACCCTTTTATCGGCACCGGCGGACATGGACATACTTATCCGGGCGCCACCGTACCCTTCGGCATGGTGCAGTTGAGCCCGGACAACGGAAGCGAGGGCGAGGATTGGAGCAGCGGCTATCATTACAGTGATAGTATAATCTCCGGCTTCAGCCATATGCATCTAAGCGGAACCGGTGCGGGTGACTGGTGCGATATCTCGGTTTTGCCTTCTAACGGCCTTCTGCCGGATACCGGAAGGTTCTGCAAGATCGCCTTCAGGCATCAAAATGAAACGGCATCTCCGGGATATTATTCGGTCCTATTGGAAAATGGGATCCTTGCGTCTCTTACCGCGACGGAACGTTGCGGCTTTCACGCTTATCAATTTCCGGCAGGAGGTTTGCCGGTGATCCGCTTTGACCTGGGATTTGCCATTAATAAAGATCGCAACCAGCAAGATTATATCCGGCGGATCGACGACAGCACGATCGTTGGTTATCGCTATTCCACCGGTTGGGCCCGTTTCCAGCGTGTTTATTTCGCCGCCCGTTGTTCTGTACCTTTTTCCGGAATGCGGCTCTGGGCAGATGGGCAAGTATACCCGGCGGAACGGGACAGCCTCAGCGCCAAATGGATCCGGGCACAGTTGGTCTTTGGCGATCAGACTCCACAGACCGGGCGGCAGACTGGGCAGAAAGGACAAGGTCTCCGGCGAACCATTCAAATGAAAGTAGCTTTATCGATGACCGGTACCGAAAAAGCGCTGGAAGCGCTGGGAGAGGCACCCGGATGGGATTTTGGGGATTTGCGTCGTCAGGCGGAGGATAAATGGGAGAAAGAACTGGGGAAAGTAAGGATCAGGACTTCCGACAAACATTTGGAACGGATTTTTTATACGGCTTATTACCATACCTGCATGGCGCCGGTCCTGTATTCGGATGCCGACGGGGAGTATAGGAATGCCAAAGGGAGCCTGCATAAAATGTCCGATGGTCAGCGTTATACCGTCTATTCCCTTTGGGATACGTTCCGCGCCCTCCATCCTTTGTTTACCGTATTGCATACCGAACGACTGGCCGATATCCTCAACAGCATGCTGGCGTTCCATGATGAAAACGGGCTCCTGCCGGTATGGGACCTTAGTACCAATGAAACGGGGACCATGACGGGTTATCATTCCGTTCCTGTACTCGCCGATGCTATTTTAAAGAACGAGCCCGGCCTGGATGCTGAGCGTGCCTATAGGGCCATGACTGAGTCCGCGCACCAGTCTATCAGGGGTACGCCCGATTATATGCATTACGGCTATCTGCCCCAGGACAAAGGGGGTTCGAGCGTGACCGTCACCCTGGAGTATGGTTATGATGATTGGTGCATCGCGCAGGTGGCTAAAAAGCTGGGAAAGCGGGTGGATTACGAGGAGTATATGAAACGGTCGGAAGGGTATAAACTGCTTTTCGATCCGGTCACGGGCTTCATGCGGGCCAGGAATTCGGATGGATCGCGGATCGAGCCCTTCGATCCATTTTGGGTGGGATACGGGCGTGATATCCACTACCGCGAAGGGAATGCCTGGCAATATAGCTTCTTTGTGCCGCAGGATGTAAAAGCAATGATCGCCCTATACGGCGGCAATTCGAAATTCATTGCCCGCCTCGATGCCCTTTTCGGGGCAAGCCCAAGGATCACAGGACCTGACGCAGGCAGCGACGTCATCGGCATGATCGGCCAGTATGCCCACGGAAATGAACCCAGCCATCATATTGCCTATCTCTATAGTTATGCCGGGGCGCCCTGGAAGACGCAGGAGAAGGTCCGGCTGATCGTCGATTCGATGTATCATGACGGAGTGGACGGTTATGCAGGCAATGAAGACTGCGGGCAGATCAGCGCCTGGGGCGTCTGGAGCATCCTGGGGCTATACCCGGCCAATCCTGTCGGAGGACGCTATGTGTTCGGTAGCCCGGACATCGATGAGGCCGTATTAGCTTTACCCGGCAAAAAGCAATTGGTGATCCGTGCCCTTCACAATGGCAGGGGCCGTCCTTATATCAAGGCCGTCCGCTTCAACAACCGGCCCTACCCGAAATCATATATCGATCATGCTGACCTGATGCAGGGAGGGATATTGGAGTTTGTAATGTCTGCCGTACCGAATAAACGTTGGGGAGCAGCGAAGGAAGACCGGCCGGGTGAATAGGAAGTGCCCCTGCGGGGAATGGAGGTAAATAATAAAGGCTACCCCGGGGTAGCCTTTATTATCCTGAGCATTTAATTTATTTTAAGGTTGCCAGAATATTTTGGTCGTAGGTATATTCGTAGCACCGTTGTTTGTTGCCGCGTCATAATTCGCCGTATTGTACAACAACTCGCTTTCAGGATAGTAAAACCTGTCAGAAGGCTGAGTGGCAAGACTCGAGGCATTATCCGGTACAAAGTTCAAGATGGGATATCCCGTTCTTCTTAGCTCAGCCCAGTTCTCATTGGTTTCAAATACATTGTAATGGATCCATTTCTGCAAACCGATCAACTCGTTTTGCTGAGCGGTCGTCGTAGCCGTAGTCCAGGCCATATTGCTGGCCGTGAGATAGGTCGAAATGGCACCGGCAGTAGGCGGCGCATAAGTATACGAACCGTAGATCGGCTTGGTATTATCGCTTATTGAATAAAGCCAGTCAAACCAATAGATGGAGTTTGTAACACCTGCATTGTATGCCTGACCCGCCAACGCGGGATTGGGGGCGATATTCGTATAATAATCCGCTAACAACAACTGTATTTCCGAAGAGGTTATATAGAGCATCGGAAGGAAGCTGTTGTTTGTCAGACGAAAACTGTATTCGGCTATTTGACCTCCCGTCAGTTGAGCGCTTTGGGTGCCCGCATCCAGGCTTTCGTCCAACCCGATGAATTGTGTGGTCGTTGCCGAACCTGGCATGAATAACAGGTTCAATCTCGGGTCATTGTTATTAACCAGCGTGTCGATCATTACCTTGGTTCCCCGATCCGCATAACCCCATCCTATCAGTCCGCTATACAGACCGGACGTAAAAGCTGTCTTGCTGGAAGGGGGGCTAAGATAGACGCCATCCGTGTAAGCGGTGGGTCCGCTTCCAAAAACACCGGCCGTCGTACTGCCTCCATTGCATATAGGATAAGTCGCAGGATCCGCCAAAATAGAAGCGATTTCCGTATTGGCTCTCGAACTGTACTTGGATGTACCCGAGACACGCATCAGCATCTTAATCCGCAACGAATTACAATACTTCTGCCATTTCACAATGCTACCCTGACTGATAAAGTCCTGATTCTTAAAAATGGAGGCGATCGTGGAGTTCAATCCGGTGGAAGCTATCGTACTCAATTCGGTCGCATGAGATTGCAAACTATCCAGCATCGTCTCATAGATATCCGAAGCCTTGTCATACGATGGATAGGATGCGGAAGCATCCCCTCCATTGGTCGTAATCAAGCCGGCTTTGGACCAGGGAAGATCGCCGTAGGTATCGACCATTTTTTGTGACTGATCGTAAAAATGGATGTCCGCTGTGATCTTAAAGATCCGGTACAGCGCCTGGGTTTCTGCCGGCTGGCTGTTAAATACAGATACAAAATTTTTGTACTGAGACAAAAAGTTGTAGTAATTGGTCCATTTATCATCCGAACTTACGTACTGAAAAATAGGCTCATACCTATGCGCAATATTCTGATAGGCGGTGACCTGCGTGAAATTCAACGTGGTAGTCTGCCACTCGACAAAGTACGGGTAATACACAAAGGATTCATAACTAAACAATGCATAGTTAAATCCTGTCCATTGTTTTTCAACGGTGGTAGTATTTGTACTTGCCGGGTTTTGGTAATAATCTCCAAATTTACTTTTGCTACAGGAAGCAAAAAAAAGCATAAGAAGAATTATGTGATATGATAATATTCTTTTCATAATTTATTCTTTTTAACTGTATAAATAAACTTAGCTCGCTAAGTTAAAAATTGGCTCTTAACATGACACCATAGGAACGGGACGATGGATTCGTATTCCCTAAATCACTGGTCGTACTGCCATTTTGGAATCCATAACCGCTCGCAGAGGTAAATTGCTCCGCATCCGCATCTTTGATGGTCCGGTAGATATAGAACAGGTTTCTTCCGAATACCGAAAGGCTCAGATTAGTTGCGTGAATCTTACTGAGAATCGGTTGAGGAAACGAGTAGGCAAAATTGATCTCGCGGAATTTAAAGTAGGTGTTTTTAGCTACATAGTACATTTCCAGATCACCCTGCGTAGGTCCTACACTTGCCAAGCTGGCATCCTCAGAATTGAATTCCGTACGATAATAATACGCGGATGACACGACTACGGTATTAGGCGTTCCGTCCAACTGTACTCCTTTCAGGAGCATCCCGTTGTCATACACCCGCTGTCCGGAAGGACCCTGGCCGCCGCTGGTCTGAACGCCCTGGATAGCGCCATTGTTGGATATCTGGTAGTATTTAAGACCGCCATGCGCGGCATCCGTCGCCTGCAAGGTGTTTTTGGTATAACCCAAAGCCGTCAGCCACTGTAAGGCCTTTGTCGATTCGGATCCCCCGATTTTGTAGTCGATGGAGAAATTCAGGGCGAAATTCTTGTACTTGAACGTGTTCCTAAAGCCGCCTACCCCTGTTTCCTGCGAGTTACCTACATTTTGCAACTGCTGATAGTTCTCCAGGTAAAGTCCATTCGCGCTGATCGTATTCTGTCCTTTGGTCTGATAGATCGTAGGAGCCCAATAGTCACCCAGCGGACGACCGACTTTGGCCTTGTAGGCTACTTCGCCGTCTATTGTACCCAGGAGTAACTCGTTTTGACCGGAAGCCAGGCTTAACAATTTGTTCGTGTTATGGGTAAAGTTCAGGATCATTGACCATGTAAAATTCTTTGTCTTGACAGGTGTTGCGGTCAAATTGACTTCAATACCGGCGTTGCTCAAAGAACCGGCATTCTGGAGGATGCTGGTAGCGCCCGTAGTATTGGGGAGGGTCAGGTTGGTGATCTGATCGGTGATCTTGTTGTAATAATAAGTAAGTTCAAATCCCAACCTGCTCTTCAATAGCTGACCTTCTACGCCGGCCTCCGCTTCATGCCTTTTTTCAGGTCTGATGAATTCGTTGCCGTAAGGGCCGGTGTTAACAGTCGTATAAGGATATCCTCCGACGCTATACAGGCCGTACGAAACGTTTGAAATATATTGCTGCGGATAGTTACCCACCAGCCCGTAAGAAGCACGAACTTTTAGATAATTAAACGTAGCGGGTAAACTCAACGCATCAGAAAGTACATAAGACAGGTTTACGGCAGGATAATAGAAGGTGTTGTGTCCGGGAGGCATAGTAGACGTCCTGTCCTGTCTCAAGGTTCCTTCTAAAAACAAATAGTTCTTATAGCTCAGGTCTACGATTCCAAACAAGGCATCTTTTAACAAATAGCCTTGCGCGGAAGTAGCCGTCACAGGATTGACGGATGCAGACAGGTCGAACTTGTTTTCAACGCTTAGACCTCCGTTGGTAGTGAGACTATTGGTTAGTGTTTTTTCATACTGAACCGTATACCCTACGGAAGCATTGAGGTTGAAATCCTTTACGATGTTCTTGGTGTAGTTCAATTTTGCATCCCCATAATAGATTTCATCGTTGAAAGTTCCTACGCTATAGCTGCCGGAATTACCCAGTGACAGGGGGAGCTGGGTTCTGCCGTCGTTATAGGTGAGCGTATTGGTGAAATCCGTTGAGGTTCTTACCGTAAAGAGGAAGTCTTTGTTTACTTTCCAATCGGCTTTTATCACGCCATTGATCCTGTTTTCATTTTCATCTTCGTCGTTGGCTTCCCGGTCATACACATAATCCGCCGTACCATTCTTGAAGTTGCCAAACGAGATGTTTTCATTAGGCGTCAGGCTTTGGTTTGTACCGGTCACATATTTGTAACCCAGGCTTGTCTGGGCATTTTTTCTATACCAGCTTCCATTATCCGCCGGGCCCAGCATACCGCCAAAGCCAAGGAGGATACTGCCCGTACCGGTTGGGCGGTCGTGAATATGCCAGTTGAAATAATTGATGATCGTTTGAATGGTGAGATCCGGTGTCAGCCGGAATGTATTATTCAAACTAAAATTGTGTTTGTCATTGCGGGCATTCAAACTCAAACCTTCCGAATGGTTGTAGGTATAAGAAAACCTTGTCGTGGTCTTGTCGGTGTTGTTTGTAAACGCAATATTGGTGGTCTGGTTGTGTGCGGTCTGCCAGGTATCCTTATAGCTGTTTTTTTGCGGGAGATAAGGTCTCACCTGGTGATCCCAGTAAATGGTAGGCTGACCGTCATATTTCGGGCCAAAATAAAGATTGGGGGTCGTGCTGCCGCCCGTATTGATCGAATTTACCAGGCTGCGATAGGTTGTCCCGTTGTAGGTAACGTGGTCCCAACCAGCCGAGTCCAGGCCATTTTCGTTGGAAGCATTGATATTGCCCGTGTGCAGGGTTGAATAGTCTATAAAATGGCCAGGTCCCCTGTAGGTTTGAAAGCGGGGCATATAAGCGATATGATCTTCGTCGTAGTAGGAGCTGAACTCGATGCCAAATCCCTTTTTGCCTTTACCGGATTTTGTGGTTAACAGGATAACCCCGTTCGAGGCCTCGGAACCATATAGGGCAGCGGCAGCGGCCCCTTTCAGAACCGTAACGCTTTCAACATCTTCCGGGTTAATTTCCGAAATACCATTATTGCCGATACGACCGCTGCTCGTGTTAAAGTCCCCGTTTCTGGCGGGTACCCCGTCGATGATCAATAAGGGCTGCTGTTGATAATTGATAGAAGATGCACCGCGGATGATAACGCTTACACCACTGGTCGCGCCACCCGGCGCTGCGGCGATTTTTACGCCCGGTATGTCCCCGTAAAGAGCGGTCACCACGTTGGGGGATCCTGCTTCCGTTATCACGTCTGATTTGATAGTGCTGGTGGCATAACCGAGGGCCCTTTTTTCCTTGCTGATGCCCAAAGCGGTTACGAC
The DNA here is from genome assembly GCA_031292515.1 of Puia sp. GTDB lineage: Bacteria > Bacteroidota > Bacteroidia > Chitinophagales > Chitinophagaceae > Puia. The sequence continues at coordinate 14,211 of JARLGZ010000278.1, read as the reverse complement.
CACATCATCCAGGGCTTTACCGCCTTGTTGCATTTGGACGGTGATGGTTTCGTCTTTGTCAATGGTCATTTCCCTGGCCTGGTAGCCTATGTGAGTGATCACAATGGTCGTGTGCGCGGGTACTCTTAGTGAAAATTCGCCGTTTGCGTTGGAAGTGGTGCCCACTGTTGATCCCTTGATTCTGATACTCGCTCCTACCAACGGCAGGTTTTTTTCGTCCGTAATCCGTCCTTTCACGGTTATATCAACCAATGAGAAGTCGGCGGAAGATATAACCACCAGGTTGTTATTCATTATTTTGTATTTGAGCAAGGTGTTCAGGAACGCCTTGTCAAGCACCTCTTCAATGGATGCGTCAGACATCTGTAAATCCACTTTTTTATGCTGGGGGATAGCAGCATCATAATACAAAAAGTGGTAATCTGTTTTTTTCTCGATCGTGGAGAAAAGTTTCTTCAGGTCCATATTCTTTACCGAAAGGTCAATTTTCTCCTGTGCGACCCCATTTGCGTATGTCTGTACGCAGACGGCAAATAGTAAGAAAGTAGAGATTTTCATGGTAAGAAAAAGGAGTTTCAGTTTTGGTGATTTTGCTAAAATATTTAGCCTAGCAGTTATATTCTTTTTCATACTTTTGTAATGCTTATTGATAAAAAGATAAGAATCCGCCTGATCTTCCAAATTTGAACGGGTTCTTGTTTTGGTTCGTAAGTATCCAGGAGGTGTTAGCGCACCTCCTTTTTTTTTGTAAATGTTTTTTATTTTTTCATGCGCAGACGGTTTTAGTGTTTGGTTAATATTATTAGCGTTTGGTTACATTATTTGAATAACTATGAACTATGGGTAAAAAGCAACCGTATTCCTGCACCCTCGCCTTCTTAAGGCGTAGATGCAAAAGAGCCATTGTCTATTTTTACCGGGTTTAATTGCATTCCGGATAAAATCCAATAGTCCTGCAAAACTTATCAGGTGTAATAGGATAAGGGTGTTCGGTATGGTGATCAACTGTTCTTTGAAGACGCATTGAGTTTGCCGCTTCAGGGTAACTATGTTTTGTTACAGTTCAACCGGACAATGCTGTTACTTTGTGTAAAGTATTACTGCGTCATTGTCCATGCTGATTTCAAACGGATAAGTAGCCTGTAATTCATTCAGCGCCTGGCGAAGCGTTTCATTGCTGAAAGCCCCGGTAAACCTTAAATCTTTCAGGCGGTCGCCTCTTATTTCTATCGTCGCACCATACCATCGCTGCATTTTTTCAACAATTTCCGACAAAGGCTCGCTGCTGAATATCAGCTTATTCTGGAGCCATGCCACTTCGGGAATTATATTGCTGCTGGGCTCTGGCTGCAGTTTGTCAATGCTATAGATATTCTTATCGCCGGTACTTTCAGTCAATGCCTTTTTCCTTGACATGGATTGCAGCATTTCGTTATCGGCAGAAACGGAAATGTTTATTTTTTCACTGGGCTTTAATACGAACTTTCTTTTCGGATCCGCTTTGGTAGACACTTCAACCACTCCTCTCAGCAAGGAGGTTTCCACGCTTTTATCTTCCGGGTAGGCCTTTACATTAAACGCCGTTCCTTTTACCGTAATATTGATTGATTTTGCGTGCACGATAAACGGTATATGCTCATTATGGGTGACATCAAAAAACGCTTCCCCCGTAAGCACAACTTCCCGTTTATTATTCCTCCCGAAATCCTCCTGATAGTTGATGCGGCTATTTCCATTCAGCCACACCTGCGTTCCATCTGGCAATATCTTCTTTGTTTTTGTCGGATGAGGAAGATTATTCTGATCTGATAATTGAACATGGCTGGCGGCGGGAGATTGAGACGGGTTGGCCTGTTTTTGATAAAGCCACCACGATGCAGAAAAAATAACGACAGCCAATATGGAAAAGAGGACCGCTTCAGGCCTCCGGAATCGGCTGACTAAAGACTGACGGCGAGGTGGCAAAACATCCGAAGAAGCATCGTCAAATTCTTCAGGATATAAATTGTGCATTAACCCCATATGCTTTTCCCATGCGAGGGTTTCTTCCTCGTCGAATGCCCCGGAGTTGGGTCTTTTTTGCAAATAAGAGGTTACGATATCAATTTTATAGGCATCTTCGGGCAGATCCATCAGCAATTGCTCCAGTTCACGCAACTCGTCCATAGAGGCTTCGCCATCGATCTTTCTTGATAATAACTGCCAAATGCGATTTGATTGCATACCGATAGTTTCCTTATATAAGGAACCATTTTTCAGAGCTTTCCCCTAAAAGATTTTTAACTTTTTTTAAACTATTGGTTATCAGGGTAATTTAGCCGGGAAGCGGCCTACTTTAGAACAAAATTGATGGACTGGCAGATTTTTTTGGTAGCAATGGTCATTTGCGCGTCAATGGTCTTTACGGAAAGGTGCAATATATCGGCCACTTCTTTATACCTGAGACCATCTTCCCTGATTAACTTATAGATTATTTTGCAACGTGGTGGCAATTTTTGAATTGCAGTGTGTATGGCTGACGCCACTTCCGCGGAAATGCACAATTCTTCGGGGTTGGCATACCCACAAGTGGATGGAATGTCGACGGCCAGGTCGTCAAGGCTGGTGAGATGGTCCCGGTTATTTCTGGTGCGGTGTTTGATAGATAGGTTTTTTACCGCCACGTACAAATACACTTTCAGATTTTCGATTTCAAGCAGACGCATCCTGTTTTTCCAAAGATTGACAAACACATCTGAGGCAATTTCTTCGGCGACTTCATTCGATTCTACAAATGAATAAGCAAAGCGGTTCAGATCCTTATAAAAAGCCTGAAAAAGCCTTTTATAAGCGTCATGGTCGCCGAAAACGGCAATCCTCTCAAGCAGTAGTTGTTGTTGAATTTGATCTATCATGTTAAACCAAATGATCTGTCATCTTTTCATATGGCAGCAAAACGCCGAATTCACATGCTTTTTTTCGTTCCCTTTGTATCAGGACGAAAGAACGCAGCCAGATTTCCGGCGTTGATCGCGATAAACTTAGCCAAATATTTCAAATTAAAAAAAAGTTAATTTATTTCGCAGTTTCAGGAGGAAAAAACAGAGGAGGGCCGGACATTGTTCAAAGGCATTCATTATTTTTTCGCATTATTTCACCTTTAACAGACTCGCGTTGATGGCGACGACGAGGGTACTCAGGGCCATCAGGGCGGCGCCGGCGGCGGGACTCAACAGGATGCCTTGCTTGTAAAGGACCCCTGCGGCCAGGGGCAGGGCGATAACGTTATAACCGGTGGCCCAGGCCAGGTTCTGGATCATTTTTCGATAGGTGGCTTTGCCGAACAGAATGAGGCTGACGATGTCTTTGGGGTTGCTGTCGACCAGGACGATGCCGGCCGTTGCAGCGGCCACGTCGCTGCCGCTGCCGACCGCGATGCCTATGTCAGCCTGGGCCAGCGCGGGGGCGTCGTTCACGCCGTCGCCGGTCATGGCGACGAATTCGCCGCGGGTCTGCAGTTCTTTGATCTTTTCTAATTTTTGATGAGGCAATACTTCGGCTATAAAGCTATCCATGCCCAGGGAATCGCTTACGCTTTTCGCAACTTTTCGATTGTCGCCGGTAAGCAATATGGCTTTGATATGGTTTTGCTGCAGGGTCTTGACGGCCTCTGCGGATTCGGGCCTGATCCGATCGGACAAGCCGATATATCCGGCCAAAACATTGTCCGCCAACACAAATACCACGGTCTCGGCATCGTTGGCCGTAAATTCTTCCGGAAAGAGGATGTTATGCTCCTTTAGATAGCCGGGACTGACGACCAATACCTTTTTGCCTTCTACGGTGGCTTCTACGCCTTTACCCGTAATGGCTTTAAAATTCACCGTTGCCGGAACAGGAAGGGATAGGTCTTTTGCCTTTTGCATGATACCGGTGGCGATCGGGTGTTCCGAGTTCTGTTCCAATGCAGATGCCAATCGAATGACCTCATTCCCGGGAAGACCATTTTGAAGGGATACGATTTTGGATACTTCAAATTTCCCGATGGTCAGTGTTCCTGTTTTATCAAATACAAGGGTGGTTATTTTCCGGGAATTTTCAAAAGCAGTCCTGCTCTTGATCAGCAGACCATGTTTGGCGGACAGCGCTGTTGATCTGGCGACGACCAGGGGAACGGCCAGTCCCAATGCATGGGGGCAGCAGATGACAAAAACAGTGACCATCCGTTCGATGGCGAATGCCAGGGACTGACCCGTAAAATACCAGTATAAAAAGGTGCTGATCCCGGCGACCAGGGCGATGACCGTTAGCCATTTTGCCGCCGTATCTGCCAGCAATTGAGTATTGGATCTGGATTTTTGCGCCTCGTCTACCAACCGGATGACCTGAGATAGATAAGAATCCTTCGCGCCGTGCGATACGGTCACTTTAACCGAGCCGTTTCCATTGATCGAGCCGGCGATGACTTTGTCGCCTTTTATCTTTTTTACAGGTTTGGATTCACCCGTCAGCAAGGATTCATTCAGATAGGTTTCTCCTTCCAATATGGTCCCGTCGGCGGCTAGTTTTTCACCCGGCTTTACCAGGATGATGTCCTTTTCATTGAGGGAATCGGTCTTCACTTCCTGAATGCTATCAGGCAGGACCAGGTGCGCTTCGGCCGGCATTAATCGCACCAATAGCTCCAGGTCTTTGGAGGCGCCTGCGATGGACCTCATTTCTATCCAGTGACCCAAGAGCATGATTAGGATCAGGGTGTCGAGTTCCCAGAAGAAGTCCATGCCCTTCAGCCCAAACACGACCCCCATGCTATACAAATAGGCTACGGTAATGGCAAAGCCGATCAGGACCATCATGCCGGGGTTGCCGGCCTTTACTTCGTCCACCAGGCCTTTCAGGAAAGGCCAGCCACCATACAGATAAACAATGGTCGATAAGGCCGCCAGGATATACGGAGAAGCGGGGAACTGCCAGTGAAGCCCGATGAAATGCTGTATCGTTTCGGACAGCAGCATGCTGGGAAGGGTGATTGCTGACACCACATAAAACCTCTTTTTGAAATCGGCGATCATCATGTCATGGTGGTCATGACCCGGATGTCCCATCGGTGGAGTTGAACCGTGATGCATTTTGCCCATATCATTCCCTGGGTGACCCATGTTATTTGTTTTTGTCGATATTGAATAATAAATATACCAATTTCTGTTTCTCGTCTTCTGATTACATCTTCATGCCCGCCATAGGGCTGCTGCCTTTCTTGAATTTATATTCGCTGTTGAGCAAATAGGCGCCACTGATGACCACCCTATCGCCGGGCTTCAGGCCGGATACGATTTCTATCCTGTCGCCTGTTTCCAGGCCCGTTTGCACCATGCGGCTGACAAAGCTGTTACGGCTTGTGCTGACCCATACCGTGGCGCTCTTGCTATCCCGCAGCACGGCGTCGATGGGAAGGGTAAGGGCAGGGTGTTTTGTACTGCTGATAATGACATAGGCCGGCATGCCCGGCTTTAGCTGTCCGTCTTTATTGGGGATGGATACCCTGATCAGATCGATCCGGGTATCCGGGTTGATCTCAGGGTTGGCATATTCTATTCTCCCCGAAAAGGCTTTGTCCGGCATATCCGGAATTTGCACAAGGACGGCCCCCTTCTGATCTAATTGCGCTAATTGCGAAGTATATGCCTGTGCCTCGACCCACAAAGTGGAAAGGTCCGCCAGATGAACAATCGACCCGCCCTCCATGACATAATCCCCTTCCTTTAGGTCGAGGGCGGTAATGCTGCCGGAAACAGGGCTATAAAAGGTAGTAAGGGAATTGCTATGGTTAGTCAATGCAAGTTCCTTTATTTGGTTTTCGGTCAGGCCCCATAGCAACAGCTTGTTTTTGGCGCTTTGCAGTAGCCGGGTATAGTCGATAGGGGCATTATTCACCAGGCTTTGCTGCTGCAAAGTCAGCAGGTATTCCTGTTTGGCAGTATTAAGGTCTTCGCTGTAGATATCGAATAATTTTTCGCCCTGCTTCACGTAGTCGCCGGTATTTTTGAAGTAGAGTTTTTCAACCCGGCCCATTACACGGGAACTGATGGAGGTGGTTTTGTGTTGATTAATAGTCAGCGTGGCGGTAAGGTAGATTTTATCGCCGATGCCGGTGCTTGTCACACTGTCGGTCATGATATTCCCCAAACGGATCTGTTCGTCATTCAGGACGATATCATCCGAATGGTCGTTCAGGGTCTTTTTGACCTCTATCAACTGCATGCCACAGATAGGACATTTCCCCGGTTTCGAAAGCATGACCTGGGGGTGCATGGAACAGGTGTAATATTGTTGTTCCCCCTCAGCGGTCTGCTGCCCCGGGTGTGCGTTTTTTTTTGTTTGGCAGGATACCATGCCGAACGCCGGCAGGAACAGCAATAGATAAATGAATTTCATAATTTATTCCTTTACTTTAATAAAACTTTCGCTGTCCATCAGGTACTGTGCATTGATCGCTATGGTGTCGCTGGCGGTCAGCCCGCCGAGCACCTGTACTTTGTGGTCATAGGTTATTCCTGTGATTACTTTATGCGCTTTGAAACCGATATCCCGTTTAATAAAGACGATTTTGTCCAGGCCTAGCGACACGATAGCTGTTTCCGGCAGCCAGTCATCGCTTTGTACGTTTCCGGTGATAGTGGCATTGACCTGGCTGCCAATAGGGATTTGTAAATGTGTGTTGTCGAAATAGACCCGGGCGGTGAGGGTCTTATCCTCCTTCCGATAAAAAGGCTCGATAAAATCGATCCTGGCCCCGAATTCCTTTTGGGGAGCCGTTTCCGCCACCAGGCGCACGGGATTTCCAACATGGACGAGGGTCTGCCGGTCACTGTAAAAATTAAGTACAGCCCAGGCATGGTCCGGGTCATACACACTGAGAATCGTCTGCCCTTTCTGCACGTACATTCCTTCTTTCAGGGACAGTTCTTCAGTAACCAGGGAAATGTCCCGCATGGTACCGGTCGGGGGAGGCATGTTAGTTTCCGGGGTGCCAGCCTCATGAATATGACCGGTGTATGGGCTGTATAGGCCGATGGTTAGCTCTGTCTGCCGGGTTCGGACGATACGGTTCAATTGCCCTTCACTCATCCCCAATAGCAAAAGTTTCTGCCGGGTTGCCTGGGTGAGGGAGCTGTTATCGGTGTCATTTTTTAAAAGGAATAGTAGATTTTCTTCTGCGGTAAGTATTTCCGGGCTGTACAGGTCCATGATCTTTTGACCGGCCCTTATTTTCTGGTAGCGATAGCGGACGTATAACTTGTCAATTCGTCCGCTGGTCCGTGCGGAAATGGAGCCGATGCGCCGGGTATCATAGGCAACCCTGCCTAATGCGGTCACCTCGATAGCTTCTCTGCTTTTTTGCAGGCTTACCAGGGGCACGCCGGAGCGTACGTATTCATTGGTGGGCTTAATGATGAATGTCAGCAGCGCCGAGGTATCGATTCCCGTCGCCATTTTTGGCATGTTTTTATCTCCGGTGGGCATAGACATATTCATGGATGATTCGTTTTCGCCGGTCTGGCTTTTGTATGCATCCGTCTTCGCGCGACAGGCCATCAGTGCAGCGATAAAAAGACAAACACCCGATAGCCGGAAGATCGTATGATGGTTATTGCTGTTCATAATGCGTTATTTTATTTGCAGGATCCTCTCCAGCTCTGTTTGCATGATCAGTAATTGCTGCAATTGGTTGAGATATTCCAATTGGGTCATGTTTAAGGTCTCCCAGGCGTCATACAGCATGAATAATTCCTCGGTATTTTGTTCGTACCCTAGTTGCATAGTCTGATAATTTCTCCGCAACGCGGGGATGATATTGTCCCTGTACAACAGCACTTGTTTTTCCATTACCTTTATTGCTGCTTTCATGCCGGTGGCCATGCCGGAAAATTCATTGATCATCATTTGTTTTTGGGCATCGAGGGATATGGCCTGCCATTTTAGTCCTTCAATATTTGCCTTGTACATCCCGGCACTCCATTTTGCCAACGGGATCCTTACCATGCCCATCACGGTAAATAAGTCAGGAGCCCCTCCAAAGCCGAACATGTGCTCATACCGAATGCCGAATTCGGGTTGTAACTTCCTGCGTTCAAGGTTCTGTTTGAGGTGGGCAAGGTCGATTTCTCTATCGATGGCTTTAATATCGCTTCTTGAACCGATGAACTCCGGGCTGTCCAGGACATAAGCTGAGTAGTCTTTTACGGAGTAAATCGTGTCTATCTCATATTCCCGGTTTTTATCGGGAAGGTTCATGAGGGTGTTTAAGGCAATCCTTTTTTGCCTGATGTCGTTCTGCAACATCAGACGCATACTTTCCAATGAGCCTACAGCCGCCTTTGCCTTATAATATGCGCTGATCTTTTCCAGTCCGTTTTTATAACGCAATTCTGCATTGCTGAGCATGAAATGGAGCAGTTGGTCATTACCATCCAGAACGGATAGTTTCATTTTTAAGATCAGCCATTCATAGTAGTTGCGTTTGGCGTTGGCATAGAGTTCGTTGAGTGAAGCGCCTTTTTTCTCCTTTTCAACGGTGGACATATTGCTCATGTATTTATATTCGGCATCCAGCCTGCTCTTGTTGGGGATCATTTGTTCGGCTGCGACAGAATACTGTCCCATACCTGCGGCTCCATCCCCTTGTTTGCGCCATAAACCCGCATTGTAGGGCGTCATGAAAAACCCCGTGCTGAGGGTTGGGGCCATCCACGCTTTGGCGCCTTTGGCGGCCTCATTCATGGAGCGGATGTCCGCGTCATACATCTTTAGGGTCGGGTTAAGGGCCTGGATGGTGTCCAGGATATCATCTAACTTTACTGTCTGAGCCTTGGTTTGCGCAGTGACAATAAAGAGAGCCAGGACGATCATAAATGACTTTTTCATTGCTTAGTGTTTTATCTCAGGCACTTCAATTTTTCCATGCTTTTTCAATTCATATTCCTTATTCATCAAAAAAATCAGGGGCGTTACCAGCAGGATGAAGGTGGAGGAAGTGAGTACTCCACCGATCATGGGTAACACGATGGGTATCATGACGTCGCTTCCTGCTCCCGTGCTCCAAAGTATCGGGATCAGCCCAAATAAGGATACACTCACCGTCATCAACTTGGGTCTTAATCTCCTGGCAGCTCCGGATATAACGTATTCCCTTAAATCATCCCTGGTGAGAGTCTCCCGCGAGTTGCTCTTTTTGGCAATCAATTGCTGCATGGCGTCATTGAGATAGATGACCATGACGATATTCGTCTCCACGGCCAGGCCAAACAGGGCGATAAAGCCAACCGAAACGGCGATGGATATATTCACTCCCCAGAAATAGATCATATAGGCCCCCCCGATAAGCGCAAAGGGGAGAGAGATCAAGCTGAAAAAGGATTCCCGGGCAGAATGAAAGGCGAAATACATACAGACGAAGATTACGACCACCACGACGGGCAGGATCATTTTTAAGGTTTGTTCACCACGAACGAGATTTTCGTAGTTGCCGCTCCAGTTGAGATAGTAGCCTTTGGGCATTTGGGTGATCATAGCGCCGAGCTTTTTCTGTGCTTCTTCCACTGTGCCGGCCAGGTCTCTTTCCCTTACATTGAACAGCACAGTGCCCCGAAGCATGGCATTTTCGGAGTTGATCATGGGAGGGCCTTCGCTGATGCTGACATCGGCCACGGCCTCCAGGGGAATAGGACCGTAATTCATCGTTTGCACCTGCAATCTTTTGAGGGCCGTGAGGTTGTTCCTGAAATCCTGGCCGAAGCGGGCGTTGACGGAAAAGCGTTGCCTTCCTTCTATCGTCGTGGTGAGCTGCATGCCACCTAAAGCGGTTTCTACTACGGCGTTGACATCGTCGGTGCTGAGCCCGTACCGGCCGATCTCACCGCGGTTTACGGTAATGTCTATGTATTTTCCGCCGCTGACGGGCTCTACATACAAATCTTTTATGCCGGGCGTCCCCTCAAGGGCCTTCTCGACTTTTTGGGCAAAGGCGTAAATGGTATCTAAATTCTGACCCAATATTTTAATGCCTACATCCGTCCGGATACCCGTGGAAAGCATATTGATCCGGTTGATTATGGGCTGCGTCCAGCCGTTGATGACGCCGGGGATCTCCAATTTCCTGTTCAGTTCATTAATGATGCTGTCTTTGGTAAAGCCCCTCCTCCACTCTTTGCCTGGCTTCAGCAGGATAATCGTTTCTACCATGCTAATAGGAGCATTATCGGTAGCAGTATAGGCCCTGCCGGCTTTTCCCAGCACATGGGTTACTTCGGGTACGGTTTTGATGATGGCATCCTGAACCTGCAGCAAGCGCTTGGCCTCCGAATTCGACACATCGGGCATCATGACCGGCATGAATAAAAGGGAACCCTCATCCAACGGGGGCATGAACTCCCGGCCGAGGCTCATGACCAGGGGAATGCTGACCGCAAGGGCCGCAATATTTATACCGAGGGTGACCCACCTTCTTTTAATGCAGGCCCGGATAACGGGTTCATAGACCCTTTCCAATACCCGGTTGACCGGGTTGGCCGTTTCAGGCAGGAACCTTCCCCGCATAAAAAACGAGATCAGGGCGGGCGCCAGCAAGACCACCAGGATGGCATCTATGGCCAGGATAAAACTTTTGGTATAGGCCAGCGGATGAAACAGCTTCCCTTCCTGGCCGGTTAACAGGAACACAGGCAGGAAAGAAGTAACGATGATAACGGTGGAAAAGAACACACCCCGGGACACCTGTTTGCACGAGGCCTCAATCAGCCGCATCCTGATATCCTCCGGAATTTTCCTGTAGGAGGCTTTTTTAGGCGAGGTCGCGGATTTATTTTTTTTCCAGAAGCTCATAGCTCTATATATTTTCAGGGTGATCGCTGTTTTGCCATTCGGAAAGACGCCGGTAGGCATTTTCGGACATGATGATGCCGTTATCGACAATGACACCAATAGCCAGGGCGATACCCGTCAGGGACATTAAGTTGGAGGAAAGTCCGAAGGCATTCAATAGAATAAAGCTGATAGCGACGGTGACGGGAATTTGTATGATAATGCTTAAGGCACTCCGCCAGTGGAAAAGGAAGATGATGACCACGACGCAAACAGTAATGATCTCTTCGATCAGCTTCCCTTTCACGGTGGCTATGGCTGCCTCGATCAGGCCGCTCCTGTCATAGGAGGTTTGAAAGGAAACACCTTCAGGTAAGCCTTGTTGCACTTCTTTTATTTTTTCTTTCACCGCCTTGATCACTTCGTCCGCATTCTGGCCATAGCGCATGACCACGATTCCGCCCACCACTTCACCTTTGCCGTCCGCGTCCGTAATTCCCACGCGCAGATCGCCCCCCATTTGCACACTGCCTATATCCTTTATCCGGACCGGGATGCCGCCGTAATTGCTCAACGGGATATTTTCTATGTCCTCTTTCGATTTTATATAGCCGAGACCACGGATGATATAAGCCATGTCGCTCATTTCAAATTTCCGCCCGCCGACATCGTTGTTGTTTGATTTTACCTTGTTCATGATATCCATCAGGGAGAGATTGTAATATTGGAGCTTTACGGGGTCGACCACGATCTGGTACTGTTTTTCAAATCCCCCAAAGGAAGCGACTTCTGCAACACCAGGTACTGTCTGCAGGGCAAATTTGATATACCAGTCCTGTAAGGCCCGCTGTTCCCCCAGATCCATCCCGGGCGCCTGAAGGTGATACCAGAAGACATGTCCTGCTCCGGTACCGTCGGGCCCCAGGGAGGGCGTGACACCCTGGGGCAAGAGCCGCTGGGCAAAATTCAAGCGTTCCAACACCCGGGTACGCGCCCAGTATGTATCTACGTCGTCTTCAAAGATGATGTATACAAAGCTCATCCCGAACATGGAAGTACCCCGGACGTTTTTGATACGGGGTATACCCTGGAGATTCGAAACAAGCGGGTAGGTGATTTGGTCTTCGATCAGTTGTGGGCTACGGCCCATCCACTCGGTAAAAACAATTACCTGATTTTCGGATAAATCCGGTATTGCGTCGACGGGATTATGTTTCACGGAATAAAATCCCCAGGCGAATAGCCCGGACACGACCAATAGGACCATATACCGATTTCGCAGAGAAAAGGTGATGAGTGCCTCTATCATAAATAGGTAGATTACTTTTTAGTGAATAGCCTGAGCTATTGCACCAATCCGATCATTGACGGATGCTTTTCCGGATGGAACATGCACGGCAATAAGCACATGCGCAAATAGCAAATGGGATCAGCTGCTAAATCCTGAAGACACGAATGCGCAGGTAAATAGGTGGGGGACAACTTCGTATGAAGCCGGGAATAGATTGAGCAGCTTTATACCCTTCCGCCAACGATACCGGATTATATCGATCTGTGGCAGGTATAAATGGCACCGGAAATGAAAAAGGATTTGAAATAACGGTAGACGGCGCCGTATTGTGACTTTCGGTTTTCAGGGAAATCAGCTTATCCCTGCAGCAATCCTTTGGCATATCTTTCGGATTGCAGGGACAACCCATATGATCACCAAAGTTCAAAATAGAAGTGTGAGCGAGGTTGCCTTCGCAATAATGGAAATTAATGGCCACTCCCAACGCCGTGCCGGCGTAAATAAAAAGGAAGAATATGGCGATTAGTCTTTTCACCGTTTAACTTCGTTCTTTTCGTGAAATTATAACACCGGGAATAGAGAGTATATGATTATCATCGTCCATTCACCTGATTTAAGTCATCGTTGGCGAATGTAGATAGTTTTAATGTAATTTCCGTTACATAATTCCGGGCTTTACTATGACAATCCAACTAAACGGCTATTCCGGCTGATCTAGTAGCGCTGCATTTCTACTCAATTCTGCGCATTTCGCCAAGTGCCTCTCTACTATTATTCGGGGAATAGGCGCCTTCAGCGAGCGAATCGAGGGCTTCTGGCACCATTTTCTGATGCAATTTTTGTTGAGATGGTCTTCCCTAAGCTCTGTCAATCCATTTAGCAGATCCTCGACATCTTTTGAATATTTGGCGACAGTGTTGGGATACGAGGCGACAACAAATTGGATCGTCTAATTTGAAGTGGAGTAATAGTATGCAAAATAAATAAATCTCATGCCAAGCTGTGTTCCCTCCATTCTCAAATGCAGAATTTTAATTCCGTTTACATGCCTATACTCCCTTTTAACTATTTTCAGGTCAGGAGCTGCTGATCTTCCGTTCGCCAAAGCAATTTCGGGATATGCTTCCAACGGGATAGAGGTGGCCTCTGATATTATAGTGGCTTGTAAAGATCAAACCCCATCATTTACTTTTATTACACTCTTATGGTCGGCGGCAAAATACACTTGGGCTTCGCCGTCACGGGTTAAATAGCTATTTTCGTCGGGCAATTTCTGCACCCACCAATTCCTTTCGGCACCGTGAAGTCTTAGGAAGTTGGTCTGCTCCTTTTTAGTTCGGGATTGACCTTCGAAATCCGTCTTAACCGTTGTACTTGTTCTAAAGCTTGCGCATAGGAGATTTCGGGCTGCTGTGCAAGTATCTTCTTCCCTCTCAAGGACGATTCCTTTAACGATATTCTCAAGTATTTCTCGGGTATCATTGCTGAACATTTGATGCAGAGTTAGTCAAAAAAGAAGGATATGGAAACCATAATATATATATATATATATATATGTGTGTGTGTGTGTGATCTCCAAATAGTCCTGCTTTTAAGTGATTCCTAGATCGATTTGTTTTAAATACTCTATTTTGTTTTAAATACCCTATCCGGTTTGGCATCGATTCCAAATTGTGAAATTGTTTCGATCTTTACGATAACAATCAGGTCATCACAAATTTCGAGCGACTTTGTCTTCTGCCAAAATATTGCAATATGGCCCGAACCCATTCCGATAAAATTCTTATCTGCTATCGAGAATTGGTATGTTTCATAGCTTGCAGAAGCAATCAGAATTTGGATTTCAATACCATTCGTCAATACTAATGTTAGGTCTGCCGTATTTTCATCGACCTTAAGCTCGATCAATTTTTTCCCACTCAAAATGGCTGTGACCTCTTCAATTAAACTACCACCTGCAAAGCAGGTGGATTTATGGATGAAGCCGAAGGCTAAGTTCCAAGGTCAAAGTCGAATCCCTTTTGGTTATTCTCCTCCTTGCGCTCCTCGCCTTCCTGATATTTCACATACCTTCTTATCAT
>JARLGZ010000277.1 GCA_031292515.1 Puia sp. | reverse complement strand
CGCACATCTTCTCCGCCACCACACCCTTAAAATACTATTCCTCTCCGAAAATGTAAAGCACTGCACTACGGCTTCGCCTGTGTTGGCGCTTCGCGTTTCAAAAACAAAATCTCCACACTCTATTCCGCTTCGCTATAAGGATGCCCTTCGGGCTATTTTTTGAGGTCGTATTTTCTTTTCTGAAATCCTTGACATTTCCTCCGATGAATTAGTAAATGCTAGTCGCTACGGGTGAACGGAACGAGGCCTTGGGCCGAGTGATGCGACACCTTTAGTAATCATTTATTCATTCATCAATCAAAAATTAAACAGTTATGGAAAAGATCGTAGGTTATGTTGTAAGTGATGCAACCGTAAAGACTTTTGGCAACCACAAAAGTGTGGTGAATTTCACCGTTGCAAAAAATCGATTTTTCACGGACAAAGACGGCGTACGTAAACAATCAACTCGGTTCTTCGATTGCAGTTATTGGAAAAATCCCGAAGTTGCGAAATTCCTGGTTAAAGGAAAAGTCGTAGAATTAGATGGAACGATAGATGTCCGTGCCTATATCAAAACGGACGATTCCGGAGCACAGATTGCGGTGGGTGTTTTGACTGTGAATGTTTCGGAAATCGGATTGTTCGGGCATTCTGAAAAACATGCAGCACCTTCAGCGGCACAAAATGATCCGGTGCAATCGGATGAAGAATTCATAGAGGACCTTCCCTTTTAATTACTCCGAAATCCCATTGGCGCTACGGGCTATCCGTGACGCCCTTTATCTTTTCCTCTCCCATCAATGATTTGATTGCAGATTGTCAGAAAACCTAAGAAATATGAAAAGTCTTAACGAAAACAGCACAAAAATATTTGTTACCCTAATTGAAAAAATGGGCCGTGAAGATAAATTGACCATAAATGCAGAAAATGTTTTATATCTGACGTTACAAAGGAATGAACAGGTCTATGTTAACTACCAAAAAGGAACGGTATATACGCTGACATTTTCGGTAAATAGTGAAGGAATCTCCTTTGAAGGACAGGAAATGTGTTTTATTGTCGTTGATAGGAGATTTAGGGATGATCTTCGAATAAGTAATGTGATTATTTATCCGCAATCATTGTGCCTTGGGAGTTTCAATGAGTTTGAAGAATGTCTTACCATTGTCAAGGGCACTGTCGCGAATATTAATGCAAAACTATTGAGAAAACACATTGAGTTTGCTAATGATTGGTTATATGATATACAATCGCAGGATTGTTTCGATTTATCGAAATAGCCAGTAGCAATTCTAAGATGACCCGATAGGCTTTGGGTGGCCCGGTCAAGAAATTGATCGGGTCTTTTTTCAAAAGGAATGCAACCAAAAGATCGCTGATAGGGCAATATTATCTAAAATTTCCTTGTGGTTTGTTTCCCCCTGCTCATTTTTAGGCCCTCCGCTTTGCAATGCTCGCTTCGGGATTGAGGTTGACTTAGCCTTTGGCTGCGTCTACCGTATCTATCGGTTTTAATAGGTTATAGGTGTGGCAGGAAGTCTGAGTCTTTTAAACCCAGGAAAGACTGCTTGTTAATCCAAGCAAACCCACCCTGAAAATACGATGCCACTCCAGGGAAGTCAAGGTGGCCCTCCGCTTCGCTCCGGTCTGGTGCATGCAAAAAAAATCTCCACCCTTGAACCGCTTCGCTAAAAGTCCCCGACTCGTCGGACGACTTTTTCAAGGGTAGTATTTTTTTTAGCGCAACCTTGACTTCCCCTCCGTGGCCTCGTATTGTCAGGGTGTGATGAGGGATCAGGCTTCTCATCCGACACAATTCGATTTATTCAACAAACTCCCGTTCATACCGCGGGTAATCCGGTATGTAATCGTATGAAGAAAATAAGCGAAGAATCAGCTCAGTTTATTACAAAAATTCTCACGTTGGCAAATGGTCAGCCTATTGTGAACATGTCTAATGGAACATTAAAATTTAATTTTTGCAAAGATGGCGAGTATGAACCCTGCGATTTTGAGACCCCCGAAGGCAGTGGATACGGTTTTTTTCTGACAGAGTACTATTTCACCGCGCTTAGGTGGGAAAAACTATTCACCATGCACTTTATAGTGATTGTGAAAGAGGGCCAAAAATATCCCATGGGCTTCTATCCATCCTATATGGGGGTACACGGAGGCATTGGGGAATGGTGTCTTGAAATAGAGGACTTGGTGCGCCTAACCGCAAACGAACAACTTCAAAGTATTTATTGCAAGTTTGCGGATTCCTGGCTTCACCAAATTGCACGTATGGGCTTTTTAAATGGAGAAGTCGAGGTTCGATCTTACTAGCCAAAGTCGACATGGTTTGGGTGGAGGCCTGATCTCTATCCAAGCCATGTTGCAAAAATCGGTAGCTCGCCCGCGCATTTGGCACTGGGCTCCGTGTTTATATGTTTCAGAAACAGCAGGCCTCTCGTTCCGCTGCGCGAAACATCGAGCAGGGGTAGTTGCCGGCGCCTTTGGCACCCGGCGAGCATCCATCATATACCTGGTAGGTTTGTTTCTATTGGTTCCACCGTGGGGACCATCTATTCAGTCAACTCGCTGGCACTAACATCCACTATCGAATACTATTCCGATTTACGAAAAACCAAAGTATGAGTAATCGAATAGGCGCTTTTCGCACACCCACATTTATTGTACGATGTCTTTCCACGGAAGTAAAGGTCTTCCCTGCGCCTCTCTGCGCTCGTCTCCGGTCGCCGGTTTCATAAAAAAAATCTCCACCTCCAACCGCTTTGCTCCAAAGTATCCCGCTCCGCGGGACGGATCTTTTGAGGTCGTATTTTTTTACGAAAACCTTGACTTCCGCTCCAATCCATCTGAACTCGCTGGTCGCGTAAGGGTGAACGAACGAGGCCCTGTGCCGAGTATCGACAAATTTTAACTATTAACCCCCGGTCGCGTCGCGGGAATTTGACGCCCTATATATGCTAAAAATGAATCATGAGGCGACCAAAGTGTTTTTGGAGTTGACCCAAAAATTAGGAAAGAATTCAAGACTTGAACTGAGACAAGGCGTAGTGTTCCTGGTTTTGCAAAAAACTGGCCAAGTTGATACTGCGTACGGTAGGGGTATTTGCTTCACGTTAAGCCAGTACTACTTTATCAAGAATGAAGCGTCATGTGATCCGAAGATGACATTCATACTTGTCGATGCACGGAATTTTCTTAGATGGTCTTTATCCAA
Organism: Puia sp.; assembly: GCA_031292515.1. GTDB lineage: Bacteria > Bacteroidota > Bacteroidia > Chitinophagales > Chitinophagaceae > Puia. The sequence continues at coordinate 115,150 of JARLGZ010000277.1, read as the reverse complement.
CGTCTGCATATTTGCCGGATCGCTTCGTCGTGATCCTTTCAAAGAAGCGGTCAGTATACCCATTGAAGAGAATGGAAAACTTGGTTCGATCGACCGGTATCTACAAGACATTCACAGCCATATTGCAAATGAATGGCTTAAACGTGTTTCAGCGTTGGGTTTTTTGTCCGTGAGACCTGAACTCAGCTAGTCGGATTGTATTTTCTTTCTTTTAATATTAAAATTTTATTTATGCAAAAAAATCAAGGGGAGTTTTCATTGACACAGCAAATCATCCAGCAATTCAAAGACCCTCTTACCTATTACAAGACTTCTTCTGAGGTTAAGAATCGGTACAAGCATTTTCAATTAGAGGAGTTGAGGTTGCTGTCAGTGGCGGGACCGGAAAAGAATCGGGAAAAATATAAGCGCCTGGCGTTGAGAATGAAAAAATATATACGCTTTACAGATGTGCTTTCACATCCCGAAACGATGGAATTATATGTTTACCATCGGATGTTTATTTTCGGGCACTTTCTGAAAAAGGATGGATTTACTTACAAAAGGCAATTGCGGGCCTGGATCTATCAGGAAAAGCCCTGATTTTTATAAAGGGGGTAGGAAATTTCTACCCTCTTTTATGATACTATTGCTATTCGTTTAAAGACTTAATTGGTGTGTGGTTGCAATCGTCCACCGAATTTGAAGAACAAGATTTGTAGCAAATTTGTATTTTTGCAGACAATAATAATAGGTTATGTGGCTCGACGGCATCTACTTTTCCAATCCTTACCAGCCTGGAAATATTGATAGACTAGGTAAATTAATAGGGTGGCTTTTGGGGTCTATTGTGCCCTTCCTCCCTCAAATTTTAGTGATGATAATCGTTTATTCTTCGATAGGGAAGGGTACTGATCCTTATTTATGGAAACTCTTTGTAGTTGCTGGCGGAGCTGCATTGATTGTCTTAATTGAGGTTTTATTACTGAATATTTTAAAATTTAAGCAGCCAGGTGGTACGACAATACTGACGACCCTCTTTGTATTGTTCTGCTTTGTGCTTCATATTTGGGCGGTACAGGCGGGTGTTCATTTTATTTTGAAAAATTCGTCTCAGGCTTCTTTCTTTTCCTGGTTAGCAGCGCTAGGCTACGCAGTGTTGACTTTGGTAGCACTTTCCAAAAGGAAAGCGGATCAATAATTATTTTCTCGTCCTCGTATTACAAAATCGCGGCCGCCTTTGGCGGCCATTTTTATTTTAGCGAGTTTATTTAAGGCATATTTATATTATCGGCGTCTTTAGTATGAAGGCTCGCTTTATACTGAAGACCGGTCGCCGGCGCCCTGGAAAGCCATCCCCTCTGTGTCGCTGCGCTCCCCAACGGGGCGGTCGCTGCCTTCGTAGGGCGGCTCCCTAAAACACATCCCCTCTTTGTCGCTACGCTTCCCAACGGGGCCGGTCGCCCCTTCGTAGTGCATACATCCCTAATAAAATATTAGAAAAAATAGTATCACAAATTTACGGGTTCGCGGGGAACCTTTTTAACGCAAGGAACTACGGCATATAAACGCGAAGCCACGCACAAGGCCCTCCTTGATATTCCGTTCCTCCTTGGCGTTTTCCCCGCCGAACCCGTGCCCGGGGTGAAATATTTATTTCATTTTTTAAAAAAAAATTTATGGAATTTTTAAACTGGGATGATTCGAAAAGCCACCCGTTCGATTACAGGATCCACAACTACCAAGACGTCGTCTCGAACGATTTCGAGTGGGCAATTGAACCGCAACCTGAAGAAGCCGGAAAATGTTTGCAAAGTATCCCCTACTATCTTCACCTAAAAACGCTTGCTACCCTTCAGGTAGAGCAAATCAGGCTTCTTTCGTCCGATATGAATTGGGCGGAGGTGGAAACGTTACTTGAAGCCCATGTTCAAATCCAAAAACCAGTATCGGTTTGGATTGACTACCCTTTCGAAAAATCGGTAAAAGCGACCCTCTACCCGCTGGTTAGGTTATTCGACCTGGACCAGCATGCTTCTCATAAGGTCGGCCGGGTAATTGTCAGTGACTTCAACTATTACGCTTGGCAAACGGCCCTCGTCTATGCCGATATCTATAAGAATCATTACAAAGAAGTCGGTGTTTATATGCATGGTTTTGACGATCTGTACCTGGAAAGTCTCGAATTGTTTGAAGACAATGTGATCAGGTTAGGCATCGGCTCTTAACCCACTTTCTTAAAAAAGTGCCTTGAAAAACAGAGCGCTTTCACGGGGGAAGGTTCCAACACGGGACCTTTCCCCGTTTTCTTTGTCTCCCGGGCTTCACGGTTTTCCCCCGCCTTCCCACAAATCCCTTTCATTACTTGCCCGGAGGGGAAAAAGGCCGGCGTATCGAACGCGGCCCTTTTTCATAGGGTATTTTAATGCACCGACGTCAGTACTGCTATTAAACAGTAAAAATTAATTGACCCGCAAATTTATGGGTTCACCCGGAATGTCTTGAAGGATTTTTCCTGCGAACACAGGTCCTTCCGCACGGCACTCATTTATACCCGGAAAGTGTGGTGATCTGCTCCGCAGATCGACAAAAGGGCATAAACACAGATCCCGCGCCCTTCTCTCATTGCACAGGAAAAATCCTTCGCCATGTCCGGTCTCACCCATGCCCGGGGAGCTCGTCAATTCAATTTTTAATCATTAAATCATCGTTTATGGAAATGAAAAAACTCTCCGATCGATTTCTCGAAATTGACCGTGATCTTCAAGACCCGGCAAACTATTTACAGCTCAGGGATCGGGAACGGCTGCTCTACAAGCAATACCAGCTTCGGCAGTTGGAATTGATGGCCGTAATCGAAGCCGGCTTGGGCAAAAACACCTATCTCCAGGAATTGTATGAAGGATTTAAAAGCGTTCAAATGCTTTCCAAAGTCTTTGTACATCTGGATGACTATGCGATCTATGTCCCTGGCCGAAATTCAGAAAACGAACATCTGCTTACTTCGAAAGGTTTCCATTTTATTGGGATCCTCGATTGTTGGTGCTTTCGGGTCGATTTGATTGGATCACCGTTGAGCATTTAGGACTGTAGCCGGCGGGAGGTTGTTCCAGGATAGGACAGCTTTCCGCCTTCTAAAGAAACATTGAAAATTATATCATGTCTATAAAACCGAACAACTTATCCGAGGCAAAAATCCTCTTTGTTGTCTCCTGGTAGAACCCTCGACGGTTAACCCGTTACTACTCAGGTGCCGGTCGAAGCGTCTGAATTGCCAATTTCTCGCTGAAAAATTTCGACGGGCAGGCCGATACCTGGAATTGTACAACCACTGAAAGCGGGGGGCAAAATTGCCGGCTGCCCTTTCCCCACGCTCCGGCTCTTTTCGCACACCCACATTTATTGTACGATGTCTTTCCACGGAAGTAAAGGTCTTCCCTGCGCCTCTCTGCGGTCGTCTCCGGTCGCCGGTTTCATAAAAAAAATCTCCACCTCCAACCGCTTTGCTCCGAGGTACCCCGCTCTGCGGGGCGGATCTTTTGAGGTCGTATTTTTTTTACGAAAACCTTGACTTCCGCTCCAATCCATCTGAACTCGCTGGTCGCGTAAGGGTGAACGAACGAGGCCCTGTGCCGAGTATCGCCCCACCATTTATTTACATTAAAATTTAAAAAACATGCAAACATTTATTGGAAATCTCGCGAAGGATGCAAAATTCAAGGAAGTGAACGGTTGCTTTGTGGCTGATTTTACGATCGTTTCGGAAAGGCATTCTGAAAAAGACGGTATGACAGTCGTTAAAAAAGATTACGTCCAGTGCTCCTTTTGGAAAAATTCAAAGATTAAAGGTCGACTTCGGGCCGGGGAGTTGGTTCTCGTTAGCGGAAGCAATGCCTATGCCGATTTTTTCGTACAAGATGGGCGGGTTTTAGTCTTCATAAAAATGGATGTTGACGATATAAAAGTGCTGACAGATAAAAGAAGGGGTGAGGAGGATAACAGGCGCCTCCATTAAGTGATTATACCCGGGGCGCCGCGGGAAATCGGGGCGCTTATTCTTTAACTTTTCAACGCACATCCGATGTCTAAAATAAACCCCCAGGGGAAACTGTTCGAAGCGGCTGGTAAAATCCTCGAATCTCATTCTATACCTCGACTAAAACTGGTCTATCGTTCAGGCAGAAAGGTCGGGCAACTACCGATAATCTCCAATTCGAGTGATATGTATGAGTATTTTATAAAGGATTGGGATCTTTCTACGATTGAATTGGTTGAGCAATTTAAAGTTTGCTTGGTGAACAACGCCGGGATGGTTCTGGGTATTTGTAATCTTTCCCTGGGCACCAGGACGAGTGTTGCGATGGATCCAGCGCTGATTGTAGCTTTAGCCCTCCTGGGGAATGCCACGGGGATAATCCTGGCCCACAACCACCCTTCAGGATTGTTGATACCTGGCGAAGCAGATGAGCGGGTGACCACGGGAATTAAAAGAGCCTGCGACCTCATGGGTATTCAATTGCTGGATCATTTAATCGTCTCCCGGTACGGTTATTTTTCTTTTCTCGGCAGTGAAAAGCTATAGTCATTAGGAAAAAGCGAGTGGGTCTTACCCATTCGCTTTCTTTCCTGCCCAGGGTCATTATTCCTTCGGTTTGGTCAATTCGATCAGGATCTCGTATGTTTTTTCCAGGTCTGCCTTTTTCAAAACCTCTTTTTTAAAAGCATCTATCAACTCCAAACCATCTCCCCCGATTAGCTTTCTAAAATCGGCTCCCGCGCTGCCCCGGTCGAGGGTGACGACCAGTAGCAGTGCAATCCGGGTAGATATTTTTATATCCAGTTTTACCGAACTGTTCATACCCGGGCCGCTGTCCAAAATAAATCCGAAATAAGTGAACATTTCCTTTACGGATGCCATTGCCTTTAGCTTTTCATGCAGTCGTTCGAGTTGACTTTTTTCCAATACATGGGATTTAAATACTTCAAGGGAATTGAGATCTTCTTCGGTACTAATTTCCTTTAAAAGCGGATCGATTGGTTGTACGGCAACAACTTGGTCAATGCACATCGTTACCAATAGTCCTGTCTTGCAAAGAATTTTCATGTCGTGTCTTGCCTGGTCTTTCATGCCCGGTCCGCCTTCAAGGGCCAGCCTGTAAAACGGAATTACCTCTTTAGTCGTCGCCATTTTGAAATGATTTAGTTGTAAAATAAAAATTTCATTTCAAAAGTAAGGGAGCCTGTCAAACGTACGGTAGTACGCATAGTATCAACTACAGGTACGTATGGGATGGACTATAGGCGGGACTTTCGACGGATTCTATCTTCATATTCCGATTCAATAAAAATGTATTTATGGAAAAAATGTCGAAAGATGATGTAAACAAAATTGATCTCGTTGATTTTTTGGCATCGATCGGATATCAACCCGAAAAGCGGATGGGGAATAATTATTACTATTTATCGATGCTCCCTGGAAGATTCGAAAAGACACCCTCTTTCCTTGTAGATAGAAAAAAGAACCGTTGGAAAGACTTTGGCAACGGCGCCGGAACGACCGTGGTAAGTTTCTGCATGGCATACTACGGATGGACTGTCCGGGAGATCATCGATAACTTTTCCGGCAACCATTCCTTTATCAGAAATGTGACACAAAACACGCCGGTAATTTACCATGCACCGGAAAAAAAAATAAAGATTTTGTCTACCGGGAGGATCACAAATAACTACTTGATTAAATACGTGGTCGAACGCAGGATCCATATTCTGGTTGCCCGTCAGTATTGTGTCGAGGCGAATTATTGCTTCGAAATTGAAGGTCAGCCCGACCCATCTGCCAAAATTTATTATGCCATCGGGTTCCGAAATAACGCCGGGGGATACGAATTACGGAGTAGGTTTTTTAAAGGTAGTTCGGCGCCGAAGACCTTTACTTTTCTTGACAATGGATCCCGGGTTGTGGTAGTGGTCGAAGGTTTTTTCGAGTTGCTCACGTTCATTTCTTTTCAAGGTTGGCCATCTAAGGACCTGCCAAATTTTCTGGTTTTGAATTCAACATCCTTATTCACGGCGGCCCTGGAACCATTGAAAAGACATGATAGAGTTATCTCCCTTCTCAACAACGATGCTGCCGGGGATTTCTGTACCGAGATGGGGTTGGAAGAAATCCCCGGATATGAAGACTGCCGTTTCTTCTTCAAGGGCTATAACGACCTCAACAGTTGGGCAACCGAGTTTGGCCTCGCCGTCTTCCCGTCTTTTGAAAAAGGGGGTAGTAGTCGTTTAAGCGGTGGAGGGAGTTAAGAGGGATTGAAGCGAAGAGCGGCAGGATGGTACTACCAGCGGGAGCGGGTGATAAAAGGCATTAGAGGCGCAAAGGGCACCTGGTTAACAATGATGGAAAGGTATCGACAATTTGGGGAAAAAGCAGCACATGGGCAGCTTTCAACGGGATGGGAATGTATCACGTTTCAGTGGCAAGATGTACAAATGTGCCACGGGGCACATTTGAATCTTGCTGGAGGACGTCGCAACGTCCCCCAGACCCCCCGGTGCCACCTGAGTCGGCCCCGTACAGCCGCTGCTGCCTCCGAAGTCGGCAGCTACAAATACAAGCCCCTACTTCCACCAAACCCCACAAACCGACGCCTGGCAATCCTCTCTAAAATCACCGCTACAGAAGAGTATCAATTCATTTTAAAAAGGGACGCAATGGCAAAACAAAAAGAAATAAGAACCCGATGGGTCAACACCCGGTTAAGTGAAGCCGAATATATCGAAATGATGACCCAGTTTACGAAAACCAGTCATAAGGATTTGTCCGAATTTTTTCGCCGTTCGATAACGGGTAAGCCGGTGAACCTTGCTTACCGGAACCAAAGTATAGATGACTTTTTGGCAGACATGCTTGCATTACGAAGGGAACTAAACGCGATTGGAAACAATATAAATCAAGCGGTACACCGCCTTCACAGCCTGTCGGAAATAATCGATATCCAGCATTGGTTGCTTAGCAATGAACAAGATAAATCCGCTCTTTTTAAAAAAATGGAGGACATCCAAAACCGAATCAATCAACTCTATCAGCTATGGTCGTAAAAATAACAAACAGCGGAAATTTGCCGGATATGGTCAAATACAATGACAAAAAATTGAACCAGGACAAGGCAAAACTCATCCATGCCAGCGGTTTTTTGAAAAGCAAGGACCGCTTGACGACGGATGAAAAAATCGAAAGGTTCGAACGTCAAAACAGTTTAAACAGTCGGACAAAGGTAAATATGTTACACATTTCTTTGAATTTTGATCCCTCCGAGGAGATCACAACAGATAAAATGGTGGAGATAGCCGAGCACTATATGAAAGCCATCGGTTTCGAAAATCAGCCATATTTGGTTTACGAGCACAAGGACTCGGGACACCCGCATATGCATATTGTGACCAGTGCCATACGGTCCGATGGCACCCGAATCGACCTCCACAATCTCGCCAAGCGGAAGTCCGAGCCGGCCAGAAAAGAAATTGAAGAAAAGTTTGGTCTTGTAAAAGCGGGCAAGGATCAGGGGCAGGGAAAAGCTGAAGGGGAGGAACTGAGTGAGTTTATCGACGGGAAAAAACAAGACCGACGGAAATATCCGGGTGAGGGGGCTGAAAAACTGGATTTGGGGAATGATAGAAACTTAAAGGAACGCATTGGTAAGATCGTTTCTCAGGTGGCTCAGGACTTTTATTTCGAATCGATTGCGGAGTTCAATGCTGCCCTGCGCATTCACAATGTATATGCGGATCAAGGGGAGCCTGGCAGTAAATTGAATCAGAACAAGGGAATTGTCTATTATCCACTTGACGAAATGGGAAAAAAAGGAGGCGTTGGAATTAAGGGTTCGGAATTACAACGGAAAATGACGATTGGCAGGCTGGAAATTATTATAGAGCAAAAAAAAAACCAGACTACGAATGCCAGGGAAGTTCTCCGAGCCCGGATTGACAATGCAAAAAGCCAGGCTCCGGAAGATCTTCGGGAATTGTGTGCAAATCTAAAACAGGAAGGGATCGAAGTCATCACCTGGCAAAACGTACAAGGGCGAATCTATGGGCTGACCTATGTCGATATGGAAACAAGAATATCCATGAATGGCAGCACCCTGGGCAAGGAGTATTCCGCGGAAGGAATGCGGAAATATTTTGCCCAGGGAGTAAGGCGTTCCCCCAGGGGCAAGGACGATCAGGACCCCGTGCAGGATGAAGGGCAGGAGCCGGGAATGGAGCAGGAGAGAACTCCTTCACAGGAAAATGACAGCGGCCAATCGATAGGGGGAGCCATCACCCAGGGTGAAACTGAACCGGCAAGCGCAATCTCATATGGAAACACGAAGGCTCAAGGACCTCAAGGCGGAGCGCCTAAAAAAGACAAGGAGAAAGATATTGAAGAAAAACAGGAGGAGGATAAAAAAAAGGAGAAAAAGAAACCCGAGAAGAAGCCGGTCAAAGCTGGCAAGGGCAAAATAGACGGTGACCTCCCATCTGAATTCAATTACCGAACTCCCCAAATCCTATCTGCAGTACTCGGGTATGATGAAGGTTTCGGGCAGTCTCCGATAGAACTACGCGAAGAACAGGAACGCAATCGAAAAAGAAAAATGGGTCGTATATAACTGCCATACCTCGTAATCCTACCTATATAAACATACTCCTTTTTTCAATCATATCACATTGCAGATGATCCAATCATAACCGCGGTCGCCTGCTCCAAAAAATCTTTTATGCAACAACCCATCGGCAACAAAGGCTTCCGGGATCTTCGGATCGCGGCAGGCGCCGTCACTTTCATCCTGGTTCTTCTCCATATATATTATTCATGTTACCAACTACTGGACCAGTGGCATTTGACGCGACCATTTTTGGACAAGGGGGTTGTCAGGCTGTCGGCATCCGGCTTGTTCAAATCCCCTTTTACCATAAAATTTATTTCCCTGGCCGGTATGGTACTCTCGATGATCGGGCCGCCGGAGACGACGAGCACGCGGGTTGCTTCAACGGCCTTGCGAAACTTTATTCGGTTGGGGATCGGGTTGTTTCTATACATCGGCGGAACGTTGTTACTCAAAATTGATGGGAAGCCTGCCGTAGTTGGGGGCTTTTATATCGCCTCCCTGGTGATCGGCTTTGCCCTGACCTGGCTGGCTGCCCGGGAATTGCTGGATAAATTGCGGCTGGGAAGTGGAGGCGAAGTCTTCAACCGGTATAACGAATCCTTCCCGCAGGAAGAAAGACTGCTTCAGAACCCTTATTCCATCAACCTGAAGGCCCGGTATCTCTTCCGCAACCGTTACCGCAATAGCTATATCAATCTGGTGAACCCGTTTAAAGGAACGCTGGTCATCGGCAATCCCGGGACAGGCAAGACCCGATACCTGGTCCGGCAATTTCTGCAACAGCATATTCAAAAACAATTTACCGCGTTTGTTTTCGATTTTAAATACGATGACCTCACCAAGCTGGCGTACAATTTCTATCTGCAGGCCAAAGATAAACGATCCATTCCCATCAAGTTCTACTCCGTCAACTTCGACGACCTCTCCCGGTCCCACCGTTGCAATCCCTTAGATCCAAATGCCCTGCATGATATCTCAGACGCACAGGAAGCATCCAAAACCATTTTGCTGGGGCTCAACCGCGAGTGGATCCGGCGGCAGGGCGATTTCTTTGTCGAATCAGCCATTTCCTTTGTGACCGCAAACATCTGGTTCCTGAAAAAATTCGATAACGGAAAATACTGCACGCTTCCTCACCTGATCGAATTAATTCAGTGCGACTACCCACGGCTCTTTTCAGTACTACGATCTCAAAGGGAGTTGGTTTCATTAATCAATCCCTTCCTAAGTGCTTTCCTTCGAAATAGTATGGACCAACTCGAAGGGCAGGTGGCATCCGCCCGTATTGCCCTTTCCTCCCTTTCCTCCCCGCAGATCTATTGGGTGATGTCTGCCAATGAGTTTACCCTCGACATCAACAACCCCGCCGACCCGAAAATCGTTTGCATGGGGATGAATCCGCAGAAACAAATTGTCCACGGCGCCGTCATATCGCTTTATGTCAGTACCATGCTCAAGATGATTAATAAGAAGGATTGTGATCCTTGTATGGTACTTTTCGATGAATATGCCACTCTTTCAAACACCTCGATGGACACATTCATGGCCACCTGCCGGTCCAATCGGATAGCGCCCTACCTCTGCATTCAGGACATCAGCCAGTTGCAGAAGGAGTATGGAAATGCCCAGGCAAGCGTCCTGTTTAACCTGCCCGGAAATTTTCTATGCAGCCAGGTAAGGGGAGAGGCCGCCAGGCTCGTGTCCGAGCGGATCGGAAAAATACTCCAGCCAAAATCGACGGTCAGCACCAACAGCCGGGATAGTTCCACCAGCGAAAGTACACATCTGGACTATGCCGTTCCTTCCTCTCGGATCAGTAGCCTTTCCGCCGGCCAGTTTGTAGGCATGGTCGCCGATGAACCGAATCAGCGGATCGATCACAAGGCCTTCGACAGCGAGATTGTCGTGGATCATGAAGCCATTAATAAAGAAGAGGTCACCTTTCAGGCTCACCCGATGGTCCGGGACATTTCGGCTGAAATGGTGGACCAGAATTTTTTCAAGATAAAAGACGAAGTCGCCCGGCTTGTCGAGGCCCGCCTGGACCAAATGAATAAAAACCCGTCCCTGGCCAGGCTGATTGTCCGGGATACCGACGGGGGAGGACAGGCCCGGAAAAAGCAATAACGGGAAGATGGAAACGACAGATAACCGCATAGTTTCGTAACACCGTGGAGGTTCTTTGTGGTTATATATTGCCGCAAGGCAAAGCCATTGATGAGCTTACCCTTTTGTCATTTAAAAAAAATCTCCGCCTACTCGGTTGAAAACCGGCTAAAAACTGTTTATATATATGGAGTATATCCGCCGGCTCCCTGAAATCGGCGGACGCCATCCACTAAACCTCCTATTCAAAAGACAATGATCTTGCTAAATGAAGGCAATACAGCCCTGCAATTCCTGAAAACCGGTAGCGGTTCTTTCAACCTGGACCCGCATATCCCGGCTCATGAAATCGTCCGGTATACAAGCTTTATGCAGAAACAATTCCCGCTGATGACGGGTGTTTTCTCCAGGCGGATTCAATATATCACCCGCTCTTTTATCGAAACTTATCCGGATATGGAGCTGTCGACTATTGGAAAATTTCTCGCCGACGAGAGCGGTACCTTTATCATACCCCGTAGCGAGGGGTACGATACTATTTTTTATCATTTCAACCTGAATCCCAAACCGGGGAATCCACCCGCGGTCATTGTGGCACAATTTTATACGGATGAATATTTGTCCCATCCTACTTTCCAACACCTCGAACAGATCGATTTTGCGCAGGGTAAGGAGTCGGGCAGTGGGATGTCTTATCGGACTGAATTTGCGTTTTACCTGGCTTCAACCTGGAATCTGTGCAACTTTCTCTCCCAGGCGACCCTAACCCCCCTTTTTGTTCCCAGCGGAGAGTCAAAGGAATTGGATAATAGAAAATATAAGAATGATTCCGGACTCCGGATCCAATTGGTCGATCCCCGGCTGATGGAACATATTCCGCGATCATTTCATGAGAAAGGGGGCTTGAAACACAGTTTCTCACTGAATTAAGCCGATGGTTATGGAGATCAATGAATGGAGATCAATGATGAATACACGGTCTTTTCATTGCTTGGTAACGACGGCTATCCGGACCGTTTTATCTGTCAAATATTGAATATTTAAAATATTTTCTCATGGATCCAAAAAAATTTATCCCGGTTACCGTTCGCCTGGAGAAGGTATTCAAGTCGGAAGAAGAGTTAACCCCCGGGTTAATCACAGAAATAAGTTACCCAAAATTATCGGAGGCGTTGAAAAAGCTGAAGGAATCTAAAGACCCTCCGCAGGAAGATCTGGGGAGAATTCTGACACCCAATGAGATTTCCTTCCTAGCAGCTATCCTGGATGAGTTTGATGGAAAATTGCCCACGGAGATCGAAGACAGCTTCGACATTGTCTTTTTCTCCCTTTATCCGAATACTGAATCAAACTTACACCTACAAATACCGGAATGAACGAATGAGGAACAGCCCGTCATCGCGGCGGATAGACAAAAACGACCGCCATTGCCCGTCGCTACGTGTTAAATAATTGTATTAAACAAGTAAAATAATGATTTTATTTAAACAGATATTATCCTATTTTGGCAACTAACAACTAACTGTTAGCTATAGACGTATAATATTTACGGGACATGCCAAATAATGAGAAGAGTGAACCGGCAAACGAGATGGAGGAGACGGAGATCCGCATCGACGAGACCTCCCTCAAATGGATTTTTTTTAAATATTTCCCTCGACTGATATATTATGCCGATAAGTTCCTGAACGATGAAGAAAAGGCGCGGGATGCCGTCACTGACGCTTTTGTGGACATATGGAAGTCCAGGGCAAAATTGTATTTTAAAAATGAGAAGCTTCTGCAGGGATTTCTTTATAAAGTCACGAAAAACAAGGCAGTTGATGACGTCAGAATGGAGAAAAAGGATCGGGAACTGGTAAAGATACTGACTTCTTTGGAGGGGGCGATGGCGTTTGATGAAGGGGTGGATCTTTACCTGGTTGAAACCGAGGCGATAGCCTATTACCATATGCTTTCGGAATTGAAAAAGCTAAGCCCGAAATATCAGAAATCCCTGCTCCTGTCCATCAATGGTAGAAGCAATAGGGAAATTGCGAAAATCATGAAAATCTCTGAGTCGTCGGTACGATCCAACCTTGCCAGGGCCGCCGACAACATTCGAAAAGGTTTGAAAGAACACGGCATTTTTCATTGGTGGCAAATTAAGCATTGAAAGACGGCCCTGTTTTGAAATGGGACCGGGACACTGGGCCACCTTCTGCCTATCCTTCTGTGAAATCGTCAACGCAATACAGACAGCGTCGCTGGGTATATAAATTTTGACGAAAGGATGGTGTTTTTACAAACTCTCACGTATTATTATAGATAGAGCATATTCTAATCAAGCCTATTTGCCAACTCTACCCATCCGGGACCGGAAGCATATATTAATTTCAAAAAAATATAGCTTGCCGCTTAATCTATGCAATCAAAACAGGTAATTCTATAAGAAGGAGTTAACCAGATGTTTCAATATTTTGAATTTCATCAAAGATTCGACCACGACCTTGTAGAAGTTTGACGAACTCTTCTTTCTTAACATTTGATTAATTCAGGTTTGACCAAAAAATTTAATCTTTGTCGAATTCTACGTATTATTACCTACGTTTTAAGACGTACGTATAAACACCTGGAAGTCTTTCAATTAATTGCATCATCCGGGTTCGTCAGGCGGGTTGTATAGGGTGGATGGACGAGACGGTCGTTTTTGATTAGTGGTGATAAACAACCACCACCATCGTACCTTTAGCCAGGAAACTCACCTTTCATAGATACTTAAAAGGGTAGAAAACGCAAGATGCCAGATTTAGATCACTTAGAAAGAGCCCGGCTGGAGGAATCGCTCCATGCGCTGAAAAGCGGATCGCCAAAAGCATCCGATCTGGCGTGTGCGCATATCCACAAAGTCTTTTTCAACGATCTTATCGGGAATGCGATGGCTATTATATTCAAGGGAGAATATTGCCGGGAGGAATACCTGGAATTTGCCAAGGATATCGTAGCGGAGACCTTTCATAGCATGTGGCTTTCAAAAGAGAAATTTCCGGATACCAAAAGCCTGGGCGCCTGGTTGACGACAACCTGTCGCAACAATGCCCGCAGCTTCAACGAATACAAAGCGATACGGTCAAGGCACAATAAAATGTTAGAGGACAATGAGACCGTACGGGCCCGGGTACAAATGACCGCCGTACCGGATCCGGAAACCGCTATCAACGACAAGCTGATCAATTACCTGTTGCACTATAAGTTGCAGAATGGGATCAGCAAACTCCCCCCTCGCCAACAGGAAGTTGTCCGGCTAAGACTCGCCGGCAAACAAACCGATGTCATTGCCACCGAAATGGGGCTTCCGGCTCGAATGGTCAATAAATATCACAGAAATGCAGTGGAGTCTTTGCGGAAGATGCTGCCCGACTTGTCAGTCGGTGTTATCCTGCTCTTTGTTTACCTTCTTTTCCGCTAATACATTTTTTCTCGTTACCATTTCTCTTGTAGACCGATTCGTATTTGTGTCTCTGTCCTATCCGTTTGATTTTCAAACAGATGATAATAATGGCTTGGATACTGGACGATGCTAAATCCTAAAATAGTTTAAAAAAACTTCACTTTTGACGGTTCCTTTTTTGCCGCTCATCGGTTCTTTCTAAGTAGCCGGTTAAATCGCTGCAAAAATCAATATCGGAATGTTGAATGAGGAAGTAGATAAATTTCTGGATCTGATCACCCGCAGGTGGCTCTCTGACACCCCGCTGTCTCCGGATGAGCTTATGCAGTTGAATGATCTGCATAACCGCGGTTTGATCGGGCCGGAAATGTATGAGGCGATCCATAATCAGGTTGTCGATAAAGACCTTCTCGACGAAGGGGCATATTTGGAAAATGCCCAACCCGGGGAATATGAGCGGCTGCGTAGAATGATAAATCCCGAAACTCGTGTCATTCCTATCACAGGTGGAAAACGGGTTATCCTGATCGCCGTATCTGTTGCCGCCGCATTCCTGATTATAGCCGGGTTAGAAATTTTTAGAAATAGCGGAGGGGCTAACAAGATCGACGCCAGATCTACTCCGGCCATGTCCGAACAGGAGATTCCGCCGGCTATAAAAGGGGCAACCCTGAAACTAGCGGATGGCTCGCTGGTAACCCTCGACAGTACCGGGGCAGGCGTCGTCGCCGACCAGGGGGGCAACCGTGTCTCCAAATTGCAGGGAGGGGTACTGGCCTATCTTCATTCCGGCAAAAATGACAACTCCCCGGGTATAAATACCCTTTTTAATACGCTCACCACTTCACAGGGACACCGCTTTCGGGTCGATCTGCCAGACGGCTCGAAAGTGTGGCTGAATGCCGCCAGCAGTCTGACTTATTTTGCCCAATTGGGGGACAATAACAAAGTCAGGCGGGTAGAGCTTACCGGGGAAGCTTATTTTGAAATAGTCCCCATGCGATCCGTACCCTTTATTGTCCGGGCAAACGGTACAACAACGACCGTACTTGGAACCCATTTCAATGTGCAGGCCTATGAAGAAAATTCCCGTGTCGCCATCACCCTCTTACAAGGTTCTGTTCGGGTGAACAAGGGCGAACAGTCCGAGATCTTACACCCGGGCCAGGAGGCCATCAGTAAGACCGGATCCGATCTTCTTCAGCTGGACAAGGAGGTAGATACCGCGATGGTCACTTCCTGGAAGCAGGGAATCTTTGCCTTCCGGGAGCCGCTTGGACAGATCATGCAGGAGCTGGCCCGGTGGTATGACGTCAAGGTTATCATGCACGGCAATGCCGATCGTAGGGTGGCGGCCAGGGGTTCACGGGAGCAGCCACTGCGGAATATTCTCGATAACCTCGAAAAGATCCATGCGGGCCACTTTACTGTAAAGGACAGGACCATTGTTGTCGAGCCGTAGAAAACACACCGTTTTAGAGTCCAATATTCCGACCCCATGAAACTGTTTTTAAAAGCCGCACTTAAAAACAAGAAGACAGATGAGGGTCGCAAAAATGATAAACCGGTTATTCTCGAAAAGGGTTTGCAGTACCCGCAATACATCGGGTGCTGCGTGGTATGTCACCAAGCGATGTGAGCCGCGTGAGAATTCCTGGGGAGCAGGTGAAAATAAACAATCCGGAGCAAAACTTTTCATGCTGGAGAACGGTACCCGGTATAATTTCCCGGGACCTCAAAGTGAGGCGACAACCGGAAAGGACAAAGCCAGCGAAAAGACTTCGTCCATTGTCGTTCGTATCGGGAAGACCCAAAAGGATGCAAACGTTTTATAGAGTTCGTTGAGTAATTCAGGCAATCAACCATCCAGTTAAAAAGTTAAGGCAATGATTCGCATTCTATTCCTTCTTATCCTGCTAGGCATGCAGCGTCCAGGTGTACAGGCGCAAGAACAGGCGCATTGGACCTATGCCGTCAAACCAATCGGATCAAACCGCTTCGAAGTGCACGTTACCGCCGCTCTCCAACCCGGCTGGCATATCTATGCGCAACACCAGGTTGATGGGTTTTCAGGTATTCCCACCCATATCGACTTTACTGACACGCTACGATTTTCCTTCGAAGGAACGCCCCGGGAAGAAGGCCATCAGATCACCGAAATAGATCCCAATTTTGGCATCCGTCTTTTCGAGTACGAGTCGAGGGTCGATTTTGTACAGGTCGTACAGATAAACCCCGGGAACACGGCTGAAAACCTGGATGGTTTGGTGAAGTATCAGCTTTGCTCACATACCGAATGCCTGCAGCCGCAGACGGTGAAGTTTACCGTCGCGCTTAACCCCTTAAAACCAGCCTTGATGAATCAATAAATCAGTACAGCCAAACTTTAGTTTTTTTCTCATGTCTATTGAAAGTTTATATTTCAAATGAAAGTAACAACGGGAGGGGTTTCTACTCCTCCCACTTATCCAACATCCATTCGAATACCCTTTGCGCGATAACCTTTGAAAATTTCCTCGTTCGATATCTCTATGAAGATATCTATGTTGCGCGATCATTGCCACTTGAAACAAGAAGTATGTCAAAAAAAACCGGAAGTGCTTGCGACACTCCCGGCGGAATTTGGCGGAGATACTTTCCATTAACGAGACCAGAAACATATCACCCAAAACCAAACACACGAAATTATGAAATTTTGTGCTTTAAGGCCTATTAGTGTCCCCAAGCCCAGTCTTTTAACCAAAATGCTGCTTTTCTTTATGCGACTGTCGGGATTTTATCTACTCCTTATCTGTATGCAGGTATCCGCAGCAGGATACGGCCAGGTCTATTCGCTCCGCCTGACGAATGCCCCCCTGGAGAAAGCCATAAAAACCATACAGACCAACACAGGCTACAATTTCTATTACCTCCCGGATGACCTCGATGGGTCCCATCCCGTAACCGTACAAATGCAGTCTGTGGACATCCGTGAGATCCTGGATGTGGTGTTTAAAGACCAGCCCGTCACGTTCAAAATCGACGGCGCGCAAAAGACAATATTAGTCACCCGGAAAACGGCAGCGCCGGCGCCATCGGCCCCGGTGGCTGTCAACCAGGACATCCGGGGAAAAGTCGTCAACGAAAAGGGAGAACCCGAGCGAGGTGTCTCGGTTTACCTCCGGGGCGCCTCGACAGGCGTGGAGACCAATGAAAAAGGGGAGTTCGAGATCCACGATATCCCCGACAATGCGATGCTGGTATTTTCACATGTCGGCTATGAGGTACAGGAGTACTTGGTAAAAGGGAATCACGATATCCTGATTAAATTGAGGGTGGCCGCCCAAAAACTCGCCGACATGGAAGTAACGGTGTCGAACGGGATTTTTTCACTCCCACGCGAGCGGGCCACCGGCAGCTATGACTATATAGACAATGAATTGATTAACCGATCCGTTTCCACGGACATCCTATCCCGTCTCAATGGCGTCGCCAGCGGCGTTTTGTTTGACAATACCGCGGGCAATTCCATCAATATGCAGATCCGGGGTATGAGCACCATCCAGTCAAACACCCAACCCCTCATCGTATTAAACGATATGCCCTACGACGGGAACCTGGAGGATATCAATCCCAACGACATCGAGTCGATCACTGTTCTGAAGGACGCAGCCGCGGCCTCCATCTGGGGGGTAAGGGCCGGCAATGGCGTTGTAGTCATCACTACGAAAAGAGGTCATTTCAAACAACCACTGAACATCGAAGTGAACTCCAACTATACCACCTTTGCCCGGCCGAACCTCTTCTACGATCCGAATTTCCTGGATGCAAACGACTTTATCAACCTGGAACAACAACTTTATTCGGCGGGTTTCTATACCCGGCAGATCAGTTCCACGCGGATGCCTCCCATATCCCCCGTTGTCATGTTGCTCGATTCGGCAGCCAAAGGGCTTGTCTCGCAGAGTTATGCAACCAATCAGATCAATGGCTATCGTAACCTGGACGTACGCAATGACCTGTCAAGATATTTTTACAGGCCCCAGGGAAACCAGCAATACTCGCTGTCGCTTTCCGGCGGCACGGATAAAATGAATTACCTGGTCTCCGGAGGGTATGATAAAAACAATGCGATGAAGGTCGGCAGCAACTATCAACGGATTACGCTGAACTCCCTGAGCACCTTCGCGCCGGTCAAAGGTCTTTCCATCACCGCCAGTTTGAATTATAACCAGGGAATCACCAATGCCGACAACACCCTTTCACAGATAAGTACGAATGGGATTTTTGGTCTTTATGGGATGAACCCTTATCTCATGTTGGCGGATAAAAACGGGAACGCCCTTCCTTACCTAAAGGATTTTTCTACCAATATGGTCGAAAACATAACGCCGGCCCAGGGCTTTCAGAACTGGCAGTTTTTCCCCCTCACCGAATTGCAGAACGGTTACAACACGACAACCACCCGCGAAGACGATGTAAGAGGATACCTGGGATTAAAATATATATTCCTGAAATCCTTTACCATAGAAGGAAAATACCAGTATGAAGAGACCAACACGAATGGTCTGACAAACGAAACAGCCCAGAGTTATGCGGCCAGGTCCCTGATCAATGATTTCTCCATCCAGGACCCCACCACGGGCATGGTAACCGGATACAATGTCCCAATCGGAGGGATTCTCAGTTATGCCGCAAAGAACCTGGAATCACAGAACTTCCGGGCCCAACTCAGCTACAACAACAGCTGGCACGACCATAACGTTTCGTTTGTTGGCGGGTATGATGTCCGGGACATCGTCATAAAAACGAACAATTTTAGTCTTTATGGCTATGACCCCAGTTCGTCCTCTTTTGGACTGGTGAACTATGCCACCGCCTACTCGAATGACTACTTTTCCGGAAGCGTCAATCCCGGGCTGGGTGTCAATGAATCGATTAACCGTTACCGTTCTTATTTTTCAAATCTCGGGTACACTTACCTGGGGAGATATACCCTTTCCGGTAGCGCCCGGATCGATCAAAGCAATCTCTTTGGGGTCAATACCAATCAGAAGACCGTTCCATTATGGTCTGCAGGTGCCAAATGGGATGTCGACAAGGAGCCCTTCTTCAAATCCGACTGGATCGACTTGCTGCGGGTAAGAGCCACGTACGGGTACAGCGGAAACGTGAATAATTCCATCTATGCTTACCCTACGGCCATCTATACGACCTATAGTACGCCCTACGGTTCCACTACGGCGGCTTCCCTCAGCTCCCCCGGAGATCCGGACCTGACCTGGGAGAAATCCGCCATGGTCAACGGCGGGGTCGACTTCGGGGTGTTGAGAAACCGCTTATCCGGCAGCATAGACTATTACCGGAGAAAGGGTACCAACCTCATCGGGACAGAGCCTATTCAGGCCAGCGCCGGGGTGACAAATGTTACCGGTAACTATTCGGACATGAGCGGTAACGGGGTCGATCTAAAACTCAATGCTGCGGTTTTAACCGGCAAATTCAAATGGAATGCTGAATTTTTGGCGAGTTATACAGCCAACAAGGTTACAAAATACCTGGGGCAGGCCATCGGTACCAACTACAACATCGTCGTCGGCAAACCCGTTTCGGGCTTGTACGGATTGAAATGGGCGGGGCTGGATCCGCAAAACGGCAACCCCCGCGGCTATATTGACGACACGATCAGCGAAGCCTACTCGGCGATCTACAGCCAGCCTTTGACAGGAACGGCCGGTAAATTCGCCACTACGTCGAGTTGGGTATACAAGGGGCCTGCACAGCCGACTTATTTCGGGGGTTTCCGGAATACGTTCTCCTATGCAGATCTCTCTTTGTCCTTTAATATCACCTTTAAAGCGGGATACGACTTTACCCGGAGCACCATCGACTACAGCGCCCTTATTCGGAACTGGGAGGGAAACAGGGACTATGTGGACAGATGGCAGAAACCCGGCGACGAGAAAAAGACAAATATCCCCTCGCTCCCCAGCCTGACAAGCATCGACAACACCCGGGATATCTTTTTCCAAAAAGCGGCTGTGCTGATAGACAATGCCAGCCAGATCCGCTTCCAGGATATCAATCTTAGCTATAATGTAAAAAACCACTTTTTAAAGAAGGTATCCTCCGTGAAGGCGATTACCGTGTATGCCTACATGAATAACGTGGGGTTGCTATGGAGAGCGAATAAGGATCATCTGGATCCCGATTTCCCAACGGGAATTCCCAACCCCCGGAGTATATCCTTCGGCGCAAAATTTGGTTTTTAGTCATTGCACCATGTCCAACTAAAACTGTAAACAATGAAAAAAAGATATTCCTATATACTCGTTCTTATAACGCTTATCGCGGCAGCGGGATGTAAAAAAGACTTTTTAGATGCCAAGCCGCAAGCTACGCAGGTCGTCCCTTCCACCGTCGCTGACCTTCAGGCCCTCTTGGACAACCCCGTCGCAATAAATATCGACCAACCGACCGAAGGAGAGCTATCCTCGGATGATTACTATCTTACACCCGATAATTATAATCAGATCACACCTCTGGAGCAATTCTCCTATACATGGGCGACCGACGTCTTTAATGGCAGCCCATCGGTGGGGGACTGGGATATTCCCTACCAGAACTTGCTCCTCATCAATTTGGCGCTCGAAGGAGCCGTGAAAATTGGTTCTACACCGGCCAATGCCACAGCCTTGAATAACGTCATCGGATCGGCCCATTTTTATCGGGGATGGGAGTTTTACCTACTGGCCCAGACCTTTTCAAAACAATACGATTCGGCAACCGCGGCAACTGATCTCGGCATCCCGTTGAAAATGAGTGCTGACGTCAACGACAAGGTGGGGCGCTCTTCCGTCCAGCAGACTTATGACCAGATCCTGTCGGATATAAAGACATCGCTCCCTTTATTGCCCTCAACCCCTGCCAATAACAAAGCGTTCAGACCCAGCCAGGCCGCGGCCTATGGCCTGCTCGCCAGGATCTATCTCTCCCTGGGGGACTATACGAACTGCCTGGCCAACGCGGATTCCTGTTTGGCAATCAACAGTTCCCTGCTGAGCTATTCTCAACTCGACAGTTCGCAGACCTATCCGATGCCCTACCCTAATAGCGAGATCATTTTTGACTATACGCTGATTACCTACTATGGACTCAACTACCTTTCTTATACGGATTCCACCTTATATAACGGCTATGCCGCCAATGACCTTCGAAAACCCTTGTATTTCAATCCTTACGACGGCACCGGGTATTCCTTTCGCGGCTGGTATTACAACCAGCCCACTTGCCAGGGAGGTTTGTGTACGGACGAAATGATCTTAACCAAGGCTGAATGCGAAGCCAGGCTGGGGGAGACAAATATGGCAATGAATGACCTGAACAACCTTTTACAAACGAGATGGGCCGCCAATACGTATGTTCCTTATACGGCATCGAACTCGCTGGATGCATTGACGATCATCCTGAACGAAAGAAGAAAGGAGCTGGCGTTCCGGGGAACGAGATGGATCGACTTGAGACGTTTGAACCGGGACACAAGGTTTGCCCTAACGCTGACCCGGAATATGAACAACCAGGTCTATACGCTGCCCCCGAATGATCCCCGGTATGTCTTTCCGATACCACAAGATGAAATTTTGTACAACCCCACCATGCCTCAAAACACCCGATAGCAAGGATTTTAAAATATCTCATATCAAATTTTCGGATGAATGAAACGGACTTTTCTCTATTTTTTAATTTTAGTGATCCTTGTATCCAGGGCATCGGCACAGGACATACACAAAAGAAGTTTAGGAGTTGGGGCAGATTGCCCCGATGTTAGTTTGCAGATAAAGAGTTTGGATACAGAAGCCCGACAAAGGATTTCCGACTATAGGGGAAAGCTGTTAATTCTTGACTTCTGGGCGACTTGGTGTAGCCCCTGCCGGGCTTTTCTACGCCAGGCGGATTCCTTAAACCAGGTTTTTGCCGGCAAAGCGGTCATTTTGCCCGTAACGGAAGAGGATACGACCGTCGTACTGCCTTTTTTGCGATCCTATCGAAAATTTACCGGGATCAGTCTCACCAGCGTCATCCGGGATACCGTGTTGGAACGGTTGTTTTATCACAAGTATATTCCACACGAGGTTTGGATTGACACCAGTGGAAAAGTGATTGCCGCCACTTCCATTACCGAAGTAAATGCTTCGAATATTCAGGATATACTGGATGGTAAACCCGTGAATCTAAAAACAAAAGATGACAGGGCCGTTTTAAATGTGGACTATAACAAACAGGTCCTAACCGGCCCCAATAAAGTTCCTATTCCCGACAGCCTTGTTTTGTTCAGAGATTCAACCGCCGGCTATGAAGCAATATTGACGAAATTTTGCCCTTACTTCATTTCAATGGGTGGTATCACCCTGAAGGGGGATCTTTTCCATGTCTTTAATATGGGCGCCAATATTCTGTATCTATGGACAGCGGGCGGTTTTTCCGACATGAACGAAAGCCAGATCATCATGAAATCCCGGGATTCAGCTGAGCTGCAAAGCCCGACCACCCTGGCAAAAAACCTGCAGTGGATCTTGCAAAACGGCTATTGCTTCGAAATTCATATTTCGGATACGTCCCTCAATTCCAAAAAATTCGATATCGCCCTGGATATTTTGAATGATTACTTCAAGCGGAAAAATGTCGTTGGATACCTGTCATGGAAAAAGACGGATACCTATGTCTTCGAAAAGCGGAAGGGTATTCAAAGTCTGTCGACGGCCGGAGGAGAGGAAAAAAAATACGACAACCCGTATCAGTTATCCTATCACAATGTCTCTTTCTATACATTCTTTTACCGGATGCAGCGGTATTATCTTCAGTTTTTGAAATACCCATTGGTAAACGAGACGGGGCTTGGCAAGGGACTTATTGATATAGATCTCAACTGCAACCTGGAAAACCTGGATGCAGTCAATAAGGCCATGCGCAAATATGGGTTGAAGATCAGGCGTAAAAAAAGGAAACAGCTTCTTTTGATCTTAAAATCGATCAAATAGGGTACCCGCGGGCGCATACTGGCGCCGGAAAATAGGAAATATGATAGAGGGGTAGGCGCAATGCCTACCCCTCTTAATTTTCTCGTACTCACCGAACTATTCGAAAATGCCTGCTACTCTCGTGATAACCTGTTCTGTGCCCGTGGTCTCGTTTAGGGCGGCGGTTACATAGCAAGTATGCGTGGTGCCTGTGCAGCCGGTCGGAGCGACAGTTTCCTTTGTCCAGTTAGTGGAAGGAATGGTCTGTCCGATGGCCAGGGTCTGCGTACCGCCTTTTGCTTGTACATAGAAAGTGGTGTTTACCGTTTTAACCTTGGAAGGCATGCTGAATGCACTTGCGACGGTGCCAACGACAAAGGCAGCGGCAGGTGCTACCAATAAGGCTTTTACTGAACTCTTCATAGACTGACCTGTTTTTAAAATTCAAAAACAGGAAAAAACTTTTGGTGTTTATAAATCGCCTACTCTATAAGGGTTTTCGGCATTCCCCATTGGGCCTCAATATGTTGGATAAAATTTTTACAATGACCTAATTAATGATAAGTTCCGGCAATTCTTATCTCGACCTGTTCGGCACCAGTAACAATATTTTCTGCAGCAATCACAAAACAGGTGTGAAGCGTACCAATACAAGAGTCCTGCGGCGATACGGTAGTTTTTTGCCAACCGGTTGTTGGAATTGTCTGTAGAATAGAGAGGGTCTGGGTGCCGCCCGCGGTTTGTACATAGAAAGTAGTTCCTGCTACCCTTGTTTTGGTAGGCGACGCGAGAGCGCTTGCAAATACTCCAACCAGGAATGCTGCTATGGGCATTACAACTATGGCTCTTAACGACTTTTTCATAAAATAATTTTTTGTAACTGTTTGTCGTTACTATTCGAAATTTAAAGTCTAATCCCCGCTAATCGTTCAACGACCTCCGGTGTGCCATTCGGATTATCCGTTGACGTGATCACATAGCAGGTGCTGAGCGTGCTCAGGCAGGGGCCCGGTGTCACAAAAACTTTGACCCATCCCACCCCGGGGATGGTTTGCCCGATTACCAGCGTCAACAATCCGCCGTTGATAGAAATAAAGAAGGTAGTACCTGTCGATTTCATCTTTGTAGGCAAAGCGAATGCACTCGCAAAGACTCCAACCAAAAAAGCGGTAACCGGCATTACAACACTGATTTTTAATAGTTTTTTCATAATCTCTCCAATTTTTAAAATTAGAAGATAAAGCAGCCCTGTCTTCAAGAATCCTCTTCCGGAATCAGTCAGATTGGCTGACTGTTTCAATCCCTCCCCTGATTCTCTTGCCCTGTCATATGCAGGTCCCCGGATATCGTTCTACGACCTGGTTTGTTCCCTGTGGGTTGTCGGTTGATGTAATCACATAGCAGGTGTGAAGAGGTCCCGTGCAGGTGGTACAGGGACCGCTCGTTTTTGTCCAGTTGGTTGCGGGAACCGTTTGTCCGACCGCCAGGGTCTGAATTCCTCCGCGTATTTGGACAAAAAAAGTGGTGCTGGACGTTTCCCTATGGGACGGCGGCGCAAACGCACTCACTAATCCCCCGACAAGAAGCGATACGAAGGGCATCATTAGGCCGTTCTTTAAATAGGTCTTCATGTTTTATCGCTATTTCAAATCAAAAGCAGGGAAATTGCTGTCATTGATCGTATATTATCGGCATAGCCTCTCCTCGTTCGAGGAGCCATAGATCATCGTTCGTGATACCTGTACATGCTGGCAGAAATAGGTCGTGCTCGCTACCCCATCTTTCGGGGGCGGAACATATAGGTCTCCCATCTGCGCAAACAGGCCTTCTGTGATAGGCGCCACGACGTGTTTTTTAAAGAATTTTTTCATATGGATTCCTTTTATGGATGTTTCTTTATTAGATAAGTCACTACCCCGTCGGGGTATAACGCAATCAGCCTGTCTTTGTGAATTTTGAAAGAATAAAATTTATCCCCGTCCAGGCGTGGTATTTTGAAGCTGTGGAGATAGGCCGAGGTCTTGATATCGTATACATCCATGTCCGAGTAATCCTTAAAATCGGCTCTTGGCTCATTGTCGGCTCTTAGTAAGCAATTTATATATACCCGACCCTGGTCTGTCTCTGCGATCCAGTTTACATTGAATTGGGGTGTGTTATTCGTAAATCTTGTCTCCCCGTTTTCCTTGTATTCACCTCCGCTCGTTTTTGCATATGAAACCGTATCAATTGTCTTGATTCTTTTTTCGTAATTCATTGCACTATCTATTACGGTAATTCCGTTTTTGTAGAAAGGGATATAAACCGTTGAGCCTGTAGTGCTATCGTAATTCATTACTCCGTCACTGCTAACACCTCCGTCAAAGACATCATTGATTGTCTTGGTGTTCCCGGTCTCCCGGTTTTGGATCGGATCCCAGTTGATGATTTCCTCCCCTATTTTATTTTTCTCCCCGTAAAAAGCATACAGGATAAAATGGTTATTGCCGCGCGCATAAGAATGTGCATACGGCATCCCGGGGTAGTGATAGCGGCCTGTCAGGGTGGGGCTATTAAGATTGCCCTGGAAGATATCCGGTCCGTTACCGGCAAAAATGTTCACATAAGGAGAATCGACCTGGTATTCAACTGCTTTAAGAATTTTGTCTTCCAGGGGAAGCGCAAAACTGTGAGACCAT
Organism: Puia sp.; assembly: GCA_031292515.1. Classification (GTDB taxonomy): domain Bacteria; phylum Bacteroidota; class Bacteroidia; order Chitinophagales; family Chitinophagaceae; genus Puia. Next base: position 89,307 of record JARLGZ010000277.1, on the reverse strand, counting down.
TTTCGGGAAAACTCCCAGTCGGTCTCCAGAAGCTTCGTGGGGTTGTTGAGATATTGAAGATATATGCGATTGTCCGTGACGCCGCAAAGCTGGGCAAAAGCCTTATTAGCTCGAAGGGTATCTTTTGGAACGACCCTTATAGGCGCAAATCTTCGGGAAAATCCATTATCTTCCTTATTGGGCTGATAGGTGGTTGCATATAGCCAGTATACGACGAATAAGGGGAGCAGTGTTCCCAGGAGAATGATTCCCCCTTTTATTTTCCAGGAATAGACCATGACCGATAGATGCTTTTGATTGATTGTTAGATACGTAAGAAATTTTGGGTCCTGCTCAGGTCAAAGACAGTTTTCCGGCAAAGGAAGCCTCCCTGTTCGGTTGCCGGGGATAGATGACAATTCCGGTGATACATAGTGCTACAAAGAATAGATTAAAATAGAGATGCGTCGTCCATCCCATCAGGGAGAGCACTCCTCCGCAGGAACAAGGGGTATAGTAGCTGTAGTGAAGCATAATATAGATATACAGGCTGAAGAGCGACATGAGCGTTAGTGCCCCGCTCAATCCGAGAAGACGGGTGGGCGGATAGATCAACGCCAGGCATACCAGGATCTCACCGGTGGGTAAGGCCCAGGCCACTGTTCCCGCGTAGCGGGTGATATAGGGAGACCGGGATAGTTGCAATTCAAAGGTTCCGAAGACCCACAGTTTGCTGAGTGCTGCATAGATGAACAGAAACACCAATGCAGCGGAGATCTGCGTGACGACTTGATTTTTTTTCATAGTTTAGTATTCAATATTGGGATAGACAATGGCTGTAAGAGATCATGCGGGAGATGGCAGACCCAATCGGCTCAGTCTGCTTTCTTTTCCGGCAAGTATCTATTTTGTTAAATATGTAAGCTATCCAGTGCCTGATTCGATGATCGTGTCTGTTCGAAGGTGCGTACCGTATGCTGATGCTAATAGGCCAGGTGACGGCGATCACGATATAAAGATAAGATGGTGGATGCCGAATTAAATTGCGTTTTTGGGAGTTTTTTTGAAATTCTTTTAAGGTCTTTTGGCCGGATGTTCAATACATGCTGGAAGTTTTCTGTAAACACCAATTCATTACAATATCCGATCACATCGGCAATTTGTTCTTGTGTCAGATCAGTCTTCAAAATGAGCTGTACAGATGCCCTTATTTTCTCTTCCGTAACAAATTCTTTGGGTGTCTTATTGAAATATTCATTAAATCCCTGCTTTAATTTATACTCGTTCGTAGAACTGTTTCGGGCGATCTCCGGGTAGGTATTTTTTCCATTTATATTTTCCTGGATGTAATTGATCGCCACTTTTAACCATTCGGGAAGCTGGTCGAAATTGTTCTTGATCTTATTTGGGTAGAGTGTTTCCAATGCATCGACCAGGAGTACATTGCTGTTCATTTCATATCGTTCCCGCTGAAGGGGCACAGGAGGAAGCAGCGCGAAAATCCGCTGCAAGGTATTATCCATCGACGATTCCATTTTGATTTTTAAAATCTTGTCGTCATACACTGGAATCGTTTGTCCCTGACTAATATCTACGCAGAATTTAGAGAACTGGATAAATTCGGTCAATACGGTCAGTACTACGTCGGGTTCAAAATAGATATTGATAAACTCATAGACCTTTCCGGCTTTGATTTGTAGCTCGTAGGGCTGCCCGTTTAGAAATCGAAAACAAAATGACTTTTTTGGAAAGACGCAAAGGGTGTTGTCAAAAAGAAGCTCACTCATCTTCGAAGGCAAGTTGACGTGTAACTCGGGGAGTTTTGTGTAAGGGGTTACCTGCATGAGAACATCTTCTTTGCTTTGAACTTTATAATATTCAAGCCGGTAACTTAGGGTTACCACATTACTGTATCGGACGGTTATAGAGGGGGTAGACCCCCGGAAAAATATGGACGGGGGGAACGGTCTTGCTTGAAAGGACACCGATGTCGCGGGTTCAAAAGCCAACGGTTCGCCATTTATTTTAATGGAGGATAGCATGGAGGAAGGGTTTAGCTGTGGAATAAAATGAATCGGCTATAAAAATAGATCCTCCATTCATAGGACGATAGTCAAATCCGGAGAGAAAGTTATGATATCGGGAGCATTTTACACTTCGTGTGCTTTTGACGACGAGGTGTTTTAATTTAGTGCCGAAGCTATTTCTGAAGTGTCTCCGTATTTATACGGATTACTTTTGGGGGTGTTCAATGAACCTTTCCTAAAAAAGTTGTTATGCAAAATTTACTTGTGGCAACGTCGCCTGCTCTCGACTATTTGGGGGTACTACAGGAACATGGATACAATTGTATAAACACACACCCCTATTGGCAGTGCGGTGATTTTGTCCGGTCGCAGGGCTGGATAATCGATATAAGCATTATGCCGAATGACTTTCCGGCCCTTTTGCCGGTTTTTCTTGATACGTTGAGAGATTGGAAATGTGTATTCCGGGTCGTCCAATCGAGGGGCCTTCATATCGACATGAACAATGGTTTCCTGGGTAACGAGGTCTTTGGAAAATGCTTATCGATTTATTTGAATGAGGACACAAACGGCCCGGAAATGGTGGCCGTCCTTCGGGAAATCGCAAAAGACAAGGGAGGACCGGTCATCATCACGGATTATTCGGTGGGAAGCAATGTCTATGTGCGGTATGGCGCATTTAGCGGGGTAGCGGGTTTTGATGAATTTGGGATTCAGGTCACATTGATCGTCGACGGATTCGGGAACTATTTCGAGGACAAAATACCTTCTCCACCGGTCATGCCGCCGGGTATCGAAAACATTTTTCTTCCCCTCATTGAAAAAGAGCATACGAACGAAAGAGGGAGTATTCGGTCAAAAGGGAGGATGCCGAAGCATATTGTCCTGGAATATTATCCCGTTAAACTGTTGAAGTCGAACATACGGGGGAATGTATACAAGGCGATCCGTTTTACCAAATATGGGGTCCCTGTTTGGTGCGTAGTAAAAGAGGCTAATTATGGGGTCATGATCGATTCAGAAGGCCGAAGCGTCGAAGAAGTGATGACCTGGCAGGCCGAGGTGGCCAATTGGCTGTCCGGAAAGGTTAAGATGCCGTCGGTCATAAAGTCCTTCCGAAGCGGAAAATATTTCTATATCGTATATCCGTTTATCGTCAGCAAATCCTTTACGGACATTCGTGAAGAGATTATGGGTTATCGGCTTTGGCAGACGATACCGATTGGTGATCGCATTCGGGTAATCGATATGCTGCTGGATTTAATTGTAAGTGTTGGGAAAATGCACAAGGAAGGCTTTGTTCACCGGGATATCAATGGTAACAATTGTCTGCTGGCCCGGAATAAAAGCCTCTACATCATCGATGTAGAGTTGAGCTATGATAGCAACCGGAACCTGCCGGATCCACCGTTTCGCGCTGCGACAAAGGGGTATGCCTCGCCACAGCAAATGAACTGGGAGACGCCCACTGCCGCCGACGATATCTATGCCCTGGGGGCAACGGTCGCTAACGCCTTTACAGGGCTGGAACCGGAATATTTCAACAACCAGTTTCGATCCGAATTATACGAGAGGATGCTTTTCTTCACCGGTATTCCTTCGGTGGCGTCGCTGATTTATCGGGCGACGGATCCCCTGCCGTCCAATAGACCTCCCCTCGAAGAATTTATAACCGTACTAACGCGCGCAAAAAAAATCGAAACTCCGCTATACGTACTGGATGAAATTCTTCGCGTTGACCTAGATTTGCTTGCCGGAGCGATTGACGGGGGGATCGCCTCTTTATGTTCGCAAGAACTTACGGAAGACGGGTTGTGGTTTTCCTACCGGCAGAAAGTCCACCGGAATAATTCCTTTAGCTATGGACAGAAGGAGCTATCGGTAAGCGCCAACAATGGGATCGCCGGATCGGTTTATGTGGCCGCGCGATTGGTTAAAACGCAGAAAAAAGAGGAGCTGATAAGCACCCTGGCCCCGATCATGGCGCAAAACTGGCATTTCTTAAAAGATACAATCACCCGGAGAATGGAAACGGTACCGCCAGGTCTTCATTTCGGTTCGGCGGGTATTGCCGTGTCGATGGCCGCTTTAATGGATGCCGGCCTGCTTGACAGTGCAAGAAATGCCGTTTTGTTAAATAGTTGTTTTTCGCGGACCAACAATGACCTGGACATCTCCCTGGGAATCGCAGGGGAAGGATTGGCCATCCTGCAATGTTCCAAATACCTCCAATCCGATGTTCCCGGATTATTATTAGCACCCGCCTTTCAACGAATGTTTTCCGCACAGCAGTCTTCCGGCGCCTGGCTTACCCGGATGAGCGTGCATGACCAGCCAACGCCCTATTGCAATTTTTCCTATGGCACGGCTGGTATCTGTTATTTCCTGTTGGAAGCCGGGAAGCGGCTGAATCATCCTGCGTCCATCTTATCCGCCGAGCGCGGCCTGACCTATATGCTCGGAAGGGCTCGAAAAGAAGGGAAGGCGCTTTCCTGGCGAAACCGTCGCAAAGAAGCCGAGGACGATTGGAGCTGGTCGACCGGAAACACCGGCATTGCCCTGTCCTTCCTGAAGGGGTATGAGATAACCAAAGACGGCCGTTGGCTGGATGCCGCAGAAAAGGCGTTGCTGCTCATACCGGACCGGCCGGTCAAACAAAGTATCAGCCTGATGAATGGCCTTACCGGCATGGGGGAAGTTTATCTGGAGGCGTATCGGATCACCAACGACCCCCGTTGGTGGCGGAGGGCGGAATGGATTGCCGCGGTGCTCTATCATACCAGGGTCGAGAATCCCCCCTTTACCTGGTGGCTCACACAAAATAGCAATTATCCCACGGCGGATCTCTATGGGGGCATGTCGGGAATCTTACATTTTTTAAACAGGTTTTTGCATCCGGGGCAATTTTCCTTTCCGCTACTGCCTTGAAACCGCTTTACAATACGCGAAAACCGGACCTATGAGAATGCACCCGATCGGGTGATGACACGAGAAGTGGAAAGGGGCCTGCGAGCAGGTCCCTTTCTATTTATTTTGAAAGATTTTTTGAATTCGACGGTTCCTTTTTGAAACCTCATCGGTTCTTACTGGGGAATTCTCCCGTTTTCACGAATCCAAAACGAATACTTGATGCGCACTTTCATTTTCAGTATTTCCCTTTTCCTCCTTTCCACCTTGAGCCTCAACGCACAGCCCGTAAAACACGTTATCCTGATTAGCATCGATGGATTCCACCCCGATATGTACGAGGACAGCACCTGGCCCACCCCCAACCTCCGGGAACTGATGAAGAAGGGGACCTATGCGGACCATATGCTGAGTGTATTTCCCGCATATACCTATCCTTCTCATACGGCAATGCTGACAGGGGCCCTGCCTGCCCGGTCGGGAATCTTTTTCAACCAGCCGAAGGGAAGCAAAGGGGAATGGAACTGGTTTACGTCGGCCATCAAAACACCTACGCTCTGGCAGGTGTTTAAAAAGGCTGGTTTAACCACCGCGGCCGTGGAATGGCCGGCCAGTGTGTCGCCTGAGATTACCTGGGATCTGCCGGAAATATGGGATGTAAATCATCCGGATGACCGGATAACGGCTACCCGGCAGTATGCAAGTCCCGGCCTGGTGGAAGAAATTGAACAGCATGCTACCGGTAAGCTCGACAGTACAAACCTGAATGACAACTATTTTAGCCTCGATGAGAATGCGGGTCGCGCAGCGGCGTATATCTTCATGGCCCATAAGCCCTCCTTTCTGGCGGTTCATTTTGCCACCGTTGACGGCAATGAGCACGACCAGGGACGAGACGGGGATTCGGTTCGGCTGGCAGTGGCCTGCAATGATCGGGCCATTGGCGATATTTTGGAGGCGGTTCAAAAGAGTGGATTAACGGATAGCACGACGATCCTCATCGTTGGCGACCACGGGTTTAGCACCATCCACACAGTATTCCGGGTAAATATGCTGATAAAGCATGTCCCGGCGATATTTATCGCTTCCGGCGGATCGGCATTTTTGTACAGGTATCGGGGTACTACCCAACAGGATGTTCCAGGCATCGTACAGGCGGTTCGGGCGGCACTGGATTCGCTGCCGGGAGACAAGCGGAACTTGTTCCGGATCATCGACCGCGCGGAGTTGGACAAGATGGGTGCAGATTCCTCAGCATTGCTGGCATTGGCGGCAGTCCCCGGAACGGTCTTTAGTGGTGCTACACAGACCCGGCCAACAGAGAATCATGGTCCCGGGACACTGATTCAACAAGGGCCGCTGGAGGGGGTATTTGTCTCCACCCATGGGGGGCATCATGGCTATGATCCGCGGGAACCGCTCATGTATACCGGATTTATTGCGGAAGGCGCCGCCATTAACAAAGGCGGTCACATCGGGGAGCTTTGCGTAACAGACATAGCGCCCCTGGTAGCCCGGTTACTCGGGGTTCCGTTTACCTGCCCGGACGGGAAGCTGGTGAGCGGAATTATACAGAACAGTCCCGGGCAGTAAGCACCGGTATAATAGACCCAATCGTATGACAGAGCGGATCATTGAACAGCTTGAGCAGCGGGCGAATTTCCGTCACCGCGGCTTGCTTCTCCCAGGGAATCCTGGCAGAGTAACACCATCGAGAGCACCACGATACCCGGAAAAACTTCATAACGGAGGACGATAATCGTGGCAAAAAGACAAAACAGGCAGTTGGCCAGGAGGAAGGCGCCCAGGACCCACAAGGTTTTTTGGGTAACCAGTGGAAGCGCCCGGTACCTGCCTTTGTAAAGCATTGTCCCGATCCAGAAGAGCAGGAAAACGTGCAACACCGCAAAAAGAACCGGGAAGATGTACAGGATATATCCCTGTACATCTTTATCGATGGCATGGACCTGGGCAGTAGGGTAATCGAACCAGTCTTTCGCCGACGCATCTACCTCGTCCTCGCCGAGGTTGTAAACCTCCAGTTTTTCGAGCGGCGGCAGGAGATAGTCTCTTAGGTTTAACCCCATAAAATACCGCGCATAGGCCAGGGGGTGATGGAGGATCAGCGATTTGCCATAGGGGGCAAAATCGGCGGAAGCCTTGCCCCAGGCCTTGACGAGATCCATCCCGGGGGTATAATGGTTGTGTCGGGCAAAATATACTTTTAGCGGCGCCCGGGGCTCCCGGACAAAATAATTCCCCGGGTAATTGGCCAGGTTTTCGCGATAACCGTCCTCATCCTTGACCGTGCGGAAAAAGGCTTTCGCCAGGCTGTCGAGTTCGGGGGAGGCGGCTCCCTGCAACTCCTCCGGGCTGACCTGGATATACTCCCGCATGTACAGCGCATTGTTGGCCAACATCCAGCCCGTGAAAAGACTAAACTGCCGGGTGCCCGTCAATTGCTGGGCGGCCGATTCCGTATACAGGACAAAGGGCAGGATCAGCAAGGGTCCCAGTAGGATCCCACTCACCTTAAAACGCCAACCCGCCCGGGAAAGCAAAAATACCAGGCCGGCTATCAGGGGATAGACATAGGCGTTATTCCGCACCGTAAAGGCCAGGAAGAGCAACAAGGCTTGCGTAAACACCTGGTAGGCCCGGGGGCGGTTGAGGATCCAGATCAGTTCGGTCATCCACCAAAGGCTCAGGGCGCAGAAAATCGGATCGCTATTGACATAGTTGCAAAAGTAGAGTAGGAGGGGGTTAAAGAAAAGAGCGATAGCCAGGATCCGGCTGTTCCTGCGGCTCAGGGCATAGAAATAGCGCAGGGTAGTGAAGAAATACAAGGCCGTGATCTCCAGGAAGAAAAACTGAAAGCTCACCAAAGCCGTGTCCGAATGGGTTAGGGCATGGAAAGCCCGCAAAAACTTCGAGTAGCCGATCGGCCAGATGCTGATGTCCAGGTTTCGGCTGGCCGTGGCGATATAGGAATAGGAGTCGGAGAAAAAATCCGGGTAGGGGTATGCCCATTTGAAGAGCACCCATTGGATCAGTATGCCGGCAACCGCTGCCAACACGAAGGGGCGGTTATCCTTTTTTTTCCAGGCGAATGCGAAGAATGCGTTCATGACAGCGAAGGGGCGTAAAGGTTAGGAATGGCTCAAAATAGTCGGAATCCAGATGAGAAAACTGTGTTTTCAGGAGTATTTTACGACTAACAAAAGATTGTTAGTTTTTATCTTAACCCCTGCAGGTATGAACAAATATTGAATACAGAATGGTGGAATGTATGAAAAACTGAATACAAATAAAAAGGATTTCTGACGGTGCCCTACGGACGGTTCATCGGTTCTTTCTAAACGCTAGAAAAAACATGAGACCCTCACTAATCGTTCTGCTCTTGCTACCCGTTGCCTTTTCGTTCAGCCAGCGGCCTATGCCGAAGAAAATAGAAATTGGGGATGCCTGCCCGGATATCAGCTTCCGGATGACCTCTCCCGAAATGCCCGCCCTCAAACTATCCGACTTCCGGGGGAAACTCGTCATCCTCGATTTCTGGGCGACCTGGTGCCAGCCTTGCCGTGCCTTTCTGAAACGCACGGATTCTCTGGAAAAAAAATATCATCATCGGCTCCGCGTCATTCCGGTTAGCGAAGAGGATAGCGCCACCATCAGCTCCTATTTGTCGAACTTTTTCGACGTCACCCATATACAAGTCAACAGCGCTTTTCAGGACAGGACCGCGCGGATGCTTTTTCCTCATAAATTCATCCCCCACCAGGTATGGATCGATTCCAGCCAGCGAGTCATCGCCATCACGGATGAGCAGCAGGTCAATGACTCCAACATCGCGAGCGTACTGGACGGTCGGGTCCCCCGGTTCGTCACGAAAAACGATCCGGAATTAAAAGATGTCGACTTCCTGAAACCCGTTATCCTGGGTGGCCAGCTTACGGTTCCCGATAGCCAGTTCCTGATAAAACAGCTGACCCCGGAATTCAACATTGCCCTTACGCCTTCCAATTTCCAGTTGATCGGGGGCGCCTTCAACCACCACGGGTTTCTTTCCGCCTACAATTTTTCCATCCTGGAGCTGTACCGCCTCCTCGCGGGCCGGGGGCATACCGAGTTTATCAACCGGAACAGAATGATCCTCGAAGTAAAAGATAGCAGCTTCCTGGTGGACCCCACCGATCGTTATGCCGATATGCTCTGGTCAAAGGACCATGATTATTGTTTCGAAATCAGTATCCCCGACGGGCAACCCGATAGCCTGAAATTTGGGATCGGCCTCCAACAGCTGAATGACTATTTTTCAAAATACAATATTGTCTGTCAAACAGAGACCCGGACCCGCGAGTGTATCGTCTTAACCCGAACGAACGCCGAAGACCTGCTGGCAACCAAAGGCGGGCATCCGGTCGACCAGATGGACGGCTACAAGGCGAAGATTGTGAACACCGGATTCGGTGTATTTTTCTTTCGCTTGCAGTCGTATTTCTTGCAGACCCTCCCCGAGCCGCTTATTGACGAAACCGGCCTGATCGAAAAAGTCGACCTGGATATTCAATGCGATCTCTCCAATATTGCCGCCCTAAACGATGCACTCGCAAAATACGGCCTGGCGTTTAAAAAAGAAAAAAGACCCTTGACGTATATCGTCGTTCGAAACCTCCACTAACGCCTGGCAGACTTCTGGCCGTCACGGATCCCGGGGGAGTAGCCGTTCCGGGATCCGGTGGCGTTACGGCAGGTAGGTGCCCTTAAAAATCTCCACAATTGTCCAGGGGTCGCCGGGGACATCCTGCTCGGCGCCGACAAAGCAGATCATCGTCGAGTACGAACAATGCCCGGTATAGTAAGCGGTCACCCCCCCGACGCTGGCGACGGTGGAAGTCACATCTGTGTAGGCGCCGGGGACGGTTTGAGAAATGATCGGCTGCCCGGTGGACCAATTCGTATTGGCGAAATAAGAAACATCCCCTTTTTTGCCTTGAAAACGGCTAAAGGCGCTGACAAAGAAGCCGATCACAAAAGCGATCAGAGGTAAACCGATGGGAATTTTTTTCAGGTGTCCCATAAAATAAGATTTGAGGTTGATGGGGGATAACTGCCCTATAAAAGTATTGCTCGCGGTTGACATTCAATATTGAAATCGGGAGCATTTCTTATCAAATCCGGAGTCTTTCTTTACACAGTTCGCGGTGGGGCAAAAAAAAGCCCCCGGGGGATTAGCGGGGGCGGGATTCAGAATCCGTGTCTGTTTGCAATATAACCCTCAGTGTAAAATCCCCAAGCTTTTAAAATTAGCTTTCCCCAGGAATAGGGAAAGCACATCCTCTGCTCATCTCCCATTACCGGGGAGAGGAGAAGAATCGAACGCTTGAAAATCAGCGCCAAAAAAAATTATCCCATTTTCTTTAATCATGACAATCAGAACCTTGATGAATCATGAACCTTAACGGCATTTGCTCCAGGTCACCGTATCGCACGGCGTAAATACCCAAAAGCGTTCATGCCTTCAAATGGTCTCGGCTTCGCAACACGGTTCGCCGGCTGCTCCCCCTAAGAACATTCTCAGTATATATGGTTTTTCAGATCAAAATGGGGTCCTCCTGGAAAACTAGGCGGACCCATGTTTCCCTGACCTTGCTGGGCCAGGGAACCTGCTGAAAACACCTTGCACGTGTTTCCAAATTAAACCAGCCATCGTAGAGCGGGTAGACACCCCTCCCCGTAGATTGCTGCTTGCCATAAGTCGTTTTCATGTTGAATGATAAGGAATAAGGTTTCTCATTTTTCAAGGCTTAATAAAATAGCCGGGCGTGGTTCTTAGTGGATAAAATGCCTTTATTGACTGATTGTATTTATAGAGATCAGGAATGTTTTTTCGGGGATCCGGATAAATTATCCAGAGGAAAATTTCCCCGTTTGTGCTCCAGATATCCATCTCGTCTATTATTCTGAATAGGCCCAGCCATTTCGACGGGTGCTCGGGCGATACCAGGGATTCTTTGAGGTCCAGGATGGAAGGGGGATCGGGATCCGTCTCCGAATTTTCAACGGCAGAAGGCGGCAGATTTTTATCATTGTCGGTGAGCCAGACAAAAGACACTTCAGAGAAGTCCGTATGCACCGATGGGTCGTAAAGCTGAATAAAACCAATATCCTGGTTATTGTAATCTATTTCAGGATTTGTCTGTTTTTCTCTTTTCAATTTTCTTTTGGCCTCCATGAGTAGGTTTCGCGCTTTGGAATAGATGGGTCGCAGTTCCCCATTCGGGGCGCCCAGGGAATATTCCAGTACGACTTCCTTTAACTTTTCCTCGTTCATCCATCGCATCATCCGATCTCCGGGCATTGGATCAAAAGGGCCTTTGTTCTTACCTCTCACAACAAAACTTGATTGACGATTATAATAACTCAAATGATTCACAAACCTGCATCTGCCCGATAGATCCCGGTCCATCCTTTTCCTGGATGCAAACGCTACCTCTCTTCCTGCCTGGCTTGGCCAGGAAGAGAGAGGGTGGCTCGGTAAAATTGGGTTTATAAGGAGTAGGCTGGACGGTTTTCAGTTGTTTGTATCCGGTGACAGCCTCTATGAGCAGGTTGGGAAAAATAGGGTCGGGGGGGACTGGGGAACACGACTGCAAAATCTGCTGACGTTGAAGGAGAATAAAATAACGCAGACTGACAATATCTATCGGGTCCTCGGCATGGTCCTGATCGGTTGACCAGCCGGCGGCAAGTTCGCCTAGTACCGGGCGGAAGCCGCCAAGATCTTGACGGCATTTGTTCCATGATTCCCATGAGAGGGGCAATTGGGTGGGGTTTCCCCGTCCAGGCAGTCTATACATAAATGAAAGTATTAAAATTTAACCCTACCCTTTGCCTCCTTTCGGACATAAGGGATACTCGGAAATGAGTTTCCGTCTATCTCTCAATCGGGCAAAAAGTAAATCCGCTGCGTTGCCCACGCAGTTTTTTTGTCGAAGATATACCTGGAGGTTTTAGACTTACGTCTCTACACCCAATAGGCGCACTTCGATTCACCAGGTTTCCGAATGCATGAACAACTTCGACGATCACTTTAACCTATCCGGTCCCGTAAATTTTCATTTACGTCTTCTTTCCGATGCCATTTGGGTCCAAAAGAACTGCAAACGATCCTCTGCTGAAAAATCGGACAAATCATCTTATTCGGGGTACTTTGATCTGATTTGTGGTTACAAATGACCGCTGATAGTCTTTGTGTCTCGTGAACGGATTGATAACGACCCTCCATAATCATCCGGCGTAAGTATTTCTCCTTATATTAGCCTTGAGACAGGATTGAATCTCCGTTTTAATACGTAGTGAGGGCCACCAACAAGGCTTTCGCGGGAGACGTTTTCGTTACCTTAAGGCTTATGGTGATGGTTGAGCAACTCAGCGATAATGAGCTTCTGATTATTTTACAAAAGGATCCCATAAATGCTCCACAGGCGCATAATGAGATTTGGAGTCGTTACCATAGTATCCTGTGTCTGTATGCCTTTCGCCTGGTAGGTGATAAAGACGACGCCCGCGATATTGTCTCTGAAGTCTTTCTATCTCTATGGTCCAATAGGGATGCGGAGCGATCGTTTATCGCTTCCCTAAAGGGCTATCTGTTAGCCAGCACCTTCAAATCCTGCCAAAACTGGTTACGGGGTAAATCCAGGCGGATAACAAGACATAAAATATGGGCGGAATCTCAAGAGCCTTCCCCGCATTTAGATCCGGAGCTTTCTCTTATTCACACCGAACTTATACACACCTTATATAAGGGACTCGAAAAACTTTCTCCCCGGACAAAACAGGTCATCGAGCTTTATTTGCAGGGGCTTAAAACCGAGGAAATCAGCGCGAAATTGGCCATCGAAACGCAAACCGTTTTAAATCATAAGTCCATTGCCATAAAGACCTTGCTTCCTTTCTTAAATGACAAAACCTGTCTTTTGCTCCTCCTACTCCTGGGCGATTCTTTTCTAATTTGAGTTATTACTCATGATATCAGTATTTTAGATATTGTATATAAAAATATCTATAATTTCAATATTATTTCTTGGTTAAAAATTAACTCGGCGGTTACTTATTCTCGGCGGGCCTTAATCTCGCTCCATCGAAACAGATGAATACAAGGGATACAGAAAATGCGCTCAAAATCTCGGAACTGCTCAAAAAGCGGTTGCTGGATCCCGATTCGTCGGAGTTGCTATCCGCTGCGGAAGAGGATGCCTTGAGGGAGTGGTTGAAAAAATCCCCGGCCCATCAGGAACTCCTCGATCGTATCAAAAAGGAAGGCATCACGGAAGAAGATCGTGCGTTAATAGAATACTTTGAAGATTTCAATGAACGCGACTTGGTGAAAATGGAGGCGGCCAGGGCAGATCTGCAGGAAGCCACAGTTCCATCGATTCCCCGCTGGCTAAATAGACGCACCTGGTGGGCAGCCGCTTCGATTGCGTTAATCATAACAGTTGCCGCCGGGTATTTCTACTATCAATATCGATCGGCGCAGACCCTCGCTCATGTCGACAGGCAAGCCGCGGATGACATCCTTCCTGGTGGCGATGTTGCCACCCTGACTCTGGCCAATGGGAAAAAGATCGCCTTAGATAGTTCTGGCCAGGGACAGCTCGCCACCCAGGGGCAAGTTCGAATCGTCAAATCGGGCAAAGGGATGATCTCCTACATCGGTGGAGGCCTGGCTTCTGGCAATAAGACCGATCCGTCACTGAACGATGAGCCCATTGTCTTCAATACCATCACCACGCCGAAAAAAGGCAAATTCCAGGTAGTTCTACCGGACGGCTCCCGGGTCTGGTTGAATGCCTCTTCCTCCTTAACCTATCCGACTCGTTTTGTCGGCCCCGATCGTCGCGTGACCCTTACGGGCGAGGGGTACTTTGAAGTGTCCCATCCCGGCATGTTTGGAAGTCATCCGGACGGTACGCCTCCTTTTATTGTCAACGCGGGAAAGACACGCATAGAGGTGCTCGGGACACATTTTGACGTTTCAGCTTATGGGGACGATCCCACCCTGAACACAACCCTGGTGGAAGGGAAGGTTCGGGTGAATGCGGGACTAACCTCCATCGTCATTCGCCCCGGTGAACAGGCTCAGACAACCCCGGAAAGTGAGGTGATGACGAAAACGGTCGACACGACAAGCGTGATAGCCTGGAAGGAGGGTAGTTTTCGGTTCAACGACCTCGACCTGGAGTCCGCCTTCCGGCAGATCGCCCGCTGGTACGATGTAGAGGTGGAGTTTCAGGGAGACGTTCGCAATAAGACGGTTTGGGCGAAGATCTCCCGCAATACACGTCTTTCCCTATTAATCGACGCGCTATCATCGGCAGAGATTCATTGCAAACTGGTAGAGAAAAATCAAAGACCGACCATCATCGTATTTCCATAAGGACCCATTTCCATTAGCCTATCCTTGTTATCACCTTGTCCTTATCGTGCCGAAACCTGCGAAAGATTATCATCCTATACGGACCTAAATCGATTGAATGCAATGGAAGAAAAGATCATTGTAAGGTGGGAGTTTTTGCCGCTAGCGCATACTCTCCACAGAACGACGTCCATCGAATGGACGGCCACGGCCAGTCAGATGGAAAAAGGGCTGTTCCTGGTCCGCCTGATTGCTACCATGCCCTTTGGGCATGTATTGGTCTCACAATGTTCCGATGGCGGAGGTGACAGGTTGCCTACACGGTTGAAATTTGATTCCAAGCCAGACCAGAAGCTGGTGGGCTCCTGCGTTGAAATCGGGCGGGAGATGGTACCCTCGGAGGAAGCTTGGGTCGTACTACCGGGGCATCGGCAGAAGATCAGCTATATGCAGAAGTTGGAATTGAATGAAGACAAGACTCGTGAAATATCCGGCTCCATCCGCTACCAGGAGATATCCGAGTATCGGGACTTCGACCCGCAAACAATCCTTTTTAATATACCCTTAAAAGATAAACAATTGTATTGATGGAATATTTTTCTCATGTCTATTCAGAGATTTTTTTGGCCGGTGAAACCTGCCGCCATCCTGGTTCCGGGGATTTGTGTTAACATGACCCCTCCTCTCTGATAGCATTTATAAACCATCCTATTCGGTCCTTGCAATCGGACCGTGAGCTGTGGTTACGCACGAGCTCGAAACATATCATAACCCTTATCGGCTTTTTGGCGACAATCGCCAACAAAAAAGCCGGCAGTATTCTCACTACTGACGGCTGGATTGTTGTGGCGTTTACATAGCAAAATGGAGGATGCTTTTCAACTTACCAAAACAACAAGCAAAGCTAATGAAAATTTTATGGGCTCTGGGCAAAATTCCTCTGGGGGGAAGGTTGCCGAAATTTTTGCTAATTATGAGACTGACATTGTTTCTGATCATCTGCTCCTCACTGGGGGCCTCCGCGGGCGGTTATGCCCAGGGAAAGATCAGCCTGACACTAAAGGATGCCCCGCTGGAGGTGGCGCTTAACGACGTCCTAAAGCAAAGTAATGGGTACGATTTTGTGGGTAGTCCCGAACTCTTAAAAAAAGGGAAGCCGGTCACCCTGAATGTAAAGGAGGTCACACTGGAGCAGGCCCTCGATGAATGTTTCAAAGGTCAGCCCTTGACCTACAGTATAAAGGAGAAGATTATTGTTGTGAAGCCGGTATTATCGAATGAGAAAAAAGAGATCTTCCAGAATGAACCTCCAATGGGAATACATGGCCGCATAGTCGACAGCGTGGGAACCCCCTTGGAGGGCGCCAGCGTGCAGGTCCGTGGAACGAAAATCATTGTGGCGACGGATCGTAAGGGAAATTTTGAATTGCCTAATGTTGGCCAGGGCGCTATTCTGGATATTACCTACACCGGTTTTCAGCCGAAAGAGATCAGGTTGGTAGCTGGTCAGCCCGATCTGCGCATAATGTTGAGAATATCCACTAGTCCGCTGGACGAAATACAAGTAGTGGCATACGGCACCACCACACAACGCTTTAGTGTGGGCGATGTCAGTTCCGTTAGCGGCGAAGAAATAGCAAGGCAGCCTGTTTCAAATCCCTTACTGGCCCTGGAGGGCCGTGTTCCTGGCCTATTTATTACCCAAAACACCGGGGTTTCCGGCGGCGGGGTTACAGTCCGCATTCAGGGGCAAAACAGCTTTCTGAACGGGAATGATCCACTGTATATCGTCGATGGTGTCCCAATTACCTCGGAATTACCCTCCCCGATTGGAGGAAATATTTTGGGGAGTTCGGGCGGTAAGATCGGTGGTGCTCTTATTGGGGTGGGTAGCCCCCTGTCTTATCTGAACCCGTCAGACATAGAAAGCGTGGAGGTACTCAAGGATGCCGATGCAACCGCCATCTATGGTTCCAGGGCCGCTAACGGTGCCATTCTTATTACAACCAAAAAGGGGAAGGTCGGTGCCATGAAAGTCGACATAAACGTTCAACAAGGTATGGGGCAGGTTACAAGAACGGCTAGTATGCTTAGTCGTCGCCAGTACTTGGACATGCGATACGAGGCCCTAAAAAATGACGGGCTGACTCCGCAGCCCACCGACTACGACCTGACATTTTGGGATTCCACCCGCAGTACAAACTGGGAAAAAACACTCATAGGCGGAACCGCACAATATACGAACATCAATACATCTCTATCGGGTGGTACGGCTTATTTGCAATACTTGATCGGAGCTACCTATCACCGGGAAACGACCGTTTTTCCGGGAGATTTTGCGGATCAAAAAGGGACTGTTCATTTTAGTATAAATAGCTCATCCTCCAATCAACGGTTTCGCATTCAGATGACGGGGAGCTATACGGTCGACGATAATAAATTACCTGCCACAGACCTCACATTCCAGGCATTCGCGATAGAGCCGGATGCCCCCAGTTTATACAACCCGAATGGCACCCTGAATTGGGCGCCCAATGCCGCCGGATCCTCAACATGGTCTAATCCCCTGGCTCTTCTCTATACAAAATACAATAGCTCGACCAACTACCTGATCAGCAATACCATACTGAGTTACAAGATTTTACCGGGATTGGAGGTTAAAAGTAGCTTTGGTTATACAATCATGCAGGGTAATGGGTTTCAAGGCAATTCTCCACTTTTGTCAATTGCTCCGGAACTACGCGCCACCACCACCAGAGATGCACAATACTCAAACTTAAACAACAATACCTGGATAACCGAACCCCAGGTAACATACAATAAAATAATAGGATTAGGGAAATTCGATTTGCTGGTCGGATCGACGATTCAGCAGACCAATTCAAAAAGTGAAAACGAAGAAGGGCAGGGATATAACTCAGATGCGGCGATGGCCGATCTAAATTCCGCAGCGACTTTATTACCAGGGGGATCCTCTGTTACTCAGTATAAATATGATGCTCTTTTCGGAAGAGCTAACTACATTCAAAATGGTAAATATATTCTTAGCATGACTGGACGTCGCGATGGTAGCAGCCGTTTTGGGCCGGAAAACGAGTTTCATGATTTTTGGAGTATTGGTGGAGGTTGGATTTTTAGCCAGGAATCTTTCTTAAAACATAACCCAATGCTGAGTTTTGGAAAGTTAAGGGCCAGTTATGGAACGACTGGCAGCGATCAGATTGGCGATTATAGTTACCTGAATTTATACTACCCGGCAATATTCCCTGTTTCGTATCAAAATGTCTCTACACTGACTGCCGCAGGCTTAAACAACCCTTATCTCCAATGGGAGACTACAAGAAAATTGCAGGCAGGCGCCGATCTCGGGTTTTTAAAAGATCGGATTTTAATTCATCTTACTTATAGCAGGAATAGATCCTCGAACGAACTTCTCGGAACTCCGCTGCCCAGTATAACAGGGGCTTCGACGATTACAACCAATTTGGCTGCTACCATTCAAAATACGACGAAGGAATTGGGTGCGACAATTTACATCTTCAAAACTGCTAAATTTACCTGGACTAGCTCAATCAATCTAACGCTGCCCGCAAACAAAGTGATAGCATTCCCCGGCCTGGATTCTTCGGGATATTCCTATTACTACAAGATAGGCGAACCTGTGACGGTCAATAGGGTTGTGCATAGCAATGGTGTAGATCCTAATACGGGTCAGTACGAATATACCGACAGCCACGGAAGCGCTACCAGCGACCCAAGCTTTCCATCCGACTTTAACCGATGGATAACTACTCTTCCGAAATTTTATGGGGGGGTTCAAAACTCTCTTAGCTATAAAGGATTTCAACTGGACTTTCTTTTCCAGTTTGTAAAACAAATCGGTTTGGTTAACAATACATACAACGCCTGGGGGATGTTCCCAGGTCAATTCTATGCTGGATCCAGTAATCAGTCTACCGCTGTGCTCAACCACTGGACAAAACCTGGTGATAAAGCAGCTGTTGCGCCCTATACCACCAGTCCCCCTAGCGGCTATTATAATATCGGCGCAAGCGACTATGTCTATAAGGATGCTTCCTATATCCGCTTGAAAAATCTGTCGATAAGCTGGCAGGTCCCGGCTTCCTGGACAAGACGTAGCGGAATGACAAACGCGCGCTTCTATGTCCAGGGACAAAATCTTTTGACGATCACAAAATATATTGGTCTCGACCCGGAAAGTCAAAGTTATTCGTCGATTCCACCTTTGCGTATGCTGACCGCGGGATTGCAGATTGGATTTTGATTTAGACCGTTCGAACGTTTAAAACTTATTTTTATGTACTCCAACAATAAGAATTTGCGGTTTTGGGTTCTCCTCTCAATAGGTTTGGCTCTAGGCTCTTGTAAAAAATTGGTTGAAGTTGCGCCTCCCATCACGACGGTTACAGGCGCGAGTGTCTACAACTCAGATGGAACTGCCATCGCCGCGCTGACAAATGTGTATGCGACCATGAGTACGGGAGGACTTTATGTGGGTAGAAATGGTCTCTCGGAATATGCCGGTCTTTCAGCCGATGAATTAACACTGTACGACGGCGTACCGGTTTCAAGTACGCTGTCCTATTATTACACCAATAAATTGTTTGTCGGGGGTACCTCGTCTGCAGGTACAGAATTATGGAGCCCAAATTACAATTTCCTTTTTCTTGTGAACTCCGCCATCGAAAGCCTTAATGCCGCGAACAGCCTTACGCCTTCAATCAAACAGCAGTTACTCGGAGAGAGTTATTTCTTACGGGCGTTTTTCTATTTTCACTTGGTTAACCTGTTTGGCGATATTCCTATGCCGCTGACGAGCAATTACAAGACCAATGAGTCCCTTCATAAAATGCCTCAAAGTCAGATTTGGCAACAAATCATCGCCGATTTGAAGAATTCCCAAAGTCTTCTAAACGCTAATTATCTCGATGGAACCTTGTTAAGTACTACCACGGAAAGGGTGAGGCCTACCAAAGGGGCCGCTACTGCCTTGCTGGCAAGAGCATACTTATATACGGCCTCTTATGACAGCGCGCAAATACAGGCAACCAATGTGATCAATAACGCGACGCTTTATAGCCTGGACACATTGAATGGGGTTTTTTTAAAAAACAGCAATGAAGCCATCTGGCAACTTCAGCCGGTCCAGGCGGGGTGGAATACGCCTGATGCAGAAGTTTTTATAATCCCCTCTACCGGACCGACCAACGGTTCCTGGCCTGTATATTTAAGTTCCAGCCTTCTTGGTAGCTTCGAACCAGGTGACCAGCGAAGGTTACAGTGGGTTGATAGTGTGGTCGCAGCGGGCAATACGTATTACTATCCCTTCAAATACAAGAGCGCGACCTTTGGCAATCCTGTTACGGAGTATGAAATGATGCTTCGACTGGGTGAGCAATATCTTATCCGTGCCGAAGCCGAGGCGAATGGTGCCACCGGCGGCATTGCTTCGGCTATCGCCGACCTGAATATGATCCGAAACCGGGCCGGCCTTCAACCCTACATAGGGAATACAGGGCAGGAAGATATTCTCCACGCGATTCTTCACGAACGTCAGGTAGAGCTATTTACCGAACTAGGTCACCGGTGGCTGGATCTCAAAAGGACCAGCTTGGTAGACTCGATAATGGCGTCTGTTACGCCGGTTAAGGCAGCCGGCGCTCCCTGGAGACCGTTCCAACAGATCTATCCCCTTCCCATCAAAGACCTGGAGACGGATCCCAACCTAAATCAAAATACCGGATATTGAAATATCAGTGGTTATATGTGTTCTATTCTCACTTGAAAACAAATTTTCAGGGTTTTTAAAATTCTAATATGAAAGCCGTGTTTTATTGGGTACTGTTTATACCGCTATTTGTACATGCGCAGGTAGATACCGGGGTTCATTTTGAAAATGGGCTGAGCTGGTCCCAGGCGCGGGAGAAGGCAAAAAAAGAGAACAAAGATATCTTCCTTGATTGTTACGCAACATGGTGCGTTCCTTGCAGACTGATGGAAAAGCAGGTTTATCCCAATGCCGAAGTCGGCAGATATATAAACAAGCATTTCATCTCCGTTAAAGTTCAGATGAACAAAACAAACGGTGATGATGAGGAGACCCAAAAATGGTATAGGGACGCTGCCAGTCTCCAGGCAAACTTTAGCATTAACGCTTTCCCCAGTTTTTTATTCCTGACCGCCGAAGGCAAGCCGATACATAAGGCCGTAGGCTATAAAGATGCCCAGCAGTTTATCGCTTCCGCCAGGGACGCCTTTGATACAAACCGACAATATTACCGTATACTATCCCATTTTCAACCTGGGAAAATGGATACTTCCGAATTGAAAGGTCTCGCCCGCGAATTTAGGCTGTCCGATCCGGAGCTGGCAGGGGAAATGGCCGCGGACTATTTGACACGCATCGGAAAAGCAAGTCGTGAAGAATCCGACAATCTGAGGTTTATGGCTGAATTTAATGGCAGCTCACCGATCCAGAAACTGGCTGTTGAGTATTTTGAATCTTGCCCTCCTCGGGAACTCTTCGTGCCGGGCAATTTTCCGATAATTGCCGCCTTCCGGAAAGTTCCGGATGTAGAGAATGTCTTACTCGGTTACCTCAGTAGTTTGCCCAGGGCGGATATCGGAACAAAAAACATTCTTAATTTGGTGACGCTTTTCAAAGAAGAACCCCGAACGATGTCCTTCGTCGATCGATACATTAGGAGCTTGGATACCACAGAGTTGTTTTTGAAGGGCAATATACGATTGATGGAGTCATTCACTGTTAGTTCAATCGATCCTGGATTTAGTTTCTTCTTTCATTGTCGGCATAGAGTTGATTCAGCGATGAACATCGGAGGTTATGCAAAGTATGTTGTGGACAATATAATACAAAGAGAGGAAATAAAACACTACTGCAAAGACATGAGGGATGGCACGAGCAGCCCGGATTGGAATGCCATTGCCACGACGATCAGCAGAAAATATGGGACGGATTATGCCAGAAGAGACCTGCTTTATCAACAATCTGCCTTCTATGGCTATCGTGCCAGCAAATATGACCGGGATTGGCCAGAGTATATATACTACACGATGAATCTAATACAGACGGTAAACGCCGATCCGGATACTGCCGTCAAATTGTCAGATTCCTGGCTCAACGATTTTTTCTATGATGGCATATTCAAAAGAAGCAACGATACCAATCTGATTAGAACGGTTTTGAATTGGAGCGGAGATATTTTGAAGCGGGATAATTATATGACTACAGCTTACATAGACACATATGCTTCTCTGCTGTATAAAATTGGGGACCGGAACGATGCCATTCGCCAGGAACAAAACGCCCTAAAAATAGCGGAAAGTGGTAAAGACGAATACGATAGTAAAATATTCGAGAAAACCCTTGCCAAGATGAAAAACGGCGAACGCATATGGATAACAGATTCAACCGACACTGAATAGTCCATTCTTTCCGGCAATCGAGAAAGCGTTTTTACGCTGTTACTTAATATAATCTCGGTGTGTCGTATAGGCGTGACAAATCTGTTTGATATCATGTCTTATATCTATACAATTTACACATCGGCATCTAAATCTTGAAATAGAATTAGTAATTTAAAGAGAACGGCTAGAGGTAGGAATACCTCGGATAGCTATTCAGTTCACTAAATGGCCATCGGTTCTTTAACTAGCCCTCTTACTCCGAATCCTTTACAAAATAGTGTATGAAATATTTTATTTGCTTCCTGTTTTTCGGCGCTTTTCGCTCAACTGTCTTAGCCCAACGCTCCAATAATGCCCCATCAAAAAAAGTCATCGACAGCCCGGCAATTATGAATTGGCCAAATTGGGGATCGGAACGGGCTATCAGCAATAACGGAAGATATTTTGTGTATAGTCAGTATGCCTTGTCGGATATCGCAGGTGAGTTGATCATTCAGGCTACCGATAACTCCTGGAGAAGGCAACTCCACGGGATTTCTGATGGCTATTTTTCCTCGGACAGCAAGCTATTCGTTTTCAGATCGAATGATACACTGTATCTAATGACACTGGGAACAGAGAAGGTGCGTTCCTTGTCTCATATTCTGTCATTTAAGATATCCAAATCGGGAAAATGGCTTGCTTATGTTTTGAGTAACGGTAGCGGGGACCTGGTTATAGACAAACTTTCAACAGGAGAGGAGAAGCACTTCACCGGTGTGCAGGATTTTTCGTTCAGTCCCAATGAGCAGGTTATGCTGTTGAGGACTGGGGCAGATAAGAATTCATGTGATGCGCTGGAATGGGCCGACTTATCCCAAGGCATATTAAAGACAATTTGGAAGATAGGCCCGTCGGAAAACAACATTTCCCTAAATGGATATTCTTTTGGCGAATCAGGAAATAGCTTGGTATTTTCGTTACACTCACCTTCAGATACCTCTCAAAAGGTCGCTATTGCGGAAGGAATGAATACAATTTGGTATTACAATAGCACAACAAGTTCCGCCATTGTCTGTATAAAGAATGGAATACCAGGCATCCCACACGGCTTTTTTATCGGCAGGTCGAAGCCTGCCTTGAGTAGTAACGAAAATTTTATCCTTTTTGGTTTGGATAGCGCACAAAAAAAGCCGGAAGTGGATGAAAGGGCTGTACAGGTCGATATCTGGAGCTATCAGGATAGTGTATTGCAATACAACCAGTCGAACGATATGAATCCGGCCTCTTATTTGGGTTCGTTCAATCTCAAAACCAATCATATCGTTCGGTTAATTTACAATGATGAGGGAAAGGGGGCTAATTTTGGAGATTATGTAGTAGTCACGGACAAAATGTCGATCACCGATTATTGGTGGCCGTCTTATAAACAAAAGGTATCTTCCCTTGTATCATTAACGGATGGGAGCCGCATGGCTCTCGGGGATATTGCGAATCCGGTTTTTTTGAAAAAAAGAGATTTAGTTGTTTTCTATGATTACGGGGTTCATCATTATTACAGTCTTGATTTAAAAACAGGCAGAAAACAAAATATTTCCTGGTCGATTCCCGGAAACTGGCTGGAAGATCAACGGTCCTGGGTATGGGATTGGCGCCAACGTGCCGTATTGGGAATTGCCGGCGTTTTTGCAGATGATAAATCAGTCCTTGTCTATGATGGGTACGATATCTGGGAACTTGATGTTGACGGCGTTAAAACTCCTATAAATATTACCAATGGATACGGGCGTAGGAGCGGCATCAATTACCGGCTTATTAATCAGCCGCAAGTAATGATGAAGATAGAAAATCACTCAGTTTTGGTACTGTCTACTTTCAATACATTGACAAAATACAATGGATTTTCCCGGATTGACTTGGATAGAATAGCTGATCCGAGGAGTTTGAGTGTGGGTCCCTGGACAATGTATCGTGGTAGTCCCGCCGTTGCGGAACAATATGGGGGATACGGGGATGACATGCCCCCTTTAAAGGCATTGGACACCAGTATCTGGATCGTAAAACGGGAGACGGCAACAGAATCTCCGAATTATTTTCTAACGTCAGATTTTATTCATTATGCTCCCTTGACCGATAACCATCCTCAACAAGCCTTCAATTGGATGACCACCGAGTTAGTCCGATGGAAGCAATTAGACGGAACATATTCAGAAGGAGTTTTGTACAAACCGGAGAATTTCGATCCGCGCAAAAAATATCCGGTTATTTTTTATTACTATGAGGAATTGTCGCAAAATATGTATGTCTGTCAGGTGCCTGATTTTGATGGCGCGACAGTTAACATACCCTGGTATGTCAGCCGCGGATACCTGGTGTTCACGCCTGATATTCACTATTCAATCGCGAGTATATCCGGAAAAGTCAATGGCGATTGCGTTGTCAACTCTGTTGTTTCGGCGGCACGTTATCTTTCGGGCCGGCCTTATGTTGACGCCAGACGTATGGGCATCCAGGGCCATAGCTTTGGCGGAGGGGAAACCCTGTACCTGGTAACTCATTCCCATCTATTTGCAGCGGCCTGCTCGGCATCGGCGACGATTAGCAATGAGATAACAGCTTATCTGGGTTTTACGCGTGTAAAGGGAAAGATAGTTAGCCAAAAAATGGATCACTCCGAAGATGGTCACGAAAAGATAGGTACCACACTTTGGCAAAGGCCTGACCTGTATATACGAGCTTCACCTGTGTTTAGAGCGAATCAGGTGACAACCCCCTTACTCATCATGGCTAACCTCGGAGATCAGATCTGCGACTGGGGACAAGGTGCTGAAATGTACATGGCCCTTCGTAGGCTCCATAAAAAAGTTTGGATGCTTCAATACGACAAAGGCAATCACGCAGTAAATAATGAGGATGCAATAGATTATGCGATTCGCATGAATCAGTTCTTTGACTTTTATTTAAAGGGAGCCTTACCACCCAGATGGATGACAAAAGGGATTCCCGCTTACTTAAAGGGGATAGAGACAGGTTATGAGCTTGACGAAAGCGGCGCACAACCATAAAAATATAAAAGCCTTTATAGGCAGGTGGAAGTCTATAAGTCCGGACCGATAAAAGAACACATGTCCTTTCGATAGCCCGTGAGATATATGACGTGAACCACCCAAGGTTCTTTCTCATTAGCTCTCCTGGTTTCATCCATAATATTTACTTGGATACCCGCGTTTTATAATCTCCCACGACAGTCGTTGCAGGAAATTCACATTCTGTGTTGATGGTGCAGTGAACCGTGTTGTTAGTGGTCGTGTAGAAATAAACCGGCGTGGCTCCATTGTCCTTGAAAGAGGAGACATGGGCGGGTATGAATGTAGTGCAAGTTCCCGCCGTGTTCGAAGAGATGTAACAATAAGCTGGTGAAGATTGCATTTTGGCTTTAAATGCCAACGCTCCACCGGCCACTGCCAAGACCGCGATTCCGGCCAACATTATTTTAGCTTTTTTCATACACATTTATTTAACAAGAGTTATAGCTTTCCTGAACATTTTCATTGTTGTATGGCAGCTTTTTTATCCATTGACAGATAAAAGGGCTGACGTCTCTGCGCCAGCCCTTGAAATATTATGTCATGAAATAGCCCCAATATTCCTTCTTGATAGCCAGCCTGGTTTCATGGCTAATATTTACCGAGACACATACGGCTTTTACTCAGCCACGATGGTCGTTGCGGCGATGTCGCATTGGGCGCTCCCGCAGGAAGCGGTGTTCGTAGTAGTTGCGTAGTAATAAACCGGAGTGGCTCCATTGTCCTTGAAAGAGGAGAGATGGGCGTCGATAAACGCGGTGCAAGTTCCCTCTGTGTTTGATGAGAGATAACAATAGGCAGGCGAAGTAGACATTTTTGCTTTGAATGCCAGCGCACCACCGACCACTGCCAGGACAGCAATCCCGGTCAGCATGATTTTAGCTTTTTTCATAATTTAGTGTTTTTGAATGGAGAGATAAAATCCAGTTTTAAATCTGCCTACTCGTTTCTAGTGGTTTTCGGCTTCCCCACGAAAGGCTTCAGGTTTTTTGCTTAGGTGGATCCTTGCCTGAACAGAAAACCGTTGGTCCCCTTTGACAGCTCCTGTTTAAAAGCTGTCTTTATCGTTGAACAACCTTTCCTAATTCAGGGCCACTTCTTCGATCGTTTTGTAATCGGTATGGCCTATAAAAACCTGTTTCAACATCTTATTTCCGCTGTAGACGGCTATGTATGGAACTCCGGGAACTTTGTAATAATTGCCAAAGGAAGAGCCCAGATCCTGCGCGACGGTGATATTCCGATATTTATTCAGTTGATAATTTTCATAAAAGCTTTTAATCAGGGAAAAAGGAAAACTCGAAACAAAGTACACCTTGATGTTTTGCAGGGAATGAATATTTTTCACCATTTCTTCGGTTTCCGCCCTGCAATAAGGGCAATAGGGGCTAAAGTAAAAGAACACGATCGCCTGCCCTTTCGGCACGTTGTTCTGCGTAACAACAGTAGAACTATCCATCAGCAGAAGATTGACATTAGGCAGTGGTTTTCCTTCCTGACCGGTAATGACCGAAGGTTGTCGGCTGAAGCAGCCCGCCATACATATCATCAATAGCATGGGAAAAATCTTTTTCATCTTCAAGGATTTATAAATTATGATATAGGTGTAGTGGCTCGAATTAAAATGTCTATTTTACTTGACGGAATTTCCGGGTTCGCTTTCTTCAGTGTGCTTTCCGCAACAAGATAGGAGAGGAACAGGCCATCCAGCACGCAGGTGATAATCATGGGAAATAGTTGATAACGCAATTCAATTGGGGCGGAAAAGACACTGAATACCAAATTGCAAAGCCATACGATCGACATCATTCCGAGGATGTATTTGACGGTAGGGTTGCTATGCCGGAAACCTCCTACGACGACAAAGGCGGCGGCATTTAAGGGAAAGATTAGGTTGACAATAGCTAATAAGACCGAAAAAATGGCAACTACTCTGATTTTGTTATCTCGGGTATAATGCGTCAGTACATTACTCTTCCATTTGAACCAGAGCAAGGCGATTGAGTCTACCCGGTTACTACCCATATTATACGTCTGCATAAATCCTGCCGGCGGGACAAAATATTTTATCAGGTTTGGCCACAAATAGTATCGAACAAAGGGCTCGGGATGGTGAAGGATCAGGTAACGTCCATAGTCCGTATACAAGGGCGCCACGGAAGCCCAGCGGTTAAAATAGGGCGTTACCGTATCGTTTCCCCATATCGAATTCAGATAAAGCCTCAAAGGAGATTTGAAGTCCCACAGATAGTAGACTGCCACTTCCCGGTCCGGCCGGTTGTACAAAGGTCGGATAGAATCCATATGGTGGTTGACGATAGCCTGGAGGTTCCGGAATTTTTCCGGAACTTTATCCGGAGGATCGGGTTTGGCGTAGGCATACCCATAAAGCGCATTGGCCGCTAATTGCCACCCCCCAAAAGCCGAAAACTGCACCGTCTTCGTCTCCTTGTAATAATGGTACTCCGTGCTCACAATAAAACCGCCAATCAGCACAAGGATATACCCTACCTCCGCCAATTTGGTCTTTACCCGTAAGGGCGATAAAATAATAACAGCTATGCTGATAACAGGATAGTAGAGGGCGTTGTATCGCACCGTAAAGACAGCCAGCACCACAAGGCCATGCCAAAAAAGCAGGCTCGTGTTCGGGCGGTAAATGATCCAGCACAATTGAGTAATCCAAATTAGACTCAAGGCCGTGAACAACGTATCGCTTCCGACGAAATTGCTGATATGCGGGATGAGGGGATTTAACGTACTAAATGCCAACAGACACCGGAATAGCCATTTCCCAGGGGAGAAGAGATATTTCATCGAAAACAGAAAATACAAAATACTAAGCTCCAAAAGCAGGTACTGAAACCACACCATCGCCACATGCGAGCTTGTTATGCTGCTAAAGAGACGCAGAAATTTCGAGTATCCGATTGCCCACATATTGATCGAAAGGTTGTGAAACGCGCTGTCCAGGTATGAATAGGAGTCGGGTGGCATGAAATTCGGGAACGGATACAGGAATTTGAATACAAGGAATTGCACAACAATAACGGCGGCAGCCAGCCAGCCCAACCGTCGGTTTTCCGGATCTTCAAGCAACCAGTCCCGGAATCGAGGTTGTGTATTTGTCTGATTAAAGAGCATAACCATCGGTTAGAAAGGTGAGCGATTTTTTCCTCGCTTTCCGGATTTTTGTCTCCGCGATAATAGCGATTCCTGCCAATCCAATAAACACGCTGTTGAAGACAATATGAGCATTCCATGACAGAAGTTCGATTACGCCCCCGCAACTGCAGGGAACCTCTTTGTTGAAGGTTAGCATTGCAATGATATAGATCGTAAATGCTACCATAAGTATAAAAGATGCGTACAAGCCCTTTAACCGCCACCGGGGAATCGCTAGAAGGATAACTACCCCGAACTCCACCCACGGCAGCAACCCGGCTATAACGGGCGCGAAAGGCGCAAGAAGGGGAGACGTGGCGATCTGTTCTTTAAAGACAAAGTAGTCACTGATCTTACTGATACCCGTATAGAGAAAAAGCATGATGAAAAGTACAGATAGGATCTCCGAAACGGTGGGAAGGAACTTGATCGTCATATGGAAGGTATTATTTGGGTGGATTGAGAAGGAACTCGTGTTGGAATAGTCGTCTCAGAATTGGCCAGTGACCATATCCAGTCAACCAACAACAAGGAGAAGAACGTGGTTAGAATGATCGGAAAGGCCTGAAATCGCAAGGCTGCAGACGAGGCGACGATGGTAAATCCGGCATTTAATAGCCAAAAGGCGCCGATCAGAAACACCCCCTTTCTGAATGGGGTATCCGTTTTCCAGCCGTTCAAAAGAGTAAAAGCCAATAAACTGAATAGCATTACGACATTGATCACCCCGCTCAGGATCGGGTAGAATTCCAATACATGGATCGCCGATGATTTCATCCGTGTTCGTACCCGACGGCTACGATATCCAAACCATGTCTTTGCACTTTCATTGACGCTGTCGCTTCCTGAATTATAGTTTGCAAGAAACTCTAAAGGAGGCGCATAGTATTTCAGGGTATTGGGCCAAAGGAAATATTTTGCATAAAATCCCGGGTATTGCCGGATGATATATTTACCGTATTGCCCATACAGGGGACCCATCGTCGCCCATCGTTTCAATTCGGTTGATGCGGTGTCGTGTTGGAATTGGAGGTCCCGGTACTTCGTAAGCGGCATCCGGGGATCCCACATATAGACCGTGCTGGCTAGTAACGTCTCCTGGGGATTTTTCTTGAGGTCCCTATTTCTATCATAATAATTTCTTATCATATTATCCAGTGCCTGAAATTTTTCCGGCACGGGCTTCCGTTTCGCACTGTCTACATACCGGTAGGCATACATGGCATTGTTGGCCCAAAGCCATCCCGCGAACGGGGAGTACTGCCAGATTCCGGTTAGCGATTTATAATGGTTGCCCGTGTTCAGCACGAACAGACCCATTAAAACGGCCGCTGAGACCAGACCTCCTACTTTCCACCGCAGCGATTCCTGGGACAACACAAAGGCTATTAGCGATAGTAAGAAATAGATCAAAGCGTTGTATCGGACCGTAAAAGCGAGGAAGATCACCAGGGAATGCCATAATATCAAAGCAGGCGAAGGCCGGTGAATAATCCATAACAACAAGGTTATCCAGACCAAACTCAGTGCGGCAAACAACAGGTCACTGGATACCAGGTTAGCCATGTACAAATAGAGCGGGTTAAAGATGGAAAAGCAGAAGAGAATGAATTGCATCGTCTTGCTCGGACGGTAGAAATAGCGGATGGTAAATAGAAGGCCGAGCGAGCTGGCTTGAATCAACAGATATTGAAAGGCGACCAGGATCGCGTCGGAAGAAGAAAATACGCTAAACGCCCGCAGGAACATGGCATATCCGATTAAATACGTGTCGATGCTTGCGTTTCTGTATGCCGCAATTAGATAGTCGAAGGAGTCGCCATGAATATAGCTCGCGAATGGATAAAAGTATTTAAGCACGGTAAATTGTACCACTACGGCGATGGCCGCCACGCAGAGTATTATTTTATTATCTCTCGTTTTGAAGAGCCAATCTCCAAAATTGCCGCCGCCCGGCTCGGGTTGGCGTATTATTGGTTTACGATCCATGGTACTCACTATTTTTTAGTCTGACTGGACACAGGAACCCTGTTTTCTGCCAATACCTGGTTGTTGAACAGCGCAAATTTCAAGATGCAATAGATGGTCCTGAAACCATCTTTCCAGCCGATCTTCTTTCCCTCCGCATAAGTTCTCCCGTAATAGGAGATCCCCACTTCATAGAGCCGGATACCAGGAACCATGGAAATCTTCGCCGTCACTTCCGGCTCAAAGCCAAATCGCTTTTCTTCCAGGTAGATTTTCCGGATAATGGATGTCCGGAACACCTTGTATCCCGTTTCCATATCCGTCAGGTTGAGGTTGGTGAACATATTTGACAGGAAGGTGAGGACGGCGTTACCGATCGAATGCCAAAAAAAGAGGATCCGGTGCGGGTTACCTCCCATAAACCGGGATCCATAAACGACATCGGCCGCTCCTTTGAGGATCGGTTTGAGCAGTTCATTGTATTCAGCCGGGTCGTATTCCAGATCCGAGTCCTGGACGATCAGGTATTCCCCGGTGGCGCGCGCAATACCTGTATGAATGGCGCCGCCCTTGCCCTGGTTCTTCGCATGGTGAATGACTTTCAGATTTAGGCCAGGATACATCTCCGCATATTCATGCAGCACCCCGGCGGTATTGTCTGTGGAGCAGTCATCCACGACAATGATCTCTTTGTCTATGTTGTTGGTTAGAATGACCTCCCGGACCCGGTCAAGCAGCAGGGCGATAGATCTTTCTTCGTTGTAAGCGGGGATGATGATAGACAGTGTCTTTAGCCTGGACATGCTGCCATTCGAATGGATGAACGTCTGCTCCCGGTCGGTGATTTGGTCATCCGTTCCTTTCGGGTTGTTGGTAATCGGATCTTGGAGTGCTTTCATATACAAGGTTATGCTGAGGTGATTGCCATTTAATACAAAAAGATAGGAGGGAAGGGCCAACGGATTGCTGACCCTTTACTGAAACGCGAGTTCCGGCGACGCTGCCGAATATAGGTATATATAGAGTGGATATCTTATTCCCTCCCTTCCCGCCTGTTTGAACAGACGGCTTGCCGTTGATAGATTTGTATGGTGAATTTGTTCTTAGTCCAGTCTCAGACCTGCACCGGTCGAAAAATCCGTTGGAGGTTAACAGTTCACAGGCTTAACTACAAAACTCGGTGCTGATTACTTTGTAAAACTAGAACGGATTTTCGAAAGCTGGTAATTTTGCTACGACTTTCTATTGACAAATCGAACACCTTGTTTTAATGGGGCACGGCGGACCTGCTATTCTTGTATGCCTGCGGAGTGGTTTTTAGGATGGCCTTGAATTGCCGGTAGAAATGCGCAAGGGTATTGTAGCCAGATTCGTAAGAGATTTCTTCGACGGTAAGCGAGCTACTGGTAAGCAGCTTGCAGGCATAGCTAATCCTGACTTCGTTGAGAAAGACGATATAGGTCTTCTGAGTTCTCTTCTTGAAGTATCGACAAAATGCCTGCACGCTCAACGAGGCGAGGGAGGAGACTGTCGCTAGTGTGATCGGTTCCTTGAAATGGTCAAAACTGTATCGAAAAACTTTTTCCAATCGCTCCCGGTCCTCCAGGTTCAGCGCTTGCAGTTCCTGCGTGGAGATCGTCTTCCAGTTCTTTGTGCGGATGATTTTCTCAAGGCATGCCCCAAGCGTGATGATGCGCATAAAACTTTCTTCGCGCTCCAATGCCTGAATCATAGGGATGAGCTCCTCCCGGCAGGGGGAGACGATACGAAGTCCTTGTGAGGCGATGTTGAATAAGTTACGCACTTCCTCCATCTCAGGCAGGTTGATAAAACTCTCGCCCCAGAACGCCGGTTTAAATTGAACGACTACGGCGCTGGCAATCCCCTCTCCCGACTTCTGAAAGGTATGCGGCAGTTCGGAACCCAATAAAA
The DNA here is from genome assembly GCA_031292515.1 of Puia sp. Taxonomy (GTDB): domain Bacteria; phylum Bacteroidota; class Bacteroidia; order Chitinophagales; family Chitinophagaceae; genus Puia. Next base: position 57,391 of record JARLGZ010000277.1, on the reverse strand, counting down.
AGATATCACCGGTCTCGTAACCGCCCACGGAATTACCAATATAATATTGTCCGGCGCCCTCGGTGTGCAGGATCAGCTCTATCTCCGGGTGCTGATGCCAGCCAACTTCGAATTCGGGTGTCCGGTAGGTCCTCGCCACAAAACTCGTCTTGCCCCGCAGGGGAAGCTTTTGGGTGAAGGCAGTCACGGTAAAAGTGGTTTTAGTTTCATCGTAGTGAACATACAATATTAACGATAAACAGGCTTCGCCACTGTTAATTGGGTTCAAATAGTATAGTATAACGGTAAAATAGGAGATCCTTTTTCGCGGTTCACCGCCTACTTTTATAACCGGATTGCACCACTGAAACCGCTTTTATCCTTTTTATAAAGTCTTGCCAGTGAATCGATTTTTTTGTTTCTGCTTTATTGTTTGCCCACTCTTTTTCGGCCCCCGTCTTCACGCCCAGTCCGGAACCTCGATCACCATATCGCTACCCGCTGTGAGGACGGACTTGGAGGATTATGCAGGGAAGGAACTTTGTCGCTATCTCCATCTCATTTCCGATGGTCCGGTCTCCCTGGTCGATGATGTCTCTTCTGCACATCGCCAGGGCCCGGTATTTCTGCTGGGACTGCCCGGCCACAGCTCCCTGATCGACAGGCTCATCCGGGAGGGACAGCTAAAATTTACCGATGTCACACCCGGTCCGCAGGGATATTTGTTGAAGAAATGTAGACTGGATGGGCGCGCGGTGATCGTCATCGCCGCGAAGGATGATCCGGGCCTTCTTTATGGCGTGTATGGTTTCCTGGAAGAACATATAGGAATTAGCTTCCATTTCGACGGGGACATTCTCCCCGCGAAGAAGTCCCCGGCTGAATGCTTTCCCGATATCGACGAGACAAAGACGCCCGCCGTCGAGGTCCGCGGCCTGCTTCCCTGGACAAACTTCCCACAGTCCGCGACCTCCTACTCCTGGGAAGACTGGAAATACGTCCTCGACCAGATGGCGAAGATGCGCCTCAATTTCTTGCAGATCCACAACTATTCCGGCGAGGAAGGCCATAACGAGATGTTCGAGGATTTTGCAGTGGAAGGACAGCTCTCCCGCGTCTGGATGGCCACTGCCCGCTCCGGCCATGCCTGGGGGAATTATCCCGGCTGGGACCCGAACAGATACTGCTTTGGTTCGCGAAATCTCTTCGATGACTACGACTTCGGCGCGGACTGTGCCCTCCACAATGAAGGACTTGATAATAAACAGGTCTTCCGCAAGGGCGCCGGCGAGTTTCAGAGGGTGATCGCTTATGCCCACACCCGGGGAATCCGGATCGGCCTGGGCTTGGATATCAACCTGATTGCAGATAGCTATCACCTGGCGCCCGACGATCCCCGCGTGGTCGCCGCCCGGGTAAAACAGCTTTCCGATGATTATCCCAACCTGGACTACCTTCTTTGTTTTCAAAGCGAGGGCCTCTCGGATCCTGCTGCCGATAAGGAAAGACATACCTGGCGGAGGATCTTCGACGGCTTCTACAACGGCCTGAAGAAGACCTGCCCCAAGCTGCGCTTGGCGGTGGCGGGGTGGGGGATACGCCCGGAAGACGTTGCGACGCTTCCCGCCGACGTGATCTGTGCCCCCATTTCTCACTATTCCGATGGCTGCGAAAACGGCAGCGTTTACGGTAACCGCGAATACTGGGGTTGCCCCTGGCTCGAAAGGGATTTTAACAGTTCCGTCTACTATTATCCATATCATATGGATATCTCGAACACCATCGAGGCCTGGAAGGACCGGGCGCCCAATATGAAAGGTTTTTACGCCCTCACCTGGCGGCTGACCGACGCGGTGGAGGCCAAAGTCTGGTATCTTGCCCGGGCGCCCTGGGACAAAGCCGGCGCTTTCAACAACAGCGAGACCCTCTACCGTCTTTTTGCGGAGCGTCAATATGGTCGGCAAGCCGCGCCTTTTATAACTCCCATCATCAACCAGAACGAACCCTTCGCAAGCGATTTCTCCGAATGCCGCTGGACACCACCATTCTCCCTGGCCCGGGTAGAACAGGCTGCCTTTCTATGCAATGTCCTTACCCTTCGTCCGTCGGCAGACGCTAGTCCAATACCGGCCACCCGTTTCGTGGTGGCCAACCAGGTACAGACGGCCGCCGGGGCGGATGGCAAATCCTGCATAGGGTATATCCAGACCGGGAGCTGGGTGGCCTACGATGGCATCCCCTTTTCACCCGCCTCCCGGGTATTCCATGTGGAACTTGCGGGGATCTCCGATGCCGGGGTGATTGAGCTTCGCCTCGACGAACCCCGGGGACAAGTGATTGGGCAGGCGCCCATTCCTTCGACGGGTGGCTGGACCCATTGGCAGGATCTCGCCATCGACATCCTCCCCGTCACCGGACCGCATCGCCTCTACCTGGCTTTTCGGGAAAAAGACCCCGTCCCCTTAGCGCAGGCCCAACTCGACAAGGCTGACAGCCAGTTGTCTGTGATCAATACGCAAATCGCCCTTGCAGCGGATCCCGGGGACCGCAGCCGATTAGCGTTGTTACGTTGCCGGATAGCCGCGGAACATGACCATATCGCGCTGAATATGAATGCCAGCAACCGCCACACCGATTTGCAGGGGATGACGGGATCCTGGATCGCGAATTTCAACAACCGGGTGACAGACATCTCTTCCCTGGGAAATGTGGTTAGCGCCCAGGATCGTTTCATCCAGAAAGATTATATCGACCTCGCCTGGAAACAACTGAATACCTACAATACCGTGGCGCCGGAGAACATCCAGGTCCGGGGGACCCGTACCGGCGCACGTGTCACCTGGCAGGTGGGCGACTCCCTGTTTCGCGGCTTCGACATTTATCGCGACGGCAAGAAAATCACCGCTGCTCCACTATCTGCGGATACCCGGGCCTATGACGATACGATGGATGGTTTTCATCATTATGAAGTCTACAGCCTGTTTTGGGGCAACGACAGCGGCAACGCTTCGCAGACCGTGTCGGCCTGGGCTGGCAAGGCAGATACGGTTCCCCCTCGCATGGTGATGATCTCCCCTCCGGGATCGGTGCTTGCCGGCCAGCCAGTCTGGATCAAAGTCAGGCTCCTCGACAACCGGGTCGACGAGGAACTGTCGGCGACCCTCTATTATCGCGTTCCCGGAGGCCGCTGGCGATCGATACCCATGACCCGTCGTGTAAAATCGACCTTTACTGCAATCCTTCTTGCCGACCAGATTGGCCCGGATGGTCTGCAGTATTATATTTCTTCCAGTGACGGCGACCATACCGATGTTTTTCCGGCCGATGCTCCCATTCGTCCCCTGTCAATCGTTCGAGAAATCGAACCGGCTCAAAAGGGAACACTTTCAGCCCCCTGGTTGAGTGTAAAAGATTCCGTATTGAACTGGAAGCCTGTAAACGGGGCTGATTATTACAGGATATATCGTTCGAAAGACGCTTCCTTTATTCCCGGCCCGGACAATATCCTGACCTACCTGGCGGCGGATGCCACCCTCCGCTTTACCGACAACGGTTGGGATCTGACCGGAGGGGCACTAAAAGGAGTCTGGTACTATCGGGTTTCCGCCGTGGATCGTTACGGCTATGAGAGTCAAGCTTCGACGGCCGGTAAGATCGGCTACCCCTAATCCGTAATCAAAAAAACACAATAATGAAAAAGGCAATGATGATGTTTACGTGTCTGCTTTTTGCAACGGCCTTGTGGGCGCAAAAAAGCGATTTTTCAGGCTCCTGGATGTTTGTCAGCCAGGAAAGTATTTCCGGTAGGCTGTATGCCAACGGCTCTCCCAATCAGATTACGCTAAGACAGAATGATCACTCGATTCAGATCGAAAAAAAGACAGCGGGAAACGGCTCGGATATTACGGTGGCAGAGACCTTACCCTTTGACGGCAAACCAGTTCAAACCACGACAAGCTCGAAGAAGAAAAAAATCATCCTGCTCAAATGGGGCGATGATGGTAAGAGTTTCACGGAATCCGCTGATATCTACGGTGACGATGGAGGAAAGGTGGCGTTCAAATACACGGACGCATACTCGCTGATAGATGGGAAGCTGGTCTTGATACGGAAAGTCGAGAATACAAGCAATGGTGAAAGCTGGCAAAGCCGGGCTATCTATCAAAAACCTTGATCGGTCATTTTTAAAATATACGTTATCAATCGAAAATTTGTCATATTGGTCAGCGCCGTTGCGGCCTTGGGGGGATTGCTCTTCGGGTTTGATACCGCCATCATCTCGGGAGCCATCCCCTTTATCACCCCTTATTTTAAACTTGATGAATACCTCCTCGGTTGGGCGGTGAGCTGCATCCTGATCGGTTGCGCCGTAGGCGCCCTGGCCGCCGGGTCATCGGCCGACCGGTGGGGACGCAAAAAAGTGCTGCTGATTTGCGCCTTCCTCTTTGCCCTGTCCGGGCTGGGGGCGGGACTCTCGCATCACCTGGTCTCCTTCATCTTCTTTCGGCTGGTAGGGGGCCTGGGAGTCGGCGCCGCAGCCGTGGTCTCTCCGATGTATATCTCCGAAATGGCCCCGGCTTCCTGGCGTGGACGCCTGGTATCTTGTTATCAAGGCGCGATCGTTGTGGGAATCCTGGTCGCCTATTTTTCCAACTACTATTTCAGCAATTTTGGGGTCGACGGCTGGCGCTGGATGTTCGCCTCCCAAGCCGCCCCTTCCCTGCTCTTTGCTGCATTGCTCCTGCTGGTCCCGGAAACCCCGCGCTGGCTGATCCGGCAGGGCAGAAGCCGGGAAGCTCAGCGTGTTTTACAAAAGGCCTCCGGAGATTTGCACGTAGAAAAGGAACTCAAGGAGATTGAAAGAAGTTTTTCACCGTCCACCGGCCACACCTCTTCGGACAGCGGGCTCTTTCAAAAAGCTTATCGGCCGGTCCTGCTACTGGGGATTGTGCTGGCCGTCATCCAACAGGTGACGGGCATCAACTCGATTCTCTATTATGCACCGGTGATCTTCCAACAGACAGGAATAAATGGAGCCTCCTCGATGCTGCAGACGATTGGCATCGGGGTGGTGAATGTGGGGGCCACCTTTATCGCCATCGCCTATGTCGATAAGCTGGGCCGAAAAAAGCTGCTGCTGGCAGGCTGTTGCTTGATGGGGCTTTCCCTGGTCGTGATCGGCATCTGTTTTCATGCTCACTATTTTGCGCACTACCTGGTTCTCATCTTCATGCTGCTGTATGTAGGCGCTTTCGGCTGCACCCTGGGTACGGTGACCTGGGTATATCTCTCGGAGATTTTTCCGAACCGTATCCGAGCAAAAGCGCTATCGGTGGCCACCCTGGCCCTCTGGCTGGCGGATTTTGCGGTGACCTGCACCTTCCCCATCCTGACCAAACACCTGGGAACCGCGTATACCCTTTGCTGCTATGCTGCCCTGTGCGCCCTCGCCTTCGTCTACCTGCTTTTTAAAATCCGCGAGACAAAGGGCCGGTCGCTGGAGGAGATAGAGACCCTTTTTATGTCGTAATTCTTTATAAAATTGAACGATATGTCTACCAAAGAATTGACACCGTTGACAACCCTTTCCTCCCCGGGCACTTCCGTCGGGCTTCTGGAACCCAGTCAGCTACAAAACGGCAATCTGTCGCCCGAGAACATTGCCTTCTACCAGGAATACGGCTTTCTCATAGCCCCGGACCTGGTGAACACCGATGAGATCCACGCGCTAAAAGAAGAGACCGCTGCTATCTTCCGGGGACTAAGAGGAATCGTCGAAGGGACTCTTCCGGTAAAAACGGGCGAGTCGGACGCCGACGTTTTAAAGAAATATGTCGCCATCCACTTTCCCCATAAAATATCGGAGCTGATCCGTCGCTTCCTGCATCAACGCCGGATTGTCGATGTCCTCACCGGCCTGCTGGGTCCCAATGTGAAAGCCTTGCAATCCATGCTCTTTGTAAAAGGTCCGGGGAAGGCCGGCCAATCCTGGCACCAGGATGAGTTTTACATCCCCACCCGCGACAAATCCCTGATCGGCGTCTGGATCGCCATCGACGATGCCACGATCGAAAACGGGTGTCTTTGGATCATACCGGGCAGGCCTGGCTATATCATGAAACGGGTGGACATTGAAAGCAATGAATATGCCGACACGGATTCTATCGACGTTTCCCGGTACCCATCCGATGCCGCCCTGCCCGTAGAGGTCAAAAGCGGCTCCGTCGTTTTCTTCAACGGCTATACCTTGCACAGCTCGCGCCAGAACAAGACCCCGGACTGTTTCCGGAGGGCCCTGGTCAATCATTATATGAATGCGGATTCGATGCTGCCCTGGGATCAGGATGGCAACTTGTCGCCGCGGGAAGATATGCGGGACATCGAAATAGTGGCGGGTATAGATCCCTATGCATGGAAGGGAATCGAGGATATCATCAAGCCCTATCTCCGTCCGGAAAAACTGAATATCAAGAAAAATTAGTTCACCCCCCTATAAACTTTTCCATGGAAATCCTCTTTTTTTGTCCGCGATGGGGCAGTGAAGACATGCCCTGGGATGAATTCTGTAAAAAAGTCAAGGCGGCGGGCTATGATGGCATCGAATACGCCATTGCCCGCGACGTAAAAGATAGCGAGCTGACAAACGCCTGGGTCAGTGCTCAAAATTACGGTCTGCAGATCCTGCCCCAACACTTTGATACGAGAGAAGCAGACTTCGAGGAACATTATAGGAGTTTCGAGGCCTGGCTGAAACGGATTCACCCGCTGCCGCATGTCCGTATCAATTCCCAGACGGGCAAGGACTTTTTTACCTTCGACCAAAACCGCCGGCTGATTGAATTGGGGAATGCCTACCAGGTCGTTCACGAAACGCACCGCGGCAAATTCTCCTTTGCCGCGCATATCACCCGCCCCTTCCTGGAACAAATACCCGATCTGCGGCTGACCCTGGATATCTCTCATTGGGTCAACACCGCCGAGTCGCTCCTGGAAGACCAGGCAGAAGCCGTCAGCCTGGCCATCGCAAAAACAGACCATATCCATGCACGGGTCGGATACGCCGAAGGTCCCCAGGTCACCGATCCCCGGTCCCTGACCTGGCAAGTCGAATTGTACCGGCATCTTGGCTGGTGGGATGCGGTATTCCTGCAAAAAGCCCGCTCCGGGGAAAGGCTCACCATCACCCCCGAGTTCGGACCCTTCCCCTATATGGTGCATTTACCCAAAGACGGTAGCCCCCCGATAGCAAATCAGTGGACATGTAACTACTACATGATGAAGCTGCTAAAGGGACGTTATAACACGCTTCTCAGCAACCAGTCAAGATATGGACACGAACCCGCGACGCTCGCCGCGGGTCGCCAGGGAACTTCCTGAGCGCCGCCTATCTTCGCTGTCCTACGCCAATCACGGAAACGCCTGCCTGGTGAAAGGTCAACTCGTCCATGAATTTAAAAAGCGGCACCAGTCTGTTATACCATTTCAACGGTCCGGCCGGCAAGGTTGGTTTTTTGAGCACGGATCCCGCCCAAAACCACCCGGGGATCGCAGCCAGGTTGAAATGGAAGGTCGTCGTAACCTTAAAATCGGGAGACAACAGCATGCGCATGGATTCGGTCGTGTACCGGCGAAAGTGTTCGAGCTTCTCGTCCAGGATATTATACAGGCCAGGATAGGAGGGCACCAGGATGACTACGTTTCCTTGCTTCGCCAATAGCTTGCGGCAGTTGCTGATGGCCAGTCCGTCTAGCTCGATGTGTTCGACAACGTTCAGCGCGAAAAGGGTATTGAAGGTGCCGAGCAATTCGGGATGATGCGCTTCCAGGTCCTTATCGGCCAGGTCCAGGTGTACGACATCTTCCACCAGCGATTCGTAGCCAAAGCGTTTCTCCAGCGCCCGGCAGTAATCCAGGCTATAGTCGCTGACCGTGATCGGGTATCCGTCTTTGACAAATTGTTCGGAGATATTGCCGATCCCGCTGCCGATCTCCAGCACCCGGCCCTTTACATACGGGCGGATCGTCTGGTACATCCAGGCATTCAAGGCCGGGCATTCGGCAAGGTTTTCCAGGGTAGACAATCCTACCTCTGCCGGGGTCATTACTTGACTGAGTGTCATGATTGCATAATATATAGGTGAGCGATGGTTGTTCGGCCCGGATATCCTTATCCTATTTACGGTGGAAAAACTCAAAAAGGGGGTCAATCCCAGCGACTGACCCCGATGGTAACTCATAAATCCCAATCACTATCCGATGGTCTGGCTGCCCTAATGTTTTTGTATCCGGAATGGCGCATAAAGCCCGCCCCGGGAAGTGGGTCAATACGTCTATCGGAAACCAAGCGTTGCAACTTCGCGCCTGGCATCAAACGGTTGGATAGGAAATGAAAATTACGCCCTTCGATTTCACTGTACAGATCAGCCTATGAAGTCTTTTACGTCGTCTGGAAGTGTAGGAATATGCTTCTAAGGTTACCAATCTTTCTCTTATGAAATTATACATCTCAATCCTAAAAAAGAAATTTTCACCAAAAAATCAACTACCATTTACAACACCTTCTTTGGCTCGCAGTTCACTTGGATAAATATTGAGCACATGCTTAAACGCCCGGAGAAAGACCATATCATTGCTATACCCTGTTTTTTGGGAAATGCCCTTCATCGTCTCATTGGAATTCAGCACAAGGTCCAATGCTTTCTGCAAGCGTACCTCTGTCACAAACCCATTGGGGGTTACACCAAACAGCTCTTGAAACCCAATGTTCAAATTGGTTTTGCTTGTCTTTGCAAGAACGGAAAGAACATTGGCAGACAGGTCTCTGGAAGGGTCTTCTTCGATCATCCGGGCTACTTTCGCAATCCGGTGAAGCTTGTATGGGATGCTGATAGGTCTCACGATTCCTTTTACCAGGGGAGGGATCAACAGATCGATAAAGCGTTCCAGGAAATGATACAGGATCAACTCCCGGTCATCTCCATCAAGCGGCGTCTCCAGCAATTTTTTGAAATTGAAATACATGTGCCAGGGTGCTTTTATTTTCTCGTCGACACACAACAACGCGGGCCGGTTATCCCGGATTTTCACGTAAAACTCTGCCAGTTTGCAATGCCTGCCGAGGAGATAGTCAAAGTAGTGGTCTGGTAGGTTGACCTTATACAAGGCATATACACCTCTCTTCAAACTAGTAGTAAAACGCTCCGGTCGCATATGCAGCAGCCCATACTGCCCCTCCTTCATCACACGCCGCGGGAAGCCTTCCCACTCAGTAACCAGCGGATCGAAGATACACATGACGAAAGCTCCGCCAGGCTTTTCATCGTCTACTATTTCTATGGGTACCGGGTTACGGGATTTGATCAGGAATTGACGGATTTCGATTTCAAAGTCTTGGGCGTACAGGCTGTTATATAGGATGGACCCGAATGGGCCGCTTACGACCGTGTTCTTCCAATTCCTGGCAGTAAAATACCCTTTCGAAAGGGGTTCAACAGGGCTCTCAGACACTAAAGTCCCGTTGACAAATGTTTTTCTCATGAGAATAAGGTTTCAATAAATAATAGAAGGTTCCGCACTGCAAAAAGGAGCTGAACATCGGGTTTCGGTTAGTACCCGAAAATTGCGGTAAAAAAATCATTCCAAATAGCCGAATCGGGAGCATTTTTGAAGGCGGTGCCTGGAAAGACCCAAATACTCCCGAATTCACAAGTCGGGCCCCAGGGAGGTTTTTAAAGCTATATGACCACAGTTTTTGATAGCTCTATTTTGAAACACCCACCTACCGACGGGATCGATCAGAGGCTCAACAGCCAAAGCCGGTTCAAAATGGAAATCGATTCCCGGCTCAAAAAATAACAATAACGGTTAAGTGTACCCTATGATATGAATGATTTGATTTCTACATTAGACGACCAAAACCAACTGCCATATGCTTACCATCCACTATTACCTCGATCCATCGGGTAAACACGACAAACTGTATCAAATCGCCTGCGATTTCGCGAGGGAGCTGGCCAAAAAAGAGGCCCGCTTCGACGAGGTCCTGCTCTTATGCAGGGAGGACAAGAAGATTTCCGACATTCAAAAAGAACTGGAACAAGAACCGCTTGAACGCTTTAACAATGGAATACGATTTTCCGGTACCGGTCCCCTGTTCATAATCCGGTCCCTCCGGGAATACCTTCGGGACGTTTTTTCGACAGCCCTCTTGATCGCCTGCGGTCTCGACACCGGGGACCTGTTCAAATTGGGCGATAAATGCAGGGCATCCGTCATCATCGCTGTTCCGGACGAGGTCCATGACATCGAGCAATGGATAAAGACCTGGGACCCCCGGGAGATATCCGGCGCGGAACCGGTCGTCAAAAGCTACCCGCTTCCTTCCTGTGTCATCAAGGTAGGCCTCGACGAAATGATGGAGAGGGGCTATGCGAAAGAAAAGTACATGGAAAACGAATACGTCCGTTTTACGATCCAGTCGCTGACCAAGCACCACCCGGAGATTGATGGCAACGAAGTAAAAGCCTATCTGATGAGGAAGGGGTCATGGCCGGAGACGGAGGCCCGGAAGGTCAAAGACTATATAGACCTGCTGAAAGTCGAAAAACGGTTCAGCCGGTCAGACGATCCGGAAATGATATTGAGCTATCAGCGGTGGCGACAGGCATGTATCAACCGGCAGTTCCCCAGTTTCCCTTTTTCGTAAAAAAGTTCACCCTCCATTAGTTGTTTTTGAGCGTCCGGTTGTTTTGCAACGGGGACCCACGCAAAAGGGGATTTCCATTCCCTTTTTGCTCACCGATTCAGTGAACGATGATCCGACGGAAACACATTTACAGAGGACTGATCCTGGTATTACATTGTATCCGTTTTGCGCCGGCCACCGCCCAACAGCTGGTCAGTGGGTATATTACCGACACCAGCCACCAGGTGCTCGCCGGGGCCACGGTCACCCTCTGGAGGTTACCCGATAGCGGCCTGGTAACCCGCATAGCCTGTAAAAAGAACGAGTTTACACTCAGGATCCCGGGGCCGGGACATTTTTTGTTGTCGGTGTCCTTTGTGGGATATGCAACGGTATCGAGGGCGTTCTCGGCGACAGGCTCGCCCCCTCACTTGGATTTGGGCCGGTTTATGCTGGTAAAAACGGGAAAACGGCTGCGGGACGTGGTCGTAGAAGGCGCGGGTCCTCCGGTAAAGATGAAGAATGACACCCTTGTCTACAATGCAGGCGCCTACCCGGTTCCTCCCAACGCGACGGTCGAGGACCTGCTTAAAAAGCTCCCGGGCATCAGCGTTGACCCACAAGGCAATATTACCTTCCAGGGCAGACCCGTTCGGAAAATCTTCATCGACGGGAGAGACTTTTTCTTAAACGATCCTCGGCTGGCTTCGCAAAACCTGACGGCAGATATGGTTCAATCCGTAGAAGCATTTGATGCATCTTCCTACCAGTCAAGACTGACAGGTATCAAGGATATCGATCCCGATAAGGCCCTCAACCTGGTCATCAAAGAAAAAAAGAAGAGAAGCCTCACCGGAAAAGTATACGCGGGGATGGGGGGACAAGGTGGGCAGGCAGGCTATTCAGCGGGAGGCAATGACTTTTTGATGCTGGGCGATGACCGGATGCAATTTGCCGTCCTGAACGCAAACAACATCAACGGCCTCTACAATGGCACCGATCACAGTGGGCAGGGAGGCGGCTTCGTCATGGTCGGAAAATCAGTCATCTCCCTCAATGGTGCGCTTCCTTCCGGCGCCGGCAAGAGTCGGACGATTACCGGATCTGCCAATTTCGGAATAAAGCTGTCCCCCAAATGGGACCTGGTCGTAAACTATTCCGGCAATCAAAGCCATCAAAGCACCAACCATCGTTCGGACAGCCAGACCTTTTTGGGTGATTCCACGCTTCTTCAAAACGACAGCGGGAACAGTACCACTTATTATTCCAATCAACTCCTCTCCGCCAAAACAACCTGGACCCCGGGCAAAAGCGACGAGATTGTCATTCGTCCTGAAATAGCCTTTTCAAAAGGGGGCGCCAACCAGTTGGACAGTGCCACGACGACCGCGCAAAAAACGGTTCTCTCGTATCTGCTCAACAAAACGTTGACGCAAAATGGCGACACCAGCCATGAGACATCCCTAAAAACCAATATCACCTGGGGACATCGTTTCGCGAAAGACAGGCGCATATTGGCCGCCAGTTTCGATCAATCCTTTTCGCGGACTGCCGCCAGGGACGGTCTTCAAACCCAGACAAAGGCCTTCGACAGCACCGGAAGTCCTGCCCTGGACCAACTCGTAAACCAGGTCTCCGATCCGGTAAAAACAACTCAGCTATACCAGGGAAACATTGATTATACGGAACCGGTCGGCCACCGGAATAGTATCAATATCGGCTATAACGGGTCGTTATCCAACAGCCACGCCGACAAAAACAGTTTTGACTGGGACCCTCTTAGCGGGAAATACGATCTTGCCGATACGCTCACCAGCAGCCATTTCAGCTACTCGACGATCGTTCACCATCTCGAAGGAGGCTACAATAAAACAGGCGGCCGCTTTCGATATCAGGTAGGCATGGGGATGGATTTCACAAAGTTGAAAAACCTCAACAGAAGCAACGATAGCGCACTCATCCAGCATTTTTACAATTGGTCGCCTCGTTTGTTCCTGGGCTACACATTGTCACGTGAGAAAAGTGTCAGTTTTGAATACAAGGCAAAAAATACCAACCCCAGTATTGACCAGTTACAACCGGTCCCGGACCTGAGCAATCCGCAGTTGATACATATCGGCAACCCCGCGCTGAAACAGCAATTTGATCAAAATGGCAGTATCGCCTTTTCCAGTTTGGGCGACAAGAGCTTTACCACCCTGTTGCTCCGTGTGGCCGGCAATTATTCTGCGAATCATATCGCTCCCTCCAATATCACCCTTTCCTCGGGTATTCAGGAAATACAATATGTCAATATCAATGGCATTTGGGGACTCAACACCAACCTCAGCTATGGCCTGCCGATCGGCCATACCAAACACGGGAATCTCAAATTCAGTACCACCCTGAATTACAATAAAGACAAAAGTTTTACAAATGGGGTAGAAGATACGCGACGCAGTTTTTCCGGATCACAGACCCTTGGCCTATCGTACAATATCGGTCAAAAGGCATACACCGATGCCAATGCGGGAATCGGCTATACGGCCTCTTCCTATTCGATCCAGCAGGCCGGCACCACGCTGCTGACGCAGACCTACGATCTTTCTGAGCGCTATCAGCTTCCTTTGGGACTCACCCTGTCGGCGAAATATCATCTGCAGGTGACGGGGAAACAGGATGGCCTCCCCGGAAGCACGGTGGGAAACCTGGATGCGACGATCTTCAGGACCCTCTTAAAGGACAGGAGAGGGGAATTGCAGCTATCCTGTTATAACCTGTTCGACAACAAAACCAGCGTCTCGGCGGTATCGGGACCCAATTCCATCTCCACCCAGACGGCGGGTCGAATCGGCCGGCTGGTCTTGCTGAGTTTTGTCTACCGTTTCAACAAAGTCTTTGGTCAGGCGGGACCTGAAAAAACTTAATCTTATTCAACCTTAAAAATATGAGAGACATTCGATTTTACACCGAAGAGACTTGCAGGAATTTTAAGGCCTTAAAAAATGCCTTCGTTTTCGCAACAAACTATTCCCTATTGAGGCCAGATCCCGAAAAGAAGAGAATCGTGATTTTGTTTACCGATCAGGAAGAGTTCCGGCATTTGATACAACGCTGGGCAAAGCGGGTAGCCCGGGAACTTTTCAAAGAAATGGATCTGTTGGGTTGTACCTCGCGTGGTGTCATCCGGTTTGCAGATCAATATGAATGGGAACAAAGAGCGGATGCTATCGAAACGGCCGATATTATCGTGGCGGTGGGCTTGGACACGGATCAATTGCTCCGTCTTGATGACGATAACAAAGTAATTGCCGTGACGGCTATTCCCTGGGCGCTGGAAGACATTGACAACTGGTTAGGCCGGTCGAAGTATCCTGTCACCAAAATCGGTTAAGCCAGGTAGATTCAAACCACATACGATGCCCCCATCTTTTATAGACAACAGCAGGGAAAGGATCATTTATCAGGCGATCGGCCTTTTTCGGACACTTGGTTTTCAAGGCACTTCTATCCGGGATTTAGCCAATGCCTCGAATCTTGAAACGGCCTCCCTATACAGTCATTTTCGTTCCAAAGAGGAGATCTTGCGTGAGATTTGTGTTTCGGTTAGCTACAAGATAGAAACTCATATGCTAGACGTGGATGCTGGTCAAAAAAGCAAGTTGGAAGAACTGGAAGGGTTTATGCAGCGTTACATGGAGCTGTTGAGAATAGACCCGGATCGTATTTACATCTATGAACATGAAGCGCAGCATGTAAAAGAGCCCACCCATTCCTATATTCAAAAAAAGAAGCGGGACTTTCGTAGCCGGTTGACCAGTCTGCTGCAAGAAGGCGTCGATCGGGGAGAAATAAGAGCCGTTGATCCCGAAACGACTACGGTCGCGATACTTGCCGGCCTGCGTGCTATTGAAAACTGGCATAACGCCGAGAATGACGTCTTTGAAAAAGCCGCAAAAAATATTATAAAATACCTTTTGCGAGGTATCAGAATAGACGCTTGCTAAAGATATCCGAAAAGAGCACCTGGGTATTATTTTTCGAACGGGGAAAATACGAGGGATGAATCATTGCTGGAAATTCCACCGGCACACATGACCATTCCATCTGAGTCTTTATTTGAAACCGTAAAGACAGATACAATGCTGCGCCGAGGAAATCCAAGTCTCCGCTGTTCGGGCTTCGCCGCGAACAGCTTCACGGGTTCCGGTAAAAAAATCTCCACACCATTTACCGCTTCGCTCCAAGGACCCCTGCGGGTTTCTTTATCTGGGTCGTATTTTTCCCCCTCCAACTTGGATTTCCCTTGCAGCATAGGAATCGCTGGTCGCGTAAGGGTTTCAATAAAGCCCCGGACCGAACAGTCCGAGAATTAATAACAAATAAAAATAACAATTATGTCACAGAAAACGATCAATGGGAAGGTTTGTATCTGGCTGCAGGAATACGGGTGGTGTGAGGCCAAACCAGCCGGCGAATTCAAAGTTGGTGAATTTATGCGTTGGAACTTTGGCGACTGTTCAAAAGTCGTTGCCATTCACAGCCAGACGGAAAAAAACGTCACCTTCCTGCTGGAGTGGAAAACGGCTCAGGGAATCGAAACCGGCCAGCGTAAGTTTAACAAAAGCCGGCTGGTAGCCATCGGTGCCTCGGCTGACTATTGACGATCCGATGGTTGAATTTCTATAGCTAAAAAATATTCACAAGTTTCTCATTTTTCCGGAATATTTATTTTCGCTCTCACCTCGTTGATCGCTTCCGTTTTATGATTTCTGGCAGTTTGCGCAGCAATGTTTAAAATGGATGATATCTCTTTGTACGTCTTTTTTTGAAAATAATACAAAGACAAGACCGCTTTTTTCCGGGGACTTAGGTCTTTGATTTCATGCACAATCTGGGGAAGCAATTTGTATCTTTCCTCCCACTCATAACGCTCATGGCTGTCGTCTGGAGCAGCCAAGAAATCGTCGGCCTCCATGTGGGTGATGTATTTACGATTCGCTATTTTTTCCCGCAAGACATCTATGCAGGCGTTTCGGACAACAACAAATAGCCAACTTCGTACATGCTCCATCGTGCTAAACGGCTTTTGAAGCGTTATCAATTTTATGAACGCCTCCGAAACAATTTCCTGTGAATCGGGTATGTTTTCCAGGTACTTATACGCATAATGAAGCAACTCCCGATGAAGGCTTTCAAATTCCCTGAGTTTTTCGTTTCTAAATAACTTTACAAAATCACGACCCTTGATGGGTTGATTCATTTTCTGGGGAAAGGACTGTATCCTGTTTACAGGTCGCTTACCTGTCTGCTTTCCAACCAGCGTCGGCGTTGTTTCTTCTGGGGTGTGGATAGTCATGTACGAAGGATTGTTTGATTTACATGTTCTCAGATTCATGATGGTATGGCGGCATATGGTTGGGCTGAACGACGACTTCCACCCATAATCAATGAGGCCCGGGTATCGTGGACACTTTCAGGCCACGTATTGGCTATCGCTTGCGGCTTGTCGTGCGGGATGAATGTACGGCGGGTCCGGGATCCGCTGACCGGGTACTATCCGGCCATAAGGCCTTTGAAAACAGCCTCATCCCGGACGGACGCCAATACGTTTGGGTATATTCCTAAGCCATCCGCTGGTGGACCGGGGATTGTTTTCGTCGTTTTTCGAAATTTTCGGTGGCGACAAATGAAGCTGGGTAATAGCATGATTTTTTCACGACTCGTACCAACAAGGTTTTATTGGGGACGTACAGCTTTTCGACGGGGACATCCGAGTTAATGAAGGGTTCCGAGCGGCGGAAATTGACAGATAGTACATGCGGATATCCGTGTTTATGCTGGGAGGAATATATGCATTCAGCTGCTACATGTCCGCTGGCGCCTGTCTTCAAAATAGTGTCTCTTATCATGTGGGGCAATCTTTTGATAAAGGTTAAAAATTTCAGTAAGCTAACCAGTTAAATTCGCCGTACCTGTCAAAATAGTTAAATTAGCTCCCGAAATCTTACGATTCAGAAGAATTCAAAGCGGAACGAATTCTAAAACTTTAAAAAGTAAACTTATGGTGGGCACCATTGATGAAACAGATATTACTATACTTAGACTTTTACAACATAACAGCCGCCTGACCAACAAAGAAATCGCGGATAAAATCAATCGTTCCTCGACAGCGGTGGTGCAACGCATCAAGCGATTGGAAGAAGACGGCTTTATTGTAAGTTATACGGCGATCCTCAATAAGGACCTGATCGAAAAAAATCTCGTTGCAATCGTTGGCGTCGAATTAAAAGAGCAATCCAATGAGGCCTTACTCGGGTTTGCAAGGGAGTGTACCCAATTCCACGAAGTCATGGAGTGCTATCATGTTACCGGCGATTACGATTATATCCTGAAAATAGTCACCAAAGACCTGAAGGAATACCAGGCATTTCTTGTGGAAAAACTCTCGGCCCTCCCGGACATTGGCGGCATGCGGAGTTTTGTAGTGTTGAAAGAAAACAAAGTCGAAACCACTTTTTCGTTAAAAACGGACAAAAAGTCCCGAAAGCCTTCCAGGAGTTCCCATTAGCTCCAAGCAAGCCGCCTTTAGCGTTAAATTCATGAAACAACATTTTGTCCCCGAATTTTACCTTAAAAACTTTACCGACGAAGACGGCCTCTTTTATATTTACAATGTCAGGAAAGGGCGGTTCAAAAAGGGGGATAATCGGTTTTCTCCGGCGAGTCATTTCTTTGTTCCCGATATCAACACGGTATTTTCGAAGGGCAATGCCTCTTATTTCGTCGAAAATAGTTTTACCAAACACGATACCCTAATCAGCAATATTTTCGCGAAGATCAAAGAGAGGGGAGCAACGCAGTTAATCCCTGCTGAATGGACGCATCTGCAGTATTTTACCAATATTCTTTACTGGAGAAACCCGAATAACACAGCGCAATTGGAGGATCTGGTTACAAATGCCAAAAACCTTTCGGTCTTTGGCGCTAAGTTAATCAACAAAACAACTGGAGAAAGAGAATCCGATGACCGGGAAAGAGAACTGATCAAAGATCCGCAGTTTATTAGATTCCTTCGTGGGCAGATGCCGGGGATCACGTACCCGGAGATCTTTACAAAACAGGAACAGGATCATGCCACAATTATAACTTTCCCCGACGGGCTGCCAAAATTAGTTAGCGACAACCCTGTTATTTCACTCCATGAGCAAGGCCAGTCGCTCCATACTTCCGGGATGATATTTCCGCTGACCCCGACAAAAGTCCTTTTCCGCCATGACCGCCGTGAATTGATCGTTCAAAGTTTTGTAAAAGTTATGATTGATATGTTATTGCCAGCCCAGGCAACCAACTATGTTTCCTGTACGGATCAGAGCTATGTCCTACAATTGTTGGAAAATTATAGGAAGCATTACTCATCGGTCGACTTACTAAAAGACAAGTTCAGGAAGTTGCTTCAGTGAGTACCCACTGCCAAATCCGTGACAATCCGTCCGCAGCGCCACTTAATGGCTGATTTGAACGTTGTTACTGTCGCCTGCCACCGTGATCTGGATATCCACGCTGACGCCCTTTCCCTGCCTCACTGAAATGTTGTTGCCCTTTCCCGAGACCTTGCATTTGTTTTGGAAATGCCGACCCGAATCCTGTCGTTGATCTACGGATATATTATTTCCATCGCCCGATATGTTGGAATTCGTTTCAACGGTATTGCTATCTCCCTGCAAGGTAATTTGAACATTCGGGCTGGAATCCTGCTGTTGTTTGACCAATAGAGGATTGCCCTTCCTTGAAACGCTGGCTTCTTGCTCCTGGGTGATCGACTTGGTATTGCCCTTCCCTGAAATACCAGTATCCTGCTCTTGGGTGATCGCCGGGCTATTGCCTTTACCCGAAGTGTCGGTATCCGATGGTTTAACGGTTTCGTTTGAGCAACCAGAAAACAGACCCCAAACGATAACTAAATGCAGAAACAATTTCATAATAAGCAATTGAGGTTAAAATAAGAATCTTCATTTGATACGCGCTACTCGTCCAACTCAAGAGTTATCCATCGGATGGCTATAAACCTCATGTGGGCTTTCCTTTGGGCGAAATTCCAAAACATACTCATTGGTTACCCCCAAACCGACAGCCACTCTACTCAGCATTTTACCAGTGCATTGTACCATCTTTTCTTCGATATCGAAATAGTTCTGCGGATGCATTTTTATTTTTCGGGCCATTTCCCTCGGCGTCAACGTGAAGTGGAGACGGACGGCCTTAAATTGCTTCCCGATGGGCATTTCCACACTTCCGAATAATTCGATCGCTTCTGCGTCCAGCGCATCTACGATCTCCTGGAGGGTGGATCGTAAGGCAGTGGCTGCAGTCGTAAGGAGCGTCTTTTTGATCGTTTCGGATTTTTCCATCTGATTTACGATGGAAATGGTATATCCCATTTTTTTAGCCATCTGCTTTTTGTTCAGGCCTTTTGATTCTCTGATGTGGCGTAGTTTTGATCCGATATGCCCTTTAGGGGGGAATACCCAAGGTTCCCCGGTGGATCTTCTTGCATCTGTGATATCCTCCAGGTTTTTTGAAAGCGCCTCTTTGATCCGAAGATAAAAACGCTCGGGAATCTCGATACTTTGTTCAATTTTCTGATAATGCCTGAGAGAGAAGCCTGCCTTTTTAGAAAATTCTGGAACGAGTCTTCCCCTGGCTTCCCGCATGGCTTTGATAGCCGCACCTGCCGGGTTGGAAGGGCTTCCATACATCGTAAACTTTTCCTCGCCCAACAATTGCGGCAGGGTAATATCCAATAGTGCGACAATTTTATAAACGGTTTCCAGGGATACCGTCGTTCTTCTTTCGATATAGCGGACATCCAGGTGATGACAATTCATCCTGTCGGCCAGTTCTTTCCGCCTGATGTTCAGCAATAGTCGAAATTTATAGAGCCGGGGGCCGATCGGATCGCTTATAGACCCCAAAATAGCGGGATAGCCGGTAGGTACAATGGGTTCCTTTTCTACTGCCATAGTCCCGTTTTTTAACTGAAATATTTTCTTACCTTATCTACTTCCGGATAAGAGATATCCAATATATAAGAATTCGGAAGTTTGAGTTTTCGGGTAAGTGTGTCCAGGAGTCTCCTCGAAATTTGTACCTGGCTGTTTTCGAAATTCAGGTATTTGGCATGATCCATACACAATATCTTAGCCATATTATGGGTGGTTCTTTGATGAAATCGTCTTACAGCCTTAAATTGCAACCCGATCGGTCTTTCTATGCTCCCTATCAGCGATGACAGATCGTCCTCGGGGGCCTCTACAATTGTCTTAATGGATATTTCCATGGCATGGGCGATCGATTCCAGGTCGCTTTTTTTGATTCGGTCGCGCTTTTCCAGCTCTGAAATATAATGGACTTTGTATTTGGCAACGGATGCGAGCTTGTATGCGGACCATTTTTTTGATTCCCTGACATGCCTGATTTTCAAACCCAAATGACCATTCGGCAAGAATACCCACTCCTCTTCGCCGGGTGGTTTCAGGGATAGTATTTTCGTTTCGCTCATTTTGAGAACGCTTGCGATCTTCGCAAATAATCTTTCCGAAAGACAGGTGCTTCTCTCGAAGAGCCTGTATTCAAAATAAGTAAGCCCCAGTTTCCGGGAGGACTCTTCCACGGTGATCCCGCTTGTTTCCCGGGAGAATTTAATTTTTCGCCCTATCGGATTCTGTTCCGTTCCAATCGTTTTTATCTTCTTTTGGTCGTTTAACAGTTCTGTTACGGATGTTCCCAGGGAAAGGGCGATACGATACAATATGTCTAACGGAAGGGCCGTAGCCCTTTCCAGGTTCCTGACCTTATAGGGATTAGTGCCCAGGTTGTCTCCGAATTTGTGATGGCTGAGTTGCAGACTGATTCGGGCTCGTTTTATTATTGAGCCGATTGGCTTTTCGGGCGATCCGATTACCGGATGGCGGGGGAATATCGACAGCAGATCGTCGGCGCTTACTTTTAGGGCTTCTACATACTTGGTAAACTCAGAGACATACCAAACCGCTTTTTTTTGACGACTGATAATTTCTTTCCGATCAATTTGTAATTTCTTTTCCAACCGTTCGATTGGTATGCCTTTTTCTTCCCGAACCAGCGAGAGCAAAATCCCGATATGCAGCCCATTGCCCCCGATTTTATCGGTCTGTGAAGCGCTGTCTACTGTATTTGACCCGTTCTTATTAACGGGGAAAGTTTTTTTCAACATTTGATATGGTTTTTCAAAAATTCTTTTGCTGACGGGACCCGTTGCTTTCATTGCTTTATTCGTTGCCCTGGACAATCTTTTCAAAATGCAACAGTTTTCCGGAATTATCCATTCCTTCCACAGTCACCCTTACCTGTTTACAGTGATCGTTATTGAAGAACCGGATTCTGGCGACCTGCTCACTGTTAAGCGGGACATAGGGCTTCCAGGCCAGGGTGATCCGGTAGTCCGCCAGGGAGTCCTGTCTGCCGTCATCTTCTTTGTCATAAAGGGGTGAATAAAACTGTCGGGACACGGCATATCCTTTAAGCGTGAGTCGGTTCAGACCGGTTGCTTCACCCAGGAGGTCTTCACCGTGTTTTGTATAGACCACCAGGGCGCCATTGGCTCCTCCGAAGGGAGCGCCCATAAAAGGGGGTGAAATGAATTTGACATAGGCAATATTGGTCATGGGGACGTCGAGGATGTCCCTGAACGTCGCGGGCATTTCGTCGAGGAATAGGGCAGGACACCCGCCTCCCCGATAGGAAAGGGACGTATCGACAATGCCGCCCCCTTTGAGGACCAGGCTGGGAATGCGGCCCTCCAGGAATTTTATCACGTTGGTCCCGATGGCATACTCCGGGTGATGAATAAAATCGAAGCCGTACCCCTGGGTATCATGAAACATCCCAAAGGCATACCGGTCATCCAGCTCCTGCAATTGCAGCCTGGGACTGTCCTTGTCGCTTTTTATCACGATTTCCTTCAACTCCCGGGCCTGATTGAACCGATGTATCTCCCTGTCCACTTCCGCTTTTTTACCCGCGCTGGCGCGAAAAATCGTGTCTTGCGTCAGCCCTTTATCCATGCTGGAATATTCATCCATCGGATAGGATGGGGGGAATCTGAGCGCCGGGTCGAGCAGCAACCGGATATTCTTGGCCGGATTGCCTTGCTCGTTGATCTGAAAAAAAGCGGTGGCTGTATCGAAGAACTGCAGCCCGCTCAAATAAAAATGTCCCCCCGAATCCGCCTGCGTCATCACAATCTGTGTAGGGATCGAGGGGGATTGGAGGAGGATGGTGAGCTCTTTGTTCCGGATCGGCTTATGCCCAAATTCGAAGAGTGCCTTTCCCGGAAAGTTCAGCGCTTCCCCCATCGGATACCGGATGGCGGGGAGGCTCGCCGGGTTTCGGATCTCCTTCCAGCCAAAGGAACGCCACCCATGGGTCATCATCACGAGGTCCAGGTAAGCGTCTCTTTGAGCGCTGTCCGGGGCCTGTTGGAAGTAATATCCCGGATCGGGGATCCTTCCCCGTAACTCTCTTTGGTCATCTGATGTCCGATTCCCGGGCGCCAGGTCCTCGGTAAGCAGTAGGTCAGTGAATATATTGTCCGAATGCTGCAGGTCTGGTAGGGCGTCGGCGTCCGTCACCGAGATGGAGAGGCTGCCCTTTACGCTGTCGGGAAAATGCAAGGACCAGCCATTCAGTCCCCTCCGGGAGATATCCAGCGTATCCAACTGCCATTGCGGATTCAAAAAAAGGGGCTTCGGGCGGATAAAGACCACCCGCTCGGCCAGCGGCAGGGAGTCTTCATCGATTACGGAGATCCGTAGCAAACCATTGACAAAATGATCGGTGGGAATGATCCCGTCGAAGACACGCAAGGTTTCCGTTATGTGAGCGGTCGCTTCAAACACCGGGTTCCCGAACATCGAACCCAATATATGCAGTGTGTGATTGAAGTACCTGCTTTTGCCGGGAGCCCGGAGGGTGATCTTCACCCCCTTTTGACCGTCCTCCATCGGCATCACCTGGATGGATATCCCGTCCGGCTGGGCTGCCGGCAACGGAACTTCCCGGTCTCCGAATGGCGAATGTATATGCGCGTAATAGATCCGCCCCGTGTGCGGTATATAATCGAAACTGCCCATCCCCTCATGGGCCGTCTCCAGGCGGGCAACCGTATCCCCCGTATTGTTCACTATCCACCCCTGTATAGAGTCCGGATTACCCCAATCGTCCGTGGCGATAAATGCCACCCGGGAATAGACCTCCTCGATGGAGGCGCCCCCTTCCGGGAGAAACTGGACATCCAGACGGTGTGGGATGACCGAAGTTTCCGACTGATTCAATGTCAACGAATCTTTTCCTCCGAGCTGGCTGGTGTCTGCCGATTCCATCTGCGTATTCGTTGCTGGGCTGCTCTTTACCTTCATTCGGCTTCCAGCAATCGGTCCTTCTAACCGTTTCTCATTAGCCCGGCGAAGCTGGTAAACCTGGACGGTTCGGCGGTAGAAGAGTGTTGGGTCGAAATTTGCCATCCAGGGAGTATAAGCCTGTATTATATAATACCCCTCTGCGAGATTTTCCGGCAGTTCCAGTTCGCCAGCGAAACCGACCGGATAAGATTTGCTTTCAACAAGTGTGCTGTCTTTATAAAGTTCGACCCGCATCGATTGGCTGCAGGCCCCCGGTACTCCCCCCAAAAAAAAGTAAGACCTGAACCAGATCGTGTCCCCGGCAAAATACCGGTCCCGGTCCAGTTGGAGGTGAATCTTTTCCTCGGGAAACCTCTGCGACACCTGGCCAAACTGCTGAAAAAAGACGGAGCCCACCCGCAAACTATCCTGGCTTGCCAAGGGCCGCCCCTGGGTGACCGATATCTGTGCGATTGACTGTCCCCAGGTCAGAACAAAGAAAGCGATCTGTCCAGTCCTTAGTAAGCGGTTCATCTTCAATAGGTTGCTGATTAACATTGAATGATTGTTAGGGGTAACTGTTATGGATAATTGTAAATAAAGATTAATGAATCGGCGTCAAGGCAACTAATAAAACAAACCAACTGACCCTGGTAACCCATCAGGCAGCTTGTTTTATTTGGCCAGTCAGGAATAGGATGTACCCTGGGAGGAACGGGAAAAATGCAACGCGGATGGGTTAATCACGCTGGTGAAGTTGTTTTAAGCAATAAACAACTATGCTCATTGATTGGATGAAAAAACTCGCTGTCTCCATGGGCCCTCAAGCCGGGAAACGTGTTTCAACATCAGGATCCGGCTCTCGGTTAGCCATCCCCCTGCAAGCGACCAGGGATCTTCGGCGGAACGTCTTTGGTGCTGACGTGGTCATTACCACCCATCGAGAGGATCGCCTGGACAATAAGGCAGTGAATGTGCTGGGACTGGCATGCCAGGAAATGGTTTCCGTCTTTATAAGCAATACAGCCCCGTACAAGACGCAGCGGGTTTGGTTATTTATTGATTATCAAACAGCGGACAATCAACCCTTTTTTACAGTTAGATGGGATTACATAGATGGGGATGATTTTGTGTATGGCCCTAAAGACGGCAATTGGAAAAACCTCGGGATGGGCATTCGGGTCGTCGCCAGGGATAAACACCTACCCGTCAATTTACTGTTCAGCCTGGTATCATGGGCACTCGAAAATATTGAAAAATTAAAAGAAGACAGAAATGAAGGTACCGCGCTGACGCCTGAAGATATCAGCAATATCCTGAAAGAGACATCAATTTTTTCGTCGGCAAATGCGAATGCATCCTCGCTGAGGTGACCACCCATCGCGCGAGCCATTATATAAACGGCTCCCCATGGACACCGCCAACCCTCTTTCCTATAAAACGGAGAAAGGAGAAAAAAAACGGAATAAAATCATCTTTTTTTTGAATTTATGTAAGATTTTCTTCGTCCGCGTACCAACGGACATCTACCTCCTCTTTTTTTTCAAAAATCTTCTTTTAAATAGGTTGTTCAAGGGGGACTGGTTGTATTATAACAACGACCTATTATAAACTGGACATATATGTTAAATCCCCGCTTAGTATTTAACCGAATGCCTGCGCTTATAGCGGCCCCGGTTGGGGTTCTTTTATCACTTGAACGAAGAATAGAATATAAAGGATGGCAAAAAGGAGGGTTAAAGGCATGACGTTGCACGGGAAAAAATTGGGTCAATATAATATCGAAGGTGCGCTCATAGGTGTCTACAATAGTGTGGTGGGTGCCTCCAGGGCGGTATTTTTATCTCAAACTGCCATAGAAGACTGTATACTGGGCAAAAAGGATTGCACCACCCATGGGATCTGGAGGGCCTTCGATAATACACCGCCAGCAACCATTGACGTACGGGGGCTGCAAACGGAAAAGTTCAAGCCGGTATACCAGTATACCCTGGTTAGCGTACTCGCCAAGAGATGGAATACAGTTGCAGAGGCGGCCTGCACAGTCGGTAGGGACCCTCGTGGCATCATGGCCGCGATAAAGTGGCGGACTACCTGTGGTGGATTCTATTGGTCGTATTTCGATCATCAGACCTTTCCGCCAAAGGAGAGATGTAATGAAGCAAAAGATCCGGTAGGGTTGTTCGACCTGGAAGGTAAAATGATAAGCAAGTTTAAAAGCGTTTCCGGTGCATCCATTGCGACGAGGCTGGCAAAATCGGTGATACAGGAAAACCTGGACGGTGTAGTGGAGCGGACGGTGTTGGGTGTCTGGAAATACCTTCAACCGGCCGGCGCCATGGAAAACCCGGATGCCGCCAGCAGGAAATCACCCAACAGCAAGTCAAACAGACAGTTTGCAAGGGAAGATGTCATCCGGGTACAAGCCGAATACAGCAGCTATGTAGAGAAAACGTCCAATTTAAACAGGGGGCGGGCAACCGCTTACCAATCCCCCGTATTGTCGTTTCCCGACTGGTTGGAGCTGTCCTATCCGACAAGGCCCCTTCGTACAATCATATCAAAGGAGGAAGCCATCCAACTTGACCCTTTTCAAAACATTCGAAAATATTCTTGAAATCAAAGAACCTCTAAAACCGCTTAATAACCGCCATGTGGAAATATGTGGTAACCTACATCGTTTGGACTTTCATTGTTCCGGCGGAACAGCCTGGATACACGGGTATTAAGGCAGACATAGTCATCAAAGCGGATACAATCATGAAGGCCTATACTGATAAAAAGCAAGCCGTTGCCTTTTATGATGTTCTTAAAGCCTACACGCCACCCGATGCTCATCGGGTCATTGAAAGCCGGGTTTACGACACGGTTTGGTTTGAATCCATTTACAGAGGCGTCATCCCGGATTCGATCGAAAATGAAACCAACCCCCTGCTGTTATTGGAAGGGAGCGGAAGGGAGCAGACCACTCCGCCGGGATACCATGACCCCTATCACTAAAGAGCCACAGTTGTCTCAGATTATCGACAAATAGCCACTTCTTCAACTGTCTGTGCTTTCGATGGGGGCAATCCTTGCAGGGGTGAACATCCCTATATTCATAATGGCCACCGCTGATTTTTATAAATTCTTGCAAGAGTTTATAAAAATTCCCACCCGCAGGCTCATTCATACAAACAACCGCAAAATACGATTCTGCTCCAGTAAAGTCAAGGTCTTCACTTTACTCCCTCTGGTCGTATCGTTCGCGGATTCCAAAAAAAAATCTCCACACGCAAACCGATCCTTGATGGCTCCGCCATTCATTGGACTTTTATGCCTCCTCCGGGTGTCGGAGACATCCGTCGCGGTAGTATTTTTTTTCCAACCTTAACTTTCCCTCCGCAGAATAGTAGTGCTGGTCGCTACGGTTGAATGAATGAGGCGTTATGCCGAATTCGGATCAATCATTACTTAAAAAATGGAATGTTATGAAAAGAGTTAATCATGAATCGAACAAAGTCTTTGCGGTGCTATTAGAAAGATTAAACGACCATCAACACATGCGACTGGAGTTGAACGGGTATCTGCCGCTTGTCATGGAAAAGCTGGAAGAAAACATAGTTACTCCCGTTGGCATCACGATCAGGTACAGTTTGGAACACGAGCAAACCTGGGAAGGGAAAGTGTTGAGAGTTCCGAAAATGAACTTTTTAGTCATTGACTTTCGCCTCGACAAAGAAGAAGTAGAATTTATGGGCATTTTCCCCTGCTACTTTTTGAATGACGTCACAGGAACTGAGCAACACAGTTTGGGGATTGAACATGGGCAAGTCATTTCCATCAACAAGCGTTGGCAGTCCGACCATACTGTTTTTGCTAATACCTGGCTGAAAAACATTGGTCAGCAGGGCTTTCTAATAATGAAGCCAACCCGCCTTTTCTGATAAAGATGAAGTCTATTCAGCCGTTGCCGGCAGCTTTCCGGCGACGGCTCACTTCAAAACATCATTTTCTATTCACAGACAAATAAATACCGGATGCGTAACCGTGCCGGAAAATATACCGAGGAAGACTTCTGGACATTCGGGTTTTCCATAGATGCCCTTTCCATTTTATAAAAGCCCGATCCGTGTGCACCCTGAAACGGGGGCCCTTCCTTCTCCTCACCACTCATTGTTAAAAGGCCGCGAATCCAATCAAAATCCGAGAAAATAGCCAGACACCGTTTATGCCGAATACGGTTGATACCTCTTATTCATACAAACAACCGAAAAATACGATTCTGCTCCGGTAAAGTCAAGGTCTTCACTTTACTCCCTTTGGTCGTATCGTTCGCAGGTTCCAAAAAAAAATCTCCACACGCTAACCGATCCTCAGTCGCTTCGCCACTCATCGGATCTCTTATGCCTCCTCCTGGTCTCGGAGACATCCGTCGCGGTAGTATTTTTTTTCTCCAACCTTGACTTTCCCTCCGCAGAATAGTAGTGCTGGTCGCTACGGTTGAATGAATGAGGCGTCATGCCGAATTCGAACCAATCAAAAAAATAAGTGTTATGAAAAAAATCAATCAGCAAGCGACCCAAACATTTGCGGGAATCCTTGAAAAAATGGACGGCCACGAGCATATGCGTCTTGAATACGAAGGGTATATGCCACTCGTTTTGGAGAAATTGGAAGAGAATATCTTAACTCCCTTTGGAGTTGCGAGCCACTACAGTCTCGCGCATTACAATACTCAGGGAGGTGATGAGCTGCGGGATCCTGAGATTGGGTTTCTCGTGGTTGACAACAGGCGTGAGAAAGATCAATTTGAATTCATGACTATCTACCCTTGTTACTTCTTCCATGACATTCTTGGCATTGCGCGTAAAAGCATTCGGATCAAAGATGGTAGAGTCCGAGGTATCGTTAAAAGCTGGCAGGCCGATCATGCTTTGTTTGCTGGTAATTGGCTAAAAAACATAAAGAGTCAGGGTTTCCTCAAGGTCGATCCCGCTACATTTTATTAGACGAAGGCCTCCCGATAATAGCCGTTGCCGGACGACCGGCGACGGCTGACTTTAGAAATTTCCATTACTCATTCACCAACAAATACAGATCGCCCTCTGGTAATAGGGCCGAATCGATATGAAACTATCCAAAACACAAACCGATTGGCTAATGATAAAAGCAGGTGTCTCTTCTGAATGGGATTCCTGCGACTTCGTCTTGGTGCAAATGACCCCTGGGTATATTAAAACGCTCAAAGAAAGGTCGTTGGCGGCAAAGTTAATTCCATACAATGCGGATATGTTCAGTCTGATCTATTGGGATAGTCCGGACGGATGGTATCTGCATTCCCTCGACGATTGGGCTGAAAGCATAGCAGAAGATTCCGTCCATAGGACGGACATACTTCAGGAACTGTCCTGGTCTTTTGTCGAATTCGAAGAAGACGGCGAAAGGGACAGCTTTTCCCAGCCCGAACAACGGATTGATTGCTGTAAGATGGAAGTGTTTAAGGACGGTACTGCTCGTTTTACAGCGGTTGGCAAAAACACCGGTGAGGACTTCTGGACTTTTGAATTTTCAATAGAAGCCATAGATCAAAATGACACCCTATGAAATAGATTCGAAAACCAGTTGTTGATTCCTGCATCTTATGCGACGCTCTGCATTTTGATTTACCGGATCACTTCATAAAAATTCAAAAAATAAAAACGTTTTTCGGTGTCGAATAACCGTCAATCATTATGGCCCACAAAAAACATTACAAACTCTGGTTGCATGTCGAAGAAATTTCGATAAATCATGCGGGAGAGGAAGTTGATTACAAATCGATAGACGATGAATTTATGCCGATCCCGATGGGACGGTATACTTCGAAGAAAAATTTAAAGGCGGCACTCCTCGAATATGACCCGGAAAATCGTGCTATTAGCCTATTGATAAACGTACTCTTGGTGTCCACCGTAGAGTCCGAATTTGACAAGGAAATTTACACATTCCTCAAAAACACCGGAAAACTCCCGCTGGGTTACAAACCCTATTGGATTCGGAACGGTCAGGCCGGCCGATAAACCCACCGGTTTAAAAACGGCGCCTCCAGGATGGAGGCGCCTATCATACCCTATAACAGAAAATCTTCTTAACTGTCGAGAGACTCTTGTTGGGCTTTTTGATCAATCCTTGCCGCATCATGTCGATAGCCTTCCGCCAGCCTTTCGTAGATAGAGGCAGTGACGGGCCATTTCAGTGACAGCTCCTCCGCGATCGCCTTGTGTCGCTCGGCCATCGCCCATTCCCGCTTCCCTCCTTCGAACGGACTTCTGGAAGAAGATCCTTGTTGGTTAAAGAGTTCGGTATGAAAACCGCTGACAATTTCGCGGGTATTGATCCGGTCAATAACCTGACAAACGGCCTCGGGAGGGGTTTCATATATCTTTTCGCGGCGGAAATAAGAGAGGATTTTTCCGATATACAAATCGGCTGGACTAAGCCGTTTACTTTCTGCGGCCAGGGATCTGGCGCTATCGATCCATTGTTCCAGGGCCGCCGGATCGATCTTACCCGTTTCATCGCTTCCGGGCAACCGCCGCCAGTCACTCAAAAATGTAAGCGCATTTCTTGCAAGAATCGCTTTGGGATCGGCATCGGACATTTTAAGGGGAGGTGCAGGATCGCCTTCTTCTTTGTAAAGAAGTGACAATACTTGTACAAAGAATTCCGGGTTTACAGAAAGTTCCTCATAGAGGAGGCGGGAAAATCGTCCCTTGCTGGAAAAAGAAATATAGTGTATGCATTGCCACTCCGTGAGTGCCAGGTCTTTGCTGTCAAAGTCGCCCCTGTCGTATAGGAGATTAAAAATTCCTTCGATTTCGTGAGACCGGGGATATCGTCCCTGTATGTCACGTATCTGCGCGCTGGCCTGCAGGACCTGGATCATCAGCTTAGTGGAAAAATCAGCATGAGACCGGAACACCTGCGTAATAGCTTCAACAGTCCGACCGACGGCCAGTAAGCGCTCGATGATTCTAACTTTTTGACCGGCCGATAAATCAGTTAACCACGGTCTATTTTTCTTCCAATAGCCCTGGATGATCTCATCCGATTGCGTTTCCAGGAAATCATACAGTTCCCCGGATGGCGCCGACCATCCTAGAAACCGGGTGAGACCCTCTGAATCAGTACCCGTATCCTTCAGGACAATAAATACCTCTTTGATCCAGCCAAATCCTTTTAAAATGGAAGATCTAAACGTAAACCCCGCGCCGGCATTGAAATCCTCGGGGCATGCCAATCCGTGACCGTGGATTAATTGTAGTTGGTCTTCCATCTTATGAAAGCAAAAGGCTGCTGTCTCCCCGAAAATCGTTTTTTCCACGACCTTTTCCGCCAGATCGATTAGCCCCGAAATCCCGCTTTCCGTATAAACTTTGTTCAACGCGGTAACGCGCTTATCGTGAATCAGCTTTTCTTCCGCTTCGTAATCCCTGGGATCAAAGCTCGCCATTTCAGGTAGTTGGGGATGGCTTTCGAGAAACAGTACCATAGATTCCTCAACGACAGTATTGGGTTCATACAGTGCAAGCAAATTATCGTAGCCGGTTAGAACGGATTCCGGGAAAGACCAGTGTTCGTTGGGGTAAGTACGATGACGCCGAAGAATAGAACGTAGCTCCGTAATAATTTTCAACTTTTGGTCAGTCAACTGAGGTCTGATAGAAGCTAGATGATCCAATACGAGTTTTCGATCTTCCGGGAGAAGAAAGATGTTATTGGTTGCATTCAACAATGTAGTCAGCCGGTCTTCCTGTAAACCTGCGAGAGGTATTCCCAGGCGAAAAAGCAAGCTATAGCTCTTGAGCACTTCGGTTGGGGTAAGTACCTGATTGGAGTTCTCTACCTCGAATGGTCTCCACCGCATTCTTTCCGTCGGAAAAACATTTTGACGATCGCTTGGCATGATCGATTTGACGAGATCCCAGCCGGTATCGGCTTCTTGTTTACAAAGCTCCTCAAGAATTGAAAATCTTTCCGGGTAGGCCACAAAGGTCATAGGATGCAGGGGCAAAAAAATATTTCGGAGGCTGTTTATAGGTCTGTTGCTGATTGTTCCGCCGGGGTCGAAACTGGCCAGCCGGGAAAGTATATGAACCGCTCTGTTGAAGTACTGCGGTAACCATGCGAGGGATTCCAACGCCCACAGCAAACCGGTGTGATACGTCCGCGGGAAAAGCGGGGAAGGGTCCTCCTGGAACATACCCATAATGGTTTTTGGATTCGTCGCCAGGGAAGTTTGAATGGTTGACAGGAACTTGTCCGGGGCAGCTTCGGCCACCAACGGCATCAAGCGATTGAGGCTTCTCCAGAAATCCGGTTTATCGCTTTGAAGCAATTTACCTACCAGTTCGTTTACCCATTGCTGACAATCCCCTGTGGGAAGGCGCAAGGAATTGCCGAACATCGAGAAGAGGATCAGGGAGTGACAAACCCCTTCCCGGACCCACTCCGAATAAATCGATTCTTTTCCGAAAAAAACGGCCATATGCCGCTGCCCGGGTTCCAGGTCAAATAATGGCTGGACCTGTCCCAGGACGCCCAGGGCCGTTTCCTGGAATCTTGCCAGTTGGGTGGGTGTAATATACCTGGCCAGCAAGGACCAGGCATCGTAGGAGGAAGTCAGGCGCCAGCGACTTCCGATTTGATAGACAAATGGATTTGCGTCATCTCTCCAGCGACTGATCTTTTCTATATAGGTCATATAGGATTCACCCGCAAGCGCTTTCAAAAGTTCTCTATCGCCCTCCTTGTTTTCGTCCCATCGACCCAAAAATAGCGCCGGCAGAAGGAGCGGGGAGAACTCCGGCGTTGCCCATTTGATTTTTAGGTGGGAGAAATTCAGCAATCTCCGTAACACGGTTAGATCCCGGCCCGATTCAACCATAAAACGGTGGGCGTCATGGGGAGAAAGCCCGCTTGCCTGAAGAGCCGCTTCCAGTTCGCGACCGATTTGAGGCAGGTCGAGTGAAGTTCCTCCGCCATGAGAATCGTCCGCACCGAGCGGCAGTAATACATGATGGCCGTTCGATACCGCCGAATCGAGCGGTTCTGTATTTTCAAACTTGGCGATAAGAACCAGGCTATTCCGGT
The DNA here is from genome assembly GCA_031292515.1 of Puia sp. Classification (GTDB taxonomy): domain Bacteria; phylum Bacteroidota; class Bacteroidia; order Chitinophagales; family Chitinophagaceae; genus Puia. The sequence continues at coordinate 25,196 of JARLGZ010000277.1, read as the reverse complement.
TGTTCGCGACTGTCCGGAAGGATTGGACGTTATCAAAAACCATGGTTTTTGATAAAAAATCCTCTCTAGCCTGGAGATCCTGCTCCATAGCCGCGGCCAGGATAAAAGCGACGGCTTCTTCCCTTGACCGGGCTTTAATCACCAACTTGCCTGCCGGTCCATGTAGAAAATCACAGACCTTAGCGACCTCAGCTCCGCGGCTACAGGTCAGCACCTGGGTTTTCAGCTTCACAGTTGGAGATTGCGCGTAGTCATTCCAACTTTGTTCCGCAGACAAGATAACGTCGTATGGCATATTGCCGCTCAGCACCGCAAACCACCAGCCCACGGCAGGGGCGTCGAGCATCCATTGTTCCAGGTCCGAGCCATCAAACACCCGTACATCTTTCCATTTCTTTTCTGCCTTTTTTGCATCCGACCAGGTCTTTTTTTTATTCCATTTACGCGGCGTAACGAATACAAACGTGCAGTCAGCCGGCACGTAGCCCAGAGGTTTCAGCGATCTCTTCTTGTAATCATCATCAGCCTTTCCTTTACTATCTTTTTCAGTACCCATCTCCCACAAAGAAATCCCTCCCGGAACCCGGCCGGTATCTTTGCCGCAACGCACAAATCCGTCCCATCCCCCTGAATAAGTATCGGCGCCGGAAGGAAAATCAAGAGAACTATCCAGCGGGGTCGTTGCCCGGATCAACCGTGAAACCACGAGGGGCAAATCAGCTTTCGCCGCCGGATTGATGGCCCAATGGGCTATTTGAGTTGAATCGATCCATTTCATATGTAAAAACGGTTATCAATAGCAATTTACTCAGATTCCGGGCGGTATTGCCTCCAAAAGCCATATTTTCGGAAATGTGGTTAATACGTTCAATCAATTTTGTGGCGGTGTCCGGTAATTTCTTTGGCAAAACTGAATAAGCTGAATACGTATAGTACCGACTATTTTTTGACACGCTACTCCTGCCTACATTCGATTGAGCGGCATTTTGTTGGCCGGTAATTGATGTAAAAGGGGATCGTTATGGAGACTGTGATCGTGTCCAATGAGGCCGAATTAAAAAAGTGCATCCGGGAGGTTATACGGGAGGAACTGGCGCTGTTGTTAGCAGATGTCCGACCTCCCTGGCAGGAATTTGAAGAACCATTGATAACCCGAAAAGAGATGGCAGAACATCTTAACATCTCCCTGGTCACTCTGGCCAAATGGGTTCGTAATGGGCTGCCTTGTATTCGAAAGGATGGTCGGGTGCAATTTTTGAAATCCGAAGTAATGAAAGCCATCAAACAGAAGCCTACAGGTGACAGAGGAAGGCTACGAATAAAAAAGAACGGGAGTGTAAAATAAACTGTGTCATTTTTTAATATCAAAGGGCTAATATCAGCTCGTTAGTGAATGATGTTTTTTCTGGAGGTGCTGAACAGTGGCGCCAAAGATGCAAAAAATATCATTCAATGACGAGCCTTTTTATATCTGCAATTTCAGTCTACTGCCGAAGATAATTGATAACTGAGATACCGTTAAGCTCCAGTTCTGCAAGGGCTGGGTCCATTTCTTCTGGATATTCAGGGTAGCCAGATAGATCAATTTTAGTAGGGCCATATCAGAGGTGAAGGCCCCTTTGGTCTTGGTAACCTTCCGGATCTGGCGGTGGAATCCCTCGATAGTATTGGTTGTATAGATCAGTTTACGGATGGCCGGGGAGTACTTAAAATAGGTGCTCAACTTTTCCCAGTTCCTGTGCCAGGAATCGATTACAACAGGGTATTTCTTCCCCCATTTAGCCTCTAATTCCTGCAATTGACGTTCGGCCTCATCTTTACTGGCGGCCTGGTAGACAGGCTTCAGATCGGCCATAAAGGGCTTCTGGTCCTTGCTGGCTACATATTTAATGGAATTTCGGATCTGATGTACCACACAGCTTTGAACCTCGGTTTTGGGATATATGCTGGCAATAGCTTCCGAAAAACCTTTCAGATTGTCAATACAGGCGATCAGGATATCCTCAACGCCCCGCTGTTGAAGATTGCTTAGAACGCCCAGCCAGAAGTTCGCGCCCTCACTTTCTGACACGTACATACCCAGGAGATCCTTCCGGCCTTCCGTATTTATCCCAAGGACGTTGTAAACACAACGATTTACGATCTTCCCCTCATCTTTGACCTTGTAATACATGGCATCCAGCCACACGATGCAGTACAAGGGTTCTAATGGCCTGTTCTGCCATTCCTTTACCAGAGGGATAACCTTGTCAGTAATGGCCGAAAGTGTAGCCGCTGATATATCCGTATCGTAGGTATCCTTGATGTGGGCGGCAATATCCCGAAGGCTCATACCGTGACCATACATGCCAATAATTCTAGGCTCAAGGCTCTCAGCCAGGATGGTCTCCCGCTTTTTAACAATCTGAGGTTCAAAACTGGCAGCTCGATCCCGGGGTGTCTCCAGATCAATCGTGCCGTCAGCCGTTTTAAGCTTTTTAGAGGTCTTCCCATTCTTACGGTTCCCGCCAGCGCGTTCCTCCTCATCGAGATGACCCTCCAGCTCTCCCTCCATAGCGGCCTCTAAAATATCCTTTAGCAATGGCGCAAATGCACCATCCTTGCCAAATAGAGACTTCCCGGAACGGAGTTGCTCCAGCGTCTTTTTCTTAATTGATTCGTAGTCGAATTTGTCTTCTTTTTCCATAAAAAAAACTGTATTAAAGGTCCAAAATTTTTAACCTTTGACACAGTTTATTTTACAGTCTCAAAAGAACCGCTGATATCCTTCCTTTGCGTTGTTGCTATTCCAAGCCCTTCCTTAATTTTATTCTGCTATAGGCGCCCTCCCAAGCTGTAACTTAATTTACTGCTGATACCAGCGTTCCTTGATTGGTAGTTACCAACTTGATAGTCATATGTCCCCGGAATTGATTCACTATATATGCAGGAGTCAAAGAACTTGGGTTTTCGTCCTCATCCCACCAGTCTGCACTTATAATATAACCAGGAGGTTATTCGAAAAAAAGTCAACTGTCGATTTGCTGTCGATGGCCGAACCGCGAGCCTTTTCTCTTAAGCGTCAGCTGCTGTCTGGCAGTTTTGAGGTCGCTATCTTAAAATTCGGGATTACTTCGCATGTAAAAAAGCCAAAGAAAGGTTTAATTGGGGGATTTCTATACCATTGTTAGGCATATCCATATAACGTCAACGATTAATTGATTTCACGGCTTGATATTCCTGTATTCGGCCCTGAATATCTTCGATGGAGAAAAGACTGGAAAAATGTGGTAAATTTGAGTAAACAAAATGCCTGATAGGCATGAGTTAAGGTTGTTTGAAATATTGGTAAAAAAGAGTGAAGAAAGGAAGGAAAAATGAGGGATGTTAGGCATAGTGTTAGGCACATTGCCGATAAAAAACAAAAAAGCACCTAGAATCGAAATTCTAAGTGCCTCATTACTTTGTGTTTAGCTAGTGGGAGCTCCCGGGATCGAACCGGGGACCCTCTGCTTGTAAGGCAGATGCTCTGAACCAGCTGAGCTAAACTCCCTCTTTCTTTTAGCCGGAGGTATATTTCCTTCTAAAGGATTGCAAAGATAAGGGCAAAAGTATTTACACAAAAGTTTTTCGCCTTTTTTTTATAATTGATTATAAGCCAGCTTTTCAGATAGTTTTCACGTAGGCTGATTTTTTTTGCGAACCGGCAAAATCGACAGGTTTCGAGCCTGTTGCTATCTTGTTGCCGATGTTTTCCGAAGCATAGTTCCTGCGTAGATTATTAAGGCCTCCGAAATAGTCTGATCCGCTGCCATATACCGTACCCAGGTTTGCGCCCCAAAACCATATGGCAGTCTGAACAGGAAGAGAATGACAAACAGAACGCCCAGCTACCGGGCGGCTTTCCGGAATCTATTTCTTAAGGGAGAATACATGACAAAGGGTTATGGTTCGTCTTTCTAAAATGCTGTTTACGGCGCCTTCCACACATTATTCCCTCTTACCGCATCGGGCAGGACATTATCGGGGTCCAGGGTCACCGAAACGGCAGTTTGGGTAGACGGCAGGTTGAGGGTATAGACTTTTGTCTGCAGCCAGGTCTCTACCGGCAGGTTCACGCGCTGCGTCGTCCCGTCTTTCCAGGCTATTTCCACGACAACCGGCATCGCCATTCTTTCGAGGTTGGCGATCCGGATGGCAATGCCTTTTTGGGGGTCGTTGTCATGATAGGATACCCGCTGTACGGCGAGGTCGAGTGTCCAGTTGTGGAAGAACCATTCCCGCCAGAACCAGGAGAGGTCTTCTCCCGCTTCGTTGTCCATCGTGCGGAAGAAATCGAAAGGGGAGGGATGCTTATAAGCCCAGTTGCGGATATATTTACGGAATGCGTAGTCGAAACGGCTTCTTCCCAGGATCGTCTCACGCAATAATACCAATCCGAAAGCCGGTTTAAAGTAGACGGTCGGGTGTCTGTATCGTTCGGAAACGCCATCTGCCCGGGTCATGATCACCGGAGCCTCGGGGTCGGCCAGTATTGGCAGGATCTCTATCGCGGGATTGCCGCCGCCTTCAGCGTATTCCGCGTCGCGTTTGGGGGCATATTCGCCCTGGTGGAAGGCATCCGAAGCATAGATGTCAATAAAGGTGTTGAATCCCTCATCCATCCAGCCATAGCGGCGCTCATCCGATCCGACGATCATCGGGAACCAGTTGTGACCGATTTCGTGGGCCGTCACCCAATAGAGATCTTTGCCTTTATCGCCGATACCGTCGAAGACGATACCGGGGTATTCCATGCCACCCGCGGTTCCGGCTTCATTGACGGCTACCGGGTAAGGGTAGGGGAACCAGGTCGCGGAAAAATATTCTATCGAGGCCTTGAGATATTCCGTAGCCCTTCCCCAGGCGTCACGGCCTTCGCTTTCTATCGGATAGACCGACATCGCCAGGGATTTTTTGCCATCCGGGAGATTGACCCGCGCGGCGTCCCAGATATAGGTCGCCGAGGCGCCGAAGGCTATGTCGCGGGTATTGAGCATGCGGAAATGCCAGGTCAGCGTGCCTTTCTGAACAGGGCGGCTGGCGGGATCCTGTATTTCCGCCGCGGTGCGGATCATGACGGTGTTATCGCTTTTGGCGGCCGTGGCCAGCCGGGCAATCTGTACTTGGGTCAGGACTTCGCCGGGATTCTGCAGTTCTCCGGAACCCGCCACGATCATATTCCAGGGGACGGTGACCTTGTAGTCGAAATCACCATATTCACAATAGAACTCGCCTGCTCCCAGGAAAGGAAGCGTATTCCATCCTTCCAGGTCGTCGTATACACACATCCGGGGGTACCACTGCGCGATCTCATAGCTTTTTCCGTTTCTCGTCTGCGCATAATCGGTCCTTCCTCCAAAAGTTCCCGGTACGATATAGCGATACTGGATTACGATATTCACTTTGCCGCCATTGCCGGGAAGACCCTGTGCGAGACGCAACTGCATACGTGTATCGGTGATAAGGGGTTCGGTTTTGATCGTCTGTCCGTTTCGTTCCACGCTTACAGACAGGATCTGGTATCCGTTTGTGGACTCCGATGGAGCAGAACCGGTATAATAGCGGGAGCGGGCGTCTTTCTGATAGGTGTTCTGATCGAGCTGCAACCACAGGGAGGACAGCGAGTCGGGACTGTTGTTCGTATAATGGATGGTCTCGCTGCCATCGAGCTGGTTGCTTAAGGTGTCCAGGGAAGCATGGATTGTATAATCGGCCCGATTCTGCCAGTATTTGCTTCCGGGGGCGCCGTTGGATGAACGGAAGGCACGATCCCGGTCACTATAAAACCCCGGGGCAAAGAGCGCCTGGGGAATATAATGGGAGAAGGGTTGTGCCGGCCGGAGCGTATCCTGCGGAACAACCGCCGGCATCGGGAGAGCTGCGGTCTGGCAAAACGAGGATGTGGGGACGGAAGACAGCAAAGACAACAGGAACATGCCCCCTGCTACATAAGAGATTCGGGATACCATCGATATGCTTTGTTTTGCTGCAATATAGCGAGGGTTTTTCTCTTTTCGCGGGCGTTTTACTTATTTTCGCTTCAAATAATCGGCGATGGAGAAACCTTCCAGCTATTGCGAAGCGGTTTTGCATATGGACAAGGACAATGTGCACGTTCATTATCACGACAAGGAATATGGATACCCGATCGAAGACGATAATGAACTGTTTGCCAGGCTGATCCTTGAGATCAACCAGGCCGGTCTCTCCTGGACGACCATCCTCAGGAAGAAGGATAATTTCTTCCGCGCATTCGACAATTTCGAGATCGCGAAAGTCGCCCGCTACGGGCAAAAACAAGTGGACAGGCTCCTGGCCGATGAGGGCATCATACGAAACCGGCTGAAGGTCGCCGCCGCCATCGAAAATGCGAAGACCGTCCTGCAGCTGCAAAAGGAGCATGGCTCTTTTAAAAACTGGCTGGACAGCCACCATCCGGCCGGCAAGGAAGAATGGGTAAAACTCTTTAAAAAGACCTTCCGGTTTACCGGCGGCGAAATCGTCGGGGAGTTTTTGATGAGCACGGGCTATCTTCCCGGCGCACATATTCCTACCTGCCGTGTATACAAAAACCTGCTGAAACATAAACCCGCCTGGTCGGTCAAGAAAAAATGAATACTTCCCGCCCGCGGACAAAAAGGATCCTGGAAATCTGCCTCGCACTCTGTGCGGGCTGGTTCACGGTGCACATCGTCTATGCCTGTTTTGACGGGCTCAATGACTACAAAGGATCGGCGGACATCGCGATCGTACTTGGCAATACCGTGTTTGCCGATAGCTCCCTCTCTCCTGGCCTGAAAGGGAGGGTGGATAAGGCGATCGCGCTATACCGGGAACGGCGGATTAAAAGAATCATGGTCAGTGGCGGGAAAGGAGAATACGGTATCCCGGAAGGCGTGGCCATGAGACGATATCTGCTGGAAGAGAAGATACCCGCGGACCGGATCATCGAAGACAACAGGGGACAGAATACCTATATGACGGCCGTCGATTTTCTGGCGCTGAATGATTCCCTGCATTTTTCTTCCGCTATCGCCGTGACGAGTTTCTATCATATCACCCGCACGAAATATATCATCCGGAAAATGGGATTTGATCATGTGGAAGGGGTCTCCTCGGATGTCTATTTCTATAATGATATCTTCGGTCTGTTCCGCGATTTCTTCGCATTTTACAAATATGTATTATTTTATCATAGGGAAGGTCAGCGGAGTTAGAGGCAACGGCCGACAAAAGGAGGCCTGGAGCGAGGGCAAGATAATCGGATCGGCATAGCCCGTTTTGGGAGAGTACGAGGAGGAAGGGAAGAAGGTATGAGGGAGACGAAGAGTATCCGAAGGAAACAACCAGATCCGTCAGTTAAGCTGAACGACCGGCAGCCGGTACAGGAGGCCATCCACGACAAACAGCTCGTTGATTTCGCAGGTCCAATATTTGAAGAGGGGAGATTTGGCCAGCCAATCTTCCACCTGAGACTTCGTTTCAGCGGAGAAGGTGATCCAGACATGCTGGGTCTCCATGGTGACGACATAATGATCGATAATGCCCTGTTCGATCAGTCGATTGATGTAAGTCCGATGCAGCGGAACCAGGGCTGCAAAGTCGTCATCCATCTCGAATTGTATGGTCACCTGGAATTTACGCATATAGCCTGTTACTCAAGTTAACAAAACTTTCCCGGATTTGTTTAAATTGTCCAATCCACCAGCGTGTTGGCCCATTCCGGCCTGTAGGGTGTCGTGATTTTGACATAGTTATCGGTGTAGCCTTCCATCATCGTGCCACGGGCCTGTTTTTCAAAAAGCACTTTACGGATCTGTCCCCTGTGGAGTTCCGTGAAATACTGCATTTTCTTATAGGAGAGGTTGCGAAGGATCTTATTGCGCTCATGCCGCACGGAGACGGGCACGATGGGCCTGATGTCCAGCGCTTTGGTGTTGTCTCTTTCCGAGTAGGTGAATACGTGGAGGTAGGAGATGTCCAGCTCGTGCAGGAAGTCGGCCGTCTCGCGGAATTCCGTCTCGGTCTCGCCGGGGAAACCGACGATCACATCCACGCCGATCGCGCAATGAGGCATCAACGCCTTGATCCGGCTCACCCGTTCAGCATAAAGCTCCCTTCTATAGCGGCGGCGCATCAGGCCCAGGATCCGGTTGCTCCCGCTTTGCAGCGGGATATGAAAATGCGGCATGAATTTGCTGCTCCCGGCAACCCATTCGATGATCTCCGGGCTCAGCAGGTTGGGTTCTATCGAGGAGATGCGGTACCGGTCGATGCCTTCCACCTTTTCCAATTCCTGCATCAGGGTGAGGAAATTGGCTTCCTGCGATTGGAAATCCCCCAGGTTGACGCCTGTCAGCACCACCTCTTTTACACCCGCGGCTACCGCTTCCCGGACATTTTGAAGGACGCCGGCAACGGTATCGCTCCGGCTTTTTCCCCGGGCCATCGGGATGGTGCAGAAAGTGCAGTGGTAATCACAGCCGTCCTGTACTTTTAGAAAGGTGCGTGTCCGGTCGTTGAGCGAGAAAGAAGCTTGGAAACTGTCCAGGGTTTCGATGTCACAGCTGCAGATCTTTGCCGGGTCGCCTTTTGACCACTCTTTCAGGTGGTCGACGATGTTGAACTTTTCCGCAGCGCCCAGGACGAGGTCGACACCGGGGATCGAGGCGATTTCGGCGGGTTTCAACTGGGCATAGCAACCCGTGATCACGACCATGCTGCCGGGAGACTCGCGTTGTATGCGTCTTACCAGGTGACGGCATTCCTTGTCGGCATTGTCCGTCACCGAGCAGGTGTTGATCACGTAGACATCCGCAGCTTCGTCGAACTCTTTTTTTTCAAAACCTTCTTTTTCCAGCATGCGGGAAAGGGTAGAGGTCTCCGAGTAGTTGAGCTTGCACCCCAGCGTATGAAAAGCCACTGTTTTGTTTCGATCAGCCATGAACCGGCAAAGATACCCCGATCCCCCCGAAATACAAGGGAGGGGTGTATATTTGGCCTCAAATCAACAGAATATCGTGAAAATCAGATGGCTGCTGTCCCTCCTCCTCGTATTCCTATTTACTTGCTGTCAGGGTCCCGCGGCCGGTCCGCCGCAACCCGATCCCTCTCCGCCGGGACCGTCGCCTGCCGGGAAAACCAACCGCGGGAGAGAGCCGATCGACCGGAAAGCCGGCCGGCTGATCCTGACGCGTCACGCCAGGTGCCGGATGGACTGCCGCCATATCACGGAGAAAGAGATCCGCGAAGTTCTCGAGAATGGAGAGATCGACTACCGCAAGAGCGAGCCCAACGGCCGCCCCGATCCGAAATATGCGCTCGAGGGGACTACGCAGGAAGGCCAATATCTGCGCATAGTTTTCGCAGTGCCCGGACCCGACAGCCGCGAGGCAGGGGCCCTGATCGTCGTCACCTGCATCGAACTGGGTGTCGAATGGCAATGCGATTGCCGATAATCCCGAAAATTGCCGGTAAGCTTCGATCAGCTATTTTTGCGCCCGGAATCAGCCGACCGGGAATCACCCTTTCAACAATCATTGTTTCCGGCATCCATCCGGAGACGATAAAGCCGATCATGTACGCAGAAGTCATCATACCGCTCGCTTTGCCCAAGAACTATACCTGGTCCGTGCCGGAGGCATTCCGTGACCAGATCAGGCCCGGTTGCCGGGTAGAGGTGAAGCTGCGGAATAAGAAATATGCCGGCCTGGTCAAACAGACCCACTATGACAAGCCGCAGGCATTCGAACCGGCGGAGCTTCTAAACGTATTGGACTCCACGCCTATCATCCACCCGCAGCAGCTTGCCTTGTGGGAGTGGATCGCCAACTACTACCTATGCAGTGAAGGCGAGGTGATGGCGGCCGCGCTGCCCGCTCATTTCAAGCTCAGCAGCGAATCCATCCTCGTGTACAACGAAGAGACCGGCGAGGACTTCACCCATCTCGATAACGACGAATTCGTGGTCGCCGAAGCCCTCCTGATCAAACGGGAGCTGAAGCTTTCGGAAGTGCAGCAGCTGCTGGATTCCTCGCATGTCTACCCGGTAATCAAGCGGCTCATCGAGAAAAAAGTATGTTTTGTATGGGAGGCGCTGAAGGAGACCTATGCTCCAAAAAAAGAAAGCTATATCCTCCTTTGTCCGCCTTATCATGACGAAGAAGCGCTCGCCAACCTGCTCAATAAGGATACCCGTGCTCCGAAGCAGATGGAGTTGCTGCTGGCCTATCTGCACCTCTCGAAGACGGAGGGAGATGTCACCCGGGCGGGTCTGCTGAAGAAATCCGGGGCTTCGGATGCTCAGTTGAAGGGGCTGATAGAGAAGAATATCCTCCGGCAGGAGAAAAGGCAGGTAGACCGTATCAAATACCTGCCCCGTAATATCGAGATCGATTTTGAGCTGACAACGGCGCAGCAACAGGCGCTCGACCAGGTGTCCGCCCAGCTCCGGGAAAAGCCCGTCTGTCTGTTGCATGGGGTTACCGCCAGCGGCAAGACGCAAGTCTATATCCGGTTGATCGAAGAAGTCGTCAGGTCCGGGAAACAGGCACTCTATCTGCTCCCGGAGATCGCGCTCACCTCGCAGATCATCCGCCGGCTGCAAAAACACTTTGGGGGGTATATCGGTATCTATCACAGCAAGTTCAGCCAGAACGAACGGCTCGAGACCTGGAACAAGATCCGCAGCGGCGAGATCAAGGTCGTCCTGGGGGCCCGCTCTTCGCTGTTTCTGCCCTTCGAGGACCTGGGCCTGATCGTCGTCGATGAGGAACACGATGCTTCCTATAAGCAGCAGGAGCCTGCGCCGCGTTACCACGCGCGGGATGCAGCCGTCTATTATTCTTCGCTTTTCGGGGCCAAAGTCCTGCTGGGGAGCGCCACGCCTTCGGTGGAAAGTTATTTCAACGCATCCAGCGGGAAGTATGGGCTTACGGAGCTGAACGAGCGCTTTGGGAATGTCCGTTTACCGGAGATTGGGATCATCGACACACGAAGAATCGTCAGCAAGGACAAGAATAAACCCATCCTGACCCTGCCGCTGCAAGAGGCCATCAAAGAGTCGCTGGCTGCCGGCAAGCAGGTCATCCTTTTTCAGAACCGTCGTGGCTACTCGCCCTACCAGGTCTGTGAAGTATGCGGCTGGATCCCGCAATGTAAGAACTGCGACGTGTCGCTCAGTTTTCACAAGCTCACCAACAAGCTTCATTGCCATTATTGCGGTACCGTATATCCGCCTGTGAATACCTGTGCGGCCTGTGGCAATCACCAGTTCCTGCAACGCAATTTCGGGACCGAGCGTATCGAGGAGCTGCTCGAAGAGATCCTGCCCGAGACGAGGATAGCCCGCATGGACATCGACAGCGTGCGGGGAAAAACGGCCCATGATACGTTGATCCAGCAGTTCGAGCAGCAGCGGATCGATGTCCTGGTGGGAACGCAGATGGTCGTCAAGGGTCTCGATTTCGAACACGTCGACCTTGTAGGGATACTGGACGCCGACAGCATCCTGAGTTTTGCCGATTTCAGGGTTAACGAGCGGGCCTTCCAATTGATGGAACAGGTCAGCGGACGGGCCGGGAGAAAGGACGGGAAAGGCAAGGTGCTGATACAGGTCTCCAACACCCAGCACCCTGTATTGGGTTATCTGCGGGCCCATGACTACAAGGAGTTTTTCCATCACGAGATCGCGGGCAGGAGAAACTTCCAATACCCGCCCTTTACCCGCGTCATCCTTATCACTTTCCGTCACAAGGACGCAATGGTTGTCCGGGAAGCCGCCCAGTTATTCGCGCTCAATATGAGGGCCGATTTCGGAAAATATCTGGTGGGTCCGGCAGAGCCCGTAGTCAACAGGATCAGAAACCAATACCTGATGGAGCTTATGCTCAAACTCCCAAAAGAGGCCCGGCTCATCCAGCATGCCAAACTGGTCATCCAGCAGCAAACGGCCATTCTTCACAACGACAAGAAATTCAGGAGCGTCGTCATCATCCCGGATGTAGATGCGTTTTGATGCGTTCGGACTCCATCTCTGATGTGCTCTGATGTGTTTCCCCGATTAGAGGCGTTTGCGACTATTAGACTATTAGAAGTGTTTGCGGCGTTACAGCCTCATTTTTTTTCGAGTACCAGCACCACCTTGTTGAAATCGGCTGAAGCGTTTATAATCTTCCGGAAATCTTCGTACTGGGACAGCGGGTAGAATATTTTCCGGTATTCTTCGAGTACATGGATTTCGACCACATTTCCCTGCTGCGTATAAGAAGAGGTGAAACCCATGGTCGGTTCCCCGTTATCGGTAAAAACATTTTTTATGTTGAGGTCGTCCAGGTTCTTTACGGTATATCCTTCGGGGACGGTCAGCCGTATCTTGCGATCTTCCAGGTGGGGGTAGGCCAGCGACATCGGGAACTGGCGGGCCTTCTCCTGGTACATCTCTGTCTGAGGCCCGATGATATCGCCGATCTTCAGCAGGATCTTCTTACCCGCCCGTTCCATGAGTTCGCTGGCCTTGACGCTGGCGTGGAGGATAAAGGGTTTGTTGTCGCTGTAGCTCTCGAAATCCGCGTTCTCCACCTCCGAAGAGACGATGCTCTCGGAATTGGTGCCGAATTTCACAAGGTCTTTTAGCAGCCTGTGGCGTTCGTCTTCTGAGCTAAAGGTGAAGCCGGCGCGGTAATAGGCGGCCGAATACCCGCCATAGATCTGTTTCATGTCGACCAGCACCGTATCCAGGCCCGTGTTGAACTGTACGCCGGATTCGATATTGTTAAAGGTCTGCGTATAGTCTTCCAGCGGGACGGTCCTGATCTCGGCGAAGGCTGTCGTAAAGTTTCCGATCGTGGTGCTCTTGCAGAACAGGGCGTTGGAAGCGCCCCACAGCGGGTTTATCCAGGGATACCGGGAATCGAGGCTGGTCGGAGCCAGCAGCTTCTTCGAGGCGGGGAAATAGATCACCGGGTTGTCGAGGTTATTCCAGTTCTCGAAGGACTTGTCGATCAAACTTTCGTTGCGGTTGCAAGTCAATCCGAACTGGTGCCCGATTCCCAGTTTGTCAAAGACAGCTCCGTATAAACGCACGATGCCGCGGTAGCTGGCGATCCGGTTTTTGAGGATCTTTTCGATGTTTTCAGCATCCTCCGTATTGATATCTTCGCGGGTCGCGATGTTCTTTTTCAGGTAGTTCTCCACCGCGATGATCTTTTCCCGTTCGCTGCCGAGGCGGTCCCATTTGCGGTCACTGATCAGATTGTCGATCTTATCCAGTTCTTTTCCGGTATAGGAAGTATAGATGGAATACATCCGTTTGGCGAGCTCGTTCCAGGTGAAGAGCCGCTCATTCTTATTGTTTGCAGTGTTATAGGCGAGTTTATATTCTAACCGGCGGAGATTGGCGTCATAAGCCGCATATTTCTCCTGCTCGACGCCTGGTATATTCTCCTGTTCGGTGCTGATGATCCTTTTGTTGTTCAGGATTGTATCGGTATGCCCTGCCGTGTAATTATACCCCCGTGTTTCGAAGATCAGGCGTTCGGGCGCGAATATTTCGAGCCGGCTGTCGAGAACGGGGTTCCTTCCCTGCAGGACTTCCCGTCCGAAGTACGAAGCCGGTCTTTTAAAGGTGTAGTAATATTCCAGCTCGCATCCTTTTTCCAACCCCTCCATCGCGAAGATCTTGTACATATTCCCATCGTCCTCTTTCAGGTCTTTGATATTGCTTTTGTCCACTTCGATGATCTTTCCGTTCGGCAGGATGGTCCTGGCACGGATATCGACGATATCGCTGTTATCCGTGACACCCAGGTATACGCGGTTGTAAGATTCGATTCCGTTGTCGTCGTTGACGCGGATGATCTTATGCAGGGTCTTATAGACCGCCAGGTTGTTTTTTTCTTCATCCACATATTCCAGCCTTCTTTTGTCCAGGATGATGACGGCGGACTCCGAGGCATATTTCGGATCGAGGGTATGGAGTGTCGGGGCGGGGCTCCATTGCTCTTTTACGATGGCCGGAGCCGGGGCAGGGGGCGTCGCGGATGCGGACTGGCTATACGCAGCGGCGCTCCGCAGCATGGTGACCGTTGCCAGGAGAATGGCCAGGCGGAAGCTTTTCCGGAATGGATATTTTTGAGGATTTGTCGGAGGGGTGGTATTTCTCATGATTGAAAAGAGCTTATTTTTTTGAAAGGCTGACCGTCTCTTTATAGAGGGGCAACAGGTTTTCCAGCACTTTATTCCAATCCTGAAATTGGTCGGGCTGAAGCATCAGGCGGCCATTGTCGAATTCCTGCGTAAGGATGAGGCAATGGTTTTTTTGTTCGTATGTCATGTCGAATCCCCAGACCGCGTTATGATAGGACTTGCTGTCCGGCTGGTAGCTCACCTGGTATCCATCGGGGATCTTTAGCACCGTGACATATTTTCTTTTTGAGTAGAAGTTGTATTCGATGGGTATTTTGCGGCGTGGGTAGTCAATTTCTTCATGATCATAGAACTTGAAGAGGTTGAGGTTCAGGTACCATTCGTCGCCGATTTTTTTTGCGTAGTCTTCCAATCCGAAGGCCGCCCGAATATTGACATGGTCTTTATCCCGGAGCTCGCCGATTTCGAAGGCCCCGAGCTTGAATTTGTTCGAGCCTCTGTCGAACCGGTTCCGAAGGTATTTCTCCAGGTCTTTGTCCTTGGTGTACGATAGGACGCCATGCATATTCATGGAGTAGTAGCCTGAGAGACGGAGAGATATATTGCCTTTTATCCCGTGGTCGGTCAGCTCCAGTACGGTAGAGTCCACCAGTTCGTTCCGTTCCGCCGCGGGAACGGGGACCTGGAGGATCTTGTAAGCCGTATCGTTGATGGCCACCAGGGCTTGTTTGTCCTGGATTCCTTCCGAAGGCATCCCGAAAACACAGTCGGGGTCGGTAGCGTCCAGGAAGATATAGCGGTCATCGAGCCGGATGGTGCAGATCATGTGGTTGTCTACGATGGGTAGCGGTGTTTCGGTATAGGTATAAGGGATGTCGCGGGTGCCGATCCAGGTATAGTAAGCGGGCACACCGGCCGTATTCAGCATGAGTGTCAGGATGCTCGCCATGTCCTTGCAGTCCCCGAAACGGCGGCTGCAAACGAGATTCGCGTCACGGGGGATGAATCCCTCCATACCCTGTTCGAAGGCGATATATTTGATATGCTGCTGTACCCAGGAATAGATGTGCCGGGCTTTCTCTTCGGGGGTGGGGGCATTGGCGACCAGCGAATCGACGATACGGCGCAGATCGGTGCCCGTCTCTTTGTTGATATGCTGCAGGTATCCCCGGTACAGGTGATAGAGGTCATCGGGGCTGGCCAGCCAGCTCACTATCTGTCCATTTTCATCTTTGTATTTTTCGATATAGAAGACCACATGGGGAGAAAACCAACGGCTATCCGGTTCGTCTTCATACCCTTTTTCAGCCGGCCAGTCTTTCACCCGGAAGGTATACACGGTCTCGCCGTGGCGGGAATCTTCGGTGACCCGGATCTTGTCCTTGTCATTGCCTTTCAGGAGATATTTTACGGTCATCTCTTTCGGGAAGCTGATCTTCAACTCGCTGTTGACGACCGGGATGGACCGGGAGAAGAAAAAGGGAGACAACAGGTGAGGGTCTTTGTGCAGCATGGAGATCTGGAGCGTGCCTACCGAGCCGGGGCCCACGGCGGGGAAGTCGAAAGAAGTCTCCTTGACATCGTCATAGAATATGCTGTTCGATTTGCTGTCGGACGTCTTGAAATCGACGACTTTTATTTTACGGTTATCGGCCGTCTTTGTATAGGCTTCATAGGACTGCAGTTCATGGAAACTGCTGTGCGAGAAACCATATTTACTCATGTAGGCTGCCGCCTGTACTGACAGGTACAGGATCTGCTGGGTCTC
Source organism: Puia sp. (assembly GCA_031292515.1). Classification (GTDB taxonomy): domain Bacteria; phylum Bacteroidota; class Bacteroidia; order Chitinophagales; family Chitinophagaceae; genus Puia. The sequence continues at coordinate 9,262 of JARLGZ010000277.1, read as the reverse complement.
ATCGCTCTGTACCTGCGGCTGCCCGTCTTTGATACTGATGGTATAATGCAAGGAATGATTCAGCACTACGGCTTCTTCGCCAGGGAACTTCTCCTGTATTTCGCGGGCGGACTGGGCGACAGCAAATACAGGCAGGCAGATAACGATGCAGATGATCAGGCGCCGGGTATTCATTTTTTTACCGATAATAGTTTTCCATAATAATAGAAGTCGGTCTCCTTCAGGGATCCGTTGTCGTCATAGATCTTCACGATGCCGTTCAGCGATCCGTTATAATAGGTTCCTTCCCCGACCAGGATGCCTTTCCCGTTGTATTCCTTATAAGGTCCGTGAAGGTTGTCATGAAGATAGATATAATCGGACTTTAACTGTCCACTGGGATAGTAGTCTTTGTAGCTGCCTTCGGTTTGACTGAAATCCTCCGTGGAAGAAGAGAGGATCTTCCCGTTGGAGTGGTACATCAGGTCTGCGCCGACAGTCTTGCCATCGCTGTATTCAAAAATGGCGGAAGGGTTGCCGTTCGGATAAAAGGTCTTCACTTTCCCGGAGCCGCGGAGAATAGGGGTCTCCGGCAATTGTTTCCCGGATTTGTCCAGGTAGGAATAGCTCACGGGTACATCCTTCTTGTAAGTGAGCTGGTAGAGCAGTTGTCCGTCTTCGTCATATTTCCGGGAGGTGCCTTCTCTCTGGTCGTCTTTAAAGAAGCGTTCAAGATCGGTCTTGCCGTTTTTATAATAATAGGTCTGCCGGCCGTTGAGTTTGCCGTTCACATATTCCTCGGTAAAGTGGAGCGCCCCTTCCCGGGTGTAATATTTCCAGGTTCCTGTCTTCTCTCCCATTTTATATTGTCCTTCGGTATTTCGGGTATTCCCATAGTACCAGGTCCGGTATATACTGTCCCGCAAGCCGTTCTTATAATATTGCACGCTCTGGGTGCTGCCGTCGAAATAATAAGAGGTGTAGGCTCCCGAGAGATATCCGTGCCGATATTGACCCTCCGCAAGCGTCTTTCCATCCGGGTAGAGGAGCTTATAGGGTCCCGTGCCCTGCGACAGACCGATATGCTGCAAGAGTTTGCCGGTGGTATCGTACTGCCAGCGTTCTTCCATCCATCCCGCGTTATACCTTGTTTCAAACTCCTTTTTGCCGTCCGGTTGCCATTCGGTCTTATAGCCATTCAGTTCGTCGTTGAGATAATAGGACCTGGACAGGAGCTTGCCCATCTCGTCATAGTTCAGCCAATAGCCCGTGAGCACATCGTTCTGGTACCAGCCTTCCTCTTCGATCTGTCCGTGGCTATAGAAACTCTTGTAGTAGCCGTCTTTTTTCCCCTCGGTGTAATGGATGCTGTCTCTCAGCCTGGTATTCCGGAAATAATCGATGTCGACGCCTTCTTTTTCTCCGTTTACGTATAGGGTCGTTCCGAGGATCTTGCCGGAAGGGTAGTAGAAAGTTTCGAGACCGGTGGCATCCCCTTTCTGATTGTAGACGATATGCCTGTTCCTGCTGCCGTCCGGTAGGAAGGTAGTCAGGTCGATGATGCCGGACCGCTCATCGGAGCGGCTTATGGGTTTGCCATCTTTGTCGAAATAGCTGGCGGACTTCAGGAGACCGTTGTCATAGATGAGCGTCGAATAGAGTTTTCCATCCTCGTCGTAGTAGCTGCCCTCGCCCTGGATCTTTCCCTTTTTGTACCGGTAGGAGGCGAACAGCTGTCCATTCTCATAGAACTCCTTGTATTCCCCGTCCAGTTTGCCGTCGACATAGTTTTCCTGGTTTTTCAACTGTCCATTCTCAAAATAAGAGGACCAGGCGCCTGTCTGTTGATCCTTGCTATAGGATCCTTCTATAAAGAGTTTGCCGCTTTCATAGTATTTCTTATAAGGCCCCTCCAGTTTTCCGCCTTTGTACGAGCCTTCATATTCGGTCTGTCCGCTCCTGAACCAGGATTTTATTTTTCCGTCCGGGTCACCGGCGGTGAAGTACTCGGTATAGCTGAGGTTGCCGTTGTCGAAAAAGTTCCTTTTTTCACCCTGCAGTTTACCGGCGGTATAATGGTTGATTGCAGTGAGGGATCCGAGCCGGGAATAATAGACACCTTCTCCCTCGGCCTTGCCGGCTTTATACAAGACACGGGAGGATAGGGCGCCGTCCGGGAAAAAGTAGGTGTCCTCTCCTTCTTCGCTGCCTGACAGGTAGTGTTCCCGGCCCTGCAGGGTTCCATTCGTGTAATAGTAGAGCCATTCTCCTTCTTTTTTACCCTGCTCGTTGTATAGCCCTTTTGCCTTCAGGTTCCCGGCCGGGTAGTAGAACTCCCAGGGACCGCTCAATATTTTTCCGTTGTCCCGGAGCTGACCTTTTCCAAGTAAGCCTTTTTCGTTGTAGAGCCAGATCACGCCGTCTGTACTCCTCTTTGCGAAGTTCAGTTCCCTGGTGTTGCGGATCCGGTTGAAATATTCGGAGGCTTCCGAGACAAAGGCAGCGATTTCTTTTTTATTCTTCTTGTTGAAATCCTGGATTACGGGGATATTCACGTTGGAAAACAGGTAGTTGATGAAATATTCAAATTTCCCCTCTTGCATGATTTTTTTGAAGAGGGGCATATAATATTGTATCCAGAAGTCATGATCGTTTTCATCGTATTCCAGTTTTTCGAAGACGACCTGTATCTGCCTGGAAATAGCGTCGTCCAGGTGTAGCAGGGGTTTGTAGCTTTTGTCCAATGCGATCTTCGACTGGACGATCTGTTCGACGAGTTTATAGTTGTCCGACGGGTCTTCTTTCCGGTTATTCACATAGGCTTGTATGTCATCCTGGTTTTTGGAGATGGCGTCGAGCAGGTTGATGCAGTTGCGGTTAAACCGGCCGTTCGGGGACATCATGAGGTAGGCGGTGAAGCTCAGGAATGCGGGTACGATCTGTCCTTTTTTTAATTCCACGAGGCCGAGCCTGAAATGAGCGCTGGTGGTGTAGGGGTCGATCAGCAATACCTGTTCGAACAGGGCCTGTGCTTCGTCCAGCCGTTCTTGTTTAAGCCGGGTGATTCCCTTATTCAGATAGAGCGGTGCATAGGAAGGGAATTGGGCAATCGCCGTGTCGAACAACCGCAGGGCCTCTTCGGGCTGCCCCATGGCATCGGCTGTATTGGCATAAAGCGTATAGATCTGCGGAACGAGATACCGGTCCGCTTTCCCGGCAAGCGCTTCGCGGCAGCAGGTCAGGGATCGGTCATACTGGCTGTCTGCAAAACAGCTCAGGGCTTTTTCATAAAGGCATCGTATATAATTGGTGTCGCTGCGATCGATCTGGTCGTAGCATGCGATTGCCTGCTTATACTGTCCCGAATCATGTAAATTTGAAGCCCTGAGGATGAGTTGGCCGGAATTGATCAGGGGATTGTTATCCTGTGCAAAACAGGGGGAGAACATCGCGGACAGGACGCATATCCATCCGGTTGTTATTTTCTTCATGTGGGAGACAGGTTTGTGATTAGGTTTAAATGCGGCTGCCGTTTAGGATGGAAGAACGTTTCCATGCCCCAATTTGTTATGGATACGGGTCTGCTTACGGTATATTTTTTCCGGATGATACGGCATAGTGATGACACATAAAAAAAGGTTATGATAATAAAAGAAAATGTTTCTCTCCTGCCCTACAACACATTTAAAATAAATGTAATAGCTAAACGATTCTCATTCTTTTCAGGAGTGGAGGAATTGCAGGAATTGCCCGAGTTTGCGAAGCCTTCACGGGAGCGGCTGCTGATCCTGGCCGGGGGTAGCAACCTGCTTTTTACGGGTGATTTCGACGGGCTGGTCCTGAAAAATGAGGTAGGGGGGATCGACCTGGTGGCGGAGGATGAGGACTATGTCTATGTCCGGGCCGGGGCGGGGGAGAACTGGCACCGGTTTGTCCGGTATTGCCTGGATCGGGATTGGGCGGGTGTCGAAAACCTGTCGCTGATACCGGGCAGTGTGGGGGCCGGTCCTATGCAGAATATCGGCGCCTATGGGGTAGAGATCCGCGAAGTCTTCCAGGAACTGGAGGCGTATCATATCCGGGAGAAGAAAGTCTATACTTTCAGTCTCAACGATTGTGAATTCGGGTACCGGGAAAGTGTATTCAAGCGAAAGTACCGGGGCCAGTTCGTGATCCTAAATGTCGTTTTCAGGCTGCGTAAAAGGCCCGTTTTCAATACGCAATATGGCGCCATCCGGGAAGAACTGGAGAAGATGGGGGTAGGGGAGTTGAGCATACAGGCGATCTCCCGGGCGGTGATACATATCCGCAGTTCCAAGCTGCCCGATCCTGCTGTCATCGGTAACGCGGGCAGCTTCTTCAAGAATCCCGAGGTGAGCGCCGACAAATTTACCGCGCTCCGGGAGGGTTTCCCCGGCATCCTGGGATATCCTGTCAACGGCGAGGCAGGTGGTTCCGGCAAGGTGAAGCTTGCTGCGGGCTGGCTGATCGAACAATGCGGGTGGAAAGGGTACCGGCGCGGCGATGCCGGATGCCATGCCGCCCAGGCGTTGGTGCTTGTCAATTACGGGAAGGCTACCGGAAAAGAGATCTACGAACTCAGCACAGAGATCCTTCAGAGCGTAAAAGACCGCTTTGGCGTGGAACTGGAGCGCGAGGTGAATATCGTTTAGTTAAAATCCTCACCTTCGAACCCTTCTTCGCTGTTATAGCCGGTAGATCCCAGGTTGACCATGGATCCGATCAGGTCTTTGAATTCGATCTTGCCTTCCACAACCCGTTTGCTGATCAGCGAATAGGCGGCAAGGCCGTGGAGGACGAATTCCATCAGCAGGGCCGCTTCTTTTTCATTAGCAAGCTTGAAATACTTCTTGACGAGGGCGTGCAATCCGTCTACCTTGTATAATTGCTGGATCTTTTCTTCATCCTTTGTGTTAAAGAAGAGATTCAGCTGGTTGCCTTTGTCGAACCAATGGGTGATGGATTTGAAAGGGTTATCTTCCTTGGGATCGCCCTTTCGTTTCTTCAACTGGTCGGGGTTGGGGAAGTAGTTTATAAACTGGGTGCGGATCGCCTTTTCGAGGAGGTTGAAGGCCACCTGGTAGGGGCCTTCCTGCTCGCCTTCATAGACGAGCTCTATTTTGCCGGTGATGGAGGGGACGATACCAATGAGGTCGCTCATCCAGACCTGTGTCTCTTTCTCTTTGTTGAGGATGGCCCTGCGTTCGGCGGCGCTGACCGCGTTTTCGTAGGCGGCTATGGTAAGACGGGCCGAGACGCCGCTCTTCTTATCGACGAATTCGCTGGTCCGTGCTTCAAAAGACACCTGTTCGATCAATCGTTTTACGAGGTCGCTGATCTTCACCCTGTCTTCCTGTTCTTTGAGGACGTCGGCTTCCTGTTCGGTGATGGCCAGGGCGGTTTCGATACTCCGGGGGTAATGCGTCAGGATCTGGCTTTCGATACGGTCTTTCAGCGGCGTTACGATGGAACCGCGATTCGTATAGTCTTCAGGGTTGGCGGTGAAGACAAAGAGGATATCGAGGGGCATCCGCAGTTTAAACCCGCGGATCTGGACGTCTCCTTCTTCCAGGATATTGAAGAGGGAGACCTGTATGCGTGCCTGCAGATCGGGGATCTCGTTGATGACGAAGATGCCACGATTGCTTTTTGGTATGATTCCGAAGTGGATCACCTCTTCGTCGGCGAAGTTGAGGCGGAGGTTGGCAGCCTTGATGGGATCGATATCTCCGATCAGGTCGGCGACGCTCACATCGGGGGTGGCCAGTTTCTCTCCATAGCGTTCGCTGCGGTGCAGCCAGCCGATGGGGGTAGCATCCCCCTTCGTCCTGACGAGGTCGCGTGCATATTTGGAAATGGGTTGCAGCGGGTCGTCGTTGACTTCGCTGCCGGCGATAAACGGGATGTGTTCATCCAGCAATTCCACCATCTGCCGGGCCATACGGGTCTTTGCCTGACCGCGGAGGCCCAGGAATAAGATATTGTGACGGGACAGCAGGGCCCTTTCCGTATCGGGTATGACGGAGTCTTCATAACCGATGATGCCGGAAAAAGTAGCTTCTTTATTCTGCAGTTTCCTGACCAGGTTCTCCCGGATCTCTTCTTTTACAGACCGGTGTTTGTAACCTGCTTTCTTCAATTCTCCGAGCGTTGTAATTTTCGTGATGTCCATAATTATTTTCTCAAAGCATATGAGCAGTTAGCCGATAGCCTGATGGTTTTTAATTTTTTAATAATACTTCCGATAAGCTGCCTTCTAATGTCTTTTTGTACATGTCGTCTAATATACAGTCTTCCGTTTTCCGCTTTCGAAGTCCCGGAAGATAAAAGCCCCCAGCCGGTCCAGGGAGGCAAAAAAGGCCTTTCCGCTATTCGTCTCCGTGAATTCGTTTACGAAACGTTGCAGGTAGGGGTCGCTCGCAATCATAAACGTGGTGATGGGTATCTTCAGTTTTTTGCATTGGGTGGCCAGGTTCAGGCATTTCCCCGTAATCTTCCTGTCCAATCCGAAGCTGTTTTTGTAATACCGTTTCCCCACTTTCAGACAGGTGGGCTTTCCGTCCGTGATCATGAAGATCTGTTTATTGGAATTCCTGCGTCTCCGAAGGATGTCCATGGCCAGTTCCAGCCCCGCGACCGTATTGGTATGATAGGGGCCAACCTGCAGATAGGGGAGGTCTTTTATCTCCACGGGCCATGCGTCGTTTCCAAAAACGACGATGTCCAGGGTATCTTTGGGGTATTTTGTCGTGATGAGCTCGCTGAGAGCCATTGCCACTTTTTTGGCTGGCGTGATGCGATCTTCTCCGTAGAGGATCATCGAATGGGAGATGTCGATCATCAGTACGGTGGAAGTTTGTGATTTGAAGTCCGTTTCGCGGATCTTCAGGTCGTCTTCCTGCATGGAAAAACTTTCGATGCCGTGGTTGATCTGCGCGTTGCGGATCGACTCGGTGAAGTCGATTTGTTCGAGCTGGTCGCCAAAGCGGAATGGGCGGCTTTCCGGGTTCAGTTCATCGCCCTGACCGGGTTTGTAGGTGTTGTGATTGCCCGTCTTCGTCTTTTTCAGCTTGCCGAATATCTCTTCGAGTGAGCGTTTGCGAATACCCTGTTCGGTTTTGGGGGTGATGGCAATTTCGCCGGTCTGTTTATTCTCGTCGATATAGCCTTTGTCTTTCAGGTCTTCGATAAAATCACCCATCCCGTATTCTCCGTTCGTCAGCTCATATTCCTTATCGAGCTGGTTCATCCATTGCAAGGCTTCGCCGACTTCACCGTTGGTGAAGCTCAGGAGCTGCATGAAAATATCGAGCAATTGTTCGAATTTCGATTTCTCCTCCTGGCTGGGGTCATATTTTGTAAAGTGAAACCCTATCATACGCTCGGATTATAAGTTTGTGTTTTTGGTCCCTATCAAGTTAATGATTTTAAACAAATTATTCAGGGATTTGGTTGAGTTCGACTCAAATTAGCCGTGAGGGGGCCGGGCATCCCCGCTGGAATCGTAAAAGGCCGCCGATCCGGCAGCCTTTTACGATCATAAATTGCGGAAATACGCTATCAATTGCCCTTTTTGGCCGGGGAATCGTTTTTCCGGGGCGCCGGGCCGTTGATGATCGGCGCGCTTTTCTCCACGCCGGGAGCCGGGTTGCCGGGCATGAACTGTCTTTTCCAATCACCGATGCTCATCAGCATCTGGTAGGTGGAGAGAATATCGGCCGCGAATTCTCCCTGTCTCTCGGACAGGCCGGACGGCTTACCCTGCGAGGCCATATTGGCGTTGACGGCCAGTTGTTCGTCCGGCATGGGATCTCCGAGGGATTTATAGTAGCGGTACTGTTGTTCGAGGTCTTTTTTCAGGGAGGCTTCGACTTTTCCCGCCAGGGCGCTGTCCCCGGACTGGTAGCAGGCCAGTAAGAAACTCATCGAGATGCGGTCCTGCTGGTTGGCCCGGTTGGTAGTCATCCCGTAGGGGAAATTGGGTTCGTATACATTTTTGTCAAAGCGTTCCAGGATATTCCTCGCCGAGTCTTTTTTGCCGGCTTCTATCAGGCTGAGGGCCAGTTGTGCGTGTGCGGCGCGGATGCTGTTCAGATGACGGCGGTTCTCTTCATCGTAGTAGACGCCCGGCGTCCCGGCATTCCCGTAGGCAAACTTCTGCAAATTGGCATAGGCGAGGTCGTTATTATAAAACGGCATTCCGTTCCCCGACTTGTTTTCCACCGGTACCAATCTTCCCGCCAATCCTTCCTGGCGAATGTATTTCGCGATCCCCAGGTCTTCCACTTCGTAGGTCGAGTTGAAGCAGATCGGTCTTTTCCAGTTGTTGGCGGCGATGACGGAGAGCACGGCCAGCTCATTTTTCAACAGGTAGTTCTTGTTCTTGCTCATTTCGATCTGCAGGCTGTTCACCACGCTATCGCCCGGGTTCACCGAGCCATCAGCGCGAACTGCCTTCAGGTCGACAGGGACGCTGAATTTCCGCGCGGGGAGGAAGTTCACGGTTTCCCCGTCTTCCGACTGGTTGGTATATTTTGGGTCGTCGCTGGCGACTACCTTCTTCAGCATATCATAGAGGTCATAGGTCTTATTGGGGTCGAAGCCGGGGACGTTATTGATATAGACCACGTCGCGGGTGGTTCCCTGTATCTGTTCGGGTGCGAAAATGACGTCGGTCGGCGCACTCTGGTTCACTTTGTACCTGAGCTGATTGATATACCAATCGGTTCCCAGCAGGCTGTAGTTGATCACGCGGACATCGGGGCGGATGCCCTCCACTTCCTGGGCATACCAGAGCGGATAGGTGTCGTTGTCACCAAAAGAGAACAGGATGGCGTTTGGCGGACAGCTCTCCAGGTAGTCACGGCCTATGTCGCGTGCCAGGGTCTTCTTACCGCGGTCGTGGTCGTCCCATTCCTGGCTTCCCATCAGGACGGGTACGGCCAGCAGGCAGAGGCCGGCGGCGGCATAGTTGGCGGCGGCGCCTTTGGCTTTCAGGAAGCTCAGTTTTTGGTATTGCTCCTTGACCCAGATATAGCCCAGGCCGATCCAGATGGCGAAGGCATAGAAGGATCCCGCATAGGCATAATCCCGTTCACGGGGCTGGTAACCCGCCTGGTTCAGGTAGACGACGATGGCGAAGCCGGTGAAAAAGAAGAGCAGCCCGGTCACCAGGAAGTCTTTTGGCTGCCGGTTCCAGTGGAAGACCAGCCCGATCATCCCCAGGATGAAGGGGAGCATATACATCCGGTTATAGGACTTG
>JARLGZ010000276.1 GCA_031292515.1 Puia sp. | reverse complement strand
CCAAAACCCCAAAACCCCAAAACCCCAAAACCCCAAAACCCCACATGAACCAAACACGCAAAGTCTCAGCGTGGAATACCGAAGTGGACCAGACTCACCCACACCACCGGACAGCAGCTGATCAGCAATTGCCCCGCTTCTTTTCCAGAACAGGAGGCGCCGCAGGCACCCGATTTCCGGCTGGATGATACGGCTGCTCTTCCGCCGGGATCTCCTCCACAGCCCGGCCTATGACGAGTTCAAAGGCCTCGTTCACCCCCTGTCCGTCCTTGGCCGAGGTCTCCACGTACTCGGCCCCCAGCTTGCATGCCAGTTCCTATTCGATGCCGTGAAACCGGTACAGAGGCCTCGTCAAAGGTGACCTCGCGCTTGGTCTCCAGGTCGCTCTTGCAGCCCGCCAGAACCACACCGGAAAACGAATTAGAGCAGTTCTGGATTATTTCCTCGTGCCAAAAACCGATTGCATCGAAAGACTTCCTGTCGACCAGACTGAAACACAGCAGGAAGCCTCGCGCACCTCTGTAGTAGACCTTCGAGATCTGCCGGAATCGCTCCTCTCCCGCTGTATCCCACTATCCGGCTGTAATTCTGAGGAGGGGAGTACGATTTGAGCCTGGCAGGGACGCTCGCCGACGACACATCGCTCGATTTTCTACCAGGTTTGCGATTGGGAGGATACGAAGTCGGAGTTAGCCGTGCAGCAGTGGGGCTCGTGGTGCCCATGGTCCTAATTCATGAGCATTTTCAGGTCGGGATACAGTGTAGCGACAAAACACGGACGATTTGCCCACACCCGAATTGCCCAGGAGTAGTATTTTGGCTATGCAAAACCTTCGTTGTTGGTTATATCGTAGCGGCTACTTTTGAGGCCCTGATTCTCCACACGGTGTGACTTCCAGCATCCCTAGCATTCTGTTATTATTACTGCCGGGTTATAGCTAGCCTTATATTATGGCTGATAGATATTTCCTGAATAGGATCGGAGCAGATCTGCATTTTTCCCCCTGACTCCACCTAGCGCTGAGGTCTTATCGTGTCTCTGTATGTGCGCATGCTGCCCCCTGGGGTTTTGGGGTTTTGGGGTTTTGGGGTTTTG
>JARLGZ010000275.1 GCA_031292515.1 Puia sp. | reverse complement strand
CAAGTCCTATAACCGGATGTATATGCTCCCCTTCATCCTGGGGATGATCGGGCTGGTCTTCCACTGGAACCGGCAGCCAAAAGACTTCCTGGTGACCGGGCTGCTCTTCTTTTTCACCGGCTTCGCCATCGTCGTCTACCTAAACCAGGCCGGTCTCCAGCCCCGTGAACGGGATTATGCCTATGCGGGATCCTTCTATGCCTTCGCCATCTGGATCGGCCTGGGCTATATCTGGGTCAAGGAGCAATTCCAAAAACTGAGCTTCCTGAAAGCCAAAGGCGCCGCCGCCAACTATGCCGCCGCCGGCCTCTGCCTGCTGGCCGTACCCGTCCTGATGGGAAGCCAGGAATGGGACGACCACGACCGCGGTAAGAAGACCCTGGCACGGGACCTGGCAAAAGACTACCTGGAGAGTTGTCCGGCAAACGCCATCCTGTTCTCTTTTGGGGACAACGACACCTACCCGCTCTGGTATGCCCAGGAAGTGGAAGGCATCCGTCCCGATGTCCGTGTCGTGGTAAACACGCTGCTGGGAACCGACTGGTATATCAACGAACTCAGGTATAAGATCAACCAGAGCGCGCCCTTCGATGTCATCTTCACACCCGAACAGATACAGGGCAACAACCGGAACGTGGTCTACTACAATGAGAGGTTGGTCGGCTTTGAGAAAAATAGATATTATGACCTCTATGACATTTTAAAGAATGTGGTCGCCAGCGACGATCCCAAATACAGTTCTCCCGGTGAAGGGGGGGATCCGGTAAACTTCCTGCCGGTAAAGAAATTTTCGGTACCCGTAGACCTGCAAACCGTTCGCGCAAACGGAACGGTGCATGAAGGAGACAGCGTAGTAAGCGAACTGCATATCGATCTGCCCGATCGCCAGTATCTCCTGAAAAACGACCTGGCGCTCTTATCCGTGATTGCTACCAACAAATGGAAAAGGCCGATCTGCTTTACGTCTCCCCAGGAACTGGGACAGCTGGGGCTGTCGAAATACGTCCGTCTGCAGGGCCTCTCCTATCGGCTGGTGCCGGTTGAAAGCGGCGGGGTAGACAATGATGTCTCTTATAAGACTGTCATGGACAAATTTGCCTACGGCAACGCCGATAAAGTGGGCGTCTATTATGATGAAGAGAACCGACGCCACCTGAATAGTATTCGTTTTGCCCATGCGCAGATTGCCATGAGCCTGGCCGCGGCTGGTAAAAAAGATTCGGCAAGGAATATCCTGGAACATTTTGATCAGCACGTCAGGGAGAGCAATTTCCCCTACGGAATGACTTCGAACCAAAACAATTTACAGGATTATTTCTCTTTCAGATTCCTCGAAGCCTGCTATCAATCAGGGGATCTCAAACTGGCAGGCAAAGTGGCCGCCTCGATAAAGAAAGACCTGGACCAGCAGCTGCGCTACTATAAATCCCTGGGAGAGCCTATGCCGGACGAACAGATGGCCATTAACGCCCAGATGGCGGTGCAAGGCAAAGGAGGCAACCTGTCCGATAAACAGCTGGAATTTGCAGCGGATATCCTTTCCAGTTACCAGATGCTGATGCAAATGAACGACTGGGAAAAACAATATGCGAAAAGCCCTTCCCCTGGAACCGAAAAGGGCGCTCCCATACAAACGAAATAGTTTTATAATATTGAATCACTGACACAATAGCCAGACCGATGTTAAGACCCCTTCTTCCCTTCCTGATGCTTTTAAGTATTTCCACGGCCCTCTTTGCACAAAAACGGAGTAGTGGATTCGATACCCGCAAATTGTCGCTCAGATGGGAACTCATAGCCAATAACTACCGGAAGCAACCGCAGTTCCTTTCCTCCTTTACGATCATCAACACCGGGAAGACGCCTCTGCCTGCATCGGGATGGGTTTTGTATTTTAACGACAACCAGGAGGTCCTGGCAAATTCCGTGACCGGTGACATGCGCATCGAACACCTGAACGGAGATATCTTCCGGCTTTCTCCCCTGCCCTCCTTCAAGGGGATAAAACCGAAAGACTCGATCCGGGTGGAATTCCTGACGGGGGATATCGCGCTCAATGCGTCCGATATCCCCACTGCCCCCTTCCTGGTATGGGATGCGCAACCTAAAGCAGGGATCCCCATCCGCGACTATACCGTCCTGCCCATCACGGATACCACTATCGGTCTGCTGACCCCCGAAATATTATACAGCCGGAATACCGAATCGACGGATATCCCGGCCGACAGGCTGACGAAGATCTTCCCGACACCAGCCTCCTACCAGGAGAATGCCGGGGAGTTTACCGCGACCGCTTCTACACAGATCATAAATACCGACCCCGCCTTCGACCGCGAAGCCGGCTGGCTGGCTGATCAATGGACGGCGTTCTTCGGAAAAAAGGCGGTAACAGCCAAAGGCGACCTCACCGGCAATAGTATGGCGGGCGGGAAAGGTTCTATTCTCTTGCAGAAAAAAGACCTCCCCGACGAAGCCTATGAACTGAACGTCACCCCTGAGGGCATTACGATAGCCGCGGGTGGGCCGGCCGGCATCTTTTACGGGATCCAATCGCTGCAATCTCTCCTCCCTCCATCGTCCTGGTCAGCCAGGCAAACCGCTATACGGATCCCTTCCGTTACCGTAAAAGACAAACCCCGCTTTGGTTTCAGAAGCCTGCTGGTGGATATTGCCAGAAATTTCCAGACGAAGAAAGAAATGCTCAAGGTATTGGATGTCATGGCGCTCTACAAATTGAATGCCCTTCATCTGCATTTCAGCGACGACGAAGGATGGCGAATAGAGATTCCCTCCCTGCCCGAACTGACCGGCGTGGGAGCCAGGCGTGGATATACCACGGACAGCAAGGAGTTTTTGCCTGCTTCCTATGGGGATGGCCCGGATCCGGACCACTCGTTTGGGACAGGCTATTATACACGGCAGGATTTTATAGAGATCCTGAAATATGCCAGGGACCGTCATATCCAGGTCATCCCGGAAGTGGAATCGCCAGGGCATGCCCGCGCCGCGGTAAAAGCCATGGACGCACGCTACGAAAGACTGATAAAAGAAGGGAAAAAAGAAGAAGCGGAGCAGTACCTCCTTCGCGATCCGGAAGACCGGTCGATATACAGTTCCGCACAAATGTGGTCGGACAATGTCATCTGCGTGGCGCGTCCGTCCGCCTATCGCTTCCTGGAGAAGGTCGCCGACGAACTGATCGCCATGTACAAAGAGGCCGGCGCGCCGCTCGAGACCATTCATTTTGGCGGAGACGAAGTGCCGGCCGGGGTCTGGGAACAGTCCCCTATTTGCCAGGCGCTCCTCAAAAGCGACGCCCGGTTAAAGAACACGGACGATCTGTGGTATTATTATTTCGACAAGCTTAACACGATGTTGCACAACCGCGGTTTGTTCCTTTCCGGCTGGGAGGAAGTCGCGATGCGCAAAACCGTATTGGATGGCAACAAGCAGATGATCCCCAACCCTACCCTGGCCAATGAAAATATCAGGGTACATGTATGGAATAACATGATCGGATCCGGAAGCGAAGACCTCCCCTACCGGATTGCCAATGCAGGCTATAAGGTTGTATTGTCCTGCGTGAGTAACCTCTATTTCGACCTCGCCTATACCAAATCCGCGGATGAAGCCGGCTACTATTGGGGCGGATTCCTGGACCTGGACAAGCCCTTCTACTTTATCCCCTTTGATTACTACAAAAATTCAACGGAAGACCGTAAAGGCAACCCGGTGGACCCCTCCTATTTCCTGGGCAAAGACAGGCTGACGGACTACGGAAAATCGAATATCGCGGGAATACAGGGTCTGCTCTGGGCTGAAAACGTGCGGGGTCCTGAAAGGCTGGAATATATGTTGTTACCGAAACTACTGGGTCTCGCTGAACGAGCCTGGGCAAGCGACCCCGATTGGGCGACAGAAAAAGACCTGCAAAAAAGCAAGAGCTTGTACAGACAGGCATGGTCAGGATTCATCAACCGGGTAGGCAAGCGGGAACTTCCCCGCCTGGACTATTATTCCGGAGGATTCAATTACCGCATTCCGTCCGTAGGAGCCTCGATAACCGGCGAAGGTCTGCTTGCCAACAACCAGATACCGGGCCTTTCCATCCATTATACTACCGATGGCACGGAACCTACTCTTCAGAGCAGGACTTATGAGGCTCCTATCACCGGGAAAGGCATTGTCAAACTAAAGGCCTTTGCCACGAACGGACGAAGCGGCAGAACACTGTCCATTAAAAATCAATAATATATAGTTATATATTAATCTATATTTAATATTTATCAAGGAAAAATCGGGCAAATTCGATTTTCCGTTCTATCTTTGTCGATCACAACGGTAGACTGAAATGATTATTCCTTCTTCGCTTAGTAATTTGTATGTGTCCTTTTGCTGTAGCAACACCTGTTGTTGTTGCTGATCCTTGTCTATCCATTATTGCCTCCCGTAGACATATTTTTCGAAATCAACCACCACCAGTATGGACACTGCAATACAAATACAAGAACTCATACCCGACTTAACAGAAAGATTCAGTTCGTTAACGATCCCGGAAGCCATCGCCTTCCTTTCCGCGGAATTTCCCGGCAGGGTGGCCTTATCGACCAGTTTCAGTATTGAGGACCAGGTCATCACACATGATATCCTCTCCAACGACCTGCCCGTTACTATTTTCACGCTCGATACCGGACGGTTATTTGCCGAGACCTATTCTGTCTGGAGCAGTACGAACGAAAAATACAATACCCGCATAAAAGCGTATTATCCCGATCGCGGATTGCTGGAGAAATACCTGAACGAAAAAGGCCCGAATGCCTTTTATGAATCCCTGGCAAATCGCAAAGGTTGCTGTCATATCAGAAAGGTCGAGCCATTGCGCCGGGCGCTGAAGGGCCACGCGGTTTGGATAACCGGTCTTCGGGCGGAACACTCTCCCGAAAGACAGGACCTGCCATTGCTCGAATGGGACGACAGCAATAAAGTGATTAAATACAACCCGCTCCTGCAATGGACAACAGCGGAAGTCAGGGATTATATAGACCGCCATAATATTCCTTACAATGTTTTACACGACAGGGGCTTTGTAAGCATCGGCTGCGCCCCCTGTACGCGGGCGATCCGGCCGGGGGAAGACTTTCGCGCAGGCAGGTGGTGGTGGGAAGATACAAGTAAGAAAGAGTGCGGGCTGCATGTTAAATAGAACAAAATATTTATGAGCAATTATCAATTAGATTATCTGGACCAGCTTGAATCGGAGGCCATTCACATTATGCGTGAAGTAGCCGGTCAGTTTGAGCGGCCGGCGCTATTGTTTAGCGGAGGAAAGGATTCCATTACCCTGGTGCAACTTGCGCTCAAGGCGTTCCGCCCGGGGAAATTCCCCTTCCCGCTGGTGCATATTGACACGGGACATAATTTCCCCGAAGCCCTGGCCTACCGGGATGCACTGGCTCAAAGATTGGGGGAAAGGCTGATCGTTCGCAATGTCGGTGATACCATCAAATCAAAAAACCTTACCGAACCAAAAGGAAAATTTGCGAGTCGCAACGCGCTCCAAACATTTACCCTGCTGGATACCATCGAGGAATTTGAATTTGACGCACTGATAGGCGGCGCCCGGCGCGACGAGGAAAAAGCCAGGGCCAAAGAGAGGATCTTCTCTGTCAGGGACGAATTCGGAGGATGGGACCCCAAAAGACAAAGACCGGAATTATGGAATATCTATAATGGCAAGATCCAAAAAGGAGAAAATGTAAGGGCGTTCCCGATCAGTAACTGGACCGAACTCGATGTCTGGAATTATATCCGGCGCGAGCATATCGAACTCCCTTCCATTTATTTCGCGCATGAGCGGGAAGTGCTGGAGCACGAGGGACAACTGGTAGCCGTCTCCCCTTTCATACGGTTGGATGAAGGAGACAAGATCTCGAAAAAACAGGTCCGGTATCGCACGGTAGGTGATATGACCTGTACAGCTGCCGTAGAATCCGTAGCCTTCAGCATCGAAGACATCATCCGCGAGATCACCGCCACCAAAACCAGCGAAAGGGGTGAAACCAGGATTGACGACCGAATCTCGGAAGCCGCCATGGAAGACAGGAAGAAGAACGGATATTTTTAGTGAGTTGTCAGTGGTGAGAGACTCAATAGAGTAATAAAATGCTATAATAATTTGATAAAATGGATTTATTAAGATTTATAACGGCAGGCAGCGTAGACGACGGGAAAAGTACGTTGATAGGCCGTCTGCTGTACGACAGCAAGAGCATATTGATCGATCAGCTGGAAGCGCTGGAAAAACAAAGCAGGAATAAAGAAGACGGTGGAATCGACCTGGCCCTCCTGACTGACGGGCTCCGGGCGGAAAGGGAACAGGGGATCACGATCGATGTCGCTTATAAATACTTTTCGACGCCCAACAGAAAGTTCATCATCGCGGATGCGCCGGGACATATACAGTACACGCGCAATATGGTAACGGGAGCCTCCAATGCCAGCCTGATCATCATCCTCGTTGATGCCCGCAATGGCGTGGTGGAACAGACCCGGCGGCACTCCATCATAGCCTCCCTGCTGAATATTCCCCATGTAGTAGTGGCCATCAATAAGATGGACCTTGTAGATTATTCGCAGGACGTGTTCAATAATATTGCCATCGACTATGCCGAGATTGCCAGGACACTCGAGTTAAAAGAGGTCACCTATTTGCCGATAAGCGCCCTGAAAGGAGATAATATCGTAGAGAAGTCCGATAGCCTGTCCTGGTTCGAAGGAGGCACCCTACTTGAGCTGCTGGAGAATGTCCAGGTGGCAAAAGATATAGATCTCACACATGCCCGCCTCCCGGTTCAATACGTGATCCGGCCCCAGACGGAGGATTTGCATGACTACCGGGGATATGCGGGAAAGATCATAAGCGGAATCTATAAAAAAGGGGAATCCGTCACGGTTTTGCCGGCGGGAACTTCCAGCAGGATAAAGGCCATCGAAGTGGGCGGTAAGGAGGTGGAAGAGGCATTTGCCCCTCAAAGCGTGATCCTGCACCTGGAAGACGATATCGACGTCAGCCGGGGCGACCTGATCGTCAGATCGGGCGATCATCCCCGGGTAGAACAGGACCTCGATGTTCTGTTGTGCTGGATGGACAGCAAGCCCCTGACAGAAGGTAATAAATACCTTTTGCAGATTGGCAGTCGCCGGGTACGGAGCGTCGTAAAAGAGATAGCGTACAAACTGGACGTGAACACGCTGGAAAAAAATCACTCCGCGGACCAGGCCGGCCTGAACGATATCGTAAAGGCACGGATACGGACGGCCACACCCCTCCCCTTCGACTCCTACAAGGATTTGCGGGTGAACGGAGGCGCGATTCTGATCGACGAGACCAGCAACGTGACCGTCGGAGCTTGTATGATACAGTAGTGAATAGTCAGTAGTGAGTAGTGAGTAATCAATAGTGAGTGTTGGATGGTAATTGGCAAGTAATCAGTGAGTGTTTGGGATGAAATGGTAAAGGCAACGAAAGACAAAGAAGGGACGGTGATAGGTGATTGTAATGAACAAAAGTGATGAGTGATCGATTGAGCGCGCAATAAAATAAACTGAATAATGAGCGAGCAGAAACATACAGGACGGGTGATTTTCGCGGGCGCAGGCCCCGGGGACCCGGAATTGCTGACCCTGAAGGCCCTGCGCTATCTGCAACAGGCAGACGTCGTGATAGCGGACCGGCTGGTAAGCGATATAATCCTGGATGAATATGTGAACCCCCATGCGCTGATTCTCCCGGTGGGGAAGCAATGCCGTAAAGGAGCGTCCACCCCGCAGTCCGTCATCAATGAGCTGCTGGTGGAATATGCTTTGCAAAACAAGCTGGTGGTTCGCTTGAAAGGCGGAGACGTCTCGATCTTCTCCAATATTCTGGATGAATTGCAGACCCTTTCAGGACAGGGTATTCCCTATGAAATCATCCCCGGCATCACGGCCGCTTCGGGAGCTGCTGCTTATTCCGGCATCCCGCTGACGGCAAGAGACCACTCAAAGGCGGTCCGCCTCCTGACCTATTATAAAAAAGACCTTTTGGAAGACAGCTACTGGCAGGAGTTGGCGCACACCGACGATACCCTGGTGTTTTATATGTCTTCCGATACGCTGGATTCGCTGGTGTCGACATTGGTAGAATTTGGCATCGGTACCGATAAACACCTTGCGGTCATCGAACAGGCGACGACGCCCAATCAGCAGGTATATCACTGTAAAATTCACGAATATCCGGAAAAATGGGGAAACAGCCGGTATGTCTCTCCCAGCCTGATCATTATCGGGAAGACCGTAGCCCTGCATGAGCAGTTTCAATGGATAGCCAACGGTAAAAGCAAGGAAGCCTATTTTAAACCAGTGAATGAGAAGGCGGTAATAACGAAGAGGGCTTAGGAAGGGAGCCTGACCCGTATGAGAGCCGGCTGACTTGAAAAAATTTATACAAGTATAAAAGAAATGAATATGCTGACAGCGCCAAAATTGAAGATAATACAGGAATTGATCGCCGGTTCTTCAAGGGAAGAGTTGATCTGGCTGAACGGCTACCTGGCCGGCATCCTCTCGACCACTACCGGGGCTTCCGGCGCTGCCGAACAAAGCCATCCTGCAGGCGCAACCGGAACATCGTCTCCGGCAAAAGCAAGTGTCAATAAAATCACCATTGCCTATGGGACGGAAACAGGCAATGCCAAGAGGCTGGCCACCGATTTTGCCGCCAAAGCCAAGAAAAGCGGCATTAATGCAAAGCTGGTCGGACTGGATCAATACAGGGTGGCCGATCTCCCGAGAGAGGAATATTTCTTCACGGTGATCAGCACACAAGGGGATGGGGAACCCCCGGCCGCAGCAAAAAAATTCTACGATCATATCCACCAGAACGGGTTCCGCCTTGAGAAGATGAAATATGGAGTGCTGGCGTTGGGGGACACGTCCTATCCCCTCTTTTGCAAAACGGGGGAAGACGTAGACCAGCAATTTCACAAACTGGGAGCCGAACGGATCGTATATCTTCAAAAATGCGATACGGACTACGAACAGGAAGCCGACAACTGGTTTGCAGAAGTGCTCCAGAAACTAAACAATGCAGGCAGCCCGGCCGCAGCGGCCACCACGGCCGTCGCCGCGACCCGGAAAGCGGCGGGGCGAAAGACCTTTACCGGAAGGGTGCTCTCCAATATCAACCTGAATGACCTGGGATCAGGCAAACAGACCTATCACCTGGAGATCGCCGCTGAAGATATCGACTATCAGCCCGGAGATTCAATCGGTATTATCCCGGAAAATCCGCTGGCGACGGTTGACGCCATTGTCGCGCTGACCGGCATCGATCCGTTACGTACGGTGCCCTGGAGAAACGAAGAATTGACATTGTTTACGCTCCTGAAGAAAAAACTGAATATCGTTTATCTGCCGGAGCGCGTCGTGAATAAATATGCCGCCCTGGTCAGACAGGAAATCCCTGAAACGAAGATCGGCCTGCTCGACCTGCTGAAGATCTACCCGGTAAAGGATACCGCACAATTTGAAGAGGTCATCGGGATCCTTGAACCTATCGCGCCCAGGCTCTATTCGATCTCTTCTTCGCCGGAGGCACACGCCGGCGAAGTCCATCTCACGGTAGCGAAAGATACTTTCGATGTGAACGGGGAAAGAAAACACGGGCTCTGTTCCGATACCCTCTCGCAACTATCCGCTGACGCACCGCTGGAATTCTATGTCCACAAAAACTCGCAATTCAAATTGCCTGCGGCGGATAAGGATATAATCATGATCGGGCCGGGCACCGGCATCGCTCCTTTCCGTTCCTTTCTGGCAGAGAGGGATGCCGTGGGAGCCACCGGTAAAAACTGGCTTTTCTTCGGCGACCAGCGGTTCACAACCGACTTCCTGTACCAGACAGAGATACAGAACTGGCTGCAGACGGGCGTATTGACGCATGTGAACACGGCTTTCTCCCGAGACCAGTCGGAAAAGGTATACGTGCAGCATAAGATGCGTAAACAGGCAGCACGCCTCTACGAATGGCTGGAGACGGGCGCCTATGTCTACCTTTGCGGCGCAAAAGAACCCATGAGTGTGGATGTCGAGAATACACTCCTGGACATCATCAAACAACAAGGCAACAAAACCGATGCACAGGCTGCCGTTTTTTTAGATGAATTAAAAGAGGCGGGCCGGTATTTGAAAGATGTCTATTAAAAAATATTTGTCCTGACCGGGGATGGAATGATCCCCTACTTACCCAATACTAAATTGAATGAGCGACAGTAAGAATTTCTCTCCGATTGAAAGGATCAAGCAGAAAAGCGATGCTTTAAGAGGAACCCTCGTTGAAAGCCTGGAAGATGAGATCACCGGGGCCATCGCTGAAGACGACACGGCACTCCTGAAATTTCATGGCATGTACCAGCAGGACGACCGCGATCTTCGTGAAAGGCGTGCCGAAAAGAAGCTGGAACGCCTGTATTCGTTTATGATCCGCCTCCGCCTCCCGGGGGGCTTTATGACGCCGCAGCAATGGATTGCCACCCATCATATTGCCGGAGAATATTCAACAGGAGTCATCAAGATCACGACCCGGCAGACCCTTCAATTGCATGGCCTGCTAAAATCGAAGATCAAGCCCACCATCAAGGCTTTTAACGAGGTCCAGTTGGACTCCATTGCCGCCTGCGGCGATGTCAACCGGAATGTGGTCTGTGCTGCCCATCCCATGCAATCCGCCATTCACGAACAGGTGCATGCCTATGCCGCCAGGATCAGTGAATTGCTGTTGCCCAAGACAAAAGCCTATTACGAAATCTGGCTGGACGACGAGAAGATCGCGGACAAAAAGCAGGAAGAAGACCCGCTCTACCAGGACCGCTACCTGCCCAGGAAATTCAAGATCGGAATCGCCATTCCCCCCAACAACGATCTCGATGTCCTCATCAATGATCTGGCTTTGATCGCGATCATTGAAAATGACAAGCTGCTGGGATTCAATATCGCCATCGGCGGCGGTCTGGGAACGACACATGGAAACGCGGAGACCTACCCGAGGCTGGCCACCGTCATCGGCTTTGTCGCCGGAGAAGAGAAACTGATGAAGGCGATCTACGAGATCGTCACCATTCAACGGGACTATGGCAATCGCAGCGACCGCAAACTGGCCCGTCTCAAATATACAGTCGACAAATATGGCGTGGACTGGTACAGAACAGAACTCGAAAAAAGGACCGGGTTCAAACTGGAAGAGGCCCGGCCTTTCTCTTTTACCGATCGTACCGATCTGTACGGATGGCGCCAAAACCACAAAGGTCTGTGGTATTATACTCCTTTTATAGAGAGCGGAAGGGTCCTGGATGACGAAAAACAGGCTCTCAAGACCGCCTTACTGGAAATAGCCGGGACCGGGAAAGCCAACTTCCGCTTTACCTGTAACCAGAACCTGATCCTTGCGGATATCGGCAAAAAAGACAAGCCCGCTATCGAGAAGATCCTTCAAAAATACCGGGTCATCGACAATACCGAAGCCGCCTCCGCTGTCCGGAAAAACTCGATCGCCTGCGTGGCGCTGCCTACCTGTCCCCTGGCACTGGCGGAAGCCCAGCGCTATCTGCCTGACCTGATCGGGAAAATAGAACCCCTGCTGGCAAAACACGAACTGAGCGAGGAGAACATCATTATCCGCATGACCGGGTGTCCGAATGGTTGCGGACGTCCGTTTTCAGCCGAAATCGGGTTTGTCGGCACCGCCGCGGGCCACTACAACATGTACCTCTGCGCCGACCACGAAGGCACCCGTCTGAACAGGCTCTATAAGGAAAACCTGGACGAAGCGGCCATCCTCAAGGAACTCGACCTTCTTTTCTGGCTCTACCGGAAGGAGCGGGCGGCCGGCGAGAAATTCGGAGATTTTGCGTTGCGCCAGCGTTGGTATAAAGCGTAGCAGCGAGAGATGAGCCCCTCATAAGAGGGTCGATTGAAGCCACCGGGAAGACATTGTGATCCGGGATAGCAGTCAGCTGAGCGCCGGGAAAATCCCCTAAGGAATTATGCTTATTTAAAAAGGGAAGGAAACACTCAACGAGCTTACCATGGCCATGCCATCAAAAAAATTTGACCAAAAGTCTACTGAATTTATAGGAATATACTATTTTTGCGGGATGAATACAACCACCACCAACCTGCTTCTACACCCCGGCGACTCCATGCGTCCATCGCCCGACAATCCGTTTTATAACACCGAAACACCGGGTTGTTGTTGTCCCAGCGGGGACATAGACTGATATTGCCCGATTCGTTCGCGGCCGATCTCCTTTTTTTTGTTAAATTATTCTACCAAAATAATAGACTAACCTTATGCTTAAGAGAGCAATTTTACCACTTACAATACTCCTTTTTACTTTGCTGAAGGGCTCGGCCCAGGAAGCCTATACCATTTCCGGGAAGATCTACGATTCCGTCAACAACCAGACGCTGAGCGGAGCCTCTATAAAAATAAAAGGCGCAAAAGGCGGAACCGTTGCAAACGCGGACGGATCCTTTCAACTGAAGACGGGCCAAAAACTGCCTATCACCCTGATAGTCACCTCTATCGGCTATAAGACACAGGAGTTTACCGTGTCCGAGAATAGCAACGCTAACCTGGCCATCTCCCTGAATTCCCAGAGCGTTCTGGTCGACCAGGTGGTGGTCACGGCCTCCCGTGTTTCCGAGAGTATCCTTCGTTCTCCGGTGACGATTGAAAAATTGGACCTGCGGGCAATCAAGGAGAGCCCGGCGCCAACCTTTTACGATGCCCTGGAGAATGTAAAAGGAGTACAAATGACGACCCTCAGCATGGGCTATAAAGTACCGAATACACGTGGGTTCAGCGGTACCACCAATTCGCGTTTTTTGCAGATGGTGGACGGAGTGGACAATATTTCACCCGGCATCGGCGCACCCGTTGCCAATGCCGTAGGGCCGACCGAACTGGATATCGAGAGCGTGGAGTTGATCCCGGGCGCCGCTTCCGCCATCTATGGCCTGAACGCGATCAATGGGATCGCCAACCTGAAGACAAAGTCGCCGTTTCAATACGAGGGGCTGAGCCTTTACCAGAAAGTGGGCGTTAATCATGTCAATGACAAGGATCACGACCCGGCCCTTTATTCGGAAAGCGCGATCCGTTTCGCAAAAGTCATCGGAAAGAACTTCGCCTTCAAGTTGAATGCCGCCCATTCGGAGGGGACCGACTGGATCGCCAACAACAAACATGACCAGTATTTCGACGTGGGCAATACCACCAATAAGGCGCTGGCCAACGATAATCCTGCAGCCGATCTCATCAACCGATATGGCGACGAATACAATAGCGACCTGAAGACGCTGACCCTGCAGGGCAAAAAATACGATGTCTCGCGGACGGGCTACTTCGAAAAAGACCTCACCGATTATGCGGTCAAAAACACGAAATTCGACGCCGCCCTCCAGTACAAGCTTGCCCCCTCGACCCTGCTGTCTTATGACTACCGGATCGGCGTTGCGACTAATAACTATCAACGGGGTAACCGCATCCGGCTGGATGGAGAGACGATCCAGCAACATGTACTCGATCTGAAGGCCGAAGACTTCTCGGTGAAAGCTTATTATACGCACGAAAATACCGGCACCAACTCCTTCAATTTCCGCCCGCTGGGTGAGAATATCGATATGGCTTTCAAGAAATCGCCCCAGTGGTGGAGCGATTATACGGCCGCCTTTAATACGGCCTATAACAGCAATGGCGGCAATATCG
Source organism: Puia sp. (assembly GCA_031292515.1). GTDB lineage: Bacteria > Bacteroidota > Bacteroidia > Chitinophagales > Chitinophagaceae > Puia. The sequence continues at coordinate 141,740 of JARLGZ010000275.1, read as the reverse complement.
AGGCTTCCCACGATGCGGCCCGGGCATCGGCCGATAAGGGGCGCTACCAACCGGGAACCGCCGCTTTCGACAGCGTACGCAATAAGATCATACACACCAATAACTGGGATACGGTGGGCGCGCAATTGCTGCTGAAATCTTCTTTCGTTCACCTGGAAGGACAGTACGACTGGTCCCGCCTCATTCATTTCGTGCAAATCCTCACCGGAGCGAATTATCGTAACTATATCGTCAACCCCGACGGGAACAACTATGTAAATCCCGGCGCCTGGGACAATCCCGAGCTGGCCACTAAATCCTTCAACTACTATAGCTATGGGGCTTTTGTGCAGGCGACCAAGCAGTTGTTCGATGAGAAACTGAAGATTACAGCATCCGTCCGCGTAGACAAGACAGAATATTTCGATCCGAAGGTGAATCCCCGCGTGGCGGTCGTCTATTCGCCTACCGGGAAACACAATTTCCGCCTGTCCTTCCAGAACGGCTATCGCTTCCCCACCCTGTTCGAAGGATTCGCCTATGTGAACAACGGCGGCGTCCGCCGTCTCGGTGGTCTGCCAATCATCTCGCAGCATTTACAGGCATTCGAAAACTCTTATCTGAATACCTCGGTAACGTCTTTTAAAAATGCGGTGAACGCGGATATCAATACGGGTGGTCTTACCCAGACAGATGCCATTCAAAAAGAAGCAGGTCTGCTGAAACAAAGCACCTATGGTTATATTCAACCTGAACACATCAATTCGTTCGAGGCGGGCTACAAGGGCATCCTGCTCGATAACAAGCTCTTCGTCGACGTGGACTACTATTTCAGCGCCTATGATCATTTTATCGGACAGCTGGACGTTACCCAACCCAAGACCGGCCTGATCGGCGGCGGCGTGAACGTAGCCACCGCAACACAGATATATGGGGGGCAGGTCACCAAATATAAGATGTGGACCAACTCGCAAAGCGAGGTCACCAACCAGGGCGTCGAGATCGGGGCGACCTATAACTTCTACAAAAAGTTTAATATCACCGCCAACGCCAGCTATGCCGCCATCGCCAGCATCGAAAAGACGGATGCCTTTACCCCAGCCTTCAATACACCCGACTGGATCACCAATGTATCGATCGGTAACCGGGAAATTCTAAAAAACACGGGATTTAACGTAGGCTGGCACTGGCAGAATTCGTTCTATTGGAATAGCCCGCTGGCAGCCGGAACGGTACCTTCGTACGGAACCATCGACGCCCAGGTGAACTATCGTATTCCAAAATTGTATAGTACACTAAAATTGGGGGCTACTGACATCTTCAATACAAGATATTACCAGTATCTTGGGGGGCCGACAGTAGGCGGATTTTACTATTTGACCATTGTATTCGATACCAATACCCGACAAAAATGAGTCTACAGGAACCGATAAACCGCGATCAATTAAACGATGAACGCATTGAAAAAACCGGGAATAATCTGTTCCCGGTTTTTATAAAGCTGGAGACCCTGCGTTTACTCATCGTCGGTGGCGGAAATGTCGGTCTGGAAAAACTCAGGACCGTTCTGCAGAATGCCCCGGCGACACCTGTCAGGCTGGTTGCGGAAGTCATTCGTGAAGAGATCAGGGAACTGGCGACGCTCCACCCTGCCGTCCGGCTCATTGAACGCTCTTACGAGCCAGGGGACCTTGAGGACACCGATCTCATGATCGTGGCCGTCAATAACAGGACAATCAGCGGGATAATAGCCGGGCAAGCACGGGAAAAGGGAATCCTGATCAATGTCGCGGATACGCCTGATCTATGCGATTTCTATCTGAGCTCCGTCGTCAGGAAGGGAAATCTGAAGATTGCCATTTCGACCAACGGGAAATCTCCCACCATCGCCAAACGCCTGAAAGAAGAGATCAGCAGCATGATCCCTGACGAAATGGAGAGTGTTTTGCAGAATATGCAGACCATCCGCCGGGGCATGAACGGCGACTTCGGCGAGAAGGTCCGGCAGCTGAATGACCTTACCAATGTCCTGGTCGCCAAACAAAGCAGCCCGGAATCCGTATTGCAAAAACCAAAGCCCGGCAAGTGGCAACAGGTTGTCAAATGGTGCCTGCTGGCCTTTTTCTTTATGATCCTGGGGCATGGGATCCTGTCGATGGTACCTCTGGAAGGAATCGTGGACTTTACACGCTCCCTTCCCAAACGATTCGATGTAAACGGCTTTCTTATCATGGCGCTTGCCGGGTTCCTCGCCCAAATGGTAGACGGGTCCATGGGATTGGGATATGGCACGATCTCGACAACCTTCCTGCTTGCCTACGGAGTGCCTCCCGCCATCGTTAGCAGCCGGGTGCATTCGGCCCGCGTCTTTAGCAGCGGGGTCTCAGGATATAGTCACCACAGGTTCGGCAATATCAACAAGAAACTCTTCCGGACGATCGTCTTTCCGGGAATCGTGGGCGCCGTCCTGGGTGCGGCCATGGCTTATTATTTCAAGCAATATTCGCAATACGTCCGTGTCCCCTTGTCGGCATATACTATTTATCTGGGCTGGTATATCCTTCGCAAGGCTTTTGCGCGCCGAAACCCAAAAGACAAAGTCAAGAGAGCAGGGTGGCTTGCTTCTGTCGGCGGTTTTACGGATGCCTTTGCAGGCGGCGGCTGGGGCACCCTCGTCACCAGTACCCTCATCTCTAAACGCAGGAACCCCCGCTATGTCATCGGCTCGGTCTGTCTGGCGGAATTCTTTGTCGTACTGTCCAGCTCCATCACTTTTTTCATCCTGCTGAGGGACATTCCTCTCCTGGAAGTAGCCGGCATGATCCTCGGAGGGGTCATCGCCGCACCGATCGCGGCAAGACTGATGGGAAAACTGCCCGTTAAAGCCATGTTCATCGCTGTAGGCTCACTCGTCATCCTGGCCAGCACGAACACACTCTGGAAATCGGTCGCTCAACTGGTCGCGCATCACTGATCTTGTGAGTGGTGAGTGGTCAGTAGTGAGTATTTGACAGCTCTATAAAAGTTTGTCTCCTGATAAAATCTATTTACTACTCACTACTCACCACTGACTACTCACTATTTGGCTATTTTCCTTAATTTGCGGCATGCAAAAACCTATAAAAGTCGGGGTTGTGGGATATGGTATGGCCGCCCAGGTCATGCACCTTCCTTTTCTGACGACCCTGCAGGATTACCGGGTGGTTAGTATCCTGGAGCGACACAATAGCCTGTCCGCTGAAAAATATCCCTCGTTCCGTATAGTAAGGAGTTTCGAAGAATTGATAGCCGACCCCGAAACGGACCTGATCGTGATCACGACGCCGAATGACACGCATTTTCCGTACTCGAAGCAGGCCTTGCTCGCCGGTAAGCATGTCGTGGTGGAGAAGCCTTTCACGATCACCAGTTCCGATGCGAAAGAATTGATCGCCTTGTCCGGAAAGACAGGTAAGACCCTAACGGTATTCCATAACCGCCGATATGTAAACGATTTTCTGACCATCAGGGAGATCCTGGACAAAAAGCTTCTCGGGGAAAAGATCGTGGAATTCGAAGCGCATTACGACCGTTACCGGCCAGGTCCCAAACCCAATGCATGGCGGGAAGAGAACATACCCGGAAGCGGCATCTTCTTCGACCTGGGCGCCCACCTGGTCGACCAGGTCCTCTGCCTTTTCGGGGCGCCGAAAACCCTGCAGGCCAACCTGCGCCTGCAGCGTCCCCACGCAAGGGTGAACGATTATTTCGACTGCCGGCTGGACTATGGTTTCCTGAGGGTGATCCTGAAAGGAGGCATGCTGGTCAGGGAACCGGGGCCCCGTTATATGATCCACGGGACGGAGGGCTCTTTTATCAAGTATGGAGAAGATCCGCAGGAGCCTCTGCTGAAGACGGGTGTTTTGCCGACCGCTCCCCACTGGGGGGAAGAATCTCCGGAACAATGGGGCCTGCTTCATACCGAAAAAGACGGACAGGTCATCAAAGAACGATACCCTTCTCTGCCGGGCCACTATGCCGGTTATTACGAGGACCTCGCCGCCACCCTCCTGCAGGGTGCGCCACTCAAGGTAAAACCGGAGCAGGCCTATAACGTCATGCGGATCCTCGAGATGGCTGTCGAGAGCGACCGCACGGGGTGTACGGTGGAAGTGAACGGCCTGATGCCGACGGTTTACGAATAGTTGTCAAGGCACCATCAGACTGCAACCGCGTATATCGCTGTTGTCTACCCGCCCCGACACCCGAAAGGAGCCATCTTCTTCGACCCGGCCCAAATCTTCGGTCGCTATAAAAGCGCAGGAATAGAGATTCGCAAGATCGATGATATTCAGGATGCCCTCCCCCTGCTGCCCGACCGCCAGCGGATCGTCGTCGTTCCTGACCAGGGCCCGCATCCAGGGCACGCTTCTGAACTGGCCGCCGCCCGCGGAGTAAGCCTGTGACAAAAGCTCGGTCATCCCATATTCGGCGTGGACCGCCCGCAAACCCAGCCTTTCCGAAAGAAAAGTGTGCAGCTCCGGCCGGGTCATCTCGCGACGACGGCCTTTCATCCCTCCCGTCTCCATGACCACCGTATGGTGAAGGGGTATCGGATGGTTCTCCGCAAAATCCAGCAGGGCAAATGTCACGCCGATCAGCAGCGTCCGCTGCCCCCTGGTTTCCAGCTGCCGTAGTACCTGGTGCAGCGCCTCATGCTCGTAGAGATAGAATCCGCTGGACGGATGACCGCTAAGCCGGATCAATTCATCGACCATGACGACCAGGGAAGAGTTTTTTCTCTCCAGGTAAGAAGGGAGCAGCCCGATGATACACCATTCACCGACAGGACCGTAAAATGCCTCAAACCCTCTCACGAAGCTTTCCCGGTAGAGGGAGGGCTCTCTCACAAAATGCCGGCTGTTCACCGCACCGGTGGTTCCGCTGCTCTCGAAGACCGTCCCGGTGTCAAACCCGGTGGTCTTTACCACCCCGGTCTTGAAGAAACTTATGGGAAGAAAGGGGATTGCCCGGATAGAATCCACCTTCCGCGGATCGACCCTGAGTGCGTCCGTATAAGACCGGTATAAAGGATTGTGATCGTACTGGAAACGAAAGACCTCCAGCGCCAGATCCGAAAAATTTGCCGGTCCCACCCCGAATATCCTCTTTTCCAGTATTGCCGAACCGTTTCTATCCATATTATCCCTCAATCCAGCGCCTTTCGCCGGTTCAAAATTTGTGTTTCCGGTCAACATCGTGTTTCCGGTTCAAGAACGCCACCGGTGCAAAGTCTCCGCTCCGAACAAACCACATCACTCCCGCCGATTGCCCGGCAATCGTCAATGAATTGCAAAAATACGGGCAATCCTGCCCCTTTTCGTGAAAATCATGTAGGTTTGTATCCAACAAACCAGCATCATGAAGCTCAGTTCTCTCCTGATACCCGCTTTTCTGCTAGTCCTGCTCTATAGTATTTTCTCCTGCAGCAAAAGTAATGGCGGTAAGCCCTCTATCAGTATAGAATCAATCACCCGGACGGTAGACCAGAATACCGGAAACATGGTGGCCACCCTGAAATTCAAATCTCCGGGAGGCAAACTTAGCGGAGGAAGTTTTTATTCGCTTCGTCTCCGGTTAAACCAGGATCCGCCGCCGCCAACAAGCGGATATGCCGATACCAACACCCTGCAAAACCTCATTCCTTCCTTTCCCAACCAGACATCGGGAGAAATGATATATACGCTTCCTTACAACGGTTATCTTAGTTCAGGCGGAAGCGAAAATGACACGCTGCTCTTCAAACTTTGGGTAATAGACGCCGCAAATAATGTCAGCGACACGATCACCTCCCCGCAAGTCGTCATTATTAATCAGTAATTTTGGGGATTCCATAATCATTTTTGCAAAGCAACGTGTTTCGAAAAATAGCCGATTTTCTCCTGTTCAGCAGTCTTTTTATTGCCGGTTGCGCTGTGTTGATGATCTGGCAGACCACGGAATTGTTATTCCATGCCGTTCCCACAGGCAGACTGGTGGGTTTTGTCTTCTTTTCGACGGTATGCAGCTATAATTTTCACTGGTGGCTGACACCCAGCTCTGTCAACCCGTCCAGTCGTATCCAATGGACGCAAAGGAACAAAGGACTGCATTTTTGCCTCTACCTGGCCGGGCTCGTAGGAGCGGCAGTCTATTTTATTTCTCTTTATGAACATTGGGCCGCATTATGCTTTGGAGCATTCGTCACCTTCCTTTATTCGGCCCCGAAACTTCCCCAGCCCGTTTTCAGGGGTCTCAGAAGGATTGCCATCGGAAAGACCATCTTTCTGGCGACAGTCTGGACCTACGTGACGACGATTTTGCCTGTTTTCGTAAGCGAGGCGACCTGGAACGGAAGCCTGGTCCTGTTCGCCGCCAGCCGTTTCTTTCTGATTTACGCCATCTGTATCCTCTTCGATTACCGTGACCGGGAGGATGACCGGAAGGACGGGATCCGCAGCCTGATCACTTATCTTGACGAAAAAGGGATAGATAAACTGTTCATTTTTTCCCTGGCCCTCTTTACCGCATCCTGTCTGGGTCTGTATGGCTATCATTATAATACGTACACGATCATACTATTGCTGATCCCCGGTATCATCCTCTCGGCCCTTTACTCCTACGCCAAAAAGCATTTCTCCGATTATCTCTATTATTTTGTCCTGGACGGTCTGATGATGTTTTCCGGCCTGCTGATGCTGATCGCTGATATTTAGTTACTTTTGTGACCACCTAATTGGAATTACATGGCAAAAAGCGCGAAAACAAACACAAAATCCGCATCGATCCTAACCGAACGTTCCCTGTCTTTTTTGAAGACCTATATCAACAACGCTTCCCCCGTCGGTTTCGAAAGCAGCGGACAGAAATTATGGCTGGACTATCTGAGACCTTTTGTGGACACCACTTTCACAGATCCTTACGGGACGGCTGTAGGGGTCATCAACCCCAAAGAGCCCTTTAAAGTGGTTATCGAAGCTCATGCCGATGAGATAAGCTGGTTCGTGAACTATATGACCCCCGAGGGACTTTTATACCTGAAGCGCAACGGAGGCGTAGACCACCAGATCGCCCCGGGCCAACGCGTATTTATACATGGCCGCAAAGGATTGGTAAAAGGCGTTTTCGGCTGGCCGGCCATTCATACACGGCTGGGGAACCCCGAAGCGAAAGAACCTCAGCCAAAGGTGGATACCTTATTCCTGGACTGCGGAGCCCGAAGCAAAAAGGAACTGGAAGAACTGGGCGTTCATATCGGAGCCGTCGTCACCTACCAGGACGGGTTCGATGAGCTGGCGCACGATTATTATATAGGCCGGGCTTTTGATAACCGGGTCGGTGGCTTTATGATCGCCGAGACGGTCCGTCTGTTGAAAGAGAACAAAAAAACGCTGCCTTATGGTCTCTATGTGGTCAATGCCGTCCAGGAGGAAGTAGGCCTGCGCGGGGCAGAGATGATCGCCCGCCGCCTTAAACCCGATATTGCCATCGTGACGGATGTGACGCATGACACCGCCACCCCCATGATCAACAAGATCATAGAAGGAGATATCGTTTGCGGGAAAGGTCCTTCGCTCGCTTATGGGCCCGCGGTTCATAACAAACTGCTGGCGCTTGTCGGAGAGACTGCCGAAAAAAACAAAATACCGGTTCAGTGGCGGACCGTCTCCCGAAGCACCGGCACCGACACCGATTCGTTTGCCTATGCCAGTGAGGGTTGCCCATCCGTACTGATCTCCATCCCGCTGCGTTATATGCACACGACCGTGGAAATGCTGCATAAGAGCGATATCGAGCAGACGATCCGTCTGATGTATGAGACCCTGCTTACGCTGTCTCCGAAAACGAATCTGAGCTATCTTTAAGAAATTATCCGTAAATTATCTATAAACCATTTTTGCGTAATAAATCATACCCATATGCTTCGTAACAACTGGACGCTTACAGAGATACAGGACATCTATAACACGCCCCTGCTGGAGCTGATTTACAAGGCCGCGACCATTCACCGGGACTACAATGATACGGCCGAGGTCCAGGTCTGTACGCTTTTGTCCATAAAGACGGGAGGCTGCCCGGAAGACTGTGCCTATTGCCCGCAGGCCGCCCGGTATCATACCGGGGTCGAAGTACAGTCACTTATGCAGAAAGATATCGTGCTGGAATATGCAGCCAAAGCCAAGGCGGCGGGTTCGACCCGTTTCTGTATGGGAGCGGCCTGGCGCGAAGTGAGAAACAACAAGGATTTCGACCGGGTCCTGGAAATGGTCAAGGGTGTCAACGAAATGGGCATGGAAGTATGCTGCACACTGGGCATGCTGGACGGAGAACAGGCGAAAAAACTCGCCGACGCCGGTCTGTACGCCTATAACCATAACCTGGATACTTCCTCCGAATATTATTCGGAGATCATTACCACCCGCACCTATGATGAACGGCTAAAGACCCTGGACAATGTCCGCAAAGCGGGCGTGACAGTCTGCTGCGGCGGAATCATAGGACTGGGCGAAACACACAGCGATCGGATCAAGATGCTGCATACCCTTTCCACCCTGCCCGTACACCCCGAAAGCGTGCCGATCAATGCGCTGGTGCGGGTGAAAGGGACCCCCCTTGAAAATAATGCCAAAACGGATGTATGGGATATGGTACGCATGATCGCCACCGCAAGGATCCTGATGCCGGCCACCATGGTTCGGCTGAGCGCCGGCAGGGCCGAAATGAGTCTTGCTGAACAGGCCTTGTGTTTTATGGCGGGCGCCAATTCCATCTTCGCCGGAGACAAATTGCTGACGACCCCCAATCCCTCCTTCGACGAAGACAACCTGATGTTCGGATTGCTGGGTTTAAAGCCCCGGGAAGCCTTCAAGCAGGAGAAGGAGCTGGTGGGATAAGGCGGAAGAGGGAGGGCTGATGCCAACTTCCGGAGGACTAGCTCCGGAAAGCTAGTTAAGATCCGCCGCCGCGGCGTCTCCACTGTCGTTGCCAAAGCCAAAATGGGCTATTTCCTGGCAGAAATAAGTCTTGCCCGACACTACCGAATCGATCGCTCTCAGCATCTCGTTACCATTGGAGTTTTTGGTCACATAGCCATCAGCTCCAGACCGGACCATCTCATTGACATATGAACGATCGGCCTGTATGGAGACGGCTATTATCTTTATAGCGGGGGCGAAAAGTTTGATCACGCGGGTAGCTTCGATCCCATTGACGGGCTCCATATGTATATCCATCAACATAACATCGGGTCCGAACAATTTAGCCGCCTCAATGGCCTCGCGGCCGTTGGAACATTGTGCTACGACCTCGATCCTTGAAACCTGACCCAAGACCCAGCTCCATGCTTCCCGGACGTGACGGTGATCGTCGACGATGATTAACTTGATCATGCGGATTGAATGAAATCAAAAATAGTGCTTAACCAATAAAAAGAAAACAAATAAAATACCTATCTAAATGATTACCCACTTCCCCCGGAACATATAAAGGAGGGTTTTAATAACTAACGGATAGGATAAACGAAGAAATGAAAGGTATAAAATAAAACTCCCCCATGGAAATGGGGGAGCTTTTAACCCTTAAAACAACCAACATAAAAATCTTTATTGAACACTATAACAACAGCTCCCTTCCTTCAAAAGTTCATTAAAGATCTGTGAAAAATGCGGGGGGGTGCCGCTCGCCGGTTAGACGAGGGCCAGTTCCAGCACCTGTTGCATCGTCTTTATAAAATTGAATTTCAATCCTTTTATAAAACCGGAATCAATCTCCTGTACATCCTTCTCATTCTGCCAGCAGAGAATCAGCTCTTTAAGGCCCGCGCGTTTGGCGGCCAGTATCTTCTCCTTTATGCCCCCAACGGGCAATACCTGCCCGCGAAGGGTAATTTCTCCCGTCATTGCCAGATAAGGCTTCACACGTCGTCCTGTTATGGCGGAAGCGATGGAGCTCATCATGGTAATTCCGGCGCTGGGGCCATCCTTTGGCACGGCGCCTTCGGGAACATGTATATGGATCGTCTTTTTTGTAAACATTTCGGGATCCAGGTCGTATTTCTTTGCATTGGACTGCAGATACGTCAGCGCCGTAGCGGCACTCTCTTTCATGACATTCCCAAGATTACCCGTCAGCTTCAACTCCCCTTTCCCATCGCTGAGGCTGGTCTCGACAAACAGGATGTCTCCTCCTACATAAGTCCAGGCCAGCCCGACGGCGACCCCGGGCATGTTGGCAACCTTATAGAGATCGTTGCTATACCGGGATTTGCCAAGCACTTTCTCTACGTCGGCATTGGTCACCGTAGCCTTCAATTTGCCTTTCATCGCATACTCCTTGGCCTGGTAACGCATGATGGAAGCCAATTGTCTGTCCAGTTCCCGGACACCGCTCTCCCGGGTGTATTCCTGTATTACTTTTTCAAGCACTTTGTCACTGATCGAAAAATTCATCGCTTTCAATCCATGCGCCTCTTTCTCTTTGGGAAGAAGATGGCGCTTTGCGATTTCCACTTTTTCCTCTATCGCGTAACCACTTAAATCAATGATTTCCAATCTATCACGTAAGGCATGCTGGATATTGTTGATATCGTTGGCTGTCGCTACGAACAACACCTTGCTCAGATCGTATTCGAGCTCGAGATAATTATCATAGAAAGTATGGTTCTGTTCCGGATCCAGCACCTCCAGCAAGGCCGAAGAGGGGTCGCCCCTGAAATCGCTGCCTACCTTGTCTATTTCATCGAGGATCACAACGGGATTAGAGGATTTGATCTTGCGGAGCGATTGCAATATCCTGCCAGGCATAGCCCCTATATAGGTCTTTCGATGCCCCCGGATCTCGCTCTCATCATGAAGACCACCCAGGCTGATCCGTACGTATTTCCTCCCGATTGCGTTGGCGATGCTCCTGCCCAGGGAGGTCTTCCCGATTCCGGGAGGACCGACAAAACACAGAATCGGGCTCTTCATATCTCCTTTCAACTTCAATACGGCAAGGTATTCAAGAATACGTTCTTTCACCTTGTCCATCCCATAGTGATCATGATCGAGAATTTTTTTTGCCTTCTTCAGATCATATAAGTCCTCCGTATATTCCTGCCAGGGAAGTTCGAGCATCAGGTCGAGGTGATTAAAAACCACGGAGTAATCGGGCGTGCTGGGATGCATGCGCTCCAGCCGTTCGATGCCTTTTTTAAACAGATCCTTTGCCGCGACGGGCCATTTCTTGGCTTCGGCCTTTTTGATCATTTCTTTTATTTCACGCTCGTTGCTTTCTCCACCGAGTTCATCCTTGATACTTTTCAGCTGTTGCTGCAGGAAATATTCCCTTTGCTGTTTATCAAGCTCGGTCTTGGTCTTGTTGGTAAGTTTATTCTTTAGTTCTGCAAACTGCAATTCCCGCTGAAGGAGCTGCATGAGCAGGTCAGCCCTGGATTTGATATGATGCAATTCCAGCAACTGCTGTTTCTCGTGTAATTCCGTGTTCAGATTACTGGAAATAAAATGGATCAGAAAGGAAGGGTTCTCGATATTTTTCAGGATGATCGAGGCTTCGGAGGGAATATTGGGAGACAGCTGTATGATCTGTGCGGCCAGGTCCTTTATATTGGACACATAGGCCTCGAAATCCTGGTCTTTGGGTGCTTCTTCCTCCTGGAGGAGCACCACCTGAGCCTTAAAATAAGGGTCCTCCGCCGTCACGGCCCCGACTTTAAAACGGCGTTTGCCCTGCAGGATCACCGTTGTCCCGCCATCCGGCATTTTGATAAGCTTTATGATCCTCGCTACGGTCCCGGTATCTTCCAGATCGGTGATAGTGGGATCCTCGACATTACTGTCTCTTTGTGCAAGCACCCCTATCAATTTGTCAGTCTTGTATGCATCATTGACCGCCCTGATGCTTTTATCCCGGCCTACGGTAATAGGCAGGACCACTCCCGGAAAAAGAACCGTATTGCGAAGAGGCAAAACAGCCAGTTCCTTCGGAATCTCAATATCATTAAGGTTTTCATTGTCGGTCTCATTCAAGGGTATAATAGGCATGAAATCCATATCGTCGTCCGGGCGCAGGAAAAAATTCGTTTCTTTCATAATTGGTGAATCAATGACAAAATAGCACCTGGCGGGGAAAATTCCTATTATTTTCCAGGTGAATTACTATGGGTCAAGATTAATGCCAATGATAATCCAACCAGTTTGAAACCGGCCAGGGAAAGCTTATTTTCAATTTGTTACGGGGATTAACGAATCCGGTAACCCAAATATATCTGCAGGCCCTGGTTCTTCCAGGAGTCAAGACTGCTGCTGAGATTATTGAGTTGGTTCAACCCCACAAAATACCGGGCCCCTACCCTGAATTTTGACAGATTCAGCTGAAATCCTCCAACGACGGAGATATCGCCTTTTTTAATCTCGTTATTGGTGTATTCCGTCATTGTCCCCTCCCGGTTGATCAGGTAGCCGAATTGGGGACCCGCCATGACACTGAGTACATTGAGAGGACGATAAGTCACCAGCAGCGGAATGGTGAGGTAGTTCAATTGCACATTCGCACTATTGAGACCGCCATATTGAGGAAAGACAACGTTGAAATCACTGGCGGTCTGAAGATTCGTCTGACTCCATGCCAGTTCGGGCTGGAAACCCCATTTGCCGAAGCCGATCTCCGCGAAGCCGCCGGCGGAATATCCCCATTTAAATTGGCCGGTAAAGGAACGACCGCTGAGCTTGTCAAGGTCGCCGCCGGCTTTGACGCCGAAATGAATATCCTGGGCGTGGACGGTAAAAACGGTAATCACAGGGAACGCAAGACACAGAACAATGGATCGGATGGTCATGTTGATTCATTTTGGGTTTCTAAAAATTTTCGAAAGATACATCGCGATCCGACATGCATCTGTTAAACGACTTTTAATAAAGCGTTAACGTCAAGGGCTTTCCGATAACATCTACTCACACCCGTGACTTCCCGGAAAATACAGGGGAGACACCACTAAAAAAAGGGACCGCCGGTCTCCCCGGAAAGTCCCTTCCTTTAATAATTTAACCTTTCCTTTAATTATTTGACTATATAAGTATCCTATTGCCGCAAGTCCGGCTGTGATTTGGTTGCGTGGCGGAGGATCCTGCCCGCTTCAAAAAACCTTCATGACGGCCGCTACTAGAATAGCCGGAAGCCGAGATAGGCTTGAAAACCCTGATTTTTCCAGGAGTCCAGGCTGCTGTTAAGGCCATTCAGTTCATTCAACCCGACAAAATAACGGAGACCGACCCTGAATCGGAAGAGGTTCAACTGCGCTCCGGCAACACCGGAAATGTCCCCTTTTTTGAAAGCCTCCTTGGTATTCTGAACGAGGTTCTCCGTCTGGTTCACCAGTACGCCGAATTGCGGCCCGAGCTGGAAGCTGATCATTTTGAAAGGCTGGTAAGTCAGCAGCAGGGGTACTGTAATATAATTCAGGCTGACATTCGCGTTATTCAGGCCCCTCTGGTAGATATCGCTGAAACTACCGGCGGTGACGGTATTGGTCTGGTTCCAGAGCAATTCAGGTTGAATGCCCCATTTGCCAAACCCGATATGCGCATATCCTCCGGCTGCATAACCCCATTTAAACTGGTCATTAAAAGATCTCCCGTCAATTTTATTCAAATTAATTCCTCCTTTGACACCGATCTCGAAACTTTGGGCACGGACGCCAAGAGCGGTCATCGTTAATAAAGCAAGTGACAGGGCGATCGATCTGGTTTTCATGTCTTGTTTAATTTTAGGTTCCTGAAAATTTTCGAAAGATACATACCATTTTCGTACCGATCTGTTAAAATGCCTTAACGGGCCATTAATACTTTAACAAAAATCCCGTCGGTTTCACAAAGACTCCTGGGTTTCACACAGACAATGATCCGATGTATTTCGCTGCAATCACACGAGCTCTATAACAGTGATTTCCGGGAGGACCCCTACCCTGCCCGGGTATCCGATAAAGCCGAATCCCCGGTTCACATATAATTTCTGCCGGCCTTCCTCATACAATCCGGCCCATTGCTTGTAGACGTACTGCACCGGGCTCCATTTGATCCCCGGAAGATCTACTCCAAACTGCATGCCATGCGTGTGACCGGCCAGTGCCAGGTCGATGTCCGGATAGTGAGGCCTGACCTCTGCGTCCCAATGGCTGGGATCGTGGCTCATCAGAATTTTGAAAGGATATTTCTCCGCGCCGGGATAAGCTTGATGCATCTTGCCGTGTTTGGGGAAGCGTGCTTTGGCGCTCCAGTTTTCGATGCCTATGAGTGCAATCTCCTGGCCATTCTTTTCGAGGACGACATGTTCATTCATCAGTAGCCGCCAGCCCATCTGGCCATGCAGTTGCTTTACGCCTTCCAGGTTATTTCTTTTCGCTTCTTCGGATTCCCAGCGGACATAGTCGCCGTAATCGTGATTCCCCAGCGTAGAATAGACGCCCATCGGCGCCTTTATCCGGCCGAAGACATCCTTCCACTCCGTCATTTCAATGGCCCTGTCGTTAACAAGGTCACCGGTGAACAGGATGAGATCCGGTTTTTCTTTCAGGATCTTATCGATGCCTTTCTGAACGGCGGATTTGTCGGCGAGGCTTCCGGCATGAATATCCGATAACTGTACGATCTTCAACCCCCGGAAAGCCTCAGGGAGATTGTCGTAGGCCAGCTTTACGCGCTTTATATTATAGTTGTACTTATTGCTGAATCCATATAAAAGCGACGAAAAAAGCGTCCCGCCCAGCCCCAGACCAACCCAGCTAAAAAACACGGACCGGGAAACGAAGTCTTCATTCACCGGAACGCCCTCCGTATTCCGAAAAGAGAGCTTCCCGACGACCCATTGCACACCCCGCCGGATGTCATCGACCAGAAAGAACAGGGTCGCGAGCAATTTGGCAAGGAACAGTCCGAATATCGTTGCAAAAAGATAATTACGAACCCGGGGCCAGGCGTCAAAATTTATAAACGGCATGAGCGCAAACACGAGGATGGCGGAGACCGAAACGCCCCAGTAAGTACAGAAGATGAAATGACGGAGCCTTGAACCGGCTTCCTGGCTCACCAGTTTCAATGCCTGGAAAGTATAGAGGTCGATCAGTATCATGAAAAAGGCGACGATCCAGAAAAAACCCGCGTTACGCATGTATTTGGTTTTGGTATTTAAAAATCGATGAATTCGTCCAGTTGCGCATCAATCGCTTTCAGCGTTTTCGGATCGGTGACTCCTCCCGTTCCATCGATCAGGGTGTTGACGACGGAAATAGGCAGCTTATTATGGTGTACCGTCACTTTCAGGTAGTGAAGGATGCCCGTCAGGTGTTCCATTCCCCTGAGGTTGCCCGCCCGCCCGGTCGAGACCCCGGTAAGCAAGGCTTTTTTCCCCCACCATGCTTTTTCGATATCCGAAATATCGAACATGGCCTTCAACACCCCGGGAATGCTGCCGTTATATTCCGGGGAGATGAAAATAAATTTCCTGGCGGGGATCAGTTGTTCCCGTTCGATCCGCTCAAAATCCGGGTTGCGGTCCAGGACATTCAGCCCCTCGAGAGACAGCAAACTGGCGTTTATACCCTTTTTTTTCAGGATTTCCTGGTATAAGTGTGCAATTTTGAGCGTATTACTGTCTGATCGGTTGGTGCCTGAAATAATCGTATACATTTGTGATTTGCTTGAATAACAGCAAAATAAGAGGAATGTTCCGCAAATTTATATCGAATCTGTATTTTTGCCAACCTGTCACGTTTTAACCGGTGGGCAAAACTAAATTTTGTCGTTTTGCCGATTGGATACAACTTTACCGGGCTATTAAAAACTAAAAATTTACCGCCGTGGCGGAAATTCAGTATGGCAAGAACAATCGGAGTTGCGAATCAAAAAGGCGGAGTAGGCAAGACCACTTCGGCTATTAACCTGGCGGCGAGCCTGGCGGTGCTGGAGTTCAGGACACTGCTCGTAGATGCTGATCCTCAGGCCAATAGCACTACAGGGGTCGGTTTTGACCTTCATAATATTACACAGAGCCTTTATGACTGCATGGTAAATAATTCGCCTATCAGGGATGTAGTATTGAAATCTGAGATTCCGCACCTGGACGTCGTCCCCTCTCATATAGACCTGGTCGGGGCTGAGATCGAGATGATCAATTATCCGAACCGGGAGAGCGTTTTGAAAGGGATCCTCGAGCCCATAAAAAGCGAATATGACTTTATCATCATAGATTGTTCGCCTTCGCTGGGGCTCATCACGGTCAACGCGCTGACGGCTTCCGATTCGGTCATCGTTCCGGTTCAGACCGAATTCTTCGCGCTGGAAGGTCTTGGGAAACTGCTGAATACTATAAAGATCGTCCAAAGCCGGCTCAATACCGAACTGGCCATAGAAGGGATCCTCATGACGATGTACGACGGCCGTCTGCGTTTGTGCAACCAGGTAGTCAGCGAAGTGCGGAAACACTTTGAAGAGATCGTTTTTAATACCATCATCCACCGGAATACAAAGATCAGCGAGGCGCCCAGCGTCGGTAAGCCAGTCATCCTGTACGATGCATTAAGCAAAGGCTCTGTAAATTACCTGAACCTGGCCAAAGAGATCCTGCAGAAGAACAATATGACCCGGATCCGGCAGGAAGAGAGAATACTTGAATAAAAAAGGGACGATCCAAAAAAACGACATCCGAAAATACGAGATAAGAGGGCTATCCAGGAATAATACGACTACCTAAGAATAACATGACTACTCCCAATAAAAAAGACAAAGAAGCGCTAGGAAAAGGAATCAGGTCCTTACTGCAAAGTATCGATTCGGACCTTAAGACCACCTCGGGGGGGTTAAAGACTTCCGTAGTAGAAGCCGTCACCAGCATGCTGCGTGTCGGCCTTGACCAGATCGAAACCAATCCCAGACAGCCCCGTCATGATTTTGACGAGCAGGCTTTGCAGGAACTGGCCCATTCGATCCGGCTCCATGACATCATCCAACCCGTAACCGTTTCAAAATTGCCTTCTGGCAAATACCGGCTCATTTCAGGGGAACGGCGTTTCCGGGCTGCGAAGATTGCAGGCCTGAAAGATATTCCGGCCTATGTCAGGCTCGCAGATGATCAGCAGCTCCTTGAGTTGGCCTTGCTCGAGAACCTCCAGCGCGAAGATCTGAATGCGATGGAAATTGCGTTAAGCTATAAGCGCATGATGGAGGAGTTGAATTATACGCAGGAACAGGTAGCCGAGCGCATGGGAAAAGAAAGAAGCACGGTGGCCAATTATATCCGTCTGTTAAAATTGCCTCCCGATATACAGGTCGCCGTACGCAGCAACCAGCTCTCCATGGGACATGCCCGTGCCCTGATCAATGTCGATACCGTCGATAAGCAACTATACCTGTTCGGAGAGATCAAAAACAAGGGTCTTTCGGTGCGCCAGACAGAAGAGTTGGTACGCCGGCTCTACAAGGATCAGCCCGCTGTTAAAAATTCGGTAAAGACCACGATGCCCGAAGCTTTCAAAAGAATTGAGGATAACTTAGCCACTCATTTCAGCACCCGGGTAAAGCTGAATCACAGCAAGAAGGGCAACGGAAGTATTTCCATTGAATATTACTCTCTGCAGGAGCTTAATAAATTGCTGGATCAGTTGGGTGTTTCAGTCAACTAAACATCCTCAATGAAGAGAGTTTATTTTTTCTTTACGCTTTGTTACCTCCTGGTCTTTCAGTTGACTTCCTATTGCCAGAAGAAAGACAGCCTGCTGCTCCAGAAAAAGGATTCCGTATTATATATTTCTTCCGCCGACGCAAAAACGGACACGCCAAATGCAAAGGATTCCTTGAGCCGTAAAGATTCTACCCTCGCCGCAAGGAGACGGATGAAAAAGCAATTCGATCCGCACAAGGCCACCCTGTATTCAGCCATTATGCCTGGCCTGGGGCAGATTTATAACCATAAATACTGGAAACTACCCCTGGTATACGCTGCCGTCGGCATACCGGCCTATACTTATTTTTACAACAAGAAATGGTACAAAAGGACACAATATGCGCTGACAGTGGTACTTACGGGTACGGCGGACACTACGGCTACCTGGCGGGACAGTGCAAGTAAGGTCGACAAGCAGTTGCAGATCTTTATCCAATACAACGACCCCAACGATCTTCGTTCTTATCGCAACGAGTTCCGGAAAAACCAGGACTATTCCGTTCTTTTCTTCCTGCTTTTCTGGGGTCTCAATGTGGTAGACGCCACGGTAGACGCCCACCTGAAGGGATTCGACGTCGGGACGGAGCTCAGCATCCGCATTGCCCCTTCCGCTCCGGGAACCCCCAACGGGATGGGACTGGTATTCGATCTTCACAAACCCAAATTCCGGACGATTCCGCTGCCCTGACGGCATGAGCTCTTTCCTTCTTAATTTTGTCTTATTTTTTATTTTCTTTGCATAGAACAAATTGACAATAAACAAAAAAACCGGAGGCACCGAACCGTACGGGATTAAAAATCGTTATATATGAAGATTGCGCTTATCGGATATGGGAAAATGGGGAAAGCCATCGAAGAGATAGCCCTGGCCAGGGGGCACAGGATCGTCCTGAAAGTATCGATAGACAACCTTGAAGAGGGCACGGTTGAAAATATCAGGAAGGCGGATGTGGCCATTGAATTCACAGGACCAGACAGTGCTTATGACAATCTGATGAACTGTATCGGTGCGGGAGTGCCTATCGTTTGTGGATCGACGGGCTGGCTCGATCGATACGAGGAGGTCAGGGAATATTGCGCAAAGGCGGGAGGAAGCCTGTTGTATGCCAGCAATTTCAGCGTAGGAGTAAATATCTTCTTTGAATTAAACAAAAAGCTGGCCTCCCTGATGGCTCCCCATGCCGATTATAATGTCAGCCTGGTGGAGACTCATCACACCCAGAAGAAGGACGCTCCCAGTGGAACGGCTCTTACCCTTGCAAAGCAGGTGCTGGAAAAAATTCCCTGGAAAAAGGGGTGGGTGAATCATATTAGTGATAACTTAGATGAATTGGAGATTCTCAGCGAGCGGATCGACCCTGCGCCGGGAACTCATAAAGTCAAATATAGTTCTCCCATTGACGACATCGAGATCGTTCATACGGCTCACAATAGACAGGGCTTTGCGACGGGCGCCGTATTGGCAGCGGAGTTTATACATAATAAAAAAGGCATCTTCACGATGAAAGATGTTTTGGGGTTCTGAGGAGATCGCCGCGGGTCGGCCCCATCCTGTCGAAGAATCAATCTTTTTCAACCATTAACAAAGAGGACAACAATGCTTTCTAAAAAAACGCAATATGCTTTCCAGGCACTGATGTACCTGGCGGACAAGGGAAGAGAAGAACCGGTATTGATAGCGGAGATTGCCAAAAAGAAGAAAATACCGCTGAAATTCCTTGAAAACATCTTACTGGAATTAAAAAATGCGGGTATCCTGGAGAGTAAAAAAGGCAAGGGTGGCGGCTATTTCTTCGCCCAGCAACCCAAAGACGTTCCCCTTGCCAAAGTGATGCGCTTGCTTGACGGCCCGATCTCGCTCCTGCCCTGCGTAAGTCTGTACTTCTACGAAAAATGCAAGAACTGTGACGAGAAGAACTGCGGATTCCGCAACGTGATGTCACAGGTCCGTGACGCGAACCTCAAGATATTAGAGAAAAAGACGATCGCCGATCTTGTCAGGAACTAAAGAAGCCACTCATTTTGCCGAGACTCAGTAACCTGTTCTGACACAGACGGGTCGCCATCGACAGAAGTTTTCCGACACGTTCGTTAAGGATACCGAGTTCCATCCGGGAGATCTCATAATCTTCATTATAGCGGGCATCGACGTATCCATGAAGAAGGAGCTTGAAAAGCATCTCTTCTTCGGGTGGATGTCCTGGAAACAGCAGCCCCAATTCAATAGAAAAACGGTAGGTGTATTTTCGAAGCTTTTCAAGGTTATGCGTACAGGGCTTATAACCGGTAAAGACGAGTAAAATTGCCTGGTAGGCATGTTCAGCGGCCTGATGCAGCAAAAACACCGCAATTTTCGGCTCGTTCTCCCGAATGGAGAACGTCGCTGTTTTGAAAAATGCCCGGGCTCGCCCAATCCATCTCTCAAAATCCTGTTCGGCGATCATGCGGATGCGTCCGAGATCCAGGGGTCGACCCTCCGCCAGCGGAACGGCTCCCTGATCGAACAACAGAATCGCCTCTTTTCTTACCGTCGTAAAAAAATAGTGCCCCCTGGCAATCTGTTTGTTCACAAAGACGATGTCATGGACGATGATCGTCACGGGCGCGTAGAACCGGCAACGGTTCTCTATCATATCCTGGATCTCGTATTCTGCACGGCGGGTATCCGGTCTGGTAATGACCAGTATGTCATACGTTACCGGCAGATGGTTGTCGGCGTGAAAACCGGCCCCCCAGGTTGCGGAAGTATAGTCTCCGAAAAGCAGGACTTTTTCAGGCGTGATGGCGTTTACGATTATTTTTGTAATCGCCTCCAATTGCTGCCTTTTCCGGAGCGGCAGATGGTCCAAAGAAGTATTCATAGAAAAGTATTTAGTGAATCCGCTTAATCATGGCCGACTCTCCGGATTCGGGAGTTTTATCCTTGTAAAGAGCCGTGACCAGCTTTACCAACTGACGATAAAGAAAGATGAATCTTCCCCGGACCGTGCAATCCCAATTGTCCGCCTCTTCGCTATTGACAGCCGCCAGGAGCAGATCGAGTAATTCTTCCTGCAGTTCTTCCGGGGTATACCAACTGCAAAAATCCTTTATGATCTCGCCGGCGGTGGGTCGTGCCTTATTGTCTTCCATGAGTAAGGTTTTTAATGTTTATATAATAGTGTCATCCATACCTGGTGATGTTATCGGCATAAAGGCATCCGTTACGCTTGTACAATGCATACAACGTTTGAAAGTTGCGCCGGTCCTCACCGCGAATCCAGAAAATGAAATAAGAATAAAATGGCAGGACAGAACCGGATCCTGTATATCCGGCTATCGATACCAGTCTGTGGGTTTGCCGGCGCGTCCCTAAAAAACGCACAGCCGGGTATTCTCCCCGGCCCGGTCTCCCGACCACTTCTGCAGCAATGATTTGAAAAATATTTAGCCTATATTTAAGCTCGCTCGACGACAAAGATAGCAATCAAATTAATAAAACCAATTTTTTTAGCAATTTTTTTAAGGGTCTTTTTTAAGATGAATTATCTCGCAAAAAATATCAGGCATCTCCGCAAAAAATCCTCCAAAACACAGGAAGACATTGGGTCTTTGGTGCACAAAGGGCAGACCACGATCGGGAATTGGGAAAACGGAAAAAGTGAACCCAATATCGGCGAGCTGCTCGTTCTCAGCAATTTTTTTGATATTTCAGTAGACCTCCTTCTAAAAGTCGATCTCGCCGGATCCCATCTTCTGCCTGCAGACCAAAAGAAGAAAAAAACCGCTCCTATATCGAATGAGAACACCATCCGCTATAATTACAACGACTGGGAGTCCCTGGTAAAGGAATATGATGAGAAGATTCTTTCAGAAATTCTGCGGGAGATAAAATCCCTGAGACAGGAATTGAATCAACCACGAAACGGTTGGAAAAGTGATCCGCCGGCTGACGGGAAGACCGGCCCGAAGGCGACCACCCAGTCAAACCAGAAAGCCGGAACAAAGAAGAGTTCCCGGCCGGAAGATTGATCGGTGGTCCCCCCGCAGTCCTGTTTACTCATCATCGGCATTTTCTCCCTGGCTTTCTCCTGCATGTTCTTCCGGTCCTCCGCTTCCGGCATCTTCCCCTATTTCATCCTGGATCGAATCCAGCAGTTCGAACAAACAATCGAGATCCGTGATCATTTCTTCGAAATCAACAGGAAATCCCGACTGCTCCCGAAGCATCCAGGCAATCATCATTTTTCTCAAATGCCGGAGCGTTCGCCGCGGCGGTGCCAGTTCGATCCATTGGAGAATCTCTTCCTGTATCGCCGGGCTGAGAAGAGGTTTGCCGCGGAGGATTTCTCCGTTACCGGCGGAAGCCTTTTTGGGTTCTGCGATTGTTTTTTGGACAAGCATATAATATAGATTTTCTATACAAAAGTATAGAATTAATATATCATAAAAATTGATAAATATCAAGAAATTGAATATTTATCTTATCATTTATCAATAAATTTATATGATAAAATAGGTATATTGTTCACAAAATCTATACACATGACCCGATTAGGTTTATACCTGGAGAACCGGTCCATTAATAAATCCGCTGTATCCAGGAAAACAGGGATCAGCAAGGCGCGGCTGAGCGAACTAAGCACGAAGGAGCATGCCAGGCTCTCTGCCGCCGAACTCTTCCTGATTGCCCTGGCTATAGAAGTGGAACCCGGTAATATGCTGGATGAACTATATGCTCCCCTGAGAGAAGAGTTCCGGGACTCATCCGCCGGAGAAGAAAAAAAAAAGCAGCCCTGACGGGCTGCCCAATGAATTAATGAGGGAGCGCCTGCTCCTTTACATTTTGATAGCGGGGCTTAGGAATGAATGGCTTTCTTAACGGCGCCGATCGCTCCGTCAATGTGACCGTAGGCACGGGCCTGCAAGCCCTGGGCGAATGCGTTGTCTTCATCATGGCTGATATCCTGGCGCGCTTTCCGGAGAAAATCCAGGGCTTTGTGTAAACGGCCCATATGATCGGGGGCTTCGTCGACAGGAGGATGATCTTCGATGTTTTTGCCATCTTCGATAGATGCTTTCTTGATCTCGCCGATAGCGGCATCGATCCGGCGGACGGCCTCGATCTCGTCGACAGTCTGATCCCAGTTGCCCGGGCGGTGCTGGATCATCCAGCGGGCTGCACGAAGGTCAGAAAGAGCATGGAGATAATAAGGATGGTCTCCTCTTACGCCGTTTGAAGCGGCTTCTGACCGGGCGGATCCAAAGATGCAGGCCGCCAGAAATAAAAACATAGGAATCTTAGCAACGAATGAACGTTTCATGACGTGATTTTAAGTTATTAATAAAATGGTCTGGTCTGGTTGTTTACCACCTGCAAATTTCCTGCCGGTGTCACCGGATCTTGGATACGGAAACGTCCACCAGGTTTAAAATATTAAAAGGAATCCTGTTAAGCGTAAGTTAAGGGGGAACCATGCGGGGAGGCTTCGTTCTTATTAAAGAAGCATCCTTATCAGCCCAGGCTTTCGATGACCATAGCGGACGCTCCTCCCCCGCCATTGCAGATTCCGGCGGCGCCGTATCTACCCTTGTTTTGTTTTAGTATATGGATCAACGTTACTAAGATGCGGGCACCGCTGCAACCCAGCGGATGGCCGATTGAGACGGCCCCTCCGTATACGTTGACCCGCGATGGATCCAGGTTCATCCGCCGGCTGTTCTCAATGCCGACGACCGCGAAAGCTTCGTTTAATTCCCAATAAGATATATCCGACATCGCGAGGCCTGCCTTTGAAACGGCCTTTGGAACGGCGATCGCCGGAGTGGTCGTAAACCACTCGGGGGCTTGCTCCGCGTCCGCATAGGAGAGAATTTTTGCGATGGGCTTTAGCCCCAGTTCTTCCGCCTTGTCCCCGCTCATGAGTACCAGGGCTGCCGCCCCGTCATTCATCGAAGAAGCGTTGGCTGCCGTTACAGTCCCGTCTTTCAGAAAGGCGGGCTTTAGCTCGGGTATCTTATCAAACTTCACATTGAATGGTTCTTCGTCCCTTGCAAACAGCAAAGGGTCACCCTTGCGCTGCGGTATCGCGACCGGGATGATCTCGCCGGCAAATTTTCCTTCGTTCCAGGCAGCCTGGCTTCGCCGGTAGCTTTCGATGGCAAATGCATCCTGGTCTCCCCTGCCGATCCCGCATTCCCGGGCGCAGAGTTCCGCGGCATTGCCCATAGCCAGTCCGTCATAAGCATCCGTCAAACCATCCCTGGCCAGTCCGTCGACCAGCGATACATTCCCGTATTTATTCCCCCATCGCGTATTTTCTGCATAATAAGGGACGTTACTCATGCTTTCCATCCCTCCTGCCACGACGATATCCGCATCTCCCAACAGGATGTTCTGGGCGCCGAGAGCAACCGCTTTCATACCGCTCGCGCACACCTTGTTGATCGTCGTACAATTTGCGTGATCAGGCAATCCCCCAAATTTTGCAGCCTGTCGCGCAGGCGCCTGGCCCAGGTTCGCCTGGAGTACGGAACCCATCAATACATCCTGCACAAGATCCGGCCTGAGCACAGCTTTTTCCAGAGCACCCCGGATAGCAGCCGCTCCGAGCCGCACAGCGCTAAAGTCCTTCAACGCGCCACCAAAACTGCCGATCGGGGTGCGTACCGCCGAAATAATATAGACTTCCTTTTTGTTCATGTGATAATTTTAAGAGATTGCCCAAGTTTTAAAAGATCCCGCAAGATAACCAAAAACTAACATTCGTTAGCATGATGATCCTAAACCCGAATCCGGGCATCTGTTACACACAAATTTTCCAATTCTGCATCTGTTCTATCTCCAAAATAAGCGCTTATTTTGTAGTGGCAACCCGATTCGCCGGAGACAGGAAGAAGACGGCGCCACCTTCAAATCTCAACAATGGACACAGCAACTTTCAGCGAACAGGAAATAGAACAATTAAGAGCCGGAACCAGGGGCACTGCCGTACGTGTGCATTTTAACAACGCAGGCACATCCCTGCCGCCGGATGTGGTGGTCGACACGATGATCCGGTATTTGCAGGAAGAAGCGAGCTACGGTGGCTATGAGACAGAAGCCAGATACAAGGAGCAACTGGAGAATACCTATACGCTGATCGGCCGCCTCATAAATGCCGGCCGCGACGAAGTGGCGATCACAGAAAACGCCAGCATAGCCTGGGCAATGGCGCTGTATGGGATAGACTTTAAAGAAGGAGATGTGATCCTCACATCAGAATACGAATATGTCACCAATTTATTAGGGTTTCTGAACGTTCAAAAAACATCCGGCGTCCGGGTCACGGTCATACCCAACGATGAATACGGCAATTTCTCTCTTCAGGCGTTGGAAGAAGCCATCTCACCGCAGACCAGGTTGATCGCGGTCACCCAGATCCCCTCCGGCGGAGGGGGGGTAATACCTGTCGTGGAAATTGGGAAAATAGCCCGTAAGAATAATATACTATACCTGGTCGACGCTTCCCAATCCATCGGCCAGATCCCCGTGGACGTGCAGGCGATCGGCTGCGATATGCTGTCGGTAAACGGACGCAAATTCCTCCGGGCGCCGAGGGGAACGGGGTTTTTATACGTGCGAAAAGAGATACAGGACAAACTGAGGGTCCTCTTCATGGATGGTTTTACGGCGCAACTGACGAGCCGGGACGAGTACCAAATCAGGAATGACGGCCGCAGGTTCGAACTCTACGAAAAAAACCGTGCACTCAATCTCGGTCTGGGCCAGGCGATTGAATATGCCCTGAATATCGGCCTGGACAGGATCTGGCAACGCGTTCAACAATTGTCGGGTTCGATGCGCAGGCAACTTTCAGCCATCGGCGGCGTGAACGTCCACGACAGCGGTGATGTGCAATGCGGAATCGTCACCTTTTCCATTGAAGGGATTGACAGTTACACGGTAAAAGAGAGGTTGGCCGAAAAACAAATCAATGTATCCATAGCCGCCGCTTCGTCGACACCGATCTATATGAATAAACATCACCTGACCAGCGTTGTCAGGGCTTCCATTCACTATTACAACACCGAAGACGAGATAAAGCTATTATGCGATGCGCTGGCTTCCATGATTTGAATTATTCTTGTTAGTTTTAACGGCCGGCAACTGGAATCACCAGGCCTCTAAATGACTAACCCATTCGAATGAAAGCCGCGACGATCAACGAAATAAAACAAGAGTTAACCACGCTTCCACCCTACAAACTGGCCGAGATCTGTCTTCGGCTGGCGAAATATAAGAATGACAACAAGGAATTGCTGACTTACCTGCTGTTTGAAGCATCCGATGAGACAGCCTATATACAAACCGTCAAAAACGAGATCGACAACGAGTTTACAGGGCTGCCCAAACCGAATCTCTATCTCACAAAGAAAAGTCTTCGGAAGATCCTGCGAAGCCTCGCCAAATACATCCGGCACATCGGCTCCAAACAGGCTGAAGCGGAGCTCCTCATCTATTTCTGCACAAAGATCAAAGAAGGCAGAATACCGATCCGGGACAGCCCCGTGCTGGTCAACCTGTACCGCAACCAGCTAAAAAAGATCCATACTGTCGTGAGTACGCTCCACGAAGATCTGCAATACGACTACCAGCGGGACATACAACAACTTGCCTCTTTGGTGTGATATTTTGTGACTCTTTTTCCTTAACTTTATCACTCACCAAAAAAAAGGAGGTATTCATGCAATCTACAGATAAAACATGGACGCCTCCGGTAACGAAAAGTTAACCGGATAGTCCATTAAATAATCTGCTGACAAAAACGTCAGGACCACCCCGATCCGAAAACGGACTTCGGGGTGTTTTTTTGGATCGGAGCGCGGAGATTCGGATCGCGGTCCGGAGATCTGGCATCCGGGAAGCTATCTAGCACAGTTATTGAAACAGGGAGCATCCTGGCGGATATTTAAATGCTTTCGCCACCACAAAGTCTCATCCATGAAGTTATACGCCTGCAGCCATTGCAAACAACTCCTGTATTTCGAGAATGATACCTGTCTGCATTGCGGGCACAAGGTAGGTTTTGAAGCAAGCGGGCTCGCCATGATCACCCTGGTCGCCGAGACGGAACCTGAACGGCACGATAGTAACGACCCGAAACGGAAATACAGGTTTTGCGAAAATGCCCGACACGGCACCTGCAACTGGCTGATATCTCCGGATCATCCCTCCCCTTTTTGCCAGGCCTGTGAACTGAACAGGACCATTCCTACCCTCTCCGGTCCTGAAAACCTCGCACGGTGGAAACGGATCGAGATCGCCAAACACCGCATGGTCTATTCCCTGCTCAGGCTGCACCTCCCGGTCAGGGCAAAAGAGGAACCCGAAGAAAAACCTGAAGAAGAAGGCATCGCATTCGACTTCATCGCGGATCTTTCACCCACCGAAAGAGTGATGACCGGTCATGATCATGGCGTCATCACCTTAAATATCGAAGAGGCGGATGAAGCCGAAAGGGTGCGTAACAAACTTGATCTTGGGGAAAAGTACCGGACCCTGCTGGGGCATTTCCGCCACGAAATAGGCCACTACTATTGGGATCTGCTGATAGCCGGAAAACCCGCGATCGACAAATTCAGAAAACTTTTCGGGGATGAACAAAAGGATTATGCGCAATCACTGAAAGACTACTATAAGACCGGCGCCCCGGCAGACTGGGCCGATCATTTTATCAGTCCGTATGCTGCTTCCCATCCCTGGGAGGACTGGGCTGAGACCTGGTCCCACTACATGCACCTTATGGATGCGCTCGAAACGTCCTATTCTTTCGGGATCGTCGTCAGCCCCCGTGAACAAGCCATGCGGACCAAACCCAGTAAGGATCCTTACCTGATAAAACAATTCGCGGAGATCATCGACGTCTGGCTGCCGCTGACCTTTGCCGTCAACAGCCTCAACCGCAGCATGGGCCATTCCGATTTTTACCCTTTCGTCATTTCGCCCGTTGTCATGGATAAACTCGGCTTCATCCACGAGGTCTGCCAGGCTGCTGCCCCCGCCAATGGATAAATTAATATTACAAATTAGCAAAAGTTCATAAGTGTTAGACCCGTGGCAGGCAGAACTTCTTTATACCTTTAAATGTCTGTCACCCATAAACGTCTGTCGCCACAGGTCTTCTATAAATAATAAGATCCCAACCAACCACTCATGAATCGAACTGCATTTGTAATCTGCCTGGGCCTACTGGCCTCCCAACTAATCGTACCCCGTTCCGGCATCGCCCAGCGTAAAACGGCCGTGTCAGACGGGCAAAAGGCCGAAGCCTTGCTCGGCCGGATGACGCTCGACGAGAAAATCGGGCAGATGACCCAGGTGACGCTGGGGGTCGTAGCCACGCCCGTCGACGGTGTCCTGGATCCCGCAGCCCTTAAAAAAGCGATCGACGGCTATAAGGTTGGATCCATATTGAACGTCACCAACCATGCCCTAACGGCAGACCAATGGCATAAGGTTCTCTCGGAGATACAGGATGAAGCATCAAAGACCCGCCTGAAGATCCCCATTCTCTATGGGTTGGACGGGATCCACGGTCAGACCTACACGCTAAATTCCACGCTGTTCCCGCAAAATATAGGTATGGCGGCTACCCGGAATACCGGCCTGGTGGCTGACGCGGCCAAAGTCACCGCCAAAGAGCTGCGGGCATCGGGGGTACGCTGGAACTTCGCACCCGTTCTGGATTGCGGTCGCCAGCCCTTGTGGTCCCGGTTCGCCGAGACCTATGGCGAAGACGTATTTATCGGCAAGAGCATGGGAGCGGCCGCAATAAAGAGCTATGAAGAGGATGGCCTGAGAAGCCCTACGGCAGTAGGCAGTTGCCTCAAACACTATCTGGGCTATTCAGCGTCGAGGACCGGCAAGGACAGGACTCCCATCTACCTGCCGGAGATCGAAATGCGCGAATATTATTTACCGCAGTTCCGGGCGGCGGTTGAGGCGGGAGCCTCTTCCCTGATGGTCAATTCGGGTGAGATAAACGGCGTGCCCGTCCATGCCAGCAAATACCTGTTGACCGACGTCCTTCGAAAGGAGCTGGGGTTCCAGGGTGTCATTGTCACGGACTGGGAAGATATCATCCGCCTGCATACCCGTCATTATGTAGCCTCCACCCCGCGGGAAGCTGTTGCTATGGCTGTCAACGCGGGCATCGATATGAGCATGGTACCTATGGATTTTTCATTTTTTATCCTGCTGAAAGAGGCCGTCGGGAAAGGAGAGGTCCCGATGAGCCGGATCGACGATGCCGTAAAAAGGATCCTCACGCTGAAATATAAGCTGGGGCTTTTCGACGACCCCTATCCCGAAAAAGCGGCAGCCGCCAACTTTGGCAGACCCGAATACCAGGCCCTCGCGCTGAACGCCGCACAGGAGGCAATGACCCTGTTAAAGAACGACGGACATCTTCTACCTCTTTCCAGGAATACCAGGGTCCTGGTAGCCGGTCCTGCCGCGCAAAGCATCAGCGCCCTGAATGGCTGCTGGAGCTATACCTGGCAGGGTCAGCAGGAACAATGGTACCCAGAAGACAGCAAGACCATTCTGCAGACCGTCATCGCCAAGATCGGCGCTTCCCGCGTGCTGACCACTACCGGCAAGGGATTCGACAACCCGATGAATACCGATACGACCGGCCTGGTCGCAGCCGCGACAAATGCAGACGTCATTCTTCTGTGCCTCGGCGAGAACGCCTATGCCGAAAGCCCCGGCAATACCAGGGACCTGGCGCTCCCGGAAGAACAGGTGAACCTGGCCAAAGCCGCCGCCTCAACCGGGAAACCCGTGATCCTCGTCCTGACGGAAGGACGACCACGCCTCATCACCGGCATCGAACCCCGGATGAAAGGCATCCTCATGGCCTATTGGTGCGGCAGGAAATCGGCAGAAGCCATCAGCGACGTCCTGTTCGGAGACTATAACCCGGATGGGAGGCTCCCTTTCAGCTACCCCCGGAGCATGGGCGAAATGGTCCTCTACGACCGGAAGCCGACGGAAGACATCCGGGAAATATTCAACGCCAACATGACCATGGATGGATACAACCCGTTATTTCCCTTTGGCTGGGGACTCAGCTATACTACATTCGAATATGGCAGGATACTGCTCAGCTCAGACAGGATCAAAGGCGATGGGAAACTAGCGGTGAGTATACCCGTAAAAAATACGGGCAGCATGGCCGGCAAGACGACGGTAGAACTGTACTCGCACGAACAATATGCCAGCATTACTCCCAACATGCGGCGCCTGCGGGCCTTCAAAAAGATATTCCTGAAAGCAGGAGAATCGAAGACGGTTGTGTTTACCCTGGACAGGAAGGACCTGGCATTTGTAAACGCCGCCTTAAAAACGGTTACGGAACCGGGGACCTTCGACCTGATCATAGCGGATCAGAAAGCGAGCTTCGCCTATACTCCCTGAACTATACGATGTCATGGACCCAGTGAATGCGGTAAGCCCGGGGGATTCTCCGGGTATCCTTAGGGCCGGTCGTACGGGCCGGCGAAACGGCGCCCTAAACCGCATATCCCCATCTCTTAACGATAGCCAGATCTTCCCTGACGGTATCCAGCGGTGCGCGGCCCTGGTAGGATTCCTGTTCGATGATATAATAGTAGGTGCCGCCTTCCTTCCGGCCCAGGTCCATCACCTGCCTGGTATTCACGATGCCCTTGCCGAGGATCGTGCTTTCATATTTATCCTCGCCTTTGGTGGGCGAAAGGATCTCGTCTTTTACATGCATGAGCCCGAATCTTCCGGGATACTGCCTCACGATATCGATGGCTTTGGCCCCGCCGTTGTAGAGATTGCCCATGTCCAGCTGCTGGACGACCAGGGACGGGTCCGTGTGCTGAAGAATGATGTCGAAGACCTTTTTGCCGTTTAACACGGTATTGAATTCAAAGTCATGGTTGTGATAGCCGAATTGCATGCCCGACTTCTTACACAGTTCGCCGCACTTATTGAATACATCCATATAGGCCAGCAGGTCATCATAGGTCTTACGCAGTCCGTCATCCAAAAAAGGGCTGATCACGAACTGCTGTCCCACTACTGCCGCGTCTTCCACCGTATATTTCCATGAGTCCGAGAAGTCTTTCTTTGCCGCGTCCCAATGTTCCTTGCCCATCACGGTATGGCCACTGCGCATTTTGAGACCGGATCCATCCAGCAGCTTTTTAAAATCCTTTGGGGAATAGCCATAGAATTTCCGGTCGATATAGTTGGCATGCTCCACATAGACATAACCGATTGCAGCCAGTTTACCGAGCGTCCCCGACGGGTCTTTTTTCATATCGTCGCGTACGGAGTAAAGCTGGATGCCGGTGATCTCTTTTTTTCCTGGTGCGGCAAAGACCCGGCCGGCAAGGAGGCTGGTCCCGGCGATCGCCAGGGTGCCGTTTTTCAAAAATGTCCTACGGGAATGAAGTGTCATAGCAGATCAGTTTATTACGAATTTAATTTCTTTTTACTTCCCGGTTCCAAATAAAATTTTTGTTTCTTTGAAGTTTCGATTTTCATGGTTTATCCTCCAGGCATGGCAACTGACAGAAATATAAAAAAGAGCGTTTGGAAAAAGATCTTCGGGCTGGTCTTCCCCTATAAGAAAAAATTCGTCTGGGTAGTCATCCTGGGGCTGCTGGGAACTGGCGCCAGCCTCCTGGAACCTCTTATTTACCGGGAAGCCGTCAACGATGTGGCCGGTTTGTTCGTAAAACAGGCAAAAGACAGTGCCCAACGTGAATTGGGCATCGATCCGGATGTCGAAGACCCTATCTCCTCTTTTCTTGAAAAAGAGACCGGAGCAGGAGAAAAGGACACCCTGAAAGAGGCGGGCGACGCCGCGACAGCAAGCGCCGGCGGCACGACAGCCGTGGAGTCCCATCGCCTTATCGTAAAAAAGCCTCCCGATTCGGCGGCCAGGAGAATGGCCAATGCCAGGGCGGCGGTCAGGCATCACCTGCAGCATGCTCCGGCAAAAAAAACACATAGGAAAAAGGTCAAGGAGCCGCACACCCAGGGTCATGTTGCGGCTCGCTCCCCCGAGCAGGCGCTTAACACGCTGTTGTGGGCAGTGGTCCTTTTATTCCTGATCAACCTGCTGGCCACCATCTTCTGGCGTATCGGCGAAAATATGAACGTCAGGCTCTCCTGTCTGATAGAGCAACGATTCATACAACACACTTTTTCGCATGTCCTCAACCTCCCGCTTCAATTTTTCGGAAAACGTTCCAGTGCCGCCATCGCCAAACAAATCGACCAGTCGGAGGAAGTATCGGGCATCGTCAATGGATTTTCACAGCAGATCCTTCCCGAAACGATCAGCCTGCTGGGAATCCTGGCCATCATGTTCTGGGAGAACGTGGCGCTCACCACCGTTGCGCTCGTCACGATTCCCTTTTACCTGCTGATAGCCTGGAAATCGGCGCGGAGACTTGAATCCGGTCTTTCCGGCTATTATGAAAAATGGGAAGACGTCTCGGCCCGGATACAGGATGGCCTGACAGGCATCAAAACGGTAAAGCTATCGGGAGCCGAAGACCGGGAGACGGAACAGTTGCAATCCATTTCCGACGAAGCCTACCGGGACTATATCGACCGTTCCAGACTCTCCAACAAATACGTCTTCTGGGAGACCATGCTCTCCCATCTGTCAACGGCCCTGGTATTAGGTTACGGCGGCTACCTCACCCTCCAAAACAAACTCACACCGGGCGATGTAGTCATGTTTGTGTCCTACCTGGACAGGCTCTATGGCCCGATCGATACCCTGGCCAGTCTCTGGGTGGGACTGCAGCAGAATATCGCATCCATTGCGCGTGCCTTTAAGCTGCTGGATAGTGGCGTGGAAGAGAAATCGGGAGCCCCGCTGGTGATCGGGCACGGCAAGATAGAATTCAGGGATATCTGGTTCTCTTACGATGGGAAAAGAGAGATCCTGAAGGGAGTCAGCTTTCTGCTGGAACCGGGGAAGGCTACTGCCCTCATCGGCACATCGGGGGCAGGCAAGACCACTACCGTAGACCTCCTGATGAAATTATACGACCCCTCGCAGGGAAAGATCCTGATA
The DNA here is from genome assembly GCA_031292515.1 of Puia sp. Taxonomy (GTDB): domain Bacteria; phylum Bacteroidota; class Bacteroidia; order Chitinophagales; family Chitinophagaceae; genus Puia. Next base: position 108,939 of record JARLGZ010000275.1, on the reverse strand, counting down.
GACGGACAGGATTTGGCGGAGTTGGATGCGTCTTCCGTCCGCAGCCAGATCGGAATGGTATCGACCGACGGGGCGATATTCAGGGGCACGCTGGCCGACAATATCCGCTATAAGAGACCGGAGGCAACGCTGGAAGAAGTGGAAAAGGCGGCCCTGTCCGCCGGAATGCAGGCGACCTTGCAAAGGCTCCCGGATGGATTGGAAACAATCGTCGGGGAGAGCGGGATCGGGCTCTCCGTCGGGGAGAGACAGCGTATACAAATCGCCCGGGTGCTGGTGGCCCGGCCGCGCATCCTCGTATTGGATGAGGCCACGGCCAACCTGGATTATGCCACAGAAGCCGAGGTAAAGAAAACCCTCGAAGAGATCCGGAAAGAGAATACAGTCATTATCATCGCCCATCGCTATTCGATGGTGCATGACGCCGATCATGTCATCGTGCTTTCGGAAGGCCAGGTGGTGGAAGAAGGCAGCCCCGCGGAACTGCTCACAAAAGCCGGCTGGTTTGCCGACTTTGCCAATGCGGCGGAAGAAGAGACTACGACTGCTCAGACGGAAGAGAATCCCGCTGAAGACGACCCGGAGGAAGAAGGCTCGCCGGAAGAAGATATGACCGAAGAACAGGAAGAGGAATCCGACAGCGGGGAAGAGGAGGAAGAACCGGAAGAAGATATTCAGGAAAACGAAGAAGAAGAATGAAGAATAATAACACAAAGATTCCGCCGGAACGACGGGAATTGACCAGCCCCTGAACTTGAAACCGGACACTTCCTGCATCGGTTCCAGACGCTTTAGATCCTTTTGATTGCCTCTATTCTCTGACTATCAATAGCTAACAAAAATGGCATCCTATTGGTGGCAAACCGGAGCACCATCAATCAACCGGTATGTTCAAAAACTATATCAAAACTGCATTTCGCAACCTCTGGCGTCATAAAGGCTTTTCCCTGCTCAATATCATCGGGCTCACCGTAGGTATGGCCGCCTTTTATCTCATCTTTTTGTATGTGCTTTTTGAGCTGAGCTACGACTCCTTCCATACCAGGGCAGACCGGATTTACCGCATCGTATGCGATATCAAAACACCCACCGAGACCCTCCACAGCGACCGACCCGCCTGGGCTGTCGCGCCTCACCTCGTGGGCGAACTCCCGGAGGTTCAATCCACGGTGCGGGTCAGCATGGGAGATAATTGGTTGGTCACCCGGGGTGACCGGCATTTTGAACAGGACGATGTCGCACTGGCGGATTCGACCTTCTTTCAGGTTTTTGACTTCCCCCTCCTCAGGGGGAATCCCAATACCGCGCTGAAAGAACCTTTTAGCGTGGTATTAACCGAAGCGACTGCAAAAAAATACTTTGGAGATGCCAACCCTTTGGGACAATCCCTCGCCCTGACCCGATCCAACTTTCATGCCGTCGTTACGGGTGTCATGAAAGACATTCCGGAAAATTCCCAGATCGCGGCCAGCATGATCGTATCCATGAATACCGTGACCCAACGGCTGAACCGTGGACTGGACGATCAATGGGGGAACTACGGCGCCAACGCCTATCTGCTTCTGAAGCCGGGAGCAAATGCCCATGCGCTGGAGGCCAAATTCCCGGCCTTCCTGGAGAAGATGGACGGCACGGAAATGCATGCCCAGCAGATGTTCCCGACTTTATACCTGGAACGGCTCCGGGATGTATACCTTCGTTCTACCCGGGGCAACTCAAAAACGGGGAATATCATCAACGTATATGTATTCTCCATAGTAGGCATATTCATCCTGCTCATAGCCTGCATCAACTTTATCAACCTGACGACGGCCAGGTCGGCAGAGCGGGCAAAGGAAGTGGGCATCCGCAAGGTGGTGGGAGCAGGCAAAGGACAGCTGGCACGGCAGTTCATCGGGGAAAGCGTCATTCTATGCCTGATCGCCTTTTTGTTTACCGTTGTCTTCTCCGCCTTGTTGCTTCCCGCCTTCAATCATCTGGCTGGGAAGGCCATCAGCCCCGGCATCTTTACGCATGCTTCTTACTTGCTGGTCCTGTTGGGTACAGCCATAGCGATCGGCATTGCCGCGGGCTTCTATCCTGCGCTGGTGTTGTCCTCCTTTCAACCGGTGGCGGTCCTGAAAGGCAGGTTCGCTACGGGTACAAGGGGCCTGTTTCTCCGCAAAACGCTGGTCGTCCTTCAATTCACGATCGCCACGGCCCTCATCATCGCCACGCTGGTCGTGTACAACCAGCTCAACTACATGCGCAACCAGGATCTGGGCTTCAATAAAAGCCAGAAGATGATCATCGATACACGGGGAGACTCGGCCAAACTGGTCTTCAAACAGGAAGTGGGTAACTTGCCGGGGGTAATTTCGACCGCCATGTCCGGCAGCGTTCCGGGCGGTGGCAACCCCGGGGCCTACTCGCAAATTGAAAATGTCCGGGGAGAGATGCAGATCGCCAACCTGGATCTGTATTTCGTGGACTTCGACTATATCCCCCAGTACCAGATAAAGATGGTCGCGGGGAGGGCTTTCTCAAAGAACTTCGGCACCGATACCACCCAGGCGATGGTCCTGAACGAAGCCGCCGTCAAGATGTTCGGCTATACGTCCCCAGCACAGGCGGTCGGTAAAAAATTTGACCAATGGGGCCGGAAAGGTATGATTGTCGGCGTTATGAAAGACTTCCATTTCCGTTCCCTGCAGGAAGCGATCAAACCGCTGAGTATGCGTATTGAACCCGGGGCATGCGACCTGCTATCCGTTAATGTGGACGGCCACAACCTGCCCGCCACTCTTTCAGCCGTAGAGCGTAAGTGGAAGGAGATCATACCGGACAAGCCCTTTAGCTATACTTTCCTGGACGAGACTTTCGACAGGCAATACCGCAGCGAGGACCGGTTTGGGAGGCTCTTTCTGAACTTTTCGGTATTGGCCATCTTTATTAGTTGCCTGGGCCTGATGGGGCTCGCCTCCTACAGCACGCTTCAACGGACAAAGGAAATCGGCGTACGAAAGGTCATCGGCGCTTCCGTGGGCGGCATCGTCTTCCTGCTGTCGAAGGATTTCCTGCGGCTCGTGATCTGGGCCTTCCTGATCGCCGCCCCGATATCCTGGCTTTTCATGCATTACTGGCTGCAAAGCTTTGCCTACAGGATCGATATTTACTGGTGGATATTCGTGATGGCGGGACTGACCGCCTTGTGTATCGCCTTATTCACCGTAAGCTTCCAGGCCTTCAAGGCGGCCAGGATGAGCCCCGTAAAAAGCCTGGGAACGGAATAGCCAATTTTTTTATAAACTTCGGCACTTTATTTTATGGAATTTTGGAATTATACTATCTTCTCTCCGGTAAGGTTTGGGGTCCCCTCACATTAATTCTTTAGCGTATGCTTAGGTCATTGGCTTTCCTGCTGGCAATTCCATTACTGTTGTCTTCCGTCATTTCCACCGCATATGGTCATGATCTTCCCCGGCCCCGGAATGCTGTCCCCCCGCCCGATTCCCTCAAACTGGCCTGTCTCGAAAAAGCAAGCCGCCTGCTGGACGAGGCCCTGGTCTTTATGCAGAAAAATTATTACAAGAGAGAAAATATATCCTGGGACACCCTGGGAGTCATGGCCAGGACCCGGTTGAAAAACTCAGCCAATTGCGACGACGCTTATGCGACCATCACCTGGTGTTTTCAGCAGATCAACGAATCCCATAGTTTTATCATGCCTGCCGAAAAGGCGGCCGTCTATAATAATGATAACAATAACGATGCGGCGTCTACCCCGGTGAAACCGGATCTGTCTCAACTCGTCGGAGAAATAAAAGGGGAAGTATTGTCGGACAGCATCGCTTACCTGACAGTTCCCTGGGTCAGCACCACCGACTCGATGATCTGCATGCAGATCGCCGATAGCATTCAACAGCTCATTGCCGATCTTGACACCCGTAAAATTTCCAAGTGGATCATAGACCTTCGAGCGAACACCGGCGGCAATTGCTGGCCCATGCTGGCGGGAATCGGCCCACTGCTGGGGAACGGCACCTGTGGCTATTTTGTTTCCGACAATGAGAAAATCCCGATTGCTTACCGCGATGGAGCCGCATTCCAGGGAAAGCATATCCGTTGCCAGGTCAGCAAGTGTTACCGTATCAAGTCGGGCAGGAAATCCATTGTGGTGCTGACAGGTCACCGAACAGTCAGCGCCGGGGAGATCGTTGCGCTGGCTTTTAAAGGCAAGACGGCCGTTCATCTTTATGGGGAACCAACCGCCGGGATGACGACAGCCAACGCCACGTACACACTGTCCGATCATTCCATGCTGGTGCTCACAGTGTGCCGTGAAGCAGATTTTACCGGCACTATCTGCGAAGGCAGCATCGTCCCCGACAAGATCATCAATCCGAATGCCGGCGACAAGGACGATGATATCACCAAACTGGAAGCCCTCCGCTGGCTGCAGATGTAGTTCAGTCAATCCCATGATGTCTCCGGCACTGCTTCCCCGGATGGGAATCAGAAAATTAGCCGTTTGATTCTTTCCCAAGATCTTTCCCAATAATCTTTCCTATCAGTTTTAAAAATATTTGTTCTCAACTCCACAAAACCTTTAAATTTACTTTTCCTTACGTTCAAATTATAATCTTAGTATGGGTGATCTGGAGATAAAAAAACAAGCTAAAAAATATGATGCGGTCATTGTAGGTTCGGGCGCCGGAGGAGGGATGGCCACCTATATGTTGGCCAAAGCGGGTCTTAAAGTATGCCTGATAGAAGCCGGCCCCATGTTCGATCCCAAAATCAATTCCGCGCAGTTAAAAAATCCATGGGATTCCCCCCGCCGCGGAGCCAGTACTAAATATCGACCCTTCGGAGACTATGATGCCTCGTTTTGGGGCTGGGAGATAGACGGAGAACCCTATACCCAGAGCGGTGCGACCAAATGGGAATGGTGGCGCGCACGTATGCTGGGAGGAAGGACCAATCACTGGGGAAGGATCTCCCTTCGTTTCGGACCAAAAGATTTCAAGCGCAAAAGCATCGATGGTCTTGGCGACGACTGGCCCATCGGCTATGAAGATGTAAAACCTTACTATGACCAGGTAGATAAAATGATCGGTGTGTTTGGGACCAACGAGGGGCTGGAGAATGATCCCGACGGATTTTTTCTTCCACCGCCAAAACCCAGGCTCCATGAACTCTTCATAAAAAAAGCAGCCACAGGCATCGGGATACCGGTCATCCCCTCCCGTCTCTCAATGCTCACCAAACAGATCAACAGTGAAAGGGGTGCGTGCTTTTTCTGCGGGCAATGCAACAGGAGTTGTAAAGTCTATGCCGACTTCTCCTCGTCATCGGTACTGGTCATCCCGGCGCTGAAGACAGGCAATGTCGACCTGGTGACTGGCGCCATGGCCCGGGAAGTTCTTACGGACAAGGAAGGCCTGGCAACGGGGATCTCCTATGTCGATAAGGCTACAATGGGCGAATACCAGGTATATGGGAAAACGGTGATATTGGCAGCAAGCGCATGCGAGAGCGCGCGGCTCCTGCTCAATTCCAAATCGGACAGACATCCCAACGGGTTGGCCAACAATAGCAATGTCGTCGGTAAATACCTGCACGATTCTACAGGCGCCGATATGGGAGGCATTATCCCCGACCTCGTGGGCCGGAAAAGATACAATGAGGATGGCGTCGGAGGCATGCACGTCTACACGCCCTGGTGGCTGGATAATAAGAAACTGGATTTCCCGAGAGGGTATCATATTGAATACGGAGGGGGCTTTGACATGCCTTTGTATGGATTTAGCTGGGACATACAACAATTTAACGGATCCCTGAAAGTAAAAGGCAAGCAAAAAGAACCGGGTGGCTATGGCGCTTCCCTGAAAGAGGACTACCGGTATTTTTATGGCGCAACCATCGGCATGGCGGGTCGCGGAGAATCCATTGCGAGGGCGGACAACTATTGTGAGATAGATCCCGAAGTCGTCGACAAATATGGTATACCGGTCCTGCGATTCCATACCAGCCATTCGGACTATGAGATCAAACAGGCCAAACACATGAAGGAAACGTTCGCCGAAATACTGCATGCAATGGGCGCCGTCACCGGTTTCGGCGATGAGGATGGGCCCCACAATAATTATGGTCTGCATGCTCCGGGAAACATCATTCATGAGGCAGGTACCGTGCGCATGGGCAACGACCCGAAGTCATCGGCGCTCAACAAATGGAACCAGGCGCACGATTGCAAGAATCTTTTCTGTGTAGACGGCGGTTCCTTCGTCTCTCAGGCGGATAAAAATATCACCTGGACGATCCTTGCCCTGTCGATGCGCGCCAGCGAACATATCATAGATGAAATGAAAAAGCAAAATATATAACCTTCTATATAACATCTTATGGACAGAAGAAAATCGATCAAAGCTTTACTGGTGGGGACCGTTGCAACGGGAACCCTGATCGAAGCCTGTAATTCCGCGGATACGAAGACGGCCCCTGCGGCCGAAGACGCGGCGGCAGCTTCAAAATCGGATAATGCTACCCGTATGGAACAGGAGGTAGCTTATCAAAAGCAAGTCGATGGTTCTCCCAAATTCTTTACCCCGGATGAAATGGCAACCGTTACGATTCTCGGGGACATCATCATCCCCCGCGATGAAGTGAGCGGCAGCGCCTCGGACGCAAAAGTGCCTGAGTTCATAGAATTTATTGTGAAAGATATGCCGGAGCACCAGGTCCCTATGCGGGGCGGTCTTCGTTGGCTGGATCTCCAGTGTCTGAAGCGTTTTGAAAAGGCGTTCAAGGATTGCAGCCCCCAACAGCAAATAGAAATGGTCGATGAAATCGCCTATCCCAAAAAGGCGAAGCCTGCGATGGGTCAGGGTGTGGCATTTTTCAATCTTATGAGGAATCTTACCGCTTCCGGTTTTTATACGTCTGAGATCGGTGTGAAAGATATGGGCTATGCCGGCAATGTACCTAACCAATGGAACGGTGTGCCTGCGGATGTATTGAAGCAATATAATCTTGCCTATACCGAAAAAGAACTGAAAGAGTGCATCAGCTTTTAAAGGATGATCGGGTATTAGCTACAATCCGCCCGGAAGGCGGATTGCGGCTTGTAACAGGTTCGTAATAAGTTTGCTGACGACGATTAATTCTCAACGGCGCTGAAGTAATACCCTATCTCGCTAAGTACAAAACTGTTCGGGACAAAGGAGAAAAGAGATTGTCTGACCATCGCTTCGGCTTCCTGTTGATAGTGCAGGCCTACTTCGGGTGTTTTCATGGCGAACTGCAGGCTCTGGATCTTGAGAAGGGCGATCTTGCTTTCCCGGGCGATATAGGTTTCTAACTGCCGGAATTCCTGTGCCAGGTGGTCCTGGTTGTTACTGATGTTTGGGGTCATAGGGGGACTTTATTAGTTTTTCAAAAGATATTTCGTGCTCGGATCTTATTCAAAAACGACAATGAGACCCAAAAATTGCATCTAATTCCTCACATAATTATTCATTATTTAGGATTTTTAGACCGCAAAAAGGCTTTTTCTTATATTTTTAAGGGAAACCCTTATGTGCTGCCGGTGGCCTGGACCTGAAGTGGATATAAAGTGGACATAAACAAGCAAATGATGTCTTTTCCGATCCCTTTTATTTTGGGAAATTTGTTCCGGATAAGGGAAAAGTGAAAGAGCTGACAAGATTGTAATTGACTGATTATAAACTCCCTGAATCCCGGCACCGATTTGGTTGCGATAGATGCACGAGAGAGTAAGATAATAACACCCATTGACGGCCATCAATAGTTAATATAAAACTCTTTTTTCACTAAGGTTACAGAGGTTATTCTACTACAGCCTTCCGTCCCCAGACGGAAGGTTTTGTTTTTCTACCGGGTCAGGATAGCTGTGCATCCTGAAAAAACCGTGGACGGAATTCCTGTCCGACAGGCGATCCATCCGACGAGAGGATCCAGTCGGGGAAGAATTGTCCTGAAACGGGAAGAAAAATCCGAAAGCACATTTCCAAAAAATTGATTATTAATAGGTTACAAACCGGCATAGAATTCGCAAATTAGCTAACGACCCTTTAACCCTAAACCCTGAACATAAAACCGGATCTCAAACCCCTAAACTCAAACTAAAAGCTCTAAACATTAAACCCTAAACCCAAACTTAAATCTGTAAACTCTAAAACCCCTAAACCTTATATTTATTCAGCCTAAACCCTGAAAACGAGCTAAAGCTGCCAAAGATATCAGAGAGTGTTCTTCCTGCGCGCAACATTGACGGCCATCAATAGTTTCAATAAATAGAACATTCTTCTCATTTGTCCCAGGGTTAAAAGATAATCCTTCCACCAGTTGGGAGGATTTTTCTTTTATTTCCCCTATTTTTGCCCTCCTTGAAAATTCTGACAAGAACTACAACTTATGGACAAATTGATCTACTTAGTTCCCGCTATGGGGGCCATTGGCCTCCTGTATACTTTTATAAAATTCGCGTGGGTTTCCAAACAGGATGCCGGCACCGACCGGATGAAAGAAATCAGTAAATACATCGCGGAAGGAGCGATGGCTTTTCTCAAGGCAGAATGGAAGATTCTGTCCTATTTTGTGATCATTGCTGCTCTCTTGCTGGCGGTTATGGGCAATGCAAATCCCCATTCACACTGGTCGATTGCAGTGGCCTTTATTATAGGCGCCATTCTCAGTGCGACGGCAGGCTATATCGGGATGCGGAGCGCCACCAAGGCGAATGTGCGCACGGCAGAGGCCGCCCGTACCAGCCTGAGCAAAGCTTTGAAAGTCGCTTTTACGGGGGGATCGGTAATGGGTCTGGGTGTGGCTGGGTTGGCCGTGCTCGGATTAGGTAGTCTCTTCATCATATTGAAATCGATCTTCGCCCCGGATGCGGCGGTCAATTCCGAAGAAATGGGCAAGGCCATTGAGGTGTTGACAGGTTTCTCGCTGGGAGCGGAATCCATAGCGCTTTTCGCCCGCGTAGGTGGCGGCATCTATACCAAGGCAGCCGACGTAGGAGCTGACCTCGTTGGGAAGGTAGAAGCCGGAATCCCCGAAGACGATCCCCGTAACCCCGCGACCATTGCCGACAATGTCGGAGACAATGTGGGTGACGTCGCCGGTATGGGAGCCGATCTTTTTGGTTCTTATGTGGCAACGGTGCTGGCTACGATGGTGCTTGGCCAGGAGACGGTATCCGACGACAAGTTCGGCGGCATGGCCCCCATCCTGCTACCCATGATCATCGCGGGCACGGGAATCCTGTTCTCGATCATTGGAACCTTGTTCGTACGCGTCAGCGACAACGCGGGCATCAGCACGTCCAGTGTCCAGAAGGCCCTGAATATGGGCAACTGGGGTTCCATCGTCCTGACGGCCCTGGCCTGCGTCGGACTGGTCTCTTACATTCTTCCTGAAACGATGACCCTGCGGGGCCTGGAGTTTACAAAATGGGGTGTCCTCGGGGCCATCGGTGTCGGCCTGCTCGTAGGCACGCTGATGAGCATTATCACCGAATACTATACGGCCATGGGCAAACGTCCGGTACTATCCATCGTCCGTCAGTCGGGTACGGGTCATGCCACTAACGTGATCGGTGGCCTGGCAGTGGGGATGGAATCTACCTTCCTGCCGATCCTCGTGCTGGCGGGTGGTATCTGGGGCTCTTACGCCTGTGCGGGTCTTTACGGCGTCGCCATTGCCGCGGCCGGTATGATGGCGACCACGGCGATGCAACTGGCGATCGATGCCTTCGGACCTATTGCCGACAATGCGGGAGGGATCGCCGAGATGAGCGAACTGCCGAAAGACGTTCGTGAAAAGACGGACGTGCTGGATGCAGTGGGCAACACCACCGCTGCCACCGGCAAAGGCTTTGCGATTGCGTCTGCGGCCCTGACGGCCCTGGCCCTGTTCGCCGCTTATGTCGGCGTAGTGAACCACAATAACTACAAGATGGATGGAATCGATATCTACAAAGCGGATGTACTGGCCAGCCTTTTCGTGGGCGCCATGATCCCCTTTATCTTCTCATCGCTTGCCATCCGCGCGGTGGGAGAAGCCGCCATGGCGATGGTAGAAGAAGTCAGAAGGCAGTTCCGCACCATCCCTGGCATTATGGAGGGAACCGGCAAGCCCGAATATGATAAATGCGTGGCCATCTCTACCGACGCCTCGATCAGGAAGATGATGCTGCCTGGCGCCATTGCCATTCTTTCCCCGTTAATCATTGGATTCATCCTCGGTCCGGAAGCGCTTGGCGGTTTCCTGGCAGGAGCCACTGTGAGCGGCGTACTGATGGGCATGTTCCAGAACAATGCCGGCGGCGCCTGGGATAACGCAAAAAAGTCCTTCGAAAAAGGAGTGGAGATCAACGGTCAAACCTATTATAAAAAGTCGGAACCCCACAAGGCCTCTGTCACCGGCGACACGGTGGGTGACCCTTTTAAAGACACCTCCGGTCCCTCGATGAATATCCTCATCAAATTAATGTCGATTGTCTCCCTCGTGGTCGCCCCTACCCTGGCCACCCTTTTCTCACACAGGCAGGCAGACTCCGGCACGAAGGCCAAAACGGAAATACACAACGGACTCGCGAATAAGGCTGACAAAGAAAAGCACGCGGATAGCCATGTCCTGGTCCTGAAATAATATATGCCGGCTTTAAACCGGTATTTTAAAAAAAATCGGCAAAAAAATCGGCCGGACCACAAAGATCCCTTTATATTTGTGGAATCAAGTCTTACACTAATCAGATCCTAATACCAAAAGTCCCCTTGTTTCCACAAGGGGGCTTTTCATTTTGGAGGAATTAGTCGTAATTTGTAAAAAAAGATAGCCTGCCATGCCACCGGTACTTCTTTATTATGCCATCCCGGTGTTCGTTGTACTGTTTTGCCTGGAAGCCTGGTTCTCCTATAAAGAAAACAGGCATCTTTACGAAACAAAAGATACCTTCAGCAGTCTTGCCATGGGCATCGGCAATATACTGTCGGGGCTACTCACCAAGACAGTGATCTTCGGTCTTTTTACCCTGCTTTATCGATTCCGGCTCTTTACATTGGATGGCACGCGGTGGTGGCATTGGGCGGTCGCATTCCTGGCGGACGATTTCTCCTACTATTGGTTCCATCGCTGTAGTCATCATATCAATTGGTTCTGGGCTTCCCATGTGGTGCATCATTCGTCGCAGAAATACAACCTGGCGGCGGCACTCCGCCAAACCTGGACCGGCAATCTTACCGGATCCTTTCTGTTTTGGTGCTGGATGCCCCTGTTGGGCTTTCACCCGGTCATCGTACTGACCATGCAGTCCGCCAGCCTCATCTACCAGTTTTGGATCCATACAGAAACGATCGGGAAACTCCCCCGGCCGGTTGAGCTTCTCTTCAACACTCCTTCCCATCACCGCGTTCACCATGGAATAGACCTCAAATACCTGGACAGGAATCATGCGGGCGTCCTGATCGTCTGGGACCGCATCTTTGGTACCTTTCAACAGGAAGAGGAACGTCCCCAATATGGCCTGCCCCGTAATATCGGGTCTTTCAACCCTGTCGTGATCGCTTTCCGGACCTGGTCCGATCTCCTGAAAAAGGCCGCCCATGCGGGGTGTTTCCGAAATGCCCTCCTATACTTCATAAAGCCTCCCGGCTGGAGCCACGATGGCAGCAGCCATACAACCCGGGAACTCATCGACGAATATGAGCGCATTCACCCCGGAGAAAAGATTCGTCCGGGTCAACGGATGCGCCCGGACCGTTAAGCCCTCTACTTTTAACAATTTCATTACGAAATCTGTCGTAAATTGTCGCTAAATTTTTTTTATGCCTTCACCCAGGTATATCAGACCCACGGAAAGCGAACTGGAAATACTCCAGGTGCTTTGGGACCGGAACCTCGCCAGTGTCCGGGAAGTACATGAAGAACTGGCCAAAAGTAAGGATGTGGGCTATACTACCACGCTGAAACTAATGCAGATCATGCATGAGAAGGGACTGGTAAAGAGGGATGACAGTTTTAAATCGCATATCTACCAGGCTATCGTGAGCAAGGAGAAGACCCAGAAACATCTGGTAGGCAAAATGATCAATACTTTATTCGGCGGATCCCCTACAGAACTGGTGATCCAGGCTTTGGGCGCACACAAAGCATCTCCCGAAGAACTGGAGGAGATTCAGCGGATCCTGAATAATCTCAAAAATCAATAGCATGCACCTGTTTACCCATTCTGCTTTGTTGAAGGCGCTGGGCTGGTCATTGCTCGACAGCATGTGGCAGATGGCGCTCTTATGGCTTTTATACCTGCTGGCAACCGTTTTATTGAAGGCCTTCCATAAGAACAGCAATGCGGGGCTGCATCATGGTCTGGCGATCCTGGTTTTGAGTATCGGCACCGTGTGGTCAGGGATCTCTTTTGTCCGGCATTTCTTCACAGAAACGGCCCCCCCGAATATCTCTTCTGCTTTTACGGATCTCTCCGTTAACCTGCTACCTTATCGGGCCACGGGTATCGACCAATATTCCCTGCTTGTAAAACTGGCTGCGTGGATGGACCAGGCGGTCCCGGTTTTGTCGGGTCTCTACCTGGGCATCCTGTTCTTCCTGATGGTCCGTTACCTGTTTCAATACTACCGGTCCGGCCTGCTGCGTACCCAGGGATTGTCCAAAGCGGATCCGGGGCTACGACTTTTTGTAGATTCGACCCGCAGGAGCCTGGGTATTCACAGGCAGGTCGGGCTTTGGCTGTCATCCCTGGTAGAGGCCCCTTTGACGATCGGTTTTTTCAAGCCTGTCATCCTGCTGCCGTTAGCCGTCCTGAATAACCTGGACCCCAAACAGGTCGAGGCGATCCTGCTGCATGAACTGGCACATATCAGGAGAAACGATTACTTGTTGAACCTGCTGATGACGATGGTTCAGCATCTCTTTTTTTTCAACCCCTTTGCGAGATTGCTTGTTCAACATATTTCAAAGGAGAGGGAACACAGTTGTGACGACCTGGTTATGCAATTCCGGTATGAACCGCATAGCTATGCTTCCGCCCTGCTCCTCCTCGCCAGGTCGTACCCGGGAAACCAGCGTCTCGCTATGGCGGCAACGGGTCCCGACGATGGACTGCTGCTGCAGCGGGTGAAAAGAATCCTGAAACTGGGATCCGGCGGTTCCGGCCGTGTCACCCTGAGATCAATGAAAAAACCGGCCCTTTGCCTTTTTCTGGCGTCCCTGGCAGCTTGCTGTTCGCTATTCCGATCCTCTTCGACTATTTTCCAATCCCCTTCGACTATTTCAAGCGGAGGGCAGTTCCGACGGCAGCCAGTTGTCGGGACCGTGGTTCCCCGTGCTGAGACTGCTATCCTCGCCGTTCCTGTTTTGAACAAAACGACTGCCATCGTCAGCGTCCGGAAAATCGTCAAAGTCATCTTGCCCGCTCACGAAAACCGGGCACTTGTATCGATCAGGAAGCCGCATCAAATGCCTTTTGCCGAACGGGTTCAGCCGAACTTTCCCGGAACACCGCCTCCCGGGGCCCATATCGCGAACGATAACATCGCCGTTTCCTCCCAGCCCGAAATCATGGACTTTTCGATCCAGCTACCGGCCAGGCCGCGGTTTCCCGGGTCCGGGATGCAGCAAGGACAACCTTTTGTACCCGCTTCCAGCTTTTCGTATCTGCTGACAGGAAATGACGGGTTAATAAAGGGGTTTTCGCGTGAACAGATCGCGGGCGCCCTGCAATTATTGTCCATGATCGACTGGAACCGGGTCCAGAGCCAATTGTCAGAAGCGGCGGAAGTCAATCCCCAGAACACCCAAAACCTGCAGCGGTTGAAAATGCAGGTTCTGCAAAAACTCCTGGAGCTAAGCCGGGTTTACCATCATTTATCGCCGGATAAAGACAGCCTTCCAAAACTGTCCCTGCCCGAAACAAAGGAAATACCAGGTAATAAAAGCGGAGGCCAGGGAGCCGGACCGGTTATCATCGTACATATCTGATGGACTCCTTTGCCGTTTTATAGCCTCCCGGACCACTCAATTTCTCCATCCCACTTTAATGCTCCGCTCCGTTTTCCAGCCAGCATGGGTTTACCCATCCGATCCGTCTGGCCGGGTCACTGCCGGTTGATGCCCTGCAGTGGGTTTTGCAGCAGCCGCCGCGCATTCCTGCCTTCACAAAAAAGCAAGTCCAGGATCGAAAGATTCGGCAGGAAACCGAGGCGTTCTTCGAACACCTGCCGGTACTTTATAGCGGGTAGTTCGCCCAGGCTTCCGGGTCGGATCCTGTTCCTCCAGTCTGCCCAATCCCCGTTCTGATACGTCGGTTGAAATGCTTCCGTGGAGGAAATTGCCGGTTGCATTTCCAGACAGCTTAATACCCACTCGAAACAGTAGAGGTCCCAGTCTATCAAAAAAATAAATGGCCTGAGATACAGCCGCTCGAGACCGTCCCGGTAGAATTCGAACCAGGGAGACCGGTTGTAGCAGGACATGAGGGTCTTCCAATGATTGGCCTGCCAGTTTTCAAAACCTGCAATTTTGACATCCCTTGTAAAGGCTTTCTGATCCCTGCCATTCGCGAGCGGAACCGTCAGGTCTATCGTCCCGTTGGCCCCGGCGATCCGGCAACGGTTTCGAAATCCCATTTTTTTGTAGTGTTCATATTTCTCAAAAACTATATTTGAAAAACTAAACGAAGTATTAAATAAGATAACAGATGGAAAATATTGATATTCAATTACTAAGTTCATTTTAAAAACGTTTTCCGTATTATATTTCGATTCCTCTGGAAAGAAGCATTTTTATAGCCTTTTCATATCTTTTTTACTCTTTTTTTATTTTATATAACTCCTTATAATCAAATATAAAATATGTTTTTATCTATCAAAAAAAATACTATCAAAATTAGTACTAAAAAATCCCTCAAGCCATTTATGTTCCACACCGGAAATCCAACAATTTTAGTATAAATAAAAATACGAAATAGACCCGATAACCGCGCGCTAATTCAAATTTTATTGCAGTTCCGTACCACGTCCTGAATCGGGATCAAGGAATAGAGGGACCGGCTCCTACCCCATCTCCGGGCATTCTGATTTGGAGATATTGCCATTATGACATACCCTCACGGTATTATGAAATTAGCTTATATCATTTTCGATGGCATAACCTGGCTGGATTTTATGGGTCGCTATGACCCGGTCAGCCGGCTCGTCTTCATGGACTATTTGCCTGATCTGAGCTGGGATGTCTGCACGTTTTCAGAGACCGTGAATGACCCTTTTGGGCTCGGGTTTGCGCCGGCAAAGGGGAGGTCTTCGCTAGCCGGTTACGATGCCATTTTCGTTCCCGGGGGACAGGGAACCCGCTCATTGGTTTCCAACGGAGCCTTCCCCGAATGAATTAAAACCGCCGCCGAAGCGAGGTACAAGATCTCTGTTTGTACCGGTAACCTGGTCCTCGGAGCGGCGGGTTTTCTGAGAGGCAAAAAGGCGACCACCCATTTCGGGGAATAGGATGCCTTGCAATCCTATTGCCGGGAGGTAGTCCGGGAAAGAATCGTCGAGGATGGAGACCCGATCACTCCCGGCGCCGTCACCGCCTCGATCGATCTGGGTTTGTATTTATGTGAGAAATGGGCCGGATCCGCGGCACGGGAATAAATATAAAAGCCCGGGAAACCTGCACAGCTTCCCGGGCCTGATCCGGATTCCACCCTCCGGCGGTCGGTTCAATCATTTTTCTTGGCGTCTATTCCCCCAGGGCGATCTTACGATCCCGTATCTCCTGTATCTTCTTATCGCCATAGGTCAGCCGGGTGATCACGACGAACAGCACCGGCACGAAGAAGATAGCCAGGCCGGTCGCGGCGAGCATCCCACCCAATACCGTCCAGCCGATCGTATTACGCGCTACGGAGCTTGCACCGGTAGCCAGGGCCAGCGGCAGGACACCCAGGATAAACGCTATAGAGGTCATCAGAATGGGTCTTAAACGGAGTTTTACGGCATCGAGGGTTGCGGGTATGATGCCCACGCCCCTGTCAACGCGCTCTTTGGCAAATTCCACGATCAGGATCGCATTTTTCGCGGAAAGACCGATCAGGGTGATGAGCCCGATCTGGGCGTATACGTTATTGGTCAGGCGGGGGATCAGGGTCAGGGCCAAAATAGCGCCAAAGACCCCGATGGGGACCGCGAGCAGTACCGAGAAGGGAACGGCCCAGCTCTCGTAAAGGGCGGCAAGAAACAGGAACACGAAGACGATCGACAACGCGAAGATATAGACCGCGCTGGAGCCGGATTTCAATTCCTGCAGGCTAAGACCGGAAAACTCATATCCATATCCTTCGGGTAATACCTGGTTGGCCGTACGTACAAGCGCCTCGATGGCCTGCCCGCTGCTAAAGCCCTGTTTCGCATTGCCGTCTATTTCAGCGCTGCGGTAAATATTGAAGTGAGAGATCAACGGCGCACTTTCCGTGATTTGGTAACTCACGACCGTACTCAGGGGAATCATATTGCCTGCGGCATTCTTCACATAATACTGGCCGATATTTTTGATATCGTTTCTGAAACTGGTATCGGCCTGCGCTACCACATAGAAATTCCTGCCATAAATAGTCAGCTGGTTGATATAGGTGCTTCCCATGTACATCTGCATGGTGTTGTACACATCGGCGAGATTAAGCCCCAGCTTCTTGCATTTATCCCGGTCTACGTTGACCTGGTAACCGGGGGTATGGGCGCTGAAGAACGTGAAGGCCCCTGCGATTTCGGGCTGTTTGTTGGCCGCGGCGACAAAGCTGTTGACCACACCCTCGAAGGCCTTTATATCGTCGTTGGACTGCCTTTGTTCTATTTGTATGCTGAAGCCACCGGCATTCCCCAAACCCGGGATGGCCGGCGGGGGAATCACGACGATCTTCGCCTCCTTAATCGTACTAAAGCGTTTGTTCAGCTCGGCGATCACCCCCATGAGCTGTTCATTCTTATTGGGACGTTCATCCCAGGGCTTCAGCTGCATAAAAATGGTACCGCTGTTGGACTTCGAGCCACCGGTCAAAATGTTCAGTCCGCCCAAAGCCGCAGTATGGAAGACGCCCGGAACGGTCTGGGCAAGATGCATCATGCTGTCCAGTACGGTCAGCGAACGGGTAGTAGAACCCGCTTCGGGGATCTCGTAGGAGACATATACGCGGCCATCGTCTTCCGTCGGGATAAACCCCGTAGGCTTGTTTTTAAAAAGGAAGATATCCCCTACCACGATACAAGCCAAGAGGACGATCCCAAGGGGCGCTCTCCGGATCCATCCCTTGACGCCCAGCGTGTAGTTGAGATTTAACCATCTGAACCCCTGGTCAAACTTGTAAAAGAATTTATTCAGCCCCTTTGAATCCTTGGTAATATGTTGCGGCTTCAGCAGCATCATGCAAAGGGCGGGTGTCAGCGACAGGGCCACAAAAGCTGATATCAGTACCGAAATGGCGATCGTGATGGCAAACTGCTGGTACAGCCGGCCGACGATACCGGGGATAAAGCCTACCGGCACGAACACGGCAGCCAGGATCAGCGCGATGGCGATTACGGGGCCCGTGATATCGCTAAGCGCCTTAGCCGTCGCCTCTTTTGCGGATATGGTTTCCGTATCGATATAGTGCTGAACGGCCTCCACTACCACGATGGCGTCATCCACCACGATACCGATGGCCAGTACGAACCCGAACATGGTAAGGGTATTGATGGTAAAACCCAGGGGTATGAAGAAGATAAAGGTCCCGACGATCGCGACGGGGATTGCCAGCACCGGTATCAGCGTGGAACGCCAGTTCTGCAGGAACAGGAACACGACGATCGTCACCAGCAACAGGGCGATCAACAGGGTATCCACCACATCGGAGATCGACACCTTCACCACCGAGACAGACTCGAAGGGAACCTTATAGTCGATATCGACCGGAAAGTACTTTTTCATCGCGTCCATTGCTTTGTAGACACCCTCGGCCGTGGCGAGGGCATTGCTGCCGGGCGCCTGGTAGACCAGCAGGTAAGAAGACCGCTTCCCGTCGACAAACGAGTTGCTGGTATAACTCACCTTGCCTAGCTGTATCCGGGCGACGTCCCTCATATACACGATCGAGTTCTGCTGGGGATTGGACCGGATGACAATATCCCCGAATTCCTTTTCCGTGGTCAACCGGCTGTTGGTAAACACGGTAAACTCGAAGGCGGAGGCAGAGCTTTGCGGCGGCGAAGCCACCGAGCCGGCAGCCACCTGCAGATTCTGCTCATTGATCGCGTTCTGCACATCGTTATACGTGAGGCCCAGTTGCGCCAGCTTATCGGTTTTCAACCAGATACGCATACTGAAATTATCGGCGCGGCTTAGCACGTCGCCGACACCCGGTGTACGCAACAGCTGGTCACGGACATAGATATTGGCATAGTTATCCATAAACGGGATACTATGGCTGCCATTGGGCGAATAAATCGCCACCAGCATCAGGATGCTGGGATTACGTTTCAACGTGGTGATACCCAGTTTCTGTACCTGGGCGGGCAGTGTGGGCGTAGCGATACCGACCCTGTTCTGGATATCCAGCGCCACGATATTCGGGTTCACCCCGATGTCCAGGGTGGCCGTGATCTGCGAGTTTCCGTTATTGGCGCTGTTACTCTGCATATAAGTAATACCAGGCACCCCGTTCACCTGTGTCTCGATGGCCGTCGTGGTGGTCTGCTCCACCGTTTGGGCATCCGCGCCCGTAAAATTGCTCGTGATCTGTACCGTAGGGGGTGTGATGTCAGGATATTGGCTGACAGGCATGGTCAGGATAGCAAGTGTACCTACCAGCACGATCACAATGGATATCACAATCGCCGTTACAGGTCTTCTGAGAAATATATTTGATGAAGAAGCCATATCTGATTAATTTATTTGAATCCTTCGGCAAAACCCGAATGTTCTTTCTTACTTATTCTCCGTTGTCTATGATTTCCGATCCGGATGCTATTTCCGATCCGAACACTGTCCCCGATTCGCATGACTCCTGTTATTTACCGGGCGTGGCCTTCGGAGGACCTACGCGAACGGCGACGCTGTCCCTCAGTTTCTGAACGCCTTCCGTGATCAGGCTGTCTCCCTGCTCCAGCCCTTTCCTCACGACGATCTTGTCGCTGATCTTTGTTCCAAGCGTGACTTTGCGCTGAAAGGCCCTGTTGTCCTTTGCCAGGTATACGAAATATTCGCCCAGTTGCTCGACTACTGCCTTATAAGGAATCAGCAGGCTGCTTTCACCGGCATCATGTTTGACACGGATATTTGTCGTTACCCCGGGCTTCAGGAGGTGCTTCGCATTCGGAAAGACCAGCCTGGCTTTGATCGTACCCGTCTGGGGATCGGCGGCGCGGTCGAGGAGATAGACATGGCCGGGATAAGGATAGATAGACCCGTCCGTATTGACGACCGTGAAAATCGAGTCCTTGTCCTTCGGCGGATTTTCGAGATAGGCCGAAAACTGGGGAATCTCCGATTGGTCGATGGCGATATCCACGGCTATAGGATCATCCGTGGATACGGAGTTCAAAAGGGTTTGCGCGTATACGGAAGTGCCCACTTTGACCTGGGATATACCGATTGTTCCGTCAAAGGGCGCATAGATCATCGAATATTTCAAGTTGGTTTGAACGCTCACGACACCTGCCTGTGCCGCGTCAACCTGTCTTTTTGCACTCTCCAGGTCCGCGATCTGGTGGTCCAGGGTCTGCCGGGCGATGGCGTCCTGTTTGGCCAGCTCAGTGTACCTGTCCGCATCCTGCTGCGACTTGGCCAGGTTTGCTTTTGCCACGTTCAGGTTGGCAACGGCCTGCTGCACCGCAGCCTGGTATTGCTGCTGATCGATCTCGTACAATTTCTGGCCTTTCCGCACATACTGGCCATCCTTGAAGAAGATGTTGACGATATTGCCCGATACCTGCGGCTTTATATCCACCTGGCTCAAAGGCGTGATTGTCGCGGGATAGTTGTCATAATACGTGGCGTTGCCCGGTTGTACCAGGTAAACGGCAACCGGTACTGCAGGGGGCGCCTGGGGGGCGGCGCTTTTGTTTTCGCCGCAAGATGCGATTCCGAGTACCACTGACAGCAGACCGATCCATTGTAGATTGCTTCTCATATCAAAAGATGATTTTTCCATAATTAATTAATATTGTACGGTTCCCAAAGCCTTTTGGACGTCCAGTTTGCTGGTCAGTACCTGGAACAGGGCATTGCTGTAGTTCGTTTGTGCCGTTCTCAGGTCCGTCTGTGCGGTAATCAGGTCAAGATAGGTCTTTACACCGGACCGATACTGCAGTTCGATCGTATTGAATACGTCTTGCGCCAGCTGGAGGTTTTCCCGCAGAACGAAATAATCGTTGAGATACCCCTTGTAGGTTGCCATCGCCTGCGCATATTGGGTGCTGATCGAATTCTTCAGGTTGATGATATCCAGGTCCACCCGCTGTACCTGCAATTCGGCTATCCGTATATTCTGGATGCGCTTGGTGCCCTGAAAGATCGGGAAAGACAGGGTCAGCCCAGCATACGAATTGGGAAATTCCTGGTTATATAACTTAGAAAAAGAATTGCTCAGATAGTTGAGGTTATAAGCTCCGTTGGCCGATAAGGTGGGATAATAGCTCCATTTATTATATTGCAGGTTGGCTATTTGCAGGCGTTTTTGCGTCATCAGGGACTGGTACTCGATCCGGTTGTTAAAATCCACCGCCGTCAGCGTGTCTATGTAGAGACCCGCCTCCATCTGTGCGCTGTCATAGGACAAACTGATATCATTGGTCCCGGAATAACCCATTTCCTGTTTCAGGACCGCATATTTCGCTTTCAGCAATTCTTCGTCGCTCTTTTTCTCCGCCTTCGAATTGTTGAGGGAGATAATGGCCCTCTTATAATCGGTCTTGTCGACTACGCCGCCCCGGTATTGATTATACGCATCCTTATAGCTTCGTTCGAGCCGCACGATATCGTCATTCAGCACATCGATCTGTTTTTGGGTGAGGATGACGTCATAAAAGGCCTTACTGACATCCACGGTAATGTCGATTTTATCGCTTATAGTAGCCTGTTTGCTCTGCAACCGCACGTCTTTTGCTGTACGGCTGGCCAACAGGACATCCCTGTCGAAGATGGTCTGCGTGGCGCCTAGGCCCAGCAGGGAGACATTCGAGGTACCGCTGGTCACATAGGTATTGTTGAAGTAGATCTTCTGTATCTCGAAATTATACTGGTAAGACCCGTTCAAATTCAGCTGGGGGTACCAGTCTGCCAGCTTGCTTTTTATCTGCCGGTCGGTAATCTTTTCGTCCAGGAGTGCCTGCTGCACCAGTGGATAATTCTTCAGGGCAAATTGTATGACCGTTTGCAGGTCCACGTTTTGCAATACGGTATCGGGAGTCTTCTGTGCCATGCCGGTAAACGAAAACAGGCTTAACCCACCGCCGACGAATACTACGTAAAATAATTTCTTCATAATAGGGATGCTATGTAATATGATTCTGGTTCTCGGTACTTTATTCATTCGATGCCCATCCGGGATATTTCCATGGTCAGCGACAAGACAGGGGCCAGCAAAAATCGTCAGAATAATGAAACCTGCATGATCGAACACCCTTTTTTTCTTAAACGGACGAGCGTTCGTTTAAACGGAAACTTATTTCAGCACCCAAACAACACGCCAAAGGATTTTTTGTTCAGATTCTTCATATCAAGTTAAGATATAATCCGTATCAACCACAAAATTATTGGCGTATAAGTTATATTTGGGGTCAAATTCTGTACCATGTCAATCCATACCATTCTCGGAGCAGGAGGGGTCATCGGGACCGGCCTCGCCCGTGAACTGATTACAAACGGCGAAAAAGTGAGGCTTGTATCCAGGACCTCCCACCCTATGGAGGGTTGTGAGGGGATAAAGGCCGATATCAGCGATCCCCGTCAAACACTCGACGCCGTCAGGGGTTCTTCGGTTGTCTACCTGTGTGCCGGCCTTCCTTATGATTATTCCGTCTGGAGACGGCAATGGTCCCTGATTATGGACTCGGTGATTGCCGCATGCAGCCGGTCTCAGGCAAAACTCATCTTTTTCGACAATGTATATATGTATGGGCTCGTGAATGGAGGTATGACGGAAGAAAGCCCCTATAATCCCTGCAGCAAGAAGGGAGATCTCCGGGCTCGCATCGCGACACGGCTGATGAGCGAGGTTAGAAAGGGAAATATCACCGCATCGATTGCCCGTTCGGCCGATTTCTATGGACCGGGAGCCGCCCGGACAAGCGTCCCCGGGATGCTGGTCTTCGAAAACCTGGCCAAAGGCAAGAAGGCGCAATGGCTGATAAATGCGGGTGTCAGGCACTCGTTCACCTATATCCCCGATGCCGTCAGGGCCCTGCATATGCTCGCAAAAGATGAAAACTCCTGGAACCAGGCCTGGCATTTGCCCACTGCCCCGGACCCTTTGACCGGCAAGGAATTTATCGGGATGGCTGCCGCCGCGATGGGCGTGACTTCTGCCTTCTCCGTCCTGCCCAAATGGATGTTGAAACTGGGGGGGCTGTTCGACAAGACCATCCGGGAATCTTATGAAATGCTCTACCAAAGCGAATATGATTACCTGTTTGACTCTTCGAAATTCGAAGACGCCTTCCATTTCGAACCAACCCCTTACAACAGGGGAATAGCCGCCACGGCGGCATACTACCAGGAAAAGCGCCAGGATTCTTTCCGGGAATGACCCGGTCCGTCCGGAAACTTCCTTTAGCCGATCCCATCGGACCTCTCGTTCTTCAGGCTCCTGATCATCTGCCCATAATCCCATCCCCGGGCAAGCGCCGTCACGGAACGGGCGATCCTTTTTGCGCGGGTGGGTTCCGTTTTGGCAGACCGTATCCAGTTACCCCAATAGTTGCGATGTGACAGCGGAAGGCTGTTGAAGAAATCAAGCGCTTTGGGTTCGTCTGCCAGGCACTCGAGGAACTCACGCGGAATCTCGGGCAACTTCTTGTCCACTTCCAGGACGACCCTCAGCCTTGCGCCCTTGCCCTTCCCGACCGCTTTACGGACTTTTGCGTTGAGGGCCATGATAAAATCGCCATCACCCATCGGGAGCAGGGCGATTCCCGTAAAGGCGTAGTCGTCAAGACTGCCTTTTACGCGGAACGACTTCTTGTTACCGGGTTTCAATTCCCCGGCAAGGGCGGCGGACACCTTTATATAGCTCCAGCCGGTCTTCTCGCCTTGTTCCGCAAATTGCAGGATGGTGGCCGTGAATCGGATCATGGAATTGCTTTACGGGACAAAAAAATCCCGGTACGAAGATCGGATCGCACCGGGATACAAATATAAATTAAATAATTTAGCAGGGCTCTTCACGAATGCCCCTTGTCGGCGGCGCCCTTCCCCGCCTCTAGGCCCTCTCTTTCAGCTTCTCTTTTGCGGCCACCTTCTTCTTTCCCTCTTTCAGCGCTTCATTGATTGCCTTGCTCAGGTTTTCATAGGTGGGCTTGCCCGTGAAAAGATTCCCGTTGACAAAGAACGCAGGCACATCCCGGACTCCCTTGTCCAGGCCTTCCATGAGATCACTCTTCACCTGCCAGCCAAAGGTGGAATTGACGAGATCGTCGAGAAACTTCTTATTGACCACGCCTACGTCCTTTGCATATTCCCGCAGGCTGATCGCCCCCAGGCGACGGCGGTGGGCAAAGATCATATTGTGCATTTCCCAGAACTTACCTTCCTGAGCCGCTCCCAGGGAGGCTTCCGCAGCCTTTTGGGAATGCTGGTGTATCTTGGTCAGCGGGAAATGACGATAGTTGAATTTCATCCTTCCCTCATATTCTTTTAAAAGCTTGTCTATCACTTCGTTCACCTTTGCGCACGCTTCACTCTCATAATCTCCGAACTCGGTGAGAGTTACCGGCGCTTTCGGGTCGCCCACAAAGATGTCCTTTGTGGGAATGATCACTTGCATTTCTTTTGCTTTCATCCGCTTTATATTTATCCCCGACTATCTGCCGGAACCCTTGCAGCAATCCCACGCGATAGTCTTAGTTGTAAAAAATATCGTCTTTTTTTATAACAATCTGTTCTCCATATTGTTCGTCAGGTCGCGGTGAAAGGCCTCTTTACCCCTTTTTCTCCAGGTGGGAGACTTCATTCCGGAAGACCACGGTCCCATCGAATACGTCCACCAGCACCGGATGCCCCTTGTCGATATCCCCGGCTAATATCTTCTTACTCAATTTATTTACTATCTCCTTCTGTATCAACCTCTTAAGTGGTCTGGCGCCAAATTGGGGGTCAAACCCGTTCTCCGCCAGGTAATCTACGGCATATTCGCCAAATTGCAAATCTATCCCGCTTTGTGCGACCAGGCCCTGCAGGGCGGCGAGCTGGATCCGGATAATCCCCTTGATCTCGCTTTTGAACAGGGGCTGGAACATGATCACCTCGTCGATCCGGTTGAGAAATTCGGGCCGGATCGTCTGTTTCAGCAGGTTCATCACCTCCAGTTTCGTTCTTTCCACGACCTCATCCCGGTTTTTCTCGTTTATATTTTCGAAATTGTCCTGGATGAGGGTACTGCCCATATTGCTGGTCATAATGATGATGGTATTCTTGAAATTCACCGTTCTACCCTTATTATCGGTCAATCTTCCATCATCCAATACCTGCAATAATACGTTAAATACATCAGGATGCGCTTTTTCAATTTCATCCAACAGCACCACGCTGTAGGGTTTCCGCCTCACTGCTTCGGTCAGCTGACCGCCTTCGTCATATCCGACATATCCGGGAGGAGCGCCCACCAACCGGCTAACGGCATGTTTCTCCTGGTATTCGCTCATATCGATCCGGGTCATCATCGTTTCGTCGTCGAACAGGTAGCCCGCCAGCGCCTTCGCCAATTCCGTCTTACCTACCCCGGTAGTCCCCAAAAAGATAAAGGAGCCGATCGGTTTCCTCGGGTCCTGAAGACCGGCGCGGCTCCGGCGGATGGCATCCGCTACCGCTTCTATGGCCTCGTCCTGCCCGACGACCCTCTTATGCAGTTCATCTTCCAGGTTCAATAGTTTCTCTTTTTCCGCCTGCAACATCTTGGATACGGGGATACCGGTGGATTTTGCGACGGCTTCCGCAATGTCTTCCGCGTCGACCTCTTCTTTCATCAATCGCGAATTTTCGCTAATAGCCGCTAACTGACGCGAATAGTCATCGATTATCTTTTCCTGTTCCTGCACTTTGCCGTACCGGATTTCCGCCACTTTTCCGTAGTCGCCCTCCCTTTCCGCTTTTTCGGCCGCCTGTTTGAGATTTTCGATTTCCGATTTCGCGTTCTGCACTCTTTCGACGAGCTCCTTCTCTTGTTTCCATTTGGCCTTCAGGGTATCCCTGGCGACGCTCATATTGCCTATTTCCGCACTCAGCTCCCTGAGCTTTTCCTCATCGTTTTCTCTTTTAATGGCTTCCCGTTCAATTTCAAGCTGACGGATATTCCGCTCGAGCTTATCCAGCTCTTCGGGCATCGAGTTCATTTCAAGACGCAGCTTCGCGGCGCTCTCGTCGATCAGGTCGATTGCCTTGTCGGGCAGGAAACGGTCGGTAATATAACGATGCGACAATTCCACGGCCGCTATGATGGCCTCGTCCTTGATACGCACATGATGGTGAGACTCATAACGGTCTTTCAGACCCCGGAGGATGGAGACGGCGTCTTCTACGGAAGGCTCGTCGATCATGACCTTCTGGAACCTGCGCTCCAGGGCCTTGTCCTTTTCAAAGAATTTCTGGTATTCGCTGAGGGTCGTTGCCCCGATAGCCCTGAGTTCACCCCGGGCCAGGGCAGGTTTCAGGATATTGGCGGCGTCCATGGCCCCTTCCCCGCCACCGGCGCCTACCAGGGTATGGATCTCATCGATAAACAGTACGATCTCCC
Source organism: Puia sp. (assembly GCA_031292515.1). GTDB lineage: Bacteria > Bacteroidota > Bacteroidia > Chitinophagales > Chitinophagaceae > Puia. The sequence goes on along the minus strand of JARLGZ010000275.1, from coordinate 82,943 downwards.
CTTCGCTGTCGGCTACTTCTTTCACAACGCTCTTCAGGCGTTCTTCAAACTCCCCTTTGTATTTGGCGCCGGCAATGAGCAATCCCATGTCCAGCGCGTAGATGATTTTTGACTTCAGGTTTTCCGGAACGTCTCCATTCACGATCCTGTGGGCCAGACCCTCTGCGATGGCCGTTTTCCCGACACCGGGTTCCCCGACCAGGATCGGGTTGTTTTTGCTGCGCCTTGAGAGAATATGAAGGGTCCTGCGGATCTCTTCGTCACGACCGATTACCGGATCGAGCTTGCCCTGCCGGGCCATCTCGTTGAGATTCTTGGCATATTTATTCAGGGCATTGAAAGAGGTCTCCTGGGTCTGGGAAGAAACAGTGGACCCTTTCCGCAGATCTTTGATAGCCGCAATCAGCACCTTCGCGCTGAGACCTGCATCTTTCAGCAGTTTCGCCGCGTCATCATTGCCCTGGACAATGGCCAGCAGCAGGTGTTCGACGCTCACGAATTCATCGCCGAACTGTTTAAGGGCGGATCCGGCCCGGAGAATCATGTTGTTGGCATCCCGGCTGATCGCCTGGGCGGGCTCTCCGCCGCTCACTTTGGGCAGCTTTTGGAGGCTTTCGTCGAGCTTCGTCTCGACGAAATTCACGTTCACATTACTCTTCTTCAGCAGGAATTCTATCGAAGAATCCTCGTCGCTGAGCAACGCTTTCAGGATGTGCTCCGTATCGATATTCGGATTTGACTGATCAAAGGCGATCTGTTGCGCCTTGGCGATCGCTTCCTGTGCTTTTATTGTAAAATTGTTCAGGTTCATGTATTTATAATTTTGCTTGTAAAAATTATAGTAAACTTGTGCTGCAAAATCCAATCCAACCCGTCAATCCAGAAACTATGTCATATAAAGTCATAAGAACCTGTCTTCCATTCAGTCTGACCTATATTTTCCTGCTAATCTGGCGCCCCGCCTTCTCCCAGGATTTTGGGCAGCTGGACCAGCTTTTTAAACAGAATCAGAAGGCGCTGGGCAATTTTGCCGCTGTCGTCTATAAGGACGGCAAGGTTCTCTACCAAAAGCAGGCGAGCGCGGATTTCACCGTTAAGTCCCCCGCCCCTATTGCCAATGCAGGCAACTGGATGACGGCAGCGCTCGTGATGACTTTCGTCGACGAAGGAAAACTATCCCTCGATGACAAAGTGAGTAAATACATTCCCCTTTTCGCCACCTATAGTAAAGCTTATATCACCCTCCGCAACTGCCTGACCAATACCACCGGCATACAGGCCGAAACGAAAGTATTACAAAAAAGCAAATATGAAAGCCTGGAGGAAGAAGTAAATTCCTACGCTTCTAAAAGGGATATCGTCACAAATCCATCTACGGAGTTCTACTACAGCAGCGTAGGGCCCAACATTGCCGCCCGTGTCCTGGAAGTCATCACCAAAAAATCCTTTGACCGGCTGATGAAGGAGCGGATCCTAAGTCCGTTGAAAATGCGGGGTACGAGCTTCAGCAATGACGATGGAGGCGCCATCAATCCTTCCGGAGGGGCCCGGTCCACCGCCAACGATTATATCAATTTCCTCGCCATGCTGCTGAACAAAGGGACCCTGGGAGATAAAAAGGTCCTGAGTCCAAAGGCGGTTGAAGAACTGGAAACGATCCAATACGGCTCTTTACCCATCAAATTCAGTCCAAAAGGCGTCCAAGGGCTGCGTTATACGCTGGGAGCCTGGATCCTCGACACGGATGGAGCCGGGAACAGCCAGTCCCTGAGCTGTCCCAATTTTGCAGGCACGACGCCTTTCCTGGACAGATGCCGGGGCTATGCCGCGATTCTGATCCTGGAAAAACCCGACGAAGATTCCAAAAAGGATCTGTTCGCGGCCATGAGGAATATCATCGACCAGCAGATCTCCTGTAAATAGGACTCCTACTCCTTTTTCACCAGCACCACCCGGGCATGATCGGCTTTATAGATCTGCTCGTAGTATTTGACGAATTCAGGGTAATCGGAAGCGGGGTATCTGTAGCGATTCTGCTCCCAAATCCGGTAGTATGTTATTTTGCCGGGCATGAGCTTCAGGGAAGCGCTGTATTTCCCAAATTTACAATCGATCTTCACATCCTGGGGAACCGACTCTGGCGTATACCCATCGGGTATAGTCAACGAAATGCTGTCGACGTCCCTGGAAGCATGGTTATAGACCAAATCATACCTCCTTGCAGAATCCGGGGAGAATCGTATACTGCTTTTGTCGAATAAATTCGGGCTGATGAACATCCTTTTTCCCGATACGCCCGCATAACCCGGAGAGGTAACATGCAGATACTCCTTTACTGCCGGTTTAGCCCCTTTTATCTCTTCATAGCTGCTTTTATCCACTTTGTAGGTCGGCAGGTTAAAGAGCTGATTCAGGTATTTTTCACGTTGTTCGCCGGAAACATCGTGGATCAGAAAATGGGGCATCTCCTGGGCCAGGCAACTGTAATAAGTGCTCGAATTGGCGTCCAGGTTCCCATCCGCATCGATGGAAGCATTTATTACGCGGGACTCCAGGTTGTCTGATGAAGAATATGACGGAGTGGAAACAACGTGAGCGCCCGCCGAGTCGATGATAACGGCCTTCCTGTCACCGGTAAAACTACCCATATAGCCGGGAGACCCGGTTTGACTGGTGCACTCCAGCCAAATTGTATCCTTGCCCATCGGAACACAGGAGATTACATGGTTAAACTGAGAACAGGGAAAGTCTTCTATCAGGGGGGCAGCGCCCTGCTCGGCTGCTATCTCAACATATTTCCCTGTGATTCCCGCCTCTTTAAGCAAAGCCACCATATAATTGGACAAGGCTTTACAATCTCCATACCGTTTGGTCGCCACGTATTCCGCCGGAAACGGCTGCCAGCCGCCAATGCCCAGCTGAATGCTTACGTAGTGAGTATTTTTCTGCAAAAAATCGTAAAGTGCATAGACCTTATCACGGGGGTCCTTCAGGTTGTCGGTTAATTCATGCACCTTTTTTTTGATCTCCTCCGGCAGTACGTCCCTGCCTGCACGCAGTTGATCTATGAATTTCCCATAACTTGTCCAGGTGGACATATTCCCTTTATACCCCTCCACTTCAAAATCCGAAGGTGCAATCAAAACCACGGGCGCCATAGCGCTCCATCCCGGACCGGATGTTTCCGTAGAGCGGGCTGCCAGGTTGCCGATCTCCCAGGTGTAGATCTTCTTGCCGCCAACCTCGGCAATAACAGGTTGGTAACTGCAATTGAATGGTTTATAGCGCACCTTATAATCCGCGGGGGCGATGATCACATATTTACTATGCTGCGTGGATATCCCGGGTGCATGCAGCGGTCTCCAGGCACTAAAACCCATGAGACCGTTGAATTCGTCTTCTTCCTGGTAGTCTACCGTGTAGGGATAAGTTCGATAATAGAAATCATGTTCTTTATATCTTTCATCATCGATAAGGTTCTCCCAGCTAACATAACTTCGGTCTTCCATATCCTTTTTCTTCACGTGCTTCAGCTCCTTCCCGCCCGCATCATAGAGATAGCCCGATATGGAACTGATACTATTGAATTTACCGTACAGGCTCCTGTACCCCCCTACATTATCGGCCGTCTCGTCGAGGATCGTGTAAACATGGCGTTCTTTTGTGACGGCCTTTCCCGGAGACTTGATCTCCAGGATATATTCATCCTCCCTTACTACCGCCCGGGCATTCTTTTTTAAGGAATCCGGGATCAACTTCACATCGTAAGACTGGGCCGAAAGGCACACGGGCGCTATGGCCCATATAAATAACAAAAAAGTCTTCATAGCCTATTTTTTCCTTTTAAAAACGATTTGTTCACCTTGCTTCTTCACTATGAAGGCATAAAAATCCCGCAGGGTCGCATAGTCCTCCGGCTGAAAATTGGCCCTTGTTAATTTCAGATGAGAGCTCAATTGGATATTCTGCCCGTCGCTCACCACCAGATATTCGAAAAAACCCTCGTCATCGTTAAAAAGCACCTTGACGGACTTCGGCATCTCATCGACGACATATCCGTTAGGAACAGCCATAGTCAGCAGGTATATCTCATCCCGCGCATAAGGCATCTCGACCGGGTAATTCCTCTCCGCGGATTTGAATGGGTTGACCCTGTACCCCTCCTCGCCAAGCATCGGATTAAAATAGATGATTCCATCCTCCGCCGCCGGCTTATAGGTGAATTCGTAACTGACTTTAACCGGCTCCTCCTGTATCTTGAGGGAGTCGATCCCGGTATTGGAAATTGCAAATTCCGGAGGATATGATGCCTGAATGTCCTTAAAATATTCTTTTTCGCCTCTTTTGTGTATATCCTTACGAAGGTCCGAAGAAGCTATATAACCCAGGATGGATTGAAACGTTCCCGACATCTGCCCCTTGTCATCGCTCAAGATAAGTACCATCGTCGTTTTTTGTTCCTTCAAAGAATCCGCGTAGAAAAATACGGCTTCAGGTTTCAGTCTGCTTACCACGCGGGCGTGTCCGTTATAACAATACCCGGGCAGATGCCCGAACCCCATCCAAGACTGGCTGGCGTCCAGGTAATAGGTCGCGGTATCGATATTGACCCTGCAGACCACATAGTTGAACCGGGTGATTAACGGATAGAAAGGGTTTGTAAATCCGGACTCCCTCGTGCCCAGGATGACCGGATCAGCATTAAGATTCACATGCGCCAGCATAGCGGTCAGCAGAAGATTGAGCTCCGCGGAGGTCCCGCTCTTGTCCTTAAATACTGTTTTTAACGGGGTCTCCACCTCAAAACCATTGTTACCGGTGCAATTGAAGTTGTCACGGATATAAGCATAGATCTTTTGCGCTTTCCCTATTTCGCTGATCGTACCTTTTGTGATCTCTTTTACCTCATCATCCATCCAGCCGTTATTTTTCGTGATAGCGGCGCCGAAGTACGGCGCTTCCATCAACTTTTCACTGAGCAGATTCCAGTTACCCATTATGTTTTTCGGAGGCATTTGCGGAAACGCATAAGAGGATAGCTGGAATTCTATTTTCGCGATATAATTGCTGAGAGTAGTTGTATAGGCTTCTTTTTTTAGAGGGGGTACATCCTTCATGACCATGCGGTATTCGGTTGCCCGCCCATCAAGAGCGAACGTCCTATCCCTTTCGGCTCCGCCGGGTATAATCACCTTGGCATTAAAGGAACGATCAATCGGCTTCCGGATATAGAAAAACTGTAGTCCCTGGCTGATTTGTATGTACTGGAAATATTCCGGGATGGTGACGGTATATTCGCTCCATAGGCACGGATACTGCCCCTGGAAAACCCATGGCCGAAAATTGTATATAAAATCGGACTGGATGGTATAAGAATATTCGATCACCGATCCTTCCTTTACCGCGGGGAAACCAAATTTCATGCGTATCCGGTTCTTATTGACCTTGTCGGTAAAGACGGATTTGTCGTCCAGCCGGGTTTCCACAACTTTACCGTTCTCAAGGTTATAGGTCGTCGCCTTCAAGCCTTCGATTTTTTCAGTCGAATTCCCTCCCGTATAGAGGGAAATCTCTTCCTGTGCCGCATCATATCCGTTCTTATTGAGGATCTTCACCCGCCGGCTTCTTTTATATACGATCGAAAACCAACCCTTGCTGTTGCCTTCCATATGCGATTCCCCTACGTCGGCGATGACCACGGCCGATGCACCGGAATCATATTTATAGGCTGAAAGATTAAAATCCGCGGGTGTCATTTTTCCAAATCTGACACTGCATTTTTCATTGGAGTGATCCGGTATTTTCTCCTGTGCAAAAACTCGGTTTTGGAGTAATAAGATAATTAATACCAGGCCAGTCAGGGGTTTCATACTCATAGTAGGGGTTTGATGATAGATTATTGCCGATACAAATTCATTTCACAGGCAGACTATTTTTTCTTTTTGAATACGATCTGTTCATTCTGCTTCTTGACGACCATCGCATAGAAATCACGAAGCGTTTCATAGTCGGACGCCCCGAAATTGGCCTTATTCAATTTGAGCCGGGATCTCATTTGAATGTTTTGGCCATCGTTGTCAACCACGAATTCGAAAAAACCGTCCGTGCCATTCAAAAGCACTTTGGCCGATTTCGGCAGCTCGTCGATCTGGTAACCGTCCGGCACAGCCATACTGAGGATATAGACTTCATCCAGCGCATAGGGCATTTCGACCGGAAACAGCCTTTTCTCCTCTTTAAAGGGATTCATCTTATACCCTTCCCCCAGCATCGGCCTGAAATAGATCAGATCGCCTTCGGAAGGCGGCTTATAGGAAAAGGAATAAGATATTTTCACGGGCTCTTCCTTTATCTTCAGCGAATCGATCTGCATATCGGAGATCGAAAATTCGGAGGTATATGATTCTTTTATAGCCTTGAAGAAACCGGCTTCGCCCTCCTTATAGACTTTTTCGCGAACTTTGGAAGAACCGACCAGGCCCTGCGTAGACTGAAAACTGCCAGCTATTCCGCCATTGCCGTCGTTATTGATGACGACAAAAGTCGTACTCTTCTCCTTTAGCGAATCCGCCTCGAAATATACGGGCTGAGGGTTGGTCTTATTGACCACCCGGGCATGCCCGTTGTAAAGATATTCAGGCAGCTGTCCAAATCCGGTCCAGGAAGAACTCGCATCCAGGTACCATGCGACAGAATCGATCGCTGCCCGGCAAATCACATAGTTGAACCTTGTCAGCAACGGATAGACGGGGTTCGTATAGCCATGCTCCCTTGTACCTGCTATGACCGGATCCGCAACGATGCCGACGTGGTTCAGCAAGGCGGTCAACAGGAGATTGATCTCCGCTTCGGTTCCTTTCCTGGTTCTGAAGACTTCTTTCAACGACGTTTCCACTTCCGCGCCGCGGGGATTCGTACAAGTGAAACTATCCCGGAGAAAAGCATAGATTTTCCTGGCTTTCTCCACCTGATCGGTTTCTCCTTTTATGACCTGTTTCAATTCGTCGCCCATCCAGCCATTATTCTTGTCGAGCGCGGCGCCGAAATGCTCCGATTCCATCAACTTCCCGCTGAGCGTGAACCAGTTTCCCATCATATCCCGGGGAAGTTGCGTGGGAAATTCTATTTGCGAGAGTTGAAACTCTATCTTGCTGATATGGTTATTGAGGGTAGTCACAAAAGGCTCGTACTCCAATCCGGGAATATCTTTTGCCGTCTTTACAAAAAATGGCCGGTAACCCTGGGCCAGGAATACATACTTCAGATAGTCGGGGATGGTAACTTCATATTCGCTCCATAAACAAGGATATTTCCCCTGGAAGTCCCAGGATGGAACATAAAGCAGATAATCGGATTGGACCGAATAATCATATTCGATGATAGACCCCTTTTTTACGCCCGGGAAACTGAATTTCTTCGTGGAATAGCTTTTATTGATCTTATCTGTAAATACGGATTTCTCGTCCAGTTTGCTTACCTCTATTTTGCCGTTTTCCAGGTTGTAAGTGGATGCATGGAGATCGCTCAGCAGGGCATCTCTTCTTTCCCCGGAAAAAAGGATGATCTCCACTTTAGATGCGTCATATCCCCTTTCATCGAGTATTTTTATCCGCCGGAAATGCCGGGTAAGCACATAAAATTTCCCCAGGGCGAAGCCCAGGTGAGTTTCTCCGATATCGGCGATGACTACCGCCGGCGACGTCGAATCGAACGGGGGAGCAGGGACGTTGAAATCCGCGGGCGTCATCTTGCCAAAAGTCACAGCCGACTTATCACCGGATCCGTCGCGTGACGCTGTTTGTGCAAGGAGTCCGTTCCATAGCAATAGGACGCAGGGCAATAAGCCTGTCAGGGGTTTCATGGTCATATCAGGAGCTATTATATACTATTTCTTCCTTTTAAAGAAGATCTGTTCGTCCCGGTAACGACCAGGCCAAAAAATCGCACAGCACATCATCATCCCCCGGTAGAAATTTCATCCGGCTCAGCTTCACATGGAAACCCGGTTTCACCCCTGATCCGTCACTGGCTATTATGACGGCCGAGACGTCGGTCCCGGATACGCCGGCAGGAAGGTCGAAGACGGAGGGTGTCACTTTGCAAAACTTACAGGGAGGATCATCTTGCGCAACCCCCGGAAAGGGGTGGAAGAAAAAGAATAAAAAAATGAGAACAACTGGGATAAGGCTCATACAGGTTAAGGTTTCTTTTTGAAAACGATCTGCTCGTTCTGCTTTTTGGCAATATAAGCGAAAAAATCGCGCAACATATTGTAATCCTCCGGTAAAAATTCGGTTCGATCCAACCTGATCCGGGAGCGCATAAGGATGAGGTTTCCCTGTCTTTCTATCATGTATTCGAAAGACCCTTCATTTTCGTTGAAAGATACCCTGGCCGATTTTGGCATTTCCTCCACCGAATAACCGACCGGGATCTCCATGTTTAATACATAGCTCTCGTCCAGGGTATGGGCCATTTCTACGGGATATTTCCGGACAGTTGCGGAGAAGGGATTTCTCCTGAAATCGTCCTTCAACACGGGATCAAAATAGATAAGATCCGCATTCTTGTCCATCTTGCATTCGAAATCATAGTGGACCTTCACCGGGGCCTCCGGGTCATCCAGGGAGTCGATACCGCCGTTGGAAATGAGGAGATCCTTTCCATAAGAAGCCTGGAGATCTTTAAAAAAGCCTGTCAGCCCGGACTTCCGGGCCTTTTCCCGAATTCGGTAGGATCCGGGATAGCCGGATACGGACTGAAAGTTGCCCTGCAGAACACCCTGATCACTGTTGGAAAGCATGACCAGGACATCCTCTTTTTGGCGCAGGGAGTCGGCCCAGAAATATACGGACACGGAGTCCTGCTCACTGATCACCCTCGCATGCCCGTTATAGCAATTCTCCGGGAGACATCCGAAAGCCAGCCCTGGCCGGGATGCATCCAGAAAAAAGACGTTCCCGCCTATCCCGGCACGGCAAATGACGTAGTTCAATCTTTCGAGGATCGGGTATTTTGCCAGGTTGAACCCGAATTCCCGGGTACTGAGAAGCACGGGGTCGGCCTTAAAATGCCGGCGCCTGAGCAGGGCAATAAGGAGCAGGTTCAGTTCGCCGACGCTTCCGTTCCGTCTCTTGACTACATCCTCTAACGTCGTTTTCAGATATTTGCTATCATGATCCGTACAGGTGAAATTCCCGGATAAATAATAATAGATCTTTTTCGCCTGCTGCAACGGGTCGTCGGAGACAGGAGCTATTCTATCCAGGAGGGGATCCAGCCAGTCATTGTCTTCCTTCAGGGGCTCGCCGAAAGTTTTCTCCTTTAACAGGTCCGCGGTAGCCTGGGCCCAGCTATTCATATAATCCCGGGTCGTCTCCCCGTTATAGGTCTGGGAAAGCTGGAATTCCAATTTATCGGAATAATTCAGCGGCGTCGTCACATAGTCTTCCACGGGCAGCCTGGGGACATCCTTCATCACCCACCTGTGAATGCTTGTATTTGTGCTGACTTCAAAAGCATGGTCTGCCCTTGCTAACGGATCATCTGTCCTCTCCTCGACCCGGTAGGACTCCGTCCCTTCCTTCTGTTTATCGAGAAAAAAAGGATGAAATCCTCTTTTTACAAAGACAAATCGCAGGGTGTTCGGAATGACCACATTGTATTCACTCCAAAGACAAGGCGCTTCCAGGGACTGAAATTCCCAGTCGGGAAGATTATAGTAAAAATCCGAAGTGATGGTATAACTGTACTGGATGATCGACCCGTTCACAACGCCGGGCATGGTAAACTTCTCTTCCAGCGTATGCTGGTCCGGTTTGTCCTCGAAGATATCGCCCTTTACAAGTCTTGACTCAGTTACTGCCCCGTTTTCCAGGTTGTAGGTCGAAGCAGTCAGATCCTCCAGTTTCTCCTTGTCATCGTCTTTAATATGCAGGAATATCCTTATGGTCGCCAGACCCAGGCCTTGTTTATTAAGTATTTTTATCCGCACCTGGCGTTTGAAGACATAAGAGAACCATCCGCTTTGATTGCCCTTAAAATGAGTGGATCCCACATCGCTGAGAATGACCGCATTGGTATTGCTGTCGATAGCCGGAGAAGAAGGGAGGACAAAATCAGCGGGTGTGATCTTCCCGGAAGCTGATTGCCCCTTGTCCTGGGCAGACAGGGAGAAAACGAAACAGGACAAGCATACGGTCAAGCCGTAAAGGGTGGGCGCATTCATAAGTCAGTTCGATAAGGGGTTGAAATCCCCGGTAAAATAGATAAATTAGTTAAATTACCGGTTTATCAATGAGGAATAATTTTATACGTGAACGCCGATAAACATACGAGAATCATCAGGGACCTGGCGGCGGAGCTGGGTTTCGACCATTGCGGAATAGCCAGGGCGATGGCCTTGGATGCGGATGCCCGCAGGCTGGAAGCGTGGTTGCAAAAGGGTATGCATGGTTCAATGAAATACATGGAGAATCATTTCGACCTGCGGGTGGATCCTTGTAAACTGGTCCCGGGCGCCCGTTCGGTCGTCACCCTGCTACTGAACTATTTCCCCCGCAGTCAACAGGCAGAAGGAGCACCCAAAATAGCCAAATATGCCTATGGCGAAGACTATCACGAGGTGATCAGGTCCAGGCTGAAGACCTTGCTTCAGGGGATCAAAATAAACATCGGCGAAGTGAACGGACGGGGATTTGTCGATAGCGCACCCGTTCTGGAAAGATCCTGGGCTGTGAGGAGCGGGTTGGGATGGATCGGAAAAAACGGGAACCTCATCAACAGGCGGAAGGGGTCATTTTTCTTTATTGCCACCCTGATCATAGACCTGGAGCTGGTGTACGAAGATCCCTTTGCGGGGGATTTCTGCGGTACCTGTACGCGATGCATAGAAGCTTGCCCCACCGGCGCTATCCTGGATGACAAGGTGGTGGACGGAAGCAAATGCATCTCTTATTTCACCATAGAGTTGAAAGACTTGCTGATACCTGATTCCATGCAGGGAAAGTTCGATGACTGGATGTTCGGATGCGATACCTGCCAGGACGTTTGTCCCTGGAACAGGTTTTCGACGCCCACAAATGCGGTCGATTTTGACCCCATTCCCGGGATCCTGAATTTCAGCACCTCGGACTGGGAGGAGCTGACAGAAGAAAATTTTAAAAAGATATTCCGGCACTCACCGCTGAAACGGCCAAAATTCGAAGGGATCCGGCGTAACCTGCGCTTTATCAGGCAGGCTCCTGTTTCCCCCGGATAAAGTATTTCCCGGATAAAGTATTTCATTTCCTCGTCACAGACTATTTCCCCAGCATAAACGCCAGTTTTACGCCCCCGTACAGCAGGTGCTGTGCATCCCCGATATTGTTCTTCAGCAGGTCCGTCAATCCGTATTGTATTTCCGGGCCCAGCAGGATGCCACGGCCAGCCGCCGGTACTCCCACCATGACCGCGGTCGACAGGCTCACCTGCGTTTTTCTGAACAGGGAATTGTCTTTGTAATAGGTACCCGACGTACCATCAAAGTGAAGGATATTGGCCCCGACAAGCTCCGAAACGGCGAACCCTGTCTCCCAAAACAAGGGTAATCTGCGAAGACGTGCAAATTGCCATTGAACGGACACCGGTAATTCCAGCAAATGATACTGACCCGTATGAACGCCTTCATCTCCTGCGCTATAGGCTCCCCGGGCGGCATACGTGTTGCCTGCATTTAACGAAATCATTAAACTGCTCGGGTATGCGGCAGCCTGGCTCAGGGCGGGACCCGTCTGAATACTGGTGGAATAATAATGATAGTTCAAACCGACAGAAAAGGACAGCTTACGGGTTAGCGCCCTCGAACCAAAAGCTCCTGCCGAAAATGAAAAGCCCTGCCGGATCGTCGAAGGGCGTGTCAGCCAGCCCGGAGGATAGGCGGCAAAGGTGGTGGCAAAACTGGACAGCTCTGCCGCGGACGACCGCCTGAACAGGGATCTGTCTACCGCGGAGACACCGCCGCCGGCCGTCAGCCCGATTTTCCATCGGTGAGGAACGTTGAGCTTCCTGGCAGAGGCCGTTTTTTTATCGACGGATTTATCGAGGGGGTCGACGGGTTTGTCGGCGTGAGTGAGGGCCTTATTTGCCGGCTTGAGAATATTCTTAGCGCTGGCACTATCCGTTGAATGGATATTATCCGCGGTATGGATAGAGTCCTTTATAGGGACATGGTTCTTTGAAGGGATGCTATTCTTTGAAGGGATGCTATTTTCTGCAGACTCGTTGCCTCCGATAACGGCATTCGCGCCGACGGCGCCACCTGGTTTTGGCTGTTTTTTCGTAAAGGGTTCGGCGGTGGCAAGATCCGATCCGGAGGAGGTTCGTTCCTCCTGCACGCCACCTGGGTGCTGCCTGGCTCCTTCACGACCATGCGTCTCTTTCCCGGTTTGAGAGTTCCCGCGAACAAACGTCCGGATGACAACGCGCGGGTGAGAAGCGCTGCCGGCTGCAAGGGAATTTCCGGTATTCACCGCAGAAGCCGTATTTGCCAAGCCTGAATCAGGGGTCCCCACCGATGTTTTCCCGGGCTTATAGGCGCCGCGTACGGATCCGTTGGGATTCCGGGATGCGAGCGCAGTTGTTGCAGCAGAGGGGAAACCTGCCGGATGGCGTCCTGTCGAAGATGATTTCCAGAAGAGTGCATAGTATCCGCCCGTCAGCATGATCCCCGCCAGGAGGAAGAACCAAAAAACGGGAACCCTGCGCTTTTTCTCCTTCCTGATCTCTTTTTCCACGTTCTCCCAAACGCTCTCGGAAGGAATAAAACTCAGTTCTTCCATCTTTTGCTGCACATCTTTCTCGAATTTAGGGTCGTGCATACGTTTCTGTTTTGGTTTCCGACAATTTATTGATCCAGCTGATCAGCAACGCCCTCGCCCTGGCATATTGCGATCTCGAAGTTCCTTCATTGATGCCCATGATCCGCCCGATCTCCACATGGCTATATCCTTCCACGGCATGCATATTGAAAATGGCCTGGTAACCCGGCGGCAACTGGCGGATCAAACCGGCTAGTTCCTTTGTGTCCATGGACACAGCCGGATCGTCGTTGGAGACAGGATGAAGACCGCCCTCGGTAAAAAGCAATTCGGTCTGATAACGGCTCTGCTTTTTCAGGTAATTGATGGCCGTATTGACCATAATCCGGCGTATCCATCCTCCCAGCTCGCCCTCAAACTTGAATTGGTGCAGATTCTTATATACCATGATAAATCCCTCCTGAAGCACATCTTCCGCATCCGTCATGGACTTGGTATAGCGATAGCAGACCCCCAGCATTCCGGCCGCAAAATGCTCATACAGCTGCTTTTGTGCAACCGCATCCCCCCTTAAACAGCTTTTAACCAACTGGTGATGATCCATTCACTCCTTTGCTTTGCATTGACAAATAATAGTTACCAACCGTTGCATCCGGTTTTTCCCGCCGGGCCCCGGGCCTTACCTTTGCCCCATCCTGGATGAATCAGTCCTCTTAGGAACCGATCGCCCGTAAACCAGTCTTATCACAAACCCATGTCATTATGAATTCATCTCATCCTGAACCCGGCATAAAACCAATAAATCAGCCGGCGAAACAAACTCTGACAGAAAGAGACAGCCAGGTGATCTGGCATCCCTATACACAGCACAAGAATATGTTGTCGCCCGTTCCCGTCATCCAGGGCAAAGGTAGTCTCTTATTCGATGACCAGGGTCAAGGCTATATAGACGCTATAAGCAGCTGGTGGGTGAATATCCACGGACACGCCCATCCTTATATCGCGGAAAAGATCTATGAACAGGCCCGCAAGCTGGAGCATGTCATTTTTACCGGTTTCACCCATGAGCCGGCCGTCCGCCTGGCCGAAAGACTATTGGAGATATTACCCGGTGATTTCTCCCGGATCTTTTACTCCGACAACGGATCCACGGCCGTTGAAGCGGCTATAAAAATGGCGATCCAGTACTGGCGTATTCAATCAAAACCGAGAAATAAGATACTGGCCTTCAGGCACTCCTATCATGGCGACACCTTTGGCGCCATGAGTGTCAGCGAGCGTAGCCTGTTTACTGCGGCCTTTTGGGACCACTTGTTTGAGGTCGTTTTTATAGATACTCCCACCGAAGAAAACTACCTGGAAACCATCGAACAGGTCCGCCGGCTGTCGGGTCAGATAGCCTGTTTTATCTATGAGCCCCTTTTGCAAGCGGCCGGAGGGATGCGCATTTATGAAGCCGGGCCGATGGATAGGTTGCTGGAAGCGGTTCGCTCGGAGGGCATTCTCTGCATAGCCGACGAAGTACTGACGGGTTTTGGTCGGACAGGCAGGCTTTTCGCCTCAGAATACCTGCAAAATAGGAGTGATATTATCTGTCTCAGCAAAGGACTGACCGGGGGTACCATGGCATTGGGAGTGACGGCTTGCACCCCCCGCGTCTTCGAAGCATTCCTGAGCGATGATAAAACGAACACCTTCTTTCATGGCCATTCCTTTACCGCCAACCCCCTGGCCTGCTCGGCCTCCCTGGCCAGTCTCGACCTCCTGGAGGTTCCTGCTTGCAGAGAACGTATCGGCGAGATCGGTCTGAAACACGGGGAGTTCGCCAAAAGGATCGCAAAATATCCCTCGGTCAGGAACGCCCGGTCGATCGGCACCATCGTAGCGTTTGAAGTGAATACCGGCCGGGATGAATACATCAATGAGGTAGGCGCCACCATCACCCGGGATTCCATGCGGCACGGAATCTACCTTCGTCCCCTGGGTAATACCGTCTATATTATGCCTCCTTATTGCATAACGAACCCGGAACTGGATAAGGTCTATGAATTCCTGGAGGGGTGTATAGGGCATCAATTCTCCCAACCTTTGTCCGATCTCAAAACAACTGAATAAAATAAAAACGACTGGATAAAAAAAGCCGGTAAGCGCTCGTAAAGCGCTTACCGGCCCATAGTCTGTCCGATTTGTTTTAGAAGCTAACGGGAATGGCAACCTGTGTCTGGTCCCAGGCGATCGTCAGGTTTTTGCCGGCTTCGGCGATCGTCAGCTGCTCGACGACAGATCCCAGCTTTTTGACCGGCACGTCGACATGCAGCACATCCTTGTCCTTGTTCTTCTCATAGTCATACGCACCCCACTGCTTTGGATTGCCATTGAGGATGATCGTCCAATTCGTCACGTTGGGAATCACGAACAGGGAATAGGTTCCGGCCTTTACGGGTTTGCCTCCGAAAGTCCCGTCCTTGGAAAAAGTGATCGTCGTTGCCTCATCGGCGCCGCAACGGTAAACTTTGCCAAAGGGTTCCAGCTTGCCGAATATCTCGCGGCCTTTTTTGTAGGGCCTGCCATAGGTCACAACAAGATCCTTCGTGCGAAGGGTATCATGCGGACTCTTTGGATGCGTCGGTTGAGACAGGGCAGCAGAACTGCCGGCAAGGATAAACGATAAGGAAAAACATAGAATTGACAGTGCAGATAGCGATTTACGCAGGCTCATATGGTGGTTTTTTATTGACACGGTCAGATAGGTTATGAGGGCAGGGGGATTAAAGTTAAGGAGAGTTCTCCATTAAACGCTTAAGTTCGGCCAAAGATCCTTCCATCAGGGGGCCCAGCTTCTGGTCATAGACCATGCTACCGAATTTTTCCCACGGATACCACCTGAAATGGAAATCCAGGTACCATTGGACTGTCAGGCTATCCGCACTCAGTTGTAACAGGTTGAAACCGCCTTTGAAGGGTTTCCCGTTCACCTGGTCCCAAACGAGGCTGACCGAATCGGGCGAGGACCCGACAATCCTTACGACCAGCTGATCCGTTTTTAAGAATGCTCCTCTGCCGGCGGAAGGATTGGAAAAACTCTTCCCGGTCAACGGCGACAGGCTGATAAACTGGTTCCAGTCCTCCCAGGTATGAAAGTCCTGGATCGCGTACCATACTTTTTGCCGGGGCGCAGCCATATTGATCGCCCGGGATATCCTGAGATGCGAAGGAAATATAAAAGAAAAAGCCGTTATCACCAGGAACAATACGACCGCACCGATCAGGAACAATTTTAGTAACCGCATCCGGAAATAATTGAATTCAGACCAAAGATCAGGATCATAGCTGCTATGGGAATCAGGCTTACTCCCATTTAAACACCTTAAAAGCCACCGCATAGATTATGATACCCCATAAAGTAAGGATACCCAGTTGCTTGCCGCAATCCGTAAGGTGCGCTCCTTCGAAGGCGACGTTCCTCAATGCATCATTAAGCTGTTTTATGGGCAGGATATCACATATCTTTTGCAGCCACGCAGGGAATACATCGGTCGAAAAGAAGGTGCCTCCCAGCAGGAACTGCGGCAGCGTGATCAGGTTGACAAAAGGCGGGATCGTACTTTCGCTCTTTGCGATGCTGCTGATGGCGAATCCGAATCCCATGAAGACGATCAGCCCGAAGAGGCTCAGGACGATCATCTCGATAAAAGTAACGAGACCATGCACCAGGGTAAAATTGAAGAAGAAGCGGCCAAACAGGATAATGACGACAGCCGTTATCAACTGGAAAGCCACCCGGCTGATCCCTTCACCCAGTACAATATACTTTTTGCCGATAGGAGTAGCATAGAACCTTTTCAACACCAACTGCTGGCGCAGGCTAAAGAACAGGAAGGCCACCCCGAATATGGCCGCGTTCATCAGGGAAAACCCCAGCATGCCCGGAAGGATAAAATCGATCATCGCATATTTACGGCCCGGTATAAGCGGTAGTTCGTCGACTGCCAGCAACCTGTATTGCGGGGGCACCTTTTTGTCTTCGGCGCTCTGTATGGCCTGGGACAGCGCCATTTTCAGGATCGGATATTTGTCGCCGGCGGCCGAGGAGGTCTGGGTATGGATCTTGTATTGAGTAAAACCCATCGGGGAAGTCGTCGAATCGATGGAAAGCACGGCCGCGATCCGCCCCTTCTCCAGGTCCGCACGGATCGCGCTGGAATCGCCGGCGTCTACCACCTTGATGATCTGCGATTGCAGCATATTTCGGATAAAGGCATTGGAAGAATCGCCGCTGTTCTTTAGGGCGATCCTCACGGTAGTGCCGCCGCCTCCGATGAAACCGAATACCAATATGAACACGATGGGAAAGCCGAACCCGAATGCTACCGAAGAAGGGCTTCTGAAAATGGCTTTCAGGCTGGCTTTCGAAATGGCCAGCATGGCCCGGACCTGATTATATTTTTGAGGCATACCTGCTTTGTGAATTAGTTTCAAATCTCCTCTTCTTTTCTATTCTATGGAGAAATCGAACGGGAGCCTCGCCTGGGAGATACCCGTCATCGCCTTGATTCTTTTGAGGGCATTAAAGGTCTTGTACCCGTCCTCTCCCAACTCCTCCTCAACGGCCTGAGCCCGAACGGATTTTTTATAATCCCCCAGCAGCAGGTCCAGGAAACTGCGGGGCTCGGGGTACTCTTTTAACTGGTAATCGCTGGTCCTGGCCATACGGGCGGCACAATCGATGGCATCCTGCATATTGCCCAGACGGTCCACCAAACCCAGTTGCAGGGCTTTCTCACCGCTCCATACCCTGCCCTGCGCTATGCTATCCACATATTCCATCGTCTTCTTTCTCCCGCCGGCGACACGCGATTTAAAGTCATGATAGATGCTGTCGATATTATCCTGGAAAAACCTTTTTTGTATTTCGGAAAGCGGCTTCGTAACGGTCAGGCCATCCGCTTCCGGCGCCGTTTTCACACCATCAAAAGTCACCCCCAGCTTGTCCTTGAAGAAATCCCTCATATTGGGCACCAGGCCGAATACACCGATCGAACCGGTGATCGTATTCGATTGTGCAAAGATACTGTCGGCGTTGCAGGACAGATAATATCCCCCCGAAGCCGCGACGTCCCCGAAGCTGACGACTACCGGCTTACTCTCTTTGGCAAGTGTGAGTTCGCGCCAGATATTTTCGCTTGCCAGGGAACTGCCTCCGCCCGAATTGACACGGAATACGATCGCCTTGATATTTTTGTCCAGTCTTGCTTTCTTGATGAGCCAACGATAGGTATCCGAACCGATCTGGTCTTTATCTCCTTTGCCGTCGACGATATCGCCTTCCGCATAGATCAACGCGATCTTGTCTTTTCCTTCCGCCTTATAATCGGGCGCCGCGGTCGCATATCTCTCCAATTCGATGAAGTTGAGGAATTCGGTTTTGCTGACTTTCATGCGATCCCTCATCTCGTCCTTCAACTCGTCGTCATATTTCAGGCCGTCGACCAGTTTATAGCGCAGGGCATCCTCCGGGAAACGGATCAGGTTCTCATTGACCGCCTTCCGCAATTCGGTTGTGTCCAGGCCACGTGCCGAAGCCGTCGAGTAAAGGAGGCTGTTAAAAAACCCGTTCAACAGCTCCGTCATCTGCAACCGGTTCGCGTCGGTCATTTTGTCCTCCCGCAAAGGCTCCGTCGCACTCTTAAATTTACCGGCATAAAATATCTGCGGTTGTATTTCGAGTTTTTGCAAGGTTCCCTTCAGGAAAAACAATTCGGAGGCGAACCCCTTCCATTCCACCCCTCCCTTCGGGTTGCAATAGATCTTATCGGCTATGCTGGCGACATAATAGGCTTTTTGAGGAATCACGTCTCCGTACGCCAGCACAAATTTGCCGCTGCTTTTAAAGTCGATCAACGCGTTGCGGATTTCCTGGCTGGTGGCAAACCCGTTGGCGTTGCTGTTGCATTTGAGATAAATCCCCCTGACTGAGGAATCCTTTTTGGCCTGCCGGACGAGCCGAACGAGATCATAGACCCCGGGGCCATTATATGAATCATTGGCCCCGATGTTGGCCAGCGGATTCTCCTTCATCTGCTCCCGGTAAGAATGGCTGAGATCGATCACCAGGACAGCTTTGGCGCCCACGTTTTCCTTTTTGGATGAAGCGAGGCCTCCCACTATTCCCAGCAGCACAAACACCACGACTACCGTGAATGCAACCAATGCCAGCAAAGCCGCGAAAAACGATTTAAAGAAGCCCCCCATGAAAGGTTATTTTATGCAAAGTTCAAAAATAAAGATATTTGAGGGCACGAATGTACGGAATCAATGACGAATAAGGCATATTTACTGATAGGAGGCAACGAGGGCGAAAGGGCGGACGAACTGGCCCGGGCTTGCCGGAATATTATCTCCTACTGCGGGCCCCTGGTCCTGCATTCTTCCCTGTACGAGACGGCTGCCTGGGGCAAAACGGACCAACCTGCCTTCCTGAACCAGGCATTGCTGCTGGAAACCGCTCTCCCGGCCCCCGCGCTTATGGAAACCCTGCTTGGCATCGAGGAGATGATGGGCCGTAAAAGGCTTGAAAAATATGGCCCCCGGATCATCGACATAGACATGATCTTTTTCAATCGCGATAGTATCCGGCTGCCGGGGCTCATCATCCCCCATCCGGAAATGCAGAACAGGCGTTTTGTGCTGGAGCCGATGAATGAGATCGCCTCCTCATATGTGCATCCCATCCTGCAAAAAACGATCGCTGAACTGCTTCTGGAATGCACCGACCGGTTGGATGTGAAAAAAATCCCGTCTATAATTTGATGCTTTAGCATTTCTTTGCATTGCACATGAAGTATCATTTTATCGCAATAGAAGGCAACATAGGGGCCGGCAAGACAACCCTCGCCCACATCCTATCGAAACATTACAACGCGCGTCTCATACTGGAACAGTTTGGCGACAATCCGTTTCTGGCAAACTTTTACGAGAATCCCCGGCAATATGCCTTCCCGTTGGAATTGTTCTTCATGGCCGAACGTTACAAACAGATGAACGAGCTGGTCCATATGAACGATCTTTTCCATAGCCTCACCATATCGGATTATCTTTTTACAAAATGCCTGCTGTTTGCAAAGGTGAACCTGCCGGACCCCGAATTCCGGCTGTACCAGAAGTTATTCGATATCATCTACCAGCAACTTATACAGCCCGATGTCCTGATCTACCTGCATGCTCCGATCGGCAAATTGCAGCAGAATATCCGTAAAAGGAACCGCCCCTATGAACAATCCATATCGAACGAATACCTGCTGAATATACAGGAGACGTATACCGGCTATATCAGGCAGCACAAAAGCCGCACCCTCTTTATCGATGCCTCGAACGCCGACTTCCTGGGAAACCAGCAACACCTGAAAGTCATACTGGACGCGTTGGAGACAGACATCGGCGAGGGACCTCATTACTTTACCCTGCCTTCGGAAGGCTGAAGACATGCTGAAGATTCTGAAGACGGGCAAAAAAAATATTCATGGATAACGATAAGGGAAGCGCATTGGATGTGCTTCGTATCAGGGAATACAGGTTCTTTATATCCGCCCGTTTTTTCTATATCATGGCTCTCCGTATGGTGACAACCATCATCGGATGGCGAATCTACCAGATGACCCATAACGCGTTTTCGATCGGCCTCATAGGTCTGTTTGGGTTCCTGCCGGCC
Organism: Puia sp.; assembly: GCA_031292515.1. Lineage (GTDB taxonomy): Bacteria > Bacteroidota > Bacteroidia > Chitinophagales > Chitinophagaceae > Puia. Next base: position 62,438 of record JARLGZ010000275.1, on the reverse strand, counting down.
TTCTGTCTCGCCCTCTATGCCGGCCATGTGATCGACAAAAGCGATAAAAGGGCACTCCTGGTGAACACGACCTTTCTCTACCTGGCCTGCGTGGCAGGTCTGATCACGCTCTCTACGGGACCGGTTTTGCACACAATGGGAAGCCGCTATATCCAATGGCTGATCTATTTTATCATTTTCTGCACCGGGGTGATCCGAGCCTTCGCAGGCCCCGCTCTGAATGCGATCGTTGCGCAGATCGTTCCGCGGGAACAACTACCCGGGGCCGTAACCCTCAACTCAAGCGCATGGCTTTCCGCTTCGGTGATCGGGCATGCCACGGCAGGTCTCCTGATCGCCCATACCTCTTATCTGTTTTCTTTCAGCATCGTGAGTTTGTATGTCCTTATCGCCATCTTTTTCTTTCTGCATGTATCTCCCAAACAGATCATGCTGACCGGCTCGGAGAAAAAGACCTGGGACAGCATCAAAGACGGGCTGCGCTTCGTCGTGAGGACCCGGGAAGTCCTGGGGGCGATGGCGCTGGATCTTTTCGCGGTCCTTTTCGGCGGCGCGGTGGCGATGATCCCCGTCTATGCCACCGATATCCTGAAGGTGGGCCCGGTCGGCTTCGGCTGGCTGAACGCTGCGGACGACCTGGGCTCCATTTCCACGATCCTCGCCATGACCCTATGGCCGCTTCGCCGGAGGCAGGGTCTCATCCTGCTATATGCCGTGGCCGGCTTCGGAGCCTTCATTATTTTATTCGGGCTTTCTCACTGGTATCTTGTCTCTTTTATAGCCCTTCTCGGAAGCGGTATGCTGGACGGAATCAGCGTCATTATACGCGGTACCATTCTCCAGCTGAAGACGCCGGATATCATGCGTGGTCGCGTTTCCTCCGTCAGCTCAATGTTTATCAATTCCAGCAACGAACTGGGGCAGTTCGAGAGCGGAGTCATGGCCAGGATACTCGGCGTGATTCCCTCCGTCGTATTCGGCGGTTGCATGACGATCGGGGTGGTCATCGTGACCTGGTTCAAAGCCCCGAGTCTCCGAAAGATGCAGTATTAGCGTTTAAAGCGCTCTTTCGCGTTCCTCTGTTTAGCGGCCATTCGCATCTATCAACCGCTCCAGCACATGGTAAACGATCGGGCAGAAGGTACTGTTCTTCTGCGTGAGTTGGGGTCTCTTTATAAGCACGTCTTCATCGGTATAGGGAAACCTCCGGCAATCGGAAGGACGCTCTTCATAGATGCTGCATTCATTCCCGGCGCCTAAAAAGGGACAGGGCGTCCCCTTGACCACATAGTCGCCTTCTTTGTCCAGGTCCAGGTATTCTTCGATGAACTCGCCTTCCTTCATCCGCAGGTGCCTGGATATGCGTTTGATATCAGGCGTCTTGAAACGCGGGGAATAGTTTTTGCAGCAATTGGCGCACTGCAGGCAGTCTATTTTACCGAACGCCTCCTCATGCAAAGCCGGCAACTGTTTCAGCACCTTATTTTTATCGGCGCGCTGCAGATAATTTCGGTACTGTTTCTGATGTTCGGCGGATTTCTTCTCCCAGTTATGCAATAAATCACTCATATCAAATCACAAATCATGCGTTTCGAATAGTAAATCCCGCAATAAACAAGGTTTTTACGCCCATTAATAGCTGATTAACAAGCACAAGATACAGAACATTGAGGAATAGGTTATTTTTGCGCCTGTGAACTCAATAAAAGAGCAAATATTATTCGTGATCAGTACGCCTTTGTATTTTATTATCATAGGCACTGAAATACTGTTGAGCAACTACAGGCACAGGAAACTCTTTACCTGGAAAGACACGTTTACGAATGTCTACCTGATGCTCATGAACGGAGGCCTGGATCTGCTGTTCAGGGGGGGCTATCTGGCCGTGCTGAATTTCTTCTACGAGCATCACCGGCTGTCTGTCACCAATGTATTCTCTTATTGGTTTCTGTTGGTGCTGGCCGAGGATTTCCTGTACTATTGGCTGCACCGGTTCGACCATGAGATCCGTTTCTTCTGGGCAATACACGTGACGCACCACTCTTCGGAGAAGATGAATTTCACCGTCGGGTTCCGCTCTTCCGTTTTTCAGCCGCTCTACCGCTTTGTCTATTTCATACCCCTGGCCCTGCTGGGATTCAAACCCCTGGACATCGTCTTTATCTATTCCGCGACACAGATATGGGGGATCTTTGTTCACACCGAGCTTATCAACAAAATGGGATGGCTTGAATATATACTCGTTACACCTTCCCATCACCGCGTGCATCATGCCTCCAATCCGAAATACCTGGATAAGAATATGGGCATGTTCCTGATCATCTGGGACCAGCTTTTCGGCACTTTCCAGCCTGAACTGACAACGGAAGAATACCAACCAAAAAGATATGGCCTCACCACGCAGTTGGAAAAACAGACGCCCTTCAATATCGTATTCCATGAGTGGAATGCAATCAGAAAGGATATCTTACGGAAAGACATCAGCTGGAAGGAGAGGTGGAAATACATCTTTGGGCTCCCCGGCTGGAGCCATGACGGAAGCAGGCTGACCAGCGAACAGCTGCGTGAATGGGAAGAAGGCTGCTCCCCGGCCGGCCACCATATCCATCCCGATGGCGGAACCGCCGAAATCGCCTAGCAGCCTGTGGGCTCCGCCGCCCGATTTTAATTTTCTTTTAATTAATTATGAGACTTCGATCCGCCGTCGTTTTTTATCTTTATACCGTAGGTTTTATGGTTACGCTACCGGGCAAAATGTTTTAGGTTTAGGGGTTTTTAAAAAAAAAGCCCTTTCTTACAAAAAAAGAAAGGGCTTTTTTGTGCCCCTGTGTCCCTGCTTTTTCCTCAGTAACTATTCATCAGTAAGCGCCTGACTTTAATCCACCGGAATCCGGTTTTATCCACCCCCCGGACAAAATGGCTTTTTTCTGCCTGCATAGCCGTAACTTTGCCAATCTTTTTAACTGTTAATCCCACAGTATGAACCTATTCGAACAACAGGCCAATGAATTCGCCGGCAGGCATATAGGACCCAATGAGCAGGAAACTTCGAGGATGCTGAGAACCATCGGCGTGCATAGCTTTGAAGAGTTAATCGACAAGACCATCCCTCTTTCCATCCGCAATCCCCGACCGCTGTCGATCCCCGGGCCGGTCAGTGAGTATCAATATCTTAGCGACCTAAAGCAGGTTGCGGCAAGAAATAAAGTATATAAGTCCTATATCGGCCAGGGCTACTATAATACGATTGTACCCAGCGTCATCCTCCGGAATGTATTTGAAAACCCCGGCTGGTATACTCAATATACACCCTACCAGGCCGAAATAGCCCAGGGACGGTTGGAAAGCCTGCTGAACTTTCAGACCATGGTGTCCGATCTGACGGCGCTGCCGCTGGCCAATGCCTCCCTCCTCGATGAAGGGACTGCCGCCGCCGAAGCGATGACCATGTTCTTTAACCTGAAGAATAAGGACCACGATCACATCACCGTCCCTAAGTTCTTCGTCGATGACAAACTCTTCCCCCAGACAAAAGACATCCTTTTGACACGGGCGATCCCGGTAGGGATCGAGTTGGTGACGGGCGACTATCGCCAGGCCACCATCGACGAATCTTATTTCGGGGCGATCGTTCAATATCCCGACAGCAATGGCTCCATAAGGGACTATCGCAAATTCATCGGCCAGGTCCACGACCACGGCGGTTATGTCGTCATGGCCACCGATCTTCTCGCGCTCACTTTGCTAACACCTCCGGGTGAGCTCGGTGCCGACGCGGCCGTGGGATCCTCTCAGCGTTTTGGGGTCCCCATGGGCTTCGGAGGACCGCACGCGGCTTTTTTTGCAGCGAGAGATGATTTCAAGAGGGCCATCCCGGGCAGGATCATCGGCATAAGCATCGATGCGCAAGGCAACCGGGCCCTTCGTATGGCACTCCAGACCCGCGAACAGCATATCAAGCGGGAAAAAGCCACCTCCAATATTTGCACTGCCCAGGCCCTGCTTGCAAATATGGCCGCGATGTACGCCGTTTATCATGGTCCCAAAGGACTGACCGATATCGCCAAAAGGGTCAGCATGCTCACCCAGACGCTGTCTTATGAACTGGAAGCATTGGGATTCAACAACGAGAACGAATTTTATTTCGATACCATACGGTTGAAACCAGACAACCCGACGGCACTCCGGGCGGTCGCGGAGGCTCGGGGTATAAACTTTTACTATGACGGTACCGATGGCATCAGCATTTCCCTGGACGAAACGACCACACAACACGATGTGCTGAATATCCTTTCCGTTTTCGGGGAGATGACGGGTTCGGATACCGTCTCGGTCACCTTTGACGTGGAAGACAGCCTGGATAATATCCCTGCCTACAGCACGCGTACCGCCGAATTCCTCAAGCACCCGGTATTCAATACCCATCATAGCGAAAGCCAAATGATGCGTTATCTCAAAAGCCTGGAAAACAAGGATCTGTCCTTGAATACGTCCATGATCTCCCTGGGATCCTGTACAATGAAGCTGAACGCGGCTACGGAACTGATACCCGTCAGCTGGCCCGAATTCGGCGGTTTGCATCCTTTTGCCCCGGCAGACCAATGGCAAGGCTACCAGCAGATCCTGAACGAACTGGCATCCTGGCTTAGCCAGATCACCGGCTTTGCGGCCACATCCCTGCAGCCCAACAGCGGAGCGCAGGGCGAATATGCCGGTTTACTGACGATACGCGCCTACCATGCCGCAAGAAAGGAAGGGTATCGCGACGTCATGCTGATACCTATCTCCGCGCACGGCACCAATCCCGCCAGCGCCATCATGGCGGGCATGAAGGTCGTGGTGGTGAAGAGTGATGAGGAGGGGCATGTAGACACGACGGACCTTAAAAACAAGGCAGTGCAATACAAAGACCGGCTTGCCGGGCTGATGATTACCTATCCTTCCACGCATGGTGTATTCGAAGAAAGCATCAAAGAGATCTGTCGTACCGTTCATGACAACGGCGGATTGGTATACATGGATGGGGCCAATATGAATGCGCAGGTAGGGTTTACCAGCCCCGGGGCGATCGGTGCGGATGTCTGTCACCTGAACCTCCACAAAACCTTCGCCATCCCGCATGGAGGCGGTGGCCCGGGCATGGGCCCGATCTGCGTGAACGAGAAACTAAAGCCTTTCCTGCCCGGACATATCGTCAGTAACCCCCACTCACCACTCACTACCGACGACTCACTGTCTCACCCTTCTCACGCCATCTCCTCCGCGCCCTATGGCTCGGCGAGCATACTGCTCATCAGCTATGCCTATATCAAAATGCTGGGAGGAGAGGGGCTGACCCAGGCCACGAGGTATGCGATCCTGAATGCCAACTACATGAAAACCCGGTTGGAAAAATATTACCCGATATTATACAGCGGGGCCAACGGCACCTGTGCACACGAATTCATCGTGGATCTCCGGCCTTTTAAGACCCGTGCCGGGGTCGAAGCGGAGGACGTCGCCAAACGTCTCATGGACTACGGCTTCCACGCGCCCACGCTCAGCTTTCCCGTTCCCGGCACGATCATGATCGAGCCCACCGAAAGCGAGGACAAAGCAGAACTGGATCGTTTTTGTGACGCCATGATCGGCATCTACCAGGAGATAAAGGCCATAGAAGACGGCAACGCGGACAAAACCGATAATGCTCTTAAGAATGCGCCGCACACCCAGCATGTAATCTGCGCCGACGAATGGAAACACGCCTATACCCGTCAGCAGGCGGCCTTTCCCCTGCCCTATTTGAAAGAGAACAAATTCTGGCCCAGCATTGCCCGGGTAAACAATACCTATGGGGACCGGAACCTGATCTGCACCTGTGAACCCGTATCTTCCTATGCGGAAGAGGCGATTGCCAATTAGGAAGAAAAAGGAACACGAACAGAGGGATTGGAAAGGCAAGGCCAGGCAAGGAAAAGGATATTTATAAATGATAGAGAGAGGGCCGCTCCTGTAAAGGAGTGGCTTTTTTGTTTACCAGCTGCTTTGTTTATCGCCTTCGGGCATATTCCGTGCCCGCCGGGGTCCTTGCTGTTTTACCGGAGTCTACCGCCGGCCCCTGCTGCTTTTTCTCATCTTTATACCCTTGCAAGCTCCTTTCATAACGCCATAGGATATATTTTTTTGGACAGGCAGACGTTCTTTTTCCGTCATGGACTGGGTTCCAGTCTCTTGCATATCCGGATTTCTCACCCTCCCTTAAATCCGGCACGCACTCCCGCCCATCGGAAAATCCTGGTAGGGATTTTGCAAACAGGGATAAATATTCCCATAATTTCCCATTTACTTAATCAGTCCCATGATCCAATTCTAAAGCAAGATTGAAAAACTTTTAAAACCGATTTAAAGATCATCAAAAGATCAATTTGCTCCTGCCTCCGATCGTACCGGAATCCCTCATATTATCTTGAAGTATTCACGAGCTATTACATATCGTAGCCACGGGTATGCCCACGCGCTATATGTTTTTTTGCCGGATCATCGATTCGGCGGGCGGGCCGCACTATGACGAAAACCGTCAGTAATTTTATTTTCTGATTTCCAAAAAAACACCACAAAAATGAAAACCAGACTTTTTCAACGGTTGAAAAACCGAACACTTCCCTCTTTTCTATTACTTTTCCTGGCCTCCGCCGCACTGCGGGTATCAGCGAAGACAGTTGTCATCGGCAGCGGCAGCGGAAATCTCTCGGTGACCAGCATGAACGGTCTTTCCGCGGGAGATGTGCTGGCCATTAAGCCAGGGACTTATACAGGCGCCGGTTTTTCGAATCTCAGCGGCGTGTCGATTATCAACAATGGCGCGCTTGTGACCTTTACCGGGAGCATCTCCATCTCGAACCTGACGAATGTTACCATCGCAGGTAACGGGGCTTCGGGGCTGACCTACGGTTTTTTTGCAACCAGCAAAACTCCCGTCTTTGTCGTCCAGGGCAAATGTTCCGGTCTGCGAATCTACAATTTCGATAATACGGGGGTCGGGCAGTTTTTCAACGCCTCCCAAAATGGAATGGCTACTTATAACGGGAATGTCTCCACCAAGCTCCTCTATAAGACGGCGATCGGCAATATCCGTCTCACGAGCTCGGGCCAGTTCCTGCAAGGCAGTTACGGTTCTACCACCGATTTTAAAAACGTGATCGATTCGATCGCCATTTTCAATGTGATCATTACCAATACGACTTCCAATGGCCAGCAAGTCGCGGGAGCGTCCATCTATCACCTGGATGCGCATGACTGGACCGTGACGGGGCCCGTGCCGAATTCCTCGGGTGACGTGGGGATCTTTCAGATCTACGGAAACGCCCGGGTGCACAATATCTACCGGAACGGGGGATATGGCTATATCATGCGGATCTTTAATACAGGTTTGGATGGCGTGTCGGATAGCTACCTGTATAACTGCATCGATCTAAACTCTGTCATGTACGGCACCATTGATACCCGCGTGGACCCGACGGGGTTTACGAGCGGCAAAACCCCTCCGTTTTGCACAGGCGGCAATATTCACGTCCTGAACAACACCGCAGGCAATAAAACGGAGACTGACGGGTATACAACATGCCTGGTGATCGTAGGACCTTTCACCGGTTACAAATGCGAGATCCGGAATAATATCTCTTTCAACACTTCCCAGATCCAGGCTAGCAAGCTGATTCAGATGAATGCAGGGGATGCGCTGCCTGACACCAGCAATAACCTTTATTTCACGACCGCCCAGATCGGAAACGTGTTGGTCGATCAGGTGAATTGCTACTTAAAGACCGGCAGCCCCGCCATCAACACAGGCTATGCAGAAGCCTTTATTACCACGGACATCGGCGGTATTACCAGGCCCCAGGGTGGCGTGATCGATATCGGCGCAAGAGAGTACACAGGGGCACAGCAGGCGACGGCCACCGTCACCAGCCTGGTAGCCACACCTTCCGTAAGCTCGACCACGGTACAATGGCAGACGGATTCCGAAACCACCGCCAAACAGTTCGTGATCCAGCGGAGCACCGATGGCAGCAACTGGTCAAGCGTCGATAGCGTTCCTGCTGCCGGAAAATCCTCGAGCCAACTGCATTATTCATACAAATACAATTATAAAAAACCATGAGAAACCACAAAATGAAAACCGCCGGATTCCTGCTGATTGCCGGGTCCCTTGTATCCCTGTTTTTCTTTTCTGCCTGCAACACAAAAAAAGATGTATCGGCAAAAGGAACCCAGCCCGTGCAATACAGGCTGATGGTAAAAGACAGCAGCGGCAATGCCACGTATACGCAAACAGTGACTGCCTACGAATAGTCTGTTGGGAAGGGCCGATAAAAAATGATTGGGAATACCAGGAGGATGGGCCGACGCCCATCCTCTTTTATTAGATGTCTTTTATTTGATCTCTCTTTATGCAAGCCACGCATATCCTGCTCCCGGGGCTCTGAGGATCCAGCAACTGCGAAGATTTAACGATAAGGATAAGATTATTCTTCGCTGAATAGAGCAATTGCCCTCATTATACACTAAATTTGCGGCCGAGGAGCAAAAGATTAATGATAATACTGGTATTTTTTGTGGCACATTGGTTTTTGTCACTGTTCGCACAGACGTTTTTTTTACATAGATACGCTTCCCACCGGGCTTTTACGATGAGCAAACCCTGGGAACGATTTTTCTACTTGTTTTCATTTTTTGCACAGGGCTCTTCTTACCTTAGCCCACGCGCATATGCCATCATGCACAGGATGCATCACGCTTTTACCGATACCGATCAGGATCCCCACTCTCCAAAACAGGCGTCAAATGCCTTTTTGCTGATGTGGAAGACCCGCAAGGTTTATTCGGATATTTATCAGGAGAGAATGGATGTGGAAAGCCGGTTTCTTAAGAATGTACCCGATTGGCGACTGGTAGACCGTATCGGAGATGCCTGGATTGTCAGGATCGCCTGGGTGGCCTTCTACCTGGTTTTTTATATCCTGTTTGCAACCAGTCCCTGGCTGTATATCCTGCTCCCCTTCCAGATCGTGATGGGCCCTCTTCACGGGGTGATCATCAACTGGTACGCCCACAAATACGGATCCGTCAATTACCAAATGAGCAATACCTCCCGGAATATGTCTCCGTTGGGGCTGGTGATGATGGGAGAAAACTTCCATAACAATCATCACAAATACCCTTCCAGTATAAACTTTGGGGTCAAATGGTACGAAATAGACCCGGTCTATCCCATTATCCGCGTCTTTAGCTGGCTACGTATCGTCAAGGTCAATCCCAATTCCTCGAAGCGGGTCGTTACCGAATTCTAGTAAGTCCCCGGCAATACGTTGAACGTACTGTTGGCTCCTTTTCCGGCAAGCATGAAAGTATATACATTTCCGGCTGAGATATCTATGCTGGTGGCACTGGCGATCAGCGAATCGGTTCCGGTGGCTTTCAGGATTACCGTATAATAGCCTGGCTGAATGCCTTGAAAATAGTTATAGGTGGAGCCGGCGTTTGCATTATCAGCCGGCTTCCGGTTGCTTTGAACCAAGGCGTTCGAAAGATAAAGATCCACTCCCCCCAGATCCGGATTCATATTAAAAAAACGATAATACGAATAGCTGTTCGTCACATTACTGAAATTGTCATGAATGGCGATCGCCTGGGTCGAATTATGGCTGGTGTTATAGAGCACCAACGTATAAAAATTCAGAGAGTCATATTGAGAGGTCGGTATTTCTGATACAAGGCTATCCGAACCATCTTTAACGAATTTTATGTCATAAGCGCCGGGGTTGACCTGGGAATAGCTGGAGAAATAGGTATCCGGGTTGAGATTTTGGGTAGCGGTGGTACCATTGAAAATAACATCCACGGCGGGGGCATACGGCGCAAGGTTCAATATGGAAATATAAGTCATCGGGGTCGAGGTGCTAACGGAGCCGGAAGTGCTGCTTTTGAGGCAGGAGCTGAAACTGAACGATATGAATGCAAGTACCGCTAACCCCGGGAGAAGAGAACTATTCTTTTTTTTCATCACTTAAGTTATCTTTTGTCTGTTTGGCCAAATATTATTGACATCTGCCTGACAACCACTACGCTGGTTTCGTTGCTTTGGTTGGGTCTCCGGTAATATTTTTCCTGTCCGGGATCCCCCCATTAAAAAGACGGCAGCTGCTAGCGGAAGACAATAGATCTTTCACCTCTGCACCTGCCGTCCGGATCCGGATTCCGCGCACCGGGAACCGCTGTATCCTATTCTATTTTACCTCGACTGCTATGTTTTCTTACACCCCGGCATTATTTTACCTCGACCTTATTTTACCTCGACGGTAATGGTCTTTGCCAGCGCCGCCCCATAGGAACGATGGATGCCATCGGCAAACTGCAGCGTCAGCACATGTTTACCGGGCGTCAGGACGAGGTCCGTCGAGCTCTGCGCTTTGCCGAAATGGAGATGATGTTCGTCCTTCGGCACGATTTGTCCTGCGGGAATAGAGTCGCCCGCATCTACCAGCAGGTGATGATGGCCCGATCCGGCAACAATAGCACCGGCGGTGTCCAGTTTCAGGCCTTCGATGCCCATTTCGATCTTTACAGGGGATTTAACGGTGGCTCCATCCTTCAGGTTCTTAAAAAAGACTTTCGCCCCGGCCGGAACGGCGGGCAACGGTGTCACGAGTTTGGAAGAGTCCACCATATGGCTCATACTGTCATGCCCCATGGCTGCAGTGTCGTGGCTTGCCACCTGCGCCGTATCGGAGCCTGCCGCAGCCTTGTCGCCGGCATTGTTACAAGCAGCTAATCCTAATAAAAGCATTGCGGGAATCAATTGGGTCTTACGCATGTTATATTGTTTTTTGTTATTTATTCTTCGAAATGAAAAGGGACCCTAAGTTACTATTATTCTCTCATCCGGCTATTCTCTTATCCGGCTATCCTCTTATCCAAACGGTCTTTTCCATCACGGGTCCGCGCGACCCGGCGCCCGATGGGGTCTCTATCACGCCCAGATAGAAGAATCCCAGCAGTTTGTCATCTCCTTCCAGTCCGAAAAAAGAAGCGGCGCCCGGCTCGAAGGTTATCCCGCCGGTGCTCCAGTAGCCACCCAATCCATAGGCAGTGGCGGATAAATATAAATTCTGAACGGCGCAGGCCACGGCGGCAATTTCTTCCATTTCGGGGATGGATACGGAGACGCTGCGTCTCATCCCGATGGCGATGATGTGTGAACAGGCAGACGGAGTATTTAGCAGTTTATCGTATTTTTCCTGTTTGAAACGCGCCCCGGCATTCTGCCTATACAGCCCCGCCTGGAATTCGCCCAGTTTCTTCAGACCCGCGCCAGAAAAGACAGTAAATCGCCAGGGCTCCGTCAATTTGTGGGTCGGAGCCCAATTCGCATTTTCCAAAAGCTCACCGATGATCTCGTCGGGAATGACGCCTCCCCTCCGGAACTGGCTGACAAACACACTTCTCCGGGTCCTTATTAATCGATTGATCTGAGCGGTATCATAACTTGTCCCGATAGCTGCTTCCATTTCCTTTTTTGCACAAAGGTAAGAAGGCGGCGAGGATTCGAAAGATTCTAAAAGAATGTGAGATCCCAAACTGAGGTCCTGAATAAAAAGCCCATGCCGGACATAGCCGGCACGGGTTTAACGATTTCTGTAAAACGGACGGTGCTTACAGCGGTTTTTTGGCAGGTAGGGTATTGGACTTTTTTTCGGTTTTCAGAGGCTCGGATTTCAAGGCAGCGGTTTGTTCAAAGGAGTATGGATTTCATTCATTCACGAGAGCAAATTTCAGTCAATCACAAAAGGATTCAAAGTTTCAGGATCCGAAATTGACCCCGGTTTGTAGTTAACTTATCCCGCGATACGGACAAACTCTTATTGGAAAGTATTTACTGCAGAACGACTTCGTAAGACTACGATCCCGCTTCGTAAGATTCCCCCAAAGCCCGGTACAGGTAATTGTTCCGGCGCTGCCACAACTATCCGAAATAGTAATTCCCCCCGAGTGCTAAAAAATGCTTACCTTGCACGCCTATTTTATTACCAATACAATTTAATGATGGACACTAAAACAACAGGCACCGTAAAGTTCTTCAATGCCGACAAAGGGTTTGGATTTATCAAACATGATGACTCCAGCAAAGAAACCTTTGTCCATGCAAGCGGACTCATCGATCAGATCAAAGAAAACGACAGGGTGGAGTTTGATCTGCAAAACGGAAAAAAGGGCCTGAACGCGGTAAACGTAAAATTGATCCGATAAATCTGATCTTTTTGCACAGTTATTAAGGGCCCTATGGCCCTTAATTTTTTTATACCCCTTCCTTCCGTCCCCGGTTGCGGCCTTCCATTGTACGAGGGGGCCTCCGGACTTTTTTCGGCGCTACGGTCCGCCATTTTGTCTTACATTGCAGAAACTCTATAATTCATATTCATATGCGCTTCCTGATTCTGATTTCAGCCTTTTTTGCATCTGTTTGCGGCTACGCTCAAAATCATTATTTGTTCATAGGTACTTATACCAACAAAGGAGACAGCAAGGGCATCTATGTCTACCGCTTCAATACGAGCACCGGCAACGCCGAGCCCGTCAGCACGATCATGTCGGACAACCCCTCCTACCTGGCAATAGCTCCCGGAGGCCGTCTCCTGTATGCCGCCAATGAAGCCGGGGGCTCGAATGGAGGTGTGAGCGCCTTCTCTTTTGACAAGGCCACGGGACAACTGCAATTCCTGAACAAACAGCCGGGTGGTGGCAACGGCCCTTGTTACGTTTCGGTGGATGCCCACATGAAATATGTGCTGTTGGCCAACTATGGCGGTGGCAGTCTTTCTGTCCTTCCTCTCCATGAAGACGGGAGCGTAGGCCCCCTCTCCCAGTTCATCCAGCATACCGGTCAGGGTGGAACGGCCGATAAGCCCGAGAAACCGCATGTGCACTCGGCGACTTTTTCCCCTGACAACAAATATGTTTATGTTGCCGATCTGGGTCTGGATAAGATATCGATCTATGATTTTAACGGATCCCTCCCCCAACCCCTCTCTCCCGCTTCACCGGATTCCTCCTCCAAACTCCAGCCGGGCAATGGCCCGAGGCATATGAGCTTTCACCCGACCAGGCCCTTTGTATACCTGATCGAGGAAAAAGGGGGCTTTGTAGACGCTTATCGTTACAAAAAAAGCCAGCTGACGCCGATCCAACGCATTAGCTCTCATCCGCAGGGATATAGCGGCGTGATCGGAAGCGCGGATATCCATGTTTCTCCCGACGGGAAATTCCTATACGCTTCCAACCGCGGTGATGCCAACAGCATCGCCGTTTACACCATCAACCAGGCAGACGGCCTGCTGAAATTGCAGGGAATCGACTCGGTACTGGGCAAGACTCCGCGTAATTTCGTGATCGATCCGACGAGTCACTTCCTGCTGGCGGCCAATCAAAACAGCGACAATGTCGTCATCTTCAAGATCGATCAAACGACAGGCTTGCTGACGCCTACCGGCAAAGAGCTTCAGATCCCCAGCCCTGTCTGTTTGAAGATCATGCCTTGATTGTAAATTACAAATGACTATGACGGGCCCTGTGTTGTTGGAGGCCCTTGAACCCCTATTTTTTAATTAAAGACCCGGATATGACAAAGAAGATCTATGCCTCGATGCTGACAGCCCTCAGCGTATTGTTTTTTACCAGTTGCGTACCCACCAAAAAATTTAAGGAGTCCCAGGCGGCGCTTGCCTCCGCCAGAAATGATAGCGCCCTGCTGGATGCCAGGGTAAGATACCTCGATGCCAGCCTGAAATCGGTGCGGGCAGACAGCGCCGTCATGGCCAATAAAATCAGCGGGCTGCAAGGGAATATCGCCGATTTAAACGGACAGATCGATGCCCTGCACAAGGAAATCAGCGAACTGGACAACAAGGCCGGGCAACTCTCCAAGGATGCCGCCAACAAACAATCACAGCTAAGCAAGAGCCAGCAGGAACTCGCCAACCAGCAAAAAAGGCTCGAACAACTGCAGGCCCTGATGGACCAGCAGAAGAAGGCCATCCTGGAGATCCGCAGGAAGATGAGTGATGCCCTGGTCGGCTTCAACTCGAATGAACTGACCGTGGCCATCAAAAACGGAAAGGTCTATGTAAGCCTGCAAGAGAATCTCCTCTTCCCTTCCGGCAGCGCGGTAGTGAATACAAAGGGAAAAGAAGCCCTCGGCAAACTGGCTGAAGTCCTCAACATCAATCCTGATATTACTGTCGATATCGAAGGACATACCGATTCCATCCCCATCCGCGGAAAATACCAGGACAACTGGGACCTGAGCCTTGCGCGGTCGGCTGCCATCGTCCGCATCCTGACCATCGATTATAAAGTGGATCCGTTGCGGGTGATCGCGTCCGGTCATAGCCAGTACGATCCCGTTCAATCCAATAGCACACCCGCAGGAAGGGCACTGAACCGGAGAACGGAGATCATCCTGTCCCCGAAACTCGATGAATTGTACAAGCTATTGGAGTCAACACCGGATTCGCAGGCGAAATAGTCAATGCCGATCAGGCAGTCAAAGCCGGCTAAACGGTAAAATAGATAAAAGATAAAATAGATAAAACCGCCCCCTATACCGGGGGCGGCCTTATTTGATATAAGGCCTTATCCAGTCCAGGCTATCGGGGAATGGAATGCTATAGAGCCGGAACTCCTCAGGTGTAAAAAGCAGATCATTCAGCAAGGGACTATCGCGGCATAATATTACGGGGAATATTTTGCTGGGTAACACTTGGCCAATTCTGCCTGTAAACCATAAATTTAGCAAATACGGACTTATTTCTGCCCAGTAGCTGACAGCCATTATTCTCAGGGGCTTCCATCTCCCTGGTTATCAATTGAATCATTCTTAACAAATGTTAATGATTGGTTTTCATAAGATAACAGGGAAATAAGAAGTTCACCCGGCCGTTTTAGGCTGCAAACTGGCGGGTATTGCATTCACCCGCGAAATCAACCACTTACAAATCCAAGCATTATGAAAAAACAGGTTATTTTTCCTTTGACAGCCATTCTTATTTTCGGGGGTCTGATGGTCGCCTGCAGCAAGAGCAGCAGTTCGTCAGGATCCGGAGGAACCAGTACCACCCAGGTTCAGACCCAATCCAGTGATGAGACCCAGGTCTCCAACGAAGTAGACGCGAGCACCAATGATGTCACAACCTCTCTTACCAGCCAGTCCAGTATCAATGGAGACGCCGTGTCGGGGACTACCCATGGAATTTCCCCGTACAGCGAAGGCAGCGGATCGGTAACCTCTACCAGCCTGATCTGCGATGCCACCGTCGTACTGGATACAGCGGCGGGAGCCAAGACGGTGACCATCACTTACAACGGGACCAATTGCTGGGGCAATCGTACGCGGACCGGGACCGTGGTCATCTCGATTCCCGAAGGAGTGCACTGGCGCGATACCGGCGCCATAGCGACCGTCAGCGTTCAAAACCTGAAGATCACCCGTGTCGCTGACAACAAGACGATTACGCTGAACGGGACATATACCTACACCAATGTCAGCGGAGGCAGCCTGAAGGATCTTGAAACATTGGGAACTATTACCCATTCGATCGCTGCCAGCAATCTCTCTATCAATTTCGGGGACAGCGCTACCCGCACCTGGAATATAGCCAAGCAAAGAGCATTCACATACAATAACGGCCTGGTCATCACGACTACGGGAACCTATTCGGATGGAACCAATAAGGACATCTCCGAGTGGGGTACGAATCGCTATGGAAACAGTTTTGAAAGGCTCATCCTAGAGCCGATGGTGATCCAGCAGTCCTGTAATCTCAGGCTGACAAGCGGCCAGACCGAGACCATCAGACCCGCGGTGACCACCGATATTACGTATGGCCTCGACGCCAATGGGGACTCGACCGGTTGTCCGGGAGAAGGGAATTATTACTACAAGGCCGCCTGGACCATTGGCGGAAAAACCTATACCTACATAGGGCCTTATTAATGAAACTCCTCATTCCGGACCCATACTCCGGTTAGTTTAGATAAGTACCTACCCGGCGTTTTGTCAGGACGGCCGTCTCAATTCCTTTGAGACGGCTTTTTTTATGGTCGCCGGTCCCCGTTTATAACCGCCGGGTCCCCGAAACAAAAAAATAACGGATAAAAATCGAATTGCGGCCTATCTTGCCGCAAAAATCAGCACGATGATAAAGATGGTCGTTTTCGACATGGCAGGCACTACCGTAAATGAAGACAACGTCGTATACAAGACGTTACGCAAATCTATCAATGAAGCAGGATTTGACTTTACGCTCGATCAGGTGCTGGCAGAAGGCGCGGGCAAGGAGAAATTCCAGGCCATCCGGGACATCCTGAAAGTATACGGGGGTAACAAGGACGAGGCTTTGGCCAAAAGCATCTTCGAACGGTTCCTCGTCTCCCTTGAAAAGGCCTACAAGGAACTGGACATCACCCCCGTGGAAGGCGCTGAAGAATTATTCAGGGCCCTGAGGGAGAGAAAGATCCTCGTCGTCCTGAATACAGGTTACAACGAAGAGACGGCGCGGTCCCTGATCAAAAAACTGGGTTGGCGGGAAGGGGAGGAAATCGACGGACTGGTCACGGCATCGGATGTGGCGCAGAACCGTCCGCGGCCTGATATGATATTGCTTGCCATGAAGCGCTTTAATGTGACGGATGCCGGGGAAGTCGTAAAAGTCGGCGACTCGATGATCGATATCGAAGAAGGAGAAAATGCGGGTTGCGGGCTTAGCATCGGCATCACGACCGGAGCGCACACCGAAGCGCAGCTTCTGTCTGCTCATCCGGATCATATCCTGCATAATCTGCTCGAATTACTGCCGATCGTGGACCGGCAGAATTAGCTCTTCGCATGTCTGCCGCGGTTGCGGGCGGGAGGCGGGATAATGTTCAGACTCGCCGATCGTGCCGGGCCTGAAGATTATTTCCAGGCTTTCCGCAGGAAAGTCAGCCAGTTGCCATGCATGACTTTTTCGATGTCTTCGGGCGAATAGCCTCGTTTGCCGAACAGGGCCGGCAGTTTTTGCAGGTCTGCAATCGTCTCCACGTCGTAGGGGCACTGCTCCTTACCGAAAGCTCCATCCAGGTCCGTCCCGATCCCGATATGATCCGCATTACCGGCCAGTTGACAGATATGATCCAAATGATCGATCACTTTTTCCAGGTTGCATTGCATGGCCCGGGGCTCGGACTGACCGCGCACCCATCCGGGCACCATCATCCAGGCGTCGAGCGCGCCACCGATCACGGCTCCTCTTTCGATCAGCACTTTTATCATATCATCGCTGAACTGTCTGTTATGGTCCACCAGGACCCGGCAATTGTTGTGACTGGCCCATACGGGGCCCCGGAATATTTTCATCGCGTCCCAAAAAGCATCATCGCACAGATGCGTGGCATCCAGGATTAATCCCAACTCATCCATTTTTCGCAGCAGCGCTTTGCCCTCAGCATTGAGAGCGCCTGAAGAATCTGTACCATTGGCATACCTGCCCGGCCCATAGTGCGCCGGTCCTACCGCCCTCAGCCCATAGGCATGGGCTTTCTCGAGGTGGTCAAGGGTGACGATCGAATCGGCGCCTTCCAGGCTTAAAATATACCCGACGGGACGGGAATCTCCATTGCCGTCGCCTTTGTCTCCTACCCCACTCCCCTTTTCGCGGTCCCCGTCCTTACGCAAGGCATCCTTCTGCAACTCTCCCTTCCAAAGTGTTACTTGTTTCTCAAGCGCGGCAGTGTCCCTGACCATTACCATTTCGCCGGCTTCTTCCATCGTCTTATACCAGGCAAGCTGCCCCTGTGTCTGGGCCCAGGCCTGCTGCGGTGAATGCCAGCCGGGAAGCGGGTTGCCGGGAGCGACATACCGGGCAATCTGCGTGGCGACCACCAGTCCGATCCCCCCCTTCCTCAATTCGGGCAGCGAGACCACCCCCTTTTCACGATCCGGCTTGTCGGTCAGACCCGCTTCTCTCTGACGAATAGCCGATACCGGTAGTTTCAGATCGCGGTTCCACTCCATCGCATTCATGCTGAGGTCCAAATGTGCGTCTATAGTGAACATATTGAGTTATAGTTTCTGAATATAATGATAGGGTTTCCGGCCTTACGATAAAAGTCCGTGTTTGCAGGAACCCTTTGGCCGCCGAAGGTTCATCGTGCCGGGATCCCCCTGGTTATCTGATAATCCTGCCGGATCCGCCGCTACGGACGAACAGTTCTATCTCGGCCTTATTCAGGAGCGCCCAGTCGCCGGGGATGCTCTGTTTCAAGGCACCGCAGGCGGTGGCAAAATCGATGATGCTGCCGGGCTCATAGCCATTCATCAGCCCGTACAATAGCCCGCCCGTAAAAGCATCTCCCGCCCCGATCTGATCGGCAACGAAAGTCAACTCGTACCCCGCGGAAAAATAACACTCGCCTTTGTAAAGCAACGCTCCTGAATAGACGGATCTACCCGCCTCGCTCTTCCGAAAACTCATCGCAAGCACCTGCAGATTGGGCAGTTTTTCACGGAGAGCGCTGCTGCATTCCCGGAAGCGTTCTTCGACAGAACCGTGAGGATCCGTTTCAATGCCGAAATATACACCCGCCGAATCCAGATCGGCCACCGCCACCTGGCTATGCTGTAATAGTTCGGGCATGATCTCCCGTGGATGCCTCCCATATTTCCAGAGAGTAGTCCTGTAGTTAAAATCGGATGAAATGATCATGTCGCCTGCACGAGCCACTTCAAGTGCTTCCGCACAGGCGTCCGCCGCTCCCTGCGACACGGCCGCGGCTACACCGGACCAATGGAAATAGGTGGCGCCGGACAATGCGTCTGCCCAATCGACCATGCCGCGCTGAAGGTAGGCATAAGAAGACCCTGTCCTGTCATAGATCACCCGTGTGGGACGGATCACATTGCCGGGTTCGGTAAAATAGATCCCCAGCTTATCGCCCCCGAAAAGAATATGATCCGTCATGACCCCGTGGCTCCTCAACTGGCCGATCCCCGCCAGGGTAATATCATTCTCGGGCGCGCGGGTGATGTAACTGGCAGGAATCCCCAGCCGGGCCAGCAATACGCAGACATTCGCCTCCGCACCGGCAAAATACGCGTCGTAGGCCCCGGCCTGAAGAATACGTTTATTATCACTGCAGTGCAGCCGGAGCAAAAACTCCCCGAATGCTGCCAGGCGCACCGGTTCACGGTTATAGGTTGCCATGAGGTTGGTTTTATAGTAGTTCAAAGATAGCTTCAATTTCCACAGGAATATTGTCCGGAAGGGATCCAAAGCCGACGGCACTGCGGACGCCGATCCCGTTCTCTTCGCCCCATACTGCGGCGAACAACTCGCTGCAGCCATTGATGACATAAGGGTGACGCTCAAAATCCGGCGTGCAATTCACCATCCCCAATACTTTTATCACGCGGCGAACCTTGTTCAGGCTGCCTATATGTTCCCTGATCGTGGCCAGCATGGTCAAAGCGACCTGTCTTGCAGCCAGCTTGCCTTCTTCGATATCCAACTCCTTCCCGATCCGGCCGACGATCAGGCTCTGATCGTCTTTTACCGGCCCGTGTCCCGACAGGTAAAGATATTTCCCATCCACCAGACACGGTTTGTATACTCCTTTCGGGGACGGCGGGGGGGGTAGCTTTAACCCCAAACTCATGAACTGCTCTTCAGCATTTTTGTGACTCATATACTACTATTAAGAATTATAATAAAGATATTTTAAACCAGCCTATTCAGCAACAAAACACCCATCAGACCTACCAGGCCGACAAGCGTCTCCATCACCGACCAGGATTTGAAGGTGTCTTTTATGGTCAGGTTGAAATACTCTTTGAACATCCAGAATCCCGCATCGTTGACATGGGAGAACATCAGGCTCCCGGCGCCGATCGCAAGAACCATCAGGTTGGGGTTCACGTGCGAAACATTCATCAACGGCAACACGATACCCGCCGCCGTAAGACCCGCAACCGTCGCGGATCCGACACAAAGCCGGAGGATCGACGCAATCAGCCAGCCCAGGATCAGCGGAGGCATCTTCAATGACTGCAATTTGGATGCTATCACCACGCTGACCCCGCTGTCAGAGAGTACCTGTTTCAATGCTCCCGCGCCTGCTATGATGAGCAGCACCATGGCAATGTCCTTTATCGCCTCCGCATAGATGCCCATTACCTGGCTCACGGATTTGCCCATCGAGATACCCAGACTATATGCGGCAACCAGCAGGGATACCAGCATGACGATTGCCGGGTCCCCCGCAAATCCCGCAAGGGACTGCAACAACGGATGGTGGCCTGAGCAAAAGTATTGTGCTGCTCCGGTTATCACCAGCATAAAAACAGGAAGCAGGGAACTGCCAAAACTATTGAAACGCCCGGGAAGACCCCCGGGGGATCTGATATCGCCGGAGACGGTGTTGCCGGAGGCTATACCGGCCGCTCCTTCCGGATCATTCTCTCCGAAAAGCACTGAAGGAATGGAAGGGATTTTTTTCAACGTCATCGAAAACAACGGCCCCGCGACAATGATGGCAGGTACAGCGACCGCCAACCCATACAGCAGCGTAAAACCCATATTGGCCTTGAATTGCACCACGAGCGCTGTGGGAGAAGGATGAGGAGGCAGGAATCCGTGGGTAACGGATAGCGCAGCCAGCATAGGAAGCCCGATATATACAGCAGGCAGCTTATACTGATATACTACAGAAAAGATCAGCGGAATCATCAGCACGAATCCGACGCTGTAGAATAAGGGGATTCCAATGATAAAACCCGTTGCCACAAGCGCCCACTGGATATATTTCATCCCGAAAAGATCCATGAGGCTGGTTGCGATCGTCCGGGCGGCTCCGCTGGAGGCTACCAACTTCCCCAACATCGCACCCAGCGCGATAATGATGGTGAGGGAACCCAGGGTATCGCCCATGCCGTGCTCAACGGAAGCTACTACCTTATTCAAAGGGATTCCCAACAGGATACCCGCCAGGATCGACACGAGCAGAAAAGCAAGGAAAGCATTGAGCCTGCACCATGAAATCAGGAGGATGAGCAGAACGATGCACAATAACACAGTCGGTAGAGCCATTCTTCAATTCTTTCGGTAGTTTTTTTATTCCGGGGGTTTTCTGCTTTTTTCTATTTTTTCTGCGTTAATCTCTATTATTCTACGACGAGTTAATCTCTCTTATTCTACGACGATTTCTCTCATTCTATGAATCTCACTTATTCTACGATGATTTCGTCCAGCAGCAGAGAAGCCTTCCCTCCTGCCCCATATTCGCCAGCCGGTATGATCCCCTTGTTCACGGCCCTCACTTTCACATATCTGGCGTTGCTTTCCGGGAAAAGGCACCTGATGGGATTGATACCGTTGACGGGGAACTCTGTTTGTCGGTAAACCTCCCTGTATTCTTTGCCATCCGTCGAAACCGAAAACTCCAGGGATACAGGGGCCCACATCCGCTGCCAATGATAATTCAGCACCTCCGTGCCTACGGACCGGACAACCTGCACTTTTCCCAGGTCGACGACGATCTCCGCATCGGTTCCGCTAAACCCAAGCCACTGCCCGTCATTGTAGCGGCTGCTGCCTGCCAGGCCGTTGACAAGTACGGAAGGACCGGGATTGAACCGGGGCATGGGAGGATGGGCGATGGTCACCAAAGCCCCTATCGCCTTATGCAGATGAAATTCCTTGTGGAATATCCTTCCATACGGTCTCCCGTTGTAATAGACGCGTGCGCGGAGCACGACGCTCTTTTTTAAGACCAGCGGCACCGTATAGGCCGCATCCTTCGGTCCCGGCTCGCGGCCACCGGTCGTATAACGAATCTCTGCTCCCGGCAGCGAACTGGACAGGACGACACTTGTCCGTCCGGGAGAAGCTTCGCTGGTGAATACAATCTCATCAAAATTGTCGGCGAAATGGATTCCGTGTCTTTTCAACAGGCCCTTCCGAAGCCGGAACCGTCTAAGGAAATCGGCATAATCAAGACGGTATCCATGGGAACCGGCCGTCAGCGACAACGCGGGATCCGATGCCTGCCTCCACCCCACTTCTGCCATCGCCGCGGCCCTCGGGAACAGCATATATTCCGCCTGTTCGGGTGTTGCCAGATATTCCGTCCAAAGCTGCCCTTGCACGCCGGTGACATATTGCAGGATTTGCAGGATATCCGGATCTTTTACGCCTGCCAGCGGCTCATAGCCATATACTTTCTGCAAAGGAGTATAGCCGCCGGCTGCCAAAGGCTCTTCGGGATACAACGACTGGTAGTAATCGAAATAGAGGTTGCTCTCGGTCGACATAATGGCCGTATGCTTTTGCCGGGCGGCGGCCAACCCGCCCTCCTCGCCCTGCCAGCTCATCACGGTCGCCCCGGGGGTGAGACCTCCTTCCAGAATTTCATCCCAGCCGATGATCGAACGGCCTTTTCCGTTGACATATTTCCCGATCCGCTGTATAAAGTAACTTTGCAGGGCATGCTCATCGGGCAGCCCCAGTTCCTTCATTCTCCGTTGACATTTGGGACAAACATGCCATCGGGTCTTCGGACATTCGTCGCCGCCTATATGGAGATACGCGGAAGGAAATAAGCCGATTACTTCGTCAAGTACATTCTCCAGAAAGGCAAACACACTATCATTCCCGGCGCAGAAGACGTCATCGAACACTCCCCAATAAGTGGCCGTCTTATACGGTCCACCTGTGCATCCCAGATCGGGATAAGCGGCCAGGACTGCCTGGGCATGACCCGGCATCTCGATTTCGGGGATCACCGTAATATGTCTTGACGCGGCAAAACCTACGATTTCCCGGACTTCTTCCTGCGTGTAGTAGCCCCCGTATTTCTTGCCATCAAAGCGATGAGGCAGCTCCTTTTTGTGACCGATCAGCGTTTCGTCGCGCCAGGCCGATATAGACTGCAGGCGCGGATATCTCTTTATTTCAATCCGCCAGCCCTGGTCATCGGTCAAATGCCAGTGAAAAGTATTGATCTTGAAGGAAGCCAGTGCATCGATCCATTTTTCGATAACGGGCACCGGGAACAAATGACGGCTTACGTCGAGGTGCATCCCCCGGTAGTGAAAACGCGGATAGTCGGTAACGGCGCACGCTCCTATCCGGTATACCGCCCGGACAGGAGGGGCTGTTTGTAAAGGATGAGCAGAAGAGCGGGTCGTTTGCAACGAGTGTGTGGCCTTTAACGGGTTAGTCATGAGCTGTACCAGCGTTTGCAACCCATAAAAGATGCCCGCTTCATCCTGTCCGGTGATAAGGATATGTGCCGGATCGACCACCAGCCGATACCCCTCCGGTCCCAATCCTCCGGCCGTGTCGATATCGAATTGCAGGGTCCCCGTCGCGGTTTGTTGCGGACTCCCCGTACGCGGCTCATCCACAATCGGAAGGGGGAGCCCCGTCAATTCCCGGAGTGTGCCCGCGAGGAACCGCAAATGGCTGTCATTCTTGTCCGCGGAGGTGAGGATGCGGGTGGTCTTATCCATCAGAAAACTCCCCCCGCGGCTTTGATAGCTGACAGGCCGGGGGATCACCGCGGAGAGATCCTGCTGCGCGGTACAGCTCAGTCCGCTGAGCAAGAGCAGGAACCATCCGCCTATTGGCAAGGCCCGTTGACGGGGTCTGTTAATCGTCTGAATCATCTGTTGATCGTCTTTGTATGATCGTCTTAGTGATTAATCGTCGTGGCAGGCAGTTGATCGGCTCATTATAAATAATCAGCCTGCCTAACCGGTCATCGCATTCATTAGCCCTTCTAAGATGGGAAAAGAGGGCAAAGAATTGCCCCCTTTTTTGTAACCAAAACACAGCTTATAATAAACGCTCTTTACTGTTATAAGACAAAACAGCCGGATATAAAACCAGCGCCTTAACCACCCTGCTATTGCGCTACATCCCACCAGATATGCGTCAGCAGTGCATCGGGGCCCTGCCGGGCGATCGCCGCCGCATAAGATTCCGCATTCAGCGTCTGCTCCGACTGCGGATATAACATCCTTCTGAATATCTGCCCACCGGTGACATTGAGCGGATAGTTATTAGGTACCAGGGCCGGATAACCCGTCCTGCGGTAATTGGCAAAAGCTTCCTGCGCATCCGGGAAGACACTGGCCCAGAATTCAGTATAGATCTGGTTCATCTGGTCGTCAAAAGAGCCGGCCGTATTTAAAGGATTGTTTGCCACATAAGCAGCGATCCGCGCAGGTGGTATGACGCCATCGACGGGAGCAATCAGCGCCCATTGACGCATGGCAGCCTGGATCCCGTTTTGGAAAAGCATGGCAGGGTCTCCGGCAGGATACCAACCTCTCAAAGCTGCTTCTGTCAGCAGGTAGTAGGATTCAGCTGCCGTATAAAGAAGCCTGGGAGAGTTCAGGAGCAGTACCGTTTTCGGGTTTGGCTCGGAATAAGTTCCAAAAAGCGGTGGTTTTGCGTTGGGGTAGTCGGCACCCATTCCAACCTGGAGGGCGACGCTGGTATCCGCCACGCCATTATTGTATACGATCGAGATCACGGGCAGGCGGGGATCGTTGTTCGCCTTCAGATAATTGATCCATACGTCCTGGTACTTGCCGCCTTCTGTATTTGTGAAACCATCCTGTGCGATATAGTCATTTGTCCAGAGATCGTTGGCGAGCGGATTCTTATTGATATCCTGACCGGAGCCGACATAGCTCATGGCTGCAATATCCGCATCCTGCAGGATGACTCCGCCGGCTATCGCCTTGGTGACCCAGGTCTGGGCGGAAGTGGGATCCACCTTGGTCATGCGCATCCCCTGCCGCAACATCAGGGAGTAGGCGAATTTCTTCCACTGGTCGGTGTTGCCTCCATAGATCAGATCGGCAGCTCCAAAAGTAGCTTTGGTAGCATCCAGGGCCTGTGCACAGGAATCCAGTTGCGACAGCATGTCCGCATAAATGTCTTTCTGAGCGTCATATGCCGGTTTGAAGATCGTAGCATCGTATCCTTTTGCCGCCTGGGAATAAGGAATATCGCCATACAAATCGGTGAGACGGCTGAAACAGTAGACCCGCCAGATCTTCGCTTCCAGCAGGAGATTGGACTGGGTGGCATCTCCCTGCAAAGCCTTCATAACGATTTCAAGCTCGTTGACCCAGTTGGTATAGGCGCCGTCAAAAGCTCCAAAAGTTTGTGTCGACTGGCCCGGAGAATACTTAGAGCCAAAACCCGCCACATCGTTATAGCTGGTCGTGTATTGCATGGTGCCAATCAACAGGTCCAGCATATTGCTGACCCCGTCATATTCGGCCTTGGTGAATACATAGGAGGGCACGACCGTAGACGTGGCATCCGGGTTTGTATTGATCTGCGCGAACTTCTTATCGCAGGATTGGAGAGCAAAGGCGCCCAGCAATACAAGCAGGCAGTCCCTGTAATTTTTTATATAATTTCTTGTAAGATTCATATTCGTCTTTTTTTTTGTTCACAAATGACCTTGCGAAGGGCACATACAGCCTTATAAACAACTTTAGAATTTAACAGCCAGGTTTAAGCCCAATGACCGGGTACGCGGCAATCCGATGGATTCGAATCCCTGTCCGTTACTGTTGGTGAAGCTCTGTTCGGGATCGAAATTTTTTGTTTCCTTATACAGGGTCAGCAGGTTACGCGCGACAAAAGACAGACTGAGCCCCTGGAGTTTCACTTTCTTGATTCCGGACACCGGGATATTATACGTCAATATGGTCTGGCGTAATTTTACAAAGCTTCCATCATGGATAAAATGGTCGGAATAACTCTTGATATTATTATACCATGCAGCAAGGTTGCCCACCGAAATCGTGTTGGAATAAGGGTTGCCCGACTGGTCTACTCCCTTCACCACTAAACCATTTTCCCTGCCGGGCAAGGTAGAGGTCAGCTTGCCCATACGGGTGGCATATACTTCAAAGACGGAGAAGATCTTATTGCCGAATTTGCCGTCGAGCAGGAAGCTGAACGAAAAATTCTTGTAATGGAACTCGTTGGTGAGACCCATGGTGGTCGGAGCAACGCTGTTACCCAATATATGGGGGGATGATACGACAGGAGTTCCCGCGGCGGCATCGAATACGATGTTTCCCTTCGCGTCGGTTTGCATACTCGTACCCATGATGGTGCCGAAGGGCCGGCCGACGATATGGTTCAGGGTGGCGTATCCGTTGACCGTGGAAGCGATCTGGATATTGTCCAGGCCGGAAGCCAGTTGGATCACCTTGTTGTCGTTATACGCGACATTGTAGCTCACATTCCATCCGAAGTTTTTCTTCCGGATCAGTTTTCCC
Organism: Puia sp.; assembly: GCA_031292515.1. Taxonomy (GTDB): domain Bacteria; phylum Bacteroidota; class Bacteroidia; order Chitinophagales; family Chitinophagaceae; genus Puia. Next base: position 36,058 of record JARLGZ010000275.1, on the reverse strand, counting down.
GTCACCAGTATTTCCACGCCCTGATTCTGTAATTCACCGACGTTGAGGATGACGCTGTTATAACCCGAGGTTTCGGAAATCGAAGTGTTAACGATGTCATTCCGGGTCTTGCGTTTGTAATAGGTAAAGTCCAGACCCAGACGGTTGCCCAGCATCTGCGTTTCGAAGCCCGCTTCAAAAGTAGTGGACGTATACGGCTTCAGGTTGGGATTGGCGATATTGTTACTGGACACATTCAGCAAAGGTTGACCCGCACTCGCAACGTTGCTGTAGGACAGATTGACGGCATAGGGGTCGGGCGCTCCGCCACCGACCTGGGCCCAGGAGCTCCTCAATTTGGCAAAATTGAAGAACGAAGGCAATTTGACCGCATCCGACAGGATAAAGCTACCGCCGACACTGGGATAGAAGATATGATCGTTCTGTGGATTCAGCGTGGAGAACCAATCTTCTCTGCCGGTAACGGTGATGAAGAGCAATTTCTTGTAGTCAAAGTCGGCAGAACCGAATATAGAGTTGGTGACGATATGCGGATCGCTCAATGCGGTCGATTGCTGAGCAAGATTGGCGAACGTATAAAAATAGGGGATGATGAACTGAGAGCCGTTGAAGTCGACCTCACGCGCTGAGTTTTTCCGGCTGTTGAAACCACCCAGCAGGGAGAACCCGATGTCCTTTGTCAGCGGGGTGGTGTATGTGCCCGTGACGAGACTGTTTGTTTCGGAGACATCACTCTTGATGCCCTGGTACTGACCAAGCGGCGTATAGAGCGTTCCGGTCGGCAGGATATTGTAATAGTCGTAGCTGTAGAAATCCCGGCTGACCGTCCCCTTGAAAATCAGGTTGCTTAATAATTTATACGTGATGGATCCCTGCCCGATAAAGCGGTTCTTGGTATCGTTCTCCTGGAACTTGTTGATCACGAAATACCCGTTTGAAGCGATGGAGGCATCATTCCATACAACTTCATTACCGTTCGCGTCATAGCCGGGTTTCAGCCAACGGACATCTGCCGTATTGGCGATCAGCAGCGGAGTCCAGTTGGGATTGCCCAATGCATCCCCCGCACCGGTGCGGTCATGACCGACTTCCAGGTTGTACTGGGCCACGGCGTCAAAAGAGAGCTGGTCATTCAGCTTCGCATTCAGGGAGACATTGAATGTCTTACGTTCATAGGTGGTTTTGGGAAGGATCCCCTGGCTGTTGAGATCGGCGGCAGAAAAACGATATTGGACATCCTGGTTGCCCCCCGCCATGGCCAATGTATTGGTAAAGGTGGAGCCTGTCTGATAAAAGTTCTGTACGTTCCTTTTCTTGGCGGTATAAGGATGGGTCTTGCCGTCTACGGCCACGTAGTCCGTGGAGCCGTCGATTTTTGCACCCCAGGATCTTCTTCCGGTGGCTTGCGCATCGGCCAGATCGGTAGGGATCACGGCATTGCCCTGGCCATATTCGAACTGAAACTGAGGAATAACAGCTGGGTTTTCGATGGTAGCGGTGGAACTGTAGTCTACCCCTATGCCTTTTTGCGCACGTCCTTTTTTGGTGGTGATCAGGATGACCCCGTTACTGGCGCGGGATCCGTAAAGAGCGGCGGCCGTGCCTCCCTTCAATACGCTGATGGTCTCGATATCGTCCGGGTTTATGCCGGCGATTCCATCTCCGCGATCCACATTAGTAGTACTACCGTCGACGGTGGGAGCTCCACCCGGCACGGAATTGTCGATCGGCATACCGTTGACGACATACAAAGGCTGGTTGTCTCCGTTCAGGGACCCGTTTCCGCGGATGGTGACACGGCTGGAACCACCCGGGCCTGTGGAAAGACCTGCGGCGTTTACACCAGCGACCTTACCGGTCAGGGCATTGGCCACGTTATTCTCTCTGGCGGTGGTGAATTCTTCGCCCTTTACTTCCGTGACTGAGTAGGCAATAGATCTTTTCTGGCGGTTGATGCCGAGGGCAGTGACCACTACTTCGTTCAGGACGGCATGGCTGCTTTCGAGCAGGACGACCAATTCTGACTGACCGTTTTCAAGGACGATTTCTTTTGTCTGGAAACCGATCGAGCTGATCGAGAGTTTTATGGTTCCCTGCGCCTTTCCCGCCGGGATATTCAAGGTGAAATTACCGGAAGCGCCCGTTACGGTTGCGATGCTTTTGCTGGATGCCAGTGCGACGGTCGCGCCGACCAGTGGAGCACCATCGGGCCCTTTGACGGACCCTTTAATTTGTGTGGATTGAGCCTGGCCGAAGGAAAAAGCGAATAGGAAGCATGCCAGGAGGCTGCCCATCGCAGTGAGTTTGGTTTTTTTCATTGCAGTTTGCTTTAGTGAGTGTAGAATAGTCCTTGGTTGTCCCCTTGTTGCAAAATCTGCTTCGAATGTATAATTAAAAATCAAAAATGCAAATAATAACTGCAAATATTTTGCATATACAAGAAATCACTTAGTTTTTGCGGCACAATCTTGCTAAATATGATTATTTTTTCCACTATTCTGCGAATTAAAGACTTAATATTGCAAAATATGCAAAAAAATGAATATGTTCAGGTCGCATTTTAATCGCTTTTTATGTCATCCATAACAATTCATTAAGTTTCGGTATTGTAATTTGCAGGGCTTTGAGATTTGCAACCTTTTCCGCAATATTGTGCTCCCTCCTGCTTTACCGATCGAATACACGAGGTTATTAACCAGGATTGCTTACGAATGACAACAAATAAAACAAATAGCCCCATGGCGATAGCTTTACCGAAAAGGGAACGCAAAAACCTGATCATTAAGCAGGTAAACATCCATACGCGGTTGATGTTCAATGACCTGGTAAACCTCATAGACGTTTCCGAGGACACGATCCGCCGGGATGTGAATGAACTGGCGGAAGACGGTCAGGTGATACGGATAAAGGGAGGGGTCATGTCCGCCGCCTACCACTACGGTCACGAGTCGGAAACCTACGCACAGACCAATAAACTCGTCATTGCGGAAAAGACCCTGAATCTGCTGAAAGACGATATTGTCGTTCTGATCGGCGGAGGCACGACCGTGCGCGAGTTTATCAAAAAGATCCCCAACACGCTCAGGGCCACCTTCATAACGGTCAATGTACTTACCGCAGTAGAATTGCTGGATAAACCCATGATCAAAACCATTATGATCGGCGGCCAGGTCTCTGCTTACAGCCAGATGACGGTAAGTGGCGAAGTCTTCGAATATCTTGCTAATATCAAGTCGGATCTCTGCATACTCGGAACGAATGCCATCGACTACAGCAACGGATTGACCGATTCGGATTGGGAGACCATCCAGGTAAAAAAGGCCATGATAAAAGCAGCGGAGAAAGTAGCCATCCTCTCGATCTCTGAAAAGCTGAATTCCGTCATGCAAATCAAAATAGCAGATATCGACGAAGTCGACTACCTGATCACGGAACTGCCCCCGGACAGCAACGAGCTGCAGGCTTATAAATCCAAAAACCTGACCATCCTGTAGCCCTTCAACCCTATCTTCACCGGACATTTTTCAAAATCAGCTTATGCAGCCTTCGCCTTTGCCGTTATCGAAACGCCCGGTAGATATCGCCCTGATCCTATTTTTTTGTGTCAACCTTTTTTTCATCACCTATATAGTCGACCTGGAACAGCTGGTCATCCCCGACGCCGCGCATTTCCAATACCCTGTCTGGCCGCCGGCGAAGATGGTAGACCTGGTTCATTGGTATGGCCATCGTTTCGATCCTGTCCTGATAGCCAGGCCGGCCTGGTGGCGCGCAACGATCTGGATTGACGCGCTCTTTTTCGGGCCCTTTTATATTTTCGCCATTTATGCCTATGCCAAAGGCAGGAACTGGATCCGCTTCGCCAGCATTGTCTGGGCCTCCGTCATGCTTACCAATGTTTCGATTATCCTGTTTGAAGAAGTCTGTGGCGAGCACGCATCCCCGCAACTGGCGCGCGTATTCCTGTCAAATGCGGCCTGGGTGATTTTCCCGGTCGGGGTTCTGTACCGGATGTGGCGCTCCGTCTATCCATTTTCCTGTCCCTCGAAGGACGTTCACCAACCCGATGAAAGCCAGACTGTCAGATAACATTCGGAGTGTTTTTTTTTGATGCAGAAACACTTTCATTACATATGAAAAACTTTGCAATGAAATATGGCCGTACCGCTTTGGTTGCCGGCGCCTCGGAGGGAATGGGTGCGGCTTATGCACGGGCCCTGGCGGCACGCGGGCTGGACCTGGTGCTCATCGCACGTCGTAAGGAATTGCTGGAAGAGACGGCCCGGCAGATCGCTGTACAGTTCGACGTAAAAGTCAAACCCATCGTCTGTGATCTGGCGGGAGCGGATGCGACCCGGCAGGTGATAGAAGCGACCGGCGATACCCCGATCGATTTCCTCGTCTATAACGCAGCACTTTCTTATATCGGTCCCTACCTGGCGACCGACCCATTCAGATACGCTGCTATCGCGGCGGTAAACATGGTGACCCCGCTGACCCTATTGCATCATTTCGGCGGCAAAATGGTCGAACGAAGAAGAGGCGGGATCGTGATCATGAGTTCCATCGCCGGCTTTCAGGGCTCGGGCTACCTTTCAACCTACGCGGCTACAAAGGCCTTTAACCGGGTGCTCGCGGAAGGACTGTGGTATGAGTGGAAACCCAAAGGCGTCGATGTGATCGCCTGCTGCGCCGGGGCTACGGAAACGCCCAATTATATAAATACGCGGCCAGGAAAGGCCAGCCCGTTCGAACCGAAACCCCAGCGTCCTGAACAGGTAGTAGAAGAATGTCTGCAAAAAATAGGCGCTACTCCTTCTTTTGTCAGCGGAAAGGCAAATAAATGGGTGTCTTTCCTGATGCAACATCTCTTTTCCCGTAAAAAAGCAATTGGTGTGATGGGAGACGGCATGAAGAAAATGTACAGGATCAGCGATGGGGATATTTGACCGGCATACCGCCTGGCCTGGTCTGTTTCGGTAAACAGACCGGGCCAGACAAAGACATCCCGGATAATATAATCCGGAAAAAAAAAGACGGATATCAAAAAAGATCGTACATTTGTATATACAACAGTTGTTAATACAGCTATATGAACCCCGATAAATCGAATACGGCCGAATATGCTCTGTTGCCTTACAAACAGGCGATCATCAGCGTTTTATACACGGGTTACTGGTTGAGCGACAGGCTCAATGAGCAGTTGAAGGAGTTTGGTCTCTCGGAGCAGCAGGTAAACGTGCTGCATATATTAAAGGCCCAGGCAGAACGCGCCTGCAACCTGTGCACCATTCAGGAGAAAATGATGCACAAAATGAGCAATGCCACCCGACTGGTGGAAAAGCTCAGGCTGAAGGGGCTTGTCAAACGGGAGATCGATGAGGAAAATCGCCGGCGGGTGGAAGTATCCCTGACCGAGAAGGGAATCAGGCTCCTCGAGAAGATCGGAGAAAAATTAAACGAGTACCATTGTGAACATGAGGCGAAACTGACAGACCAGGAATATCTTCAGCTCGCCGAACTGCTGGATAAGATGAGAAAGTAATTTTTTTTACCCCAATTATTGTATAGACAATAATTGTGCTGAATATAATTGTCCTGAATTCAATAGTCTATACACCTTATAAAACCGGATAACGATTGCCTGGGATGATTGCCGTGATACGCTGGTTATAACCCATTCCTAACAAACAAAAAAGCAACCATGCACCTACCAATTGCTAAATCGGATCCCGCGCAATGCCCTGCTCATGCGCAAGGAGCCAACCCGGTTGAGATCATGCATTTCCTTTCGGAGTCTCCCGAACACCTGGCCCTTCCCGCCCAGCAAAACGAATTCTTCGTTTTCACCTGGTTCATCAGGGGCAAAGGTCTGATGACCATCGATTTTGCAGACCACCGTGTCGAATCGAACAGGCTGTTTGTCCTCCAGCCGCATACGGTTTATGCGCTCGATACACTTTCCGAGACTTCTCTTGAAGGATGGCGCCTGTCTATAAACGGACACTATCTCCAGGAGAGCGGCAGCAACCTGTCGGACCTCCTTTTTGAATTGCGAAATATCGGAAGCCTCCGGATACCGGCAGAGAATACGCATAAGTTGGACCGGCTTTTCTATTTCCTGCAAACGGAATTGGAGCACCTGTCACCCGACTCCGCACCCGTCGTCAACTCCTACCTGACTATTCTTTTGTCGGAATTCAAAAAACTCTCTAAGGCTTCCACTACCCTGCTGAAACACCATGACGCCCGCTATGACGAATTCATAGAACTGATCAACAGGGATTTCAGGGATACCAGGGACATCGAGACCTATGCGGCGAAGATCCATATCAGTTCCAAGCAACTCAACCGGATCTGCAAGGAGATAACGGGACAAACGGCAGCCCGGATACTGGAAACACGCATACACCTCGAAGCCAGCCGCCTCCTTCATTATACCAACCGTTCCGTTAAGGAGATCAGCTACGAACTGGGGTTCGGAGAGCCATCCTATTTTATAAAATTTTACAGACGCATAAGCAAGCAAACCCCGCAACAGTACCGCATGTTCATGTCCGGTAAGCACCATCCGATAATAGCGGACAATCCCTTAACGGGGAATCTGCCCGTCAGGGAGCTACCCTTGTTACAGCTCTATAACTAATAAACGGCCTCGCATGCTTACAAGATATATGTCTTTTCTGCTGGCCTTTTTCCTGGTCCGGCTCACCGGCACGTCGCAAAACACATGGACCTTGAAAAAAGACAAGGACAGTATTAAAGTTTATAACCGGGGCGATGAACAATCGAAGTTCAAGGAACTGAAAGTCGAAATGGATTTAAAAGCCAGTCTTTCCGATCTCGCCGCCGTCATCCTCGATATCGGGGACTATAAAGATTGGTCTTTTAACACCAGGACTTCCTATGTTATAAAACAGGTCAGCCCCTCCGAGCTCTATTTCTATTCGGAGATCGAATCGCCCTGGCCTGCCGATAACCGGGACCTGACGCTGCACCTCGTCATTACGCAGGAGCCGGTCGGCAAAACCATGAAAATAAATATAAGGACCGTCACGGGTCTTGTACCTCCCAAACCAAACACCGTAAGGGTACCGATGTCCGACGAAACCTGGGTCGTGACCCGTATGGATAAAACGCAGATCAGGATCGCATACCAGTTGAAGCTGGATCCCGGAGGAGCTTTGCCTGCCTGGCTCATCAATACTTTTTCGGTGAAGGGCCCGTTCGAAACCTTTAAACACCTCAGGGAGCAGGTCCGGCAGCCCCGATACAGGAACGCCGTCGTTCCCTTTATCGTCAACTGAGAGCGATCGTGCCAACCGGGTAACGAACCGGCTCCTGCCGCCCCGCGACCGAATGATACCGCTTGAAAACGAGTACTATCTATCATGTATAACCGAATTTAAACAATGGCGACACACAGGAAGAGGAATGTCCGAAAAATGCCATCCGATGTCCGTAATATATACCGTCCGTAAACCGAAACAGCGCCAACTTTGTGACGTCAAGAATAAAGAAACAATAATCAAAATTTAAATCGACAGAAATGAAAACAGTACTAAAGATCGGAATGATGGCGACCCTCCTGGCAGGTTATTCTTTAACGCTCAATGCACAAAGTACGGCTCCGCAGTCCGGCGGTAAGCAGGAAATCCGCTTAAGCGTGGGACCCGACGCGGGTCTTCCCCTGGGTAACTTTTCAAACGCTTATGACTGGAGTATCGGCGGATCGGTTCAGGCGGATTTCCCCGTGGTAAAAAACCTTTTCGTGACCGTGAATGCCGGCTATGACAATTTCTTTGCCAAGAGCGGCAAAACGGATCTGGCGGCCAATGACATCCGGCTGATTCCGGTGAAAGCGGGCCTTAAGTATTTCGTAGCCGGGAATTTCTATGTGCAGGGGCAAGCCGGTGTAACCTTCCTGGCGAACAAGTCGGAACTCGACGCGAATAAATCCGCGGCTTTCGCGTATGCACCGCAGGTCGGTTACCTGCTGAAACTCGCCCCCAAGAATTATCTCGACCTGGGTTTCCGTTTTGAAGGCAATTCCGCCTTCTATGACGGTGGCGACAGTTATAATTTCCTGGGTCTTCGGGTGGCCTATTCTTTTGGTCTGTAACCGGTGTTGAAAGCACTGACAGGCAGAACGAGGCAGAAGCTGATCCCGGCATGACCGGGACGGCTTTTACCCTTTTTTAGAACGAGTGAAAACAGACAAACATGAATCTTCTCAGGACCTACAAATGGTTTCCTTCCGCTAAGACCCGCAACCATGCCGCCGTAGACCGGAAAAAAATAGGGACCATCCTCGATGCGATCGGGTTATCGGCGGAAGCCGGCCGGCTTCCGTCTTTCAAAGTAATGCTGGTGGATGACGGTTCCCGGTTGATGGAATTAAAGAAATCGGTAGCGGGCCAAAGCGAAGTCGCAAGATCCGCCCAATTGCTGGTTTTCGCCGCGTTCGAGGACATGGATGAAGGAGCAAGTACGGCTTTGACGGCAGTGGGTACCGCCATGGTGACCGCCGCCCTTGCGGGCATAGACAGTACCGGGATCGAAGATTTCGATTCCGCGAAGGTGGACAGCTTGCTCGGTTTGTCCGAACAGGGCCTTCACAGCATCGCCTTATTATCTCTGAATTAATTTTAAAAAAAAATGAGATGTCGACCATAGAATTCAACCAACTCTTAATCAACCACACGGAAGGTCTTAAGCCTTACGCGATCAGTTTCACCCACGACGGACAGGAAGCCAATGACCTCGTCCACGAGACGCTCTACCGCGCGCTCAGGAACCGGGAAAAGTATAACGACGGCACCAATATCAGGGCCTGGCTTTACACCATCATGCGCAACACTTTTATCAACAGCTACCGGCGGAAGAACCGGGAAAAGAAGATCTTTCACAACGGATTGCCGGGTTTTCTCTCCGATCACAGCGAAGCCTCCACGTTTAACCCGGCGGAAGGCAGCCTCGTCTCCAAGGAGATTCTTACGGCTGTACACTCGTTGCCCGATATCTTCAAGATCCCCTTTTGTCTTTATTCCGAGGGGTACAAATACCAGGAGATCGCGGATATGCTGGATATTGCGCTCGGCACGATCAAAAGCCGCATCCATCTCGCCCGTAAATCCCTGCAGGGGCAGATCACCCGCTGACCGCAACCGGTCCCGCCCTTGACGGGTGACGAGTGACCCGAATCGCTATTCCGCACGATGAAGGCATGCTATTTGCAGCCAATGGTAAGCTACCGGTAACGATCCGTTAACCGGCTGTGGAGTTTTTGACCTAATTTTGGAAGAACCGAAAAATTGCTTAATTTCATTGTTTAAACATTAAAATTAACGGATATGGCAAAAGTTAAATGGTCACTGGACCCCACTCACGCGGAACTGCAGTTTAAGGTGAAACACCTGATGATCTCCAATGTCTCAGGGAAAATCACAAAATTCGACGCCGCCGTCGAAACCGAAGACGAGGATTTCACCACGGCAAAAGTCACACTGACTGCCGAAGTTGCTTCGATCACAACGGGCAATGAACAGCGCGACGGTCACCTGCAATCCGCCGACTTCTTTGATTCTGCAAAATATCCCCAGATCAAATTTACGGCTACCAAATATGAGAAGGAAGGTTCCGATGAATACAAAGTATATGGTGACCTCACCATCCGCGATATCACAAAACCCGTGAAATTCGACGTCGAATTCGGGGGCATCACGAAAGACCCCTGGGGCCACACCCGTGCCGGTCTTACCGTGGAAGGCAAGATCAACCGCAAGGAGTTTGGCCTGACCTGGCATGCCGTTACGGAAGCGGGCGGATTGGTTGTTGGCGACGATGTAAAGTTGCACGCCGAGCTTGAGTTCATCAAGCAGGCATAGCGATAGCGATCCCCGAAGATTTCTATTGAAGATTTCTATTATTATATTGGTTATTATTATATAGCTGCAGACATCGGTTTCCGGGGGTTTCTTCCCTGCCTGTGACCGGTCTGCAGCTTTTCTTTGGGGCCGATAGCTTATCTTTGCGGAATGCATTATGTCTCGGTAGAAGGATTGGGTAAATCCTATGGGGTCAAGCCCTTGTTCCAGAATATCTCGTTCCACATTGAAGAAGGCGACAAAATCGCCCTCGTTGCCAGGAATGGCAGCGGCAAGTCTACCCTCCTGAAAATATTGGCAGGAAAGGAGACCCCCGAAAGCGGCACCGTCTGGATCCATAAAGACGTGACCGTGGCCCTTTTCGAACAGGAACCCGTCTTCCTGGAAGACAAATCTATCCTGGACAATATATTCCACCACAACCATCCCGTCATCAACGCCATCAGGGACTATGAAACAGCCAGCGAAGACGGCGATATCGATAAACTGACGGATGCCATCGTAAAACTGGACGAGCTCAGCGCATGGGATTTCGACACGAAGGTAAAGCAGATATTGGGCAAGCTCAATATCCACCACCTGCACCAGACAGCCGGCACTTTGTCGGGGGGCCAACGCAAAAGAGTGGCGCTCGCCAAGACGCTGATCGATATCGGCTTTGAACATAAACATGTCCTGCTCATCATGGATGAGCCCACCAACCACCTGGATGTGGAGATGGTCGAATGGCTGGAACATTACCTGAACCAGGAGAAGGTTACCCTGCTGCTTGTCACCCATGATCGCTATTTCCTGGATTCCGTATCCGAAGAGATCTGGGAACTGGATGGCAGCAGTCTCTTCGTATACAAGGGGGATTACGAGAATTTCCTTGAGAAAAAGGCGGCCCGTATAGAAAATGAGGTCGCCAGCATCGACAAAGCCCGGAACACATATCGCAAGGAACTGGAGTGGATGCGAAAACAACCCAAGGCGAGGACTACGAAAAGCAAGAGCAGACAGGACAATTTCTATACGGTAGAAGCCAGAGCCAAACAAAAAATAGAGGATCAGCAGGTAGAGCTACAGGTCAAGATGACCCGGCTGGGAGGTAAGATCGCGGAGTTGAAAAAGGTCTACAAGAGCTATGGTGAAAAAGTGATCCTGAAAGGATTTGACTATACTTTTAAAAAAGGAGAAAGGGTTGGTATCGTCGGCAAGAACGGGGTAGGCAAGTCTACATTCAACAATATTCTACAAGGGATCGAACTGCCTGACAGCGGCAAAGTCAATATCGGCGAGACAGTTGTATTTGGCAATTATTCGCAGACCGGCCTCGTCGTCAAGGAAGATATGCGGGTCATCGAATATGTGAAGAATATTGCCGAACACTTTCCCCTGGCCGCCGGAGGCTCCCTGAGCGCCTCCCAGTTCCTGAGCCTGTTCCTCTTCCCCCCGGAACACCAATACACTTATATATCGAAACTCAGCGGCGGCGAAAAACGGAGGCTGCATCTCCTGTCGATCCTGTTCCGGAACCCCAATTTCCTCATTCTCGATGAACCGACAAACGACCTGGACCTTCCAACCCTGGGGGTATTGGAGAACTTCCTGAGCGACTACCAGGGCTGTTTGCTGATCGTCTCCCATGACCGTTATTTCATGGACCGCCTGGTGGATCATTTGCTGGTGTTGGAAGGAGACGGCCTGATCAGGGATTTCCCGGGCAACTATTCTCAATTCCGTGAATGGCAAAAGCAGGGCCAACCGGGCGCCGAAAATTATGAGGTGAAAGAGTCGAAGGCGGGGGCGGACAAGTCCACAGATAGCCCTGTCCAACAACCGCAATCCCCCTCTCCGGTCCCTGTCAGCGAAAAAAAGAAATGGTCTTACAAGGAGAAGCGGGAATTCGAACAATTGCAGCAGGAGATCAGCCAGTTGGAACAGGAGAAGAAATCGGTCGAAGAGAAATTGAATAGTGGCAACACCCCCTTCGATGAATTGCAAAAGCTGGCGATCCGGACCGGTGAACTAACCCGGCTATTGGATGAAAAAGAGCTTCGGTGGCTGGAACTGAGCGAGCAGAATTTTTAACTATATTGGAGAATGAGAAAGATATTCTTACTACTAAGCCTGTTCGCCACCAGTCTTGCCGGCGCTCAAAAAATCGCAGACCCGAAGCCGTTTGCAGCCGGCATCACGGAGGAGGACCTCAAAAAACATCTGTATACGGTCGCCAGTAAGGATTTCGAAGGCAGGGAAACGGCTACCGAAGGCCAGCGTAAGGCGGCCGCCTATATCGAGAACCATTTCAGGTCCCTGGGATTACTGCCCGGCAATAAAGACAGCTACCAACTGTTCTTCCCGGTGTTCCAGGATTCCACGGGAGAAATGGCGCTGACCATAAACGGCCAGTCGTTTCGGCCATCCGAAGACTTTGTCGCAAACCCCGGATACAATTACAGCGCCACGCTTTTCGGCGGCGAGATCGTCTTTGCAGGCTATGGTATCAGCGATTCGACCCGGGACGATTACAAGGGGCTCGATGTAAAAGGAAAGATCGTTTTAATCCTGAATGGCGAGCCCGCGGACCCCAGCCGTCCCCAGGGCGGCGCACCAGCCCATTTCAGCCCCTTTGGCAAACAGGAAGCGGCCCAGAAGAACGGCGCTATCGCCCTGATGGTGATACAGAGCGGTTTCCCCCGCAAGAACTACGGCCCGAAAGGAAATATGTATCTGAATGGCTTTAAGAACAGGATCTTCCCCAACACATTTTATATTTCTGACCGGGTCGCAGGGGCAATCCTGGGCGAAGACTTCGATAAAGCCACAAAAGACGGAGCGGCCAACCCGGCGCCTTATAAGGCCGATATCATGATCCGGTATGAAAAGATCACCCTGCAACTGCATAGCAGTGATGTGCTGGGCTTTCTTGAAGGCTCGGACCTGAAGGATCAGCTGGTCGTCATCTCCGCACACTATGATCATCTCGGAAAGCGGGATTCGGTCATCTATTACGGAGCAGACGACGATGGGTCCGGTACGGTGAGCGTCCTGGAACTGGCGACTGCTTTTGCAAAGGCCAAGGCGGCGGGCAGCGGTCCGCGGAGAAGCATCCTGTTCCTGGCCAATTCAGGCGAAGAAAAAGGCCTTTGGGGATCCGAATACTATTCCGATCATCCCGTATTCGATCTGGCCAAAACGACGGTGGACCTGAATATAGACATGGTCGGCCGGATAGACCCGAACCGTAAACATGGGGACTCAGCCAACTATGTCTATATCGTAGGGGATGACAAACTGAGCTCCGATCTGCACCCGATCAGCGTGGAGCAGAATAAAAAATATACAAAACTGGAACTGGATTACAAGTTCAACGACCCCAAAGATCCCGAAAGGATCTATTACCGCAGCGACCATTACAACTTCGCCCGCAAAGGCGTTCCCATCATCTTCTATTTCGACGGCATCCACCATGACTATCATAAGCCGACGGATACGCCCGACAAGATCAACTACGACCTGCTGGCGAAAAGAGACCGGTTGATATTTTATACGGCCTGGGAAATGGCCAACCGGGATGAAATGCTAAAAAGGGATAGAAAGTTATGAGCAGCCTGGTCTTCCGCTGTTCGCTGTTCTCCGGGATCGCGCTGATCTTTTTCGCCGTCCTTCACAGCGTCCTGGGTCTTAACGAAGTCCTGGCGGCTATCCGCGTCGGTGATATCACAAAGGACGCCGCGACGATGATCACGATCAGCTGGATCTTTTCCGGCCTCGCCCTGTTCCTGGCGGGCTCCTGGATCCTGTTCCTGAGCCGGGGGCTGAAGAGATCGGCGGCAGGCGCCTGGTGGCAGGCCCTGTTCGTCTCCGGTGTCCTGTCGGCTTTCGGCGCGGGATGCTGGCACTATTTCCCTTCTGCCATCTACCTGGCCGGCTTCATGGCAACCGGATTGATCCTTTTTATACCCCTGCTGATTGCCGCCGGCCACTATCACCGGGGAGAGCCTGGCGCAGGCAAATAACCCAATCATTTGAATCATTTTATAAGCCGGTAGCACCAGCGATAGAGCTTACCCTCGAAATCGAAGGGAGTCGTGGTCTTTGTAATGTCTTTGATGGACGAAGCCCCGATCTTTTCGGCCTCCAGCTGGAATTTTCTGAAGTTTGTGCTGAAATAGAGTATGCCTCCGGGTTTCATCGCCCGCAGGGTCTGGTTGAGCAATTCGGCGTGGTCCCGCTGAATATCCAGGAAGTCCTTCATCCGTTTGCTGTTGCTGAACGTCGGGGGGTCCATGATCACCAGGTCAAAGAAATCGGGCGGCAGCTCTTCCAGGTATTGCTTGACGTCCGCGTGAACGAATATACTATTCCCGTCAGCAGTCCCACCCTCTGCCGGTCTGTTCAATGACCAATTCTCTTCCGCCCAGGCCAGGTAGGTTTTCGACAAATCGACCGAAGTCACGCCGGCAGCGCCCCCAGCGGCTGCATAAACGGAGAACGACCCGGTATAACAAAAGAGGTTCAGCACCTGCTTATCCCGGGCTTCCTCTCTCACCATCCCCCGGGTAATACGGTGGTCCAGGAAGAGACCTGTATCCAGATAATCGATCAGGTTGACCTTGAACTTTAATCCCCCCTCTTCCACGATAAAGAACTCCTGCTCGCTGGCAAGTTTCTCATATTGACCGTGTCTGCCCGCCTTTCGCTGGCGCTGGCGCAGGTAGATCCTGTCCTCCGGAATCTGCAGGATGCGACTGATCACGGGCAGGCACTCGTCAAGCCAGGCCTCATGGGCTTCGTCATCCATCCCGTGTCTGCGCTTGTATTCCGCCAGGTAGATGCGGTCCCCATAGATTTCGATACAGAAAGGGAACTCGGGCAGGTCGTGATCATAGACCCGGTAACAGCTCACAGCCTGCCGCCTGGCCTGTTTGCTGATATGCCGGAATACTTTCGTTAACCGGTTACTGAACATCTCTATTTTATCATCCGCCATGCTTGATTTTTTGTGCTTAGATTCTTCTCTTTTTCATCCCGATTCGTCCGCGTTCATCCCGATTCGTCCGGAATCTTTTCGGCATTTTTCTATCCGGAGCCGTCTTTCATCCGGGTTCTTCATCCGCATCCCTACCCGGGCCTTCGCTTTAACCAATGAAACCCGGCTGCCGCAAACAAACAGACGCCGCCGAGCGTCCACCATAGAGCGCGGAAACCCCATTGCCCCGCTATCTGCGCTCCTATCGTGGGTCCCAGCACCTGTGCGACCGACCAGGCGATGGTATACAGACCCGCGTATTGTCCGCGGTTGGCGGCCACCGTCCTCGATATCCAGAATGAATTCATGAATGGCATAGCCATTATTTCACCGATCGTCACCAGCAACATACAAAAGACGGCCAGGGCGACCGAAGAAGGAAGGATATTTAAAAACAGGAAAGAGCCGCCAACCAGCACGACGCCGATACAGATATAAAACAGGTTTGCCCTTCTTCCTTCCAGTGAAAAGACCAGGACCATTTCAAACAAAGCTATGAGTACCCCGTTCATCCCCATCAACAGACCGATCCAGTATTCCTCGATACCCAGCCGTTTTTTGTAATACAGCGGCAAGATCGTGAATAGCTGGAAAAAACAAAGCGCGAATAAGATCGTACACACGATAAACTCCAGGTATTTCCCATCACGATAAGGCGAAAGCGAAGAGAAGCTCTCGCCCTGATCACCGGAGCGGTCTTTGCCGACATCGCCGTGTTGATCCGGATCCGACGCCAAAAAAATGCGGAGCAATAAGGCTGCGAGGATATTGGTCAGGCCGTCCACCCAAAAAAGCAGGTGATAGTCGATAGAAGCCAGTATCCCTCCCAACGAAGCGCCGGTGGCCCAGCCCAGGTTGATGGCCAGCCGGTTGAGAGAATAGGACCGTGTCCGGTTCTCCTCTTTGCTATAGTGTGCGATCGCGGTAGAGTTGGCAGGTCTGAAAGACTCGTTTACAAGGCTTAACAGGAACGTGGTCCCGCAGATAAGCGGATAACTCTTCATCTGGCCGAGGACGATAAAAAGAATGCCCCCGCCGCACAAAGCCGCCAGTTGCAATTTGTGAAAACCCCACCGATCGGTAAGACGTCCTCCCAGAAAGCCTCCGCATACGGCGCCAAAACCGAATATCCCCATGACCAGACCCGCCTGTCCGATCGTATAACCCATAGCGGGGCGTGTAAGGTAGATCGTCAGAAAAGGAATGACCATCGTACCGCTGCGGTTTACCAGCATCACCACCGACAAAAGCCAGGTAGACCGGGACAGGCCCGTATAGGCATTCCGGTATAAGGCAACCGTTCGCGAGAGCATTTTTGGGGAAAGACTACTCATCCGCTGCAAATGTAGAAATTATACACCTGCTATGTACAAGCCATTTGCGGACTGTTTGACAAGCCTGCGACCTCCTGCAGTCCCCTCTCCTACAGTCCTCCGAACACTTTTTTCAGCAGGTCAGATGCCTGTGCGGCAGGATTTTTCCGGATTGCCTGTTCTTCCTGGGCTACATAGTAGAAGATCCCGTCAAGTGCCTTGGCAGTTGCATAGGCTGGCAAGTCTGAATTCACCTTTTTTGTAAAAGGCACCTTGTTGTAGGTGTCAAAAACGCTTTTCCAGGATGAAGTGGCCCCGGTCTTCTGAAGCGAGTTCTGGATGATTGGCAGGAAAGCAGCCGTCAGTTGTGCCACCGTCGCCTTCCGGAGATAGGCGGTAGCCGCGGTGTCTGGCCCTTTGAGGATACCGACCCCATCCTGTACGGACATATTTGTGATGGCCGTCATAAAGATTGCGGCGGCTGATTTAGAAGCATCTTCGGCGGCACGATTGATCTGCAATATGGTCTCGTCGCATTGCTTTCCAAATCCCGCGCTACGCAAGGTCTTTTCGACTTTCTGGGCTTCAGGAGGAAATAATATTTTGACGGCGGCATCTTTGAAGAAACCATCTGCAGCAGACAACTTGGAGGTGCTTTTCTGGACACCCTGGGACAACGCCTGTTTCAAACCGGCAACAATGTCACCCGAACCCAGGCTTTGGGCATGGGCCAGGGTCATGGAAAAGACAGACAGGAGGATGGCGGAAGCGCCTTTTTTAACGGTCCGGACGAGAAGCATACATTTCATATCGGATATTTTAGATTTAAAATCGGGCTAAAAATAAGGCCAAAATCCGATAAATCAATGGTAAACTCCTACACTATTTGTACTATTTTCGCAATCTTTAAAAACCCGTGTCGGCAAAAACATTAAAACGAAATAAAATATGAACGTGCCAAAAAAAGTCCTTGTATCCTTCCTGGTTGCACCCGCATGCCTGTTTGCCACGGCACAGGTGAAAAATACCGCTACCGCAAAGAAGCCCGTACCGGCCGTAAGCCTCAAGACAACGACAGACTCTCTGAGCTATGCGATCGGGTTGAGCGTCGCTAATTTCTATAAGCAGCAAAATATTACGAATATCAATTCCGCGCTGGTCACAAAGGCCATCAACGATATTACCAGAAAGAATAAGCCCCTGCTTACCGATGAGCAGGCGAATGCATGTATTTCCGGTTATATCCAGAAAACGAAAGCGGCGCAGGCTTCCGTCGCCAAAAAAGCGGGCGAAGCATTTCTGGCTAACAATAAAAACAAACCCGGAGTAGTCACGCTGCCCAGCGGACTGCAATACCTGGTGATCAAAGACGGGGATGGTCCCAAACCCGGGCTGACCGACAAGATAAAATGTCATTATCATGGTACCCTCATCGATGGCAGGGTCTTCGACAGCTCCGTGGACAGGGGTGAACCGATCGAACTGACGGTAAATGGTGTGATCCCCGGCTGGACGGAAGCATTGCAGCTGATGTCTGTCGGCAGCAAATGGAAGCTCTTTATCCCCTCAAACCTGGCGTATGGCGACCAACAAGCCGGCCCACTCATCGCACCCGGTTCGACCCTGATTTTCGATGTCGAACTGCTGGCCATCGAGAAATAACGAGTCATTGTGCCAGGCGGCAACAGGCGTTTACACACCTGTTGTCGGCTGGGCTTTATGCGCTATAAGTCTGTATTCATACTTTAAGCAAAACAAAGATAGGTGGGTTGTTTGAGCCCCTGTTTCCAAATACGGAAACAAATTATTAAATTCGGGAATGATGATCAAATCCATCCTTATCCTGTTATTAGGATCTCTCCATTTTTCCTTCCAGGAAGTTACCGTAGTCAGTTATTCTTCAGGAAAAGTCAATACGCCCGGTTATGAGAATTTCTCCTTCTGGACCAAAGACGGCAAAAGAGCTTATATCCAATACAGCTACGGCAAGGATTCCAAAGATGTACTCGCAAAGTATCTTGGCGCCGATACGCTGTCCGGGCAGCATGCTTTTAAAATACAGGTGCCCGGCAAACCCCTGCTCTATGTCATTCCCGAAGGCTACAAGTTGAAAGTAACGGACAAGTCAGGAAAATACCTTAGACACTTTACCTGGGAACGCGAAGAGCCCGGCGCTTCCTCCAATCCCGCCGACACTTCCACGCCCCCCTGCGAGATCTGTGTCAAAGATGAGACAGAAGCGATACAGCTTATTCAGAAGAAGTTCCTTCAATAACCGCAGTGGCCTTTGGGTAACCCGGTCTTTTTTGTATAAAAATTTTGTATAAAAAAGGGAGGCCGTCCCTTCGCCGCGCGGCGCATCGGACAGCCTCTTTTTCTTTTGACAGCCTGTTGCTCTTATTTCTGTTGCTCTTATTTAATTTTTGGAGCTCAGGCTAACTCTCCGCTCCCTTGGAAAGATCATCGCTTTCCGTTCTGCGCCGGACCTGTTCAAGCAGTTGCAACCCCAGCAGACCACTGATAGAGCCATTCGCGTTACCGGCTTCTCCGCCGATCAGGATATCGGGCATGATCTTGATATGTTGAGAACCGATGGCCTCCATCACTTTTAACTGGGTGAAGTTGTCACCGCCCATGGCCTCGACAGCCAGCTTATAGGATTCTGCGGAAGACTTACCGATGGCCAGGATCTTTTCGGCTTCCGCGTTACCGGTCAGGGAGATCTTCTCCGACTCAGCCTTTGCCAGCCATTCGATCTTTTCGGCTTCCGCCTTCGCCAGCAGCCTGGTTTTTTCCGCCTCACCACTCGCGAGCGATTTCAACCGGTCAGCTTCTGCATTAGCCTGCAGACGAACGCTGTTCGCATCACCGGTAGCTTTTTTCACGGAGGCATCGGCAATACGCTCGGCGATCTGAACGCCCTGGTCCGCCTTGACGATCTCCTTTTGTATTTCTGCGATGGCCGTTTCCTTTTCCAGGCTCTGCCTGGTCTCCTGTGCCTTCATCTGGGTTTCGTAGGTGACTTTCTGTTCTTCTGCAATTTTACGGTCCGTCAGGGTCTTCATCAGACTTTCCGGCGGCACGATATCGCCGATCAGCGTATCGACGCCAAATACATTGTACTGTTCCAGGACTTTCCCGATATGTTCCCGGGCAGACTCCTGTCTCTCTTTACGGGCGCCCAGGAAGGCGATGACATCGCTGTCCTGCGCCGAATTGCGAAAATAGTTGCCGATCGTGGGCTCCAGCACCTGGCTTACGAGGTTGGTCATGTTCCCAAAACGGCCGATCACTTTCGGCGCCTCGGTCGTAGGGATATGGATGATCTGGGAGACGTCCAGGTTGAACGGGAATCCGTCCTTGCTGCGTACGGTGATGGTAGAGAGGTTCTTGTCCAGCTGGTGCGCCTCTGTCCGGGCAGTAGCCCAGTTCAACACCAGGTTTGTCGTAGGCACCAGCTCCACCTTCATGATATAGGGGTTGATCGGGTATTTCCCGGGCCCGAGCGGTTCCGCCCATACGCCTTTCGAGCCCCTGGCTACGATATTACCGTGTTTGAACTCCACGCCGCTCAGGTCTACCCCGTCTTTGCCCACATACGAGATGACCACCCCGACATGTCCGATGGGTATCTCGGTCATCTTCACCATTTCCACTTTGGCAAACCAGGGGTTCAGGAAATAGGTACCGGCCAGGATCACCTGCTCCTGCAGACCTTTGAATCCCCCGTTGCTCATGAACACGTCGGTGTCCTGGAATTTGTTATGCCCCGCGATGATTCCGCCCGCAATTTGTCCTTCCTCCAGAGGCTTGCCTTCCTGGGTCGTCACGATACCCACCGCATTGTCGGGTATGGTGGTCATATCCGTCACCTCCACCTCAAACAGAAAGGTGTTGATGCGATAGGAGCCGGGCGTGATAATGGCGGTCTGACGCCCCTTGCGGCCTCCATTTTTCAGGAAGGCCGATGCATCCTGGAACGAATCGCAAGGCACCTTACGGCCAAGTATCAGGCCGGTCTCCAACTCGGCCCCGTCCCTGGCCAACACCAAACCGATCTTCCCGGTCGGGATGACGGTGAAGGGTTGGAAACTGATATCATACTGCCAGGCCCATTTCCCGAAGTAGACACCGGGAGCGAGGGTCTGCGCCTGAAAACCCGCTTCGCCTTCCGTTGCCAGGATACGGCCTTCCGGTAACTCCTGGTTACCCATGAGCACATATTTCTTTGTGACGAGGCCGATCCTGTCTTCGGGGACGATGACCACCCCGAAGAAGGCCCGCAAAATAAGCCTGTAAAACACGAGGCACAAAAGGGGGATACCAACGATCAATCCCCATTTGATCAGCATTGAAGTTTCCATTTAATGATAGGTTTTAGGTTGATAAAAGAAGTTTTTTTCATTCATAGTCATGACAGGGCGTCGTGCAACGCACAGGACACCGCGCGATCACTGCACCGCCGGCTACCCGGCGTTATCATGGGTCCTTTGAAAGAAATAAAATGACGAGGGGTTTATTGCCCTTTTCCCGGCGTGGAAGAATTGAAAATCGAGCGGAGGAATACTCGCTGTCCTGACTGACTGGCTCCTGACTGGGGCTCCATAAAGGAATGTTTGAGAGGACAAAGTTTGTGTGTTGCAGGCATCGCCGCAAAGGAAATCGGATGAGCGGTAAACTAACGGGTATATGGGTCCCAGGACCTGAATAGCGGTAGCCGTGGTCGGCCCGGCAAGAGATAAAAATACATAACATACTGAAAATCAATAAACAAACTTAAAACCAAAGAGACAAAAGATTGCCGGTCCCCGAGCCGTCACCCAGGCAGAACCGGCAATCCATTCTTTCAGGCTTTTCATACCCTCATAACACTTAATTTGTATTCACCGTCTTGTCTTTGGGATATTTTATGCTGTAGCTCATCTTATATTTTTTGCTTTCCCCGGGGGCGAGACTCACTTTCCAGGTAAGGATACCCGTATCATCGTTCACCTCTGCCCCGCTGCTTTCCAACAGTTCTTCTTCTATATCCTTGTTCGAGCTGATCGGATGCTGATCCTTCAAAATCATCTGTATGGCCTCTTTCTTGTTGTTCTTCACCGTGATCTCATAAGTGAAAATCTGTTTTTTGTTGCCGCCGAGAAATTTCACGCTGCTGTAGTCGACCACTTTTTCGCGTTTGACAACGACCCGCCTGTCCCTGCCCAGTGTCAGGTTCAGCGTGTCCTGCGTAGAATTGGGGTCAATAGAAGAGTGACCGATATAGGTCCCTTCGAATATGATATTGGCATCTCCGGGCAATAGGTTCAGCTTTGCCCAGTCCTGCACACCACCCAGCAGGTAAGCATCTTTATCGAGACGGGGTACCGAATAATATTTGTAAGACACCGGGACGGAATATTCCTTCAGGACCACACGCTGTTCCTTGCCGTTGGTGGGCACATCATAAGGGACATCGATGTCGAAGGAGACATTCATGACATTGTCATTGACCGATACATAATCCCCCAGGTCTCCTTTCAACGTCACCACGACCGCACCGCCCGAAGCCCTGGAGCCATAGAGCGAGGTAGCCTGGGTACTTTTTAAGGTTTCTATTTTTTCAATGGCGTGGGTGTTGATCTTTTCAAAATCTTCCTGGCTCATCTCCTGGCCATTTACAAAATATAGCGGACTTTTTTCCACTGGTTCTTCATTGATCGAAGCGGCGCCCCTCATTCTGGTAGTACCCAATGCGCTCACTACCACTTCATCGAGTTGTTTTTCATTGTAGCTCCTCTTCACAGACACTCCGGCAAGCCGGCCTTGCAGATAGGCAGCGCTATTTGATTTTAAATTCTCATCCAGCAGCGCTACCGGGTCAACATAATGAAGCAGCCAGGTCTTCAGGACCGGCGCATTGCCGCCCTGGCTGGGGACAGAAGCAGACAGGGTCAGCCGGACCTGTTTCCAGTCGATCCCGGAAGTTTGGACAAGGGCGGCCTTATAAACCAGTTTCATCGGCTCGGCGATATTGTCCACGCGTAAATCATAAGAGGGGTTCCAATAAGCTGCGGATGTCAGATAGGAGATCGTGAATTCCACTTCTCCGGCCAGGGGGCTCATCAGCTGCAGGAGGATCCGACCGGAGGTCTTGCCGTTCTTCTTGTCTTCTTCGACGATCTGGGCATCCAGTCTTTCCAGGGTCTTATTGAGCCGGTCCTCCCGCTCCTTGCCGGTACTCAGATCTTCCCGTAACTCCAGCGATTTCTGTTTGTAATAATCCATCATCTTCGAGAGCTCGGCCACGCTCAACCCATTTTGTTCTCCCCCTATCTTTTTGTTGGAGACCAGCAGATCGAGCAGATCATTGTCCGATTTCATAAGCACACTCAGATTCTCCAGCTCCCGCTCTATTTTTTCGACCGAATCCTGTAGCTTTTTAATAAGGGGGGAAGGGATTTCCGGCTTCAAAAACTCCTTCGTGAACTCCACCGACAGGATCGTGACGGTACTGGTAGAGCCGATCCGGATACTGTTCACTTCGAGGGTGTTGCTGATGTCTTCGATCACCAGGTCGTTGTTGCCCTGTCTGAGGAAAGCCTTTGCCGTATGCACCAACTCCGCACCGCTGCGGTAGACGGTGGCGGATTTCAACTTCGACGGTATGAAATTTCCGTCCTCGCCCGGCCTGCCGGGAATGCCTGCAAAGTTATCTGTCGTAAACGCCGTGAGTAATGCCAGCACTACCCCCATAACCTGCGCTGAAAATGTCTTCATAAAACTTGATTTGTGTGAAGTAATATGCAGGCAGATGCCGGGAACCCGAAGATTACATAAAGGGCTTGGGTTTATTTTGCAAACGGATGGAACAAGGGAGGACGGCAAGCGCAACCTGCTGAAAGCAGGCGAAAAGAAAAGAGGGTGTCTCAGGTTTTGAAACACCCTCTTATCAGGGGTCGGTTGGAAGCATTGGAACTTTAAGATCAATTAAAAAAGCATGGCCGTAGCACTCATCACTCTCCGCTCACTACTCATTACACACTATTTACTACGATTTACTACTCACTACTGACTACTCACACCCCACTACTTACCACTCACTACTGATTACTCACTACTCACTATTTATACAGCTGCTCATAATACTCATGGGCCATGCGGCCGGCGTCGAACTGATACCGTACGTCACGCATGCCATTCTTGGCGATCTGGCGCCAGGTATCATGATTGTCGTAATATAGCGGCAATATCTGTTTCAGGAGGATGTCGTAGATCATATCGAGATCATACTGGTCCTGCTGCTCTACGTGCATATTCAGGTAATCGGCCTTAGGCACCACGAAACCGTTATTGCCATGATTGATAAACTCGGGGATCCATCCGTCATCGGTTGAGAAATTCACGGCGCCGTTCATCGCGGCCGTCATACCGCTTGTGCCGGACGCTTCCCGGGGGACGCGCGGGTTATTCAGCCAGCAATCGGCCGCTTGTTTAAGGCGCTTCGACAAAGCCAGTTCATAGCCTACCACGACCGCTACGTTCTTATACCCCTTGCTCAGGTGCACCAGATGGTTGAACTCATTGATCGCGGGGTAATCCATGGGATAGGGTTTCCCGGCCCAGATGATCTGAACGGGATATCTCGTATCGCTGGTCAGTTTGTTAAAACGTTCGATATCGCGGGTGATGAGCTCCGCCCTTTTATATCCGGCAAAACGCCGGGCCCAGACGATGGTGAAGACATTGGGGTCAAATACCTTTCCGGTCTGATCGGCGACGATCTCAAAAGCCCTCTTCTTCATGTATCTTTTACGGTCGTCCCACCAGTAATCATCCCCCGCTTCCATTTTCCGGTATAACTCCTTGTCTGCCCAGTAGCGCCAGTTTTGAGCATTGGTGATCGAGATGATCGGACAGATATTGCTGTACTTGCTCCACATGACCCTGGAGACCTGCCCGTGAAGCTGCGAAACGGCATTTGCGAGGTGGGCAAAGCGTAATGCCACCAGCGAATGATTAAAGGCATCGTCTTCCAGGCCGGTGAGCTTCCTGGTCTCTTCCACGGACAGACCGCAGAAATAGCTCATCTTATGGCATAGATAGATATCGTGTTTTTCGTTACCCGCCTCTTCGGGCGTATGGGTAGTAAACACGAGCTTTTTCCGTACTTCTTCAATATTTTTATCGTACTTCTGATAGAGATAGAATGCGGCGCTGATTGCATGTGCTTCGTTCAAATGATACCGATCGGGATTGAATCCCAGTTCGTCGACCAGTTTTGCACCGCCAACACCCAGCAGGATGAACTGGGCTACCTTGGTGGCGACGTTTGCATCATACAGGCGATGGGTGATCGTCTGCGAGACATAGTCATTCTCCGGCAGGTCGGTGCTCAGTAAGAATAAGGGCGCGCTTTTAAAGGTCTCCGGATTGAGATACCAGGCCTTGACCCATACCGGGTGTTCATGGATATTGACCTGGAATTTGATACCGGTGTCTTCCAGGAAACTGTATTGTTTTTCCATCCAGGTCACCTGCAGGGTCTGGTCCTGGTTGCGGGCCTGGTCATAGTACCCGTATTTCCATAAAATACCGATATTGATCATATTCTGACGCAATTCATAGGCGCTGCGCAGATGCGAACCTGCCAGGAAACCCAGGCCGCCGCTGTAAATTTTCAACGGCTGATGCACGGCAAACTCCATGGAAAAATAAGCCACTTTCTTCGAATACCTTTCATCCACCGTATACGGGACACTAAAATTTCTAAAACTCATAGCAAATCCTGATTATTTTATCCGTTTAAAACTTAAGCCCTATAACGGATAATCCGTTTATGAATTGTCCGGCCGCCGCGGGTGGCGGAAAATTTCCGGGTAGCTTCACTTGCTTTTTTTCGCCGGTTTGGGCTTCGATTCCTTACGTTTCTCGAAATAACCTTCAAAAAAACACTTAATATCCCGGTGGTTTCCGCAGCCTTCCTGCTCCTTCATGGAGACACCGGCAGGGCCAAACGTGAACTCGATAACACAGGGATCCCCGTAGTTGCCGTTGTACCTTGCCATATTCGCCGTAACGAACTTCGCCACTCCTTTTAACTCCCCCTTGCATTGCCCGTCGTCTTTCTCGAAATGCACAAAAAATACGATCCTGGACGGGTCCTTGCCATCCCGCACGGCAATAAAATTTCGTTTGTCCTGTGAATAGTCTCCCGTGAACTTATGCTTGTGACCGAGGGTATCGATGGGATTGATGATCGAAACACCCTCAGGGCTTCCCTGGTTGGATTCCGTCAGGATCAATGTGAACAATCCCTCATCGTTGTAGACGAAGGCGTCTTTTTTATAGAAGAGCTGCCCGTCGGGAGACTTGCGCTGATGGGTGATGGAGATCGTGTATTTTGTATCCATAACCGCGAAATCGCTGGTGAGCGGATCGGTATCCGAAATCAGCAAGGGCTTTGCGGCGGAGAATTTTTCGTTTTTGTCGAAGCAGGCCAGAAACAAGATCTTTTTCCCTGCCGAAGAGGCTTTCAGAAACAGGTAAGTTTCGTTTTTTGGAACGCTCACTTTCCCCCAGGCCGTTATTTTCGGGGCAGCCGTCTTGCCGAAAAATTTTGTAAAGACGGTATCGGGGACGAATTGCGTGCAGATCTTATAGCTGATCACCGACGAATCCTTGTCTTTATGCGCCAACAGGGTGTCCGCAATCGTATAAGGCAATTTGACCGGCTGGAAGAATTCGATAAAATCCCGGGTATCGACTTTGCTATTGCTGTCCGCAAGAGACGGTCTCTTGCCCTTACAGGAAAACAACAACCCTGACAAAACGACCAACAACAGGTATTTATTCATACAATGGGTATTAAATTCGGCGATTCATCCTCGTGTCGCCTCATTTAGAGGGCTAAAAGTAAACATTCGCGACAATTCCCGGAAATATTGACCCTTTCATTTGTCAATTTTAAATTTTAGATTTGTCTAAAATTAAATTTAGACGTATTTCAATAATAGATCGCTTATGAAATATTCAGCCAGCAAAGAAGATCACCTGAAGGCCATATTCCACCTGCAGAGCGAGCAGGGCGTCGTGACCACGAATGCGCTTGCGGAAGCGTTGCAAACCAGGCCTGCTTCCGTAACGGACATGCTAAAAAAATTAAAAGAGCAGAAGCTGTTACTGTATGAGCGATACAAAGGTTTCCGGTTGAATAACGAAGGCAAGAAAGTAGCCCTCCAGATCATCCGCAAACATCGTCTCTGGGAATACTTCCTGGTGAAAAAATTACAATTCGGATGGGATGAAGTACATGAGATGGCAGAGGAGCTCGAACATATCAGCAGCAAAAAGCTGGTGGAGCGGCTGGATGCATTTCTGGGTTTCCCGGAAACGGATCCTCACGGGGATCCCATCCCGGACAGCCAGGGAAGATTCACCAGCCCCAGACAGCTCAGCCTGGCACAATTGCCGCTCAACAAAGTCGCCGAGGTCTCGGGGATCAGCCGGCAAACGACGGAAATGCTGGAATTGCTGCAACATAAAAAGATCGGTCTGGGCACAAAGCTGGAGGTTAGAAGGAAATTCCCTTTCGACAATTCCCTGGAAATAAAAATCCGCAACTACCCTCCTGTGACGATCAGCTCCCTGGTCGCAAAAAATGTCCTTGTCAAAGATGAGGAGTGATAAAGCGACCACAGACTGAAACCGGCCATAAATCAGACCGATCACGGATGGAAACCGATCAAAGACAAACACAGACAAAGTGATCCCCTATAGGACCGACGGAACCAGTACAGAAGCACAGATAAATGAAAACCGATGGAAAAATTAAAACGACATATTTCCCTCAGCGAAGTATACGGAAGCGTGGAGACCCGGGTCAAAGGCCCTCGGTGGAAGCAGTTATTCGCTTTCTTCGGGCCCGCTTACCTGGTAAGCGTGGGTTATATGGACCCTGGCAACTGGGCGACTGACCTGGCCGGTGGAAGCCAGTTCGGTTACAGCCTGATCTGGGTTTTGCTGATGAGTAACGGGATGGCCATTCTTCTGCAGAATCTGTCAGCCCGTCTGGGTATCGTAAGGGGGAGGGACCTCGCCCAGGCCAACCGCGAGGCATATCCTTTTTATATCAATATCCCCCTTTACATACTGGCGGAGATCGCGATTGCCGCCTGCGACCTGGCCGAGGTATTGGGCATGGCGATCGGCATCCAGCTGCTGACCGGCCTGCCCCTGGTCTATGGTGTCTCGATCACCGTCCTGGACACGTTCCTGTTGCTATTCCTGCAAAAACTGGGGATGCGCAGGATGGAGGCCTTTATCATCGGGTTGATAGCCGTTGTAGGCCTCTCCTTCCTGACAGAGATCCTGATGGCCAGGCCCAATCTGCGGGAAGTTGCCACGGGGCTGATTCCCACCTTGCCCGGCCGGGAGGCCTTGTACATCGCCATCGGGATCATCGGAGCGACGGTAATGCCGCACAATCTCTATCTGCATTCGGCCCTCGTACAGACCAGGAAGATCGGCACGGGGGCCGAAAATACACGTAGAGCATTGAAATTGAATTTTTTAGATAGTACCATCGCACTAAACCTGGCTTTTTTTGTAAATGTTGCGATCCTCGTGCTGGCGGCGACTGTCTTTTACAAAACGGGAAGAACCCAGATCGCCTCTATTAAAGAGGCCCATGAATTGCTGTCGCCCCTGCTCGGTAACACGCTGGCTCCAAAATTATTCGCCATCGCACTGATAGCTGCCGGACAGAGCTCGACGATCACCGGAACGATTGCCGGCCAGATCGTTATGGAAGGATATCTGCAGCTGCGGATCAACCCCTGGCTGCGAAGGCTGCTTACCCGTCTGCTTGCCATCATTCCCGCCTTGATCGTAATCCTGCTTTTCGGGGAAGATAAAGTAGATAACCTGCTGGTATTCAGCCAGGTGATATTAAGTGTTCAATTGGGTTTCGCCATTATCCCGCTGATTCATTTCGTAAGTGACAAAAAGGCAATGGGGGACTTTTCCATCAGCGCCTTTATAAAGTTCCTGTCCTGGGCCGTTGCCATCGTTCTGGTATACCTGAATGTAAAACTGGTGGTGGAAGGGGCATCCGGCTTTTTTGCCGGTCCCGGCCATATAGCCTGGAAAGGCGCCCTGATCATCTTTGCGGCGATGGCTTGCCTGCTGCTATGCTATATTACGCTTCATCCATGGATCGGCAGGAGGGCGCGACGCGCCTCTATCGAGGTTCACAAACCGGCGGAGGGGTTGGCGGATCTGCCTGTCCCCGTCTATAGCCGCATTGCCATCGCCCTGGACTTTAGCTCTTCGGACGGAAAACTGCTGGCTTATGCACTGGGGCAGGGAGGGAAAGACAGTCGTTACCTGCTTATCCACGTGGTAGAGAGTGCCAGCGCACGGATGCTCGGGAAAGAAAGCGATGATTATGAAACGCGCAATGACCAGGAAAGACTGGAGCTGTACAAGATCTATCTGCAGGAAAAGAGTATCGAAAGCGAGACTTTCCTGGGCTATCGGCATCGGAGTAAAGAGATCGCCCGTATCGTGAAAGAACAGGGAGCGGATATGCTGGTGATTGGCGCCCACGGACACAGCGGGTTTAAAGATTTCATCTATGGAGAAACCGTCGATACCGTCCGGCATCAACTGAAAATCCCTGTGCTGGTGGTGAACGTTTGATAGTCGGTAGAGACTACTGACTACTCACTTACTAACTACTCATTTACTGACTATTTCTTCCCTTTCAACAGGTGTTTCAGCCGGCTGAATGTCTCTGGCTTTATATTCAGATAAGATGCTATATATTTTTGCGGCACCCGCTGCAGGAGTTGCGGGTGTGACCGCACATATTCCAGAAATCGCTGCCGGGTCGTCTTTTCCAGTTGGTTAAAATAGTTCATATCCTTCCTCACAAAGAGATCAGACACCAGCAGTCTTCCCAATCTTTCGGCTTTTGGAAATTTCATGAAAACTTCTTCCAGACTGTCA
The DNA here is from genome assembly GCA_031292515.1 of Puia sp. Taxonomy (GTDB): domain Bacteria; phylum Bacteroidota; class Bacteroidia; order Chitinophagales; family Chitinophagaceae; genus Puia. Next base: position 6,851 of record JARLGZ010000275.1, on the reverse strand, counting down.
TAACTTATGGATATCAATGTAGTAGGCTCAATTGTCTCGATGGTAAGTTCGGAAGGAGTACGGGAATGAAAGGAAATCTCCGAGTAAATGGGGTGTCCTTCCTCGGCCAGTTGAAAGATGATTTCCTGCTTTCTGACTTCCAGGTATTTGCGTACCAGCCCAGCCGCCACGAGATTAATGTGTTTCTCCGTTTCACCACGCTCCAGTACCCGGACCTTTTTGTCAAACTCCCGTATCTCCATGTATCGCAGCAACTGCCCAAATTCCGTTTTTGTCAGATGAACGAAACCGCAAAGACGTACGTACAGGTCATCCAAAGCCAGTTTATACGGTGATCTTTTTTTACCTCGCATAGATCAGTTCTAAGAAATTTTACAGTTACCATTTTGACGGATTCAGCCGACCGACAGACTATTTTTCGCCAGCAAATGTTTGAAACGACTAAAGGTTTCGGGCTTCATATTCAGGTAAGAGGCAATGTATTTCTGTGGTACCCGTTGCAAAAGACCGGGGTTATTCTGCGTGAAACGAATAAACCGCTCGCGGGTGCCGAAGCGGATATAATCAAGATCCCAGAGCTGCTGCTGCAAAAAGAAATGGGTGATCATCAGCCTTCCCAGCCGCTCGAACTTTTGGTTGTTCCTGTACAACTTTTCCATATTGGCGTGGGTGAGGGATAGAAACGTACAGGGCTCGATGGTCTCGATATAATAAGCCGATGGCCTGCCCGACAGAAAGGAGACGGAAGACGTTATAAAGTCGTTTTCCACGGCGATCTGGGTGATCACCTCGTCCTTACCCCGGTAAAAATACTTCCTGGCAAGCCCTTTTATGATAAAATTGATGATATGATCGGTATCGCCGACTTTAACCAATTGGACCTGTTTATCAAAATTACGTACCTGGAGCATCTGGGCCAAGGGAGCAAACTCTTCATTGGTAAATGCTACATACCTGGACAGGGATTGTCTCAATGCATCTAACATCGGCACAGGATTGTAATAGTTTGATACAAAGTAAACAAGATAAAAGGGTAAACAAAAAAAAATTTGGGGCCGATCGGCCCCGCTTTGTTAAATTCGATCAATTCTTGTAGGTTTGCTCACTTTTGAATTTAAAATTAAGGAGTATTATGGCAAAGAAAATCAAAGTTGCAAATCCCGTAGTAGAACTGGATGGCGATGAAATGACCCGGATCATCTGGAAATTCATCAAGGACAAACTGATCCTTCCCTACATGGACATAGACATCAAATATTTCGACCTCGGCATAGAATACCGGGACGAGACAAATGACCAGGTGACCATCGACGCTGCCAATGCTATAAAAAAATACGGAGTGGGCATAAAATGCGCGACTATCACCCCCGATGAAGCGCGTGTAAAAGAGTTCAAGTTGAAGCAAATGTGGAAGAGCCCCAACGGCACAATACGGAATATCCTGGACGGCACTGTTTTCCGTGAACCCATCGTGATGCAGAACGTTCCCCGCCTGGTAACCAACTGGACTGCTCCCATCATCATCGGCCGTCATGCCTTCGGCGATCAGTATCGTGCGACAGATACGGTGATTAAGGGCAAAGGTAAGCTGACGATGACCTTTACACCGGAAGATGGCGGCCCGGCACAGACTTTCGAGGTATATAATTTCAAGGGCGATGGCGTCGCCTTGACCATGTACAACACCGACGAGTCGATTACCGGTTTCGCCCGGAGCTGTTTCAATATGGCGCTGAGCAAAAAGTGGCCTTTGTACCTGTCGACAAAAAATACAATCCTGAAGAAATACGATGGCCGCTTCAAAGACATTTTTGAAGATATCTATCAAAAAGAATTCAGGCAAGCCTTTCAGGAAGCCGGCATCGTCTATGAGCACCGCCTGATCGATGACATGGTCGCCAGCGCGTTGAAATGGAATGGCAATTTCGTCTGGGCCTGCAAGAACTACGATGGAGACGTACAAAGCGATACAGTCGCACAGGGCTTCGGCTCCCTCGGGCTGATGACCTCGGTACTGATCACGCCCGATGGCCAGATCATGGAAGCAGAAGCAGCCCATGGCACGGTGACCCGTCACTACCGGGACCACCAGGCCGGCAAACCTACTTCCACCAATCCCATCGCCAGCATCTTCGCGTGGACACGCGGTCTGGCATTCAGGGGTAAGTTAGATGGCAACCAGCCGCTGATCGATTTTGCCAATGCATTGGAAGCCGTCTGCATCGAGACCGTGGAAAGCGGATCGATGACGAAAGACCTGGCCGTCTGTATCCATGGCAACAAGGTCGAGCATGGTAAACACTACCTGTACACCGAAGAATTCCTGGATGCGATCGACGCGAATCTGAAGAAAAAGCTCGCCTAAAGGCGTCGGGGGATGATCTGCCAGGATCCGGCGCCCGGACACTCAACTTATCATTCAATCATAAAATGTCCCGCTCTCCGGCGGGACATTTTTATTTTCCGGGCGGCTCCCTGCCCGATCTTTCTCCTTATTTTTAGGGAATAAGCAGCTACTCATGCACAGACGGAATATCATCAGGTCTATTGCTCTCGGAATACTATCCCCCCGTTCCTTTATCAAGACCGGGAAAAAATCGCCCTTCAGAAAATCCGCTCCTGACAGATCTACGACCGCAGAACGATCGTCTCCCGCCATCGGGTCTCCTGTCGAAAAAGGATCGTCCCCGGACAGCGCATCCCCCCTCATCCCGCCCCATCCGGACGAGAGGCTATTTTTCGCCCGCCCCGGACAATATTGGAACAGCCAGGCGATGCATATCGGTAACGGATACCTGGGTTTATCTTTTCTCGGAGGCGTTGTAGAGGAAGTTTTCAGCATCACCGAGAAATCCCTGTGGACAGGTGGTCCCGGAGAAAAAAAGGATTATTTCTACGGAATAAAGAAGGGCGGCAGGGAATATCTCCCGGAGATCCGGAAGCTGATCCTGAGTGATCAGGTAGAAAACCTGAAACAAGCAGATAAACTGGTAGAAGAACATTTTTGGGGCGAAGAAGCCGGATATGGCCACTTCTCCGCATTTGGAAGGCTATCCGTTCTCTTCGATCATGGCGCCGCAAACAACAAGGACACCCCGGACTATAAAGATACCCCGAACGGCAAAGAGATCGCAGGCGATCCGGCGGCTCCGGACTACAGGAACTATATGCGATCATTGGATCTTTCGGAGTCGATTGCCCGGGTACAATACGAAGCCGGTGGCGTCCGGTACCTGCGCGAATACTTCTGCTCGTATCCCGATAAAGTGGCTGTCATGCGGTTCTCATCCGGGAAGCAGGCCTCTCTCTCGTTCAGGCTTAAGTGGAAAGTCTTTCAAAAGGACCATACCATCGCTTTCGAAAAGAACGTATTTCAGCTATCGGGCACGATCAATGGAAATAAACGGAGGTATTGTCTCAAAATGCAGTTGCTGTATTCGCAGGGGGAAGTGTCTTTGCAAGGAGAGGAATTGGTTTTCAGCAATGCCGGACCGGTTACGATCCTGCTGACAGCGGCCACCGAATACAAACCGGTCCCACCCCTGTATAACGGGGCCGATCCTGATGCCATGACCCAGGGATGGATCGATCAGGCGAAAAGCCGGACTTTCGATATATTAAAAAGCAGGCATGTAACGGATTACCGCCGTTTGTACGACAGGACACGGTTAACCCTTCCCGCACGCAACCTTTCGAAGACCTCTTCTTCCGGCGAGCCCTCCCCCGCCCAAGGGACCGCAGCCGCCTGCGAACTCCTTCCCACGAACGAAAGATGGGAGCGATACAAAAAACTGAAAACAGGTGACCCGGGCCTGAAAGTATTGTACTTCAACCTCGGGCGATACCTGCTGATCAGTTCTTCGCGCCCGGGTTCCCTGCCCGCCAATCTCCAGGGAGCCTGGAACATGGTGGAGGCGGCGCCCTGGTCGGGCAACTATCAATCAAACATCAACGTGCAGTTGAATTACAGCGGAGCCTGTTCCACCGGTTTGTCGGAATGCATGGATCCTTATATAGATTGGATAAAGGGGCTGGTCGTCCCCGGGAGGGCCGTCGCAAAGGAATACTATGGTTCGGAAGGCTGGGTCAGTCATCCGATCGGGAATATATGGGGGTATTGCGCGCCGGGTTTCGGTGCCGAATGGGGCATGTATCCGGCGGGAGCTGCATGGCATTGCCATTTCATCTGGAAGAAGTTTGCCTATTCCCGGGACCATGTCTACCTGGAACGTACAGGCTATCCGGTATTAAAAGAAGCCTCGGCTTTCTGGTTGAGGAACCTGGTCGAATACAAGGGATGGCTGATCTCCGGTCCCAGTGGCTCGGCCGAACATGGAGCCTTTCTCAGCGACGGGAAGTTGATTGCCTCCGGAAGTTCCTATGGCGCCGATGTAATCAACATCCCGGGCAATTTCCAGGACATAGAAATGATACGCGAACTGTTCGACCACACGATCGAGGCCGCCGCCCTCCTGAAGACGGATCAGGCGTTTTCTGATCAGTTGAAGGTGGCACACGGGAGGCTGATGCCTTTCAAAATCGGCCGTTATGGTCAGTTGCAGGAATGGGAGGAAGACATCGATACACCCGGGTGCAACCACCGGCATATTGCACACCTCTATGCGGTATGGCCGGCACAACAGATATCCCCGTTTGCAAACATGACCGGCCCTGTTAAACCGGTCAACGCCGAATGGGTGGCAGCCGCAAAAAAGGCATTGGAGCTGCGGGGAGAAGACAGAAATTATAAAAATCTTCCACATAAGGATATTTTCACCGCCGCCAACTGGTCGCTGGCCCTCAGAATGGCTTGCTGGATCCGGCTGCAGGAAGCGGAAAGGGCGGGTAAAATCTTCACCCAGCTCGTCACTGAAGCCGGATTTGAGAATCTGCTGACTTTTCAGCAGACCCCGGCAGCCTTTACCGGCAGCCTAAAGGAGCAGCCGGATGTCTACTACTTTTCCACTCCCGAAGGCTCCTGGACGCCCGTCTGGCAGATCGACGCCTCGCTGGCAATTCCCGGTCTGCTCACGGAAATGCTCCTGCAATCTTACGAAGACCACCTGTTCCTCTTACCTGCTCTGCCGGCGGACTGGCCCGAAGGAAAGATTACGGGTATACGGGCCGAGGGAAATCTCTCAGTCGATATGGAATGGAATAATGGAAAGGTAACGACCTACCGGGTCAGCTCTCCGGCGCCCCGGAAGATAAGGGTGCATGTGAATGGCGAGACAAAGGAATTGCTCACCAGTCTTTTATAGGCGTCAGGATAAGGATTGCATGAATGCTTCGATGCCTTACTGTTCGGGAGAATTATAATTTCTAAAGGCGGCCGCGCCGGTCATTTCCAGCAGCTGCGTCCTGCCTCTTTTCAAAATGGACTGAAGGCTATAATCGGGGCCGCCGGGCCCGGCGGCGTTCGTTGGTTCTTTTCCGTCTCCTTTTGCCTGCTCTCCAGGCGAGTCGCTGATCTGCGTTAGTCCCTGGGATGTATAGATCCCGCACAAAGGCTGCGCCCGCTGTCCATCCTGGAATACAAAAAAATCAAACTCGCGGCCTCCCCGGTATCCTGCTTCGTGATGATTGCCGACACGGGATGCATCGCCGTTATAGGCATTCACCAGTCTTTCGAGTGTCTGCCGGTCCAGGTCAAGCATATCGCAGGCCAGCAGCAACAGGTCCAACCCGGGCAACGCCCGATGAGCGCTTAATAAACCCTTCAAGGGGCCCCTGACGCTCTCTGTATCCACAATCAGTCTATCCGGCGGTATGAAACTCGAATAGGCTGCGAGCTGCCGTTCGTTTACGGAGTAAAATACGGGGATCTGCAGGAAATCCAGTTTCCCGGTCATATGCAGGGCCCAGACGGTTTGCCCGATCTGCAAGGACCCTTTGTCGCGCCCCATTCGCCGGCTTTCACCGCCGCACAAGACGACGCCACATAGGCTCTGCATCATGGCCGCAAGGGTTCTATTTGCCGAATTCCAGGAGAAAGGCTCTCATAAATATGTTTCTTCGGATCACCGGTGATGGCGTGACAGTTGCAATTCCCGCCCCAAACTTTTGTCCCGTCTGCGAAATATTCACATTTCCAGATGGGGACCTCGTGTTTGATCTTATCGATGATAAAGCGGTTGGCGGAGTAGGCTTCACCCCGATGAGCGGCCGCCGTGATCACAACTACGGCGCTCTCCCCGATCGATAGCCTGCCCACCCGGTGCTGCGCGATAGCCGCCTGCAGCATCCACCGGCTCCTGGCCTCTTCGAGTACCTGCCGGATCATCTTCGAGGCCAGGGGGATGTAGGCTTCATATTCCAGGAAGTCTACTTCTTTTCCGAGGCTGTTGACGCGCACTTCCCCGCTGAAGAGGACGAGCGCCCCCGCGCCCGGATGATGGGCGCCGGCCAGCAGGGCGACAATGTCCAGCGGTTCGGCGGAAATATAAGCGCTGTTATCCGCCGCTGCTGGGGGGAAGGATGATGACGATGTCATTTTCCTGCAATTTAAAATCGTTGTCAATAAATTCATCATTCACGGCAAACCTGCAACTGTCCAATAACGCCGAAGAGGCGGGATTCATATCACGTAGTCTCGATCGCAATGCTTCCAGATCAGACACGCCGCCACTCACTTCAAACTCCTTGTCGAAATGATCTTTCAGCATCGCAAAAACCTGCACTTTCATATTCTTTCTTACCTTTACTAATTGACAAATTCACTCACTACTCACTACTCACTACTCACTACTCACTACTCACTACTCACTACTCACTACTCACTACTCACTACTCACTACTCACTACTCACTACTCACTACTCACTACTCACTACTCACTACTCACTACTCACT
>JARLGZ010000274.1 GCA_031292515.1 Puia sp. | reverse complement strand
TTTTCCTTTTGGCGAGTAGACCGGTTTCTCCCGATGCTGCAGGCTGAAGTTTGTTTTCTCTGTTTCCGCCTGGTTTCCCGGCGGTGCCACATCATCTCAGCCATACACCAGTTGGCCCCGGCCCCTCTTAGAACCGTACAGGCGCTATTTACGCATACGGCTCCCCACATGGTCAATTCACGGATACTTCGAACATCGTGACCCGGATTTTTGGCTTCGGCAGAGGAAACCGATCTAGCATTGCCTGAAATTTCGCCCAACTGAGACTGTACCTTTTGCCCCTCCGATTAAGCCACTTGAACAGAAGCTTCTCCACTTCCACAGCGAATCGCTTTATTCCCGGCATATTATCGGTGACGCCATAGTAGGCGTAGTGGCCTCTGAGTTTAGCCTGGGCCGTTTCCCACAGCTCCACTGTCGGCAAGGTCCTGGCTTTCTTCAACCATTCCTTGAAAGCCTGCAGCTTGGCGGTAAATTTCTTTCTGGCGGTAACCCGTTTCATGCGGAATCCCTTGCCGTCTCGTCTGACGCTGCAATAGTGGGTAAACCCCAGAAAATCGAAGGTTGCGGGCTTCTCCCCCCTTGCTGTGGCATTACGAACGGCAAACCTCCCAAACTCCACCGCTCTGGTCTTTGTCGGTTCTACTTCCAATTTGAACTTGCCCAATCGCACCGGCAATTCTACGCGAAATTGGTCCGCGTCCGCCTTGTTTTGAAAACATACGACAAAGTCGTCGGCGTACCGAAACATCCGGGCAAAGCCTGTGCATGATTGGCGTATTACCTTCTCGAACCAGAGGTCCAGGGTGTAGTGAAGATAGATGTTGGCCAGAAGCGGCGAGATGACGCCGCCCTGCGGCGTCCCTTCATCGCTTACTCGTACGCTGCCATCCTCTGCCACCCCCGCCTTGAGAAATCGTTTAACCATGCGGAGCACTCGCTTGTCTCCTATCCGATGTCCCAGAAATTTCATGAGCCATTCCTGGTTTACATTGTCGAAAAACCCTTTGATATCGGCTTCGACTATGTGATTCACCGGTTTGCCTTCAACTGTCATGCTCAGAGCCCTGAGCGCTCCATGACAACTTCGAGCAGGGCGAAATCCATAAGAATCTTCTATGAAATCCTGTTCGTATATGGCTTCCAATATACGAACCAACCCTGCCTGAACAAGCTTGTCCTCAAGACACGGTATCCCCAAGGGGCGTTGCTTGTTGCTGCCCGGCTTCGGTATGTATACACGTCGGACAGGTTGAGGTATGTACGCCATCCGATGTAGCCGTCCTATCAGCACTGATATGTGGGCATCAAGGTTCGAGGCGTACATCTCCTTAGTCACTTGGTCTATCCCCGCAGCGGCATCTTTCCTGAGCCGCCGAAAGCACTCCCGCAGCAATTCATCGTCCATCAGGTGGTACAGACTCGTAAATTTGAACGACGGCTCACTGCGGGCCTTCTCCGCTATGCGGTGCAGTTTCGTTGTCACCGATTCCCCGCTGCCGTGAACGGTCGGTGTTTCATCACACCACGCTACCATGTGTGGCCTCCTTCCCTCCAGCGGCATTACCCGCCTTCTTCGGTACTATTAGACCATCCGACTCCCCACACCCCGTCAGCCTTTCTCCCTCTTCGGTCGTCCGGCATACTCCATTTTTCATGGAGAAAGCATGGGGTCTCCCGGGTTCCCGCGTAACCCCTATGTTCAGACATGCCATGGTCTCAGACCCCGGGGAAGCGGATTCCACCTTGCCATTTGCGGTGATAACCGTGTTGACTTCCGTCATCTTGAACTGCGTCGTCCTTCCCGTTGCGGCACTTTCGAGGCTCATTCCCTTCAACCTTTCGGCTTACGGCCTGCCTGCATGCTGTCCTACGCTTAAAGCCCGATGTTACCACCAGACCTCCAAGGACTCACTTCCCGGTGGCGGGCTAGACCTTCCGGGGCGGGCTTCCCACCCGCTGGGTTACGCGACCTTGCCCGGCCGCACTCAAGGCCTGACCCCT
>JARLGZ010000273.1 GCA_031292515.1 Puia sp. | reverse complement strand
CCCTGCGGCACAGGCTGCTTCTCTAGCAGGAGGAGATATCCGAAAGTCGGTTGACCGGAATGCGATATTGCCAGGTATATAATATCGATTCGCTTTCCGAATACAATATAGTGATTGGTCAAGATGGGCGATGAGAACTCGAACAGAAACGTAACCAGGAAACAAAACGAGCCGAAACTGCTATATCGCTGCATGGTTGACTCGCTGAAGCTTTTCGACGTGGCAAATCTCGCGAGGTACAGTCTCCCAATGGACCAGCAGTACGTCAAGAAAGTACGCTACGCACCCACGATCCTGCTCAAAGGCGAAGTGTATTTTGTCGGGCGGCCGGAATTTGACGCCTCAGCCGTCTTCTCTGTCCCTCTGGGCGACTTAGCCGACGACAAGACTGTGCGTCGCTTTACCCGCAGAGCTTCACTGATCTACGAACACCGCGAAGCCTTGCTTGTCAGCTGCCTCAACACCATATATGCGATTGGCAATGGCTTTATGGATGCGCGCTGCGAGAAGTACGACACCATAAAGGACGCTTGGACCCCTGTTCCGTCATGCTCCGGACTGAAGCACTGTGTTTCGGCCTACGAGGCCATGGGATTCATATACACCGTGGGCGACACCATGGCGGTCTTAGGTTTGATCTTACGACTTGACACAAGGGATGAGGAGGGCAGGTGGGAGGACATCAGGCTGTCGGCGGAACAAGCCAGTTCGCTGAAAAGAGGGCCAACAGGAATACGGCAGGTTGGAGATCACGAGCTGCTGGTATTTGGCTGGACACGCTATAGTCATCCGGACCGCTGCTGCCGCTTTATAGCGACAGATGGCAGAAAGGCTAACAATGAGAGAAGGATGAGAGCCCTGGAGGACGAGCTCAGCGTGATCCAAGATGCTACGGTGATAAACGGAAGGCTGTTTGCGGTGAACGCGTTCACGTTCAAGATACACGTTTTCGGGCTGCGGGACAGGGCGTGGCAGTTGCTTTCTGGAGGATATTTAGGGAGTAAGACATAATATGGCTGATGATGCGGTTTTCACTTTATTTCGGTGCGTAGTGAGGATAATCTCATGATGAGCGTGGGGTTTTGGGGTTTTGGGGTTTTGGGGTTTTGGGGTTTTGG
>JARLGZ010000272.1 GCA_031292515.1 Puia sp. | reverse complement strand
TACCCAGCAGCGTCTCGCCGTTCTTGATCCGGCTGGCTGCCTGCTTTTTGAATGTTTCAAAATCGAATGATTGCTTTTCCATGTTTATCAGTTTAAATTTACGAAAATTTTAAACTGACACACTTAGTGGAATACTCTCCACATCCACGCCTGTGTCATGATCCTAGCCTGCGATAAGTTTTCAAAAGCGTAGTTGTCCAATACTTCTTGCCGGTATGTTCTGTTAAAGCGTTCGATATACCCATTTTGATGGGGCTTCCCGGGTTGAATAAAGGTCAATGCTATTTCGTTTGATTCAGCCCAGTCTTCCATCGCCTGAGAAACATATTCCGGCCCATTGTCCATCCGAAGCCGGACTGGCTTTCCTCTCCACTCAATCAATTTGTTCAACTCCCGGATAATCCGCAAACTCGTCAGGCTGGTATCGATTGTAATATTCAATACCTCCCGATTAAAGTCGTCGATAACATTGAACGACCGGAACGATTTTCCATTGATCAGCCCATCATGCATAAAATCCATCGACCAGGTCTCATTAGGTCTCGCCGGCTGAACAAGGGGCTCCAGAATTCTTGCTGGTAGCCGTTTCTTATGCTTCCTACGCATATTTAGCTTCATCGCGGTATATATTCGGTATACTCTTTTGTGATTGTCTTTGTAGTTCAATTCCCGTAGCCTCGAATACATCATCCAGAAGCCCCACTGATTATGCAGAGTCGCCATGGAAGACATTTCCTGTCGAAGAGGCTCATCATCCCTCTGTTTGGCTTTGTAATAGTATACCGAACAATGCGTCTCCATTATCTTGCAGGCCTGCCGAATACTGACCTTGTGTTCTTCATGAACATATTTGATCAGCTCCCTTTTTTCAGCAGGCCCTATAGCTTTTTTTCGACAACATCTTTTAGGATGGTTATGTGCAAGGTCTGCTCGGCTACAATCTTCTTATACTGGCTTAGTTCTGCCTCCAGCTCCTTGATCCGTTTAACCTGGTTTACATCCAAACCTGAAAATTTGTTTTTCCACCCATAGAAGGTCGGCTGACTGATCCCATGAGTACGGCAGATCTCTGCCACGGATTTACCTTGCTCCTGCTCCTTTAAAATGCCAATAATCTGGCTCTCGGTGAATTTTGTCTTTTTCATTTTCTACCCCAATTTTAGCGATTAATTTTAAATTTATATCGCTACTGTTTTTAGGGGAGCTTTCAATACCTATAAGGTCGCCTTGCGCAGCCGGGACAATAGCCTGAACTTTTGTTCCTGCCTTGATTTCAAAACTAATCAATTGGGTACCTGCAAACATATTGAAGCAGTCCGTATCCACATCGGCCGGCGGCGGGGCATCAAGAGAATGCTGGATGACATACCTGTACTCACTTATTCCTCCCTCTATGTATCCTACCTGGGCGAAAGACAACTGAAGCTCCGTATCGGCACAGACAATAAAAAGAAATTCGAAAAATGGGCCAGCACATATTTTGATAAAAATCATACTCTTCTATCGGCTGCTTATTCCCAGATTGACCGATTGCTGAAGGAAGCCTATGGTATCGCCCCTTCATTTCGTTGCTATGAAGATGCCTTCCAGATGATCGTAGCGCGCAGAGATCAGTACCGTCTTCAATCTCTGGTGGATAAACAGGGCACGAAATTGCTAAAGGACCTGGTAAATGTCAGCCTGTTCCCTTATCAACAGGAAGGAATACTATTTGCTACCCGGTCCGGACGATCGATACTCGCCGATGATATGGGGCTTGGGAAAACACTACAGGCCATCGCCTGGTCCACGCTCATGCACCGGCAATGGAAGACGCAAAAGGCGGTCATTATTTGCCCTACTTCGCTAAAATACCAATGGAAAGCAGAAATACAGAAATTCACCGGGAGCACCGTTACGGTCATAGAAGGGAACTATCTTACGCGCATGTCCCTGTACGAAAAGGATGAAAGCTATTTCAAGATCGTAAGCTATCATATGGCCGGCAATGACTGGAATCTGATCAATAAAATGCAGCCGGATATCGTGATATTGGATGAGGCGCAACGGATAAAGAACTGGAAGGCGAAGATATCCCAAAATATCAAACGCATCCGCTCGCCTTATGCGCTGGTGCTCACAGGCACTCCGCTGGAAAACAATATTGAAGAGCTGTATTCGCTGGTGCAATATATTGATCCTTTCCAGTTGGGTTCCCTGCACCATTTTCTCACAAAACACGAGGTAAGGGACGGCCATACCGGGAAAGTTACCGGGTACAAGGGCTTGAATGAGATTGGCCGGCAATTATCCGGAATGCTCCTTCGCCGAAGAAAAAAAGAAGTGCTGAAACAATTGCCGGGCAGGATGGATAAGAACCTGTTCGTGCCTATGACGCCAGTCCAGACCGAAATGCATGAGGAGTTCAGGGAAATTGTCGCCAGGTTGGTCCATAAATGGAGACGGTTCGGGTTCCTGAATGAACAGGACAGGCAGCGGCTGCTCAATAACCTGAACATGATGCGCATGGTCTGCGATAGCACTTATATCATCGACCAGGAAACCAACCACCAGACAAAACTGGACGAGCTGTTTAATATATTGGACGAACTGCTGGAGATGGAAGGTGAGAAAGTGGTGATCTTCAGCCAATGGGAGAGGATGACGAGGCTTATAGCCGAAGGCCTGAAGAAAAGAAAGGTGGGATTCGAAAACCTGCATGGCGGCATTCCCGGTAAGAACAGGGAGTCCCTGTTCACCAATTTCAATAGTGATCCAGCTTGCAGGGTTTTCCTCTCTACCGATGCGGGCGGCGTGGGCCTTAACCTGCAAGCGGCCTCCAACCTGATCAATATGGACATTCCCTGGAACCCGGCCGTGTTGGAACAAAGGATCGGCCGGATCTACCGCATGGGGCAAAAGAAAGCCATATCCGTAACCAACCTGGTAGCACAGGGAACGATTGAGCAGCGTCTCCTGTCAATGCTGCAATTCAAGACTGCAATAGCAGAAGGGATATTAGACAATGGTGAGGATAGTATTTTCCTCGGAGAGGATCGGTTTTCCAAATTCATGCAATCTGTGGAATCCATTACGCAGGAAATACCGAAGGAAGACTCCGCATTCGATGTCGAAGAGCAAGCCGAAATAGCTAAGTCAGTTCCTGGAATGGACGAGCTTGTTATCCCTGCGATACCCGAAGATGAACCGCTAGAGCAAGCGCCGGCGCCTGATGTAATAAGAAAAAATGAGGCCTTTGGCGCTAACGGAATTGACTTCGCCAGCGCAACTACCAGCACTTCTCCAGCTTCGCTCATTCAGAACGGTATCAGCTTCTTCACGCAATTGATCAATACGCTACAAGATCCGCAGGCTATACAACAATTAGCGGCAGCGATCACTGAAAAAGACGAACAGACCGGCCGGACCTGGCTTAAATTGCCGGTAGAAAATGAAAAGACCGTGGAAAAAGCGTTACATCTTCTGGCAGGGCTGCTGAATGGACTTGGACAGTAACAGAAGTATACGACGAGACTGCCGAACACCCTTGAGTCTAAAATGCTATTGGGCACATTCTATGCATGATTGGTTATCAATGCCTTGAGCCTAAATAGAATCTTCAAATTTTCAAAAAAACGGTTGGAGAAATATCCGAACAGGCTCACCGCCTAATTTTGAAGCCTTCAAGTCACTGGATTTGAAGGCTTTTTGTTTTTAGGAATTTTTTCTATCTTTTCGATAGTTTGAGAATCAAACTCGAAATGGTTCGTGTACCAACAGGTCAACCTTAAAGTACATCGAACCAAAATCAACATCTAAACATAAAGAAATTGGGAGGCATGACTTTAGAGACTAATTCGTCATTCGAGAAAGTTTCTTTTGACAAAGAAGCCAAAGATTGGATGTTTATATTTGCTGATTCCATATCAATTTTTGTATCTGGTTTCTGGCGACTTTTAGAAAATAGTAAAATTATTCTTGTTTCATTGGACCAAGGGCATCAATTTGGCCTACCCAAACCGCTTAATCTAGTCAAACATAGAGACCCACCGCCTTTGGCGGTGGTGGTGTATTCGGGGCTGTGCCGAATGCTTACATTTGGTGTATGAGCAAATATAGGAAGCAGTCCCATGTTGTCTATAAGTGTGATTATCATATTATATGGG
>JARLGZ010000271.1 GCA_031292515.1 Puia sp. | reverse complement strand
TTACCCAGCAGCGTCTCGCCGTTCTTGATCCGGCTGGCTGCCTGCTTTTTGAATGTTTCAAAATCGAATGATTGCTTTTCCATGTTTATCAGTTTAAATTTACGAAAATTTTAAACTGACACACTTAGTGGAATACTCTCTGCCTGTCTTGCCCATTCTTTTTGATTCCGGAGATCCAGTAGATCTCATGTGTCTCAATGTCTGAACAAATACCATGTCCATTGCCTTTTAATGCATGTCCATTAAAATATATAGTCTTGCCTGACTTAGAAAATTCGACTTTCCCGATCCAAGCCGGGCCATTACCGGCATATCCGGTCTTTAACTCAATGTATTTTAATTCTGATTTCAATATTATCAATTTTGAAGATTGCCTACAAAACACGACACAACTTAACAAAAAAGGGAAGAACCAGACAAAATTTCGCCTAATTCTTCCCAATTCGGAACGCGCGGAGAGAGAGGGATTCGAACCCCCGGAGGCTTTCACCTCAACAGTTTTCAAGACTGCCGCAATCGACCGCTCTGCCATCTCTCCGGGCGCAAAATTAGGTTCTCTGGCTAAACGGCCAAAAAATTCTGCGATTCCCCCTTACCTTTGTACAAAATTCCTGATTGAAGCACCTAAAGGCCGTCAATAAATATTTCTGGAAATACCGCTGGCGGTTTGGATTTGGTATCCTTTTCATCTTCCTGTCAAACTATTTCAGGATACTCTCCCCGCAGGTCACGGGCTACGTCATCAACTCGGTCGAGAAAGAACTCCGGGACAGCGCGCTCAGGAAGTCCGCCGGGACTGACCACGCCTTCCATCCGGCGATTGTCCATGATCAGGCGACGAACGAACGAAAAATACGGGAGACAAGAGAACAAAAACAGGATGAAAGAAGGGACACCGCCAACTATGATATCCTCGTCAAGAAGTTCATCCGGGTACTCGATGCCTCCCATTCCTCATTTGGGAAAAAAGTGGCGATCTGCGGGATCACCCTGCTCGTGTTGGCGCTGCTGGGCGGTTTTTTTATGTTCCTGATGCGACAGACGATCATCGTGATGAGCCGTCATATCGAATATGACCAGAAAAACGAGATCTATAACCACTATCAACAACTCGATACCAATTTCTACAGGACCCACAGTACCGGCGACCTGATGAGCCGGATGGCTGAAGACGTGAGCCGGGTGCGCATGTATACGGGACCGGCCATGATGTACCTGTTCAACCTGCTGGTCGGAATCGGCTTTAGCCTCTTCTTTATGCTCCGTAAGGATGCGTTGCTGACCTTGTACGTTCTCACGCCGCTGCCGATCCTCGCCATCACCATTTATTATGTGAACACGATCATTCATAAAAGAAGCGAACACATACAGGCCCTGCTAAGTAACCTCACCACCAATGCACAGGAATCCTATAGCGGCATCCGGGTCATCAAATCCTTCGTACAGGAAAAGGCCATGTTCCGGTTTTTCGATCACAATAGCGAGGAATACCGGAAGAATGCGGTGAACCTGGCAAAAGTCGAATCGATCTATTTCCCGTCAATGGGTCTCATGATCGGCCTGAGTACCCTGTTCACCATCATGATCGGCGGTATCTATACGATCTATGGCAGACACCATACGGATATCGGCACCATCACCGAATTCGTGATCTATATAACCATGCTCACCTTCCCGGTGAGCGCGATAGGCTGGGTAGCCAGCATGATCCAGCGGGCTTCCGCTTCCCAAAAAAGACTCAACGAATTCCTCGATACGCCGTCGCTTATACAGAACCCCTTAGTTCCCATCGTCAAAAAACTACAAGGGCACATCTCTTTTCGGGATGTCGAATTCATCTACCCGAATACCGGCATTCATGCGCTGAAAAAATTCAACCTGGACATCAAAAAAGGAACGAAGGTCGTCATCATCGGTCGCACGGGCAGCGGAAAGACTACCATTGCGCAATTGCTGCTGCGCCTGTACGATCCTACTGAAGGCGGCATCAGCATCGACGGCGTCGATATCCGCGAGCTCCGCCTGCAGGACCTCCGCGAACAGATCAGCTATGTGCCCCAGGACGTATTTCTCTTCAGCGACACCGTGACGGGCAATATCCAGTTCGGTCTGCCGGCGCCGGACGACGAAAGAGTGAAGCTCGCCGCACGCTATGCCAGTGTGGACAAGGAGATCAGGGAATTCGCCGAACAGTATGATACCCTGATCGGCGAACGGGGCGTCACCCTTTCGGGAGGGCAGAAACAGCGGATTTCCATAGCCCGCGGCCTGGTCAAAGACCCGGAGATCGTCGTTTTCGACGACTGTCTCAGTGCTGTAGATGTTAACACTGAGAAGGAAATACTTAATAATTTATACCAATATCTGCAGCATAAAACCGCGGTTATCATCACCCACCGGATCTTCTCCCTTTTCGATTTCGACAAGATCGTCGTCCTGGAAGAAGGGAAGATCGTGGAAACAGGCACCCACCAGGAACTCCTGGCTCTAAAAGGGTACTATACTTACCTCTACGAACAGCAACAACGGGAAAAGGAAGCCGGAGCCCAGCCTGCATTGTAATTTAGCCGATACAATTCCTTCCGCAAATTTTGCTAATTCGAAAACAATACTATATTTGTGCCTACTTTTAAAACAGTATTTAGTTGACCTGCTAAAACCTAAAATTGTGGCGTACGAAAACAACGAAAAAAGAATGGAGAGCGTTTACAGCAAACGCATAAGGGCCGGAAAACGTAGAACGTATTTCTTTGACGTACGGGCAACCCGGAGTAACGATTACTATCTTACCATCACCGAAAGTCGCAAGAAATTCAATGAAGATGGTTACGACAGGCATAAGATCTTCCTGTACAAAGAAGACTTCAACAAGTTCCTGAAGGCGCTCACCGAAGCCGTGGATTATGTCAAGACCGAACTGATGCCCGATTTCGATTTCGACGCCTATAATCACGATAACGCCGGCGAAGGAGATTCTCCGCTCAATGAAGGGCCCGTGGTAAGATCCGTTGTGGCAGATGCCGTTGACGAAATCGTCGATATCGATGAAGCTCCCACTGCTACACACACTTCCCACACACCCAATACGGGATCCGGAGAAGAAGTCGACAAATGGTAGGTATAAATGTCGGCAGGCCTGGTATCCTCTACGTATAAATCATTTAAGTTTAAAACATTAGAACCCTGGATAGGATCCGGGGTTCTTCTTTTTGCCGATCCCGTCGTCGATCCCGGAGTCATCGGGCATATACGGGGATGGGGTCGCCCGATTCCGTCCGGAAAAGGCATCCCGGCTCAATGAGGGAGATCCGTTTCAATGAGTGTGACGGCCTTGCGGATATAGGCGCCCCAGTAGAAATGCTCAAAATACAAGGGAGGAATCGTTGCTTTTATCGACCCGGCCTCTTGGATTAAAGCCACAAAACCTTGCCAGTCATGGTCTTCCGCTATCAGCAACTTGCCATTGCACCAGTCCGGATGGATGCCGATCGCACCATTCCGGGTCGACACCGCCGTCAGGTCATTGCCCAGCGCCTCCACCAGTTTGGTCTTAATCCCGCCGCCTTCCGTAAGGGGGTTCAGAAAGACATCCGTCCCTTTGAAATAACGATCGATATCGTCTACGAAACCTGCGAAGATCAAATTAGGATGATTCCCATTCCGGATCTCGTCGGGTATATCCTTGCCGCAGACCAATATCTTGTATGCATACCCGGGCTTTGCCGAGAGGAGTGGGTTGATAATATTGACGATCGCCTCCAACGCCGTCCTGTTCGGACGGTGGCCGAAAGCACCATTGAAGAATAAAACCGTTTCCTCCCCGCGGATACCATATTGCTCCCGGATGCTGCGTTTGCAGTTCTTCAGGTCTTCCGGTGCCGGCGGCCCGTCTTTCTCGATTCCATAGGTAATGGCGATACAGCGGGACTCGGAGATCCCGAAATGCCGGATCGCATACTGACGGTCTTCTTCCTGTATAAAAAAGCTGTAGTCAGCCCTTCGGTGCGTCCATTTCTCATAGTACCAAAGTATCTTCCACCACCATTTGCCGAGGGTCTTCCACCGAAGGCCTTCCAGGTTATGGGAATGGACTACCAGCCTGACCCCGCAAATCCATTTCAGCAATACCCCGAGCCAGCCATAATAAGGATGCTCCAGCATAATATGGGTTGCCCCCGCCCTACGAAGGATCTTTCGCAAGGTGAAAAAATAAAAGAAGTTGATATATCGCAGGGGAGAATTCGACAGGATGTTTAAAACCTGGTATCCCCCGGCCTCCGCCGCATGCGGATCATTTTTTTGCGTCGTTACGCAGACCAGCCGCGTGACCCTGCAGAAATATTTGTTGAAAAGGGCTATGCCTCTTTCCCCTCCGGTGCGGGCAGGCAGAAAGGGATAGGAGACGATACTCACGACCGTACTCATTTTGCCGTTTGCCTTTTCCTCCATTCCGCGACGATTGCGATTATCACGATGAGATAGGCCAATATAGACGCCGAGAAACCGATGATATCTCCCAGTTCATAAGACCGCGGTTCAAAACGGAATTCGATCGTATGTTCGCCGGCGGGTACCGACATGCCCCTCAGTATATAATCTACCTTGCAATAATCCGCCTTGTTGCCATCCAGGAACACATTCCAGCCCTTGTCATAATAGACTTCACTGAATACCGCGAACTGGTTGGTCCTGGCGGAAACCTTGTAGGTGATCTTGTCATTGAGATTCTCGATCAGCTTGATCGAGGCGCTGCTGTCCGGGACCGGTTCGCCCTTCACCAGGGCACGATATTTCTCCTGGACGATGGCAGTATCGCGCGTGTTGAGGCTATCCAATGCCTTCATCTCTTCATTTCCGTCTTTCACATAGTGGATATTTTTGACCAGCCAGCAGGGGCCAAAGGCATTGGCGTTCAACATCGCATCCGATTGCCCGGTAGAAGGATTTCGCTGTATAAAATATCTCGTGTTCAGCATATTGAAGACCATCATATTCCCCTTTGTCAGCTGATGTTCGATGAGATCCTGGTAGAGGCCCAGCTTGGCGGGGCTATATCCGCCCACGGAGTTATGATGATAGGACGCGCGCGAATCCTGGAAAGGATCGCCCGCCGACTGATCGAATACCCTGAAATTCTTATCCGGGTCGCTCTTGATCTTCATATCGGCAGCAGTAGGAGCGAGGCTGGCTTCGAAATCGGCAGGCTCGGCAAAACTCTCCTCATTAAGGTACCTTCTTCCCACAGACAGCAAATCATAGGAGCTGAGGAGGATGAGCGCTCCCAGCAGGATACCTTGTCTGAATTTATCTTTGAGATAAAGGCCGACCAGGACGACCGCCGCAGCAATCAACAGGAAGGTCCTGAGCAGGTCCCCGCCGAAGATGGACTGCCTGTCGGACTGCAGTCCCTTTATGATGGCGTTGCCAAAATCCCGCGCCTGTTGCTGCATTTCCGGTGTGGGCTGCTGACCACGCGCCAGCTGCTGTAGCAAGGCATTCGAATAATTATCCCGCAGCCCTGTGTCGTTCACCCCCTTGTAGTCCGCCATGAAATAAAAGCCGATCAGCACTACCAGCACGCCTGCGGTGATAAAGACAACCTTCCTGAATTTTTTCCAGACGGCTTCCTTCGACTCACCCCCGGTAAGTAATTGATTTAATCCCAGCGCACCGAGCAATGGAAACGCGAATTGCGGGAGGACAAGCGCCATGGCAGGCGCCCTGAATTTATTGTAGAAGGGAAGATGATCAAACAGGAAATAGTTCAGCGCGGAAAAATTCTTGCCCCAGGCCAGCAGGATGCCGACGACGGCAACGCTGACAAGCCACCATTTTTGCCAGCCTTTCACAAAAACCAACCCCAGGAAAAAGAGAAAACAACAGACCGCACCCAGGTATACCGGACCGTTCGTAAAAGGCTGGGCGCCCCAATAGGCATATCCATTGGCCATCTGAAGAGCATTGTCCTCCGGCACGCCCACTTCCGTCATCTTATCGACGAATTTCGAGTTCCCTGTGATTTCTTTTCCGCTGCTGCCGCCGCCAAAGGCCTCCGGGGCTATGAGGGTCAGCGTTTCGCCGATGCCATAGCTCCAGCCAAAGGCGTAATCCTTACTGAGTCCGTTATTCGAGATGTATTTATTAGTATTGCTGGCGCCCGTCAGTTCCGTCCTTCCTCCTCTCATCGTTTCTTTGGCCAATTCCTGCACCGGCAGGTTTGCGACGGCTAAAGTGGCAAAACCAATGCCGCCGCATATGATCGCGATGCCTACTCCTATAAGGCCATTTTTCAGTTGCCCTTGCTGCCAGCTGTTCACCAGGAAGAACAAGGTCAGCAGACCCGCGCTGATGAGCGTATAGTAGACTACCTGGAGATGCTGCGTTCCCACCTGGAACGAAAAGAAACTGGTAAGCAAGGCCGCCCCCAGCAGATACCTTCCCCGAAAGATAACCAGCAGACCCGCAATGACACCAGGGGCATATGCAATCGCCAGCATTTTTGTCTCGTGACCCACAACTACGATGATCGGGTCATAGGTCGACCAGGCATAAGCCATGGCTGAAAGAATACCGATCCAGGGACTGATCCGCAAGACCTGTGTCAGGATATAAAAGCAGACGCAAGCCAGGAAAAAGAAGCTGATGGGTTTGGGGAGACCCCAGGTCAGCACATAACTGAGATAGCCGATCGACAGCTTGTATTTCGCCTCCATCGCTATGTTATAGGCAGGCATCCCGCTAAACATGCTTTCCGTCCACAAGGGAAAATGACCATATTTATCCTTGTATTCAAGGGATTGCTGTACCATCCCCTTATAACCGAGCATATCGTGCTGAAAAACGACTTTCCCATCCAGGGCTGGTTTGCAATAAACGACCGCCACTATTAAAAAAATGCCGACGGCTATGATATGCGGGAGCGCTGCCTTAAACAAATTCCGGTTCATAATCTGTGAGGTAAATATTCCCGGCAAAATAATGGTATTTTGCCCATAATTACAGATTTTTGGTCCCATTATGCATATATTGCGGTTTTTGTCACGGGTAGCATTCATTTGCAATATCTGCTTCCTGGTATCGATGGTTATTTTACTGTCTCCCAGACCTATGAAAGGCGAGATCGTATCCCTGGTCATCATACTGGGTTGCGTACTTGCCATAATCCTGAACGGGGTCACGAACTGCTGGTTTGGGGTGCTGCTTTTTACAAGAAACAAGCTACCCGCCATTTTCCCGAGATGGTTAATGATAGCTAATTTTATCTTTTTTGTACTCCAGTTGTTATTTTTATACTTCAGCTAATATTTTGTCCCGAAATGATCAACGCCATTCTTAAAGACAGACCGACCAAACTCTTCCTGGGATTCACCGCTTTTTTCTGCTGCAACGCGCTGATCGCGGAGGCTATCGGGACGAAGCTGTTCTCCCTGGAGAAAATTTTTGGGGTAAAGCCTGCCAACTTCACGCTTTTCGGGCAGAGCGGGCTATCATTCACGCTGACCTGCGGCGTACTCCTGTGGCCGCTGGAGTTTGTGATCACCGATATCGTCAACGAATTTTTCGGGCCGAAAGCCGTGCGAAGAATTTCCATCACGGCCGTGATCCTGATCTCCTATGCCTTCCTCATGTACTACCTGGCCATCGGCATTCCTCCGGCCGATGTCTGGCTTGCCAGCAGCACCAAACAGGGGGTCCCCAATATACAAGACTCTTTCAACGCCATTTTCGGCCAGAACATGCGTATCATCCTCGGCAGCCTGGTGGCCTTCCTCGTGAGCCAGGTGGTCGATGTGACTGTATTCCACCAGATCAAGAAGAGAACCGGCAACAAGCATCTTTGGCTTCGGGCTACCGGTTCCACGCTTGTCTCTCAATTGGTAGACAGCTATATCGTATTGTTTATCGCTTTTAGCTCCTATTTCGGCTGGCAGTTGATCCTCGCTATCGGCCTGATGAACTATATCTATAAATTCACGGTGGCCATTGTGCTGACACCCCTGATTTATTTTGTAGAAAAAAGGATCGAAAAATATGTCGGACATGAAACCGCCCATAAAATGAAGCAGACGGCAATGGGAATAGATGCCGATTTCCTGCCCCCGGTAGTGCCGGAACCATAAATGACGGCATATATACCGAGCTCAAATCTTTTTTTCCATCACATAGTCGTTCATAAAATATCCCCCGCCGATATCGATATCCTCTTCGCGTATCACGGCGAAACCCATGCGCTCGTAGAAATCGCGGGCTTTATTGTACCGGTTCACGTTCAACTGCAACACACGGGCTCCCTCCGGTTTTATTTCATCCAGGATGAAGTCCAGGATCGCCTTGCCCACCCCGCGGCCCTGTTGGCCCGGCAGGACATAGATTTTATGCAGCTTGTAAATCCCGGGCTCCGCGACCGGCGAAAAAGAAGCGAAACCCACAGCCTCCTCTTCGTCTTCGACGATCAGGAAACGCTGGTGGTCGTCCTTTATCTGCCGCTTCAACGCGGCGGGACTATACATGAGATTCATCATATAGTCCAATTGCGCCGGCTCCACGATCTCGCCGTATGTGTGCGGCCAAATCTGCTGGGCCAGGAAACCGATGATATTGATGTCATCGGGCTCCGCAAACCGTATCAACAGGTCATTACTCATATTGTATCATTTATTCGACTGGGTCTTATTCGACTGGGTCGTTTATTCCTGCGTCAACCGCGCATGCATCCTGATCGACCGCATGGCCAGCCTTACCGCTATATAAAAAGAAGCAAAAGCCCCGAAAGATAACAAACCCGTGGAAACATAACGGGTGGCCGTTTCATTCTGCTGCAGGAAAAGGAAAAAGTCAAAGCTGCCATGAAATAATACGGCGATCAGCAGCCCCTTCCACATCAGCCAAACCGATCGTCCCGGGTTGAACTTGGCCAACCCCACATAGTATCCCATTAATACCGCAAAGGCGGCGTGGGCGGGAATGGCGAGAAAAAAGCGTACCAACCCGGTCTCATAACCAAACTGCCGCACGTATTCGATATTTTCTACGGTTGCAAAACCCATGCCCACCATGATCGAATACACGATGCCGTCGAAAGGCTCGTTGAAGGCCTTTCTGGGGTAGGCGTATAGCCGCAACATGAGATATTTGCTTCCCTCTTCGCTCAGGGCGACAACTACATAAGCATACCAGGCATACTCCCAGATAGAATGATGGACCCTGGCTTCCCGCACGTCCTTCGTCAATGACTGAACGAGGAAGGCCGGGACCGTGGCAAGCATTCCCAGTACGAAAGAGATGCCCAGATAACGGGAAGGCTCTTTCTCATATTTGCGCCTGGAATATACCAACAGGCAGATGGCGACACCCGGAGCGATGGCCAGGGCCAACAATAATACCATAGTGTCAAAAATAACGGATAGTGGCCAATTGAGGGACCGTCAGGGTGCGGAAAATTTATAGACAGCGCCATCCTCGAAATGGTGTTCCTCGACCATGCGGACATGGCTGCTGATGAAGGGAATGGTGAGAAGGTCGGGATTACTGGCGTCATTAAACCAGAAGACGTAGAAAGTCTTCTCAGCCAGGAACTCGGCTATGTCGTTTTTAAAGTCCTTATGAGGGAGCATATCGGCATGCAGGCCGCCTAGCAGGAACCAGACCGCGTCATTGGCATTGGAATAGAGGGTATATCTTTTTGAAAAGTTCTCGAAAAAGGTCTTGTTGTCCCTGATATATTTCACGGTCTCCGAATTCCGCCAGGGATCTTCGGTATATCCCGGTATGCCGGCATCCTTTACCCCGTCCCAGGTCTCGGCGTCGGTTTGCTTCTGTCCCCATAGAAAGCATCCCGCAGCCAGGAGCGCGGCGATCAGCGCAGGAATCCGCCATCTCCTCCGCCTGCCGGTCGCCAGCTGTCTGAACAGGGAGGGCACCCAGGAGCTGGCGCCCAGGACCCAGGGTATGAACAGAGGGGAAAGAAGCCGGCTATTCAAAGTCTGAAACCTCGAAAACGTCGCGGAAAGAAGGATAAACAGGAAATAGACGATAAAAAAAACGGTCGCCATATTCTCATACGACCAGAATCCGATGGTATCCGGCTCAACGGCAGGAAGAGGGGGGGAGGCCGCAAACCACCGGACCAGCCTCCGCACAAAAAGGAATGCCAGCAGCCCGAACCAGCAGACTGCCAAAGCAGCAGCCCCGGCATAGCGACCGTTAAAAAAAGGCAGCCAGTCGCAAAATACCGAACCGAGGTCGTGGAGGTTCTGACCGAAGGAAGTGATCCCTTTTTCACGCCAGCCGGTAAGGGTGCCGTTAACAAGATTGTTCCTGATCAGGTTCAGGGTCAGCAGGGAGGCCGACACCAGTCCGAAGAGAAAGAGGTGGGCTATCTTCTTCAGAGGCTTCAGAGATCCCCCCAGCAGTATGAAAAGACCGGCCGTT
This sequence comes from Puia sp., assembly GCA_031292515.1. Classification (GTDB taxonomy): domain Bacteria; phylum Bacteroidota; class Bacteroidia; order Chitinophagales; family Chitinophagaceae; genus Puia. The sequence goes on along the minus strand of JARLGZ010000271.1, from coordinate 39,275 downwards.
CCTGCCAGCGTAATGCCCGCATAACGCGTGATACAAGCCATCGCGGTGATCAGTCCCACCACAAGCACGGAACCGGTGGAGCGGGCCCTGCCATAGTGCCGGAGCGCGGGCATCAATAAAAGGATCCAGAGCATGAATAAGGTCTCCGACCAGAGCATGGAATATACCTCCAGCAGACAAGGGCTTGTCGCGATAATGACCAGCAATATCCATTTATAGATCTTCGAACAGACGCGGAACCGCTCCATCACCCAGCCCCAGCCATAAATCAGCAGCGCAAACAGTAACCCATTCAGTACCGGAGCGAAGTCCATCACCTTTAACCGGGTTATAAACAGCAGCCCGCTCAAAAACAGCGGATAAAAACAAGGGAAGTCGGCGATGGGAACGTTCTGGTAATCCTTTAATACGCCGTGTTCGACGAAATTGGCAGCCGAGCTCATATATACGATCGAATCGGGGGAAACACCGATCCCACTGTGGCGCGTAAGGGCATAAATGATCAGAAATCCGCCAATGGCCACCGGGACGGCGTCATAGTTCGAAGAAGGAAACAACCATTGAAATTTTCTTTTCATGTAGCCGTGGCGGTAAATTAGGAAACACGAATGTAAGAGATAAAGAGAAAATTGTAATTTCATCCGGTAAATTTGTCCTGTATGGATAGGATCGCTCTCCGTATTCCGGTGTTTTTTCTGCTCCTCGGCTTTCCGCTCTTTTTCATGAATACCGGTCTTCTCGCCCAGCAATTCGGAGGCGACCCGCCATCCCTGAAATGGCGGCAGATCAATACGGATACGGCACGTATCATCTTCCCGGTGGGCATGGAGAGGCAGGCTCAGCAGGTGGCTGCCATCGTTCACAGCCTCAGCAGGTCCACGGTGCAGACGATAGGCGGACATCAGCAGAAAGTGAACATCGTATTCCGTAACCAGACGACGATCGCAAACGGGTATGTGGCCCTGGCTCCCTTCCGGAGCGAGTTTCAGCTCACGCCCGAACAAAACAGCTTCGACCTCGGCAGCCTGCCCTGGCAGAAGATGCTCGCCATCCATGAATACAGGCATGTCCAGCAGTTCAACAATTTCCGCGTAGGACTTTCGGGCGCCTTTTATTACCTGTTTGGCGAAGGCGGCCAGGCGCTCATGAACAGCCTCGCCATTCCGAATTGGTTCTGGGAAGGAGATGCCGTCTACCAGGAGACGCTTACAAGCGATCAGGGCAGGGGGAGGCTGCCATATTTCTTCAACGGCTACCGCGCATTATGGTCGGCCGGCAAACATTACTCCTGGATGAAATTACGGAATGGCTCTCTCCGGGACTATGTCCCCGATTGGTATCCGCTCGGATATATGATGGTGTCTTACGGCAGGGAACGATACGGCGATGAATTCTGGAAAAAAGTAACGCTGGACGCGGCTTCTTTCAAAGGGCTGTTCTATCCCCTGCAGAACGCCGTCCGCAAATACACGGGTATTTCCTTCAACCAGTTTCGCCAGGACGCGCTGGAAAACTTCCTTCACGAGGATCGCTTTCCCAAAGGATCCGATCCGGTTGCCGATTATGACCGCTCACACAGGCATTTCGTGGCGAACGAAGAGTTTCCTCAATTCACCGGTCCCGACACGATCGTCTACGCACGCAGCAGCTATAAAAAGGTCCCCGTATTCATGCTCCGGGATCTTGGGGACGGGAAGGAGAAGATCCTGCGGACGAGAGCCATATCGCTGGATAATTATTTCTCCTACCGGAACGGGAAGATCGCCTATGCCGCCTACGAGACGGATCCGCGATGGACCTGGAGGGACTATAGCGTAATCCGGGTGCTCGACGCAGCCTCCGGCAAAGACCATAGGATCACGACCCGGTCAAAATATTTTGCACCCGATATCTCCGACGACGGGGAACATGTCATTGCAGTCGAGGAAGGTGTCAACGGAACCTGTACGCTCTACCTGCTGAATGGTCACACTGGAGAAATAGAGAAGCGGGTACCGAACCCGGACTCCTTGTTCTATACCTATCCGAAGTTCTATACGAAGGACCGGGTCGTGTCGGCCGTCCGCAACGCGCGCGGGGAAATGTCACTGGCCCTGGTCAACCTCACAGACGGCTTCGACACCTTCCTGTTGCCTTTCAGCTTTCAGACGATCGGGTTCCCCTCCGTAAGCCGGGATACGATCTGGTTCACCGCTTCCCGGAACGGGCAGGACCGGATCTATTGCGTGGCAGGGCTTTCCGCCCTGTCTCCGACAAATCCTCCATCTGTCTTCAGGGTGCATCTTCCGCATGGCGATCCGGCAACCGGCCAGTATCAATTCCAGGCCGGAGGAGACCGGAGCGGTGACAAATATGCCTGGAACGTCTTTACAGCAGTCGGGTATCGCGCGGATACGACGGATCACCGGCATCTGCAGCTGGAGGCGATTCCCGCAATGGCCTGGGTACAGGACCTGCCGGTCCAGGGCATCGACTCCCTGAATAGGGGCTATGCCCACCTGCTCGACAGAATCGGTACGGGCTCCTACCCGGTGAAGCGATACCCGGCCTCTTTCCACCTCATCAATTTCCATAGCTGGAGACCCTATATCAACGACCCGGATTATACCTTCTCCCTGGTCAGCGAAAACGTCTTAAACACCCTCCAATCGGAGCTGTACCTTACCTATAACCGTGACGAAGGATACAAACAGGTCGGTGTCGATGGCACCTATGGCGTGCTGTTCCCTTATCTCGATGCAGGATGGGACTATACCTTCGACCGGAACTCCCTGTATGGCAACCAAAAAGTCTATTGGAACGAGACAGAAGCGCGCGCCGGCTTCAGCATCCCCCTGAATGATACCCGCCACCTGACCTATACCAGCCTTCAATTCGGCTCCGACCTGGTCTACAACCAGCGCTATTACCAGGGAATATTCAAAGACTCGCTGAACAGCAAGGCTTTTGCCTATATCGACCCTTTCCTGAGTTTTACCCACCAGTCGCAGCAGGCCCAGCAACAGATTTACCCGCGTTTTGCGCAGACGGTCTATATCAGCTATAGCCGCGCCGTCACCGCCCTCGTTGCCAACCAATTCCTCGCCACGGGTTACCTATACCTGCCGGGCCTGGCTTTCACACACAACCTGGTGCTGGGAGCCTCGTTTCAGCAAAGGGATACGTTGAACAATGCCCGGTTCTCCAATGGTTTTCCTTTTTCGCGCGGGTATACCGCGGAGAATTTTTATCGAATGTGGCTGCTCTCCGCCAACTATAACCTTCCTCTGGTCTATCCCGACTGGGGTGTGGGGAATATCATCTACTTCCAGCGGATACGCGCCAACCTCTATTATGATTATACGAAGGTGCTCGATTTTTACACGGGGGGAGGGGAATTCAAAGCTCCTTTCCGGTCCTATGGCACCGAAATTTTCTTCGACACGCAATGGTGGAACCAGTTGGCGATCACCTTTGGAATCCGGTATAGCCGGCTGGTGGATCCCGATTTTGAAGGCCGCGGGCCCAATCAGTGGCAGCTCATACTTCCTTTGAACCTGCTGTCACAGGGATATAGCGCAAAACATGCGCTATACGATATCTATTAGATACATCCATTGGCGGTTATTGCATTTATTGCAGTTAGATGCAGCCATTGGCGGGGCGCCAGATCATCAATTGCCGGGGTGCGTGACGCGGATAGAATTCTTTATAGCCGTGCTGTCTGTGCGGGCAACCACATCACCGTTGCAGTTGGTATAATAGACATAATACGTGCCGAGGTTCGTCCGGTCCAGGAATCGATATACCTTGCAGCCGTCGTGCTCAAAGAGGTACTCTACGGTAAAATCCTGGTTGTTCCGGGCGGGTTCGCTGCTGATGGGCCGTTTGACCGCGCGGGCTGTAAATACCGCACACGACAGCAGGGCCAGGGTAACAATACGCATAGAATTGTTTTTCATGAAAGTTAGCTTTTACCCCTGTCCCTGTCAAGGTCCGCCCCTGCTTTTAACCCGGAATTTAACAGGATTTAACCGCCGCTTAATTTCCGCAGCTTTTTTTATGCTTTCGATCATCTATCCATTCGATCATCTATCCATTCGACCGTCTATCCATTCGACCGTCTGTTCATTGAAGTTCTATCCATTGATGTTCTCTATCCATGCATCTTCGATAAGCTCTCTTCAATGGCCTTGATCTTCGATTCCGCATCTTCTTTTTTCCTGCGTTCGTTTTCCAGGATATCGGGCCTGGCATTCTGGACAAACCGTTCGTTACCCAGCTTTTTCTCCACGGAAACCAGGAATCCTTCCAAATATTTTAGTTCCTTTTGCAGTTCCTCTTTCCGTTTTGACGTATCGATGGCCTGTTCCGTCTCAAATACGACCTGGTAATTTTTAAAAGGAATAGTAGTAGCGGCAGTGGTCGAAGAGGATACCGAAGCGTCCGTATTTTTTACATCCGCTTCAAACAAAATACTCGCCGTATTCAACTGTTTCTTCAGCACCTCATAGATGCTGTCGTCTTCCCCGAAAACAGGTGCAGGAAAAATGATCTTCTTTATAGGGGTAGAGAATTTTAAATTGTTTTCCTGTCTGAATTCCCTGCCCTTGGTAAGAAAGGTTTTCAGGTCCTCCCCGTTTGAAATGATCTCCTTTTCGACAGAACCCGGTCCTGCGAATTGCTTCACGCACAGATCATCGCCCGCTGCCCGGTCTTTTAACAAATGATAAATCTCTTCGGTGATAAAAGGCATAAAGGGATGCAACAACTGCATGAGCCGCTCATAGAAGATGACCGTCTCTCTGTATATGGAGGCTTCGATCGGCTGTTCGAAACCCGGTTTGACCCATTCCAGGTACCAGCTGCAGAAGTCGTCCCAGATCAGCGAATAAATCGTCTTTAAGGCTTCGCTCAGGCGAAATTCCCTGAGCAGCCTGTCTACCTCCGCAGTGGCCTCATTCAGCCGGCTGGCAAACCATTTCACGGCGAAATGGCCGGGGCGTTGGTCGGCGCCCACACCTTCTCCCTGCATCCGTTCACCCCAACTCCGGACCAGTTTCAGCGCATTCCAGAGCTTGTTGTTAAAATTGCGGCCTTGTTCCAGCGAAGCTTCATCAAAAAGCAGATCATTACCGGCAGGAGAGGAGATCATGATCCCGAAGCGGGTGGCGTCAGCGCCGTATTTCTCTATCAGCGCCAGGAGGTCGGGGGAGTTCCCCAGGCTTTTGCTCATTTTCCGGCCTTGTTTGTCCCTTACCATGCCCGTAAAATAGACATCCCGGAAGGGGATCCTTTTTTCCATCGGAAGGTCTCCGGCAAAGGTATGCATACCGGCCATGATCATGCGGGCCACCCAGAAGAAGATGATGTCCTGGCCCGTTACCAGCACGGAAGTAGGGTAGTAATAATTTATATCGGGATTGCCCGGTTGCGTGATGCCTTTGAACACTTCGATCGGCCACAGCCAGGAAGAGAACCAGGTATCCAGGACGTCTTCGTCCTGTGTAAGCTTTCCTGCCGGGGCTCCGAACCTGGCTTCGTAGGCTTTTAGTGCTTTTTCTTCACTGCCGGCGACGACAAAATTCCCCTGGTCGTCATACCATGCCGGGATCTGCTGCCCCCACCAAAGTTGACGCGAAATACACCAGTCCTTGACATTTTCGAGCCAGTATTTATAGGTCGCCAGGAATTTGTCGCCGGGATGGATGCGGATATGCCCCTCCGTGACCGCCTTTAGCGCGGGTTCAGCCAGTTCTTTCATCCTTACGAACCACTGGGTGGAGATCCTGGGTTCCACGACGGCGTTGGTTCGCTGGGAGAAGCCAAGCCGGGTGGGGTATTCCTCTTCTTTTACCAGGAGACCTTCGCGTTTGAGCTGTGCGATCGCCTGTTTCCTCGCCTCGAAGCGGTCCAGGCCCACAAACACTTCCGCCGCGCTGCTTAATGTGCCGTCTTCATTCAGGGTGTCTATGATCGGCAGACCATGTTTGAGCCCCAGGTTGTAGTCATTGATGTCGTGGGCGGGCGTGACTTTTAAAGCGCCGGTTCCAAAAGCGGGATCGACATATTCATCGAAGATGAAGGGAACCTTCCGGTTGACAAGCGGAACGATCGCGAATTTGCCTTTCAGGTGCAGGTATCTTTCGTCGGTGGGATTTACACAGATGGCCGTGTCTCCCATGATCGTCTCCGGTCGCTGGGTTGCTATGACGATTGTCTCCGGCCCCGACCCACGGGCGGTACCTGCGGATGTGCCCGCAGGGATATAGTCACTGCCGTCCTCATTGACCACTCTATAGTCGATATAATAGAGTTTACCCTGCAAATCCCTGTATTCGACTTCTTCGTCGCTGAGGGCCGTTTTGGCAGCCGGATCCCAGTTGATCATCCGGGCTCCCCGGTAGATCAGCCCCTGGTTGTACAGGTCTTCGAATACCTTTAGTACAGCCGTATAATAGTCCGGGTCCATAGTGAAAGAGACCCTGTCCCAGTCCACGCTGCAACCCAGTTTCCGGATCTGGTTATAGATGATGCCCCCGTATTTATCCTTCCATTCATACGCATATTTCATGAACTCAGGACGGCTGAGTTCGTTCTTATCGATGCCCCTTTCCTTTAACATCCCCACGACCTTGGCTTCTGTCGCGATGGACGCATGGTCGCTGCCGGGTACCCAGCAGGCGTTAAACCCGCTCATACGGGCCTTTCGTACGAGGATATCCTGTACGGTCTCGTTCAGGGTATGCCCCATATGCAGCACTCCTGTCACATTGGGAGGCGGGATCACCACCGTGAACGCCGGGCGGGAGTCGGGCCGGCTGCTAAAATAATGGCTCTCCAGCCAGTGCGCATACCACCTGTCTTCCACTGTCGCCGGATCATAGTTTTTGCTCAATTCCTTGGTCATACTGCTTGATTCTGTTCTTATTGTAATCGGAGTGCAAATGTAAGAATTGTTCGGGAGGGAAGGGGCAGTAAACAGGAGATCCGGCATAAAAAATAAGCCATAAAAAAATCCCCCCTGAAGGTGGGGGGATTTAGAAAGTATCACTGCCGATTTATAAAAAGGTAAAAAAATAGACTTACTCCATTCATATAGCGTATGGCTGTTAGCAAATCAGGTTCCTTTTAAAAGGTCGACCCTTTTCCGGCAATCGTTGTCAATACTAGCCGTTGACCGAGCTGGTAAAGAACAAATAAGAGAGAATCATTACCAGTGAAAGAAAGCCAATGGCGAGCAATGCGGTCCTTGCGTTTTCTCCAAGGTGGATGTTACCGAAGATCTTTTTCATAACAAAAACTTTTAGGGTTAAACCATGTTGATAATAGAAACGGTGTCGATTAAAAAAGGAATTCACAAGGAATGGACGATTAATGCGAACAGGTTTCTCTTACGATTGTTGGGCAGGAGCCTATCTGGAATAAATCCCCTAAGCTGTATTTATCATCTCCGCTGGGAAGAAATTGTCATAACAAATATAATGATTTTTTCCCATTTCAAAGAAAAAACGGTTATTTCTTTCGTCCTGCGGGACGCTAAAAACCCCTGGGGAAAATCAAAAAAGAGCAAAAACCGACAAAAAACTCCGGCCGGAGCCGGAGTTAATAAGCAATTTGGGGCGATGTTAATTGGACATCGTGAACACATAAGCAAAAGACAGGATCGCGCAGAAATACAGGACAGCGGTGATCACTGTCAGAATAGTACTTTCCTCCGCATCAAAAGCATCTAACTTTTCCGGGTGAATTTTTTCCATGAGACTGGATTTAGGGTTAAATAAATACAGGGAACGGATAAATGGTCACGTTTTCAAAGCGGTAGGAAGGGTGGATTGGCCGATCTTTATTTACCTTTACGGTAATCAGGAGAGTAGCCATGTACGCGATAGTCGATATAGAAACTACCGGCGGTTATGCAGCCAATAACGCCATAACGGAAGTGGCTATTGTGCTGCACGATGGAAAACGGGCGTATAAACGGTACGAGACCCTGGTAAACCCGGGCATGGCCATTCCACCCTATGTTCAGTCCCTGACTGGCATTACGGACCAAATGGTGGCCGACGCCCCCTATTTTGGTGAAATCGCCCCTTTGCTCTACGAATGGCTGCAAGACGCCGTCTTCATCGCCCATAACGTCAATTTTGACTATTCCTTCCTGAAGCATCAGTTCAAGACCTGCGGGCTGGAGCTGCTCTCGAAGAAACTCTGCACGGTCCGCCTGAGCCGGAAAGTCTTTCCGGGCGCTCCCGGCTATAGTCTTGGAAAGATCTGCAACTACCTGGACATCCCCATGTCGAACCGGCATCGGGCAGGAGGAGACGCCGATGCGACAGCCCTCCTGTTCGAACGCATATTGCAGGGCGGGGGACAGGCGGTTATGGAAACAATGCTAAAAGGGAGGAGCCAGGAGCAATACCTGCCTGCCAACCTGCCCACCGGCCAGCTGGACCAGTTGCCCATGTCACCGGGTGTTTATTATTTTTATGACGGGAAGGGAAAAGTCATCTACGTCGGAAAGGCAAAAAACCTGCGCAAACGGGTTTCCAGTCATTTCGCCAATAATAAGGCCGGAAAACAAAAACAGGAATTCCTCCGTAATATCCATACAATCGGCCACCAGGTTTGCGGTACCGAACTGATGGCCTTCCTGCTGGAATGCATAGAGATCCGCCGGCTTTGGCCCTTGTATAACCGCAGTCTGAAGAGATTTGAACAGACTTATGGACTATATGTCTTTGAAGATCGAAGCGGCTATTCCAGACTGGTCATCGAGAAAAGGAAAAAACAGCTCCAGCCCGTTTATAGTTTTTCACTGCTGGCAGAGGGTCATCGTCTTTTGTGGAAATTGATCCGGGAATGGAAACTCTGTCCCAAATTATGCTTTTTGCAGACGGATGACGGCCCCTGCGAGGGGGTGAAAGAAGGACATTGCAAGGGCGCCTGCCATCACCAGGAAACCGCCGGTGAATACAACGAGCGCGTCTTTTCGGCTATCCATGCCCTGACAAGCAGTCTTCCGACCTTCTCGGTTTTCGATCAGGGCAGACATGAACAGGAAAGAAGCGCCATACTGATAGAAAAAGGCAGATTTTACGGCATGGGCTATTTCCCGTCGGGCGGGGCCATCCCATCGGAAACCGACGAATTAAAGACTTACCTCACTCCCTACCCGGAGAATGATTATATGCGGGGACTGATCCTCCAGCATGTGGAAAAATGGCCTTATAAAAGAACCGATCTCCGTTCCATAAACGGATAAAATTTCAGATATTAGCAGCAACAAAGAATTGATATCCTGTATGAAAATTCCCGTCGCTTTATTCCTGGCCGCTTCGTTGTCAGCCGGTCTCTTTTCCTGCGGATCCCCTTCCTCTCATGATGGTTCCACCGACAGCAGTCAGGCGGACAAACCGGCAGCCGGCAGCCCCGCAGCCAAAAATCCCGAATTCAGGAAGACTGTAAAAAAGGAGGCTATCGCAACTTACCGGGAGAAAACGGACGACCCCCTTAACGATTGGTATTTCACCGTGAAGCTATATGAAACACCCAAAACCCTGCAATACCTGCTGACGATGCAGTTCGAGGAAGTAAAAGGGCAGGATACCCTGGACTTGCCGGATTTTGGAGTGGCGCCCCAACCCATTCTGCAAAAAGGGAAGGACAAATACTCATGTATCGTCGGTTTCCTGGACAACCAAAATAAATTCAGGGAATACAAACGGGTCTACGTGAAGGACGGAAACAACCTGAAGCTAATGACGCTCCGGCATTACAGCGTGACGGGTCAACCTGAATAGGGGATGATCGCCGGCCTGCGGATCCCGGTATCGGCTGGAAGCCGGATCTTTTCTATTGCTTTATCAATTCCTCTACCAGACCTATAAATTCTTCGCGTGGTATCATACGCGCTCCAAGACTTTCGAGATGTTCGGTATAGACCTGGCAATCTATGAGCCGCACTCCTTCCGACTGCAGCACGCGGATATAACTGATGAACGCAAACTTGCTGGCATTGCTGACTTTGCTGAACATGCTCTCGCCAAAAAAGACCTTCCCCATGCGGATCCCATACAGCCCCCCCACCAGTTCTCCATTCAACCAGGATTCGGCGCAATGCGCATAGCCCAGGTCATGAAGGCGTATGTAAGCCTCCCTGACCTCGTCGGTGATCCATGTTCCTGCCTGGTCTTTCCGGCTGATCACCTTGCAATTGCCGATGACTTCCCTGAAAGCTGTATTTATCCTGAATGTGAAGGCATTCTTCCTGATCGATTGCTGCATGCTCTTACTCACCTTTAACTCGCCGGGAAACAGCACGAATCGGGGGTCTGGACACCACCAAAGGATATGCCGGCCTTCATACCACGGAAATATTCCGCTGCGATAAGCCAGCAATAAGCGTTCTGTGGAAAGATCGCCGCCAAAGGCCAGCAGCCCGTCCGGTTCCGCCATGTTTACAGGAGGAAAAACAATCTCGTTATTTAGCGCGAATAGGGGCATATAGAGGTCAGGAAAGGATCCGGGAGCGAATGGATCGTAAAAAAATATCGGCTCAGGTCCCGGATAATATTTCTATGGTGGCGCCAATGCCCCGATCGGTGATGGCGTCACAAAGAGGCTTCAGTTCTTCGTAAGAGCCACGTTTGACGGCATATTTTCCTTTGGAGTGGATGATCATGGCGCATTGCTCGGCTTGTTCGACCGATTGTCCGCATACTTCCACCAGGGTTTCTATCACCCATTCGAACGTATTGACTTCATCGTTCCAGACAATCAGGCTGCAAGGCTCGTCATCAGCGGTGAGGATATCCGTGTCGGAGTCTTCCAGTTCTATCGTGCGTGGATTATGCAGCATGCGCGCCATCAGATCCTTTTTTTACAAAATTAAGTATTATAATCGCCCTTGCAAGGGAAATAGCACGAAAAACATATTAATAATAATGAATATTCAAAAAATATCAGCACAATCTTTGTTTATTTTTGCGGCTTATCTATTTCATTATTCATTCTTATAGTCTATGACGCCGGAAAGAGAAGACAGGATCATACAGGTGCTTGAAAAAAGGCAGGATGCTATTACCGTGGTATTGGAAAATGTATTCGACCCGCATAATATTTCGGCGGTCATGCGAACCTGTGACGCGGTGGGCGTACAGGAGATATACGTCCTGAACACACGGATAGCTCCTCATAAAAGATGGGGCGCCAAGAGCAGCAGCAGCGCGGATAAATGGCTTACCATCCATCAATATACGGATGCAAAAACCTGTTTTACGGACCTCAGGAATAAATACGACCGTATCATCACGACCCATCTGAGCAGCGATGCCGTCTCTCTTCATGAGGTGGATTTCACGGGTCGTATCGCTCTCGTCTTTGGCAACGAACACAGCGGGGTCAGCGAAGAGATCAGGATATTGGCCGATGGCAATTTCATCATTCCCCAGGTAGGCATTATCAGATCGTTGAATATCTCGGTGGCATGCGCCGTCACGCTTTACGAAGCGTTCCGCCAGAAGACGATCGCAGGCCACTACAAGCGCCGCCAGTTACCCGATGACGCGTACAACGAATTGCTTTCGGGGTGGAGCAGGGGGGCGGCTGAGATCCGGGCGGAAGCCCGCAACCGTGGCACCGCCGGAAACCTCTAACTTTTTTCAAGCTCCGCGGCGAGCCGCTCACCGGCAATGACCCGCAGATGATGTATGCTCACGTTTAGTTCATAGCCGATCAGCAGGACCAGCGAATTGAAATAGACCAGCAGCATCAGGATCATGATCGTGCCGATCGATCCGTAGACCTTGTTATAATTCCCGAATTTATTCACCCAGGATGAGAACAGCAGGGTCGTGAGGATGGTCAGAAAAGTCGCCAGCAGGGTGCCGGGCGAGAAAAGTCTCCATCGCTTATGCACGGAGGGACCATATTTATAAATGAAGGCGATCGCAAGATAGAACAGGGGAATCACAACCACCCACCGCAAGGTTCTAAACAGCCATCTCGCGGATCGGCTATTGATATGTTCCCATCTCAGGATGTTTTTCAGCAACTCATCCTGCGTGAAAAGGATGATGATCGAGCCGATCATCATCACCACGACCAGCACGGTCAGTTTGATCGCCATCCATCTCGTCTGGAAGATATTTCTTTTGGCGTTGTAGATAAGGGACTTATTAAAGGAGTGCATGATGCCGATCATGGCATTGGAAGAATAAAAAATAGCCAGCAGGAAGCCAAACGACAAAAGGCCGCCGCGGGGCTTGTCGAGGAAGTCTTCGAGGAAGTCCTTGACGAGTAGATAAGTATTCTGGTTCGGCGTGATATCCCGGGTCAGCAGGAGCAGCTGGTGAGTGATCTGCTTTGATACAGGCAGATAGGGGATCAGCGTACAGATAAAGATGGCTGCGGCCGGTATCGCGGACAGAAAGCTGAATGAGATGGACCGTGCCCGGTCGTTCAACCCGACCTTCTGCACCTGGCTGAGAAAGAACCGGACCACGTCATACAGCGGCACTCTTTCGAAACCGGGTAAGATGATCTTTTTGCTCTTTGCCTCGAGGAAGCGGATCGGGGGAGAACGATATATGATTCTTTCGAGTTTTGTCATTTTATTTACGGGCAGCCTTTTCGCTCGCAGCCCTGATGGCCATTTGTTCATCCAGCGCCTTCTGGTATTCCCTGGCGTTTTGCAAATGTTCCTCGTAGGTAGCTGCAAAATTCGAATAGCCTGAAAAATCCGGCTTAGCTACGAAATAAAGATAGTCAGTTTGCGGCGAACTCAATACAGCGTCCAGCGTTTGTTCGGATGGCGTGCAGATGGGTCCCGGCGGCAGACCCGCATGTTTGTACGTGTTGTAAGGCGATTCTACCTGCAGGTATTTATCATAGATCCGTTTCAATTCGAAATCATGCAGCGCATACTTGACGGTCGGATCGGCGCCGAGCTTCATGCCTTTGGCCATCCTGTTCAGGTATACGCTGGCAATTTTTGGTTTGTCATCCTGTTTATTGGTCTCCTCCTCGACGATAGACGCCAGGATATAGGCCGTGGTTGGGTTCAACCCCCTGATTGCCGCCGCCGTTTTTCTGGCGGGTGTCCAAAAAAGGGTATAGGTGGACCGGATCTTTCTAAAAATGGCCGAAGGCGTCGTATTCCAGAAAAAAGTGTAGGTATTCGGAAGCACGGCGGTCAGAAAAGTATTGGAGTCCAATCCATATTCCTTCAGGGAATCATTGTTCCTGAAATAAGCCATTGCGGAGACGGAATCACACTCGAAGTGTTTGCCGATAAAGGAAGCCAGGTTCTCCGGTGTCCTCAATTTAGTGATAATCAGGTGAACAGGCACCTGTCTTCCGTTGCGGAGGATCCGGACGATATTCAGCAGGTTCATCCCCTTGCGGATCTCATATTTCCCCGCTTTCACGTTCCGCGGATAGTCGACGCGATCCGCCACCCATTTGAAAAAGGCAGGGCTTTCCAGCACGGTATCTCTCTCCAGCCGGTCCAATACCTCCTCATATTTCATCCCTGTGCCGATATACAGATAATATTTTTCGCCGCTAAAAGCCGTGGCAGGGCCCAGTAGGCGCCATGCTGAGAAGAGGGCGGCAAGGATGACAATTGCGAATACTGACCCGAAAATGCGCTTGCGCAAACTCATGATTGGTTTTTGAAATGGATATTCCAGCCGGATCCACGGCCAGGATTAACGGCATAAAGTAAATAAAAAACCCTGCCAGTTTCCAGAGGCAGGGTCGAATAAATTTTATTGTGTCAGTCTCTTATTTCTGTGAGGGGTTACCGGCCGGAGGAGCAGATTGACCCGGAGCGGCAGGAGCCGTATTGGAACCCGCATTCACCTTGAGGTCAGGGCTTCTGAAATTACCGCCGGCTCTTGGAACGAAAACCGCTGAGAAAATGCAAAGGACCGCCACGACGATCGCCAGCACCCATGTGCCTTTTTCGAGCACATCCGTCGTTTGTTTTACACCCATGATCTGGTTGCTGAAACCACCTACGTTAGAGGCCAGGCCACCCCCTTTCGGATTTTGGACCAGGATGATCAGACCCAGGAAAATACAGGCCACCAATATCAATATCACAAAGAAGACCATCATATTATTTGACTTTTAATTGTTCGATTTTGGCTGCAAAATAAGCGCTTTTATCGGGATTGAGCAAACTTAATTTGCGGTATACATCGGCTGCTTTGCCCAACATTCCCTGCATAGCAAGTACTTCTGCCATCGTCTCGGTGACGATTTCCCGCGTCTCGTTGGAGTGGGCGGCAAAAGCCAGGATCCTGTGTTCCGTGGCCGGATCGGTTACCGGCTCCTCCTGTTTCTGTGGCAGGCGCTTCATCACCCTCAGCCATTCGGTAAAGCTCTTCAGCTGTTTACCTAATTTGTCGGATGGATTGTCGTCCAATACGAGGCGGATACCCTGCGATGCAAAATAGTCGATCGTGTGATAGGGATCGATAGCGAGCACTGGCTCCGGAGGCGCAGCGGAGGCCGGTTGCTCCCTGCGCAGTTCTTCTCCTGCCTGTGCCGGCGTCTCAATCGGGACCTCCACTGCGGGGCCGGCAGGCTCTCCGGCCGGGGTAATCTCTTCAGGGACAACGACAGCTTCATGGGCGGTCTCTTCAGAAGGGAGTGGCTCAGACAAGGTGGCCCCTGAAGAGGCCACCGGTTCCCGTTCACCGGTGATTTCTTCGGAGTGCCGGGACAGCTCGTCACGGGAGAGTTCCTGATGTGCGGCCAATATCTCTGTCGCAGGAAGATCTTCCTGTTGGAGGACGACAGCCTCCTCGTCTACGATGGGGCCCTCGTTTTCTTCCCGTTCGGTCTTTTCCGCTTCCTGCTGCCAGGGTTGTTCCCGTTCTTCTTCGGTCGGGACGACCGGAGTCGCAACCCTCGCAATATCGTCCTGTCCGGTCGTAAATCCGGTTACCGGAGCGGCTTCTTCCGCAGTCACGAGCTCCCCGGCTTCGGAAACGACGGAATGTTCGGCCGGAGGATGCATTTTTGTCGATTCTTCTGTAACAGAGCCTATCGGGTCCCCGGGAACGGGAGCCGTCCCGGAAGCCGACCCGGTGTCCGGAAATTTCAGAGTCTCGGTCTCGGTGACAACCACGGCAACAAGTTCCGCGATCGGGGCCGCAACGGCATCCGTGACAGGTTCAGAAGGACCATCGGCTGTTTGCCCATTGCCGGCGACCCGTTTGGAAAGGGGCAGTCTTTCTCCGGGAGGTTTTCCCGTATCACCCAACAGCCATTCAAGCCAATATGGATTTATAAAATAGAGGTTTGTCTTTGCCGTCTCCTGCAAAAAACGATCCGAGCCCTGTGCCTGCAGTTTCTTCGAGAGCAGATAATGTCCGACACCGAAGGATGGATATTGTTCTACCAGTTCCTCCAGACGTTCACGGGGTACTTCATCCAATGAATTGGCCTGGAACAGATGCCGGATAATATGCTGCATTTGAAGGGTCATGATTCAGGTTTCTACCAATTGGAAAAAAGCTTGTTAAAAATTTCATCCGTCATATTGCTGATGATCGTGGGCAGCAGTTGGGTCTCTGCGTCGGTGAAACTCGTATTCGCTGAAAAATCAAAGTTCCGGGTAACATCTGCTTCAAAGTCAGCTGGCGCCACCGTCTTACCGGTGGGGTCGAGGTGATTTTTAAAAATGAGGTGAACGGTCACGTTCAACCGGTTGGTCGCAGCCTGCTGATTGGACACACCCGATGTGGTCTCATTATAATCCGAAATATACCCTGCGACATCATAGTGCGCATCATCCGTTTGTACCTGAGTAAGCTTCCCCGCCTGGTTATTGATCTTCAGCCTCAACGCGTCGTTCAACTGGGGAGCCAGCTGGGGATTGACATATCTCGCCCTGTTTTCAATATAGGCGAGATGAATGGTCTTCACCTCCGGGGGTATCGAAACGTCCTTAAACGAATAGATTTTGCAGGAGGAAATAGAAATCAGACATGCAAAATATAAAATGCCTGTGAAAAAGTATTTTGTTTTCATTATTTTATATTATTCGCTAATATCGTATTCTTTCAGCTTCCGGTAGAGGGTCCTTTCGCTGATTCCCAGATCGGAAGCCGCGTCTTTTCTCTTGCCCTTGTGCTTCTTCAGCGCCTTTACGATGAGTTCCTTTTCCTTGTCCATGATATTCAGTGATTCCTCCACTTCCTCATGGTGGTGAATATCCTCGCTGCTGTTATGGATCACCACGGGCTGCGCGGTCGTGAGAGCCGCCGGCTGAAAGACTTCGGACGGCTTAAGTTCCTTCAGGTCGTTCGTGAATGAAGAATAATGGGAGGAAGCCGCAGAAGGGTTTTGCAGGATCTCCACGAACATCTTCTTCAATTCCGTAACATCTTTTTTCATGTCAAAAAAGAGCTTATACAGGATATCCCGTTCATTGTTGAATTCGTGGGATCCCGAACTGGTCGTGCCATTGCCGGGGATCAGCATCGGAAGCCGGTTACCCGAAGTCTCCGGAATAAACCGCCTGAGTTCGGAGCCCGAAATCTGCTTGTCCTCCGACAACACCGATATCTGTTCTGCAATATTCTTCAATTCCCTAACATTCCCCGGCCAGGGATAATTAATTAACAGATTTTTCGCCTCATCGTCCAGTTGAACCGGCACTGCCTTATATCTTTCCGCGAAGTCGACGGCAAATTTCCTGAACAGCAGGGGAATATCATCCCTCCGATCCCTGAGAGAAGGCACCCGGATCGGGACCGTACTTAGCCGGTAATAAAGATCCTCGCGGAATTTGCCTTTTTCGGTTAGCTCCAGCAGGTCTTTATTGGTGGCGGCTATGACCCGCACATCCGTTTTCTGGACCTTCGAAGAACCTACGCGGATATATTCTCCGGCTTCCAGCACCCTCAATAGCCTGGCCTGCGTGCCCAGTGGCATCTCCCCGATTTCATCCAGAAAGATAGTGCCTCCGTTGACCGTTTCAAAATATCCTTTCCGGAAATCGACAGCCCCGGTAAAAGACCCCTTCTCGTGTCCGAATAATTCTGAATCGATCGTCCCTTCCGGAATGGCGCCGCAATTCACGGCAATAAAAGGATTGTGTTTACGGGCCGATAGTGCATGTATGATCTGTGAAAAAGCCTCTTTACCGACCCCGCTCTCGCCAAATATCAATACGGTCAGATCCGTATTGGCAACCTGCGTCGCCACCTGTAATGCGAAATTCAGTGCCGGCGAATTGCCGATGATCCCAAAACGATTCTTTATCGATTGAATTTCCATAATCTCTATATTATTTCTCCCAGCAGGGTGCCACCCGTACAATCTTTGATCCGCACGGTGACATAATCCCCGGGTCTATGATCTGTTCCCGCTTTTGAAAATACTACCACTTTACTCTGGCTGGTGCGTCCGCTCCAGTCGTTGGTACTTTTTTTCGAATTCTGCTCGATAAGCACTTTAAAAGTCTTACCTACTTCCCTTGCATTGCTCTCGGCGGACAGTCGTCTCTGCAGTCTGACGATCTCGTCCAGCCTTCTTTTTTTTACCTCTTCGGGAATATCATCCTTGTAACGACGTGCTGCCAGCGTACCCGGTCTTTCACTATAGAAATACATATAGCTCAGGTCGTACCGGGCGTATTCCATCAGGCTGAGCGTATCCCGGTGATCTTCTTCCGTCTCGGTGCAAAACCCGGCGATGATATCGGAGCTGAGGCCGCAGCCCGGGATGATTTCGAGGATCCGGTCTATTTTAGCCTTATACCATTCCCGGGTATAGGTCCGGTTCATGAGTTGCAGGATCCGGGTAGAACCGCTCTGAACAGGAAGATGTATGGATTTGCAGATGTTCTCATACTTCGCCATGGTATAGAGCACCTCGTCGGTGATGTCTTTTGGATGAGAGGTGGAGAACCGGACCCGCAGAGAAGGAGCAATCAACGCCACCTGCTCGAGCAATTTCGCAAAGGTCACCGGCTCCGTCTGTTGCATACCGGTCTGTTCCGGGAACTCCTCCGACGTCCAGTAATAGCTGTCGACATTCTGACCGAGCAGGGTGACCTCCCGAAAACCACGATTATAGAGATCCATGCATTCCCTGACGATGGAGACGGCATCGCGGCTTCTTTCGCGGCCCCTGGTAAAGGGTACGACGCAGAAAGAGCACATATTATTACAGCCCCGCATGATACTCACGAAAGCGGTAATCCCATTGCTGCCCAGCCGGACAGGGGAGATATCGGCGTAAGTCTCATCCCTGGAAAGAAGGACATTCACGGCTTTTTGACCAGTTCCGGCTTCTTCTATCAGCCCCGGCAATGTCCGGTAGGCGTCGGGACCGACGACCATATCCACCAGCCTCTCCTGTTCGAGGAATTTGGCCTTTAGCCTTTCGGCCATACAACCCAGCACACCGATCAGCATCCCGGGTCGGTTCCGCTTCGCCTGCCGGAATAAATGCAACCTGTTGCGTACCGTCTGTTCTGCCTTTTCACGAATGGAACACGTGTTGAGAAGAACCAGGTCGGCTTCCTCATAGTTAGGGGTAGCGCCGAATCCATTGTCATGAAGGATAGAGGCGACTATCTCGCTGTCGGCAAAATTCATCGCGCAGCCGTAGCTCTCTATATAGAACTTCTTCCGGTATCCATTTGGATCCGAACCAAAGGGACGAAAGGCCTCCCCCTGTCGATTTTCATCATGTGCCGCGGTTTGCACTGAGTCAAACATCTTTTAACCTGATTTTAAAGGGCAAATATAAGTAAAAAGACAGTTCCCGTGACAAGTTGACAGGATTACGGTAGTTTTACCAGGGTTATTCCGCCATGCTTTTCAGATCGTTTGTCCCGCCAGGTCATAGTATAAACGACCTGGAATAAGAAAAGGCCACCATTTCTGATGACCTTCTGAGCGGAAGACGGGGCTCGAACCCGCCACCTACAGCTTGGGAAGCTGTCGCTCTACCAAATGAGCTACTTCCGCTTATTAAATCTCCATTTAAAGCCACCCTCTAAAGCCCCGGATCGGCCGGAGCCAGAACCCGTTTCGCCAGCCAGCTGTTCTTGACCGGGATGATCCAGTTTTCCAGCAATTCCTGTTTTGTCGGCACAATATTATTAAAATAAAGTGTTTCCCCGTCAATAAAATTATTTTCGACGGCATTATTTAACCGGGACAGAGGCAATAGCTCCAGAGCGTCCTCTATTACGAAAGCCAGCAATTGCCGGTCGAAAAGCCGGATATCGAACCGTTCCTCCATTTGTTTGATCAGACGAACCGAGCTATCGGTACTGCATCCACTCACCCCGGAAGTGGTCTCGTCGGCCAGCAGGATAATAAACTGACCGAAGAAAAGACGGCCAAAGCCGGTTACGGGTGTACCGTGGGATTTCCAACCGGAGACAAAGAGCTCGATCGCCTCATTGACCTGCGCAGCCTCGGCAGCGGTAAACGAACGGTTCCCCTGATAGATCCAAACCCTTGAATCGGCTGCGAAATTGGCCGGGAGGGATTCCTTATAACTGAGATTCATGCCCCAAAGTTAACAGATATTTTATAATTCAGGGCGTACCGGCTCCATCCGGTACGCTTTCCGTCACCCGGCCCTTCAGATGGAGGAAGCGATCAGTTCGGCCAGGTCCATCACCTTCACCTGGTCTTCCTTCTCCCCGTGCTTGACGCCATCGGTCACCATCGTATTGCAAAAGGGGCAGGCCGTTGCGATAATAGCAGCGCCCGTGGACAGGGCCTCGCCGGTCCTTTCGAAATTGACGCGGGTGGTCCCCTTCTCCTCCTCCTTGAACATCTGGGCGCCTCCGGCCCCGCAACAGAGACCTTTGCTCCGGCAGCGTTTCATCTCCACCAGCTCCGCGTCGAGGGCTTCCAGGACTTTACGGGGAGCCTCATAAATGCCATTGGCCCGTCCCAGATAGCAACTATCGTGGTAGGAGATACGCTGACCTTTAAAAGAACCCCCTTCTTTCACGACAATCTTTCCCTGATCGATCATTTCCTGCAGAAAAGCTGTATGGTGCATAACCTCATAGTGGCCGCCCAGTTCCGGGTATTCGTTTCTGAGGATATTAAAACAGTGCGGGCAGGTCGTGACGATCTTTTTGATCCCGTAATTGTTAAGGACCTGGATATTCTGGTAGGCCATCATCTGAAAGAGGAATTCGTTGCCGGCCCGGCGTGCGGGATCTCCGGTACAAAGCTCTTCTTTCCCCAGAATGGCATACCGGATCCCCGTTTTCGTAAGGATAGAGGCGAAGGCCCTGGTGATCTTCTGCGCACGCTGATCGAAACTACCGGCACACCCGACCCAGAAAAGGACCTCCGGCGTTTCTCCCCTTGCCTTCATTTCAGCTATGGTTTCTACCTGCATGGTTTTTTTTGTAAACGTACATCAAAATGCGAATACGGACAATGGATTGTAAAATGTAACTTTAGATCGTAAAACAGTCCTTCTTTTATGCCGGCCGAAGACAAAATGCTGCTGATACGGAATTACGATCTCTGGTGCAACCTCACCGAGGATGAGGTCGATACGCTGAAAATCGAACACCACTTTATCGAAGTACCAAAGGGGGAATACGTCTATTTTGAAGCTTACAACCTCAACAAGGTATATTTCGTGAAGGAAGGTTATATAAAAATCGGCTATATCGACCAGGAAGGCAATGAGAAGGTCAAAGAGATTATCCACCAGGGTGAGCTTTTCGGACAGTTCAGCCTGGAAAAGAACAATCTCCACGGTGAATTTGCCCAGGCTTATAAGAACAATGTGAGCATCTGCGCTTTTACCATAGAGGATTTTGAAAAACTGTTAAAGAGCCGGCCGGACCTGGCGCTAAAATACAGCAAGCAGGTCGGGGCCAAATTGCGTAATATCGAAAACCGACTGGTGAACCTCCTGAATAAGGATGTAAAAGCGCGGCTGATCGACTTTTTGTGGCAGCTGGTAGCCCAGGACCTGGGAGAAAACACCAGCGAAGGCTTCTGCATTCCAAATTATCTTACCCATGAAGATATCGCCAACCTGATCGGGTCCAGCCGACAGACCGTCACGACCATGATCAATGAGCTGGAGACGGAAAAAATCCTGTCTTACAATCGCCAGAAGATCTGCTTCCTCGATGTTAAAAAATTACAAAAGCTGGTCGATATCGCCTGACGGACAACCGGAGCCGGCAAAACGCCGTTAGTTTTGTAAAAAACAGCCATTCTCCTTACTAAGAATCCATTAAAAAATATGAAGCATATCGCATTGTTCCTTTTGATCCAATGTTCGGGCATAATCCTCTTTTCACAAGGCCTGACACCCACGGACGACGGCTCCAAAGTTAGTTTCAAGATCAAGAATTTCGGCTTTAACGTAGAGGGCTCTTTTAAGGGTTTACGGGGAACCGTCCGTTTCGATCCGAATGACCTGGCCGGATCTTCCTTCGACGTGAGCGTGGACGCCGCTACCGTAAATACGGATAATGACATGCGGGATTCTCATTTAAAGAACGAAACTTATTTCGATGTCTCGAAATATCCGCGTATCCGGCTGGTATCGACAAAAGTCGTGGCATCCAATAAGGGAGGCACTTATATCCTGTACGGGAAGCTGACCATTAAGGACAAGACCCAGGACCTGTCCTTTCCATTTGCCGCAACGGCTTCGAATGGAGGGTACCTGTTCGCCGGCGAATTCAAGATCAACCGGAAAGACTTCGGGGTCGGCGGATCGAGCACCATTTCGGATAACCTGACCGTATCGCTCAGCGTAATGGCCCGTCAGAAGTAAAAAAGGAATTAGCCCTCCACCCATTTATCGCGGTCGTCCGGGCTGAATTTCCAGGGTGCAAAATTGTTCTCAATATTTCCAAAGAGGTTGTTCCATTCCTGCGGAGCATTGCTGTCTTCCATGATCAGGGAGCGCCGCATCTCCAGGATGATCTCCAGGGGGCTGATACTGACCGGGCACTCTTCCACACAGGCGTTGCAGGTTGTACACGCCCGCAATTCCTCCGTACCGATATAGGTGAGCAGGGATTTGCCGTCGTCTTTGAACGCCCCGTTCTTGTCAATATTCCGACCCACTTCCTCCAACCGGTCACGGGTGGACATCATGATCTTTCTCGGGGACAATATCTTTCCCGTAAGGTTAGCGGGACAGGCAGCGCTGCATCTTCCGCATTCGGTACAGGAATAGGCGTCCAGCAGGTTTCTCCAGCTCAGGTCAAAGACGTCTTTGGCCCCGAATTTCGGAGGAGCGGCCGCTTCGGCGGGGGCCAGTTCCGGCTGCATCGCATACAACACCTCCTGTTGAATGGCGGGCATATTGCGAAGCTTGCCTTCCGGCCACAACCTCGCAAAATAAGCGTTGGGGAAGGCCAGGACGATATGCAGGTGCTTGGAATAGGGAAGATAATTCAGGAAGGCAAGAATCCCCAGGATATGCAGCCACCAGCAAATTCTTTCCAGTACCTCCAGGGATGCACTGCTCATACCGCTAAGCCAGGGATGCAATCCCCGGGAGACCACAAAATCACCGGTAACTGCGGCGGAGTAGTGACCCACTCCCCGGGACTGCAGCAGCGTGTCGGCAGCATTCATCGTAAGAAACAGCGCCATCAAAACGATCTCGGTAAGCAGGATATAATTGGCATCGCTGCGAGGCCATCCATCCAGGTCATGGCTTATAAAACGTTTTAATTTGAGCAGGTTCCTTCTGCAAAGAAAGAGGATGCAAACGATCAGCACTCCCAGCGCCAGGCATTCGAAGGCGTCTATCAGGAAAACATAAAAAGCCCCCAACGCCGCCGCGAAGAGCCGGTGTGTCCCGAAGATCCCATCCAGCAAGATCTCAAGCACTTCGATGTTAATGATGATAAAACCCGCATAAATCACAAAGTGCATCAACGCCACGAGCGGGTTTCTGAACATCTTCTTTTGACCGAATGCCAGTAAAACGACGTTTTTCCATCTGCGGGAAGGATCATCATGATAGTCTTCCTGTCTGCCTAAAAGGATATTGCGGCGAATCTCCCGAACCTTCCTGCTGAACAGCCAGACCGCGATACCGGCTGCCAGGATAAACAGTACCTGTTGGACGATGGGCATGCTGATGAGATTAGTGGGTTTAAAGATAAGGGGATAAACGGATATTTGCCTTTTTCCCGTAGGTTTGTATGGATAATCACCCAACGCAATGAAGAACTATATCCTGACAGAACAGGTGGCGGAGAAAAAACTGCGCCGGATGGCTTATGAGATCCTGGAAAACAACCACGGTGAACCACAGTTGATCCTGGCCGGCATCCGCGAAAGCGGGAGCGTGGTCGCCCGGAATATCCAACGTCTGCTGCAGGAAATCGCAGCCGTTCAGACAGAACTGATTACTATCACCCTGGACAAGACCTATCCCCGGGACGTGACCCTGAGCCGGGAACTGTCGTTTGACGATAAAGTTGTCATCGTCATAGACGATGTGGCCAGCAGCGGCAAGACCTTGCTTTATGCCATGAAGCCTTTCCTGGACTTCCACCCCCGGAAGATCGAAGTATTGGTCCTGGTAGAGCGAACGCATAAGGCATTCCCCGTGGATCCGGATTATGTGGGAATATCCCTGGCCACTACCCTCCAGGAGCATATTTATGTCGAGGTGGAGGGCGAAAAGGTCAAAGGCGCCTATTTGGAATAGACCCTTCGATGGCAAAGGGTTTCAGGAACTGACAATAAAGTGCGGGGATATGCGCACTAGGTAAAACCACTTAAAGCCGGGAAATCAGCAATACTAAATGGTTTCACTGAGCCGTTAACTTCCCGCACCTAGTTTGTTAACCTGAACAGAATCCTATCAAGATGATTAAAGCGCCGGCACCCTCTGACGAATCTCTGCGTCTGCAATATTTGCGTGAATTCGACATTTTGGACACGCCGGAAGAAGAAGATTTTAACGAGATTGTGCGGCTGGCCTCCAAAATCTGTAATACTCCCATCTCGGCTGTCACCCTCATCGATGCCTCCCGGCAGTGGTTCAAAGCCAAAGTGGGGCTGGATGTTTCCGAAACCGGCCGTGACATCTCCTTCTGCGGCCACACTATTATGAACGGAGCCATTTTCGTGGTGCCCGACGCCACGAAAGACGAACGATTCCATGACAACCCACTGGTTACCGGTGACCCGGATATACGTTTCTATGCGGGCGTTCCCCTCGTCTCCGGAAACGGAGGGCGTCTGGGGACTTTGTGCGTGATCGACCGGGTACCCCGGCAACTGGACGCCGATCAACAGGAGGTGCTCATCGTGCTGGGCAGACAGGTTAGCAAGCTCATGGAACTGCACAAAAGAAACCTGGAGCTGAAGCGCATCTCGTTGCTGGAAAGGGTCCAGCGCAAAGAGCTGGAGCGGGTCTCTACCTTGCAGAAAAAAATGATTTCCATCATGGCTCATGACATCCGGGGGCCCCTGCACTCCCTAAAAAGCCTGCTGCAACTGATACCTGATAAGAAAGGCCTTTCCCAATCGGGTCTGTTCCTCGAAATGGCCGGCAACCAGTTAAACGCCACTTTAAGCCTCCTGGACAACCTCGTCGACTGGGGTCAATTGCAAATGAGCACCGGGAGGCCGGCTTATGCCAGACATGCCCTCCACAAGATCACAAAAGACATATTGGAGGAAGTGTCCTCCCAGGCTGCCCTGAAAGGCGTAACGCTCAGAAACCTGGTCGAAACGGGAGACTTGCTGGAAACGGACGAAAATACGATCCGCTTTATCCTTCGCAACCTTGTCAATAACTCCATAAAATTTACAAAAGCCGGCAGCATCAACGTGACAGCCACCGCATCCGGGCAAACCGTCGAAATCGCGGTGGAAGATACGGGAATCGGTATGCCTCCCGCCATCCTCGAGCAATTATTCTGCGGCATGAAAAAAGTCTCCCGGAAAGGAACCAAAAACGAAGTGGGCTCCGGGTTGGGACTTTCCCTGGTGAAGGAATTCGTCGAAAAAATGGACGGGACCATCCAGGCGCAAAGCACCGAGGGTAAGGGCACCCGGATAAGCGTCAAACTGCCTTCCCACTATCCACATTAGTGGAAAATAATCCTTCAAAAAAGACCTTTTCGGTCAGGTTTTCAAGCTCAAATAGGGTAGATTTGCAATCCTTCCCAGCAGGGTAGGATCCCGGTTCCCGGGAGTAAATCGTTGCCAATATTGAGTATGGAAGAGAACAGCACGCCACTTGAAACGCAGGATAACAATCGTATTGTCACCGTAAACATTGAGGAGCAGATGAAGACGGCCTATATCGACTATTCTATGTCGGTAATCGTAGGACGGGCTCTGCCAGATGTCAGGGACGGATTGAAGCCCGTTCATCGCCGCGTATTATTCGGGATGAATGAATTGGGCAATAACAGCAACAAGCCTTATAAGAAAGCAGCCCGCATCGTCGGTGAGGTGATGGGGAAATTCCACCCCCACGGGGACAAATCCATTTATGATACTATGGTGCGCATGGCCCAGGAGTGGAATATGCGCTATGTGCTGGTCGACGGCCAGGGGAACTTCGGAAGCCAGGATGGAGACGACCCGGCGGCCATGCGTTATACGGAAGCCAGGCTTCACAAGATGGGGGAAGCCATGCTGGAAGACATCGAAAAGGATACGGTGGATTTCCAGTTGAACTTCGATGATTCCCTGCGTGAGCCGACGGTATTGCCTTCGCGCATACCACAATTGTTATTGAACGGCTCCAGCGGGATCGCAGTGGGGATGGCTACCAACATGATGCCGCACAACCTGTCCGAAGTTATCGACGGCTGTATCGCCTATATCGAAAAGCGGGATATCACGGTCGATGAGCTGATGCAACATGTGAAAGCACCCGATTTCCCTACCGGTGGCATTATCTATGGCATGGAAGGAGTAAAGGCGGCCATGCACTTTGGGAGGGGACGCGTCGTCCTGCGTGGTAAGCTGCACGTGGACACCAAGAGCAGTGGACGGGAGCAGATCGTCATCACCGAGGTGCCGTACCAGATGAACCGCGACGCCCTGTGCGACCGGATCGGCCAGCTCGTCAACGAAAAGATACTCGAGGGTATCGCGCATGTCAACAACGAATCAAACAGCAAGGAAGGAACCCGTATCGTCATCGACCTGAAAAGGGACGCGGTGGCAAACGTGGTCATCAACCAGTTGTATAAACATACCGAAGTCCAGACTTCCTACGGCATCAACAATGTCGCGCTGGTCAAGGGCAGACCGCGTACCCTGAACATACGGGAGATGATCAGCGAGTTTGTCGAGTTCCGTCATGAGGTTGTAATCCGCCGCACCCAGTTCGAACTGAGGGAGGCGGAAAAGAAGGCGCATCTCCTGCGTGGCTTCCTGATAGCCCTGGATCACCTCGATGAGGTGATCTCCCTGATCCGCAACTCTGCCACCCCGGATGCGGCCAGATCGGGGTTGGTGAACGCCGGGTGGGGATTGGATGAGATCCAGGCAAAAGCCATCCTCGAATTGCGTCTGCAGCGCCTCACGGGCATGGAAAGAGAAAAGATCCGGGAAGAATATGATGAGTTGATGAAACTGATCAATTATCTCCAGGAGTTGCTGGCCGACGAAGGAAAACGTTTCGAAGTGATCCGCAAAGAATTGCTGGAGGTCAAAGACAAGTTCGGAGATGCCCGCAGAACCGAAATCACCTACCTGGATGACGAAGTAAGCATCAAAGACCTGATCCGTGAAGAAGACGTGGTCATTACGATCTCCCACCTGGGCTATATCAAACGCACTTCGGCAACCGAATTCCGCCAGCAACGACGCGGCGGACGTGGCGCCATAGGAGGAAAAGCGCGGGAAGAAGACTATATAGAGCACCTGTTTGTAGCTTCGACTCACCATACTATGCTGTTCTTTACCGAGAAAGGCAGGTGCTACTGGCTAAATGTCTACGAAATCCCGGATGGCGACAAGACCAGCAAAGGACGCGCCGTCCAGAACCTGATCCAGATCCCCCCCGATGACAAGATAAGGGCTATCGTCGATGTCAAAGACCTCAAAGACGAGAGCTTTGTAAATACCCACTATATCATTCTCTGCACCATGCAGGGGGTCGTCAAGAAGACTTCCCTCCATGACTTCAGTCGTCCCCGGCAGACAGGCGTCAATGCCATTACTATCAATGAAGGAGACAGGCTGCTCGAAGCCAGGCTGACGGATGGCAACAGCGAGGTATTGATGGCCGTGAAAAGCGGCAGAGCCATCCGTTTCGAAGAGGAAAAGGTGAGACCTACGGGACGCGGAGCCATCGGGGTGGGCGGAATCGAAGTGGAGGACTCGAAGGATGAAGTGATTGGCATGATCTGTGTCAATAGGGAAGATAAAACCAGAACCGTCCTGGTGGTGAGCGAAAAGGGATACGGTAAGAGAACGCCGATCGATGAATACCGCATAACCAATCGTGGAGGGAAGGGTGTGAAGACCATCAGCGTTACGGAGAAGACGGGTAAACTGGTAGGCATTCTCGAGGTCACCGAGAAAGAGGACCTGATGATCACCTGCAAGAGCGGCGTGACAATCCGGATGTCCGTGAAGGGTATCAGCGAACAGGGAAGGGCGACCCAGGGCGTCAAACTGATCCGGCTGGACGAAACCGACGAGATTGCAGCCATTACGAGACTGGATAAACTGGAAGACGTGGTAGAGGCGGCAGGAGAGAACGGCCTGCCTGGATCGGTATCAGGCGATAACGGGAATGAAGAGCTGACCGATAAGACGACCGGAATAACCGGCGGCGGAGAGGAAGACAATCACGGCGGGAATGGCGAGGGGGACAGCACCGAACCGATATCCGGAGACGAAAACAGCCCAATAAATTAGCTGAATCGAACAGATTGATAATCAATTTCCAGTTTTCATTATATAAAATAAATATCCAGACAAATCGGGTTAACTGACCTTTTGTTTGATGAACTCCTTAAAAATACAAATATGAATGTGATTCAATCGCAGTTTCACGAAAGCATTGCAAAGACTATTCGTCGCCAGGGTAAACGATTGCTGTCAACCGGTTTGCTGCTTGCAGTGGGTCTTGGCCTGTGGGCACAAAGTATCGATAAGGCCAAGGATATGCTGAAAGCCGGCAAGGTAGCCGATGCAAAAACAGAGATCGATAAGGCCTTAGCGGTGGAAAAGAACCAGAAGAACCCGGAAGCCTGGTATACAAAGGTGAAAGTATACAATGCGATCGCGGTAAATGATCCCCTGAAAAACCAATTCCCGGACGCCCGGGCGCAGGCATTGGAGGCACTAAAGAAATATGTGGAAGTGGCCGACAAAGACGATAAGAAATTATTGCTCCTGCAACTGGATGCTTATAAACCCGTCAACGACATTTATCAGGGATATTTCCAGGACGGGGCTTCAGCCTATAACGCCGGCAATTTTAACGGTGCATTGAGCGATTTCATCTGGGCTATCAAATCCAGCGATTTTATGACCTCCAAAGGATGGATGACCATGAAAATCGACACGACCTGTACCTTATATGCCGGGATTTCCGCGGAAAAAGCCAACAAGAGAGATACTGCCGCGATTTATTATAGCAAGCTCGTAGATGCGGGAATCGACACGCTTGCCTCTGCCAATATGAGCCAGATCTACAAATGGCTGGTAGACTACTATAATACGGCAAAGGACGGAGCGAACACGAAGAAATACCTGGCAGCCGGAAAGGCTAAGTTTCCCAATGATCCGTTCTGGCTGGGCCTGGAATTGGAGAATCTGCGGACTGCCGGTGGAAACAAAGACTCGCTGTTTGCAAAATACCAGGAGATCACCGAACATTTTCCGAAGAACCATATCTATTTTTTCAACTATGGAGTGGAACTCTATCAGTATGCGACCGACACATCCACCGGTAAGCGTCCTGCCAATTCCGAGGACCTGATACAAAAGGCAAAAACGGAATTTGCAAAATGCCTCGAGGTAAACCCCGATTATGTACAGGCGGCCCTTGCTTTGGGACAGATATCCTATAACCAGGGAATAGACCTGCAGTCGCAGACTAAACTGATCAAAGGCAGCAAGCCCGAGGATATTAAGAAAAGAGCCGATCTTCGGATAGCGGCCGGCAAGAAATTCGATGAGGCACTCCCTTATTTTGAGAAAGTAGACCAGATCCTGGGAAGTAAAGGGAAGCTGAAGATGGATGAAAAGACCACCCTGAAAGACACCTATGATCTCCTGATCAACATCTATGACCAAAAGAACCTGAAAGACAAATCCGACGCCTATACCACAAAATATAACAACGTCGATAAAGATCATTAACCGGATCGGTGAACAGGGGGCAAACGAATAGCCCAAGCCTGTCGATTGAGAACTTGTGATTGAATAAATGGGTCGCAAAGAGCCCCGGGTAGTCCCCCGGGGCCCTTTTTTTATCCGCTCACCGGTATTTTACTACCTTGCCTGAAAATACCCCATTTATGCTTGTGCTTATATTAGGGCTGATCCTGCTGATACTGGGTATCGCTGCGGGCCGTCGGCCATCCCCTTTGTCTCCCTATGGCCGCTACCTTCGTTCCGGAGGAACCGTATTGTTATTATTGGGTGTGGTCATGGCCTGCTTTGTCCAGATCGGCACGGGCGAAGTCGGCGTACAGGTGCTTTTCGGAAGCGTTCAGAACACTATCTTACCCAGTGGGCTGCATATTATCGATCCCCTGGTGGACATACAGAGGCTCGACGTCAAAACCCAGAACTATACGATGAGCGCGGTCCGCAACGAAGGCGCCAAAGAAGGAGACGACGCCATCCGGGTATTGTCGGCAGATGGTCTCGAGGTCGTCATCGATCTGACGGTGCTTTACAAGGTGATTCCATCCAGCGCGCCCAATATTCTTCGCGAGACCGGAATCGATTATACCGACAAGATCGTGAGGCCGCTGACGCGAACGAAGATCCGCGACAACGCAGTCTACTATGACGCCGTATCCCTGTATTCCACAAAACGGGATGAATTCCAGAACCGTATCTTCAACACCATCGACGGGGACTTCCGGAAACGGGGTCTGTTGCTCGAGCAGCTGCTGATCCGGAATATCACGCTGCCCCAGGCCGTAAAAACCAGTATAGAGCAGAAGATCTCCGCCGAACAGGACGCGCAAAAAATGCAGTTCGTCCTTCAGAAGGAGAGACAGGAAGCCGATCGTAAGAGGGTAGAGGCCCAGGGTATCGCAGATTACCAACATATCATCAGCGAAAGCCTTACTGAGAAACAGCTGCAGTACGAGAGCATCAAGGCTCAATTGGAAATCGCCAGGTCGCCCAACGCAAAAGTGATCATCATGGGCAAGGGGACCCCGTCGGTCATCCTGGATACGAAAGATCAGTAGAAAATAGTGAGTAGTCAGTAGTGGTTAGTCAGTAGTGAGTGGCGAGTAAGGATACAATATACGTGAAGCCAAAAAACATAATCATGGCTAAAATCAAAATCACCCATTGTGTACGCGGCGCCTGCCTGGCAGTCTGTTTGTTCCCGGGGCTGTTGCTGTCTTCGTCCTGCGATAGCCATCGGCGTGGCGAATCGGCCGGGAGCAGCATTGCTACTGACACCCCGGCTAAAAAGACGCCGGATATCATAACAGAAGTCACCACCGCCGAATTCCAGGATAGCATCACACCGCTGGAAGTGCTGGGAAAATTTAAAGCGGGCAATAGACGATTCCTGGAAGGCCGTATGCTCCACCGCAATTACCTGTCGCAGGTGGATCTGTCTTCCAAGGGGCAGCATCCTTACGCGGTCATTGTCAGTTGCATCGATTCGCGTAAACCCGCCGAAATCGTATTTGACAAGGGGATCGGCGATATGTTCAACGCCCGGATCGCGGGCAATTTCGTAAACACGGATATCCTCGGAAGCCTTGAATTCGCCTGTAAGGTCTCCGGCGCAAAATTGATCCTGGTCATGGGACACAGCGACTGCGGGGCTATAAAGAGCGCCTGCGACCGGGTAAAGCTGGGCAATATTACCGCCATGCTCGCCAATATCACGCCGGCTGTCGATGCCGTAAAAGGCTTTCCCGGGAACCGGTCTTCAAAAAACCAGGAATTTGTAGCGGCCGTTGCCAAACAGAATGTCCTGATCGCAATAGCGAAGATTCTGAAAGAGAGCGTTATCATCCGGGAGATGGTCAGCAAAGGCCAGGTGATGATTGCAGGCTGCATGTACGATCTTCGAAACGGATCCGTGGATTTCTATCCTTAGACAACCCGCTCATAAAACAGCGGTTTCCTCGTCGTTTGCAGTAAGGCCTGGTCATCCTTTGACAAAACAAAGCGTGAACAGCGCGGAGAGTTTTTGCCAGCATTCCGACTCCGCCTCCAGGAAGGAGAAGCAGGTGGATTTGCCAAAGGAAAATAGTTTTCTGCCGTCCAGGTCCTGGAGCACCAGTTTCCCGCCAGGCTTGCAGACGCGGAACAACTCCTTTGTGGCCCTGACGGGGTCTTCCAATTCCTCATACAGGAAGCGGGAATATACGAGGTCGAAATTATCGTCGGGGAATGGCAGCTCGTAGATATCGGCGCTTGTGGCCCAGACATGATTGAGCCCGGCGACTTCAGATCTGGCCTTGCCGGCCATGTCCTCGCTACGGTCGACGCCGATGATAAACAGGTTCGAATACTCCCTGGCTATGGCGTGAAGGATCGCACCCGAACCGCACCCGGCTTCGAGTACGGCTCCGTGTACTACTTCATCCAGGTGTTTTTTCAGATACCTGTCGACGAACTGCGAGGCGTTTTCCCGGGGGTCTTGCATGATGACTGATGATTAGGAATATGATGACGGGTTATTGCAGCTCCGGATGAGATAAGACAGGACCGCAAGTTGACAAGAAAATATGGACAGGCCTATCGGATAAATATCTGATTTTTCGATTCAGCGGAACCGGGCAGCCCTTGTATCGAAAACGTACAGGTTGTGCGGTCGTAAATAGCGTAACGAACTGGATGACAATCCTTCACAAACCGGCATTTTTATTGGGACGGTTAACAAAACCCGGGACATGCTTAAAAATTACTTCAAGGTCGCCATCCGGAATCTCATCCGGAACAAGGCCTTCTCCTTTATAAATATTTTTGGACTGGCTATCGGACTGACCACCTGTCTGCTGATCATGCTCTACATTTTTGACGAGAGCAGCTATGACGGGCATTACAAAGACGCAGACCGTATATACCGGATAGAGACCGTTTCTCCGAACGGAGAGGGTTTGCCGTCCTGGGCTGCCGGACCGGGTCCGCTTGCAGGAGGGCTGAAAACAGATCTGCCCGAAGTAGAACAAGCCACCCGGATCCTGATACTTCCCGACCTGAACAAGATGCTTTTTAAAGTGGGGCAAGGCACGGAAGGCAAGCAAATCTTCGAGACGAACGGATATTACGTAGACTCGACCTTCTTCCGGGTGTTGAGTTACGAGTTCAGGTATGGCGATGCGCTTACCGCGCTTAACCGCCCCAACAGCCTCGTGATCTCCCCGCAGATTTCTACCGCTTTGTTTGGGAATGCAAACCCCATCGGCAAAACAATCAAAATCGGGTTGCCTTTCGGCGAGTACGATTATACGGTTCAGGGTGTGCTGAAAGACAAAAAAACGAAATCCCATATTCCGGCCAACTTCTTTCTTTCCATGCGGAATGGCGATGTGGGGGGATGGGCGCAAAATCAGACCAACTGGGCTTCCAACAATCTCTTTTATACCTATGTCAAGTTGCGGGAGGGCTCGGATCCGGCCGTCTTCAAACAAAAGTTGGTTCCTTTTATGGAACGCCGGGCAGGCCCTGACCTGAAAGCCATGGGGATCTCTAAAACGCTTTTTGCCGAACCTTTAAAAGACATCTACCTGCATTCGGCGCTGGAAAATGAGATCGCACCCAACGGGAATATACAATATCTCTATATCCTGGGCTCGATAGCCGTTTTTATCCTCCTGATCGCGTGCATCAATTTTATGAATCTTTCAACAGCCCGTTCCGGTGAAAGGGCGAGGGAAGTAGGAGTGAGGAAGGTCATGGGAGCCGGGAAGGGATCGTTGATCCGTCAGTTCCTGGGGGAGTCATTCGTCCTCTGCCTGATGGCTTTGGCGCTGGCGTTACTCCTGACCGGGATACTTTTGCCTTATTTCAACAGCCTTACGGGAAAAAGCATGCGGCTATTCGACAATCCGGGCCTGTTGCTATGGATACTGGGTCTGACCCTGCTCACCGGCTTGTTTTCCGGGATCTATCCGGCCTTCTACCTGTCCGCCTTTAAGCCTGTCCTGGTTCTCAAAGGAAAGATATTGAACAGCTTTTCGGCTGCGATCATACGCAGGGGATTGGTGGTATTTCAGTTCTCTGTCTCCATTTGTCTGATCGTAGGCGCCATCATCATTTCTCAGCAATTGCAGTTTGTAAAGAACAGGCATTTGGGATTCAACAAAGAGCAGCAGCTTATCCTACCAATGAGAAGTGATCACGCCAGCAAAAATTTCGCAGCCCTCAAAAGCGAATTGCTGAACAACCCGCATGTCGCCGGGGTAACGAGCGGGTCTTCTTATCCCGGTATCCCAACTCCGAACAGTATGCTGTTTTATGCCGAAGGCAAAACGATAAAAGATGTTGTCGACATCAATATCTCGGCTGTCGGAGACGATTACCTGGAAACCCTGGGGTTTACGTTGCTGGCCGGCAGATCTTTCTCAAAAGAGTTCACCGCGGATTCAAGCAGCATCATCCTGAATGAACAGTCGCTTGGTAAACTGGGATACGATTCAAAAAATGCTGTCGGGAAAAATATATATTTCGACTACCAGAATGTTCATCACACCATGCATGTAGTAGGCGTTGTCCGGGACTTTCATTTCGAAAGCCTGCACAACAAGATAAAACCCTTTGGTTTCGTGACGGAATTCTTTGGAGACAAGCGTGCCTACACGATCGTCAGGCTTAAAACGAACGACTATGCCGGTTTGTTGGGGAGTATCATACGATCCTGGAATAAGATCAATCCGGGCCTGCCTTTTGATTATTCCTTTCTCGACCAGGATTTCCAGAGGAATTACGAGAAGGAGGAGCGCACCGCGCAGATGGTAGGCTATTTTACCATCGTCGCCATCCTGATCGCCTGTCTGGGCCTTTTCGGACTATCCGCCTTTTCGGCCGAACAACGGACAAAGGAGATGGGTATCCGGAAGGTGTTGGGAGCGTCCGTCCTCAACCTGACGAGCCTGCTATCGAAAGATTTTATTCGGTTGGTCCTCGTGTCCATCGTCGTCGGATCTCCGCTGGCCTGGTACGGCATGCATAAGTGGCTCCAGAATTTCGCCTACCAGATACCAATAAAATGGTGGGTATTCGCGCTGGCCGGTTTTTTGGTCGTGCTGATCGCCTTGATAACGGTTAGTTTCCAGGCAACCAAAACCGCTTTGGCCAACCCGACGAATAATTTGCGGACGGAATAGCCTGATTTGGGCCCGTATTTTGAATCTTTCAAGAACAACCGTATTCCTGGTGATCATTGGTGGTGGATCTTGAATAATCTATTTAACAAGTATATGGTACAGGACGTTCATGATTTTGTATTTATCCCCATATTTAATTGAATGTCATATGGATACATACACTAATAGCAGGCTTTTTGCTTAATTCTGTTCATGACAGATGTTCATGAACTAGAAATAATCACTCCGTTCTGCGAATGACCTGAATATATCGGGCAACTGACGGCAAAAGACCAACTTAACGGGGAGCAGACACTTGAAAAGATCAAATATTGGTACAACGGCTATTCCTGGGATGGGGAAACCTTTGTATATAATCCTTTTTCGACACTCCTCTTATTCGACAGTCGGTGCCAAAGCCCCGGAATTGCTGGAAGCTGTCTTAATCGAAGGAGGCGCCTTATTTAATAAGAAGCGTTACAGCCACATTTCCGCGAATGGCGTTTGAGTAAGGACAAACGCGATGCGCTTTTCCGGCCAAATCTTCCGCTACTGTCCGTTCCACACCAGGCACCTCTATTGCCAGCGTAATTTCCAGGTTATAGCTGCCGTCCTCTTTTTTGCCCAGGCTGACCTCAGCGGTAACAGAGGTGGTACCGGCCTTTATTTTTTCGGCGCGGATTAGGCTCAGCAATGCATTGTCGAAGCAGGCCGCGTAGCCGCCAGCAAACAAAATTTCAGGGTTCGGGTATTTGCCTTCCGGGCCGCCTAATGAACGGGGCGTTCTTACCTCGATGTCCAGTATGCCGTCTTCGGATCTCACGTGTCCATTACGTCCTCCTGTTGCTGTGGCTTTTGCCGTATACAATTTTTCCATAGTCTGTCTATTTTTAAAATTATGCTGTTGTAAGTTGTGTGAGCAGTTTGTCCACTCGACCTTTTAGCTGCTGGTATTCACTTTGCCCCAGGGAAATGCAATTACCAAGCGCTTCGGGTATTTTTTTTGCGTCTTGCAAAAGGCTCCTTCCTGCCGGTTTCAGGGTTATTACGACGCTGCGCTCGTCCTCTATATCCCGCTGGCGGCTGAGGATTCCTTTTTGCTCGAGGCGCTTTAATAAAGGCGTCAGCGTGCCGCTATCGAGGTATAACCGTACGCCGAGTTCCTTGACTGTAATACTTTTTACTTCCCATAATACCAGCAGCACAAGATATTGCGGATAGGTAATGTCGAGCGCCTCCAGGATCGGGCGATAAACGGCTATTACCTTTCGGGACAAAGCATAGAGCTTAAAACAAAGCTGATGGTCCAATTGTAATTCATCCATCTTGAACAATTTAATTGTGCAAAATTAAATAATTTTGTTCAATCGGGGCACCTGTTTACTGGAAGTGGTGCAATGCCGGCGTTCCCACCGGCCTTCCTTTGGAGGTCCTGGTAGCCTATTCACACGTGTCAGCAGCAAAATATTGGCTCAACTTTATGGGCGTCCCAACTTCTTTTTTGCAGGGACCCGAGAAAGGCGCACGCATGGGCAATATACCCGTTGTGTTCCTGCCTGTCATTAAAGTGCGCAGAGGTTACTATGAAATAAAAGGGATATTATTGGACAATAATCCCCGTTCTGCGAAAGAAGCTGAGCTCACACGAAAATATGTTACCGCGTTGGAGGAGATCATTCGCAAGTATCCTGAACTATACTGGAGCCACAAGCGTTGGAAAAACTCATGGAAAGAGGAATATCTTGAACCGTGGATTGGAGATTGACGGAAGACGAAGCTTATTTTTCGCGACCCAACGCCTTTCTGAGCGCTGCTTCTTTGATTATATACTCCATCTTGGCATCGATCATATTGCTATAGGCCTGCTGGCCGTTTGGTCGGACCTCCCGGACCGAAACCTTGACGGGAGATCCTGTTCTTACCGGTGCTGCTCCCCGCGTGCCGCAGCTGCCCAGGAAGAGGGGTATGCCGATGGCCGGGATGATAACTTTAGGGTCGCTGAAATCCAGCGATTCGGCTACCCCTGCAACAGAAAGGGAGGGATCGAGGAGCAAGAGCTTGGCTTCCGTGACCACTATTTCGTCGATGAACTCACCGGCAGTTTTTCCCGTTAGTTCCTTTACAGTCTCGGTGAGATGCTTGGGGGTAACGAACAGTAATCCGGCATAGAACTGTACGCTTCGTTCCGCTTTGAAATGGGTGGAAAGCAGCTTCAGGAATCTCATCAGCAGGTCTTCTTTTCTGCTGAGTATTATTTTCAGGGCGGCATGGTATTTACTATAGATGGCTGCGAGCTCATACATAAACAGGCTGAAGCTATGCAGCACTACTTCATTTCTGAAAGAGTGAGCCTCATTTATGAGGTTTTTTCTGCAGGAGCAGATGGAACAGCCCCTGGAGGATATCCGCGTCCTGCTGTTCCAGTTGCAGGACCGCGTACCCGGGGAGGCGAAAAAATCGAAGGATTCTATGTGATTCCTGTGGATGCCGGTACGGAACATGAAATCGGCGGTGAATCCCATGCCCATGCCCCGCCAGCCCGGACTCACTTCCACCAGCTGGCCCACGGTCTCGGGGGTGATGATCACGATCCCGTTTCTCTTGACCCGGTACTCCATCAGGTTCAGCTTCAGGCGAATATTTCCTGACCTGACGATAAATATGGTAAAATGATCCGCACTGATGGGGGTATAGAACGGCAGTTCATAGGGTATCTTCTCCGTTTCATATACATGCAGCCCCTCGCTTTGGTATTCCTCGCCCAAGGTCCTGATCGGGTCGAGCAGGCTTTGCTGCTGAATGAATTCTTTCTTTCCGGCCATGTGGAAAGGTAAGACAGAGATGGCTAACTACTGGGCGCTCATGCCCGCATCTATCAGGTGTTCCGATCCCGTTATGTAGGAAGACTCGTCGGAAGCGAGGAATACGACTAGCTTGGATACTTCTTTGGGCTCGGCCAAACGGCCAAGGGGAATGAGGGATAATGCATCTCCGCCTTCTTCATTCGTTGCCTCCACCATCATCGGAGTATTGATAAAACCGGGATGCACGGAGTTGACACGGATATTGTTCTTACCATATTCGACTGCAGTAGCCTTCGTCATTCCCCGCACGGCAAATTTACTGGCCACATAAGCAAGGCTTGGATATCCATAGATAGCCACTATTCCTGCTATGGAAGAGATGTTGACGATCGAGCCCATGCCGGCCCTCAGCATGGATGGAATAACCGCCCGCATGCCAAAAAAAACGCCGTGTTGATTGATAGCACAAACTTTCAGATATTCTGTTTCTGTCAGTTCTGCTGTCTTTGCGGTATGCCCCAAAATACCGGCATTATTGACCAAAACATTGATAGGGCCGAATATACGCTCCCCTTCCGCTACCACTTTTGACCATTGTCCGGCATCGGTAACATCGTGTTTGATGAAACAGGCGTTTTTGCCCAACTGATCGGCAATAGCTTTACCTGCCGCCTCCGATACATCGGTTAAAATGACCTTGGCGCCTTCGGCCACAAATTCCAGGGCGTGCGATTCGCCCATGCCTCTTGCTGCACCTGTGATAATGGCTACCTTTCCTCTAAGTCGTTCCATAGCTACAATAATTTTATTCATTAAAGGTAGGGTGGGTGGTGAGCCGGCGCCATGTCAGAAACCCGTCATTCCATGTCAACTTCCTGCGGGGTATCCGGGACGACCGACATTTTCCGATATTGGGAAGGAGAATAGCCGGTATGTTTCTTGAAGTATTTGCTAAACGTGTAGGGATCGCAGAAATTCATCCGATCGGCAATTTCGGTGAAACTTAAAACACTGTAATTGACCAGATATTTGGCTTCACTAATTACCCGGGTGTTGATCAGGATGGTAGGGGAGGAGCCGGAAATCTTTTTTACGGCAGCATACAAATAATCAGGGGTGACGCAAAGTTTGGAAGCATAGAAAGACAGGGTTCTATTCGTTTGAAAGTGATGCATGACCATGTTATTGAAATGGTAATAGAGTTCTTCCTCTTTATTGATGATGACCTGCGCCGGGTCGATATAAGCAGTTAAGATATCGTCTGTTTCATAAATGAGCGCTGAGGTAAGGTTTCGGGCGATCAACTCCCAATTTGAGTTGGACAAATGGTTCAGCAAAGTAAAGATTCCCTGAAACGTGCTCAGTATTTTC
This sequence comes from Puia sp., assembly GCA_031292515.1. GTDB lineage: Bacteria > Bacteroidota > Bacteroidia > Chitinophagales > Chitinophagaceae > Puia. The sequence continues at coordinate 623 of JARLGZ010000271.1, read as the reverse complement.
TCTTTATCGTGATCGGACAGTTCGATAACGGATTGAATGCCCTGGTTTAAAAAGGAACGTGTTTTGACAGAGAAGATATTTTCATTGAGCTTGTCCAGGAATTTTTTTGTGAACAGTACGAACACACCGCGTGTTCCTTCTCCTATCTGCCTGACCTTAAAGACCTCGCCGGGACGATACACCATTAAAGAACGAGTGGACAGATCATAGCTTCGGTTGCTGATTTCGATCTCCAGGCTTCCATACGTGATCATCCCGACACAATAATAGGTTGGACTAACAAAAAAAGGTTCGAATTTTTCCGGGATTTTAGTGAGAAAAAGGAACTCTTCCGATCCTGACCAGGATAACTGTCGGTAATGAATAATATCCCGAATGGTATAATCTATAATTTGGCTTTGCATCGTTGTATTTATGGCTGGTTCAATCGCAAAGATACTCATTTTACCTTCCATGGCGGATGGGCTGGCTCTGTGCATCTATTTAACATAATATTAATTATAAGACAAAATAGTCTGAATTTTTATACTCCCTTAATACACCCGGAAGCTCCTGCGCTGACGGGAGCCGCCGTTGGCACGGATGGTCGCCATGATCAGCTTTTCGAGGTTTGGCTGACGCGC
>JARLGZ010000270.1 GCA_031292515.1 Puia sp. | reverse complement strand
TTGTGCCCTTTAATTCTATGCAAGGTCAGTCGGAATTCTTTTACCTCGATCCGTTTCTCAAAAACGAGGCGTCGGGCACCGGTCCCAGGGGTCTGAGCCCACCCATCCTGGGCGCAAAAACAAAGGCGCGCCGAGGGTGGGCACTCATAAGCGCTAAGGTAACGGTTACGGCGAGATGAGGGGCAGGACTGGGATTCTGCCCTTTTGCTTTGGAAGAACGCGTTAGGCATCAAGAACACCGGCTTTCGCCTTCAACATCTCTTCCTCGGTGTACTCGGGAATCGATTTAATCACTTCGGAAATTTCTTCAACCAGGTTCCATGCCTCTTTATGGGCTTCTTTTATTTCATCAAGCGAAAGAAGGCGATAGTCCTTTTCATGGCGTTTGTCATGAGGTAGAAAAGCCGAGAAACTCGTTCCAAAAATCGCCTCGTCAGTTTGGCGTGTCCAACAGAAATGAGAGAATCGATTGCGCATTCCCCGCAGACGGTCGATGGATATTCGCAATCCTTCAATTCTGTCTAATGTTTCGTGGGGGATCACCGTACAGCCGTATCGAACTTTGTGTATGATGACTGCCTTTTCCAGGGCGGATTGAATCCGGTAGGCCGTCAGCTCATCGCCATATACACGGGAGAGAAATGAAGGTGTGAAGAGCAAGCGGCCAAGAAGTTCGCCCAAGAGAAATTCGATGTTTGACCACTCAACTACAAAACGGCCAAGCATTTCGGCTTGTTCTGCCGTCAACTCTGCGTATTTCGACGAGTGGTTCATCGGCATAAAAACATCACCCCTGCTAAGCAGCATCGGTGTCTAGGCTGATGGTAGTCTTTCGTCAGTCTAATGTACTGCGCTGTCAAGGATTATTCGGGCCGGCAGACGAATTGAGGGCGCGGGAACTTCGTCGGCCTGATCGGGCGGGCCGGATGCCTCATCCTTGAGCAGTCTTCCGCCGCGGTGGACGGCAAGGGTGGGCGGCCAAGATCCTCCGCGCGGCAGGTGGCCGATTCATCCTGGTATCGGGAGCTGTGCCCCGTTCATCGCGGCCTTATAGCGATGAGCGGGTCCTCGTACAAGGTCGCTGTGGGTTTACGATAGCACCATGCCATACGGCCTGAAGCGG
>JARLGZ010000269.1 GCA_031292515.1 Puia sp. | reverse complement strand
TTACCCAGCAGCGTCTCGCCGTTCTTGATCCGGCTGGCTGCCTGCTTTTTGAATGTTTCAAAATCGAATGATTGCTTTTCCATGTTTATCAGTTTAAATTTACGAAAATTTTAAACTGACACACTTAGTGGAATACTCTCTTCACCGTGGCCCCATTTGTGTCTTTTAATTGTACCATACAGGAATTGAAACGAACCTTCCCATCGATGGAAACCACTTCCTTGCCACTTTTAATTGTACCATACAGGAATTGAAACGGAGCAGAGGCCCGCATCCGAGTCCGCGAACCAGACTTTTAATTGTACCATACAGGAATTGAAACATCTTGTTGTCGGCGATTCGACGAAAAGGTGGTTTCTTTTAATTGTACCATACAGGAATTGAAACTTGGAAACCAGGTTCTCCCGGGTGCCACTCAGGACTCTTTTAATTGTACCATACAGGAATTGAAACAAAAGGAAGAGAGCGTAAGCAAGCTGGAGTCGGACCTTTTAATTGTACCATACAGGAATTGAAACCCGGTTACCTTACTGAATGCCGTCGCAATAGCCGGAAGCTTTTAATTGTACCATACAGGAATTGAAACGTCCTTCCTTGAAAAAACCCCGTGGCCTCTTCGAACTTTTAATTGTACCATACAGGAATTGAAACAGTACAATGTCGGTGTTGTCGCTATCTTTCAGATACTTTTAATTGTACCATACAGGAATTGAAACAGTACAATGTCGGTGTTGTCGCTATCTTTCAGATACTTTTAATTGTACCATACAGGAATTGAAACGTATCTTCCTATGTCGTCTAAACCCTGGTCTAAATGCTTTTAATTGTACCATACAGGAATTGAAACAGTTCGATGACCCGGTAAAGTTTGGCCGCGCCGGCTTTTAATTGTACCATACAGGAATTGAAACTGAAAAAGATCTTAATTTTAATCTTCGCTATTGCCCTTTTAATTGTACCATATAGGAATTGAAACGGGTATAGTAAGCCGTAGACCGGTTGTAACCCATCTTTTAATTGTACCATATAGGAATTGAAACCTCAATCAGCGGAAAGGGACTGTAAAGGAATTATACCTTTTAATTGTACCATACAGGAATTGAAACAGAGCCAGATAGATGATATACTGTGCCTTTACGCCCCCTTTTAATTGTACCACAGAGGAATTGGAGTAAGTAAACGTTCCAGACAGCTAAGATATGTACCCATTTATAAATTTTTGAATACCAAGGCCTTATTCTTAAGAAAGTCTTCCCTTTCAAGGACTATTTTCTGTAAATTTGTTCTCGACGAATAAGAGGAGTATGGACGAATTAAAAAAACATCTGAACGACATTAGAGCGTCTTTGTTGGTTATACAAAATGAATAAGCTGTATGCATTGGGGTCAGTTTTTACGGATCGGTTTAATAAGAACAGTGATGTTGATTTTATTGTCGACTTCCAGCCCCTGGAGATTCTCCAATACACAGACAATTACTTCGATTTGAAATTCTCGCTTGAAAATGTTCTGCATAGGTCGGTAGATCTATTAGAAAAAAGGCCATTAAAAATCCTTATTTTCAACAAAATGTAACTAGTAAAATGCAGCTTGTCTATGAATACTGATAGCAGAGCATGGCTGTATGACATCCTGAATGCAATCAATGAAATTGAGAGCTTTTTTGCAGATCGTCCGAAAGATTTCACGGCTTATCAAAGGATATAAGAACAAAGAGCCGTCGAAAGGAATATTGAAATTATTGGCGAAGCAATGAACAGAATACTTATTCCGACCCTGAAATAGAACTTTCCAACTCGATGAAAATTGTTGATACCAGGAATAGAATCATTCAGGGTTAGGATACCGTTTCTGATGAAATCATCTGGAGCATCACTATCAAGCATCTACCCGTTCTCAAAGTTGAAATTGAAAATTTATTGAATAGATCAAATGGAAGCTTATCTGGTGGGGAGGGGTTTTTATCGCCAATTTAGATTTAATTGCACTAAACAGGAATTGAAAGAACAGATTTGCTACCGGCAGCCATAGATATATATTGCTTTTAATTGCACCATACAGGAATTGAAATTACTCTTTTTTTAGTTGGCTGAACTCCTGGACGCCGTTCCTAATTGCACCTCAAAGGAATGAAATCATGCAAACCATTCATGAGATCTGGGTGTGTGATGACTTGTTTTATTTTTACAAGGCCTGCTTATTCAACGCCTCATATCTCTTGCCTGTTTTTACCGGCAGCGCCTTGTAGGCTGGGTCGCGGGCGAGGTTGGCGATTTCGTGGGAAGAAGTCGCCGGATGCTTCTCAACTCGCCGTCCTATTTTCCCGATGGGTGCCAGGACGATGTCGATGATATAAACCGGGTTCAGGCACAAAACGCGCCTGAACCCGGCCGGTTGAAAATATATAATCGGGCAGCCCCCCGTGAGGTCACAAACACTTTTAATTCACGGCTACTCCCTGTGGCCGTATGTCCGAGCCTACCGGTAGTTGCACCGGTTCTGTCGGCTCCGTCAATGTGCCATCCGGCGCTACATCCAGGACGTGCAGAAAGTTGAAATCACCGGCGCTGAAATCGGGATTTGTACTCTGGGAAACGATATACAGGTATTTTCCGGAGGGAGCGAAGCCCAGGGCAAAATCCTCGCTGGATGTCGCCATGCCCGCGCCATACAGCGGCCCGGGATCTTTTAATGAGAATTTGGTAAGGAACACCGGCGAGGCGGGCGTGGTGGTATTATAGATGGAAACGGTGTTCTCGGCAGAATTCAGGACATACAGACGATCGCCTTTTGGATTCGTCCGAAGCCAGCAGGCAGCCGCTCCCGCAGCGACACTGGTCTGGAAACTCAATACGCCGGTACCAGGATCGATGGAATAGACACCGACGGCAGATTTCACCGGGAACCCGACATAGAGGGTTTGACTGAAGGGATGCTGCCAGAGCCCGAGAGCGCCGCCATCGCCTGCGGGTAATACATAAGGAGAACCGGGCGCCTCATTCAGCCCACCGTACCCATCGAGCGATATGGATTCGAGGGTCCCTACCGGTGCTTTTTCCATCAGCATAAACGCGAGGAAATCAGTGGCGAAAAGAAACCGGTGATCATTAGACACCAATACCTGTGAAGGAGATGATCCTGCCGGCTCTTCGATCTTTGCTCCTGGTACAGGCACCAGCCGTCCGGCCCCGTCGATCGTAAGGGTCGTATAGTTCGGCAGTTCGGTGATCGTATGCAGGGGGTCGAAGCTTTTGTTCGCCACATAGACAAACCGCCCGTTGATGGCGATGCTGCAGGGCGTCTGTCCTCCTGAGGGGAAGGGGCTCCCGGGGACAGGTGTCAGAGATCCGTCCCGGCCGATGCTGAACACCGCAATCGTGTTGCTGCCGCCGTTGACGGCCAGCAGGAAGTTACCATCGGAGCTGACGACAAGGGGGATATCGGTATCGTCCGGTCCCAGGACCTGCATGGGGTTGGCCAGGCCGGCTCCCCCCGTATAAAAGGGGCTTCCGGGGAGTTTCTCCAGGCTTCCGTCGGCCTTTTGCCGGTAGGCGAGGATAGCGTTGCTGTTCGCATGGTAGTCATTGCTTTCCACATAGATGGTCTTGCCATCCCGGGGTTCCTGGTAGATCCCGGGGTTCTTGGTGCAAGAGAAAAGGGTCGTAAAGCAGACGGCAATTAAGCCGTAGTTGAGTAAACGAGTTCTCATATGATTTTTTTTGAGATGAAATGTTTTGATAGAGAGTTTCACAAAGAAAGAAAAGGCTTGCGGGGAAGTTATCACGGAAGTATCACAATAGTGTACCGAAATTATACCGGGCGCTGTCGCCAGAGAGGCATCCGGAAGGAGAAAGCGTTGAGGGATCCGGGGAGGGATTCCGCGAGAAAGGGAAAGTGGTGTAAGAGCAGGATCTTTCGGACGATGGTGAGGCCGATGGCAGGAGTGGCCGGCTTGTGCCCGGCCCCGTTGAGCCATTGCAGCAGGTCCGATGCCAGGACCGGGCCTTCATTTTCAATACGGAAGATCAGCTCTTCTTCGACACGTACAAGACTGATTTGTATTCTTCCGTCTTCATAAGAATATTTTATCGCATTAACGAGCAGGTTCTGGATCACCCGTTCCAGCATCGGGATATCCGCTTCGACCCAGGAGCCATCCGTGCAGTGAAGGCAATCCAGCGGCCGCTGATAGCCTTCGGGAGAATTTGCCGCTACGTGTATGACTTCCTGAACGATTTCCGAGAAGACAAAAGGCTCTTTTTGCGCTTCGAAACTGGCCGATTCCATTTTCGACAGCTCAAACTGCTGGTTGACCATTTTCTCTACCTGCCTGATCTTGTTTATCACCAGCTCTCCATACTCCCGTTCTTCGTCCGGTCGCAGCGGCCGCTTCTTCAGGAACAGGGTTTCCGCATATCCACGGGCAATCGCCAGCGGCGTCCGAAGGTCGTGGGAAATATTCACCATAAAATCCTTCCGTTCCTTCTCGGAATTTGTAAGCCGGTGAATATTATCGAGCAACAGGTCGGCCATCTTGTTAAACGATTCGGTAAAAGGTTCCAGGTCGTTTTTGTCCGTTAATCCGAAACGGGCCGTAAAGTCGCCCTCCCGGTATTTCTCCAATACGTTCATCATATCGTCGAATCGCGCCCGTATCCTACGTATATATAATAACGTTACTAGTCCGGAAAAGGCGATGATAAAGAGAAAGGCGCCCAATACCAGCGGCGTGACATGACTGTTATAAAGCATCTGGGTAACCGACCTGTATTGACGGCTTCCCAGGATGACATAGATATACCCGAGTTTGGCAGACCCCTGCTCGACAGCCGCTGCCGAAAAAATCTTGGCATGTGTGGAATCCCTCGGATCGGGGCCGTCTATGTGCCTGTGTCCGCCCGATGAGATATATCGTTGGATATGTTCCATAGGAACCTGCCAGCGCTGTATCTCCGAAGGCAGGCCGTGAAAGTAAATGACCCTTCCGGCGGTATCCAGGAAATAGACTTCCGCACTGGGGCTGATGACCATGGCGTCCTGGAAGACGGAGTCTGCCCTCTGCCTGTCGAATCCCCCATTGCCGTAGGGAGAGGTGAATTTTGCGATGTGTGTCGCCACATCCTTGTTTAGCAATTGTGTGCTGGCTTCATAGAAATCGGTAGTAGCCAGGTAGGTGATACCGGCAAATAAAACCCCCAGCACGGCGATCAGGAAGAAGACACCCAGGTAGATGCGCCGAAAGATCGCAAATGGCTGTCTTTTTATCCCGGCCGGTTGTTTCGTTCCGGCACGTTGTTTCATTCCGCAAACCGGTAGCCGGTCCCCCAGGTGGTGAGTATGTATTCGGGTTTGTTAGGGTCTCGTTCCAGTTTGATGCGGAGCCGGTTGATATGGGCGGTGACGGTGTGTTCATATTCCTGGAAGGCAAAGCCCCAGATCTCTTCGAGCAACTCGTGGCGGCTGAATGTCTTGCCGGGGCAGCCGGCCATCAGCCAGAGAAGGTCGAATTCCTTGGGAGTCAGTTCCAGCCGCTGATCCCGTATGGTAACTTTTCGTTTTTCCCGATCGATAGACAGTTCATGGAAAACTATACGGGCAGGCGTGGAGGCCGGAGCCCTGTCGGAAGAGACGCCGCCGGGTGAGGTTGCCCCCTCTCGCAGAGCCGTTGCCGGAAGCGTAGCAGTGTTCTCCGCGATTGCCTGAAGATTATCTCTCCGTATGAGAGCCTTTGTACGCGCCATCAATTCAAAAATGCCAAACGGCTTTGTCAGGTAGTCGTCGGCACCCAATTCCAGCGCCAACACCTTGTCCGTTTCATCGGACAACGAGCTAAGCATCAGGATAGGGGTTCGGGTGTCCCGTTCCCTGATCCGGCGGCAAACCTCGATCCCATTTATATCCGGCAGCATGATATCCAGTATGATCAGGCTATAGTGATCCGTGTTCATCTTATCAAAGGCATCGGCTCCTTTGCCGCAGGAAGTGACATGGTAAGAAGAGCTATGAAGATGAAGACGCAATAGGTCCGTAATATGTATATCGTCCTCGACCAGCAAAATATTTTTCCCCATAATATCAGTTTGAAGGTGAGGCCCCGGAACATAAACCCAAGACCAATACCCACCAACATTACGGAATCTGCAGGACTGAATTTGTCAGATGGCTTACATTGCCTGCTTCTTCAACGCCTCGTATCTCTTTCTCATCTTCACCAGGAGCGCCTTGTAGGCGGGGTCTCCGGCGAGGTTGGTGGTCTCATGGGGATCTTTCCGTATATCAAACAGCTCTTCGTAGTCGTGTTCGGGATAGAACAGGTATTTGAACCGGCCGCCGGCTACGCCTTCGGTTTGCGGGAGCTCGGGTGTGTGCAGGAAATGATGTTCGTAATAGAAGTCCGGGCGGTCGGGGACACGGTGTTGTACGAGGTCTTCGAGGCTGATACCTTGCATGCCGGCGGGGATGGTCACGCCTGCCATTTTCAGGATGGTGGGGGCGATGTCGATGTTCAGGGCAACCTGGTCCGAGCGAAGCCCCTGCAGGGCGGCGGGGAGGCGGGGGTCGTAGACGATAAGCGGTACGCGGATGGATTCTTCATAACCGAACCATTTCCCCTGCAGCCCGTGCTCGCCCAGGAACATGCCGTTATCACCCATGAAGAGGATGATCGTGTTGTCCGCGAGACCTGCCTTTTTCAGCTCCTCTTCCAGTTGCCCTACCACTCCGTCCACGCCGGTGATCAGCCGGTAATAGTTTTTGACGGTCTGCTGGTAGAGGGCGGGCGTGGAGAAATAGGTCTTCCACCTGACCCTGCCGATATTCTTGTCCGTCCGCATAAAATCCGGTAGCCGGTTCCAGTATTTCGGATCCGCCGTCAGCGGTTCCGGGATCGTGCTGTCCCGATAGAGGTCTTTGTACTGGTCCTGTACGATGAGCTGCGAGGGGGTGGCGCCCTGTGCGTCCTGTTCGTGCGGAGCTTTGAAGCTGACCGAGAGGCAGAAGGGGCCGCGGCTGCCGAACCGATCGAGGAATTCCCGGATGGAGTTTGCGGCACTATCGGTGTTGTGCAGGGTATGACCCTTGCCGTCGGGCAGGAGATAGTCCGGCTGAGACTTGTCGGTGCAGGTCCAATAATCATATAGAGAGGCGGGCGGTTTGTCCCCTACCCCGTATTTGTCGATGAAGCCGATCGTATACCCCTGTTGTTTCAGCAGGATCGGATAGGTGGCTGCTACGGCTGCAGGCGTCATATTGGTTGAAAAGTCGTTGATTGTATGCCGCGAAGTGTATTGGCCGGTCAGCAGGCTGGCGCGGCTGCAGCAACAGATCGAAGTGGTGACATAGGCGTTGCGGAAAAGGATGCCGCGGCCCGCGAGACGGTCGAGATTGGGTGTCCGGATCAGCCGGTTTCCCATCGCGCCCAGCGCATCCCATCGCTGGTCGTCGGTCAGCAGGAATATGATGTTGGGTCTGCGGGCGGACGGGGCGCCCGGGACCAGCTGTTGACGTGAGCTGCCCGTGTTTTCGGGCTGCCGCGGTCCCTGACCCCGGACACAAAGAGGAAGCAGGGCGATCACCAGATGCATAAGACGCACAAACATTCGGACACGTATGGACATTTCGTTAAGGATCATACTGTTAAAGATAAAGTCGAAAATCAGATTGTCCATAACTTTATCGGGTGTGGGTGCAGGAATGCGGGAGCGTGAAAATCCTTGTTCGGGGGTTTGGCTGTCGCTTTGTATCTTTGCAGCCTGATGAACACCGTCCAAAAAAATATAAGGCACCTGAGCCTGAGTGAGTTAGAGGAATATTTTGAGGCCATTGGAGAGAAGAAGTTCAGGGCCACGCAGGTCTATGAATGGATCTGGCAGAAACAGGCAGGCAGCCTGGAGGCAATGACCAACCTCAGCAAAGACCTGCGCACCAGGCTGGCTGCTGAATTCAGCTATCCCGCCCTTTCTGTCGATGCCACCCAGTATTCTGCCGACGGGACCATCAAGAGCCGGTTTAAGACGGCGGATGGCCACCTGGTAGAAGGCGTGTTGATTCCCACCGATGAGCGGAAGACCGCGTGCGTCTCCTCACAGATCGGCTGTTCGCTTAGCTGCAAGTTCTGCGCGACGGGTTATATGGCGCGCAAACGCAACCTGGACTATGACGAGATCTATGACGAAGTGGTCCTGATCAACCAGCAATCCGAAAAAGTCTATGACAAAAAACTGTCGAATATCGTTTTTATGGGCATGGGCGAGCCCTTGCTAAACTATAAGAACGTGCTGAAGGCCATCGAACGCATCACTTCGCCCGACGGACTGGGTATGAGCCCCCGTCGCGTCACCGTTTCTACCGCGGGGGTCTCGAAGATGATCCGGCAATTGGGAGACGACCAGGTGAGATTCAAGCTGGCCTTGTCGCTCCATGCGGCCAACGACCAGAAGCGCAATGAGATCATGCCGATCAACGAGACCAATCATATCAAGGCATTGATCGAATCGTTGAACCATTTCTATAAGCAGACCGGCAACGAGATCACCTTCGAATATATTTTATTCCGCGATTTTAATGATAGTCTGAAAGATGCCGACGAATTGATAAAGATCTACCGCCAGGTACCGGCCGACCTGGTGAATATCATTGAATATAACCCCATCGATCAGGCGCTCTTCGCCAAACCCGACGATGCAACGGTCGAGGTGTTTATGAACCATCTCGAGAAGAACCGGGTGAATGCCCGGCTCCGGCGAAGCCGGGGAAAGGACATCGACGCCGCCTGCGGACAACTGGCGAACAAGGATGGTGAGTAGTGAGTGGTCAGTGGTGAGTAGTGAGTTTTGGAGAAGACACTTAGAAGGCTTGTTTGGGGCTTTTCAGGCACGATTTGGGTTGTTCAGGAGGCGATTGGCAGACGATTCGGTGAATGCCCGGATTTGCCAGGTGTTTGAAAGAGCAGGATTTAAACGCAGCTGCTATCTTTAGGTCATAACAGGCAAAATAGTAAGTATGCAATCTACATTTCACAAAATCTCCGGGAGGGTGCGTTTAAAGCCCCTCCTCCTGCTGGCAGGGCTGTTGAGCATCTGCTGGTTCTCACAAGCGCAAACCACGCCCGGCGGAACGAACGCCTCACAAGATACTACCCATCGTATGGGCTTCCGCCACCATCGTCCCTTTAACGGTGGCGACAGCACACACAACAAAGACGATTGGGGCGGCAATTTCAGGCGCGGACCAGGGCAGGACCAGGCCATGAACGGTTTCCATCGCGGAGGGCCCGGCGGGTGGGATCGTACGGGCAGGGGCCAGGGACCGCATCGCGGTTTCGGCGAACGCGGTTTCGGACGGCATGGTGGTTTTGGACGGCGTGACGGACATGGCATGGGCCGCGAAGGCTGGGTCCACTACAGCCCCGAACAACGCAAACAGTTAGAGGCGATCAGCAAGGAATACCGCCAGAAACAACGGGACCTTTACAAGAACGATAAGATGACGCTGGGCGAATACAAATCGCAGTTGGTCACCCTCGGAAAAGAGAAGAAAGCAAAAATGCAGGCATTGCTGACGCCTGAACAAAAAGACAGGATGGCAAAAATGAAGCAGCAGGCCGTAGAAAATGCGCAGGTCAGAGCTGCCGCGAACCTGGAGAGGATGAAAATCAAGCTAAACCTGAGTGATGAGCAGACCGCGACTATCAAGAGCCAGCAGGCCAAACTCAGGGACCAGTTTACATCGATCCGGGAGAATGACAACTTGCTGCCACAGCAGAAAATGGAACAGATAAAGGCCCTGGCGATGAAGAGGCAGGACCTTGTAAAATCGGTCCTCACACCCGAACAGCTGTCTAAATTTCAGGCGATGCACGCCCGCCATTGGGGCGAAGGCGCTCCGGGTCAAGGCGGACCGGGGCAGCATTCCTGGCAAAACTAGTACGATTACGCACAGATACGCAGCCAAGGGCAAATACGGGGTAAAAGCCTTATTTGCCCTTTTTATTAGCTAATTTTGCGGTTCCTGTTGTAAAACAGTAAATCAGCATCATGAAGCGAAAAACGGATAATTTTAATAAGTTCTTTCATAAGAAAAGGAACAGCGCCATCAAAGAAGAGTTCCGCCAGGAGAAAAAAGCCATCAAAAAAGAGCGGAAAGAGGCCATCGAAAGACATTTCGAGGAGAAGAGAAGGCTGAAATATAAACCGGACGACCCGGAATCCGGCGGTCAGACGAAGGGGCCCCGGCAAAAAGCCGGCAAAGCCAACCGAAAACCCGCGCCCGTGGCAAAACATTCCGCGACGGCGGGGCCGTTCAAGGCAAAGCCTGGCAGACGGCCCGAAAAAAGGGCAGAGCGGCCTGAAAGAACAGGGGAGCGCCCGGAAAGGACGCGGGAACGCCCGGAGGGGACAAGGGAACGTCCCGCAAGAAACGGGCAACACCCCGATCAAGCGGACAAGGGACCCGAACAAGCGGGCTATCGCCCCGGGAACCCCGAACAGAAAAAAGGCAAGCGACCCGAGAGACCCCGCCAAGGATCAGAAGGACGAGGCGAGCGAAGCGAAGGCCGGGGTATCGAAAACCCCGGAACCGGAAAACGGAGACCCGGCCAGGCGGCCCCTGCCCCTTTTAAAGGAGCTGTCCAGGCTGAAAAGCCCTTCAAAACGGCCGGCAAGCCGGACAAGCGGGATAGTGCCGACCACAAACAGGGAACGAAGCCCAGGACAGCCAAAGCGCCCCAGGCGCCGCAGGCCTCTTCCGCCAAGAAACCGGCTGTCCCGGCCGCGGAAGCCACGCTCCCCCTTAACAAATATATCGCCCATGGGGGTATCTGCTCGAGAAGAGACGCCGCCGATCTCATCAGGCAGGGAAAAGTGCTGGTGAACGGTAAGCCTGTCACCGAACCGGGAACCAAAGTCTCCCCGGAAGACCAGGTGAAGGTGAATGGCAAAAAAGTCACTATCTCCCGCAACTTTGTCTATATCCTGCTCAACAAACCCAAGGATTATATCACCACCACGGATGATCCGCAGGGCAGGAGAACCGTACTCGACCTGATCCGGCAGGCCACCGTCGAAAGGGTATACCCCGTCGGAAGGCTGGACCGTAATACTTCGGGCGTATTGCTGCTCACCAATGACGGAGAACTGGCGCAAAAGCTGGCACATCCCAAACACGAGATCCGGAAGATCTATCATGTCGTACTCGACAAATCTCTTACAAAAGCCGATTTCGACAAGATCGTCGCCGGGGTGGTGCTGGAAGACGGCATCGCGAATATCGACGCCATTGCCTATGCGGATCCGAAGGACAAGACCCAGATCGGGCTCGAGATCCACAGCGGCCGCAATCGAATCGTCAGACGTATCTTCGAACACCTGGGTTACGATGTAAAGGGGCTGGACCGCGTGATGTATGCGGGTCTCACCAAGAAGAACGTACAGAGAGGGAAATGGCGCCTGCTGTCGGAAAAAGAGATCAGGATCCTGAAATATTTAAACTCCGCGACAAAATAGGCCTCGCTTATGTTAAAGCCCGTGATCATCTTTGAGAATGAAGACTTTGTTGCCCTCGATAAGCCGGCAGGCATGCTCAGCATTCCCGACAGGGAAGGGAAAGAACCCTCGCTGAAGAACTGGCTGAAAGAAAAATACGGAAACATCTTTACGGTTCACCGGCTCGACCGGGAGACCAGCGGCCTTATCGTGTTTGCGAAGACGGAGGAGGCCCACCGCTTTCTGTCGATGGCTTTCGAAGAAAGAACGATGGAAAAGATCTACGCGGGAATCGTCACCGGGACCCTCATCGAAAAAAAAGGCAGCGTAGACATGGCCGTTATAGAGCACCCCGTCAAAAAAGGCATGATGACGGTGAGCCAGAAGGGAAAGCCGTCGCTCACCGATTACGATTCGGTGGAAGAGCTGGGTCTCTATTCCCTGGTCGAGTTCAGGATCCATACGGGCAGGACCCACCAGATCCGTGTCCACATGCAATACCTGGGTCATCCCATCGCATGCGATGAACTCTACGGAGATGCCAGGCCTATCCTGCTGTCCTCCATCAAACGGAATTATAAGCTCTCGAAGGCCGAAGAAGAGGAGAGGCCCATCCTGCAACGCCTGGCGCTTCATTCCCGGTACCTTCGTTTTACGGACAGCCGGGGCGTGACCCATGCCCTGGAAGCGCCATTGCCGAAAGATATGCGCGCCCTCCTGCAGCAGCTCCGGAAGTGGAAGACGGCATAAAAAACCCCTGAGCCTTTGCAGGCCAGGGGCAATGATATTCTTCGAAACAAAATTTATTTATTCGGCTGCGGCGTGTAGCGCAGATAAGGCTTCACGATCCTCAGACCTTTCGGGAATTTCTTCTGCGCATCTTCGGTGGAAACGGCAGGTACAACGATCACGTCTTCCCCTTCGTTCCAGTTGGCGGGTGTGGCGACGCTGTAGTTGGCGGTCAGCTGCAGGGAATCGACCACGCGCAATACTTCAAAGAAGTTTCTTCCGGTCGAAGCGGGATAAGTGATGATCAGTTTCACCGCTTTGTCCGGCCCGATGATCACCAGGGAACGAACGGTGGCTGTTGCGGAAGCATTCGGGTGAATGAATTCATACAGGGAGCTCACTTTTCTGTCGTCGTCGGCGATGATGGGAAATTCAACGGAAACATGCTGTGTTTCGTTGATGTCCTTGATCCAGCCGAGGTGTTTATCGACCGGGTCAACGCTTAATGCCAGCACCTTCACGCCACGTTTTGCAAACTCGTCTTTCAGTGCGGCTGTCCGCCCCAATTCGGTGGTACAGACCGGTGTATAATCGGCGGGGTGGGAGAACAGGATGCCCCAGGAATCACCAAGATATTCGTAGAAATCGATTTCGCCAAGAGAGGTTTTGGCGGTGAAGTTGGGGGCTTTATCCCCTAGACGTAAACTCATATACAAAAATTTGAGGTTAAAAAATACACCGTTCTTCAAAACGGATCTTAAAGATACGGAAGACCGGGGTGCAAATATATTAATTCCCTATTAAGAAGGTAGACTGATTTGGAATTTTTTTGATCCGGGGATGGTTTTAACGCTTTTTTCTGCAAATTTCCCCCTATTCGCCGGTTGGCTCCCGTTTTGGGAGCCGGGTTCTGTCGCCGGCTTGCTACCGCCCACCGATTATTGACACGCTACGAACCCCGAATACCCGTCCCGCCACCTGCACTTGCTGACCCCAGGTCTTGTTTCTCCAACCATTCACTGCTCACCACTCACTACTCACCACTCACCCATACACCTCCAGCAAGCCATCAGGCAGCACCACATGGACCTTGCGGTTCTTTTTGTCGATTTTACCGAGGGTTCCCTCGTGAATGGGTATCAGGGCCTCCTTGCCTTTCCAATCGATCCTGCAGAGAACCTGGTGAGGCTGTTCGATGACCTCGAGGATCTCCCCCAGGTTCTCGGCGCCCTGTATAAGCGAAAAGCCCACCAGGGAGATCGGGGCCGAGGCGCCTGCAAAACGGGCAAAGTCTTCTTCCGTGAGCCATACTTCTTTCTGCAAGAGTTTGCGGGTCGCTTCTTTTGAATCGATCCCTTCCAGCTTCACATGGATGTCTTCCGCCGATTTGATACGGGTGGACCCTATGAACCAAGGCAGGAGTTCATCCTTCTTATCCTCGAGGAAGATGACCTTTAGTCCTTTCAGGCTGGTCTTTTTGCCGAGTCGATGGTGCAGGACCATCTCTCCGTCCACGCCGAAGGAAGCGACGAGTTTCCCTATATTACGGTAATTACTCATCCGTAACTAATTGTAAATAATTAAAATAAAAATCCCGCCACGATTCGCCAGAGGCGCCCGGGACGGGATGGATTCTTTTTTCCGTAAGGGGGAAGCTCCTTTGAAAGGAGATTCCTATGCTTCGGCGCCGCCTTCGTTTCTTCTTTCGACCCTTCTGACAGGAGCCTGTCCTCTGCGAGGTTTGGCTTTTCTGTGGTCTTCCTGGCGCTTCTTCAACTGGATTTCATGCTCGGAATGCCATTTCTGGAATTTCTCCATGGCAGCCGCATCATCAAATAAACCCAATTTTACGCCACGCAACAGGTGCTTCAGGTATAAAACACCTTTGTAGGACAAAATCCGGCGAACCGTATCGGTCGGTTGGGCGCCTTTGTGCAGCCAATCGAGGGCTTTCTGGCGATCCAATTGAACGGAAGCGGGAACAGTGAGCGGATTGTAAGTACCGATTTTCTGGATGAACTTGCCATCCCTGGGCGCACGGGCGTCGGCGACTACGATGAAATAAAATGGTCTTTTCTTAGACCCGTGGCGTTGCAGTCTGATCTTTACTGGCATCTTAAATAGAAATTTAAATGCGTGAACAAATAGGGTTACTCTTTTTTGGGATTGCAAAGGTAGCAAACCCATTGAACTATCCAAAAATAATACATCGGGTTTTAACGCCCAATCTTGTGAACAAGTTTTTTTTTAAACGGCAAAAGCCACCTTCCTCCCCGCTCCCAAACGCAGGCCTGTCGGTAGTTTTGGCTTGGCGCCGGCCTTAGCGCCGGCGCAGGGCCGCTCCGGGCATTTTGTTTGCACGCAAGTGCTCCTCGGAAAAATAGCCCTTGCGTGCAAACCGCTAATGTCTGGCCTTCGGCCGAAATGCCGCTCCGGGCATTTTATTCATCCCCTTCATCATCTGTTTCATCTGTTCGAACTGTTTCAGGAATGCATTGATCTCGGTGAGGTCTTTTCCGCTTCCGCCGGCAATCCTTTTGCGCCTGCTCTGGTCGATCGTATCGGGATTGGACCTTTCGAAGGGGGTCATGGAGTTGATGATCGCTTCGATCCCCTTGAAGGCGTCGTCGCTGATATCGATGTCCTTCATCGCCTTCCCGACACCCGGTATCATGCCGAGCAGGTCCTTGATATTCCCCATTTTCTTTATCTGTTCGAGCTGCTGCTTGAAATCTTCGAAATCGAACTGATTCTTGCGGATCTTCTTTTCGAGTTTTTTGGCCTGCTCCTCGTCGAACTGCGCCTGTGCCCGTTCTACGAGGGTGGTGATATCTCCCATGCCGAGGATACGCTGTGCCATCCTTTCCGGGTAGAAAACATCCAGGGTATCGAGTTTCTCGCCGCTGCTGATGAACTTGATGGGCTTGTTGACGGTGTATTTGATGGAAAGGGCGGCTCCTCCGCGGGTATCACCATCCAGTTTTGTCAGGACCACTCCCGAAAAATCGAGCCGCTCGTTAAAAGCGCGGGCGGTGTTGACCGCATCCTGGCCGGTCATGGAGTCTACGACAAACAGGATCTCGGTGGGGCTGACCGCCGATTTGATGGCTGCTACCTCGTTCATCATCGGTTCGTCGATCGCCAGTCGACCCGCCGTATCGATGATCAGGACATTTTTATTCTTTGAACGGGCCTCTTTGATGGCGTTCCGGGCGATCTCGACGGCATTTTTGTTTTCCGGCTCGCTGTAGACGTCCACCCCGATCTGTCCGCCGAGCACTTTCAACTGTTCGATAGCCGCCGGCCGGTAGATGTCGGCTGCCACCAGCATCGGGGAAAGGCCTTTTTTGGTTTTGAGATAATTGGCCAGCTTTCCGCTGAAAGTCGTTTTCCCGCTACCCTGCAGGCCGGCGATCAGGATCACGGCCGGGTTCCCTTTGGACAGGAACTCGCTCTCCTGGCCGCCCATCAGTGCAGCCAGTTCGTCCTTGACGATCTTGATCATCAATTGCCCCGGGCTGACGGCGGTCAGCACTTTCTGACCCATGGCTTTCTCCCGGACGGTATCGGTAAATTCCTTGGCGATCTTATAGTTTACGTCGGCATCGATCAGAGCGCGGCGAATATCCTTTACGGTCGCCGCAATGTTGAGTTCGGTGATCCTGCCTTCCCCTTTTATCTGCTTAAACGCCGACTCGAGCCGTTCCGATAAATTTTCAAACATAGATTGTCACTTTTGGAAAATACGAACTTCCGGGTATAAAAAAAGCAAAAGTGAATATAACAGTAGGTTACATTCACTTTAAACGAATTGCAAACTTAAGAAAACAAGTGTAAATCTTATCCCAAATAATATTGTTTTTTGATGATCTATACCCCCAGGTAGCTCCGCAGCATCTTACAGCGGGAATTGCTCCTGAGTTTTGTAATCGCCTTGTCCTTGATCTGTCTTACCCTTTCCCGGGTCAGGTTAAAGCGATCGCCGATGTCTTCCAGGCTCATGGGGTGATCCACCCCGATGCCGAAGAAAAAGCAAATCACTTCCTTCTGACGTTCCGTCAGGGTCTTCAAGGAACGATCGATCTCCTGTTTCAAAGACTCCTTGTGCTCGATGTTCGAGTTGGCCAGTTCGGCGTTCGGATTTTCCAGCACGTCGATCAGGGTATTCTCCTCCCCTTCCGACAAGGGCGTGTCCATGCTCACATGCCGCGCCGCGATACCGAGCGTCGAAGAAACCTCGTCGATGTCCAGTTCCAGCACCTCGGCCAGTTCTTCGGGTGATGGTTCCCGTTCGAATTGCTGTTCGAGTTGCGAGTAGGCCTTCTGGATGCGATTCGTCAACCCTACCTTGTTGAGGGGAAGACGAACGATCCTCGACTGTTCCGCCAAGGCCTGCAGGATACTCTGCCGGATCCACCATACTGCATAGGAAATAAACTTAAAGCCGCGGGTTTCATCGAAACGCTGGGCCGCCTTTATCAATCCCAGATTGCCCTCGTTGATGAGGTCAGGCAGGGAAAGACCCTGGTTCTGGTATTGCTTGGCTACGGATACGACAAACCGAAGGTTTGCCTTTGTTAGCTTGTCCAAAGCTCTTTGGTCTCCCTGCTTAATACGGATAGCGAGTTTCACTTCTTCTTCGGGACTGATTAACTCCACTTTTCCGATCTCCTGCAGGTACTTTTCCAAGCTCTGCGATTCACGATTAGTAATACTCTTCGTGATCTTGAGTTGACGCATACTCATAGGTAGAGGTCTTTTTAAAGGGTTTTTTTAAGGTTTAAAGGTTCTGCTTTAATGGGGTTCTATGAAAACGAATAAATATTGCTTTTCTTGTACCAATAGCCGTCAACTGCTTGAATAGACCGTGTACAGCAATTTAACGATTTCTACGTAGTAAAACAAAAAAAATTTTATAATAAGCTGGTTATCAAACTATTTATACCCAAACTCCCCATTGACAACCAACTAACAGGGTTGAAAAATTGGTTGAAAAAAAATTTTGATGGTTGAAATATTTTTCTATTATTGCACCACCCGCGGCTTTTTTCCATTTCAGGGAAAACGGCGGAACCCTGGTTTTTGAAATATTGCTAACCTTTTGCGACGAATTTCTCTTTAACCTGTAGCACGGGCAAGGCTTGAATGGATAGCGTGGTGGCTGCGCGGCAAAAAATGATTCCGGGATGTTTGGTAACAAGATTCAATCGATATGTTAGATGAGTAAGAAACAACTTTTCACGTTAGAGTATCCGGTAAGATGTTCGCCCTCCATTTTATATGATTTTTTAAGCACTCCTGCAGGCCTGCAGGAGTGGTTCGCAGATAAAGTAGACGAAAGGGACAATGTATTCAGCTTCTCCTGGAACGGCTCGATCGACAAAGCCGAAGTCCTGGAAAGCGAACTGGAAAAATTTATTCGTTTCCATTGGTCCCATTCCCCCAAAGAAGAATTCTTCGAATTCAGGATCGAGAAATCAGAGGTCACCAACCAAACGATCCTGGTCATCCGCGATTTCGCGGATAAAAAAGAAATCAAGGACCAGAGCCAATTGTGGAGCTACCAGGTGAAGGAACTCTTTCACCGGCTGGGAAACTGATGTAGTCAGTAGTCAGTAGTCAGTAGTGAGTGGTGAGCGACTGCAATAAGACCTCATATAAGCGAAGGATTTGTTCATGGGCAACGTTCCATTCCGCGAGCGGCACGACAGCTGAGAATTTCAGGAAGGCCGCTTCTTCACAGATGGCTGCGATCTTTTCGGGGCTTGTACCGGTCAGGGGACAATAATTGTCCGCGGCCAGTTCGTGTCTCCATTCATCCTGCGATATGCATACATGATAGCCGGCCCCGGCCAGCAGGGGGATGTTCCCTTGTATAACGGTAAGCCACCGTTCCTTATACACGCCCTTGAGATGGAGCGTGACGCTGAAATAATGGCCCCACCAGAACAGGGTCCTCACCGCGAATACGTCTGTTTTCCCAAACAGACGGGGGTGATCCATGACCACCCAGGGCAAACCCTGGTAGTTCTCTCCCCTCGATATCTTCGGCCCCATCCTGCCGATCGCAGGAACCCATTCCGTCAGCGGGGGAGGCCACCGCTGAAGCTCCCACCGGGCGGTCATTTCCGCCGTAAGTCCGGCAAAAAGAGCGACGGCCTTGCCGATGATGGCATTCTTCATGAAAATCAAGCCGGGGTCTTTGACGAGTGCCCATTCTTCCGGCGTGATCGTCATGCCGGCACCGCCCTCTTCATCCGCTTCGCTTCGTCTATTAATATTTTGGTAAATGCCCGGCCCTCCGGCGCCCCTTCCCTCGTTATGTCCGGATGAAAGCTGTATTTTTGCCATATTCATGCATTAAAGGTATCTATCATTTCAGAAAGTCATCACCTGTGATAAAAAAACTGGATAAGCTTATCGTCAAATCGTTCATTGGTCCCTTTATAGCCACTTTTTTTATCACCCTGTTCGTGCTGGTATTACAGTTTTTCTGGCTTTATATCGACGATATCGTCGGCAAGGGCGTCGATACCCTGACCATTGTGCGGTTTATCGGCTACCTCAGCGCCACGCTGGTACCGCTGGCCCTGCCGCTGGCCGTATTGCTGTCTTCCATTATGACCTTCGGAAACCTGGGCGAAACCTTCGAGCTGGTCGCGATTAAATCCGCGGGGATTCCCTTGCTGCGGTTTATGCGTCCCCTGTTCATCACCAGCCTGCTGATCTGCGGTCTGGCATTCCTCTTTAACAACTATATCATACCGGTAGCCAACCTGAAAATGAATACCCTCAAATACGATATCATCGTAACCAAACCGGCCTTCGATATCAAGGAGGGGGTATTCTACGACAAGATCGACGGTTATGTGATCAAGATCGGGAAAAAGGACCCGGACGGATCGACGATCCACAATATCGTGATCTACGAACAAAACTACCAGCTCCAGGACGATGTCATCATCGCCGACAGCGGGAAGATGACGGTCACTCCCGATAAGCGATCCCTCGAGTTCAAATTGCAAAACGGATGGCTGTATCGTGAAAAAGGCGACCGGATGTCCACCAACACGGAGTTTGTCCGTATCGGCTTCAGGGAATACAATAAAATGTTCGACCTGAGCTCTTTTAAGCTCAACAAAACGAGTGACAGCGCCTTTAAGTCCAACTACCAGATGCTCAGCATGCGTCAACTTGACAAAAATATCGATTCCATCGAGAAGGGGCTCGCCTCCTATGACAAAAGAATGGACAGAGACCTGCGTACGTCGCTTCCTTTTTTGAAATTCCTCGATACGAACAAGACAATGCCGAAAGCGCCGCCTATCGGCCATGCAAAATCCCTGCACGAACTCTTGCCCGACAGCGTCCGGTCCGCAGTCAGGGAACGGGCTTTGTCCGCGATCAACGGCTTAAAAATAAACATCGAACAACCCTCCTACCTGTACAATAACCAACGGCAGGAGCTGCTCCAGCACCTGATCGCCTGGCATGAGAAAGTAACGCTCTCCATAGCCTGTCTCGTTATGTTCCTGATCGGAGCCCCCCTGGGCTCCATCATCCGCAAGGGCGGCATCGGTCTGCCCCTGGTGTTTGCGGTCATCTTCTTTGTCATTTTCTTCCTGCTGAACAACTTTGGCAAAAAACTCGTCAAGCAGGATGTGCTCGAGCCGATCCCCGGTATGTGGCTCGCTACTTATGTCCTGACTCCTATCGGGCTCTTCCTCACTTATAAGGCGCTGAACGATTCTCAATTATTCAATAAGGAATTCTACTTCCGTATGATAAAAACAATCAAGGCCATGTGGGCGAGGAAGTCAGTAGTCAGTAGTGAGTAGTGAGTGGTCAGTGGTGAATGGAGGATGAGTAGTGGGTAGTCAGGGATGAGTGAAGGAGAGCAGGCCGTGGCGGGCGGGGATGGGCAGACAGTGATGAGTGGAGTTGGGGCGACGACGAGTGGCAGATGCCCCGGGAGAGGTTTTCAGAAGGGATGAGCGTTTACGAAAAAAGACGGCGGTGGAGAAAAGCGAAGAAAATATCCGGGTCCAGCAATGGGTCGTAGTGATTGCTATCGCACTGTTCGCGATAAAGATCGCCGCCTATTATCTGACCCAATCGGTGGCGATCCTCACGGATGCGCTGGAAAGCACGGTCAATGTAATCGCCGGGGTCATCAGCCTGTATAGCCTGTATATTTCGGGGCGGCCCCGCGATGAAAACCACCCTTACGGTCATGGAAAGGCGGAATTCCTGTCCGCGGCCGTAGAGGGCGCCCTGGTACTAATGGCGGGTTGCATCATCGTCTATGAAGCCATCATCAATTTTATACACCCGCATGCCCTGCGGCAGCTCAACTATGGGATCGGGCTGATAACCATCACCGGCATCGTCAATTTCGTCGCCGGCGCCATCTGCATCCGCAAGGGGAAAAAGAACCGGTCGATCGCTTTGGTCGCGAGTGGAAAACACCTGCAGACGGATACCTATTCCACGGCGGGGATCATCCTGGGACTGGGGATCATCTATTTTACCCGGCAAAACCGGCTGGACAGCGTTGTCTCCCTGATATTTGCCGGGATCATCATCTATACGGGATACCGGATCCTCCGCAGCTCCATTGCCGGGATCATGGATGAAGCCGATAAGAAGCTGCTGGAAAGAATGGTGGGCTTCCTCAACCATCACCGGCGTGCAAACTGGATCGACCTCCACAATCTCCGGGTCATTAAATATGGCGGGCTGCTGCATGTGGACTGCCACCTGACCGTGCCCTGGTATCTCAATGTACACCAGGCTCATCAGGAGATCGACGCCCTGGTATCGCTGATCAGGACCGAATTCGGGGAGGCCATGGAATTCTTCGTCCACTCCGACGGCTGTCTCGACTTCTCCTGTAATATCTGTACCAAAGACGATTGCTCCGTACGGCAGCATCCTTTCCGGGAGCGCATAGAATGGGAGTTTGACAATGTGGCGCCGAACCGTAAGCACCGGATGGAAATGGCAATGGCCACCCGGTCCGAAAACGAGATGGCCAAAAACAACTTACGTAAAAACGACTTACATTAGCCGGATAATTTGAACCTGATAATTTGAAACTATGCAGACCTGGAAAGAATATCTCGATAAGAATAAAGACCGGTTCCTGGAAGAATTGCTGGAATTGCTGCGCATCCCTTCCGTCAGCGCCCGCAGCGAGCATAAACCGGATATGCAAAAATGCGCGGAAGCGGTAAAACAAAGGCTGCTGGATGCGGGTGTCGACAAGGCGGAGATCTATGCTACCGAGGGGCACCCCGTGGTCTATGCCGAGAAGATCGGTGATCCGTCCCGTCCGACTGTCCTGGTCTATGGCCACTACGACGTACAGCCGCCGGACCCCCTGGAACTTTGGCACAGCGGTCCTTTCGACCCGGTGATCAAGGATGGGAAGATCTATGCCCGCGGTTCAGCCGACGATAAAGGCCAGTTCTATATGCATGTCAAGGCCTTTGAGATCATGGTGCGGACCGGCACCCTGCCGACGAATGTGAAATTCATCATCGAGGGGGAAGAAGAGATCGGGAGTCCCAACCTGGCGAAGTTTGTCACCTCTCACAGAGACCTGCTCAAGGCCGATGTGATCCTGATCAGCGACACGGCGATGCTGAGCCTCGAAACGCCTTCTATCGATATCGGGGTACGGGGCCTCTCTTATATCGAGGTGGAAGTCACCGGCGCCAACCGCGATCTCCACAGCGGCGTGTATGGCGGGGCCGTGGCCAACCCGATCACCATCCTGGCGCAGATGATCGCTTCCTGTCATGACGCGAATAATCACATTACGATCCCCGGATTTTACGACGGGGTCGTCGAAGCCACCCCCGCGGAACGCAAGCTGATGGCGGCGGCACCCTATGATGAAGCGGCATACAAGAAAGACCTGGGCGTTGAGGAGCTGTGGGGGGAAAAAGGCTATACGACAAACGAGCGCACCGGTATCCGTCCCACGCTGGAGCTGAACGGCATCTGGGGCGGTTATACCGGAGAAGGCGCAAAAACGGTGTTGCCTTCCAGGGCGACGGCCAAGATCTCCGCGCGCCTGGTGCCCAACCAGTCGGCAGGGGTGATCACCGAAAAACTACTGAACTATTTCAAAAAGATCGCGCCTGCCAGCGTCACCGTCAGGGCGGAGGAGCATCATGGCGGCGAACCCTATATGACGCCCATCGATAGCAAGGCTTACCGCGCGGCCGCCAGTGCCATCGAGGCGGTATTTCACAAGGCACCCATCCCGGTTCGTGGCGGCGGGAGCATCCCGATTTGTGCGCTGTTCGAAAAGGAGCTGGGCATTAAGATCGTATTTATGGGATTTGGGCTGGACAGCGATAACCTGCATTCGCCGAACGAGAAATTCGGGTTGGTGAACTTCTATAAGGGGATCGAGACGATCCCGTATTTCCATAAATATTTTGCGGAGAAATAAGAGAAATAAATTGCGCCATGCCTGAAAAAGAGAAACTACGCATCGACAAATACCTGTGGTCGATCCGGCTGTTTAAGACGAGGGCGCAGGCTGCCGATGCCTGCGACAAAGGGAAGGTCAAACTGAATGGGGATGCCGTCAAGGCTGCCCGGTCTGTCAATATCGGCGATGAATACGATATAAAAACCGAGGCCCGGCGCTGGCGTATCAAAGTCACCGGCCTTCTCGACCACCGTCTGCAATATTCAGAAGCCATCAATTATTATACCGACCTGACTCCGCCCGATGAGATGGAGGGCTTGCGTTTCCAGGCGACGAGCTTCAACACCGGTAAGCGTCAAAGCAAGATCGGGCGACCTACCAAAAAAGACAGGCGGGAGCTCGGCGATTTTTTAGAGGAATAGAATGCTGCCGGCTTATCTTTGGACCATGAAAATCGACATCCTCACGGTGCTGCCTGAACTGCTGGAAAGCCCACTCTCGCATTCCATCCTGAAAAGAGCCCGGGATAAAGGCCTGCTGGAAATCGGGGTCCACCACCTGCGGAAATGGGCGGTCAATGAGTATGGGCAGGTAGACGATTATCAGTATGGCGGTGGCGCCGGTATGGTGATGATGCCGGAGCCCCTGGCCAATGCGATCGAATCGCTGTCAGAGACCACCCGCTATGATGAGATCATTTTTATGACGCCGGATGGGGAAAAATTTCAACAGAAAACCGCCAACCAACTCTCCCTGAAGAATAATTTGCTGATCATCTGCGGGCATTATAAGGGGATCGACGAAAGGATCCGGCAACAGTATGTCACCCGGGAAATCTCGATCGGCGATTATGTGCTAAGCGGGGGCGAATTACCGGCGGCGATCCTGGTCGATGCCATAGGCAGGCTGATACCCGGTGTACTGAACGACGAGACCTCGGCCCTTTTCGATTCCTTCCAGGACAATTTACTGGCGCCTCCCGTATATACGAGACCCGCCGATTTCCGCGGGGCGCGGGTGCCCGGGATCCTTCTTAGCGGAGACCCGAAAAAAATAGACGAGTGGCGGCACGAGGAGTCCCTGAAGCGCACACGCGAAAGAAGACCCGATCTCAATGCGAATGATTGAATAAATCAATAGGGAACCCACAATATCAACTGCACGAACAGATAATACAGGAGGATGAATGCCAGGTTGATGGCGATGGTCTTTCTCATACGTACGGATTTTGAGCGCCGGCAGGAACTATTGTGCCTGCGGGACCGGATTAAAGACTTTGGGTACTCCTGTTTAAAGGAAAAATTGTGCCAAAGAAGGCTTATCCACATAGGAGATCTACTTGTGATTTTCCCTCTTCCGGTCCTTCCTTTTCACCTATACTTTTTCTGCATTCACCTTTGATTTTTTCGTTTTGACCAACCCATCGGCCGCAAAAGCCATTTCCCACCGGGAATTTTTAGTCGCTCGTCCGTAAACCTCCATCCAGCCCGTGCATATGGAACATTCCCGCCGGACACGAGCCATTCATCGTCCTTTAATTCGTTATTAATCTGTTAATCCAATGCTTGCATGGGTTTTGCATACCGATCACCGGCAACAAAACGTTATCAATAAATTCAACAGCATATGACGATCAGTGGATTTACCATGGTAAGAAATGCTACAAAGCTTTATTACCCTATTAAGCAGGCGATTGCTTCCATCCTTCCTTTGGTAGATGAATTCGTTGTGGCCCTCGGGGATTGCGACGAAGATGACCGGACTCTGGCTGAGATCGAGAGTATCGGATCCGATAAAATAAAGATCATTCATACGGTCTGGGATCTTGAAAAGTATCCCCGCGGTATGGAGCATGCCCATCAGACCGACATCGCCAAGGCTGCCTGCACAGGCGATTGGCTGTTCTACCTGCAAAGCGACGAAGTGGTGCATGAACGCTATCTGCCGCTTATCAGGAAGCGTTGCGAGGAGGTATTCGCCGACTCCTCTATCGAAGGCCTGCTCTTCCATTACAAGCATTTCTGGGGCGACTATGATCATTATATTACGTCCCATGCCTGGTATTCGGATGAGATCCGTATCGTCCGTAACCGCGGCGAAATTCATTCCTGGGAGTCCGCCCAGTCTTTCCGCCGGATCCCTGATTTCGACGGGATCCACTACCGCCAGAAAAAAGGAACCTACAAATTAAAGGTAGCGCGTGTGGATGCCTGTATCTATCATTATGGCTGGGTCAGGCCACCGCGTTATATGCAACAGAAAAGAAAGGCATTCGAGGTCATCCACAAGGGCCAGCGGGCGGCCGAGGATCTTTTCAGAAACGAAGCGGAGAAGTTCTATTTCGGCAGCCTGCGTGGCCTGTCCGTATACAGGGGCTCTTATCCGGCCGTCATGCGGGAGCGAATCGTAGCGTTCAACTGGGCGGACGAGCTGCATGACAAAAATATCAAACACGCCCGCAAGCATAAACATGAGCGGCTGAAATACCGCCTGCTGACTTTTATAGAACAAAACCTGCTCGGAGGCCGGCAGGTTTTGAGTTTCAAGAACTACAGATTTTAATCTTTTTTTATTTTGGCATATCGAACACGGTCGGGTCGATCGTGCCGTTGATCTCGACTTTGTTATGGGTAATATTCAGCGTGACCTGCGGCAGTGTGATCTGCTGGGCATAGGCGAATACATAGCCTGATTCCGTCTTCCGGTAATCGGAGAAGGTGATGGTGGTTTCCATTTGCTGACCACCCATGTTCATGCTGCTGGTAAACTTCACGAGATTCGAGCTAGCCGAATCGATATACAAATTCAATGGAATATTGTCTTTGGTAGTGACCTTCAGGTTGTAAGCGGAGGCGCCGTTTACAACCTCTTTGCCTGCCAGTTCCACTTTATTGCCTTTGGCGGCGTAGTCGACGAGAGGGCCGCTGAGATCGAGCTGTGATTGGGCTGCCTTTATCTGGTCGGCGGAAAGGGCTTGCGGGCGAGTCTGGCCCATCAACGGGTTTACGGACCAGCCACCTTTATCGGTCACGCATTGGATGATTTGCTGGCCGTTGAAGTTCAGCATGTTCTTATAGCCTTTTCCATTTACGATAAAGGTGCTGCTGGTGGCGTCGTTACCCATGACTTCCACCGAACTTTCGAGGTGGATTGTTTGAATGGAATTGATCTTGTCTTTTCCTCCGCGGGCTTCGGTGTTCTTGTTGATGATCTCATCGACGGTCTGTGCGTGTACGGGGAATATGGCCGCCGAGGCTATAATCCCAAAAATGATGCTGCGTATTTTCATTCGTGTGTTTTTAATTTCTTTTGATGATAGAGTGTGTCATTTAAGCCGGCAAACATAGAACTATTTCATGCCCCCGCCATACCTTTTATAAAAATACCATGCCGGTTTGGCCGGCATACCCATTTCCCCGCGAGGATCTGCATTTAACGAAATGTTAATGACGATCAGGGTTTGCTCAATTTTGCCTCGTCGACGGGTTTGTTGACGTCTATCTTCTCAAAACTGGTTCTTGGTCCTCCCGCTACGATCATGGTAGCCGGAAAGACGTATCCTTCGGGGGTCTTCTGATAGTCCGAGAAATCAATGTTATAGGTTGCCTCCGGGTTGGGTGCGGCGCCGCCGCCATTACCGTTGCCCCTGCTGCGACCGCCGCCAAACATCCCGCTTCCTTTTCGTGTCTCCCTTACGATATAATAGGTCTTTGCGTCCAGGAAATAAAGGATGGCCAACCCCGATTTCGTGGTGAGGCGGAGTTTATAACAGGGAGCGGCGTTCACCGTATCCATGCCCAGCGATTCGAGGGAATATCCTTTGGCGGCATAGTCCACGAAAGGGCCCGCGAGGTCCAGTTGCATCTGCAAGGTCTTCAACTGTTCATCGGGGATGGGTTCGAAAGCGCCGCCATTGCGGGGATTCGATCTGAGCCCCTGCTGCGGGGTAACGATCATGACCGAGTTGCCCATTGGCAGAGAGATCTCCTGCCGGGAAACCCGGCCGTTGACCCGCCAGGTCTTCGAGTCGATCTCGGTGCCGTTCGGGAGTACGGTGACACCTTCCAGGTAAACGGTCCGGAGGGAATTGAGCAGGTCTTTGCCGCCCAGGGCTGCAATATGTTTGGAGACGATCTCATCCGCTGTCTGGCCGTGCGCGGCCAGGGATATCGAAAAAAGGATGAAAAGCAGGTTGAAGACCGGAGAGCGGGAGGGAAGGTTTTTTATTTTCATGTTGGAATTTCTTCTTCGGAAATGGAAGAGAAAAGCATTACAAATATAGGAATAGGCGGATAATTCTTTAATTTCCCGTCTTCAAAAAACAGGCATGCATCAACTTACGGGAAGGCTGGTAGATATCATGGGCAGAACGATTTATCCGGCGGTCGTCACGATCCGGGAGAAACGGATAGAGAAGATCACCCGGCTCGAAGCGCCGGCTGAGGAGCCTCTTTCCGGGGAATTGCTTTCCGGGGAATTGCTTTCCGAAGGATTGCAGCCTGAGAGACCGTTGCCTGAGGCGCTTTTATCCGGGGTAAAGCGGCCTGAAGCGCCGTTGCCCTATATCCTGCCTGGCTTTGTGGATGCACATGTGCATATCGAGAGCTCCATGCTGGTACCCGCCCAGTTTGCGAGGCTGGCTGTCGTGCATGGAACGGTCGGAACGGTCAGCGATCCCCATGAGATCGCCAATGTGTGCGGCCTGGAAGGTGTGGAATTCATGATCGAAAACGGGAATACGGTCCCTTTCAAGTTTAATTTCGGCGCGCCGAGCTGTGTACCCGCCACGATCTTCGAAACCGCCGGCGCTTCGCTGGACGCCGGGCTGGTGGAGGAACTGCTGAAAAAGAATAGTATAAAATACCTGAGTGAGATGATGAATTTTCCCGGCGTATTGAACAAAGATCCGGAAGTCATGAAAAAGATTGCCGCGGCTCATCGGGCAGGCAAACCCGTGGATGGGCATGCGCCGGGTCTGCGGGGTGAACAGGCCCGTGAATATATCGCTGCGGGCATCAGCACCGATCATGAATGCTTCACCGCCGAAGAAGCCCTTGACAAACTGCGGTATGGCATGAAGATCCTGATCCGGGAGGGAAGCGCGGCCAAAAATTTCGAGGCCCTGATCGGTCTGCTGTCCGAATTCCCCGACCAGATGATGTTTTGCAGCGATGACAAGCATCCGGACAGCCTGGAAGCGGGTCATATCGACCGGCTTTGCGCCCGCGCCGTCGCCAAAGGCATCGATGTGTTCAAGGTTTTAAAGGCGGCTTGTGTCAATCCCGTCCTCCACTACCGGCTGGATATCGGCCTTTTGCAAACCGGGGATCCCGCGGACTGCATCGTCGTGGAGGACCTGGTGGACTTCAAGGTATTGAAGACCTATATCGATGGCGAGCTCGTAGCGGAGAATGGCAAACCCTCCGGAGAGATGCCGGGCATCCCCGAAGCGGGGGCCGCCGTCCGGACGCCGGCCAAAGCATCCATCAATTCCTTTGATTGTCAGCCAAGGGTACCCGAAGATTTCTCTTATCTCCTCGACAAGTGGGGCGAAGAAGAAAATATCGAGCAGGTATATGTGGTCGAAGCCCTGGACGGTCAGTTGATCACGAATAAGTTGCTGGCTTCCGTGAAGGACCTGGCGCAAGCCGGTCCCGGAAAAGGCAGCCTTCATAGCAATATAGGAAAAGACATCCTGAAGATGGTGGTGGTAAACCGCTATCGTCCCTCTCCTATCGCCAAGACTTTTGTCACCCGTTTCGGTTTGCAAAGGGGCGCACTGGCCTCTTCCGTAGCCCACGACAGCCATAATATCCTTGCCATCGGTGTCGACGAAGAGAGTATCTGCCGCGCCGTCAACCTGGTCATCGGCGCCAGGGGTGGTATTTCCTGTGTCTCTCCTTCTTCCCGGTCCGGCGGAGAATGGGAGGAAATGCTCCTTCCGCTGCCGGTAGCGGGCCTCATGAGCGAAGCCGATGGCTACGAGGTAGCCAGGCATTATACGGCTATCGACGCCATGGCCAAAAGCCTGGGTTCTTCCCTGTCCGCCCCGTTCATGACCCTCTCCTTTATGGCCCTCCTGGTGATTCCGCATTTGAAAATCAGTGACTTAGGTTTATTTGACGGGGATCGGTTCCAACTGCTGTAGAACGCGGGCTCCTAACCTGCCGACACTCGCTGGCGAATCATCGATCGCCGCCCTTTAACCTGCTGTCCTTTAATCTGCTGTCCTTTAACCTGCTGCCGCCCGGTAGCTGCGGGTATAGCCCCGTTAGCCTACGTGTTTTCCTGTAGATATTTTTTAAGCTTTACCTAGTATGCCTTAGCAAATTATAGGTATTAACACTTATAGATTCGAATCAGTGTCTTATCTCGCTGTGTAAAAACAAGAAAAGACTGTTTATAGAAACAGTATGTAGGACAAAAACTACATCAAAGTCGAACAAAAACTATAAGGTGAAATTTTCGACGGCAGGGGAACTGACCGGGTAGCACTCACAAAATATATATCCAATATTCTATACCATGAAACTAGCGCTTTTCCTGGCCCTGTGCTTCTATGCCTGTATGCAAACCCTATCAGTGTCCGCACAGACCTGTGGGGACACGGGGCCGAAGGATGCATCCACTGCGTCCAATAATACCGGCGCCGGCTCGTTCGTCTGGACAAACCCTGCAAATGCGGAAGTTTCCGATGGCAACTATGCGACGGCCGGTGTAACACTCAGCGGGCTGGGCTCGCATGCCACCAGCAATTACCTGATCCTTCAAAATTTCGGATTTTCTTTCCCCACGACGGATGTGATTTGCGGGATCGTTGTCAAAATAACACGTAACGCCGGCGGCATTGCGGTCGGCGGTTCTGTTGCAGACAACTCCGTGATGCTTACCAGCGGAGGTTCCCAGACGGGCAGCAATTACGCGTCCGGCAGCGCCTGGCCGGGCAGCAATACACAGGCGACATACGGCGGTTCTACCGATCTCTGGGGTGCGGGTAGCTGGACACCTGCGCAGGTGAATGCGGCAGATTTCGGGGTAGCCGTCTCGGCAATCATGCATGGGGGCATCCTCTCGCTGGCACTCAGCGCCAATATCGACGAGATCAGCGTGACGATTTATGCCCGTTCTTCCACCGGCCTGGCGATCACCATGCAGCAATTTTCCGCGAATGCATCCGGGCAGAGCACCCTGCTCAGCTGGACGGCTTCTTCCAACGACAACCTGGATCAATTTTCCATACAGAGATCGGGCGACTCCAAAACCTGGCAGGATATCGCGTCGGTTAATGCGCTTCCCGGTGCAAACGAGTACACTTATAAAGATGCAAACCCGCTCCCGGGACCTAACTATTATCGTCTTCTTTTAGAAAACTATGGGGCCGCACCGGATTATTCGGTTGTCAAAGAAGTCTTCTTCCAGGGTTCCGGCAAGCCGGTCACGCTCTATCCGAACCCGGTAACCGATGCCGTTAATATCTCCGGCGTGACGGCCATCGGGAGGGTCATCCTGCGGGATACGCAGGGGCGGATGCTGAGATCTATAGTGCCTACGGGCGGTTCGATGGGGTTGCGGATTCCCGTCGCGGAGCTTGCGAAGGGGATCTATCTGCTGCAGGTCGACGGACGGGTCTACGAAATCCTCAAACAATAGGCTATTTTTTTTACCGGCAAAATTCCGTTTTTCGCCGCCCAATCCATTGCTATTGCCTAAAGCGGCTTGCACTGTTTGTCTATTAGCCCTAGTTTTGGTTAAAATTCAAGACAATGGACGATAAGGAAAGAGAAAGGGCCGGTGAGGTGTTTAGAAAAAACAGAAGAAGCGGGCGCGTCCTGACGGGCATTATCCTGGTGGGGATCGGAACGGTGCTCTTGCTCGACCAGCTGGGCTTCTATTTTCCCGAATGGCTATTCAAATGGCATTTCCTGCTGATTGTCTTTGGCATCTTCCTGGGTTTCCGGCATGGTTTCCGGGGGGGAGGATGGCTGATCATGATCCTGATCGGCGGTATTTTCCTGATCGAAGACACTTTCCCGGGTATCTCTTTGCATCGGTTCACCTGGCCGGTGGCCATCATCGTCATCGGTTTGTTTGTGATCCTGCGCCCACACAGGAAAGAGCATTCCTGGAAAGAGCATCACTGGAGATGGGAGGATTATGCGCAGAAAAAAGGGTTCAACTACGGCGCCGGCGATTATGGCGCCCGCGACTATGGCTACAACGAGGAGCGCTATTCCTCGGAAGATTATATCGATTCCACGACGATCTGCGGCGGCGTTCATAAGAGGATCGTATCCAAGAATTTTAAAGGCGGCGACGTGACGAGTATCATGGGCGGAACGGAGATCAACCTGACACAGGCGGACTTCACCGGGGTGGTGGTCCTCGATGTGACACAGGTCATGGGTGGCACCAAGCTCATCGTGCCTCCGCATTGGGAGATCCGCTCGGAGATAAGCGCCATCTTCGCCGGTTTTGAAGACAAACGCGAGCAGACTGCGGTCACCAATCCCGATAAGATATTATTATTGAAGGGCACTTCTATTTTCGGCGGCATCGAGATCAAGAATTACGCATAGGAAACCATTAAACTTAATTGCTATGAACTGGTATCTCTCGAAACTTGTTTTCAGGATCATCTGCGGAGAGGGGCAGCACACCCCGCAATTCGACGAGCAGCTGAGGCTGGTCGCCGCCGTAAATGAAGAAGAGGCTTTTGAAAAAGCCACGTCGCTGGGGGAAAGGGAGCAGGAGGCCTTCTACAACCAGCAGCAGAAGCTGGTGCAATGGCAATTCATCAACGTAGCGGAACTGTATAAGCTGAGTGGACTGCTGGATGGGGCCGAGTTGTATTCGAGGATCCAGGAAACCGACAACGCAGATCTGTATATCGAGCTGACCAATAAAAAAGCGGCCCATATCCGGCTCAACAGCACGCACCGGTTCCTGGAAATTCTGTAAACCAGGAACGATTCGTCCGTTCCGGCAATCCGGGGTCCTGAAGAATAATTCCTTAAAGCTCCTTCTTAAAGTATTGTCATTTGGCCAGATCCCCTCTAAAGACCGGCAGGCTCCGCCTGATATTTTTTGCCTGGTGGCTGGTTTGGGCCTGCCTGCAGATACTATTGATCATGCGTTTCGGATTTACGCCTGCCGTTGCGGCGGCCGACAGCCTCGTCACCAACACGTTGCTGGCGGCCCTGTGCTGGTTTGTGGCTAATACGCTTCAATATTATTTACCGAAGCAGGAAAGATACTGGTATATCCTTTTTTTGAGCCTGGGTCTGAGCAGTCTCCTGCTGCTCATAAGCAGGTGGATCCTGCCACCATTGATCGGTGACCGGCAGGGCTATTCGCTCTTTTTCTCCAGGTCCTGGCCGGTACGGTTCGACCTGGTCTTTTTGCAAATCGGGTGTATGTCCATCCTGAGCGTATTATGGTATTCCGCCGGAGAGGAACAGGATAACCAACGTCGCAAGAGTGACGCGGAAAAGCTGGCCCGGGAAGCAGAATTGTATAAACTGAGACAGCAGCTGCATCCCCATTTCCTGTTCAACAGCCTGAACTCGATCAGCGCCCTCGTCGGTAGCCAGCCTGAGCAAGCCAGGAGTATGATCCAGCAGCTGTCCGATTTTCTAAGGGGCACTTTGAAAAAGGAAGACCAGCAATGGGTGAACCTGGCTGAAGAACTCCAGTATCTGCAACTCTACCTGGAGATCGAGAAAGTGAGGTTCGGTCACCGGCTCTCCACGGAGGTGACCTGCGAGGGTATCAGCGAATCCATGAAGTTGCCTCCGATGCTGCTGCAGCCAATTGTAGAGAATGCGATCAAGTTTGGGTTATATGACACGACCGATGCCGTCACCATTTCCATACGGACCTGGATGGAGGATGGCAACCTGCTGATCGCCGTTCAGAATCCTTTCGATCCGGAGACCTCTAAACCCAAGCAAGGGACGGGCTTCGGGCTGAGCTCGGTCCAGCGCAGGCTCTACCTGTTATTTGCCAGAAACGATCTGCTCGGTACAGTCGTCGACAACGATCTATTTACTATTGTACTCAAAATACCACAGGTATGATAAAAGCTATTATTATTGACGATGAACCGCTGGCCAGGTCGATCGTACGGGAATATATACAATCCTTTTCGCAGATTTCGGTCATGCAGGAATGCGGAGACGGTTTTGAAGGGATCAAGGCCATCCAGCAACACAAGCCCGAGCTGATCTTTCTCGATATCCAGATGCCCAAGATCAACGGTTTCGAAATGCTGGAGCTGGTAGAGGAGCCGCCGGCTGTCATCTTCACCACGGCCTTCGACCAATTTGCCATCCGGGCCTTCGAGAGCCATGCCATCGACTACCTGCTGAAGCCTTTTAACAAAGAGCGTTTTGACAAAGCCGTGCAAAAATGGCTTGACCACCATGCGGTATCTTCTGCCGGCCCGCAGACGCAATCCCTGCTGGAAACGGCTGCCGAAATGCCTGCGCAAAACTCCCGGATCGTGGTGAAGACCGCCGGGAAGATCAAGATCATCCCCATCGACGAGGTCCACTATCTCGAGGCTGCCGACGACTATGTGAAGATCCATACCCGTGCGGGCAATTTCCTGAAGAATAAGACAATGAGCTATTTCGAGAAAGTGCTGGACCCTTCGCAGTTCGTTCGCACGCACCGGTCTTTTATCCTGAATGTGCAGCAGGTGACGCGGATCGATCCGTTTGAAAAGGACAGCCATATCTGTATCTTGCAATCCGGTGCGCAGGTGCCGGTGAGCAAAACGGGGTATGCGAAATTAAAGGAGGTGCTGGGGTTGTAGGAGTGAGCAGTCACTATTACGATTGTCCGATCCAGAGGGCGCCTCCGATGCTGTTGCGGCTGGCTCCGGTCACGGATGCCAGCACATTATACTCTTCCCGCCAGCGTAATACGCCGATCAGTGCCATTACAAGCGCCTCCTTGTAATCGATCAGTTCCGGGGCCGGAATGACAGGCTCTATCTGCAGCGGTGCGAGGTATTCCCGCAGACGGCCGACCAGAAAAGTATTGTGAGCGCCTCCACCGGTGACTAATAAACGACGCGGGGCCGATGGGGCGGCGGGTGTCGCGGATATCGTGGATATCGCGGAGGCAGCAGGGTCTGTCTGTGAAAGCAGGATGGCGTTCTTCACCTGGATGGCGATATGTTCGGTGCAGGTCCGCAGGGCGTCTGCGACGGGGAGCCGGAAGCCCGCTATCAATGACCTGACGGTTCCGGTGCCGAATTCGTTGGCGAGTGATTTGGGGTAGGGTTCGCTGTAATAAGGCAGTGCGTTGAGAGCTTCCAGCAGGCGGATATCCAGCCGGCCTTTTGCGGCAAGCGAGCCTTCCGGGTCATAGCGCATCCCTTCTTCTGCTGCCAGCTGGTCCAGGACCCGATTGGCCGGGCAAACGTCGAATGCGACAAAATCGCCGGCGGTTCTGTGGTGTGACAGGTTCGCAATTCCCCCCAGGTTCAGGAACCAGTCATATTCCTTCAGCAGCCATTTCTCACCGATGGGGACGATGGGAGCTCCCTGTCCGCCCAGGGCCAGGTCCATGGCGCGTAAATCGCTGACGGTGTTGATGCCTGTAACCGCGGCGAGCGCTGCTCCGTCGCCCAACTGTGCCGTCATCCGGGATGCGGGTCTGTGAAAGGTGGTATGTCCGTGTGAAGAGATCAACTGCACCTGGTATTGAAGCGCGTTCGTCCCGATAAAATGGTTTACCCGTTCGCCGAGATAGTGCCCGTATTCCGCGTGCAGCAGCTGGTAATCGAGGGCAGAAAGCGAGGTGGCACCGGCCAGCTTCTGTCTCCAGGAATCGGGGTACTCATAACAGGCCGTGTGTATGAATGTAAAGCTCCATTTCCCTGCGTTTTCGTGGAGGTGAATATAGGCGATGTCCAGCCCGTCGAGGGAACTGCCGCTCATTAATCCGATGACTTTATATACCATGAAAAGAATTTGCAAATGCCCTGCTTTTCCGTAGGAATTCCTTCGGAAAGGATTTAGATTTGTCTGTCAAAAATACATATCTAATTTTTATCCATGATCGTCAATCTAAGCGAGCACTACTCTCTGTTATCCGATTGGATGGCGGAATTAAGGGATGAGGCGTTGCAGAAGGACAGGATGCGTTTTCGTCGCAACCTTGAACGGATCGGCGAGGTGGCGGCTCTTGAAATCAGCAAGCAGCTGGCCTGCGAGGAAAAGGAGATCCAGACCCCTCTCGGCATCGCGGTCTGTAAAACGATCAAAGAACAGCCCGTACTGGCCACGATCCTGCGGGCAGGCCTCCCCCTGCACCAGGGGCTTTTAAATTATTTCGACAAAGCCGATAACGCCTTTATATCTGCTTACCGCAAACACCAGCGGGATGGCAGCTTTGAAATCAGGCTGGACTATGTATCCTGTCCCGAACTGGAAGACCGTGTCGTGATTATCGCCGACCCCATGCTGGCTACCGGCGCCTCCCTCGTCAAGACCATACAGTTCCTCCGCGAGGAGGGACATCCCCGCGAAATCCACATCGTGGTAGCTATCGCCTGCACCGTGGGGATCGAATACGTAATGCGCAGCGAACCACACAGCAAGATCTGGTGCGGGGCCATCGACGATGAGCTTACTGCAAAGGGGTATATCGTACCTGGTCTGGGAGATGCCGGCGATCTCGCCTTCGGGACCAAAGTGCAGATGTAGCTACAGAAAAGAGCCGTCGGTTGACGAAAATTCTCCTTTTTTCCTTATTTTTAAAGTCTGGGGCCAAACAATTTATCCTTTCAAACAACCACCCTTTTGATTGTATCGTTTATCTGTAGGATAATTGTTATACATAAACTGTTTATGAAGCTACCGTCTACCTGCCGCACCTTCTCCTTCGATAGGAAATCAAAAGGGTATCTGCCCGTTTTCCTGTTCTGCCTGGTTTCCCTGGTAAGTCATCGGCTTCAGGCGCAGGACCCCCAGTTTTCGCAGTTTTTTGCCTCTCCGCTGACCCTGAATCCCGCCCTGACGGGTAAATTCAACGGGGTGGTAAGGGTGGCCGGCAACTATAGGAATCAATGGCCTTCGATCAACAATGCCTTTATCACTTCTACCATCTCCGTAGACGCTCCTATCCTGAAGAGCCGCTTACCCGAAACCGATACCTGGGGCGTCGGGTTTATGGCCATGACGGATAAAACGGCCAGCGGTATTCTCACCAGCAATTTCTTGTCTCTTTCGACGGCTTATCATAAGGCCCTGGATGAAGACGGCCTCCAACAGATCGGGCTGGGTTTCCAGGGCACTTATGCCAATAAGACCCTGGATGGCACCCGCCTGCATTTTGAGGATGGGTTGCAGCTCGACGGCACCTGGCTGCAATCTCCTACCGAGGCGATCAATTACCAGACGGTCAACGTTCATTATTTCGACATGAATGCGGGGCTCTTGTACAATGCCTCGCTGAATGGCAACAATAATATTTATGTCGGTACATCCTTTTATCATATCAACCATCCCAAGGAGTCTTTTCTGGGCGTGGACACCATCAATGTCCCCACGCGTTTCACCGTGCACGGAGGCGGTTTTTTCCCGATCGGCAATTCTACCAGCACCATTTATTTCAGCGGGTTGTACAGTACACAGGCCGGCGCCAACGATATCGTTCTGGGAGGCGCCTGGGCCGTCAATGTCAATCCCACGGATGAGGCCAATCCTACGAATTTTTATGCCGGCTTGTGGGCCCGGTTCAACAATGTGACCGATGCTATCATTCCCTATGTAGGGCTGGACTACGGGGACTTCAGCCTGGGGCTCACCTATGACGTCAATGTGTCCGCGTTGCAGACCGCTTCGCAGAGCCGCGGCGGTATCGAGCTCTCTCTCATCTATATCAAAAAACCCAAAGACGGGCGCAAAGGCATTCCCTGTCCGAGGTTTTAGTCATTATTTGCCGTTCTTTCCCGCGATCGATCTCTTTTTTGAATCTGCAAGGGTTCCTTTGACGGGATGTTTTCCGCTAAGGATATTCTTTCCGCGGACGTTCTTTCCGCCGGCAGTGGTCTTTCCGCTGGTGCTCTTTCCGCTGACATAGGGATTCCCTGTTATAAAGAAACGATAAGGCAATGCGGCGTCTTCTTCGGCATAGTCCACGCCTATCCGCGGGCCTATTCCAATCTGCGATCCTTTCAGCCGGTATCCGTCATCCCCGATATAGACCTCATCGGACAGCAGGGACACTCCGGTGTGCGTCGTCAGCAGGCCCAGGGCTTTTGAGACGTTGCCGGGGCCTCGGGTCAGGCTATGATCCGCAGTCTTTTTGCCGGTACGGATGAGCATTTCTTCCACACCCCCGAGGGGTTCCAGCGCCCTGACCAGGACCGCGTGCGGAACCTCTTTTTTATAGGTCACGATATTGAACAAATGATGGATGCCATAACACAGATAGACATAGGCGGTGGCCGCATCGCCGAACATCACTTCCGTGCGCTTTGTCCGCCTGTTCGCATAAGCGTGAGAAGCTTTGTCGACGGCCCCGTTATAAGCTTCCGTCTCAACGATACGTCCCGAGGTGAGGATGCCTTCGAAACGGGTAACCAGTATTTTGCCGAGCAGGTCCCGCGCGATTATGACCACGTCGCGGCGGCTATAAAAAGAATAATCCAGCTTTTTAATTTTCGTCACCAAATAAATCATTTAAGTTTGAAGAGAATACAAAATAACAAAAGAAACAACCACCTTGCTAAAAGATCTGATCATAGCATTCGAGTCCTATAGTAAAGCGCACCAGTTCATCAGCAAGCACCGGCTCTGGAAGTGGATCATCCTGCCGGGTATCCTGTACGCCATCCTGTTTTCCATAGGCATGTATTTTTTCGTGACAACGACCAACCGGGCGGTCGAATGGCTGAGTCATGCGATCGGTCTCAGCCGGTGGCTCCATCATCAGCAGAGCGCGGCGCTGAGCTTCCTGTTCGTAATGGGCGGGCAAATGGTGATCCTGGTCCTGGGTTTCTTTTATTTTTCTCTTTTTAAATACCTGTTTCTCATCCTCGGTTCCCCGCTCTTCGCCTACCTTAGTGAAAAGACGGAGGCGATCATGGAGAACAAGGATCTGCCCTTCGATGGCCGCCAGCTCCTAAAAGATATGGCGAGGGGTATCCGGCTGGCCCTGCGTAACAGCCTCTGGCAGACCGTCTATACGGTCTCGATCCTGATCCTGTCTTTTGTCCCCGTGGTGGGATGGATCACCCCGGTCATCTCTATTTTTGTCGAATGCTATTTCTACGGATTCTCCATGCTCGACTACAGCTGCGCGAGACATCACCTATCGCCGACAGCAAGCATCGCCTTCATCGGGCAGCGCAGAGGACTGGCGATCGGCAATGGGATGATCTTTTACGGCATGCATCTCGTTCCTTTCGTGGGCTGGGTGCTGGCGCCCTCTTATGCCATCGTTGCGGGTACGATCAGTATCTATCATCAGAACCTGGAATAATCGATTACGGAATAACAATCCCCGGAATGGCAATACCTGAAATATCAATCCCCGAATAATCAGTGATGACACCGAAGTCCTCCATATACCTCATACCGACTTTTCTCGACGAACATTCCCTGCAAGTCCTGCCCGCCTATCTTTTAGACGCTGTAAAGGAATGCGAGGTGTTCTTTACCGAGAATGAGCGCAGCGCCAGGCGATATTTGAGAATGCTCTGGAAGGAAATGGTCATCGACGGGTATGAATGGTTTGCCATCCATAAGGCGGAAGAGGATGTAAAAAATGTTTTCCGGCAAAAGCTTCGGGAAGGCAAGACGATCGGTATCCTGAGTGAAGCCGGTTGTCCCGGCGTGGCTGACCCCGGCCAGCTGCTTGTCGCGGTCGCCCAGGAAGAAGGCGCCATCCTGAAACCGTTGGTCGGGCCCAACTCGATCCTGCTGGCGTTGATGGGCAGTGGCATGAACGGGCAGGCCTTCTCTTTCACAGGCTACCT
The DNA here is from genome assembly GCA_031292515.1 of Puia sp. Taxonomy (GTDB): domain Bacteria; phylum Bacteroidota; class Bacteroidia; order Chitinophagales; family Chitinophagaceae; genus Puia. The sequence continues at coordinate 481,079 of JARLGZ010000269.1, read as the reverse complement.
GCCAATCGAGCCCGCGCAACGGATGCGTGCCTTGAAGGAGTTGGAAAACGAGTCCAGGCAGAAGAACAATACACAGATCTTTATAGAGACCCCTTACCGAAACAACCAGCTGCTGGAAACCATCCTGAAGACCTGCCGGCCCTCCACGTATTTATGTATTGCCGCGAACCTGACGGCTCCCAATCAATCCATCCGGACATTGACGGTCGGGGAATGGAAGGGGAAACTTCCCGATCTGCATAAACAGCCTGCCATATTTTGTCTGCTGGGAGTGTAGTAGTGAGTGGTGAGTAGTCAGTAGTGAGAGGAGTTGTTAAAGTTCAGGAGAAATAGTGAGCAGTCAGTGGTGAGTCGGTTGCAGACATCGTGAAGTCTTGAGATTTTGATAAAGTCTTCGCCCCACTCACCACTCACTACTGACTACTCACCAATAGAAATGATGCTATCGACGACGAACTCGCTGTAGCCGCGCCAGGGAAGGGCGCCGATATATTCCTTATAATGGAGTTGAACGTTTTTGCCGCCGCTCACCATCAGCTTTTGGGCCACGGCTTCGTCGGAGATGGAGAATTCGAATTCATATGACTGGACGGTCCCCGGCGCCCTCGAACGCAGTCCGTTCTGTATCAGTTTCCCTTCATAGGTCTTGAAGAGGTAGCCCTTCTTTACGACGTAGTTTAATTCACCGGCTTTCACGCCTTCCCCGAGTACAAAATAATAGCGGATGGCGAGGAAAATGATCAGGCCAAGGATAGCCAACGCCGCGACGATGCCGAGAAATTTTTTCATCTGTTGATTTTGTGGGGTAATATTAATCAAATTTTTCAACAGGATCCGCCGGATATTCCAAGTGCTTCCGCCGGATATTCAACAGTCCTGGTCAGGGGGCCCCGTATTTGTCGACCAGGTAAATCAGGGCGGCCATGCTGAGAGCGCCCAATTCCAGTTCCCGTTTATTGACATTGGCAAAGACATCGTTGCGGGCATGGTGATAGTCGAAATAACGTTGTGAATCGGGGACGAGCTCGGCTATCGTGGTTCCCAGGAGTTCATTCAGCGGACCGACATCGGCGCCTCCGCCTCCTCTTGCAAATTCCCCCGGTCCGTATGGTCTGAGCAGTTCCAGCCAGGGTGTGATCGCCTTCAGCTTTTGCGGGCTCAGGGAGAAGCTAAAGCCGCGGGGCGTGAATCCGCCGGCATCGCTTTCCAGGGCGAATATATGTTGTTCTCTTTTTGCGAAGGCTTCCTGCGCATAGCGGGAAGCGCCGCGGAGCCCGTTCTCCTCGTTGGCAAACAGGACGATCCGGATCGTATGCCGGGGCCTGTACCCGACTGCCCGCAAGGCTCGCAGCACTTCTATAGCGTGCACGCAGCCGGCTCCATCATCCTGTGCTCCTTCTCCGGGGTCCCAGGAATCGAGATGAGCGCCGACCGTGATGATCTGGCCGGGGAAATCGGCGCCGGTGATCTCGCCGATCACGTTGTGCGCGAGGGTATCGGGCAGCATCTTTGCGCGGGTCCGCAGGTAGACATTTACGGTCGGGTTTTGGCGGATGGCCAGGGCGAGCCTGTCCGCGTCCCGCAACCCGATAGCGGCGGCGGGTATCCGGGGAAAGGAATCATCGTACACAAGGGCGCCTGCGTGTGGATTGTTGTCTACCGACTGGCTTATCGACCTGACGAGGACGGCTACGGCTCCATAGCGGGCCGCCTTACTGGCACCCAGGACGCGGTAACGTACGGCATCGCTGTAAGATCGAAAGGTCTCTATAAAATGGGGGTCAAACTGATAATTGTAGAATACGATCTTCCCTTTTATAGCCGCCCGCTTTTCCTGCAGCTCTTCGAAAGAACTAATCAGGACTACGGGGGCGGAGATCCCTTCCTGCCCGGTGCCTTTGGAATTTCCGAGGGAGAGAATATCCATCGTTATTTCTTCCGGAGATCCCGCCGCCCGCCAGCTCGCTTCATCCTGCCCGCCACGTATCCAATGGGGAACGGCGCATTCCTGCAGGTAGGCGCGGTCCGCTCCGGCATCCAAAAGCGCCTGCCGGCCCCACTCTTCGGCGCGGTACATCTGCGGCGAACCCGACAGTCTTCCCCCGATCGTGCGGGTAAGGACCCGCAGATTCTCATAGGCCTTACTGTTTACCAACACCTCGTCGGAAAGGCGGCCGATGAACAGAGAGTCTTCCTCCCGGGCGCTGATCAGGGAGTCTTCCTGCCGGGAAAGGGCCCGTTGTGAGAAGACGGACTGTGAAAAGACACCCTGAGAAAATAAAACAAAAGGGACAGTCAACAAAAGCCGATGCATCCTTGTTAATTTGCACTAAGTTACAAGAAATTGAATTTCAACCACCTAAATACTCCAACATGAAAATAGGGATCGTCTGTTATCCTACTTTCGGCGGAAGCGGCGTGCTGGCGACTGAATTAGGCAAGGCGCTCGCAGACAAGGGACACCAGATCCATTTCATCACTTACCAGCAACCGGTACGATTAAACGAATTCAACGCGAATATATTCTATCATGAGGTGCGGGTGACCACTTATCCGCTTTTCGACTACCCCCCGTATGAGACGGCCCTGTCGAGTACGCTCGTGGATGTCGTCACCAACTACCAGCTGGATATCCTGCATGTCCATTACGCGATTCCCCATGCTTCGGCCGCCTATATGGCCAGGAAGATCCTGGAGGCGCAAGGCAAGCGGATTCCCGTCATCACCACCCTGCACGGCACCGATATAACCCTTGTGGGCAGGGACAAGACTTTCGCGCCCGTCGTCGCTTTTTCCATCAATGAGAGCGATGCGATCACGGCCGTATCGAGAAACCTCCGGGACGAGACCTATAAGATCTTCGACATCAAAAAGGAGATCCGGGTGATCTATAATTTCGTGGATACCCATCGTTTCCGGAAGAAGCCGATCGATGCCTTCCGGAAGGTGATCGCCCCCAATGGGGAGAGGATCCTGATGCATGCCTCCAATTTCCGGAAGATCAAGAGGGTGCAGGATATCGTGCGCATCTTTGCCGAAGTCAATAAGACGATCCCCAGCAAGCTTCTGTTTGTCGGAGATGGCCCCGAGCGCCCGGGGGCGGAGGACCTTTGCCGCGAGCTGGGGGTCTATGAAGACATGCGTTTTGTCGGAAAACAGGAGCAGATGGAGGAGATCCTGGCCATTGCCGACCTCTTCCTGCTAACTTCGGAGTATGAGAGTTTCGGGCTGGCGGCGCTGGAGGCCATGGCGGCGGGTGTGCCCGTTATTTCCACCGATGCGGGGGGGCTTCCCGAGATCGCCATCAACGGGAAGACGGGCTTCCTGAGCAAGGTCGGGGATATCGCCGATATGAGCCGTCATGCCATCGAAATCCTAAAAGACGATGAGGTGCTGAAGAGTTTCAAGGCGAATGCGCTGGCGCATGCGAAGACTTTTGATATTCATCATATTGTGCCCCAATACGAGGCTTTGTACAACCGGTTCCTGGTTCCGTAAAAAAGGGAACTAATGCCGCAACCATTTTTCGGGATCGAACATATGGTCTTTTTCGTCCGAGAGGATGAAGTCCAGCTGGCCTATCGATGATACGCGCCCGAGGCTTTGCCCGGTCTTTACCTGCTGTCCTTTTGAAACGGAGACATCATCAAGGTTGCTGTAGGTCGTAAAATATTTCCCGTGACGGATCATGACCGCATTGGTCTCCCCCACACTGAAAGCGCTTTGGACCACTCCGTCAAATACCGTTTTGACGGTTGTTCCCGCATTCGTTTCGATGGTGATGCCCTGGTTGTCGTGGATGACCCCATGCATGTATTCGTGACGTCCGAAGGCCATGGAAATGGTACCGCTGGCTACGGGCCAGGGGAGGTGGCCCCTGTTCTTCTCGAAGTTGTCCGAAAGACGGATGTCTTCGCTGGTAGAGAATACGGTGTATTTTTTTGTCGCCGCCGGGGTGGCTGTGCCGGTGGCTGCGGTGTTGTTGCCGGCGGGGCTGACCGATCTGCCGGCGGGGGCGTTCGTTTTGACCTCGGCGTCCTTCTTTTTGGCTTCCTTGATGGCCATATCCCTGGCACGCCGGATCGCGGCAGCGATGGAGCCCGCCAGTATATTATCTTGTTTCTGTTTGGCGCTCATCTCTTTTTTCAACTCCTTCTCGCGTGATTTCAGGCTGGAGACAACTTCATCCTTTTCCTTTTTTTCGATCTCCAGCATCTCCCGCTCCTTATTCTGTTTCTTCAGCACGTCGTCTTTTTCCTGGCGGGAAACTTTTAACCCGTCTATTTTGCTTTGCAGCAGCGTCTGGGTTTTGACGATATTGTCGGCGCGTTCTTCACGGTAGGCCCTGTAAGACTTCAGGTACGCCACTCTTCTGACGGCGTCGTTAAAACTGGTCGCGGAGAAGATAAAATTCAGGAAGTCGTAACTGCTCCTGTTCTTATAAGCATATACCACGCTTTCCGCATATTGGCTGCGCAGCGTATCGAGCTCTTTGCGCAATTTGAGGATCTCCCGCCAGGACTCGTTCATATCGCCCTGTATGAAATTGATCTGGGAGTTGATATTCTGGATCGCGGATTCGCGTAAACGCAGCCTGCGCTGGAGCAGGGCGAGCTGACCGAGGGTCTCTTTTTTGTTCTTTTTTGTCTCATCGAGGGAGTTCTTGACGTCCTCTATCTCCTTTTGTATGGCGGCACGTTCTTTTTCGAGGTCGGCCCGGGTTTGTACGGGGTTTTGCGCGGGTTGCTGGGCATAGGAGCAGAATACCGAAGAGAGGAGCCCGAGGCTCAGCAGGAAGGATTTCAGCATCAGATCAGACTTTTAAGTATTGAAAAAAATCATGCGCCACACAAACAAACCGTAACGATAACGTCTATTTCCTCTTATAATTTCGCGGAACCGAAAAAGGAAAACTTAAATTCTCGTTAAAGCTGTATTGTTTAAACCCGAATTCGATGTCCAATTTTGATTGTTCGGCCACGGAAATCTTTCGATAGGTGGAAAACCGGACGCTGTCATGCGATTCGTAATCCCCATAGGTCAGATCGCAGGTGAGGGCCCGCAGGACGTTTGCATCGTCCAGCCGGCTGTGTTTTATGGTGAAATCGGGGTTGAGCGTGAGGTAGTTCCTGAACAGCTTTCCCACACTCACCAGGGACATTCCCGATTGTTCGTTTTTATAAAATACGGTGCTCCCGCTATCCAGGTAGATGGGATTTCCCATAAGCAGGTCCTGCAGGGACCGGAAATCGAGGGGTACCCGCGTCACTTCCTGGATATAGCTGACCGAACGGAACTGCACGGTCCTGTTGAGATAATTCCTGACTTTTATACTATCGGGGGTGATGAGCACCCGGAACGCTTCCAGCCCGAGCAAGAGGTTGATATCGACCCAGATTATACTGTCTTTCAGGATATGGATGGTGGCGTTGAAGTCGTAGTCTTTGCCGTCGCCGCCTTCATAATGCACCTTCATTTTGGCGGAGAAGGTCCTGAAGTCGATCCCGTTCCTCCTGAGTTTTTGGATGGATTCGCCGATCACGCGCATAGAATCGGCTCTGAGGTCTTCCGCGGAGACGGTCGAATCCGGAGCGGTCCTCAGGGTATCCTTGCGGGGCACGGAGATGGCCTTTTGAATCTTCTTTGCCGATTGAATCTTCTTTGCCGAGCTGCAACCTGTCGTCAAGGCAACCAGTATTCCCGCCAGCAGAACAACACCTAACCGCATTTGCGTCATGGTAACTCTTTTATTTTCCTGTATGCCCGAAGCCTCCCTCGTTGCGTGCCGTGATGCCAATCGTTTCGACCTGTTTCCATTTGATCTGCCCGACGGGAGCCACGATCATCTGGGCGATCCTGTCACCCGGCAGGATGGTTTGTTCTTCCTGTGAAAGGTTGATCAGGATGACTTTGATCTCGCCCCGGTAATCGGAATCCACGGTCCCGGGCGAGTTCAGACAGGTGATCCCCTGTTTGATGGCCAGGCCGCTGCGGGGTCTGACCTGGGCTTCGTATCCCAGCGGCAATTCTATGAATAAGCCTGTGGGAACAAGGGTCCTTTCCATTGGCTTCATGACGACGGGCTCTTTCAGGTCTGCCCGCAGATCCATCCCGGCCGAGCCTTCGGTAGCATATTCCGGAAGGGGGTTCCCTGATTTGTTGATGATCCTGACCTTTGTTTTCGACATAGGGGCAAAAGTAAGGACTTAGCGGCAATCTTGTATGTTCCGGAAAGGCCTGGAAGGAAAGTTCAGGGATGGGCAGGAAGAAAAGTTCAGGAATGGGCTGTCTTCATCAACAGCACCGTGGCATAGGCTACCAATCCTTCTTCCCGGCCCACAAAACCCATCTGTTCGGTGGTGGTGGCCTTGATAGAGATATCGTCCCCGGCGATGCCCAGTATGGCGGCCATGACTCTTCGCATGTCTCCGGCGTATTTTTTGATTTTCGGAGCTTCGAGACAGACCGTAGAGTCGATATTCACGATACCATATCCTTTTGCCGCCACCAGTTCCCATGTTTTTTTAAGGAGGATCTTGCTGTCGATGTCTTTATAGGCGGGGTCGGTATTGGGAAAATGGATACCGATGTCTCCCAGGTTGAGGGCGCCCAGCATGGCGTCACAGATGGCGTGCAACAAGACGTCCGCATCGCTGTGTCCCAGCGCTCCTTTGTGGTGCGGGAGCAGCACTCCGCCCAGCCAAAGCTCCCTGCCTTCCACCAGTTGGTGAAAATCCACTCCGAAGCCGATCCTGTATGACATAACTAATTGTTTTTAAAAGTCGTCCTGAAAGCCGTTTCAAAAGCCGTTTTAGAAGCCGTTTTAAAAGAAAAGCGTCTCCGGACCTTCCCTCCCGGGATTTATCGGAGACGCTTCAAAATTATCGGCTTTTATATTAGGAAGCCCTAAATTATTTACGTTATCTATTTACGCTATCCTATCACATCCTGTCACGGATCAGTTGGTCGCCGCGGGTGTGGAGGACGCATTGTCATCCTTGTCGAGGTCGAAGACCAGGCCGAATCGCAGGGTATTGGACAGGGGGCTGCGGGTGGTACCGCTGCCCGATGGCACCAGGTATGAGAAATTCAGGCCCATCACATTGTATTTCAACCCGACGCCCACGCTGAAATATTTCCGTCCGCCGCTTTGGTCGCTCTCGTAGAAATAACCGGTCCGGAAAAAGAACTGATCCTGGTAGCCATATTCCGCGCCAATGGATGCCTGTACGGTCTTGAGCTGGTTGCTGCCATCGCTGAAGGAGCTAAACCAGCTGCTTACGACGGGTTTGCTCTTGTAGTTTGCGAGGTTGGCGGAATCGATGGAGCCGCCATTATCCACCGAAAGGGGTGCGGCGGGTACCAGCAATTTATGCAAATCCAGGCCGAAAGTGATCTTGTTGTCTTCGTCGAAGACCTTTGTATAGGCTGCTCCCAGGCCGAGGTCGGCCGGGATATAGTCTTTTTCGGTGGCTACGTTTGTATAGCCGATCTTTTCGCCCAGGTTGGTGACGGCAAGACCGAAGTTCCAGCCCCCCCTGTCTTCGGTGGCGCCGTTGTAATACACGGATATATCGGCCGCTATGGAAGTCCCGGCCTTATAGGTACTGCTGGTCGAAGTAGCTCCGGAAGTCAGGTTCGAATAAATATAGCGGGCTGCCATGGCCAGGGAGAGCTTATCTCCCAGTTTCCGGGCGTACCCGATGTCTGCGCTCATTTCGCGGGGATGACCGTTTCCCACTTCGTTGCCGCTGTAATCGGTAAACTGGATGTTACCCAGGCTGAAATAGCGGATGGAAGCCGATATCGCCTCATTGGGGCTGAGTTTATAATACCCGGACGCAGCCAGCAGGTATACGTCGTTCAGTCCCAGATCTTTAAGCCAGGGGGTATAGGTGAAGCCGATGCCGATATCTTTTTTTGCGAAGGGAGTTTTTGCGAGGTTGTAAAAGGGAGATGCCGCGTCTGCGGAAGTAGCCAGCCCGATGTCTCCCATGCCGCCGGCGCGCGCGTCGGGGGAAATCCTCAGAAAAGGCGTCGCCGTCGTCAACACGTTGAGGGGTTGCGCCGTCTGGGCATGCGTGGAGCCTGTGAAGGCAAAAAACGATCCTAAAAGGGCAGTCAGTCCGGTCTTCAATCTATTCATAATGTGTCATTTGGCTGGTTTCCTGTTATTGCTTTTAAAGTGCGACGGCGATTTTACCGGGGCATCGGCGGTGTTTTTCACACGGTTCCCGATTTTTGTCCAAAATCGACCTTATCATCCTGGTTTTGTAATCCTTATCCGCTTTGTACCGAATCTCCTTCGAACGGTTTCCGGGAGATTTTATTGTATGATAAAATGTTTTTACCCGTTCAACGAAAATCGGGCCGGATTCCTTCCGGAACGATATGCCCCGATAAAAAGCATGAATCCACCGGGAACCGGCCGGAACGGAAGGGCTTATAAACGGAACGGATTTTGCAGTTACAGACGTTAATATACCATGAGTTACAGGGGAATATCACGGGCGTAAGGATGGGTTTCTACGCTGGGACTTCCGGCAAATCTACTTATATTCGCAAGGATGGTAAAAACCGGGTAAACCAACCCTGTTTTAAAACAATATTTATCTGAACACCACGTTTATCCAGATAACAATCGAAGGCTAATAAACAATCTACGGCTAAATGCGTACAAATATGAATCTGAAAAACCTAGCAATCCTCTCATCCTGTTTGGCAATGGCGGCTGCCTGCAGCAAAAAACCGGAACAATCCTCCGTTACGGGCTGGAATTATAATGACAAGAACATGGGAGGCTACCAGGTGGCCAAGGAGAAGGAACAGCATACGGGCCCCGGGTTGGTGTTCGTCCAGGGAGGTACGTTTACGATGGGCGCTACCCAGGAAGACGTCATGAGCGATTGGAATAATATTCCGAGGCGTGTGACCGTCAACTCCTTCTATATCGACCAGACCGAGGTTGCGAACATCCACTACCGGGAATACCTGTACTGGCTGAACAATGTCTTCGAGGACGATCAGTACAAAGCCGTGCGGGATGCCGCCTTACCGGATACCCTGGTATGGAGGAGCCAATTGGCCTTTAACGAGCCGATGGTAGAATATTATTTCCGTCACCCCTCTTATAATTATTATCCCGTTGTCGGCGTAACTTGGAGACAGGCACATGATTTCTGTCTGTGGAGAACGGACCGTGTGAATGAGAAGGCGCTCGTGGATAAGGGCTATATCAACAAAAATTCCCTGAAGAATATACAGGGCCTGGGCCAGGAAAACTTCAATACGAAGGCTTACCTGATGGGTGAGTTCCAGCCTACTCCCGGCGCCGCCGCCAAGTCGAAAAGCAATCCGCTGAAGAACCCCAATGGTACGCCCCGTACGCAGGTGACCTTTGAAGACGGGATCCTGCTGCCTGCCTATCGTCTGCCTACAGAAGCAGAGTGGGAATATGCGGCCCTGGGTTATATCAATCAGAACCCGCTGCCCAGCAGCAAGGACGGCAAGAAAGGGGAAGAACTGATCGCCAACAAACAGGTCTATTCCTGGAGCAATAACGTGAACGGGCTGCGCGATACGAAACATGGTAGCTGGCAGGGTACTTTTATGGCCAACTTCAAACGCGGATCCGGGGATAACATGGGTGTCGCCGGCGGTCTGAATGACAATGCCGTTTATACCGCCCCTGTCACTTCTTTCTTCCCGAACGGTTTTGGTCTTTATAACATGTCCGGGAACGTGAGCGAGTGGGTCGGTGATGTGTATCGTCCGTTGTCTGCCGAAGACGTGAACGATGTGGCTCCTTTCCGTGGCAATAAATTTGAAACCGTCGACATGGGCAAGGAGAACAAGCCTGACAGGGATAGCCTGGGTCGTATAAAGTACCGCGCCGTAACGGACGAAGAAAGCAAGAATCGCCGTAACTACCAGAAAGGCGACGTAATCAACTACCTGGATGGCGACTCTTCGATCGCAGGCATCAACTACGGATACGGCAAGACTACGTTGATCAGCAATAAATCAAGGGTCGTAAAAGGCGGAAGCTGGAATGACCGCGCTTACTGGTTGAGCCCCGGTACCCGTCGCTTCCTGGAAGAAGACCAGGCCAGCTCTACCATCGGTTTCCGTTGCGCCATGGACCGCGTAGGCAGCCCCGCGGGTAATGGAAGACAGACAGGCGTCAGCTATAAACAGAGAAGACAGAATACGCGCAAGCAATAAGTGCGAATGAACGCGAAGCGACACGAATCAGCGCGGGTTTTGAAGAGTCAGCAGTTAGATAAGTTAGTTATAGATAAGAAAGAGCCACCCGTATTTCCCGGGTGGCTCTTTCTTTTGTGCCATTATTCCTTTGGCACCTCTTCGAGGTCATTCCTTTCTGCCTGTGATCCTTTTGGCGGATTTACAGTCATCGGCATCCCGCATGGGCGTTCATTCGCGCTTTAAATATTTCCTGTCCGTTCCCGTCGATCGCGTTCATTCCTGCCTTATATTCGTCTTTTACGGATTCGCGGCCATTGCATTACTTCGTGTCTCCCTGTTCGTGTTTCCCGGATTCGCGGTTATTCGCGTCTCCCCTATCGGCGTTAACCAGCGTATAAAATATGATGATCGAGCAATTATACCGTCTTTACCAGCAGCATCCATCCATTCAGACCGATACCCGCAAGCTGAAAAAGGGTGATCTGTTTTTCGCGTTGAAGGGGCCAAATTTCAACGCCAATTTATTTGCCTTAGAGGCCCTGGAGCGGGGGGCTGCCTATGCGGTCGTTGACGAGAGACCGGAGGAAGGGCAGGGTTTGAAGGACAGGCTTATCTACGTGGAAGATGTGTTACAGGCGCTGCAGGCGCTCGCGGGTTATCACCGGTCGCAGCTGAACATCCCCTTTTTGGCCATTACAGGCAGTAACGGCAAGACGACGACCAAGGAACTGATCCACGCGGTGCTGTCGACGACGCTCCGTACATCCACCACGCAAGGCAATCTGAATAACCACATCGGCATCCCGCTGACGATCCTGGCGGTGCCTGTGAACGCCGAGATCGCTGTCATTGAAATGGGGGCCAATCATCAAAAGGAAATCGAAGGATATTGTCGTTATACGAGGCCGACGCATGGCATCATCACCAACGCAGGGAAAGCCCATCTCGAAGGATTCGGGGGACCGGAAGGTGTGAAAAAAGGAAAAGGAGAGCTTTATCAATTTCTGAGGGAGCAGGGAGGTACCGCCTTTGTCATGTGGGACTACGACTATCTTCGTGAAATGAGCGCCGGCATCCCCCATATTATAAGCTATGGGACGAAAGATGCGGCGTTGACAGGTGTCCTGAAAAGAAGCGAGCCCTTCCTGAGCGTCGATATCCTCCGGGGGGCCGCTACGGGCGTCATCCCGACTCAATTGGTGGGTGACTATAATTTGCCCAATGTCCTGGCCGCCGTCGCCGTCGGAAAGTATTTCGAAGTCCCCGATGATAAGATCGCCACGGCTATCGCGCACTATACGCCTTCCAACAGCCGGTCGCAGCTGATCGAGCAAGGCGGAAATCATATCATTCTCGATGCCTATAATGCCAACCCCTCGAGTATGAGGGCGGCTATTGAAAATTTTGCGTCGTTGAAGGCGCATTCGAAGGTCCTCATCCTCGGCGCCATGGCGGAGCTGGGGAAAGAGAGCCTGGCGGAACACCTGGGCATCGTCGAGCTGATCGGGCGCTATCCCTGGAGCCAGGTTGCCCTCGTCGGTGGGGATTTTCAAAAGATCGACCATCCCTATCTGCATTTTACAGACAGCAAAGAGGCGGCCCGGTGGATGAAGAACGCGCAATTACAGGATCAGTACATTCTTATTAAGGGTTCGCGCAGCACGAAGATGGAACAGGTGCTGGAAGGCTAGCAGGCGGTCCCGCCAAAGACGGCAAAAAAACATGGCAACCCCAGACCGGTAGCAGGCCAGGGTCTTGTCAGGGAGCCATCGTGTCGCCGGCCTGGGCGACGGGAAGATCAACGGTCAGTGTGCAGCCTTCCCCCGGGCTGGAGCGGATATCGACCTGGCCGTTGAAGAGTTCGGTACGGCTGATGATATTGGTGATCCCCACGCCCTTGCGATGCCGGGTGGTATCGAACCCACGCCCGTTATCACCCACTACCAGCCGGATATTCTCTCCTTCGAGGCCCAGCCTGATCAGGACTTCCGATGCTTTGGCATGTTTGATAATGTTATTCAGTTGCTCCTGGATGATCCGGAAGATCGTCAGCTTTCGGCGATCGTCGATACTTTCTTCCGGGAAGCCTCCTTTGTCGAATTCTATCTTCATGCTCCCGGCCAGCTTCACGTCTTCTATGATGTCTTCGATCGACTCGATCAGCCCGATCTCGCGGATTCCGGGCGTGATAAGGGATTTCGAGATTTTCCGGATCTCGTTGATGGCATTGCTGATAAACTCTATGCTGCGTTCGAGGAGACCCTGGCGCATCGTGTCATCGGTCATCGCCGTATTGATATAGAGGCTGGTGGCTCCCAGGATCTGGTTCACATTGTCGTGCAGTTCCTTCCCGATCTCGGTCCTTTCCCGTTCCTGGGCCAGGATGACGGCTTCGGTGATTTGTTTCTGCTCCAGGATCCTTTGCTCATGGAGTTCTTTCTCGAGCCGGATCTTCTCCGTAACGTCATTGGCCAGGGCGAGCACGGCTCTCCTGTTCATGTATTCTATGTTATGGGACGCGATCTCGACGAAGATCACGTCCCCATTCTTTTTTAAATGTTTCCAGACCCCTTTCTTCAAAACGTCTCTGGACAACAAACCGGTTGCCACTTCCCGTCTCAGCCGTTCGGCGTCTTCGCGGGGCCGGATGGAGAGGATGGTCCTCCCCAGGAATTCCTCATAGGTATAGCCATAGTGATGGACGGCCGCTTCGTTCACTTCGAGGAACTGGAAGGTCTCGGCATCGAAGACCCACATAGGCATCGGGTTGTTGTTAAAAAGCTCGCGGTAACGCTCTTCGCTGTCACGCAGGTTTTCCAGGTTTCGTTTGCGTTCGATGCTATAGCGGATGGCGCGGGCAAGCAGTTTGCCGTCAAATTCTCCCTTTATCAGGTAGTCCTGGGCGCCCAGGAGCAGGGCTTGCAAGGCGGTATTGGTGTCCGTCATACCCGTCAGCAGGATCACGGGGATCCGTTGTGCCGCCTCGCTGAGGCTGGTATAGGACTCGATACCCGAGCTATCCGGCAAATGCAGATCGAGGAACACGAGGTGGACCGGCTCTGTGGACAGGATTGACAGGGCTTCCGAAAGAAGGGCGGCATGGTATATTTTCCCGATCCCCAGCTCCGTCGACCGCAGCGACTCTTCCAGCAGTACGAAGTCTCCCGGGTTGTCTTCGGTGACGAGGATATTTAATGATGGATTCGCGTGTCGCATAGGTTAGGCTGTTGTAGGGAGTTTCACGATACTGATCCAGAAGTCTTCGATCGTCCTTACTACGCTCATGAACCGGTCCAGGTCGACCGGTTTGGTGATATAACAATTGGCATGGTTGTCGTAAGAGGCGAGGATATCCCGTTCAGAAGACGAGGTAGTGAGCATGATTACCGGGATTCTCCTGAGGTCCTGGTCTTTTTTTATCAGGGCCAGGACCTCCATGCCGTCCATTTTCGGCAGGTTGATATCCAGCAGGATGAGGTCCGGTGTCTCGGCGTCGCGGTATTCCGCGGCCTTGTTCAAAAAACGAAGCGCTTCTACCCCATCGCGTGCGACGGAGATCTTGTTGATGATCCTGGCTTCGTTGAGTGCTTCGACGGTCAGCAGGATATCGCCCTCGTTGTCATCGACGAGCAGGATGTGTACTTCTTTCATGGTTATCCAGGGTTTTAATATGATTGAGGTTTATTTATTTAAGGATTGTAAAAAAAAACGTACTCCCCTTTTCCATTTCCGATTCTACCCAGATCCTGCCGCCATGTCTTTCTACGATCTTCTTACAGATGGCAAGGCCAATCCCCGTGCCGGAATACTCGCTACGGGTATGAAGGCGCTGAAAAATGACGAATATTTTCTCGAAAAACTGCGGGTCGATCCCGATGCCGTTGTCGCTGACTTTAAACAGCCAGTGTTCCGGCCATTCGATGGCTTCGAGACGGATCAGCGGCTTTTCGGGACCTCGATATTTCAATGCATTGCTGATGAGGTTCTGGAACAACTGCCCCATCTGGATCTTGTCGGCATGCACGACCGGGAGTGCCCTCGTTTCTATATGGGCCCCTGCGTTCTTTATTTTTTCCGCGAACATCTGCTTTACCTCTGTTACTACGTGGTCCAGGTCTACTTCCCCGAAATTCTCCTTGCTGAAACCCAGCCTGGAATATTCGAGGAGGTCCAGGATCAGGCCTTTCATCCGTTCCGATCCGTCTACCGCAAAGTGTATATACTGGTTCGCCTTTTCATCCAGCCGGTCTTTGTACTTCTTTTTCAGCAGCTGTAAGAAACTGCTGACCATGCGCAGGGGCTCCTGCAGGTCATGTGATGCGATATAGGCGAATCGTTCCAGCTCGGCGTTGGAGGCTGCCAGTTCCGAGGCCCTCTTCCGCAGGTCTTCGTTTAGCTGCTTCATAATCGCTTCTCCCCGTTTCTGCCGGGTGACATCGTTTACGACGACCATCCTGGCCTTGCGGTTATTGTAGAAGATTGAATGGGCGGTGATCTCCACGACGATCGGCTCGCCATTCTTCTTCAGGTGGCGCCAGACTCCATGACGGGTCTCCCCGTTTTGTCTTGTCGCGTCTTTTATATCGTCCAGCAGGTCATTCACGTCCTCGGGGGGGCGTATGTCCCTGATAGTCATGGAGAGGAATTCATGTTCCTTATATCCATAATGAAGGATGGCGGCCTCGTTCACTTCCATAAACCGGAGGGTCTCCTGGTCATATATCCATTTTGGGAGGGGGCTCTTGTAGAAGATCGTCCTGTATTTCTCTTCAGAGGCCTGCAGGTCTGCCGTCTTGCTCAGCACCTGCCGTTCCAGTTCCTGGCTGAACAGGCTCAACCGTCTTGCGTCTTCTTTTCGCCTGACGATATCGGCACGGATTTTACGGACGACTACGATGATGAGGATCCCTACCACGATGATCAATCCCATAAACACCTCCTGCAAACGCGATTTTACGCGTTGATTGGCTATCCTGCGAATTGCCAGCAGTTGGTTCTCCTCCGATTGCAGACGACCCAGCAGGGATTGGACACGGGTGACAAAATCTTGTCCTTCCCGGGAGGCGATCAGGTCGCCGGCATCCTGTCTCCTGCCGAGGAGCAGGAGGGCTGTGCTGCTGTCCAATACCTGCCGGTTGTCGTCGACGGTGCGCCGGAGCGTATCCAGTCTTTTTTGTTGCAGGGGATTGTCTTTTGTCAGTTCGCGGAGCGTATCGAGCTGCGCATACAACAGGTCCGAAGACTGCCGCGAGAGCGGGAGCAGGCTGCTATCGCCGGAGACCAGAAAATTCTTTACACTAAGCTCATATTGTACGTAGGCCGAAACAACGTCTTTGGTACGAAACAATACCGAGTTCGTATGCCGGATACTATCGGCCGTGTCTTGTAACCGTTCCGACTGCCAGACGGAGACAGCTATTATAGCAACCACGCTTATCACGGCCAGGATGATGACAATTATCAACGATCTTTCTGTGGCAGCTTTCATCCGGTATTTTTTGGACGATTATCGGCAAATCATTTTACAGTTTTTCGATCAGGCTGTAGTCATATGCGATAGACAGGTAATTTACGACTATTTATTCAAAAAATCGCTGTAAGATGGTAATTTGGGGGCGAAACGGAACGATATGATCAATGAAGAAACGGCAGCACACGCAAAGGTACTTTGGGACTATCATCATATGAATCATCCGATCGGGAAATCGGATTGCATATTGGTATTAGGCAGTTATGATCTCCGGGTGGCAGACCGGGCCGCGGATCTCTACCTGGAGGGATGGGCTCCTCTTCTGATTTTTTCGGGCGGTTTGGGGAGACTTACCAAACTGATGTGGACAGAACCTGAAGCCGACCAGCTGGCGCGGATTGCCCTTACCCGCGGGGTGCCTGCGGAAGCGATCCTGGTCGAAAACAGATCTACGAATACCGGGGAAAATATCCAATTCACGCAAGCCCTGCTCCGGGAGAAGCATCTCGATCCGCAATCCTTTATCGTCGTGCAGAAGCCTTATATGGAAAAAAGAAGCTATGCCACGTGCAAGGTTCACCTGCCTGATAAAAAGATCATCGTCACTTCGCCTTTATTGTCTTTTGAAGAATATACGACCCCCGATCTGCTGCCTGAGCAGATCATCAACAGCATGGTCGGCGACCTGCAACGCATCAAGGTCTATCCGTCAAAAGGATTTCAGATCTACCAGGAAATACCGGAGGAGGTATGGCGGTCTTATGAATGGCTGGTGAAAAACGGGTACGACAAGCACCTCGTGTAACGGGTACGGATCTCTCATCATCCCGTCCCGGTCTATTCCCGGCGGCGGCATCGGATAATGACGCGGTCGTATTGAGAAGGTGGCCGCGATCGGTGCGAAAGGCAAACCACCCGCATTAAAAAATCCTGAAAATCGGTGAACCGCCAAAATCCGGGGGCGAACGAAAACAAATTAAATAATATTTATATAAATTAATGCCGGCGACGGTTCGGGCCTGTAGGAAACAAAAAAATAATTGTTAAAAGCCCCCTTGTTTTTGGGTTATCAATTTGTCATGGCGTAGTTTTCGGGCTTGATAAACCCAAAACTTTTGCCAAAGAATTATTTTACAGTATTCTTTTTATTCCTGCTGACGGCGTCTGCCCTCCCTGCGATCGGACAAATAGACCGGATAGACGTCAAAGGGACGGTATATGATCGTTCCCAGTCTTTCCCGATGGCGGGGGTGAGCGTAGTGGCCACTTCGGGCGCCGGCACCATGACCGATTCGGCCGGGCGCTATCATATCCGGTTGTCCATGCGGGATTCGATCTATTTCTCTTATCTGGGCAAGCCTACTTCCAAATTCGCCGTCAACCAATTAAATGCCGGTGTTCCCTTCGATATGAGTCTGCAGGTGGACGCCGATACGATGGCGACAGTGCTCGTATGGTCCAAGAATTATAAGCTCGACTCCCTGCAGACCAGGAAAGAGTATAAAAAGGTCTTCGATTATGACCGCGGTATGGTGGACAACATGAAAATGAAGCAGCGGGGTGCGGGCCTGGGTGTGGGTCTCGATTTCGATCTGATCTTCTTCGATGCCGCGGCGAATCGCCGGATGGAAGCTTTCCAGAAACGCCTCGAGGAGGAGGAGAGGGATAAATATATAGACCACCGGTTCTCGAAGACGCTTGTGAAAAGGATCACGGGTCTGGAGCCTCCGGCCATCGACACTTTTATGCGCGAGTACCGGCCGTCCTATGAGTTTCTGCAGACCTTCGAGACCGATTATCAATATTACCAGTTCATCTCGGAATCCGCCAAAACCTTTTCCGAGAACTGGAAGAGGGAGCACCCCGACACTACAACCAGCAAGCAACAGCCAGCTACGAATTAGCAACAGCGATCCAGGAATTAGCATCGGCGATCCGCGAACTGGCATCAGCCATCCGGAAATCAGCATCAGCCATCTACCCATTGGCAATAGCCATCTACGAATTTTTTCGGACATTCCGGACGCGCCGGTCCGTATTTACAAAAGTTTTAACGATACGCAAAACGGGCAAAACCCTTTTCCGCATTGACTTTCATCGATTCCCGGTTTATCTTTTTATTAACAGGTCTTTTCAAACGATATTCTTCGTACATCGTTGGATATGGCGTAATCTGATTTTTAAAAAACAATAAACCATAAAAATGAAAATGAAAAGCAAGGCGATGCTCCTTGGTGCGATTGCAGTCATCGGGGGGTCTTTATTATTTGCCAATGGGAAAGCGCCCTTTAACAGTGTGACGGACACGACCCGGACGCCGGTCTTTAAGACATCCTACACCCCGACGGCAACCCAGCCGGTCGATTTTGAGAAGGCTGCTTCGGCGGCGGTCCCGGCTGTAGTTCATATTAAGACAACCACCCGCTACAAACAGGTCGCGGGTCAGGAATCTCCCGATCAGGGGGATCAGAATCCTTTTGGCGACATGCCTGGCGGAGACCTGTTTAAGAGATTCTTTGGAGATGGCGGCGGGCGCGGGGGTCAGACGCCCGATCAGCGCGCATCCGGTTCGGGCGTGGTGGTCAGCGAGGACGGTTATATCGTCACCAACAACCATGTGGTAAATGGCGCCACCGAGATCACGGTGACCCTCAATAACCGGAAGAACTATGCCGCCAAGGTGATCGGTACCGATCCGAACACGGACCTGGCGCTGATAAAGATCGATGCCAGGAATCTGCCCGTCATGACCATCGGGAATTCGGATGAGGTGAAGCTGGGGCAGTGGGTATTGGCCATTGGCTATCCTTTGAACCTGGACGTCACGGTCACGCAGGGGATTGTAAGCGCCAAATCGAGGAATATCGGCATTAATACGCATGCCAGCGCCCCTGTCGAATCTTTTATCCAGACGGATGCCGCCGTCAACCCGGGCAGCAGCGGAGGAGCCCTGGTCAACACAAACGGGGAATTGATTGCCATCAACTCGGCGATCGCCTCTCCGACAGGATCCTTTGCCGGCTATGCGTATGCCGTTCCTTCCAACCTGATGAAGAAGGTGATCGGGGATATCATGAAATTCGGTTCTGTCCAGCGGGGCTATCTCGGTATCAGCATGGCGCCTGAAGGATTGGAGGATTCGAAGAAGAAGGAGCTGGGTATCAACAGCGATGTGGATGGCGTGTATGTGATCGAGGTGGACCCGAACGGGGCTGCCGGTGAGGCCGGGATTAAGAAAGGGGATGTGATCGTCCGGATCAACGACGTATCCGTCAATTCCGACGCACAACTGGCCGAGCTGATCGCCAGGCAGAAGCCGGGAGATGCCATAAAGATCACCTACCTGCGTAATGGATCGGAGCAGACCGCTCAGGCCGTGCTGAAGAATAAGATGGGCAGTTTCGCCAGTATGAAATCAGCCGCCGTCGAATCCTTGGGTGCGGAGTTCTCGGATCTTAGCCGGGAAGACGCTGCCAGGATGGGTATCAGCGGAGGCGTCGTGGTCAACAATATCCATGAGGGCGTTATCGGCAGCCAGACCAATATGCATCCCGGTTTCATCATCACGAAGGTGGGTGGTATCCCGGTGAAGAGTGTCGATGAGCTCAGGGAGGCGTTGAGCAGGCAAAACAGCAATTTCCAGCTCGAAGGGGTCTACCCGAATGGCAAGGATGTGTATTATTACGGAATCAACGACTTTAAGAAATAAGTTTCTTTTTGTTTTCATAATAGGGTTCCTGGCCGCCCGTTTACGGGGCGGCCTTTTTTTGCGGCTTTCAACCATTGTGGCGGTATGGGCAGCGGAAATGGGACCTCGGGGTGACTATCACAACCAAAGGGCTGCGAGGGAAGACAGGAGGGCTGTGGTCATGACCAGGCAGCCCAGTTTCAGGAAGGTCCAGGCGCTGATGTGCTGTCCTTCCCGCCGCAAGGCCACCAGCCAGAGGATGGTGGCGAGAGAACCGGTTATGGAGAGATTGGGCCCCAAATCTATACCGATCAGGGTTGCTGTTTTTATGATGGCGGGCACCTGCCCGGCCTGGATGGTATTGCCTGCTATGAGGCCGGCAGGCAGGTTGTTCATGAGGTTGGCGGCAAAGGCGGTGACGATGCCGCTGCCCCAGGCGGCAGCGGTTACAGAACGGCCGACACTTTGCTGAAGGGTGGAAACAAGGGTACGGATCAGCCCGGTCTTATTGAGCGCCTCGACGATTACAAACAGGCCTGCCACGAGTGGAATCACGGACCAGGATATTCCTTTCAGTATGGTCCAGGGCTTCTTTTTTGTCCAAAGAAGGACGATGGCCGATACCAGCACCCCTGTAATCGCGGTCGGGAGACCCAGCGGACTATCGAGGGCCGAGGAGATGAGCAGGACAAATGCTGTTACCGCGATGCCTGCAAGCGCTGTCTTTGCTCCTCCCGACAGAGCGGGTACCGGGATATCGGTTTCCACTTGCCCTTTCAACTCCTTTCTCTGTGTAAAATACAATCCCAGACAGGTGACGACGATGGCGAAGACCGAGGGCAGGATATATTGCGGAATCCACTCAAGCAGGGGCGGCAGTTGGCGGCCATAGATCACCAGGTTCGCCGGGTTGGAGATAGGCAGGAGGAAAGAAGCCGCGTTGGCGATGAATGCGCAAATTAACAGGTAAGGCAGTGGTTTCTCCACTTTCGCCGCTTTGACGGCCGCGGCTACGGCGGGGGTCAGGACCACGGCTGTGGCATCATTCGATAAAAAGGCGGTGACCACGACTCCTACCCCATAGATCAGGAGGAACAGTCTTTTGGGGGATCCCTTGGCCCATTTGGTGGCGTGAGCCGCCAGCCAGTCAAAGAGTTTCTCTTCGCGCGCCGTCTCTGCGAGCAGCATCATCCCGGTCAAAAACAGGTAGACATCGGTCCCATTCGCGATTCCCCTGAGGCCGTCGGAAGGGGATATCAGACCGAGCAGGACCAAAAGTACGGCGCCGGTGACGGCCCACGCGACTTCCGGTGTTTTGAAAGGCCGGATGATGACGCCTGCTATCGATATCAATGAGAGGATCCAGATGGCTGTGTGGGACATAGATCGGTAAAGATAAGTCACAAATGATCCCGGGGACCAGCAGGACCCCGTCGCCTAAAAGACACAACCGTCAGAATGTTTCTCCGAGATTCAGGTAAAAGGCGCTATAGTTCCTGCTGAAACCATAGTCAAGGGCCAGGTTGGTGCCGGACTGCCTGTTGAACCGGATACGCAGGCCGCCGCCACCGGCAGGGTGCAGATATTCAAACCGGTGACTGACGGGTTCCGAGACGGCATTGAGATTGGAGAACAATACGAATCCGAGTAATCCATTGGCTGTAAGATCCCGGCGATATTCCCCTTCGAGGTAGAAAAGCCGGTTACCGCGGTAGCGGTTCTGTTCGAATCCCCTCCCAGACCGCTGCTGGTAGGGGTCCCAGCCCAGGCTGGGGAGGTCCAGGTAGGGTGCGTGATTGCTGAGGGTGGTCCAGTAGAAAGTCCAAAAAGCCAGCATATTTTGCCGGGTATGGCTAAAGGGAATATACCGGCGGATATCGGCGTACAGGGAATGCCAGTAAGAATTGCTCCCGAGGAATGTGGGGTTAAACCGATAGACGAGGTTGCCATAGAAACCCGGGATGGGGTTGACCGGGTTTCTGCGGGAGTCATACAACAGGTTTACGGAGATACCCGATGACAGGGAGTTTTCACTGCTGCCGGTACCGTAGTGGTAGCCCGTGAATCGCTGGAGGAGGGTCGAATCGCCCATCGTGTCCATATCGAAGTGGTCGTCGAAATGGTATCCAAATCCGGCAAAAAGATAGGGACGTATCCTTTTCAGGAAGGTCTGGTAGAAACGGACGTATTTGTAGGAGACCAGGAGGCTGTTGCTATGAGCCGGGTTTCCGCCCAGGCCCCAGGTATATTGCGGGTAATAGAGGAAGCGGATATCTCCCAGGATATCCC
This sequence comes from Puia sp., assembly GCA_031292515.1. Taxonomy (GTDB): domain Bacteria; phylum Bacteroidota; class Bacteroidia; order Chitinophagales; family Chitinophagaceae; genus Puia. Next base: position 459,426 of record JARLGZ010000269.1, on the reverse strand, counting down.
ACTCATTCCGATTGGTCCAGATGTTGGAGCGAAGCGTATATCCAAAGCGGCCTTTAAAGGTCAGATAAGGTGAAAAGGTGATATTCGACAGAAAAGAGCTGTTCCGGTCGCCGGCGTAAAAGGCGGCGGTCGTGGATGTGAGGAAGGCGGTTCCGGGAGAGCCGGTCTGGTCTCCGCCGGGAACGAACGAGAAATAGATGGTTTTGCCTTCGACTCTCACGGGTTTGCGGGCAGGGATGTGAAAGGCCGTATGAAAAATGCCGATCAGATCGGATTGTTTGAAAATACCTTTTGCCGGCGGATTGGATGTATTCGACGGGTTTGGAGACCCCGGCTGCGTCCGGGCCGTGAGGCTGCAAAAAAGACAGCTCGCGAGGACTCCGCCGCTGGTTTTAAAAACCCGGCCCACCGCATCGGCAATCCGGCTGCTGTTTTTGACGATCCGCCACACTATTTAAATTTCAGGTTGAGAGAAATGACGTCGGAGACCAGGTCGGTGGTCTGTGTGTAATGGCCATAACGGATTTCGATCATATTCAGGCTGCCCAGGATCCCTCGTGGCGGAGCGAGTCGCAGGCCGGCGCCGAATGACTGGCTGGAAAAAGCCGCCAGGGCATAGTTGCTGGTGTAGTAGGTATCCTGTTCGGAGTGCTTCTCATAGGGGGCGAAATAGTTGGCGGCTGTCTGTGTATAATAGCGGTAGAAGGGCGATATGGAGAAGAATGGGGTAATCTTCACCGGCACTTCCAGGCTTGCGGTATGCGATACCAGTCCCCAGTTATCGACATAGAACCGATAATAAGTTCGCAGGATGACCCTGTCCCCGAGGAAATAGTTCAGGCGGAGACCGATGGGAAATTTAAAGCGTTGCGAGGGCAGATTCTCTATGGTGTCCTTTCCCGTATTGAAATAGACCCTGTGAAAGGGCAGCCCGAGATAGCCGCTCTGGTAGACCAGGTCGGTGGTAATGCTGCCTTGCAGGCGGGCGTTGATGACCTGGGAGAAGGAGAAGGACGCGGTATAGGTATCCCGGGATCTCGACGGGATGACCGGTCTGGAGCCTTTGCTCACTACCTGGCCGGTGCCATAGTTAACGGCTTCGGTGCGGCCGCTGGCGGTAGTGATGTAGACGATGCTATCCGCGGGCGTCGAGGTGACCGTCTTTATCGAATCGATGGGTACGAACTCAGAGGGACGTATCATCTTGATATTGTCGAAGTAACCGGTGAGTTTTGTACTGAACTCGCCGTTGTTTTTCGTCTTCTTTGAAAAAGAGGTATTCAGGCCGATGGAGTGGTAGTAGTTGTGTTCGGCGGAATAATAAGCGCCGAGACCGAAGCCTGTTCCCGTCTTCTCATTTTCGATCGTCCAGTCCAGCGTAGGATAGATCCGGGTGCCATTGTTGCGGGCGCGTCCGCTGGAGTCTACGTAAGCCTGCGAAGCCGCGGTATGGTAGTCGACGCCGAGGCCAGCGGTCAGGGTATTTTTCCGTTTCTTCCCATCCCAGCCGATGAAGGTGATATCGAGGCCATTTGCCAGATCGGTCACGTCCCCGATTCCTTTGGCGTCGGTCCTGCCGCCCATGACCGCGGATTTGTCGGCGGTCTGGTTGTAATAGCTGGAGACGAGGTTCACTTCATCCAGTTTCAATTTTCTGGGTGCGTAGGAGGAAGAGTCTTTGGGGCTAACCTGTGAAAATGCGTGGAGCAGCATGCAATACATGCCGACTACGGTGAGACAGATTTTTTTCATGCCGTGTATTTCGGTTGATTAGTTATTAGTTGCATCCGCATCCGCCGCCGGTCTTGCCGCCATTGGCGCCAGAGGAGCCTTCCCGGTAGGATTGTGCATTTAGTTCTGTCTTCTCGACCTTCCTGTTTGCCAGGGTCATCTCCGAGTCGTTGATCCTGCTTTTCTGGTATTCTTTTACGTGGGCACAGGATGCAGCCAGCATCCCTCCGAGCAGTATGGCGCTCCATTTCATTTTTTTTGTCATGACAGTTTTTTTATTTGAATCCTTTCCCGGAACCGGTTTTTATGTGAAGTGAATATTTTTCGATGTATGTATCCGGTCGTCGTCGTCGATGACGATGGCTTCGATTTCTTTGATCTGGTCGATCATATCGAGACCGGCGCGGATGCCCATGATCATGACGGGGGTGGCCATGGCGTCCGCCACCTCCGCATTCGGAGAGATGATGGTCACGCTTTTGATCCCCCTGATGGGGAGGCCGGTCCTCGGGTCGATCGTGTGCGAATATTTTTTTCCGTCGATCATGATGTATTTCTCATAGTTGCCGGATGTGGCCAGGGCCATATTGGTGATATTCATATAAGAAAAGATCTGTCCCGCCGAATTGGGGTTGGCGATCCCGATGGTCCAGGGTTTTCCGTCCGGTTGGTATCCCCAGGCGGCCAGATCGCCGGAAGCATTTACGATTCCGCTGTCGGCGCCCCGTTCCATCATGATGCTTTTGGCTCTTTCCGCCGCATAGCCTTTCCCGATGCCTCCGAAACCGATGCGCATGCCCTTCTCTTTCAGGAAGACGGTCGTTTTCTCCGGGTCGAGGAGGATATTGCGGTAGTTGATCAGCCGCACCATTTTTTTTGCCGTCTCCCTGTCGGGAAGTCTTTGCATATGGGTATCGAAATTCCACAATCGTTTGTCTACCGAACCATAGCTGATATCGAAGGCGCCCTGTGTGATCGCCGATATCCTGATCGAGCGCCGGATGATCCCGAAAGTTTCCGCGCTGACGGTCACGGGCGCGACACCTGCGTTTCTGTTGATCAGGTTGGTCTCGCTGTCATCCCGGTAGGTCGTAAGCAGGCTTTCGATTCGCCGGATCTCCGCGATGGCTGCGTCGATCCTTTCGAAGGCCCAGTGTTCGCTTTCTCCGACCGCGCTGATCTGGAAATTGTTGCCCATCAGCAACAGGCTCTTGTGATAGACTGCCGGCTGACTATTCTTGCGATCGTTATCGTTATCTGTCGGCATAGATGCCATTTCTGACGTCGACCGTGAATGCTTCGGGCGTCATATTTGGAAGGCCGTCCCATTCGCGCAGGACTCTCCCGTTTGCGTCCAATAAAACGGTATAGGGGAATTTGCCTTGTGAATTATACCGGTCTGCCATCGCATCGTTCAGTCGTTGCTGCTGCGCCGACAGCTGGTTCTTCTTATTCCGCGGAAAGTCTGCGTTCACCAGCACAAGTTGCGTGTCGGCCATCTCTTTGAAAACGGCGCTTTCAAAAATTTCCTTTCGAAGCCGCATGCAGGGGCCGCACCAATCGCTTCCGGAAAAATTCAGGAGGATATGACGATGTTCTTTTGTCGCCAGTTGTTCCGCTTCTTTCAGATCCGTATGCCAGTCTGCAGCGGAGAAGCAGGTGATGAGGATTGTAAACCAGGCTATTTTTAACATATACTGCAAAATATTAGGATATTCTTCCGGTCGTGCTGATATTCCTTTTTATTAGAATACGATAAAAAAACGAATCAGTTGCCTCAACTCCGATTTTTATCGTTTCCGGCGTTTCTTTTTTTACGATATCTTTTCCGGTCAATGTTCTTTCTCCCGGGATGCCTTTCTCCCGACATTTCCTTCTTCCGACATTTCCTTCTTTCAATCTTTCTCTCAATGTATCTTTCTCTCAATATCTCTTTCTCTCAATATCTTTTTTTCCCGTGTATCATGCCTGACACGATGCCCCTTCGTTTGCCCAGGTCGGCTCTTACGACACCAACGAGGTGCAACAGGATGAACGCGTAGATAAAGTACTGCACGAAACTGTGGATTTGTCCCAGCGTGCGGTGCCATTGTTTAAAGGGCGGGGTGTCTTCAAAAGCGAGACCCAGGCCTGTCAATGCCATGACGGTGAACAAGGTATAAAAGGCCAGATAGGTGGATTTGACAAGGATATAATGTTTTCTGTCCGCTTTGCCGCCGGCATCGTCCGGACGATAGCCAAGCGCGTTTCGCATTCTGTGTCTTAGTTTTTCTTCACCGGGCTGAGCGATCTCGATAATGAACCGGCTGAGGAGCAGGCCGCACAAGACGTATCCGATCCAGGTGTGGAGATCCCATAGCTTGTCGCTAAAGCCGTGCGCTACCGCGCGGGCCTGGTCCTTACTGAGTGTCACCCCCTTATCCTGCAACTGTGTCTGTACAAAACCGATGTTGTCCCGGGTTTTGAAGAGGGTGGACCCAAAGAAAACGGTTGTCAGGGAAGCGGTCAGCACGATAAAAAAAGTCCAGTGCCAAATCCTGATTGCCGGGGAATGGGTCTCATTAAAGGCGACGGGCGAGCTATCTATACTACTCATTTAAATGGATTATAAGACATTGCTTTTGATTGCCCGGCCATGCGCGCGGTGTGTGGCGGGTGTTTGCCGCCTCCGAAGCGTCTGCCCAGGATGAATTTGAAAATGCTCCTGTCGATGCCGGGTGTCAGCCCGAATCCATAGCCGGCGTTGAATTCCCAGCGCGGGTCGAAGTCGGCGTCGACGGCAAAAAAAAGTTGATGCTGCTGGATATCGATGGGATCGAATTTCGAGAAGGGTCCCCAGGATCCGTAATATTCGATGCCGTATGCCCAGACTTTTCCAACCTGGTAGCTGAATTTGAAATCAGGGGCGAATATTGCCCCACGTCCGGCATCGGCACCTTTGAAGGTAAAATCGACGACGGGGTTGAGTGCCAGGTAGACGGGACCCAGCTGTTTATCGACGATGGGCCGGATCTCCAGGGTCCAGGTATCCGGGTCGTAGCCGTCCTTTACGAAGCCTCCCTCGAAGGAGATGCTTGCGCCAACCGGCCAGTGCCAGGTGGCCGGGGCCATGACACGGGGACGGATGTGGCTGCCCACATAGTTGGAACGTCCCAAGTCGGCCAGGTCGTTAAAAATATAAAAGCCAAGTTCAAACCAGGGTGTGAAGCCGTGGGTGATCTCGATGGTCTCCCGGTCCATATGGTTGGTAGACACAACGCCACCGCCTGCTCCGTTTCCTATAAAGCTATAGTTGCTGTGCAACTCGACCATCGTCGTATCTTTCCCCACCGTCGGGGAAGCATATACCTGGATCTCGTAATTGTCCTGGGCTCTGCCAATAAAAGGAGCGAGCCCTCCCAACAGGGCCCACCAAAAAAAAGTCTTCATAGCCAATGCCGGTTCTGTGATGTTCTGCGATGTTCTACGATGATCGCAAATACGGGCAAAATTAGACTACTGCTTTTCAAAGGGCTGTTAGAGATCTATTATAAATTCATTAGAAAAAAATTAGAAAATCCAGTATTGGAAATCAGGCCTGGGAGAGTTCTACGAGAAAAGCAGTGCCTTCCCGGAGCCTGGATTCGACGGTAATCCGTCCCTGGTGAAGGTGGATGATCTTTTGGGTCAGGGAGAGGCCGATGCCATGACCCTGGGCATATTTCCTGTTTTCCCCGCGGTAAAAGGGGGTAAATATTTTTTTCAGATCTTCCTCAGCGATCCCGATCCCCCGATCCGAGAAGCGAAGCAAAGTAGTCTTTTCACGGAAGTTGATCGTCACGATGCATTGGTGATCGGGGGAAAATTTGCAGCCGTTCTCGATCAGGTTGGCGAAGGCTACCTTCAACAGGTATTCGTTGCCTTTTATGGCTATAAAATCCCCTTCTTCTATCTCCCGTTCAAAAATGATCTTTACCCCATAGGAGGGATTGGATTGGAGGACACCCTGGCGGGCATCCAGCAATACTTCATCGAGCCGGAGTTCTTTAAATGCGATCTGTGCCTGGTCGTAGCTGGCTTTTGCGAGGTCGAGCAGGTCATTCGACAAGCGGGAAAGCTTGCGGGAGTCCTGCAGGATCAGGGAGATCATCTCGCGGTATTCCCGGGGAGAGCGTTCTTTGATGGCGGAGATTTCCAATTCGGCGATGATCGCCGCCAGGGGTGTCCTGAGTTCATGGGATATATTCGATACGAATTCCTTCTGGGCTTCAAACGAATGTTCCAGCCGGTCGAGCATGCGGTTGAAGGTGATGGCGAGTTCGCCGATCTCGTCCTTGCCATTGCCTTCCCCGATACGGAGGTCGAGGTGGGAGGCGGAGATTTTTCCGACTTTGCCGACCATTTCGGATACCGGGCGCAGGGCATTCCAGGAGAAGAAGATCCCGGCAAACGCGGTGAGCAGGATAGCGATCACGAAGCCCGCTGCCAGATCGAAGCGGAGTGTCTTGAGTTTTTTGAGACCGTCATCATCTTTCGCCGCCGCGGTGATCACATAGGTCTTGCCTTCATACGGATATACAAATCCTATCGCCTGGAGGTCGCCGACATAGAAATGGATCTCTTTCAGGGCGATAATGCTATCGATCATTCCCCGGGTCTCTTTGACTCTGTCGATATCGCCCGCGTCATGATAAAGCAGGTTAAAACCCGTGTCGAATACGGCCACTTCTTCCTGTGGCAGGGAATTCAGTGAGTTCTTATAGATCAACTGGAGGACCGCGGGCTGCACTTTGGCATCCAGCAGCAGGTTGGTCTTTGTGATGGCCAGTTGTCTGAGTCTTTTAAAATATTCTTCTTCCCTTCCGTTGGCGTTCGAGAAATAGATCACCAGGGAAAATCCAAGCAGCAACAGTGCAAACAACGCAGAAAATAGCAGTGTCAATTTTACCCTGATCTTCATTGGTCAGCCCTCTTTAAAGATAAAGCCCACTCCCGGCCGGGTGTGGATCAGTTTTACTCCATGTTCTTTGTCTACTTTCCTTCGCAGGTAGTTAATGTAAACGTCGATAAAATTGGTTCCCGTGTCGAAGGAGGTTTCCCAGACGTTTTCGGCGATCTCGGCCCTCGACAGGACCCTGCCTTTATTGATCATCATGTATTCGAGCAATCTGAACTCCTTGCGGGTAAGGTTGATCTCTTTTTTATTCCGCTGGACGATCCGGGTCTTCAGATCCATTTCGAGGTCCGCGACCTTCAGCAATTTTTTTTCTCCGGTTTGGTTCCTGTTTGCTTTCCGCTTTAATAATTCGCGGATGCGAACGTACAGTTCCCTGAAGTCGAATGGTTTTACCAGGTAATCGTTTGCTCCCGCGTCGAAGCCTTCGACTTTGTCGTCCGTTGTGCCGAGGGCAGTCAGCATGATAATGGGCAGGTCCGGCAATTCCTGTCTGAGTTCCCTGCAGAGGTCGACGCCATTCAGACCCGGCAGGAGGATGTCGGTGATGACGAGGTCGAACCCATTGTTTAACGCCAGTCTCCTGCCTTCGGTTCCGTCCGGGGCGATCGTCGCGGAAAGACCGAGTTCTTCCAGGCCTTTCTTTATGAGAGAGGCCACCCGCTCTTCGTCTTCGATGATTAATATATTTGTCTGGTGACCTGTATCGTTTTCCATGATAAAGATGATCCGTCTTTTTTTGCCGCCCCGCGGCAAGATACGACTCAAAAAGTAATCCCCGGGGCAGGGCGGGGCATCGGGGCAGGTGGAAGACAAAGATCATCCATTCTGCTGACTTTCGTCATTCCACAGGGATGGGCGGCCCGATACCTTTGGGAAAAAGCTCATGCCGGCTACCATTACTCTTCCTCTTGCCACCAAATACAATGTCCCCACGCCCCGTTATACGAGCTATCCCACGGTCCCTTTCTGGAAAGACTGGACGGACGATTCGCGGTGGAGGAGTTGTTTCGCGGAATCCTTCCGGCAGCACTCTGCGGCGGACGGAATCAGCCTATATATCCATCTTCCTTTCTGCGAGAGTTTATGTACTTATTGCGGATGCAACAAAAAGGTCACCACCAATCATCGTGTGGAAGACCCTTATATCGATGCCATCCTGAAAGAATGGAGGATGTATACGGCGCTGATGGAGGCGCCGCCTGTGATCCGGGAGATCCACCTGGGTGGCGGGACGCCGACTTTTTTCTCGCCGGAAAACCTGGCGCGGCTGGTAGAGGGCATTTTAACGGATTCGTTTGTTCATCCCAGGCATGCCTTCAGCCTGGAAGGCCATCCTAACAATACCACCCGGGAGCATCTGAAGGTCTTATATGGGCTCGGTTTCCGAAGGGTCAGTTATGGCGTTCAGGATACTAACCCGGAGGTGCAAAGGCTTATCAACCGGGTGCAGCCATTCGAACAGGTGAGGAAGGCGACGGAGGCCGCCCGTGAGCTGGGATTCACTTCCGTCAATTTCGACTTGGTCTATGGGCTTCCCCGGCAGGATGCGGACAGGCTGGTTCGCACCATCAGCCAATCCCTGACCCAGCGCCCTGACCGCATCGCCTTCTACAGTTATGCTCATACTCCCTGGATCCACTGTGCGCAGCGGCTTATCGATGAGGAGGATCTTCCCGGGGCCGAAGAGAAGCTGGCTTTGTACCTTTTGGGGCGGGAGTTCTTCCTGGGCCAGGGATATACGGATGTCGGCATGGACCATTTCGCCTTACCGACGGACGAACTGGTAGACGCGCGCAGCAAGGGAACGCTGCATCGAAACTTCATGGGCTATACGGCCCTGAGAAGCGGTCTGCTGCTCGGCCTGGGCGTCTCGGCCATCAGTGATGCGGGAACGGCCTTTGCCCAAAATGACAAGACGCTGGGCGGTTATTACCGAGCCATCGCGACGGGGAACCTGGCCGTGAAGAAAGGTTATTTCCCGGACGAAGAGGATGTTCTTTTTCGTAATCATATCCTGGATATCAGTTGCAGGGGTACGACTTCTTTTTCCGACGGTGAGCGGCCCCTCCTCGACAAGTATACGATTCCCCTGCTCCGTGACCTGGAAAAGGATGGGCTGCTCCATGTCCGTGACAACGGCGTGGAACTGACACCCGCCGGCCGGCCTTTTATCAGGAATATCTGCAAAGCCTTCGACCTGCATCTTTTACGCGGCCAGCCTCCCTTGATGGGCGAAGAACGTCCTTTCCGCTGCGGGCCGGGAAAGACGGGCGGCCTGCATGGCGGCAGAGGCTCTTTCAGCAATGCCATCTGACAAAAAATAATCTCAACCTCTTTACTATCATGAAACCGACAAGTGTCTCCCTGGCTACGGAGCAGATACCGGAAGCCCTGCTGCATAAGATGGACGCCTATTGGCGGGCGGCCAACTACGTCTCCGTGGGACAGATCTATCTGTACGACAATCCCCTGTTAAAACAACCGCTGGAGCCCCGGCATATCAAACCCATGCTGCTGGGGCATTGGGGCACCAGCCCCGGTCAGAACTTCATTTACGTCCATCTCAACCGGATCATCAAAAAATACGATCTGGATATGATCTATCTCTCGGGACCCGGGCATGGCGGTCCGGCACTGGTCGGCAATACCTATCTCGAAGGAACTTACAGTGAGGTCTATCCGCATATTACGCAGGATGAGGAGGGTTTGAAGAAATTGTTTACGCAGTTCTCGTTTCCCGGCGGCATCCCCAGTCATGTATCCCCGGAGTGCCCGGGCTCACTCCATGAGGGAGGGGAGTTAGGTTATTCGTTGAGCCATGCTTTCGGGGCCGTATTCGACAATCCCGGTCTGATAGCCGCCTGCGTCGTGGGTGACGGCGAGGCGGAAACGGGACCGCTGGCCACGGCCTGGCATAGCAACAAGTTCCTGCATCCGCAGACGGATGGCGTGGTACTGCCTATTTTGCACCTGAACGGCTATAAGATCGCCAATCCCACGATCCTGGCCCGTATCGGCGAGGAGGAGCTGAGGCAATTATTCCTGGGATATGGATGGAAGCCGCATTTTGTTGAAGGCAGTGATCCGATGCAGGTACATCGACGAATGGCGCAGGTGTTGGATACCGTAATGAAAGAGATAAGGGCGATCCGGTCGAATGCCTCCCGGTACAGTGATGCCGGGAGGCCGCGATGGCCCATGATCGTATTAAAGACCCCAAAGGGTTGGACGGGGCCTGCATTCGTGGATGGTCTTCCGGTGGAAGGCAGTTTCCGTGCACACCAGGTGCCTATCACCGATCCGGCGACCAATCCCGCGCATTGCAGGCAGCTGGAAGAGTGGCTGAGAAGCTACAGACCCGAAGAGCTCTTCGACGCAAGCGGGCGCCTGGTTCCCGCCCTCGCGGAGCTCGCGCCAAAAGGCAACCGGCGGATGGGCGCCAACCCGCATGCCAATGGGGGTCTGTTGTTAAAAGACCTGGATATGCCGGATTTCAGGGAATATGGCAACCCCTTGCCGGAAAGGGGGATGATGGGGGTCGGCGATACCCTCGTAGTGGGCCGGTTTGTCCGGGATATTATCTCCCGGAATGATCCGCAGCGGAATTTCAGGGTATTCGGTCCTGATGAAACGCTTTCAAACAAACTAAACGCCATCTTCGAAGCTACCAGCCGTCAATGGGAGGGCGAGACCCTTTCCACGGATGAGTTCCTGAAAAAAGACGGGCGTGTCATGGAAATGCTAAGCGAGCACCAGTGCGAGGGATGGCTGGAAGGATACCTGTTAACCGGGAGGCACGGGCTGTTCAATAGCTATGAGGCATTCATCCACATCGTCGACTCGATGTTCAACCAGCATGCCAAGTGGTTAAAGGTGAGCGCCGGGATACCGTGGCGCAGGAAGATCGCCTCTCTTAACTACCTGCTGGCTTCGCATGTATGGCGCCAGGACCACAATGGCTTCACCCACCAGGACCCGGGATTTATCGATCATGTGGTCAACAAAAAGGCGGAGATCGTCCGTGTCTACCTTCCACCCGACGCGAACTGTCTTCTTTCGGTGATGGACCATTGTCTGCGCAGCAGGCACTATGTCAATGTCATGATCGCAGGCAAACATCCCGCTCCGCAATGGCTGACTATGGAAGAAGCCGTCGTCCATTGCACCAAGGGCATCGGCATCTGGGACTGGGCGGGCAATGACGAGGGTCTCGAACCGGATGTAGTCATGGCCTGTGCCGGCGACGTCCCGACCCTTGAAACCCTTGCCGCCGTGTCGATCCTTCGGGCGAAGATTCCGGGCTTGAAAATAAGGGTCGTCAATGTGGTCGACCTGATGAAGCTGCAACCTCAAAGCGAACATCCTCACGGCCTGAGCGACCCCGATTTCGACTCGCTTTTTACCCGGGACAAGCCTGTCATCTTCGCCTTCCACGGCTATCCCTGGCTCATACACCGGCTGACTTACCGCCGAACCAACCATCACAATATCCATGTGCGCGGATACAAGGAGGAAGGGACGATCACTACTCCTTTCGATATGACGGTGCTGAATGACATGGACCGTTTTCATCTTGTACAGGATGTCATCGGGCGATTGCTCTCGTTAAAGGATACCTCCAGTTATCTGAAGCAGGAGATGCAGGATAAACTCATCGAACACAAGCGTTATATCCGCCAGCATGGGGAGGACATGCCTGAAATCAGGGGTTGGAAATGGGCATGAGAATGATGATAAAGCGAGGGTGTGGAAAGCGGAAAAAAAGGAAAGGGGAACGAAAGCGGAACGAAGGGAAAGGGGAAACCGGCCCGGGACAGATTCCGGGCCGGCTGACAGTTATATGGATCTCAGCATACCCAATATGAAAAAGCAAAAAATAATCTTAGACGCTGTTTCAGGCATGGATGCTCATAACGGGAATGGAACTCCGGTAAGCTATCTTTTTTGCCTGGCTGGCATGAAATTCAAGGAAGCTGTGTCTTTTGGGAAAGACCAGTAAAAGATCGGCGGGATGACCCGCCAGGTATTCCCCGATACCGTCTGTCAGTTTATCCGTTCTGACAAAATGCACTTCCGGGTAGATCTCCTGCAGCCGGTCCTTCCAGAGGTCGAATCCAAAGGAGGCCTCCGCTTCCTGCTGGCGGTCCTGCTTCCGGGTACTGATATTGACCACGTCGAAGCGGGCGTGGAAAATGTTCCTGAGTTCTTTTAAAAACGAGATCGCGACAGGAATCCCGCCTTCCATATCATTCACATCGCATGCCAGTACGATTCTTTTCAGGTCGTGAAACGACGCATTCTCCGGAACGACGATCAGGGGATAAGGCAGGTGATGGATTGCCACGGATACCCTGCTGCCTGCGAGGGCTCTTTCCATGGGTGTGCCGGAATTACCCATGATCACGGCAAAGGGTGGTTTCCGGGAGCAATATTCCTCGACCTGGTACTCTACGCCTCCCACTTCGATACCTGAGGAGATGGGCACCTGTCCTTTTGTTCTTTTGACGAGTTCCTCCCGGAGCCGGATCAAGCTCTCGGATGCGGTCTGCTGCATTTCCACGAAGACAGTGTCGCTGATGGGGATCTCGGCCATGCTAACCGGGACCTGTAAAACGTGGATCAAATGAAGGTCTGCATGGATGGCCAGGGCCATATCCGCCGCGTAGCGTGCAGCGTTGTCAGAGCCAGCCGAAAAGTTGACGGGAACGAGTATTGTCTTCATAACGATGTTTTGTGCTAAGCTAGGGCGCCTTCCTTTTCCATTTTATGACGGCCGATAGCCCGGCGCATGAGGTTTGTCAGCCCGGGGCTTCCCTGTTTGAGCAAGATCATGGGGCGGCATGAACCCTGTCAGGCGGATCTTCTATGCGAGGTGTTAGTTTTACTGAATAATCATCGCTGCTTTCATCAATATTATACTATTATATTTTCATTCAATACGATTTTATTATCCTTCAATGCCATGTTATGAAACGAATACTCTTTGTCTCCGCCGGCCATGCCTTCCCAAACGGGGCATTTGCCTTTCTGAAATCGCTGCAGGACCAGGAGCCTGTATGTGTCACCGGTCTTTTCTACAGTCCCATCGATGTCGGATCGATGGTCGCGGCCAGCCAGGTACCGGTACAGGGGCCCTACGACGAGTTAAAGGAGAGGGAGAAGAAAGTGACGGAGGAGAACAAGGCGATCTTCGTCAACCAATGCAAGCTCCATTATATCCGGCATCATATCGCCGAATATGAAGAGGCCTGGTTTAAGGAGGTCCTGGCGAAGGAAAGTCGCTTTTCCGATCTTTTGCTGCTGAGCGGGGAGATGTACTGTTCCAACCTGAACGATGACCAACCCAATACCTATCTCCTGGAAGCCCTGCATTCTTCGGAATGCCCGGTCATGGTCGTTCCGGAGCACTATGCCGAGCCGGAAAGGCTGGTGATCGCCTATGACGGAACCAAGGACAGCCTGCATGCCATCCGTCAGTTCTGCTACCTGTTGCCTCATTACACGGATCTTCCTACGGAGTTCATCTATGTAAAAGACGAGAATACGAAGGATATCCCCGATATCGAAAACCTGAAGGCTTTTACCCGTCTTCATTTCAGCAGCATGAATTTCTCGAAACTGCAGTTTAAGGCCGCCCATTATTTTGCGACCTGGGTCGGGGAACAAAAACACGTGTTGATGGTGAGCGGTTCTTTCGGGAGGTCCCCCTTCTCCTATCTCACGAAGCGCAGTTTTGCAGAACAGGTGATCCATAATCATCAAATGCCTATATTTATCGCGCATTCCTAGCAGATGACAATCAAAAATTACTGGAGTTGCCCGACCGACCGGCTTCTTGAACAACTTTCTTCCAACGCAAATGGTCTTACCCAGGACGAGGCGGAGAAGAGGCTCAGGGAGGCGGGTCCCAATACGTTGAAGACAAGGACCGGAGCAAGCGGTTTCGTCCTTCTGCTGCAGCAATTCAAGAGTCCGATCACGCTGATCCTGATTGCGGCCGCGATCCTGTCTTTTTTTCTGGGCGAAAAAACGGACTCCTTTATCATTTTGCTGATCATCGTCGTGAGTGCCGTGCTGGGATTCTACCAGGAGAAATCCGCGGCGAATGCCCTGGGGAAGCTTTTGGCGATGGTACAGGTCAATACCACCGTTTTGCGGGATGGAAAGGAGTGCGACGTCGCCGTGGAGCAGACGGTACCGGGAGATATCGTCTTGTTAAGCGCGGGCAAGACGGTGGCCGGGGACTGCCGGTTGCTGGAATCGAGGGATCTTTATACCAATGAAGCTTCGTTGACCGGCGAGACATTCCCCGCAGAAAAAAAATGCGGTCTCGTTGCCGAGAAGGCCGGGTTGTCGGAAAAGAGCAATACGCTGTTCATGGGGACGCATGTGGTCAGCGGGACTGCAAAGGCGGTCGTCGTAAACACCGGCCTTCAGACGGAATTCGGGGCCATTTCGAAGCGCCTGAGGCGGATGCAGCCGGAGACGGAGTTCGAGCGGGGTATCCGCCGGTTCGGGTATCTGCTGATGCAAGTCACGCTCATCCTCGTGGTCATCATTTTCTCCATCAATGTATTCCTGCATAAACCCGTGCTGGATTCCTTCCTGTTCTCCCTGGCTATCGCCGTGGGTCTCACGCCGCAACTGCTCCCTGCCATTATCAGTATCAACCTGGCAAAAGGCGCTTCGAATATGGCGCGGCAATCCGTGATCGTAAAGCGCCTGTCTTCCATCGAAAATTTCGGGAGCATGAATGTGCTCTGTTCCGACAAGACCGGGACGATCACCCGCGGCGAGGTCATTCTCCATCAGGCGCTGGATTATACGGGCAAGGAGGACGAGGGGGTATTCCGGATGGCTTATCTGAATGCCTGGTTTGAAAGCGGCTTCGCCAATCCGATCGACCAGGCCATTAAAGATTTTGGCCATCCCGATCTTACGGGCATTGCCAAAAGGGACGAGTTGCCTTATGATTTTATCCGCAAACGGCTCAGCATCCTGGTTTCGGGACTTGTCTTGGGTCAAGGGGATGCCGTTGGGGCGGGCGATTCCGGAGATCGTCCCCTTACGCTGATCACCAAGGGTGCGTTTGACCAGGTCCTCTCCGTCTGTGAGACGGTCGCGGGAGAGGGTGGGCGGACGATTCCGTTGGAGGACGTGAAAGAGGGTCTGCTGCAACGGTTCACCTCGTTGAGTGAAGAAGGATACCGGATACTGGGTGTCGCCTATAAGAATTTATCGGCCTCCTCCCCGGGGTTGCAAATACAAGACGAGCAGGGCATGGTCTTTATGGGTCTGTTGCTCATGACCGACCCGCCCAAAGAGGGTATCCGGGACACGCTGCAGGAATTGCGCGGGCTCGGCATTAGCCTGAAGATCATTACGGGTGACAATGCCCTTGTGGCGGCTCATATCAGCAAGCAGATCGGGTTGATGGATCCCGTGATCCTGACGGGTGCGACCATCCGGCAAATGGACTCGGTTGCACTTAGCCGGCAGGCAGGCCAAACTCATATCTTCGCGGCCGTCGAGCCGAATCAAAAGGAGCAGATTGTGGTCGCTCTCAAGAAAGCCGGGTATGTGGTGGGGTTCCTGGGCGACGGCATCAACGATGCGCCCGCGTTACACAGCGCCGATGTGGGCATTTCTGTGAACGGCGCCGCCGATGTGGCGAAGGAGGCCGCGGACATCGTGCTGTTGGGTAATGATCTACGGGTACTGTCGCAGGGGGTGCGGGAAGGCAGAAAGACATTTGCCAATACGTTAAAATATATTTTCATGGCCACCAGCGCCAATTTCGGGAATATGTTCAGCATGGCGGGCGCCTCGCTGTTCCTGCCCTTTCTGCCTTTGTTACCCAAGCAGGTCCTGCTGACCAACCTGCTTACCGATATTCCCGAGATGACGATTGCCACGGATTCGGTGGATCCTGTCATGATAGAGGCTCCGCGGAGAATGGACCTGGGTTTTATCCGAAGATTCATGGTCGTATTCGGCATCATCAGTTCCCTGTTCGACTATGCGACATTCGGCGTCCTGCTGTATTTATTGAAGGCGGGCCCCGCGGCTTTTCGTACCGGCTGGTTTATCGAATCGGTCGTGTCCGCTTCGCTGATCGTATTGGTGGTGCGTACTTCACAGCCTTTCTATAAGAATCGTCCCGGCAAATACCTGTTAATATCCACCGTTGCGATCGTGCTGATCACCCTGGTGCTGCCACTTACGCCTCTGGCCGGGCTGCTTGGTTTTTCGAGGCTTCCGTGGCGATTTTATGGCTGGATGTGGTTAATCGTGGGGCTGTATATTTTCACGGCGGAAACCGCCAAACGGATCTTTTACCGCAAGGCGAGGGGCGCGGCCAGCAACGCCGGGCGATAAACCGGCAGAGATGATGATGATACCGGCGGAAATCTTATTCTGCGTAACCGTGTGGGGGATGGGGATGATGGTGCGGAATCGGGTGCAGGTGTTCCCATCCCGAGTCGGAGGAGACCGGGGAAACGCATTGGTCGCCGACGAAGCAGGGTATTTTCAGGTAGCGGCTCAAGGCTGTAGCGATGGCCAGTTTCAATTCATTCTGCTCACTCTTTCCCGGGAGCAAATTGGCTTGCAGGCTCCCATCGGCATTGCCGATCACTTCATTCCCGTAGAGGATCCTTTCCAGCTCCCAGTCGAGAACCGTGATATGATACTCGTGTTTGCCACCTTTTTCGACGAGGCGGACGGTAGCATTGTGGTGCCTGCCTTTGAAATCGAATTCGATACCTATCTTTTTCATTTTGCTGGATTTTTGCGGGCCTTTCTGAATAGCCTTTCTAAAATTAACACTGGCGGAAAGGAGAAGTGATGACGGGTGTCATCGGGGATAGTGATTGATATCATCCGGGGCCGGAAGCGGCGGCCGGGTGGACAGGTCGTCCGCATGCGCTGGTTCTCAACGGTCGATCCTCATCGGGCGGTCCTAACTGGCGGGTCCTCGTTGGCCAGGCCTCATCGCATCACCAGGACTGCGGCGCCGTGTATACGGCCGTTCCGCAATGCTTCCAGGGCTTCGTTCGCCTGTTCCACGGAGAATTCGGTAATCTCGGTCCTGACGGGGACTTCGCCTGCCAGCTTCAAGAACTCCAGCCCATCTTTGCGGGTGAGGTTCGCCACCGAGCGGACGATCCTCTCCTCCCACAGGAGGCTATAAGGAAAAGACGGGATATCGCTCATGTGGATGCCGCCGCAAACGACGGTGCCTCCTTTCACGGTAGATCGCAGGGCGGTGGGAACGAGGTCGCCGGCCGGAGCGAAGAGGATGGATGCATCTATCAATTGCGGAGGGGGATCTGAGGAGTCTCCGGCCCAGGTCGCTCCCAGCTTCCTTGCAAAAGTCTGCGATTCCAGGTCTCCGTCCCGGGTGAATGCGAATATGTTCTGGCTCCTGTGGCGGGCTACCTGGATTAAGATATGCGCCGCCGCGCCAAACCCGTAGATCCCTATATTCTCCGCATCCTTCGGGATCATGTTATAGGAACGATAGCCTATCAGCCCGGCGCAAAGCAAGGGAGCGCCCCCGGGTGCAGCCTGGGGAGAAGACAAAGGAAGGCAATAGTGCTGGTCGGCGACCGTATATTCCGCGAATCCCCCATCGAGTGTATAGCCGGTAAATCCCGCGTTGTCACAGAGGTTCTCCTGGCCGCGGAGACAAAATTTACAGTAGCCACAGGTATATCCCAGCCACGGTATGCCCACCTGGTCGCCCGGATGCAAGGCCGTCACCTCTTTTCCTGTTCCGACGACCGTGCCGACGATCTCATGGCCGGGTATCAGGGAGGGTTTGGGCCGGTCCAGTTCTCCGTCCATAATGTGCAAATCGGTCCGGCATACGCCACAGGCAATGATCTTTACGAGTACCTGCCGCGGAGAGGGTGTGGGAACGGGGACCGTCGAGAGGACGAGTGGCTTATGGGCTTCGTGGAAGACCATGGCCTTCATGGTAGTGGGTATTTGCATTTCGGAGGTTTAATCATGAACAATAACATGGGCTATAAAATGCCATGCCATTAAGGTGACTGCCCGGCATTCTTCTGCTGTTTTTCCAGCCGCCTGAAATAGCCCCGAAGCAGGAAGTTGTGTTTCAGCGCTTCCATGTCTTCGCTGAAGGCCGCGGTGCCTTTCTGAACGTTATCCAGGCTGGCGTTCAGTTTCCTGACCATGGAAGAATCTTTCAGCAGGGCGTGTACGGTTCCCGTTCCGGAATCGATATCCCGGCGGATATCGCCGGTCATTTTGGTAAGCTCGTCGGCCAGGCCGCCAGCCTTGTCGCCGACGGTTTTGATCCTGGCTGTCGCTTCCTGCAGGCTATGTGCGAAACTGGTGTCCGTCAACAGGGCGCCAACCGATCCTTGTCCTCCTTTTACCCCTGCTATCAGGGTCCGGAGGTCGTTCATCATGGCGTCGGCGTGTGCGGTGGCCTGGCTGATATTGGCCAGGGAGGCTTTGAGGTTGGGGGCCAGGCTGGTTTCGTTCAGGACGCTCCAGAGGGCCGTACTGTTGTTGACCCGTCTTACGGCTATTTTCAATCCCTCCGAGAAGTCTTCGATATTCTCATTGGTCTTATTCAAGGTCCCGAGCATCTCATCCATATTGGTGGCTTTTTGGTTGGCCAGCAGATCGCCTTCCGCCACCTCGGGGGCTCTCCCCTCCCCGGGTTGGATATTCACTATTTTATTGCCCATCAGTCCTTCCGTTCCGATCGATGCCAGCGCGTTTTTGCGGATGAACGGCTTCATTTTCGTGGCTACCAGCATCGTCACTTCGATCGTCGTGTCGTCGATCAGTGCTATGCCCTTGACAGTGCCCACCTGTATCCCCGAGAACCGGATATTATTCCCGCTGATCAACCCATTGACGTTTTTGAATCTTGCTTTCAAGGCAAAATTCGATCCGAACATATTCTCGTTCTTCCCGATCATGTACAAGGTCAGTATCAGCAGGAAAGCCCCTGCCAGTACAAACAACCCCAGCTTTATATTGCTTTTCTCCGGTGCGGGCATATCTGGTGTTTATTGAAGGTTATCATTCGAAAAATTGTTTTACTTCGCGGTCCGTTGACGACCCAAGCTCTTCATAGGTACCCTGTGCATGACATTTCCCGTTCACCAATACCGCTATCCTGTCCGAAACCAGTTTTACGCAATGCATGTCATGAGAAATGATGATCGACGAGGTATGGTATTTCTTCCGGATCTCAACGATCAGGGTACTGATCTCTTTTCCCGTTACCGGGTCCAGGCCGGTTGTTGGTTCGTCATAGAGGATGATTTCGGGTTTCAGGATGAGTGTCCTGGCGAGTGCGATCCGCTTACGCATTCCACCGGACAGTTCCTCCGGCATTTCGTCGATCGTATGGGCCAGGCCAACATTTTCCAGGGCTTCCATCACCATGGCGTCCACTTTGTCCTGGGAGATTTCGATCCAATGTCTCCGCAGAGGAAATTCCAGGTTTTTCCGGACGGTCATCGAATCGTAGAGCGCATTGCTCTGAAACAGGAAGCCAACTTTTGCCCGGAGCCGGTCGAGCTCGTCATGACCCAGGTCGGGAACGTTCTGGCCGAGCACCGATACCCGGCCGCTATCGGGTCTCAACAGCCCGATGATACATTTTATCAGCACCGATTTCCCGACTCCGGACTTACCCAACACGACAACATTTTCTTCGGGCCGGACGACGAGGTTAAAGTCGTCGAGCACGATATTGGGACCAAAGCGCTTGCACAGATGTTCAATGACGATGACCGGTTCCATAGTTTAGGTTCTCCTATTCGTTTTGACGTTCTCCTATTCGTTTTTTTAGTCCCTGCCGTTGCTTCAGTTTAGTCCCAACAGATCCGTCACCTGTACGACGACCAGATCGATGATAAATATCAGTATGGAAGAGATCACTACTGAAGAGTTTGCCGATCTCCCCACTCCTTCCGTTCCTTTGCTGGAGTGGTAGCCCTGGTGAGAGCCGACCATTCCCACGGCAAAGCCGAAGAGAAAAGTCTTTATAAATGCGGGCAAGACATCCCCAAAGCTGAGGCTATCGAAGATCTGCCTGAAAAAAAGGCTGAAGCTGGTGACTGAGCGGATATTTACGCCGATATACGCACCATATAGCGAAATGGCATCGCTCAGGATCACCAATACCGGTAACATAAGGGTTGCGGCTACCACCCGGGTCACCACGAGGTATTTGAAGGGGTTGGTCCCGCTGACCTCCATGGCATCGATCTGTTCGGTAACTCTCATGGAACCCAGTTCTGCGCCGATGCTGCTTCCGATCTTGCCGGCGAAGATGAGCGCGGTTATTACCGGACCGATCTCCCGGACGATGGCCACCCCGACCATAACGGGCAGTTGGGAATCGACTCCATAGCTTACCAGCGAGGGCCGCAGCTGCATGGTCAGCACGAGACCCATGATAAAGCCCGTCAGGCCTACCAGCGGAAAAGAGCGGTACCCGATGGTGTAACACTGCCGGGCCAGTTCCTCCCACTCGAAGCGGGGTCTGGGCGCCTGGGAAAAGAAGCGGCCGGCGAAGGCGGACAGTTCGCCTGCTTCACCCAGGAACCTGCGGAATTTTGCCGATGGAATCATAGCCGGGAATTATAGACTGAAGCTACAAAGGGTCGTTTTGACCGGACATGAAGTAGATCACCCGGTGTGTTGATTATTGTCAGAAAATATCTCATTGAGCAGGGTATGCAGATCGAGCCCTCTTTGCTCCATTTCTTCCAGCCATTGCCGGTGCAGGTCAAGCAGGAGTGTCCTCTCTTTTTCAGTGCTGATGAGATCGGTATAAGCGGGCCGGAGGAAGTCTACCGCGACCGCGATATCCAGGAACTCCCCGAGCCGGTCGGTGAGCGCTTCGAGAGCCTCGCGGGTTAAGGGGAGGGCGGCGGGCAGTTGCTTCGCGATATAGGGTCCTGTGAAATCCCAGGTATACAGCAAGTCCTTCAAAATTTTCCGGATGGGATGGATGGCGATCCCTATAGGGTTTCCCGATGCAAGCAGGCGGCGGATCCGCTGTATCTGCCGGGCGACCCATTTCCCGGTATCGGTGGCAGCGGGATGGATGTGCAGACGCCGGATCCATCGTTTTTCTGTCTTTTTGAGACCGTCTTTTTTGAGACCGTCCGTGTCCCCTGCTGCGGCTTTCGCGAGGATGCGGTAGCCGGAGACTTCCCGTTCCAGGAGAAGCAGGTACTTGTTGCCGGTGGCGGGAGGAGCTCCTTCTTCTCCCGCTTTTCCCGGGAGCAAGGCCTTCCGGATACGCTCCTCCTGTAAGAGGATGTTTCGGATCCTGCCCATGATCCTGTAGTACCGGCGTATCTTTTTTGGTATTTTCGAATGCACGTGCCTGTTATCTATCCCCGCGGCCATCCGGACCAATGCCCGGAGCCTTTTCACCTCCACCCGGAACGCGTGTATTTCTTCCTCCCTGCCGGCTGCGGGTCCGTCACCGGGGAACGGACTCCCGGCAAAGAGCGGTTTGAGAGACTTGTTCATCTTTTTGCATCTCAACCGGATGGCGTCGGCTATTTCCCTTCGTGTCATGACTGATTTTTTGCGGCTGCGGAAGTGGCAGCCGTTCAGGTATGGGCAATAAAAACAGGCGTTTTACTCTCCTGCATCAGCTCATCCGAGAGGCTCGGCAGCAGCCAATTGGACCACCTGCTCCGTGCGTAGGAGCCCGTTATGACGACGGTGCCGGGGCCTTCTTCTCTCAGCAAGGCGAGCAGTTCGGCGCGTCCTCCGGGCACCACTTTAAAAAGGGCGTGGGGATAGTGCCTTTTCATCCATTCGTGCACCAGCCTGTGATCCGGGACGTGGAGGTTCTGCGTGTCCATTGTGAAGCTGAGCACTTCCACGTCTTTATGGGTCATGTCGGGGAAAAGGTAGGTGAACATTTTCATGGCGTATGCCGATGGCACTCCTCCGTCATACAGAAAGATCATCTTGCTGACGGGGACGGTCTTTTTTGCGATGATCCAGGCAGGGCATGCGAGATCATGAAGCAGGCTTTTCAGGAATGCTCCGGGCACCTTCTCCTCCAGGGAGGAGAAGGTCTCCCTGCGATCGATGAGCAGGAGATCCGCAAAGACGCTCTCGTGGAGGAGCGCCTTCAGTGCAAAATCTTTTTCGCTGTGGACGGTGTGTTGAAGGCCTGCTCCCTGACAGGCCTTTTCGAAACGGGCTATGGATTCCTTCAAGACAGCCGCGTCCTGGCGGTGAAGCCGTTCGACCTGTTCCCTGCCGCCGGCATAAGAGAGCGTTTCGACGGTCTCGAAAACGACAAAACCGGCATGCACAAACTCAGGCAGGAACACTCCTACCAGGTGGGCATCATGATGCCGGGAGAGGTCTATCGCCTCTTCCAGGGTGTCTTGTGAGAAACGGAGGCCATCGAAGGCGGCGATGATCTTTTTCATATTGTCTTTTTTTGATCTGGTTAAAAGTCATTGGAGTCCGGACCGATTCCATCTTCCATTCGAGAAAGGGCGCTCAAAAATAGCGAACCGGGGAGCCGCTTCCCATGAGTGAGATCAGGGCTATTGTTGATTGTTCTCAGTCCGGCGGGGAAGTGCTTCAAAGCCGGCGATCACATCGAAGAGTTCTTCGTCGATGGTGCGTTGACGCAGCCCGTTGTACCGGGTTCCCAGACCGGACAGCATGTCGTCGATATTTTTTTCCGCCCTTTGCATGGCTTCCAGCCGGCCGGCGTTCTCGCTGGCCAGGGATTCCGCGCATGCTTTATACAGGGATACGAAGAGATATTCCCGCAGCAGGGCGGAGAGGGTCTCCCCGAAGGCTCCCATCACCTGCGGAAGGTTTTTTGACGGCCAGGATTGGGTCGACAGTTCCTGTTTCCATTTTCCATCCAGCGGCAAAAAACGCTGGCTGACTGCTTCATAACCGGATCCCCGTCCGGGACGATTGTGAAAAATATAGCATTCTTCTATTTCTTTTTTTTCGCGGCTTTCCTCGCTGATGAGCAGCATTTGCCCTACCAGGGAGGTAATGGCTGCCACGGAATTCGGGACGGGAAATACTTTCGCCGGAACGAGGCCCAGGTCTGCCAGGGGGAGAGACAGGCGTTCGCCGGCGGCCCAGATCTTTTTTGTACCCGGGATCTTTCCCAGGGATTCCGCTACGAAGGATGCGAGCGAATCATTGAACCTGCCTACGAGGCCCTGGTCCGAGCCAAAGACGATGACGCCCGTGGCCCTGCCGGTATTTTTATCCGGGGCCTCGGCAAGGGCATTCTTCCCGTCCCGGTAAAAGGAGGCCAGCAGGCCCAGCTGTATGGTCCGGTAATATTCCGCCAGGGAGCGCACCGCCATCTCGTACTGCCCGATATTGGATGCCGCCATGACCTTCATGATCCTGGCGACGGATCCCAGATCCGAGGCGCTTTTTATCTTTTTCCGCAGACTTTCCAACGAGTCACTCATGAGCAATAGATTTATACATGAGGGAGAGATTTATAGGTGTCGAGCAGCCGGGCGGCGGCCTTCAGGATCTCCCCGACATCTTCTTTGCCGAGGGGTGCGGGCGCATGAAATTTCAGTCTCTGTTCGGGCGGAAGTTCCATCACCCAGTTCCGGAGGGCCGTTTCGGCGTCCCGGATCTTGTCTATAGGCACGGTATCCAGCAAGCCGTCCGTCAGGGACAGCAGCAAGACAATCTGTGCGGGTACGGAGGCGGGCTCTCCTTCCGGCTGTCTGAAGCAGGCCCGGATGCGTTTTCCATGTTCTATGATCCTGCGGGTATTTTCGTCCGGCCTGCTGCCGAAGCGGGCGAAGGTCTCCAGCTCTTCGAACTGGGCGAAGGCCAGTTTCAGGTCGCCGACGGCGGCGCGGTAGGCAGGCAACTGTGCTTTGCCGCCGACCCGGGAAACCGATTTGCCCACATCGATGGCGGGAAGCACTCCCAGCTCGAATAAGGCCGGAGAAAGATAAAGCTGGCCGTCGGTAATAGAGATGAGGTTTGTCGGAATATAGGCGGAGATATCCTGGGCTTCCGTTTCTATGATGGGCAGGGCGGTGATGGAGCCGCCGCCGAGTTCGGGTCTCAGATGGGTGGCGCGTTCCAGGAGACGGGAGTGGATATAGAAGATATCCCCGGGAAAGGCTTCGCGGCCCGGCGGCCTCCGCAGGAGCAGGGAGATCTCGCGATAAGCGCGGGCATGATGGGTCAGGTCGTCATAGACGATCAATACGTCGCGGCCCTGCTCCATGAAGTGTTCGGCGATGGTGGTGGCCGCATAAGGGGCTATATATTGCAGGCCCGGCGGGTCGTTCCCTTCCGCCACAACGACGACGGTATAGTTCATGGCTTTGTTTTCCGTGAGCCGCGCGATCACTCTGGCGACGGAGGAGGCGCGCTGGCCGATCGCGCAGTATACGCACAGGACGTTTTTGTCCTTTTGGTTGAGGATGGCATCGACGGCGATGGCTGTTTTGCCGGTCTGACGATCACCCAAAATCAGTTCGCGTTGTCCGCGACCGACCGGGATGAGGGCGTCCACGATTTTGACGCCTGTCTGCAGGGGCGTTGTCACCGGAGCCCGGTCCATGATGGGAGGTGCGGGCCGTTCTATCGGCAGACGGCGGCTGAATATCAGGGGTTTGCCGCCGTCCAGCGGCTCTCCGAGCGGATCGATGACACGGCCGATCACCGCATCGCCTGCGGGGATATCCATGACCCGTCCTGTTCTTTCGACCTCCCCGCCAGCCTTTAGCCGTGTGTCGTCGCCCAGCAATATGACGCCTATCCGGTCCCGGTCGATGTCGAAGGCGATTCCCGACAGCCCCTGCGGAAATTTCAACAGTTCCTCGTATCCCGCGCCCGGCAGGCCGGTCACGATCGCGATCCCGGAAGATACGCTGCGTACAATCCCTCTTTCTATGGGTTGAAAGGGCGGGATATAGGAGGATCGCAGGCTCTCCAGGCCGGTGAAGGCTTCGTTTATGATATCGTTCGGCTGATTATCCATTGCTTGGGGCAGTTTCCTTGTTGTTGACTGGATTCGTTTCTTTGTTCCCGTTGATTTTCTTTTCGGGCTCCGTGACCTGATTCGGATTTATCTCCTTCAACTGCTTCTCCATCGATGCCAGGTAGGCTTCGATGTTCCAGCCCAGTTTATATCCTCCGGCGGCCAGCTCGATACCGCTTACCAATTGCGGAGCGGTCTCATAGACAAAGGCAGGGGCGGCGGTCCCGGGGATCGCGGGTGGAGCGGTCAGGAGGTCCCGGACGGCGGTCTCGATTTCCTGTCGCAGGGAGCCGGACAAATCGAAGGCGCTCTTCACGGTCAGGGAGTGGGTTTCGGCGCCGAAGGCCGCCAGGAAAGCCTGTTTCCCGGTCCCGTCAAGGCTCCTGAGCCTGCGGATAAAAATCCGGACGGACTGTTCTTCCAGGCCGGAAGAAGCCAGGTCCTCCAGGGTCTTTTTTGCGATGGCGAATACTTCATTTTGTGTCATGCGGACGATCTCGCGGTTGGTGTTCTCTTTTTCCTGTTCGAGGGATCTTTCCAGGGCCGCGCGTAAGTCACCGGATTCTTTTCTCGCTGTTTCCATCAGACGGCGGCGTTCGGCATTGCCCTCGTCCACTGCTTTCTGCAGGAGGGAAGCCCGGTCGCGATCGAAGGCTTCCTGTTTCAGCCGGTATTCATCGCCTTGCTGTTTGGCGGCGGCTTCTTTGGCTGCCGCGTCCTGCAATTGGGCGGCTATGCGTTTTTCCCGGTCATCGATCGCTTTGAGCACAGGCTTGTAAAGAAAGCGTTTCAACAGCCAGACCAGGATGAAGAAGTTGATCATCTGTGCGATGACCGTAAACCAATTGATCTGCATGGGTCTTTATTTGCTTAGCTGATTTTTTGATTTGTCATTTTGCGATAAAGTGGTTCCAGAACGGGTTGGCGAAAATCAGGATCATAGAAACCACGAAACAGTATATGGCCGTGGATTCGATCATCGCGAGGCCGACGAAGAGGGTCCGGGTGATGGTTGGGGCGGCATCGGGCTGCTGAGCGATCGATTGCAGACCCGATGATACCGATTTCCCTTCACTCAGGGCCGGCATCATGCATCCGATACCTGTTGTCAATCCGGCGGTGACGATCGATGCCAGGCCGATTAGCGTTGCGTTGTCCATATTTTATTTTTTTTGAGGTGATTCTTTTGTTTTAGCGGACCCATCGTTTTCGCTGGTAGCCGCGGTGATATATACCGTCGCCAGCACGCCGAAGATATAGGCCTGTATCATGCCTGTCAGGAGACCCAGCGCGTTCATGACGACCGGGAAGAAAAAAGGTGTCAGGCCCAGCAGGATGGTGACGATCAGGCCCCCGCTCATGATATTGCCGAACAACCTGACCGCGAGGGCGAGGGTCCGTGAAATTTCGCTGATGACATTAATGGGAAGCATGATAAAATTGGGCTGGAGATAAGATTTCAGGTATCCTCCTATCCCGTTTTCCGAGATCCCGAAAAAGGGCACGGCAATAAAAACGCAGAGGGCCAGGGCCGTCGTCGTAGACAGCGACCCGGTCGGCGGTGTATAGCCCGGCAGGATGCCGCAAAGGTTCGACACGGCGATAAAGACGAAAAGGGTGCCTATAAAGCCGATGTATTTCGCGGGCCGGTTCAGGCCGACCTCGCGGATCTGGTCGTTCATCGCCGTTACGAGCATTTCGAGCAGGCACTGCCAGCGTGAGATCCGTATATCGGCCCTGAGCCTGCGGGTAATCAACCACGAGGCCACCGACAGCAGGGCCATCAGGGCCCAGGTCGTGACAAGGGTGAGGTCGATATGGATGAACCCGTGCTGCCAGAATATCGTTTGGTCGGGGCTAAGCTTCATGGTTCCCCTCCTTGTCGAGTTTCGGGTAGCCGCTGCCGGGCACATTCGCCTGTTCTCCGCGATTCTCTGCCGGTTTTCCGTGGGTCCCGGTCAGGATGGGCGTATTGCGGATGATGACGAGGCGGGCAAGGATGAATCCGACCAGGCAGATCATCGACCTTTGCCAGCTTCCATGAGCAATGTAGTAAAACCCCGACATGGCGATGGCCAAACGCAGGATAAAGCTGCCGACAAACCATAACGCGGGGTTTTTCGACCGGGTCCCTTCCCTAACGGTAATCCATAGTCCTCCAAAGAACAGGACGCCGATCAGTCCGCCGGCGATCAGGGCGAGGATGTTGTAAAAGATCTCATTCATTGCCAGGTTCCTCCTTTTTGTGTATGTTTTTATTTTCTTTCCGGACCCAGTTCCAGGCGATCAGGCAGCCGAGTATCAGGCCGGTGACCAGGAAATTAAGGGTCCAGGAAAAGTGAACGGGGTGTTTTTTGTCCATCCAGATCCCGATACCTGCGCCGACGAGCATCGGTACGACCACCGACCAACCCACCATTCCGAACAGGCCCAGCCCATACCAGACGGAGCGTTTGTTTTCGCGCTGCGCCCTGAGCTTGCGTCTCTCTTTTTCGCCCACCTGGCGGCTGAATCGTTGCTCGGAATCGGAATCGTCGTATGGCATTCGTTCATTTTTTTGGCGTTTGTTTTTCCCGTTGGCTGTTTTTCATGGCTGGTTTTCATGGCTGGTTTTTTTCACGGTTGGCCGTTTTTGGGTTGACTTTTTTGCTTGACTTTTTTGGCTGGCCATCTTTCCCGGCTGGCCGTCTTTTGACGGTCTTTTCATGGTCTTTTTATGGGGTCTGTCATCCTGCGTTCTTCAATCCCTCGTCAGTTTCTCCAGGTTGCGCAGCAGGCCGGTCTCCAGCTTCCCCATAACGGAACGCATCTCTTTTTCCTTTTCGTCCAGTCCCCTGAACTCTTTCTCCATCCATTCATGGAGTTTTCCCAGGTCCGTCCCCCCGATGGCGTTTCTAACGGAGACAAGCACCTGTCTGCCGGTTTTTACCATGATCCCTTCATCGAGTGCCAGGTATTTGCAGCCGTCCCGGGCAGTCTCATACATAAAAATGCCCGGCGAAATGGCGGCCACTCCATCCAGTCTTTGCGGCAGAAGTCCGTATGACCCGGCGCCGGTCTCCAGCGTGATCCGGCGAACCTCTTCTATTTCCGCGAAGACGCGGAAGGGAAGGAGGACTTTGAGGTTTATGAGGGATGATTCCATGTAAGTATTTTTGACGTTTGCTATTTCGGCGTTTTTACTATTTCGGCGTTTTTCATGTTTTTTTCGGGCGCCGGCGCGGAAGACGGTTTCTTGTAATTGTCTATCGCTTCCTGTATGGAGCCAATCATATAGAAGGCATTTTCGGGATAGTCCTTGAATTCGTCGTTGAGGATGCGTTCGCATCCGTCGAGCGCTTCCGGAAGGGCTACGGCTTTGCCCGGGATGCCGCTGAACTGGCCTGTTGTAAAAAAGGGCTGGGTCAGGAAGCGTTCCAATCGTCTCGACCGATTGACCAGCTTACGGTCTTCGGCAGACAGCTGCTCCAATCCCAGCATGGCGATGATATCCTTCAACTCCTCATATTGGGCGAGGGTCCGGCGTATTTCACGGGCCAGGTTATAGTGCCGTTCGCCGATGATGCCGGGATTGGCCATCCGCGAGCTGGATTGCAGGAGGTCGATTGCCGGGTACATGCCCTCGGACGCGCGTTTGCGGGAAAGCACGATGGACGCGGAAAGATGGGAAAAGGTGTGAACGGCTGCGGGATCAGTGAGATCGTCGGCGGGTACGTAGACGGCCTGGATGGAGGTGATGGCGCCCGTGTCCGTATTGGCGATCCGTTCTTCCAATGCCGACAATTCCGTTCCCATCGTGGGCTGGTATCCCAGGCGGGAGGGCATTTGTCCCATCAGCCCGGAGACTTCCATGCCTGCCTGGATAAAACGGAAGATGTTATCGATCAGCAGGAGGACATCCCTGTGTTCGTCGTCACGGAAGTATTCGGCCATGGTGAGGGCGGCATGTCCCACGCGAAATCTCGCGCCGGGCGGTTCGTTCATCTGCCCGAACATCATGACCATGTTGGGCAGCACGCCGGCTTCCTTCATATCCTGGTAGAGTTCCTGGCCTTCCCGGCAGCGTTCGCCGATCCCGCAGAACAGGCTTACCCCGTTGTGATACCGGACCATATTGTGGATCATCTCCGTCAGTAAGACCGTCTTGCCGACGCCCGCGCCTCCAAACAAGCCGGCTTTTCCACCTCGTTCGAGGGGTACCAGGATGTCGATCGCCTTGATGCCCGTTTCAAAGATCTCCGAGCGGGAGAAATATTTCGACAAAGGAGGTGGCGATTGATGGACGCTTCGCCATTCGAGACCCGTGGGCGGCGGCTCATGATCGATATTGTTGCCGAAAACATCGAACATGCGGCCCAGCGTCGTTTGGCCGACGGGGACCTTGAGCGGTCCGCCGGTGCTTTCTGCCATCATGCCGCGGGCCAGGCCCTGGGTCGGATTCAATGCGATGCCCCTTACATGCCGGTCGTCGAGCTGGGCAAGTACTTCGATGGCTATGTTCCCGCCCTTGCCGGTATAGATGAGGGTAGAGATCGGCGGCAGGTCATCCTCGAACCGGATGTCCACGACACTCCCCTGTACGGAAACGACCCGTCCGCTGTTTTCAGCGGTGTATTTTTTACCGCCGCGTTGTTTTCCCGTCTGTTCTTTCATCGTTTCCATTTTCCGTCATTTTTCGATCAATTTTGATCATTCTCCCATTTTTCATTATTGTCATCATTTCCGATCCCGATCATTTTCGATCATTTTCCATCTTTGTCTGCCGCCGGGCAGTCGCAGCTTCCAGCCTGTGCAAATACTTCTTTTTAGCTGGCTTTTGACATGACTTCCATCAGCGCGGATAGTGACTATTGTCTGTCTTTTTTTGACAAGACTCAGGTCGGCGAGACCGGAAATATCGTTTCTTGGGGGGATGACCGGCAAGGATAAATGGTTCGATTGTTCGCTGCTGGGGGGATTGCGGTTGCCGCCTGGGGCATGCTGGCTGCTTTCCCCGGAGAGGGGGGACGGGGCTCTCTCCCGCTACCGTCGCCGATGCCGGGAGCAGGGATGGGAAAAGGGTCCGCCGGTTTGCACGGGTTTTGTGTCTCTCGATCCTGCCGTCCTTGTTCCTCTCCTATCTCTGGCAGAACCCGGGGTGGCTGGTCCGGGCGGGGTTTCATCAGTCTCTTCATCCTGGTCCGTTATACGCAAAGAGGCTTACTGGCCGGCGGCATGAAATTCACCTCTTTCGCGTTGATCGTGTTTGCTATTGCGGTCCTCTCCAACGAGGTCTTGTTAGCGATCCAGGTGGCCGCGTATTGGCTTCCGGGCATCGAAATCCTTCCCTCGCTGCTCTGGAGCGCCGGTCCTGTCTTTTTGCGGGGGCTCTTTTACTGGTCATTGCACGGGCTAGGGCGGCGAGGGGTTCCTGACGGGGGTATACATACCGGGACGGAATTATTTCCCGCCGTCATTTCTCTTATTTCCCGCCGTCATTTCTCCGCATGAATTCCAATACATCGCGGGCCTGGTCATCCGTAAGATCCTGGTTGGGCATGCGTATCAGGCATATGGCCATGTCTGCCCGGGCGGCCAGGTCCTTATCGAGCATGACTTTGGTATTTGTGATCCAGTTCATGATCCATTCAGGGGTCCGCCGGTCGGTCACGCCTTTCCATCCGGGTCCAACCAGCAACTCATCGGTCAGTTTATGACAGGCGAAACATTTTGACCGGTAGATGGTTTCTCCCGCCGCCACCTTGTGCTCATCGAGGGGATGTGTCAACCGGACGTCCCGAAACCGGCCTATTCCTTTGGAATTGATCCCTGTCATTACTATGACGGTGTCGGTGGTCCCTGGCTGGCCGGAATGGCCGGTCGCGGTATCCCCGCCCGTCCCGGGAGCCTGGTTGTGCGATCCGCATCGTGCTTCCAACAGGCAGATGACTGCCATGATCATGGGGGAAAATAAGCGTTTCATATTTCTGAGATTTATTTAGTGGGTGTTGAACCGGTTATTCATGGGCGATCCTGTGAGCGCTTGTCATTGGGTCAGGAAAGCGACTATCTTTTCTTTTTCCTTTTCGGTAAGCTGAGCCCTTGTCTGCATGTGCATGCCGATCGTAATCCACTGATCATGCGAGAAGGAGTTGGGAGAAGGCGTATTATGGCATCGCTGGCAATTTTCGGCCCAGAGTTGCACCCCGCTCTTAGCCGCTACTTTCTGGCTTTCCACGCAGCCGTTCAGGATGCCGGCGAGCAAGAGACCTGTTCCCGCTATGATGACCCATGTGATCTTTTTGATACTTGACGTTTTCATACAATCATTTTTAAAACTGGATGGAGAATTGCAAATACATATTATTCATGTCGGTAGTTCCGCCTGTCCCGCCTGCCGGAATATTTTCGGTACTCAGCGAGTGAGACACGGCATAGGTGAATTTGAGGACGGTCCTCCAACTCAGCCAGTAATCGAGCCCGATGTCTTCTTCGTGGTAGTTCTGGCCCCAGAGCGACTGGGCGGGCGTGGTGTAGTTCACATACCGGAATGCCAGCTCAAGGTTTTTCAATAGCTTGTTTTCAGCCGATACGGGTCGTACGGACAGTTGGGCAAAGGCGGAGGTCGATTTGTTGTCGAAGGAATACAGGGTGTTTCCGGAGGATTCCACGTAGTTCTGGCTGTTCACTTTTATGACGCTATATTGTCCTTTGATATTTATGAGCAGGGGATTCAGATTCTTTACGAAACTCAGGTCGGCTCCCAACATCGTCGTATTTGCATTGTTATAGGAAGAGCCGGCGTCGGCTACGCCTCCATAGAGACCGGACACGCCTATTTCGAGGGAGGAGTTGGACAAAGGAAGCAGCGCGAATCTTCCGCTGACGGTCTTGTTGTTGTTATTATCCGTGATGCCCGAGCCCTGCAGTTCGCCATCCGGCAGCAGCTGCAGTCCATTGGTAAGGGATACATCGTAGCTCCATTTCATGCTACCCAGCGGAAATCCCCCGCTGATGCCTACTCCAAAATCCGATCCAGGCAAGTCGATGCCCACGGGGTCGGGCGCCACTTTGTCTATCCATCCGGCAGCCAACCGCTTGTTGTATATACCGAAGGGCAGCACAAAATAGCCCGCTCTGACGGTCAGGCCGGGGGCCGCAAAATAGGAGATATTAGCCCAGTTTACGCCGAGGGTATTCCCGTCGAAGGAAGGTTCAAATTCTATCAGCCATTTTGTACCATGCCGCCACAGGAACATCGGGCTGAGCTCGTAGCGGTCCGCGTCGCCCAGGCTGTTTGTCTTACTGACCACGCTGGTCCCATCGCCCGGTTTAAAGGTGGTTTTGCTGTTTACGAAGCCGAAGGTGGTTAGTCCGACGATCATAAGGTGGCTCTCGCCGGGTTTCTGGTCGGCTACCTGCTGTTCGAGGGCAGCCACTCTCTGGAGAAGGGCCGAGTCTACGACGGTCGTCTGTTGGGCATTCGCGACCGTTGTGGTCGTCAAGATCGCGAGCGGAAGGAGAATCCGTCGGATACTTATTTGTGAGGATCTCATAAAGTTGTGTTTTGATTGTTGATAACATGCGATAATTTGAGCCATCATTTCTTTTTAGGGATTTTTGCGAGTGTGCGGATGTACGCAATCAATTCCCATCTCTGCTGGTCGGAGAATATCTTTTTATAGCCGGGCATCGGGTTGCGGCCTTCTGACAGTTTCCAGAAGAGCGAGCCGTCCGATTCGCTTTGCACGGAGGCGGAAGTATGGTCGGCGGGTTTGGGATTCAATCCCTGGGCTGCCGGGCCGTCGCCTTTACCCTTCTCCCCGTGACAAGGGCCGCAATTGGCTATGTATAGGTTTTTTGCATCGGCCACGGCGGCGGCGTTGCCGGCCAGTGGATTTTTCATGTTATCGGCTTCTTTTGGCGCCACCCAGTTCGTCTGCTGGGCGTAGGCTCCGGAGAATGACAGGATACAAGCCCCGAAAAAGACGATAAAAAAGAGCGCCTTCCGGTCGATCTTGCGTTGGGTAATCATTTCTTCTTTCATAATGTATAGTTTTTGGATTGTATTGGCCTCAAAAGAATCGATGAGTCTTATCGCGTTTCCCCGGAAACGCAGGCAAGACGGGCACTCTTCGGATAAGGATATGAGCGTGTACGACCGGCCGCTCAGATATCGGCCAGCAACGAAAGAATCGGTGGGATACGGAAGCCCGGTCAAATTAGGAGAGAGACTGGACAGCCGGAAAAAAACAGGTCAGACAAGAGCCGGGATGCCAGTCAGGGGAAGGTCAGGCAGGAGGAGAATGTCCGGATCAGCGTCTATCCCCGCGAGTATCATCCGATCGTTTTTTTGCGCGGGCAGGTGGATATGCCAAAAAGGGAATAGAGCGGACATCGGCCCAGCACTGCGGTAATCAGCAAGATGGCCGCGGCCGTCCAGGCAATCACGTCCCATATGCCGTTGATGGTTTTCCCGGAAGCTATATCGATCAGGATAACGGCCAGCACAAACCGGATAACCCTGTCTGTGATCCCTGTGTTCTTTTTCATATAAATAATTATTGATTACGTAATAAAGGTATTTCCCGCAAGATGCCGATCCTATGACCTGCGAGCAGGCGGAACCTGATCCTGGTCATGCAAGCGGGGGTGAATCCCTTTAAGGGTCCGTAGAGTCCGTAGGATTTTTTTCCGCGGAATCTTTTGAAGCGGGATGGGAGCCGGTGATATTGCCGCCGAGCAGGAGACCCCAGGGCTGCAGGTTGTCGGATTCCTCGAGAATTGCTTTCAGCATGGCGATCGCCGGGAGTGCCAGGAACATGCCCGGGATGCCCCACAGCGTACCCCCCGTCACCACACCGACGATAACGGCCAGCGCGTTGATCCGGACTTTTGAACCGACGATCTTCGGATAAATCAGGTAAGCGTCCAGCAGGTGTACTGCCAGCAGGACTCCGATCACCCGGAGGGCTATCCCGGGAGGGTTGTTGTGCACGTTGATAAGCAGGCTAAGTGCGCAGGCCATGAAGATCCCAAGATAAGGGATCAGGTTCAGGAGGGCGACGATGAGCGCCGAGAGCAGGGCATATTTCATGCCCACGATGAAGAATCCGACCGCATTCAAAGAGGCAATGATGAGCATTTCGATAAGCAGGCCCCCTACATATTGCCGGGTGAGCAGCCTGACTTTGGTAAGCATCGCCAGCAAGTCGGCTGGCTGGGCGCCGCCGATGGTTCTCACCAGGAAGCGGACGAAGAGATCACGGTAATAAAGGAGCAGGAAAGTGTAGACGGGTATCAGCACCAGGTCTGTCAGGGTGCCGGACAGGAATGAAAAAGTTCCCTGGAGGAGCGAGCCGGGATCCGGCATGGCTCTCGCTGCAAGAGAAGACGCTGTGGAAACATGAAGGATTCCCGCGGACAGTTCGCCGGTCAGGACCGATAGCCCTTCCTTTATACTGTCTATCCGCGCGGCCACGATCCAGGCAAGTGCGAGGCCGATCAGCGCGAACAGGATAATGGATAACAGGGAGGACATCCCCCTGGAAAATCCGTGATCCTCTATGAAGTTGCAGGGGGTAGCCAATGCCAAGGCAAACAGGCCCCCGAATGCGAGGGGTACCAGGATATGACGGCCCAGGTAGAGCAGGAGCAGCAGCAACGAGAGGCTGACCAGGTTCCGGTGGAGGCTTTGAGAGAAGGAGTGTGACTGCATGGGCGGACGGTTTTACCATTCTTCCCAGTGAATATTTGCCGCGTCGTATTTGGCGGTAGCCTTGTCTTTGCCTGACGGATACCCGACGGGTATGATATTCAAGGGTATAACGGTATCGGGTATATCCAGCTCCGTTCGTACGAACTGCATCAGTTCGGGATCGGGGTACAGGGCCGTCCATACGGCACCCAGGCCCAAGGCTTCCGCGGCCAGGAGGATATTCTGGCTGGCACAGGCGCCTGCGATGACGGCTAATTCCGTTTTGCCTGCAAACGCTTCCTGAGGAACCACACAAACGACGATCGCCGTCCCCGCTTCCGCGAGCATTTTCGCGAAGGGCAGGCCGCCGGCCAGATAGTGCAGCATTTCCGAATCGCGGATGACAATAAATTTCCAGGGGAATTTGTGAACGGCCGCGGGCGCCGCCATGGCAGCCTGGAGGATCCATTTGATATGTTCTTCACCGACCGGCTGCCCGGTATATGTCCGGACGCTCTTCCTTTCCAGGATGACGGAGAGGGTTTCAGGAATGGCGAGGGTGCTCATCAGTGTTTATTTTTTGGGTGAAGGAATTTCTTCGGGGCTTTTTGGCTGTGTCTCGGGAGCCGTCTCCGGGCGTGTCTCGGGTGTCGTGGTTCCGGGTTCTTCGCCCGGGACTTCCGGGAAGGTCGGTCCCGGCGAGCCCGGCATCTCGGGAGGTCCCGACGGCGGCATCTCGGACGGCCTTATCTGGTTATACTGCTGATTCATATCCCAAAGGAATATCAAATCGGCTCTGTTAATTATGACCCTGATCAGGAACTCTCTTGATGATCGTCACCTGAGCAAGGTCATTCGACTGACTGACCGGGATCTCCCGGGCGGGTTGCCCCGGGGAATATATTTGAAAGAAAGAAGCGTATCATGAAGGTTCGTTTGCCGACAGTTCTACCGGGTCTGGCAGTTGCCGTCTTCCTGCTATCTGCCGGAAGGAATCCCTGCCCCGGGCGGGCGGGCGGGGCGGCCGGGTATTTTGTTCCGCCGGTCGTGACGATTTACCTGAGCTTCGATGACGGTCCGTGCAAGGGTAGCGAAGAGGTAGACCGGCTGGCGACGGTGGACAGCGTGCCTGTCAACGTATTCGTCATCGGGAAATATGTCTTTTCAAGCGACAGCATGAATCTGCTATTCCGGCGCTACGAGCGGAATCCCATGATCGAAATAGGGAATCATAGCTTTACGCACGCCAATAAAAAATACAGGAAGTATTATGAGGATGCCGGGGAGGTGCTGGCGGACTTCAATGTAAACCGGGACAGCCTGCACCTGGTGAACGGGATTGCGCGGTTGCCCGGAAGAAATTTCTGGCGCATCGGCAAAAGGAGACAGGAGGACATCGTGAATGGAAAAGAGGCTGCCGATTCGCTGGCAGCGCAGGGTTACCGGGTATTTGGCTGGGACCTGGAGTGGAGGTCCGACTCGCTGGGGCTTTCGGTTCATAGTGGCCGGGAGATGCTGGAACTCGTCGACAAGACCGTCCGGGAAGAACGAACCTTCCGGGCGGCCAATATAGTTATCCTCCTGCATGACCCGCAGTTACAAAATGCGGAGTTCCTGGCGGAGCTGCGGGATTTTATCAGGAGGGTCCGGGAGAAAAGCAACTACCGGTTCGGTCATCTGAGCGCTTACCCGGATCTGGAGTTTCCGGTGGGGCTCGCGGCTAAACCCTTAATTTTAACATCTCGATGAAGCAATACTTCCGGTTCGTAAAGAAATACAAAAAGGCATTTTTGCTCGCGCCGCTGCTGGTGATGGTGGATGTGTTCTGCGAGATTGTGCAGCCCGAGCTGATGTCCAGAATTGTCGACCTGGGCATACAGCAGCGGGACGTCTCCTATATTCTCCGGACGGGAGGTCTGATGCTGGCCCTCTCCCTGCTGGCCATTATCGGCAACGTAGGGAATATCTGGTATTCCTCGCAGGGGTCGGTCGGATTTGTCACGGAGTTGCGAAAGGGACTTTTCGGGAAGATCCAGCAGTTCTCCTTTGCCA
This sequence comes from Puia sp., assembly GCA_031292515.1. GTDB lineage: Bacteria > Bacteroidota > Bacteroidia > Chitinophagales > Chitinophagaceae > Puia. The sequence goes on along the minus strand of JARLGZ010000269.1, from coordinate 423,003 downwards.
ATATCGATCGGTTCTCTTCGGCCTCCCTGGTAACCCGGCTGACCAATGATGTCAATATCCTCCAGCAGGTGGTGATGATGTCTTTGCGATTGCTGATACGGGGGCCTCTGATGCTGGTATTCGCGGTGGTGATTGCCGTGCGGATCGCGCCGGGGCTGGGGCTGATCATCGCCGTCGCTATCCCGGTGCTGATGGTGAGTATCTTCCTGCTGCTTCGCAGGGGTATTCCCTATTTTGTCCAGATGCAAGGCAAACTGGACAATTTGAATGGAGCCGTCCAGGAAAATCTCACCAACGTGCGGGTGATCAAATCCTTCGTTCGGGAGAGTTTTGAGAAGAAGAAATTCTCCGTCAGCAACGAAGAGCTGATGACGATTTCCATCAGGGCTTCTTCCATCGTGGCGCTTATCATGCCGGTCATGCAACTGGTGATGAATCTTTCGATCGTGGCCATCGTGTGGTTCGGGGGCAATAAGATCATGGCTGGCAAGCTGCAGGTAGGTCAGCTCATGTCGTTCATCAGCTATGTGACCCAAATCCTGATGTCATTGATGATGTTATCCGTGAGCGTGATGACGTTTTCGCGGGCCGGGGCTTCTTCCCGGCGGATCCTGGAAGTGCTCGATGCGGAGATAGACATTACGGATTCGCCGCGAGCTGCGCGGGAGGACAGGAGGCCTTTGCGTGGCAAGGTGGAATTTATCGGGGTGTCTTTCAAATATCACAGCACCGGCGAAGAATATGTCCTCAAAAACATCCATCTTACCGCCGAGGCGGGGCAGCGGGTGGCCGTTATCGGGGCGACGGGGTCTGCCAAGAGCACGCTGGTGCAGTTGATTCCCCGGTTGTATGATGTCACGGAAGGACAGGTGCTGGTGGATGGGCTGGACGTTCGTGACTACACCCTGTCAAACCTTCGCAATGGTGTAAGCATGGTCTTGCAGCAAAACGAGCTGTTTTCCGGCACCATTCGTGAAAATCTGAAATGGGGGAATCCGCTGGCAACGGAAGAAGAGCTCATCGCCGCCGCCAGGGACGCGCAGGCGGATGACTTTATTTCCTCCTTTCCCGCCGGCTATGATACCGTTTTAGGCCAGGGAGGCGTGAATGTATCGGGGGGACAAAAACAAAGGCTTTGCATTGCACGGGCCCTGCTGAAAAAACCGGCCATCCTGATACTGGATGACAGCACCAGCGCCGTGGATACGGCTACGGAGGCCAGGATCCGCGAAGCGCTTGACCGGCACCTGCGGCAAACGACGACTTTTATCATTGCACAACGGATCGGCTCGATCCTGTCAGCCGACAAGATCATCGTTCTGGAAGAAGGGGCGATTATCGCGAGCGGGAGTCATGAGGAACTGCTCAAGTCCAGCCAGGCCTACCAGGAGATCTATTATTCCCAACAGGAGAAGGAGGTGACCGCATCATGAGTGAGGCCGTCCATACGAAGCTGACCCCCGGGGGGCTGCCCGGGCGCCGGGGAGCTGTGTCGGTGGAAAAACCGCAGGAAGCGGGCAAGACGATCCGCCGGCTGTGGGGTTATCTCCGGCGGCAGGGTGCTTTGCTGGCGCTCGTCCTGTTGATGGTGCTTCTGAATACCGGCGCGAACCTCACCTGTTCCTACCTGTTACGGCCGATCATCAATGATACGATCCTACCCCGTGACCTGGCAGGGCTGGTAAAAATGGTCCTGTTGTTGCTGGGGATTTATTGCGCCGGCTCGGTAGCGGCGATCCTGCAGGCCCGGTGGATGGTGGTGGTCGCCCAAAGGACGGTGAGCGGGCTGCGGACCGACCTGTTTGCCCACCTGCAATCTTTGCCCATCAGATTTTTCGACCGGCAAAATCATGGAGACCTGATGAGCCGTTTCACCAATGACATGGACAATGTCAGCGAAACCCTGAATGACAGCATCACGCAATTATTTTCCAGCTCTATTACGCTTGCCGGGACTTTTATCCTGATGTGCTGGATCAGTCCGTTGCTTACGCTGATCACCCTGGTGGTAGTGCCACTCATGCTGTGGCTGGCGTCGAGGATCATCCGGAAGAGCAAACGCTTCTTCCTGGGGCAGCAGAATGCGCTGGGCACCGTAAACGGTTATATCGAAGAGATGATCAGCGGGTTAAAAGTGGTAAAAGTCTTTTGTCATGAGGAGGAGGTGGTCAGGGAATTCGAGACGCTGAATGAAGACCTGCGGGAAAAATCCACGAAGGCGCAGCTCTATTCCGGCATCATGATGCCGGTCATGCAAAACATGAACACGATTAATTTTGCGTTGACGGCCACCGTGGGGGGGCTTTTGTCTGTATTCCGGGGTTTGGATATCGGGGGTCTGGCTGCTTTTCTTCAATATGCCCGGCAATTTGCGCGCCCGGTAAACGAGATCTCCAACCAGTTCAACAGCCTGCAGGCCGCGTTGGCGGGCGCCGAGCGGATCTTCCGGATCATGGATGAGTTGCCTGAACCGGCCGATGCAGATCAGGCTATCGTGCTGGGGCCGATCAGGGGGGAAGTGTCGTTCGAGCATGTAAATTTCGGTTACACAGACGGGCAGACCATATTGAATGATCTCTCACTTGCTGCGAAGCCGGGGCAGAAGATCGCGCTGGTTGGCTCTACCGGCGCCGGGAAGACGACCATTATGAACCTGCTGCCCAGGTTTTATGATATCCGTTCGGGGCGGATCCTGCTCGACGGCATCGATATCCGGAATATCCGGCGGGATTCCCTGCGGCGATCCATGGCCATTGTCTTGCAGGACACCCATCTGTTCACCGGGACGGTGATGGAAAATATCCGTTACGGGCGGTTGGATGCCAGCGACGAGGACGTCATCGCCGCCGCCACGCTGGCCAATGCGCATTCCTTTATCAGGAGGCTGCCGAAGGGCTATCAGACTGTCCTGGAAGGCGATGGCAATAACCTGAGCCAGGGGCAGCGGCAGTTGTTGAATATTGCACGGGCTGCCGTGGCGAAGCCGGCGGTGCTCATCCTCGACGAGGCGACGAGTTCGATCGATACCCGCACGGAAATTGCGATCCAGGCCGGCATGGACCGGCTCATGGCGGGGCGTACCAGCTTTGTCATCGCACACCGGTTGTCGACCGTCCGCAATGCGGACGAGATCCTGGTATTGGAAAAAGGCGAAATCATCGAGCGCGGCACTCATGCCGAGCTGTTACGCATGCAGGGAAGCTATTATGCGTTGTACCGGGGACAGTTCGACTAAAACGGGGTTACGCGGCGAAAGGAGCAGGCGGTTTCCGGTGATCTGCCGGAGCGTTAAGACATCCTAAGGTTTTTGTTTAAATATCGGCGACTCATTTCCGGGGTAAGCTTAAACAGCCTATCTTTAGGCAACTAAGCCTCCTCACCGGTCGATACAAAACCTCTTACCCGGCCGATCGGTACTTTGATTAAACCCTCGCCCCCTTACCCCTTGACTACCTGAAATGGCCCGAGCGTGGCCCTTTACCATAAAAAGTTTTACACCCGTCGTATGCCCGTTTTTAAGAAGACCTTCCTGCTGTTGATCGCCACCATTTTGTCAGGCATCCTGGTGCTCGGCATCATTGCGTTTCGATACAACCGGACTTTTGAGGGGGGCTCCCGGCTTGTCAACCATACCCAGGCCGTCATGAATGAGGCTGACCAGGCTGCCACACTCCTGCAGGAGCTGGATCAGGAAAACGGACCGGATCAGGAAAACGGCTCGGCAGGTTCGCAAAATGAGGGCGGTCGCCGCGTGGATCCGCTCCCGGAAGTTTTGGCGCATGTCCGGATATTGAAGCAGCTCACCGCGGACAATCTCCGGCAACAACTGAGGGCTGACTCGATAGCGGACCTCATCGCCGGTGTGCCGGCCCCCCCGGCAAGCCTGGCGGTGTCTGCCGAAAAAAAATATCGCCTGGACAAATCCCGGTATCTTCTTACGGCCATCAGACAGGAAGAGAACCGGCTGCTTCTCATCAGGGAGGAGGCAAATTCCAGGAGCCGGAATGCGTCCAGGAATGTCTTTATCTTATTGTTTTGGGCTGTCTTCCTGCTGCTCGTAACCCTTTTCGTGCTCGTCCTGTATAATTTCCGGCGACGGAAAAAAGCGGAAAAAAGGCTGCATGATTCCGAGGAGCGATTTCGCCTGCTGATCAACCATGTAAAGGATTATGCCATTTTTATGATCGATCCGGAGGGAAGGGTGATGAGCTGGAACCCGGGGGCCGAGCAGATTAAAGGGTATACGGAAGCAGAAGCGATCGGACAGCCCATTTCCATTTTCTATACGGAAGAAGAGAACCTCCGCGGTGAGCCGGCCTATAATCTGAGAAGAGCTTTGGAGGACGGCCGTTTCGAGACTGTGGGTATGCGTAAGCGGAAAGACGGGTCCCTGTTTTGCGCGGATGTAATTTTTACGCCTCTTTACGACGACAGGAGCAGCCTGCGGGGGTTTGCGAAGATCACGCGCGATATCACGGAACAAAAGAGAACGGAAGAGGAGATCCGGTATGCACTCAGCCGTGAAAAGGACCTGAATGAAATGAAATCACGTTTCGTCACGCTGGCCTCCCATGAGTTCAAGACGCCGTTGAGCGTCATCCTTTCCTCGGTGTCGCTGATCGGCAAGTATCAGGGCGCCGGCCCGGACCTGGATGAGAAGCGGATGAAACACATCCATCGCATCAAATCGCATGTCAATAACCTGAAACAGATCCTCACCGATTTCCTGTCGATCGAAAAGCTTGAGGGCGGTCTCATCCGGAACAACCCTGTCGAACTGGATCTGCCGGTATTCGTGGACGAGATTACCGGCGAACTGGGCGAAGCTTGCAAAGCCGGTCAGGAGATTATTCTGGAAGTCCGGGGAAAACCCGAAAGAACCCGGCTCGATGCACAACTGCTGCGGAATGTCCTCAACAATCTCCTTTCCAACGCTCTCAAATATTCGCCTGAATATACCGTCATCAGGTTCCTTCTGCAGTTCGGGCCGTCCGGCGTGAGCTTCACGATCACAGACAGCGGTATCGGGATCCCGGTGGAGGAGCAGGAGCATTTGTTCGAACGTTTCTTTCGCGCCACCAATACGGCCGGCATCGGCGGGACGGGGCTGGGTCTGAGCATCGTGAAAAAATACCTGGACCTGATGGGCGGGAGAATCGATCTGCAAAGTGCGCCCGGCAGCGGGTCGGCATTCACCGTCTTTTTTCCTGCGGAAATCGTCTACCCAAAAGCGGACAGACCGTCGGAGCCGGATGACAGGCAGTCAAATCCTGAAGGCAGGCATGCAGAACCCGTAGACAGGCATGTGGCGCCTGAAGGCAGCCCTAGCTCTGCGAACCCCGCCAATCTGTATCAGGAGCCGGTCTGACCGTCATCAGTGACGAGGTTCAGGGTTGCCGCTGACGACCGTCCTTGTCCTGGCAAAACAAACCGGATAGTTTTGTGATGAATTTTATTTCATCACGTTAAAACAACAGGAGGATTTATGTCAAGCAAATCATTAATCAGAAGAGGGGAAACCGCTCCCTCTCTTTTCAACGATTTTTTCAGACCTTGGGACGCGCTGTTCGACAGCAATGGAGGATCGCTTACAAACATGCTGGACCCGGTGAATATTCCGGCCGCGAATATCGTGGAAGGCAAAACCAGTTATGAAGTGAGCCTGGCCGTTCCGGGGATGAAAAAAGACGATTTCAATATCGACGTGGAAGGCAATACTTTGACCATCAGCGCCGAAACCGAAGAAAAGAAAGAGGAGAAAGATGAAAAGTTCACGCGGAAAGAATACAACTACCATTCTTTCTCCCGGAGTTTCTCGCTGCCTGAAGGGGTGAATAAGGAAAAGATCGATGCCAGTTATGAGAACGGCCTGCTTAAGCTCGTGCTACCCAAAACAGAAGAAGCCAGGAAACTGTCCACCCGGCATATCGCCGTAAAGTGAAGATTTCGATGTGAAGACTTCGATCCTGTAAGAAGACTTTTGTAATTGAATTGGAAAGATTGTTCCGTCCCTGCTCCCCGCCCACCCCTTCGGCGGGGTTTTTTTTCTGAACATAGCGGTATTTCAACAGATAGCGGCGTTCCGGCTGGCCGGCAGGTCAGTTCGCCAGGTTTCTGAGTTTTTTCTCGTTCAACAGGTATAATTTACCGTCCCGGATATCGATCAGTTTCTCCTGTCTGAATTCTCCGAGGGTGCGTGTAAGTGATTCGGTGGCGGATCCGATGATATGAGCCAGGTTCTCGCGGGAGATGCCGATAGCGGCGGCGGCTCCCTGCTCATCCCTGAATTTATCGGCGAGCTGCAACAGGCCGTTCGCTACTCTTTTCCGCAGGGAATTATAGGCCAGGTTCAGCAAGTCTTCTTCCTTTGTTACCGCGTTCCTGGCCATCAACCGGATGAATTGACGGGCGACGGCCGCGTTGCTGCTTATCATTTGCAGGAATTCCTGTCGCGGAACCGATATGATCTCCGCGTCTTCGAGGACCTGCGCGCTGTCCTGGTAATTGGTATCTTCCAGCAAAGCCATATACCCGATGAAATCGCCCGGGCCGAAAATCCCGGTGATGAATTCTTTTCCATCCAGGTGGGCCTTGTAAGCTTTGACCTTTCCGCTTACTATGTAGTGCAGGTGGGCGGGTCTTTGTCCTTCCGTATAAATCATTTGTTTTTTTCCGTATAAGGCTATCTCCCTGTCGGCAAGGTCTATCAGTCGCACCTCCCCTTTTTCCGGTTGACGGGGAATTTCGCGCAGGCGGTGCTCGTGTTTTTTCAGCGAGGTCTCTATGGCTTTCAATAATTCGATACCGTCAAATGGTTTTATGAGGTAGTCGTCGGCGCCGGCCATCATCCCACGTCTGATATCCGTTTTGTCCATTTTGGCGCTCAGGAAAATAAAGGGGATCCCGGATGTCGCGGGGTGTTGCTGGAGCGAGTACAGTACCCCGTATCCATCCAGCCCGGGCATTATGACATCGCAAATGATCAGATCCGGTCTCTCTTTCAGGGCCGTTTCGACGCCCATCTTCCCGTTTTTCGCCTTCAGGACCTGGTAGTTCGACAACTCCAGGATCTCGGCGACGTTCTCACGCAATTCATCATGGTCTTCTATCAGTAGTATTTTCTTCATAATCGCCATTATAAGGGAACATTCTTCTATAAGAGATCCTTCTTCCCGTTCATAGGATGGTATAGGCAGTGCCGGGGATCTGATCCCGGCGGGGCTGCCTATTGTCATGCATTTGTGCATACAATTGTTCTACGTCCCGGGGACTGCAGAGCGTGGTCCCTTCGTTCAGGGTGGAGGCGGCGCCGCATGCGCATCCGTATTCAACCGCTTTTTCAAGGTCTTCTCCCAATGACAGTTTCAGGACGATGCCGGCCAGCATACTGTCGCCGGCGCCGATTGTGCTGACGGCTTTAACGGATGGCGTCTCCATCCTGCGGGTTCCTTTTTCTGTCACCAGCAAGGCGCCGGCGGCTCCCATGGATACGACGACTGCATGGCAATGGTTATCGATGATGAGCTGGTTTGCAAGCGCCGCCATGCGCGGTATGGCATTTGCCTCCTGTTCTTCTGTCTCCTGCCCTTCGATACCTGCCAGGGAATACAGTTCGCGGACACTGGCCTTTAGAAGGTATACGCCAGTTTCGAGGGCTTTCTTCAATGCCTCTCCCGAGGTGTCTATGACCAACTTGCATTTTTTGTTTCGTGCGATCGAAGCCAGTTGTCCAAACACGGATGCCGGCAGGCCCGGCGGCAGGCTGCCGCTGACCACCACGAATGACCCTTCGCATTCGGTTTCGAGTATACTCGCCAGGTCTTCCCGGACGGATGGGCTAACCGCAGGGCCCGGGAAGATGAAGCGATATTGCAGTCCGGAGGACTGTTCTACGACCATGAGGTTTTCGCGGGTATCCCCTTCGGTGACGATGACCCGGGTCCGGATGCCTTCCTCTTCGAGCATTCTTGTCAGTTTGGCTCCGTTACTTCCTGCGGCGAGGTAGATGGCGGTGGCGTCGCCCCCCAGCCTCTTCGTCGCACGGGCGACATTGATCCCGCCCCCGCCGGGCTGCAACAGCGGCTGGGAACAGCGAAGCTTGTGTCCGGGAACCAGTTCGGGCACCACGACATGCTTGTCTATAGAAGGATTGAGGGTAATGGTGACAATGGCAGACATCCGTATATTTATTTGCGGCAAGATAAAATATCCGACGACGCAGATCTATGAACTTTATCATCCGCCGAATTGATACCCGTCATCCCTGTAAAAGCCGCGCCTTTCTATCTTCGAACCGGATTAGCAGGAGATTTTTCCAAACCTAAAACGACAAATTATGCTGGGTATATTAAACACATCTGATATCGAAGCGTTGCTGAGCAAACAGATCATCGGGCGCCTGGGATGCCGCTATGAGGACACCCTGTATGTGGTTCCGATCAGCTATGCCTATGATGGAGAGTATATCTATTGTCATACCCATGAAGGGATGAAGATCGATCTGATGCGGAAGAACCCCGAAGTCTGTTTCGAGGTAGATCATTTGAATAATATGGCCAATTGGCAGAGCGTGATTGCCTGGGGACGATTCGAGGAGCTGACGGATCCCGGTGAGCGGGTCAAGGCTTTGCACCGGTTGCATGAACGGATCCTTCCGATGATTTCGAGTGAGACAGTGCATCTTTCCGGCGACTGGCCTTTTCCGCCGGAGAAGCTGGCCGAGATCCCGGGCGTGACGTTCCGTATCCGCGTGGAGAAAAAAACGGGCCGGTTCGAACAGACGCATGCACAGGCTTTTTTTGCTTCCTGAGTGTGTGGTCTTCCATTCCCTACCCGATTCCTGTTTCTGCAAATATGTTAAAACGATCTTCATGACTTCCTTCTTCACACGGGTTTTTCCGACCTGTCTCTTCCTGTTCCTTTTTTTACGGCCTGCCGGCTGTCTGGCCGGTCCGCCGGTCCGGCTGACGATCGAAGAAGTATATCTGCAGGCGAGAGAGCATTACCCCTTGAGCCGGCAACGTCAGCTGGTTCGCCAATCGATGGAGTATTCCGTCGAGAATGCTTCGAGAGGATTCCTGCCGCAATTAAACATTGCCGGTCAGGCAACTCTTCAGTCGGATGTGACCAATTTTCCATTCAAGATCCCTATCGCAGGCTTCTCATTGCCTGCATACAGCAAGGACCAATATAAAGCATATGGAGAAGTTGACCAGCTGATCTATGATGGGGGGCTGATCCGGAATCAAAAACAATCGGCCGTTGTGAACGAACTGATACAGGAAAAGAACCTGGATGTTGAATTGTATGCCTTGTATGACCGGGTGAATCAATTGTTTTTCGGGGTCCTGCTGATCGAAGAGCAGCTGAAGCAAAACGAATTGCTGCAGGCTGATATTCAGAATGGCGTCGACAAGACACGTGCGTTGGTCGAGCAGGGAACTGCTGTCAGGAGCAGTGTCGACGAGCTGGAGGCGCAGTTGCTGCAGGCTGTGCAGACGCGGGTCCAGGAGTTGTCGGCAAGAAGGGCTTACCTCGCGATGCTGGGTTTGTTCCTGGACCGTCCGCTGGATGAGACGACGGTGTTGATGAGCCCGCCTGAACCTTTATCCACGGATCTGCTCGACCGGCCGGAACTGCTTCTCTACGAGTACCAGAAAAAGAATTACGATCTGCAGGACGCGCTGGCCAAGGCGCAGCTGAGACCGCGGTTCAGCCTGTTCTTCCAGGGTGGCTACGGGCGTCCCGGGCTGAACATGCTGAGCAATGATTTCGCACTTTACTATATCGGAGGTCTGCGGCTGAATTGGAATCTCGGCGGCCTTTATACGCTGAAAAATCAAAAGCGGATCTCCGAGCTGGGCCGCAGGACCCAGGATGTCGATAAGGAGACTTTCATATTCAACACCGGAATCTCTCAAAGACAGTTCCGCGAAGACATCGTCCAATTCGAAGAGTTGGGGCGGACGGACGACCGGATCATCGGGCTGCGGAATTCCGTCAAGAATGCCGCCGCCGCACAGCTTGCCAATGGGGTGCTGAGCGCCCATGACTATCTCACGCAGGTCGATGCGGAAGACCAGGCGCGCGAGAACCGGATCCTGCACCGGGTGCAATTGCTGCAGGCGGAATACAATTATAAAAACCTGATGGGTCACTAATAAATCTTCTTTATGCGCATACCTTTTTTCCCTGTTGTCATCCTGCTGGCCGGTTTTTCTACCTGTTCGCTTTGGAGTTGTCATCTCCATGATCGCTCTTTCGATGCCGAAGGCGTCTTTGAGGCCGATGAAGTCATCGTCTCCTCGGAGGTGGCAGGCAAGATCCTGTTGCTGAAGCTCGATGAAGGCTCGCAACTCGCGAAAGACAGTCTTGTCGCCGTCATCGACACGATCCCGCTGCAGTTGCAGCGTTCGCAGGTGCAGGCGACGCTTCATGCGCTGAACCAAAAGACGATGGATGTGCGGCCGCAGGTAAAATTGCTGAGGGAACAGATCTCCGCACAGCGGATACAGCTGGCGGACCTGCTGCTTGAGAAGACAAGGACGGAACGGCTGATCAAGGCCGATGCCGCCACCACCAAGCAGCTGGACGACTATAATACCCAAATCGATGTGTTAAAAAAACAAATCGATGTCAACGAGCAGCAGATCCGTGTGCAGGAGACGACGGTCGGCACCCAGAATAGCACGGTCATGAGTGAGTTTAAGCCGATTGTGCGTTCCATCGCGCAGATCGACGACCAGTTGAACCGGGCGCATGTCCTCAACCCGGTCGGAGGTATCGTGCTCACGAAATATGCGATGGCCGGGGAGGTGACGTCTGCGGGCAAGGCTTTGTATAAGATCGCGGATTTGTCGGTGATCACCCTGCGGGCCTATGTATCCGGCACACAACTGTCGGGGCTCCGGATCGGTCAACCGGTAAAAGTGTATGTCGATGACGGGCCGACAAAGTACCGTGAGTACACGGGTGTGATCACTTTGATTTCCGACAAGGCCGAGTTTACCCCCAAGACTATACAGACCAAGGAAGAAAGGGCCAATCTCGTCTATGCCGTCAAGATCCATGTAAAGAACGACGGCTTGCTCAAGATCGGGATGTATGGGGAAGTGAACTGGTGAGGTAGTGAGTGGTGAGGGGATGAAGATAGTGAATAGTCAATAGTGAGTGGGAGGTGGGTAGTGGGTAGTGTGCGATGGGTAAGTGGGTAACCGGGACGGGTTCAGGGCAGTTTTGGGGGGTTGGGAGAGATGTTCGATGGGATTGTTGATGGGGGTGATGGGGCTGGAAGAGTTTTGAGCAGTAAAAGCCTTTTTTTATGGAAGAGCGGGTAGTCGTTGAAAAGATTGTCAAAAAATATAAGACGAAAAAAACGGAGCTGATCGCGCTGAACGGGATCTCTTTTTCGGTGGGGCGGGGTGAAATATTCGGGCTGATCGGGCCCGACGGGGCGGGCAAGACTTCGCTGTTCCGCATCCTCACCACCGTGTTGCTGGCCGACTCCGGGAAGTCTTCCGTAAACGGGTACGATACGGTAAGGGAGTATAAAAAGATACGGCAATGCGTGGGATATATGCCGGGCCGGTTCTCATTGTACCAGGATTTGACCGTACAGGAGAACCTGGAATTCTTCGCGGCCATCTTCGATGCGGACATCAAAAAAAACTACCGGCTGATTAAAGATATCTATAGCCAGATCGAGCCATTTAAAGACCGGAAGGCCGGCCAGCTGTCGGGAGGGATGAAGCAGAAACTGGCCCTGAGCTGTGCGCTGATCCACGAGCCGGAGGTGCTGTTCCTGGACGAACCCACCACGGGCGTCGATGCCGTCTCACGGAAGGAGTTCTGGGAGATGCTGCACCGGCTGAAGGAAGAGGGCATTACGATCCTGGTCTCCACCTCTTATATGGACGAGGCCAGTCTCTGCGACCGGGTGGCCCTGATCCAGAAGGGGGAGATCCTCTCGATCAATACACCGGAAGGCGTCCGCGAGGAATTCCGCAGGCCATTGTGGGCGGTGAAGGCGACGGAGATGTTCCGGCTTATGAATGAGCTGGCCGGGGATCCCGCCGTGGCGAGCTGCTATCCTTTCGGACAATATCATCATGTAGTCTTAAAAACCGCCGGCGACGACCGTGGAGTTTTGGAGGCGCTGATGAAAAAAGGGCGGTATGAACAAGCCGAGATCCTGTCCATCAAACCCAATATCGAAGATTGTTTCATGGCTTTGATGAATAAATAGCCACGAAAAGAGAAAAAGAAGAAAAAGAGAGACCCGGGAAAAAGGATTGAAAAAAGCATTATGGAAAAAGACAAGGTGATCACGGCCAAAGGGCTGACCAAGCGGTTCGGCGATTTTATCGCCGTGGATGCGATCTCCTTTGAAGTGGAGAAGGGCGAGATCTTCGGCTTCCTGGGTGCCAACGGGGCGGGTAAGACGACTGCCATGCGGATGCTCTGCGGTCTCTCGCTGCCCAGTTCCGGGGAGGCCAGCGTGGCCGGTTATGATGTATACCGGCAGACGGAGCTCATCAAGCGCAGCATCGGGTATATGAGCCAGAAGTTCTCCTTATACGAGGACCTGACAGTCCGGGAGAATATCCGCTTCTATGGAGGCATCTACGGGCTTTCCGATGCACGTATCAAGGAAAAGACGGGTCTGCTGCTGCAGCAATTGCATATGGAGGAACAGGGAAACAGCCTGGTCCGTTCGCTGCCGTTGGGATGGAAGCAGAAGCTGGCTTTTTCGATCGCCATCGTTCATGATCCGGCCATCGTATTCCTGGACGAGCCGACGGGCGGGGTAGACCCGATCACGCGGAGGGAGTTCTGGAGCCTTATCTATGCGGCTTCGGACCGGGGCATTACCGTTTTTGTCACGACTCACTATATGGACGAGGCGGAATATTGTCATCGTGTCTCCATCATGGTGGACGGTCGGATCGATGCGCTGGATACGCCGGAGCGGTTGATGAAGGAACATGATGCGGCGTCGATGGACGAGGTATTTCTCCGGCTGGCGCGCAAAGCCACCCGAACCGGGGAGTAATGAGGAGGCGGGAGGAGGGTACCGGGACGATAGGAGAAAAGGGGGGGTGAGGGGAGGAGGGCGGAGATAGGAGGGGGCGGAGAAGCATGCCGAATAGGCAGAAAAAAGAACGGATCGAAAAGAGAGACCGAACGGGAAGATAAAAAGAGAGGGTCGAAAAGAGTGGATTGAAAAAGAGGACCGAAAAAGGGATTCAAAAAACGGATCGAAAAACGGATCGAAAAAAATTGTCCGGACATGAAGCAGCTTCTGATTTTTGTAAGGAAGGAATGGTATCATATCTGGCGGGATCGCCGGACGCTGTTCATCCTCATCGGCATGCCGGTCGTCCAGATCGTGCTATACGGTTTTGCGCTCACCAACGAGGTAAAAAATTCCCGGATCGCTGTGCTGGACGAGTCGCGGGACCCCGCTACGATCAAGCTCATCCAGGAGATCGGCGCCAGCCGTTATTTCAACGTCGTTCGTTTGATCCATTCGCAAAAAGATATCGAGGCCGTATTCCGGGAAGGCAGGACGCGGATGGTGGTCGTGTTTCTCCGGGGTTTCCAGGACGACCTGCTGCATACCAACCATGCGCAGGTACAGCTGATCGCCGATGCTTCGGATCCGAATACGGCCAACACGCTCACCAACTATGCCAGCGCCATCATTGCCGATTACCAGCAGTCGCTGAATCAGGGACAGACCCTACCCTACCAGATCAAGACACAGATACGGATGCTGTACAATCCCGAATTAAAAGGGGCCTATAATTTTGTGCCGGGGGTAATGGCCCTGGTATTGATGCTGGTCTGCGCAATGATGACGTCTATTTCGATCGTGAAGGAAAAGGAGATGGGGACGATGGAGGTGATCCTGGTATCGCCTTTAAAGCCGTTCCGGATCGTCATCGCCAAGACCATCCCTTACCTGTTCGTATCGATGGTCAATATCGTCAGTATCCTGTTGTTGAGCGTATATGCGTTAGACGTTCCCATCGTGGGGAATGTGTGGCTATTGATGGCGGAGAGTATCCTTTTCACCATCACGTCGCTTTCCCTCGGGCTGCTGATCTCCAACACCGCGAAAACGCAGCAAACGGCCATGTTCACTTCGATGATGAGCCTGTTCCTTCCCACGCTGCTGTTCAGCGGTTTCCTCTTTCCCGTCGAGAATATGCCCGTTCCCCTGCAGGTCATTTCCAATGTCGTGCCTGCGAAATGGTATTATATCATCGTCAAATCCGTCATGATCAAGGGGCTGGGTTTTGCCTCCGTCTGGAAGGAGACCCTGATCCTGGCGGGGATGACCTTATTCCTGCTGGGTATCAGCATTAAAAACTTTAAAATCCGGCTCGCATGAGAACGTTGAAATTTCTATTACAGAAGGAGTTCCTGCAGATCATCCGAGACCCGGCTATTTTCCGGATCCTGTTTATCATGCCGATCATCCAGTTGCTGATCCTGCCCCTGGCGGCGGATTATGAGATCAAGAACATCAACCTGGGTGTAGTGGATCATGACCGGTCGGCTTATTCCATCAAGCTCGTGAATAAGATCATCGCTTCCGGGTATTTCCGGCTGACGGATTACAGCGTGTCTTTCCAAAAATCGCTGCATGCCATCGAGCAGGACCGGTCCGACCTTGTGCTGGAGATACCGGCTCAATTCGAGCGAAGCCTGGTCAAGGACAATGAGGCCACGCTGTTCGTTGCCGTCAATGCGATCAATGGCGTCAAGGCCGGGTTAGGCGGGGCTTATATACAGAGCATCCTGCAGGATTATAATGAGGAGGTTCGGGCGCAATGGATCCAGTATCCGCGGATGGACCCGCAACCTACCATCGAGGTGCGTTATTCCAACTGGTTTAACCCAAATATGAACTATCGCTATTTTATGGTTCCGGGCATCCTGGTGATGCTGGTAACGATGATCGGGTCTTCATTTGCCTCCAATAATATCGTTCGCGAGAAGGAGATGGGAACCATCGAGCAGATCAATGTGAGTCCCATCCGAAAAATGAATTTTATCATCGGGAAGCTGGTGCCATTCTGGATCCTGGCACTGACCGTGTTAACGATCGGGCTGGCGATCGCCAGGCTCGTATATGGCATCGTTCCGGTCGGTCATTACCTGACGATTTATATTTTCGCGGGCATTTATCTCCTGGCCATACTGGGTCTCGGCCTGCTGCTGTCTACGTATGCGCAGACCCAGCAACAGTCTATGCTGGTGTCATTCTTTGTCACGATGATCTTCAACCTGCTGAGCGGGCTGTATACGCCGATCGAGAGCATGCCTGCCTGGGCGCAGACGATCACCCGGTTCAACCCGGTGTCGTATTTTATCGACGTGATGCGAATGGTCGTGCTCAAGGGAAGCGGGCTCGGCGACATACGGCCGCATATCGTGGCGATGCTGGGGTTTGCCGTATTTTTCAACGGCTGGGCGATCCTGAATTACAAGAAGAGGTCGGGGTAGGAAGGACCAGGGAGGAAAGGGAAATGCGATGCCCTGTGGCCTAACGGCCAGGGACAGACGGAAAAATACGAGCGAAAAGCCGACGGACAAAGAGAAGAGCCGTTTAGCAAAAAAAATGAAGATGTCCTTTCAGGGATGTGCGATGAACAGGGGCACGGTATTCGATTTGATCACACCGGCTACAAAACTTTTGGAGAGAAGCAGGGAAAGGCCGGAACGGCCAAAGGAGCCGGTCACGAGCCATGGATTCTTCTGTGCGGCGATCCATTCCGGGAAGGCGGCGCCTTTCGGCAGGCCCAGGGTCAGTATGCTCAGGTTGCTGAAATGAGAGCCGGCCCATTCTTCTATCCCGGTCCGATCGGGCATCGGCGCCTCGTTTTTCCTGTTCTCATCGATGTATACCAGCGTGGCGGGTAGAGCCGACAGTTCGGGAAACAGATAGATGA
This sequence comes from Puia sp., assembly GCA_031292515.1. Taxonomy (GTDB): domain Bacteria; phylum Bacteroidota; class Bacteroidia; order Chitinophagales; family Chitinophagaceae; genus Puia. The sequence continues at coordinate 407,044 of JARLGZ010000269.1, read as the reverse complement.
ATTGTTTGATGGCATAGACCGATGAGGGGGAGCCATCATAGGCCAGGATGATATTTTCAGGGAGGCCGGCACTATCCGGCAGCAGCAGCACCGGACATTCCGTCGCATGGAGCAGCTCCTTGAGGTAGGCATTCGGCTGCTCGCTGCTGACCCGTTCAAAAAAATGGAGACTGCTGACCAGCATCAGGTCGGCAAAGCGGCTTTCTTTTTGTATCGAAGGAAGCGCGAAGTCGAGCCGGTCTGTATGCAAGGCGTATTTTATATTTTGCCCGCGACAGAAGGTTTCCAGGATGGCGCTGTGGCTTTCGATGAGCTCGTCTTCTTCCTTATCCGTCTTTGGCAGATAGGGTGCGCCGATGATGCCGGTGGCGGGATTCCAAAGATTGGCGTAGTCCATCTCCGGCACAAAGGCCGCCGTCAGGAGGATGGGTGCCGACTCATTCAGCTTGCGGACAAATTCCAGCGTTGCCGGAGAGAAATTCGCCCCTTCGAAAGGAACCAGTATTTTTTTCATCGTTTTAACAATTTCCGGGTTACCCATTCGGTGCAGGATGACAGGGCTTCGCGGGCCAGTCCGGCGGGCTCAAATGTATGACGCAGTGTTCTCCAGTCGTTTCGAATCTGTTTTTCCAACTCCGTCTGCTGCTGACGGAGCCTCTTCTTTTCGGACCGGAGGTGCGTGATCCTTTTAATCTTTCTCATGTGAATAATCGTTTTTAAAAAGCTGATCGATGATGGTGTTCATTATGGGCAGACGGATCATCCTCTCCCTGGAGAGCCATACGATGATCCCGGTCAGAAAATAGAAGCCGGCTACAACCAGGAACCCCAGCCAGGTCCTGCCCAGCACGGAGCCTAATACATATGAAGCAGCGATGCTGGCAAACAACAGGCTAAGCAAGAATACGATGCCGACCACCGCGCGGGCGATCAGCAGGGCGATCACGCCGGAACTCTTTTCCGCTACAGAGAGTTTGGCTTCATCAATCCGCGTGTTCACATATTCGCGGGCGTGATCGACCAGGTCTTCTATTTTCTTAAACTCTTCCATAAGACTTTATTTCCATCAAATTTATTTTCAGGTGGCGATAAATCTCCTGATCCCGGTCAGTTCTCCAAATGATATACATCTTTGAACCAGGCGATGCCGGCACCGCTGTCGTCCGCTTCTGCCGTAAGGTATACCACAAATACGGGGACGCGGTTCTCCAGGTCGAGGGTGACGGGCTGCTGATCTTTCAGGCAGGACTTGAGAAAGCCGGTATCCAAGGTATGTCTGAGCAGTTCGCTGGCGAGGTCCATCGGTTTTTCCAGGCGGATACATCCGTGGCTGTAATAGCGATATCCGGACAGGAAGGCCATTTTGAAATTCGTGTCATGGAGGTAGACGTCATAGGGGCTGGTGAGATTGAATTTTATGACGCCGAGGGCATTGTCGCAGCCCGTCGACTGGCGGACGCTGTATGGGAAATGGTCCTTGTCATAGGATGCCCAGGCGAGGCGGGAGGGGTCTATGACCTGTCCCCGGCCATCGAGTATCTGCATGTTCATCGCTGTCACCGAGGCGGGCAATCTTTTGAAGACCGGAAGGAGTTCCCGGATGGCGATCTTCCGGGGTACATTCCAATAAGGGTAGAGGATGACCTGGCCGCACCAGGCCGCGAAGCGGGGTGTCCTTTTTGAAGCCTGTCCCGCGACGATCTTCATGCTCAATCGCAGGGTATCCCCGGAATAATAGCGGAGGGTCGTCGAGGCGATATTGACGATGATAAAGCGATCGAAGTTCCGGTGGCGGATCCACCGGCCAATATTCATTGCGGCGGCCAATCGTCTCTGTTTCCGGGTGTCTCCCGATTTGAGCGCGGCCGCCAGGGAATCGCGCAGGACGCGGTATTGGCGGTCGACCGGCTCCAGGCTGGTCACCAGCGCGGCAAGTGCTTCCGCGTTAGCGCATCGGCCGAGCCGGTCCAATAAAAGCCTGTCTTCCTGTTCGCCGTAAGCCGGGGATATGCCGTCATAGCTGATGAGGCTGCCGATGCCGCCGCCCTGGTAAAGGTCCTTACAGAGCGTGATGGCGGCATCGGTATACATCCTATCCGCGTTTTGTTCTTCCGGGCTGTCCCGGGTGTTCCCCGTGGGGGCATCTCCTTCATAGACTGCCTCCCGTCTCCTGATCTCCTGCGGATGATACCGGTTACTGTCGAGGCCCTGCCAGGCTGCGTATCCGATCCGGTACGACAATTCTCTTCTAAGAGAATCCCTGCCCCAGGCGCTTTTACCGGGCATATCTTTTCCGGGAATGTTTTCTCCGGGTGTGCCTTTCCCCGGCCTGTCTTTTCCCGCTGTGTCATTCCCGGGCATGTCATTCCCGGGCTCTATCGGTTTCCTCTCTGCCCCGAACCAGAAGAGAGAGCCTTGTCTCTCCCGGTAGAACCGGTCGACGAGGTCCGGGTGTTGCAGGGCGAGGCGTTGCAGGGTGTAATGTTGGTCCTGCGGGAGAGCAGGTGGCTTTTGCACGGTGTGGAATCCCGGCAGGAAGCAATATAAAAGAAGCCGTGCGTGCATAAAAAAAGTCATGAAGGCATCAGGGCGCGGTAGGCGGCTTCGGCCTTGTTAATATTCCGGATTCCTTCGAGCAAGGCGTCCGCGTTGAACGAAATGCTGTCGATGCCTTGTCTGACAAGGAACTGCGCGAATTCGGGGAAATCGCTGGGGGCCTGGCCGCAGAGACCGACTTTTGCGCCGGCGGCTTTGCCGTCGCGGATCATATTGGCGATCATCTTCTCCACGGCCTCATTCTGTTCGTTAAACTGGCCGGCTACGAGGGATGAGTCCCTGTCGATGCCCAGGGTGAGTTGTGTCAGATCGTTGGAGCCGATGGAAAAGCCGTCGAATATTTCAGCGAATTCATCGGCAAGCAGCACGTTAGCGGGTATTTCGGCCATCACATAGATCTCCAGGTCGTTGCGGAGCTGGGACAGGCCAAATTCCCTCATCACCTGGATGACTTTTTTCCCTTCTTCAACGGTCCGGCAGAAAGGGATCATCACTTTTACGTTGGCGAGACCCATTTCGTCCCTTACTAAGCGGATCGCTTCGCATTCCAGGCGGAAACCTTCCCGGTACAGGTCGTTGTAATAGCGGGAGGCTCCGCGGAAGCCGAGCATTGGGTTCTCTTCTTTGGGTTCGAAGTCATGGCCTCCGAGCAGACCGGCGTATTCATTTGTCTTGAAATCACTCATCCGGACGATCACTTCTTTCGGGTAGAAAGCCGCGGCGATCGTGGCGATCCCCTGCGACAGGCGATCGATAAAATATTGTTTTTTGTCGGTATAGTGGCGGGTGAGTTCCGCGATCTGTTGTTTTACCGCGGGGTCTTTCAGTTCGTCGAATTTCACCAGGGCCATCGGGTGTATGTTTACGGAATGGGTGATGATGAATTCCATACGCAGCAGCCCTACCCCCTCGTTCGGGTAGAAAGAAAGCTCGAAGGCCTTGTCAGGGTCGGCGATGATGAGCATGGCGCGGGTATTGACCGGCAGTTTGATGCCGCTGAGGTCCAGCTCTTTTTCCGTCCACTGGGCTTTACCCCTGTAGACAAAGCCTGTTTTTCCTTCGCAGCAGGAGACGGTAATGGTCTCGCCGTCTTTTATTTTGTCGGTGGCGTCGCCCGTCCCGACGATCGCCGGCACGCCCAGTTCCCTCGCCACGATGGAAGCGTGGCTGGTTCTTCCGCCCTTGTTCGTGATGATGGCCCCTGCTTTTTTGAGGACGGGGTCCCAGTCGGGGCTGGTGCTATCGGTGACGATGATCTCACCTTCCTTCAGGTCGCCTGCCTGATCCGGGGATGCGAGGATGCGGGCCTTTCCGAAGGCGATGAGTTCACCCACGGCCTCTCCGCGTGTAAGGCATTCTCCCTGCTTCAGCAGATGGTATTCCTTCACCAGGAAGGGGTTTGCGCGGGACCTGACCGTTTCGGGCCTGGCCTGTACGATAAAAAGCTCTCCGGTGAGGCCGTCTTTGGCCCATTCGATATCCATGGGTTTGTCATAGTGCTGTTCGATGAGCAGCGCCCATTTGGCGAGGCTCGTGACTTCTTCGTCCGACAGGACGAACCGGTCGCTGTCCTCCGCGGGGGTATCCAGATTTATCGTATGAACGGCGGCGTTAGCCTTGTCATCCGCATAGACCATGGTCTTTTCTTTTTTCCCCAGCCGCTTTTGCACGATGGCGCGTCTGTCTTTTACCAGGGAGGGTTTGAAGACCAGGAATTCATCGGGGGTGGACTGGCCCTGCACGATATTTTCGCCCAGTCCCCATACGCCCGCGATATGGATGATATCCCTGAACCCGGACTCCGGTTCCAAGGTAAAGCCGACGCCCGAGCAGGCTTTATCAGAGCGGACCATTTTCTGGATGCCGATGGAGAGGGCGATCTTCTCATGGGCGAAGCCATTGTCCTCGCGGTATTTTATAGCCCTGTCGGTATACAGGGAAGCATAGCAGTTCCTGACCGCTTCCAGGAGGGCTTCGGTTCCGCTGATGTTCAGATAAGATTCATGCTGGCCGGCGAAACTGGCTTCGGGGAGGTCTTCCGCGGTTGCGCTGCTGCGTACGGCGACTTCCCGGTGTTTTTCGGTACAGAGCGCTCCATAGGCCCCGGTGATCTGTGCTGCCAGGTCCTGCGGAATCTCGGCGTTCAGGATGAGGACCCGGGCTCGTCTGCCGATATCGGAAAGGTTGGTGAACTCTTTTCTATCCAGTTGCCCCAGCAGCGTCTGCAGGGGTTCGCGTATTTTGTTGGTATCCAGGAAATACCAGAAGGCTGTCGCGGTGGTAGCGAACCCGTCGGGTACGCGAATCCCTTTGGCGGAAAGCCGTGAAAACATTTCTCCCAGGGAGGCATTCTTGCCTCCTACGACGGGGACGTCGGCGATGCCGATGTCACAGAATTTTTTAATATAAGTGTCCATGAGTTCTTATCATTTGATGAAGTGAAATACTATTGACAGGGTGAAGCGAAACAGCATCCGATACGATCGTATCCGATACGGTGTTGAAGGTAAGTTGCGGCTGGCGAAGAATTCCTGAGCGGCGTCAGCGTGACTATTGATTCGGGTCATCGATCCGGAAGGCGGTTTCCCCGGTCCGGAGGAGACAATGCCGGAATCCGATCCCGTAGATCTCCTCGGCGTCCCGGATGTCAAAAAGGCTATACCTGGCCAGTTCCGGCGGGTCGAGGAAGAGGTCGCATTGAGAGGCCTTCGCGTAAACAGAGCCCGCGATCGCCATATGGAAGCATCGTTCCACGACCTGCATTTTCCGAAGGGTCGTCTGGCCGGGCGGGTCATCGGCCAGCCTGTTCACATGGGAGCCGATGAGGTAGTCACAATGGTCTTTCAGGGGTTCCGTCGGAAAGTTGTTCAGGATGCCTCCGTCTACCCATTGGCGTCCCCGGTAGTTGACCGGTTCGAAGACAAAGGGCACACAGGAAGAAGCCAGCAGTGCATCGACCAGGGGGCCGTCGGAAAAGAAAACCGTCTTTCTGTCGGCCAGGTCCGTGGCTGCCACGAAAAGGGGTATGGGCAAGTCTTCGAAGCGGGTCGCGCCGAGGTGCTGCTCGAGCAGTTTCCGCAGGCCTTCCATATTAAAGATCCCGCCGCCGGAGAGTTTAATCCTGGAAAACCCGAAAAAGGACTGGTCTTTGAGCATTTCTTTTATCTCCCGTGGTTTATGGCCTGCCGCGTACAGGGCGGCGGCGATGGCACCGGCGCTGGCACCGGCCAGGGCGTCGATGCGGATGGCCTGGCTTTCCAGGGCCTCCAGCACGCCGAGGTGCGCGATGCCCCTGGCCCCTCCTCCGGAAAGAACGATACCGGTCTTTCTGCCTACTGTCTCCTGCTGTTTAATGGTGAGCGATTTAATAGTGTGAGATAAAGATCGGGAGGTTGACGGTCTTGACGATGAGCTTTGCGTGGCTGGGTCTGAAGAATTGCGAGAGCATCCCCCTCCCGTAGGCCCCCATGACGACGATACCGTTCTTCCTTTCTATCAGGTACCCGAACAATTGATCCGAAGGATCTCCTTTCAATATGACGAACTCTACGTCATTGTAGTGGTTTTTCAACCATTCCTTCAATTTAAATTGTTCTTCGAGGCTGTCTTCGCCGTTGGCCCTGGCACTGACGATGATCGCTTTTTTCTGTTGCAGTTCCGGGAACAGGTAGGTGAATTGCTTGATGGCAAACATCGATGATTTAGAACCGTTATAGGAGAAGATGATTTCGTCGAGGCTGTCGAAGCTGAATGGGGATATGATAATCGGGCATTCGGATTCCAGGAGGACGTCCTTTACGAAGCGTCCGGGAACCGATTCATTCCTCCTGGCAAAAGAAGTCTCGGCGTCTACGACGACCAGGTCCGCAAAGCGGCTCTCTTCGATGATCTCGTCTGCCGGCACCCCCCGGTCCCGGTGTACGAGGGTGGATACTCCCCGGCATTCGCAGGCCACTTTGAAACTGCTGATACTGGAAAGACTGATGGTTGGGTGATCCCTGTCCGGTTCTTTTTGTGTCGTGTGCACGAGGTCGGGTTCTTCGTTGTAGATGTCTTCCAGGAATACACCGGTAAGCCTGGAATGGGTCAGGCGAGAGAGATAGCATGCAAAATCCACGGAACTCATGTTGAGGTTCTTCGGATCGAGCGCCAGTAGTATCTTTTCCATGTGTCAAATTTTCTTTAAAGTAAGGGGTAATCCGGATCGATTCGAATGAGCCGTATCAATCCGGCCTATGATTGTAGTCAAGGGCCGGGGGTGTCCGGAGGCCGGTAAAAGGAAGAGGCCGTCTCCCAACGAGGCGACCTCTTTTTATCCTCCATTCCCAAAACCTATTTTTCCGGCAATCCTACTCTTAGTAGGCCAATTGCTCTTCTTCGACACTGAGTTTGTTTTCGACGGCGGTTACGCCCGGCGCCGACCAGGCGGCGTATACGGCATCTTCTTTTTCCCCGAGCGAACGGACCTTTCCGGATAAGATCACGCGTTTCCCGATCACTTCCACGGAGACTCTGCCCGAGTCGATGGTGGCGCTTCGCTGAAAGGCGGCGAATATCTTCTGCCGGACATCCGACGGAGAGACGGAGATATCGGATTTGATGGTGATCAGGTTGTTGACCCTTTTCACGCCGGCGAGGGTGCCAACGGCTATCGCGGCTGCGTTCCGCTGGTATTCCCAAAAGAGTTCTCCCTCCATCGTCACCACCCCGTTCTCTACGGCGATCTTTATTTTTTCATCGGGTATCAGCGTATTCCATTTTAGCGCATTCAGGACCGCTTCGGCGATTTCGGCATCCGTCTTCCGGAAGCTGGGGGAAACGCCTACCTGGATGTCTTCGGCAACGGCTTTTACGCCTGCGACTTTTTTTGCGGCATCTTCCGCGGTGATCTTTTTGAAATAGGTATCTACGATACCTGTCAATGTGACGATGCCGTTTTTTACGGCCACGCCTATCGACGCAGCGTTCAAAACGGGCTCCCATTTGAGCTGATCGATCACATCCTGCTGAATCTGGAGATCTGTTCTCATGATGAAATGTTTTTAAAGATTATGAAAAACAGGGTTGTACCTGGTTATTTACTGAAACACAAATCTAGGTTCGCGGGAACGCGCCCACAATGACGATCGTCAAGGGAAGGAATGATCCTTATAGGCAAAATACCGACGGGAGACAAACGGGGTGACTAATATCAGGCAGTCTATTGAGCGGCATCAAGGACGGCCGCGGAAAATACGGATAGTTTTGGGCATGCTGGAAAATGAACTTTATGATTGGCTGAAAAATAGCGGGATGCCTGTTCCGGAGTACTGCTATTTCCCGCTCGAAGCGGAGCCTGCGCCCGGGTTTTACCCGGTGGCTTTGAAGATCGCGTCTCCGAAGGTAGTCCACAAAACGGACATGGGCGGGGTAGCGCTCAACCTGGGGAACCCGGAGGAATTGAGAAAGGCAAAACAGAAGATCCTCGAAAACCTGCGGAGCCACGGGGTCGAACCCGGTGCAGGAGACGGCTGGATCACGACCCGGATGTACAAGGGCATCGAACTCTTTTTTGGCATCCTGCAGGATCCTGTGTTTGAAAAAGTGATCGTATTCGGCGCCGGGGGTGTGATGGTGGAGTTGTTCAGGGATGTGTGCTATATCGATAGCGAAGCCGGTGAAGCGGAGATCGAAAAAGCCATACTCCGGACGAAGATCTCGGCCATTTTCACGAAGGGTTTCCGCGGGCAAAAATATAGCCTGCGGCCGGTGATCGATCTGATTCTGCGGCTGCAGCGGCTGGATGTACAGGAGTTGGATCTGAACCCCGTCCTGCTGACGGAGGAAGGAAAGCTGGTGATCGTCGATGCCAGGGTGTTGCCGGGCAAGAGTTCTCCCGGTCTCCGACCGGCCAGGTATGAGCCGGGGATCTTTAAACCTGAGAAAACGGTCATTGTCGGGGTGAGCGGGCACGCCGAGAAAGCGGGTTATGCGCTGGCGAAGAACAGCGCCGGCGATCCGGATTGCTGCTATGTGAATCCCCACCTGGCTATCCTGTTCGGCAAAAAGATCTTTTCGCGTTTGGAAGATCTGCCTTTTGTCGACACGGCGGTGTTGAGTATTCCGGCTGCTTCGTTGCAGGACACTATTGAAAGGCTGATCCCCAGGAAAGTGAAGAATATCATCATCATCACCGCGGGTCTGAAAGAGGCGGGCAAGGACGAGCGGTTTTTACAGGAGCTGGCCGAGCGATATCAGTTGAATATCATTGGTCCCAATTGCCTGGGAATTTATGCCAATGGCAAGAACCTGAGCTTTGGCGGGGAGGTGCGGAGGGGTGAGATCAACCTCTTCTCCCAGTCCGGTGCTATCCTGGCGGAACTCATGGATAAGGCTGTCTATAAAAATATCGGTTTCGAAAATATCGTATCCGTCGGAAACATGGCCGACCTGGATTTTGCGGACCTGATCCGTTCTTATACGGGCCCGGGCCCGGTCAATCTCTATGTAGAAGGAATCACACGCGGCAAGAACCTGCTGCGAGCGATCCGGGGTTGCCCATGTCCCGTCAACCTGTTCAAGGCCGGCAAAACCGAGGCTGCCCGGAAGGCGGCTTTTTCCCATACGGGAAACCTGTCGGGAAACTATGAGCTTTTTGCGGGGCTCGTGCAGGGCGCCGGCGCCCGGCTGCTTTCAGATATAAACGGTCTTTTATATCCCTATCATTTCAAAAAAGTGCTGGTCATTACGAATGCGGGTGGCGCGGGGACGGTCATCAGCGACCTGATCGGCGACAAGCTATATGCCCTGAGCGCTTCGGAAATCGACAGGCTGAGTGAAGTGCTGCCATCCAACTGGTCAAGGAACAATCCCATCGATATCATCGGCGACGCGCTGGAGGACCGGTATTTGCAGGCCATGGAGGTAGCGGACGGGTTCGGCGCAGACGCTATCTATGTGCTGGTCACTCCCCAATTCATGACCAACCCCGAAAAAATAGCCGGGCTGTTCCTGCGGAAGACATTCCGGACAAAGATGTTCCCGGTCCTTTTGGGCGGGGAGATGATGGAGAAGGCCAAGACGCTTCTCCGGCAGGAGAAGATCGTCTTTTTTGAAGAACTGAATGAAGCGGTAAGTTTTTTATGATGATAGTTTTTTTATGATTATAGTCGTCATGGGTCTTCCGGGATCCGGTAAAACCTGGCTGGCCAGCCGGCTGGCGGCGGAAACGGGCGCCCTGTATATCAGCAGCGACCGCCTGAGAAAGAAACTGGGATTATGCGGAAACTATTCCGATGCCGGGAGGGAGGCGGTTTACCGGGAGATGATGCGCTGTATGGAAGAGGGGATGATGCTGCACCGGGATATGGTGCTGGACGCCAGTTTCCATAGGAAGGCAGCCCGCCGGGAATTCCAGGAAGCCGTCGGAAGCCGGGAAAAAACCTTTTTTATCGAAGTACGGGCGGATGAAGCCCTGGTCCGGGAGCGATTGAAAAAGCCGCGGGCGGACAGCGAAGCGGATTTCGAAGTATACCGGAAGATCAGGACCGGGTGGGAGTCCCCGGAGTTTCCGCACCTCGTGCTGGTATCGACGGATGACAATATCGATGAATTGCTGGCTAAAGCGGCAGACTATCTGCCATTGAAAAGATGACAAGACAAGCGATCGACCAATTGCTTTCGGGGGGCAACTTCCCGGATGAACCGGGCAGGCCTGTTCTAACGGAGACGCATATTTCCTGGGTGCTCCTGGGTCAGCGCTTTGCATATAAGATAAAGAAACCGATCCGGTATCCTTTCCTGGATTTCTCTACGCTGGAGAAGAGAAAACGCTGTTGCGAAAGGGAGATCCTGTTGAACAGGAGGTTGACGGCCGATCTCTACCTGGATGTCGTACCGGTGCGGTTGCTGGCGGGAAAGTGGTTTGTCGGCGGAGAAGGCGGGGAGGTAGCGGATTACGCGGTGAGGATGCGCCGGGCGGATTCCGGGCGCCAGATGGACGTCCTTTTGCGGAAGGGCCGGGTGACATGGGAAGATATCCGCAGGCTGGCGCAGAAAATAGCCGTTTTTCATGCGTCGGCCGATATCCTTTATGACAAGGATGCCTTGGGTATCCGGGCGCAGTTCCGGGAGCTGGGTGCCGAAGGGAGATATCTTGGAGAGGAGTTGTCCGCGGACTACCGGGCTATCATCGGTCATGCCCTCGATGTCTCGGACCGGTTTGTGGAGACCCATAAAGAATTGCTCGAGGAACGGCTTGAGTCCGGGTTTTTCAGGGATTGTCATGGGGACCTTCATACCCGGAATATCTTTTTATTGTCTTCCCCGCAGCCTTTCGATTGTATCGAATTCAACGACGACTACCGGCAAATGGATGTGCTCAATGAAGTAGCTTTCCTGTGTATGGACCTGGATGCGTTCGGCAGAAAGGATTTTTCGGATTTCTTCCTGGCTTGCTATGGCCAGTTTTCGCCGGCGATCAGGAATGACCAGGACCGGATCCTTTTCATTTATTATAAGAGCTATCGCGCAAATGTGCGGGCAAAAGTAAATAGCCTGCGGGCCCGGAGCGCTGCCGGGGGAGAGGAGAAAAAGCAGGCCCTGGGCGAAGCGGCCCGGTATCTGCTATTGATGGATGGATATATCCGGGAGATCGATCAGCTTACCGCTTTGGCCAGCAAATAGGCGGACGCGGCGGCAACGATGCCCGTCACCGTCATTTTAAAGGTTCCTTTTGCTACCGGCTGGCCGGTCATCGTGCTCCTGAAATAGCCGAAAAGGACCAGGGCGAGGATGGTTACGCCACAAGACGCATAGAAGCCGGTCCGGCTGTCGTGGAACAGGATATAAGGGAACAGGGGAATGAATCCCCCGGTTAAATAGGAAAGGGCGATCGTTCCGGCGCTTTTCGCGGCACGATGGCGGGAAGGTTGTTCCAATTTCAATTCGAGCTTCATCATGAAGTCCGCCCAGCGATCCCTGTCTTTGCTGATCTGCAGGGCCGCCGCCCGGCTGAGGTTTTCTTCGATACCCAGGTCCAGCAGAATATCCTGTACTTCCTTCAATTCGCTGTCCGGCGTGCGATCGATCTCGTGGTATTCATTCTGCAGGGCTGTGTTGTAGTGGTCGAGCTCCGATTCACCCGCGAGGTATCCGCCCAGGCCCATGCTGATGCAGCCGGCTGCAATTTCGGAGAGACCGGAGACTACGATGAGGTGGTTGGTGCTCAGTACTCCGCTCAATCCCGCCGTGAGCGCGAAAGGGACTGTCAGGCCGTCGGACATCCCGATGATGATGTCTTTTATCAAATCGGATTTATCGGGCCTCTTCATCTCCCAAATCTATTCCTGTTTAGCCCGGGTCTCACTGATGCCTATCAGCCGGGGATGTGATTCTGCTCAGCCGGCTTTCGCTAGCGGGAATGCCAGGAATATTTGCAGGAAATCCTTATATAGGGATAGGTCTTGTCCACTCCGGGAAAGTCCCTGTACCGGCCGAGGAGGGTAAAATATCCCGGTTCGGCACATACGGAGAGGCCGTCGACGATCCGGCACCGGAACTCGCTGGTGGCCGTGTGCAGGAGGTAATGAGAGGGATTGCCGTTTATCGTCTTCAGCCAGGCGCCGCGGTAGTTGATCCCATAAAAAAACCTGCCGGCGCCGATGCCTCCGCCGGCGTTGAAGGCGGCGCCGGTGCAATAGTCATAGTCCCTGCCATTTGGCGTGATATAGAGGTCGGGCACGGCGGCCAGTATGATCAATCCGCCGCCCACCGAGGTGTTTATCCGGGTCTTCCCCGGGAGGCCGAACTCCGAAAACAAATTCAGTTTGACATTTTGGGAACTATAGAAAAAGGCTTCGTTGCGGATGAAATCGTAGTTGGCGGTGAGCAGGAGCAGGTGCCGGTCTGTTTCGGTTGAGTGAAGCATCCAGCCGGACAGCGAGCCGTATACGCTGATGAGATTTACGAAGGAGCTGTCATCCTTTCCCAATTCGGCGTTCAGGTACATATGGCTGAAAGGGGTCTTGTAGTTTTCGAATGGCGTCCCGTACAAAAGTTTCACATGGCCGTACCAGCCAAAACTACCGTCGCGGTTGTCGACTTTGAACTTCCTGACACCCATATCGAATTCGGTAACTATTTCACTCGTGTCACGCCGGGCCGGATCGCCGGCGGGTCTGCCCCATTTCCCTTCCAGGATCCTGTTGAGCCCGTTGACCGGGTTGATCAGGAGGGCCACAACCTCGCTGACCTGGCGTCCGAATCCCCGGCTATTGTTGTTAACGATCTTGTTGGCGAGCCGGTAAGACATTTCGCCGAGCATGATACCGCCGAAGCCTGTGTTTATAAAGTCGTTGGGGGCCGGTGGCTGGTTTTCAGCAACTGTCTCCCAGAGATAGCTGCCTGCAAAGGCGGCCGGGGCCGCCTGCCAGAAGCTGTAGCCATTTTCCCGGAAGGCATTGAAAAAAAGGCTGCCGTGGTAAGGGTGGCCGAATTGGTTGGTGACAAAGGGGTCGTTGTCCCAGGTCCAGCTGGACGGCTTAATATTATATCCCAGGGTCTGGAAGGAGATATGTGCATAGTCTTCGTTTCTCAGGTACCTGTCGAAGAGCCAGGGCGTGATTTCCGCCAGCATCAACTCCCCGGCGGCGCGGCCAAACCGTTTACGGGGCAAGGTATCGCGTACATGGACTGCGCCGGAAGTGACCCGGAAGCCCTGCGACTTCGGAAACTGCAGGGAGGGCAGGGCGGGTTGGCAGAATGCGGGTGTAAGAGAGTTATATAGGAAAGACGCTAAAAAAATGTATAGGTATCGCATGCATCCGTCTGTTACAGGTTTTGAAGTATTGCCGCCTTCAAAGATTGCTGTTTGAAATCGTACTCCTGATGAGTACGATCAGGGTCTTCCGTGACAAGGGTCATGTTTCGGGCAAAATCCGTGTCCTAGTTTTAGCACTTAAAAGAAAAAAGTTATGAAAGCCTTAGTATATCACGGACCCGGGCAGAAAGCCTGGGAAGAAAAGCCGAAGCCGGCGATCCTGAAATCCACGGACGCCGTCGTCAAAGTATTCAAGACGACGATATGCGGAACAGACCTGCATATTCTGAAAGGGGACACGCCCGAAGTCACTCCCGGGAGGATCCTGGGTCATGAGGGGGTAGGTATCGTCGAGGAAACCGGCAGTGGGGTTACGGCGTTTAAAAAGGGGGATCATGTGCTGATCTCCTGCATCACCTCGTGTGGAAAATGCGAATATTGCAAAAAGGGGATGTATTCGCATTGCGAGGACGGCGGATGGATCCTGGGACACCTGATCGACGGAACGCAGGCGGAATATGTGCGGATCCCGCATGCGGACAACAGCCTGTACCGGATTCCGGAAGGGAGTGACGAGGAAGCGCTGGTGATGCTGAGCGATATCCTTCCGACCGGCTTCGAATGCGGCGTTTTGAACGGCCAGGTCAAACCGGGCGATACGGTGGTCATCGTCGGATCCGGCCCTATTGGTCTGGCCGCCCTGCTGACGGTCCAGTTCTATTCGCCGGCGGAGATCATCATGATAGACCTGGACGACAACCGGCTGGATGTCGCCAGGCGGTTCGGCGCCACGCAGACCATCAACAGCGCCCATACCGATCCCATCGCGAAGGTGATGAGCCTGACGGGCAAAAAGGGGGCGGATACCGTGATCGAGGCCGTGGGGACTCCCGCGACCTTTGAGTTATGCGAATCCCTGGTTGCCCCCGGAGGCCGGATCGCCAATATCGGCGTACACGGCAAAAGTGTGGTATTGCACCTGGAAACGCTTTGGTCGCAGAACATCACGATCACGACGCGGCTGGTGGACACGGTCACGACGCCGATGCTGCTGAAGACCGTACAGTCCAAGAAATTAGATCCGCAACGGTTGATTACGCACCGGTTCAAATTGTCCGATATCGTCCGGGCCTATGATACCTTCCAGCATGCGGACCGGGAAAAAGCGTTGAAAGTCATCCTTACAAACGAATAAAATACATGAAAAAGATATCTTAGCGGTAAATTCAGGGGGGAATCCCAACCTATGTTTAAAGAAAAGTCTTCCCATATATTATTGTTCTGCGTGATCGTAATGGTCTGTTCCGGGGTATTGCAGTATCTCAATCCCGGATATAGCGTCTTTGACGGGGGTATTATTGCCGCGATCCTGCTGACGATCTTCCTGAAAAATGATCATTACACGAAATTATCCGGCGTTGCGGGTATCCTGCTGATCGTAGCCGCTTCATTCTACCCGCACGATCAGCTATCGAGGCAGCAGGTGATTATGCAGCATCTGTTCTCCCTGATCGTTGTGGTGATGACGACCCTGTTCGTACTGTACGTGAAGAGGTTGTACCGCTCCATCGAGGCCGAGCAGATGCAGGTTCATGCGCTCTTCGAGCATGCCACCGAAGGAATCGTCCTGACCGATGACAAGGGGAAGATCGTCCTGCTAAACCCCGCCGCGGGCCGGCTTTTCGGGTATATAGCGGACGAATTGCTGCAGAGGCCTGTCGAAGTCCTGATCCCTGCCCGGATGCACCCCGCCCATGCAGGTTACCGGGAGGGGTTCTATCATCACCCGGGCAACCGGACCATGGGGCATGGCCGCGACCTCTTCGCCCGGAAAAAAGATGGTTCTGAATTTCCGGTGGAGGTAAGTCTCAGTTATTACCGGCAAAAGAACAAGTTCTTCGTGATCGCATTTATCGTGGATATCACGCAGCGAAAACAATCCGAGCGGGAGTTGCTCGGCCAAAAGGCGCAGCTGGAGCAAATCACGGAAGACATGCGCGCGCTGAATACGGGGCTGGAGACAAAAGTGGAACAGCGGACCCAGATCCTCCGGGAAGCCTTGCTGGAGCTGGAGCGTTCGCAACAGGAGCTGAGCGAGGCTTTGAGCAAGGAGAAGGAGCTGAGCGAAATCAAGTCCCGCTTTGTGTCGATGGCCTCGCATGAGTTCAGAACGCCGCTGAGCACGGTTTTGTCTTCGGCTTCCCTGCTTTCGAAATATACGCTTGCCGAGCAGCAGGACCAGCGGGATAAACATATCCGGCGGATCAAGGATTCGGTCAAGCACCTGAACAATTTGCTGGAGGATTTTCTGTCCCTGGGCAAGCTGGAAGAAGGCCATATAAAGGCGGAGCCGGCTTTATTCCCGGTGAAAGAATTCCTGGATGAGACGGTCGATGAAATGGCATCGATTTTAAAGGACGGGCAGCAGATCCATTGTGAGTACAACGGTTTGTCCGAGTTCACCGGTGATAAGCGGCTCCTGAAAAATATCCTGCTCAACCTGTTGAGCAATGCCGTCAAATTCTCTCCGGAGGGATCCCCCATTCTCCTGAAAGCCGGACAGGTTTCCGGCAAGGGGCTGACCCTGTCGGTATCGGACCGGGGCATCGGTATTTCGGAAGCGGACCGGGAGCACCTGTTCAGCAGTTTCTATCGCGGCGGAAATGCGCTGAATATAGAGGGCACGGGTCTCGGGCTTCATCTCGTCAAAAAGTATATGGACCTGCTGCAAGGGACCATCGTCCTGGATAGCGTATTGAACGGCGGGACGACCGTCACCATCCGGCTTCCGGAAGGACATACCGGATATACCGGTAAAGATTTTCGTTAATGATTGCGGGAGGCATCCGGTACGTGCACGACACCGGCAGCGAGTCGTTGTCAGTGGCAGGAGACAACCTGTCCCGGCTGGCGGGCAAGAAGGGGGCTGACAAAGGGGATACCCAGGTTCAGACCTCGAAGAATCAACAGGATGGCCATTCCCATCATCAGAAGGGGGATCGCCTTCCGCATCTGTTTGCGAAGCGGGATGCCGATCAGATGACCGAACCAGGTTATCGACAGCATGACGGGGAGGGTGCCCATTCCAAAAAGGGTCATGAAGGCTACGGCTTCTTTCACTGATGACAGGCTTAGTGCGCCGGCCAGCGCGAGGTATACGGTCCCGCAGGGCAGCAGGCCATTCAACATCCCCAGCAAGAGAAAGCGGCTTTTTAAAGGAGACTGCCAGAGGCGGGTGATGCCGTGACGAAGGCCTCTTCCCAACCCCTCGCTCAGAACCTGCAGCCGGGCAGCCGCCACCCGTTTCTCCCCAACAAGGCGTTGCAGTCCCTTCCATTGGCTGAACAAGACGAATAGTATCGAGAGGCCCAGCCCGATCGAAAATGCCTGCTGGAAGCCTGCTATATAGATCCGCCGGCCCAGTGAACCTAACAGGAGGCCCAGCAGGGAATAGGTCAGTATTCTGCCGGCATGATAAGTCATGATCGCCAGCAGGCGGCCTCTTGCCGACAGATCCCTGACGGGCAAAGCCAATGCCAGGGGGCCGCACATGCCGATGCAATGAAAGCTGCCTATCATTCCTATAAAGAGACCCGCTGAAAGAACTTGCCACATATGCCCATTGGATTTTTGATTTGTATCCCGTGATGGCCGGTATATTTATCGACCTGTTTTCAAGAATGCTGTTCAAGAATATTTGTCAAGGATAAAGATCTAAAGGATAAAGATCTAAAGGATAAAGATCTAAAGGATGAAGGGTCTAAAGGATGACGAAGGGCTGTTCCGAAAAATAACGGATGCCGCGGCTCTCCCACCCGATCTTGACGCGATAATGGCCCGGCAGGAACCGATGCGTGTCTATTTCCTGTCGTCCGCCTGCATCCGGTGTCAGCGGCAGGTTACGATCCCTGGCCACGTCGGAAGGGCAATAAAAGAGTATATGACCGCTGACCTGCGTGTTCCTCATCTCCGGCGGCAACTGGACGGAGATCGTGTTTGTCTCCTGCCGCAGGATCACCGACCCGGAGAGTGCCGCCGCCTTACGGGCCCCGTCAATCACATCCTGGTAGACGAGTTCGTCCTTATAGTAGTCCTTTGTGACGAGGTCTACCGGTGTTTCCATACAGCGCCAGACCATGTAGGATATCATGGAACCGAAGACGACAAACACGAGGAGGAGGCGATTCCCCCAGTTCATCCTGAAAGGATGGTTGTCTCTCTTTTCTGTGATGGTATCGTTTTGCATATTTTTCATGATTTATACATTCTATGGATTCTCTTCTATACCTTCTACGGATCCTCTTCGAATCCGGGGCTTAGTCGTTGTCCGCATCCGCTGCCGGTCCCAGGAAATTTGTCTGTATTTCATCCATTTTCCGGCTTCCTTCATAGAGCCCCAGCCGGATGCGGGTCTTTCTCCCATGGATCCCCTGTTTCGGCAAAATCACGAAGAAGGTGCCGGTCCCTTCGTCTTCCTTCCGTACGACAATCTGGCCGCCCCCGATGATATCCACCTGGCCGGCGGCGTCTTCCAGCTTCAATTGCAGGGGTATCTGCCGGATGGTCTTGTTGGCTATTTTTATCGAGTACAGATTGGAGACGCTGTCTTTTCCGCGTTCCTGGTATAACATGCCCGGGGTGCGCATGATGGTGGCGTCGACGTCTTTCCGGCTAATCAGCAGCGCGGCAAGGATGATTACGAGGACGCATAAAAGGCCCGTATAGAATTTCATCCGGAGGGTATACCGGAGGGGTTCGCCCGTGGATATGCCGTTCTCCGAAGCATAGCGGATCAGGCCTGTCGGCCGGCCGACTTTCTCCATCATATGGTCGCAGGCGTCTATGCAGGCCGTACATCCCACACATTCCATCTGCGTCCCATTGCGGATATCGATCCCCGTAGGGCATACTTTTACACATTGGAAGCAGTCTATGCAGTCGCCGACAATGTGTTCCTCC
Source organism: Puia sp. (assembly GCA_031292515.1). Lineage (GTDB taxonomy): Bacteria > Bacteroidota > Bacteroidia > Chitinophagales > Chitinophagaceae > Puia. Next base: position 388,731 of record JARLGZ010000269.1, on the reverse strand, counting down.
GTTTTTGCCTTCCTGCTGAATTTCTCCCGGGGTTCGCCCCTTTTGTGGTCATATGCGACGATCATGGAATTCCTGTCGAGCAATACGCTTTGCAGGCGGCCATACGGGCATACCACGGTGCAGGCCTGTTCACGGAAGAAAGCGTATACGGCATAGAAGACACCTGAGAATATGAGGATGGAAAGCAGGCCTGCGATATGCTGTCCGACAGGCTCCGTCATGATCTTCCAGAGGTCCCTGCTGCCGATGATATAGGCCAGGAAGATGTTGGCGATGAGGAAGGCCAGCAAAAAGAAGACGCTGTGTTTGGCGGTCTTTTTAAGGATCTTGCCGGTCGTCCAGGGTGCTTTTTGCAGGATCTTCTGTTGGGCGGCATCGCCTTCGATCAGGTATTCCACCTTTCTGAACAGCATCTCCATGAAAATGGTCTGGGGGCAGACCCATCCGCAGAAGAGCCGGCCAAAGGCGGCGGTGAACAGGATGATGAATATGATAAAAGTGACCATCGTCAGGCCGAAGATGAAGAAATCCTGGGGCCAGAAGACTTTACCGAAGAGGATGAAGCGGGCGGCGGGGATATTGAAAAGGAACAGGGGGCGGCCGCCTATATAGACAAAGGGCAGTGAAAAGAATAACGCAAAGAAGCCCAGGCTGATAAAGGTCCTGATAGAATACCATCTGCCTTTGGGCCGTTGTGCGAATATCCATTTGCGATGGCCGGCGTCGTCTACGGTAGCCAGGTGGTCCCGGAAGGATTGGTCGGGCACGGAGACCCCGGACGGAGGCTGGCCGTCTTTGAAGGAGCCGGGTGCGGGCTGATCGGGTATGGATCGGTTAGGCATAGTCGTTTTTTATTGGTTATCTATGACACCCTGGGGCGGTTTGGGATTGGCGGGGTGGGTGCCTTTGAGCGATTTTATATAGCTGGCGATCTGCGCGATCTGCGGAGGGGAATAGTCGTCTTTCCAGCTCTTCATGCCTTTGTCGGGCCACCCGTATTTGATCGTCTTAAAGATATCGCTGATGCCGCCGCCGTGCAGCCAATAATCATCGGTCAGGTTGGGGCCTACTCCCCCTTCTCCCGATTTTCCATGACAGGCGAAGCAGACGGTTTCGAATACGGCTTTACCGGCCGCCAGGTCGGCGGGGTCGGTGAGCAGTTTTACGGTGGTCTCATCGACATTGTTGGCCGCTTTTTTCAGGTAGGCTGCTTTTTGCACTTCAGCTTTCTGCATGGCGATCTGGAATTCTTCGCCGCTCAGGGGTGCGGTGTGCACCACATGATAACGCCAGAGATAGATGCACGCGAAAAGGATGGTACCATAGAATCCATACAGCCACCAGGGCGGCAGACGGTTGTCCAACTCCCGGATCCCGTCGTAGTCGTGGCCCAGGTCCAGGGAAAATTCCTGGTCGACGGGTTTGAAGCGGTTGAACCGATCCCACCAGCTGATGCGGGGTTTGGCCGGCACTACGATCTCCGGCGAGCCTGCGGGGGCTATTTGCCTTTTCTTCTGCACCGCCAGGAGGATTTTCACATTGTAGAGCAGGGTCACCAGGACCAGTATCTCCACGAAGACTACGCCTGTCATCATATAGAAAGCCGTGTCCGAGATGCCGTTCACATTGGAAGCGGTTGTCGGGGCGGCGGCTGCCGGGGCAGAAGCCGCCTGGCCAGCCTGATCCTGTGCAAACGCAGGTATTGCCGGCAGGAGGGAGGCGCCGAGCAGGAGGCCGGCTATCAGGGCGACCGGGATAGAAGTATGAGAAGCTGCCTGGGTACCGGTTTTATCAGTCTCCGGATCGCGGTTTTCCGAATGATCTTTATCCGCAGTCATCTGGGCAGCCCCGAGCAGTACGTTAGCAAGCAGCCCGATCGCGAGGGCCAGGATCACCATGATAATGATCATGATCACCACAAAAGGATTATTGATCGAAGAAGGGGTCATAAAAAACTTTTTGAATGACGATTGACTTTTTTACTATTGACTAGACCGACTATTGGTTGTATCGACTATTGATTATACCGCCGATTTGTCGTATCGCCGGCGGGTGGTATCAAAGGGTTCCTGATTCTGTCACTCCAGCGGGAGCCGGCGGATCTCGTCGATCATATTCTTATCCGCTTTGACCGCCCAGACCAGCATGGCAAGGAAGAACAATCCGAAGATGGCAAAGGAGCTCAGTCCGTAGATGCTCACGCCGCTGATTTTTTCCAGGTAGTTTATAAATTTCATGGCCGGGTATTTTTTATATTATTTTGATTCTTGGTTTCCGACACCGGTTGACTAGTTACCCATCACGGACTGTCCGTCACCGGTCTTTGCCGACTGGTCTTTTGGCATGGCCTTGATGTCCTTGCCCATCCGCTGGAGGTAGGCGATCAGGGCCACGATCTCTTTGATCTCGCCGGTATGGATCTTATCGGCTTTCAGAGAGGCCCGGATCTGGTCCGCCTGCGACACGAGGTCTTTATTCGCCTGCTGCGCATAGCCGGCGGGATAAGGAACTCCGAGCTTCTGCATGACGCGTATTTTTGCGGGCGTGCCCGCGGTATCTATGTTGTCATCCAGCAGCCAGGTATAGGACGGCATGATCGAACCCGGCGACATGGATTGCGGGTCCATCATATGGTTATAGTGCCAGCTATCCGGGTATTTGCCGCCTATGCGGGCCAGGTCCGGGCCTGTGCGTTTGGAGCCCCATTGAAAAGGGTGATCATAGATGAACTCTCCTGCTTTGGAATATTCACCGTACCGTGCGACTTCGTCTCGGAACGGGCGTATCATCTGGGAATGACAGAGGTAGCAGCCTTCGCGCACGTATATATCACGGCCCTGCAGTTCCAGCGGGGTATAAGGTTTTACGCTGCTGATGGTCGGGATATTCGATTTGACGAGGAAGGTAGGGATCAGTTCCAGCAGGCCTCCGATGGCTACGGCGATCAGGCTGAAGACGAGCATCTGCATGGGGCGCTTTTCGATCCAGCGGTGCCAGTATTGTTTTCCGTGCGGCTGGACGGTGGCGGGCAGGGGTGCTGCTTCCGCCGCTTCGTTGGCCACGAAGCTACCTTGTTTGATCGTCTTCCGCAGATTATAGATCATCAGCAGGGCGCCGGTAAAATAGAGGGCGCCGCCGAGGCTGCGGGTGATATACATGGGGATGATATGCGTTACTGTTTCGAGGAACTGAAATTTCAGCGCCCCTTCCTCGGTAAAGCTCTTCCACATCATGCTCTGGGTAAAACCGGCCCAATACAAGGGTACCACGTACAGGACGATCCCGATGGTGCCGATCCAGAAATGCGAGGTGGCGAGCTTCTTTGAATAGAGCTGGGTATTCCACATCCTTGGAATCAACCAGTACAGGACGCCAAAGGTGAGGAAGCCGTTCCATCCCAGGGCGCCGACGTGTACGTGAGCGATGGTCCAGTCGGTATAGTGGGAAATCGCGTTCACGTTCTTCAGGGCGAGCATGGGTCCTTCGAATGTCGCCATCCCATAGCAGGTGATGGCCACCACCAGGAATTTGAGAACAGGATCTTCCCGCACTTTATCCCAGGCGCCGCGAAGGGTAAACAAGCCGTTCAGCATGCCGCCCCAACTTGGCGCTATCAGCATTACGGAGAAGACCACGCCCAGGGACTGGGCCCAGTCCGGCAAGGCCGTATACAGCAGGTGGTGCGGTCCCGCCCAGATATAGATAAAGATCAGCGCCCAGAAATGGATGATAGACAGCCGGTATGAATAAATGGGCCGGTTTGCCGCCTTTGGCAGGAAGTAATACATCAGCCCCAGATAAGGCGTAGTCAGGAAGAAAGCAACGGCGTTGTGGCCGTACCACCACTGCACCAGTGCGTCCTGCACCCCGGCATACGCGCTGTAGCTCTTCCACAGGGTAACTGGGATCTCCATGGAGTTGACGATATGCAGCATGGCGACGGTCACCCAGGTGGCGATATAAAACCAGATCGCCACGTAGAGATGGCTCTCCCGGCGTTTCAGGATCGTCCCGAACATATTGATGCCGAATACGACCCATATGAGGGTGATGGCGATGTCGATGGGCCACTCCAGCTCCGCATATTCCTTACCGCTTGTTTTGCCTGCCCAGAGGGTGATGGCGCCTGCTACGATGATCAGCTGCCAGCCCCAGAAATGGATCTTGCTGAGGGTATCGCTGAACATCCTGGTCTTACAGAGGCGTTGCAACGAGTAGTATACGCCCATAAAAATACCGTTGCCAACAAAGGCAAAGATCACCGCATTCGTGTGTACGGGACGCATCCTGCCGAAGGTCGTGGCGGGAATGCCGAGGTTCATGGGCGGATAGTAGAGGGCGATGGCGATCCATAGCCCGGCCAGCATGCCGACGATGCTCCAGAAGAGGGTGGCATAGGCAAACCATTTTACTGTCTTGTTGTCGTAATAGAATTTTTCCATTTCCATATGGATCCGTGGGGTTTTAGTTGATCATTTTATTTCCTGGTAATTTTTCGCGTTTTGTTCGGGCGCTCCGGCTTCGCTGTGTGGCAGGGGCCGTCCGGCCGTTTGTATCAGGGGGACCGGCTCGCTTGCGACGACCGGTGCGGATGACGGGACGGGCTCGTCAAATAATATGCGTCGGGGGGGCGAGAAGCCGTCGTCGAACTGCCTGTTCTTTACACTCCAGATAAAGGCGCCCAGGAAAAGCAGGGCTACGGAAAGGCTGGCTATCAAAAGGAGCAGAATGACACTCATGTTCTTATATTAAGCTATTATAACATAAAAGTATACCGGCAATCGTGCCCGGCCCATGATCCCGCTCATCAGCGCGGGTGATTATAATCAGAGCCTCAACCACCTGGCTGCGAGGTTACTGCTGCCATAGGTGATCAACAGGATGCTCAAAGAGCTGAGCGGCATGAGGATGGCGGCTATAAGCGGCGAGAGGTTGCCCTGCACGGCAAAAAACAGGCCGGCGACGTTGTATACGGCGGATAGGACAAAGCTGGCGAGGATGATCTGCTTATCGGCCCTGCATAACCGAATGAAGCGGGGCAGCAGGGGTAGTTGTGTGGCATCGAGAATGGCGTCGCTGGCGGGTGTAAAATGACTGTCATTTTCCGAAAGGGCGATGCCGGTATCGCTTTGCCGCAATGCGCCCGCGTCGTTCAGGCCATCGCCGATCATCATCACGCTTTTGTTTCTTTTTTGCAACAGGCTGATGGTGCCGGCTTTTTCTTCCGGGCTCTGCCCGAAGAGGAGGATCGTGTCTTCTCCCATGATTTCGCGCAGGCGGTCGCGTTCCCAGGCATTGTCACCCGACAATACGGACAAACGAAAATCCCGGCGAAGCGTTTTTACCAGGCCCGCGAGGCCCGGCCGGTAGCGGTTGGAAAAGCTGAAGGATCCCAGGACCCGGCCTTCCCATGCGACATATACTTTCGAGGCGCTCTGTCCGGGTCCCGTGTCTTTTCCCGTAACGAAGAGGCGCGAGCCCAGGGCTATCTTGTGTCCATCGACGAATCCTTCGATCCCTTTCCCCGGTACTTCCCGGAAACCCAGAATCCGGCAGGGCTCACCCGTCGTCATGCGACCGGCGAGTGCTCTGCTCAGCGGATGGGTAGATTGGGCCGCGAGGGTGGCTATGGCATGTTCCTGCCCGGCGGTGAGCGGGCTGCCGGTATAGACGGGATCCTGGCTGCCGAGGGTAAGGGTTCCCGTCTTGTCAAAGACGATATGGGATGTTGCGGCGATCCGGTCGATCACGCCGGCGTTTCGGAGATATAATTGATTCCTGGACAGTATGCGCAGGATATTCCCGTTTGTGAAAGAGCTGGACAGCAGCAGGGCACAGGGACAGGCAATGATCAGCACGGCGGTAGCGGCATTCCATGCCCTGGACGGATCGTGTATCTGCCAGTAGAGGAAAGAGGTGATGGCCAATACCGCGACAATATAGGTAAAGGTGCGGCTCAGCAAATCTATAAAAGAAGGTCCGGGCTTCGTTTTCGCCCCGGCGTCTTTCCCGACATTTCCCCGTCTTTCCCATAGCTGGGTCAGGTAGCTTTGGGCGACTTCTTTGACGACCAGGATTTCGACGGCGGCGCCCGTCTGCTTTCCGCCTGCGTATACGATCTCGCCGATCTCCCGGATGACCGGCAGGGATTCCCCGGTGACAAAGCTGTAGTCGATCAATGCCTGTCCGCGGGTGAGTATGCCATCGGCGGGTATCAGTTCTTCGTGGTGGATGAGCAGGGTGTCGCCGCACCGGATCTCGGGAAGCGGCCGGGTGATCGGGCCTTCTTTCGTCAGCACGGATACGGCGATCGGAAAATAAGAGGTATAATCGCGTTCGAAGGATAACCGGCTGTAGGTCCGGTCCTGCAGGGCCCGGCCGGCCAGCATAAAAAAGACGATGCCGGTCATCGAGTCGAAATAACCGGAGCCGGAGCCGGAGGCTACGTCATAGACGCTCCGGATAAAAGTGACAAAGACCGCGAGGGCGATCGGGGCGTCGATATTCAGGTATTTGTGACGGAGGCTTTTCCAGGCTGAACTGTAAAAAGGCTGTGCGCAGTAAAAAAGCACCGGCAGCGACAGAAAAAGGTTCAGGTAGCGGAATACGGTCCGAAGGTATTTCTCGGAGGCATCCAGGCCAAGATATTCGGGGAAGCTGAGCAGCATGATATTGGCAAAGCAGAAGCCGGCGATGCCCAATTGGTAGATGCTCCTCCTGGAGACGCCCGGTCGGGCCGTTCCCAGGTCGTGCAGGCTGATATAGGGCTCATATCCCGTAGATGCGAGCAGTTCGGCCAGCCCGCGCAGGGATAGCCGGGAGGGGTCGAAGACGATGAAGACTTCTTTGGCCGAAAAGTCGACTCTGGAAGAGAGGACTCCGTGGTGCAGCTGATGGAGATGCTCCAGCAGGTAGAGACAGGAACTGCAGTGGATCTGCGGACAATAGAACCGTATCTGGACTTGTTCTTCGTTGCGGAACGCGATCAGTTTCCCGGCTATTTTTTCGTCATCCAGGAAGGCGAATTTGTCTTTCCGGACTTCGGCAAGCCGGTTCACTCCCGGCCGTTCGTTGAGACGGTAGTATTCGCAAAGACCGTTTTGATCCAGGAGCCTGTAGACCATTTTGCAGCCTTCACAGCAAAAGGTCTTATCCCCCAGTACGATAGTTTCCGTTTTGCAGTCCTCTCCGCAGTGACTGCAGGCAATATACTGATCGATCGTGGTTTTCATGACGCGGGCATTCCCTTATAAAATAAGGCACAAGGTAGCGCGTGTGAGAAGGGGGGGGTATGACGGATCTCAGTTTTCGCCCTGATCTTAATCAGGATGGAACTTTTTCATTAAATTCTTACATTGCAAATATTTCCACCCAAAAAACAGCTCTACCAAATAATTCACCCGTATGCGCAGACTACTCGTTATCGATGACCATGATGATATCCGTGAAAATATTGCCGAGATCCTGACCCTCGCCGGCTATGAGGCGATGACGGCTCCCAATGGAAAAAGAGGAGTGGAAACGGCCTTGCAGGAAAAACCCGACCTTGTCATCTGCGACATCATGATGCCGGAGCTGGACGGATACGGGGTACTCCATCTGCTCAGGAAGAATGCGGCCACGGAGAATACCCCCTTTATTTTCCTGACGGCGCGGACGGAGCGGGGAGATTTCCGGAAAGGGATGGAAATGGGGGCGGACGACTATATCACCAAGCCTTTTGACGACATAGAGCTTCTGAATGCCATCGAGATCCGCCTGAAAAAATACGACATCCTGCAGGGCGGATACGCGGCGGATGAGAAGGGGGTCGGCAACCTGCTGAATGACCTGAATAGCTCCGGGCTGCTGAACATAGACCCTACCCTCTACGAACTGGAGGAGATCCCGAAGAAGCTCTCCCTGTACCTGGAGGGAAGAAGACCCAAATTTCTCTACTATCTCAAAAAGGGAAAGATAAAGGCCTTCCGCGTTCATGAAGACGGGAAGGAATATATCACCAACCTGTATACGGCCGGCGATTTCATCGGCTATCTGCCCTTACTCGAAGACCGGTCTTACGAGGACACGGCGGTCGTGCTGGAAGACGCGGAACTGGCCCTGATCCCGAGGGACGAATTCCTGTCGGCCGTCTACAACGACATCCATATCGCCACCAAGTTCATCCGCCTGATCGCCCAGAACGTGAAGGAGAAGGAAGAACGGTTGCTGAGCCTGGCCTATGGCTCCCTGCGGAAAAGGGTAGCCGCCGCGCTGGTCGATATCAATGCCAAATTCAACAAGAGCGGCGCCACTCCGGCGGGACTGGATATTTCCCGGGAGGACATTGCCCAATATGTGGGTACCGCCACGGAGTCGCTGATCCGTACGCTCAGCGATTTCAAAGCCGAAAAGCTGGTGGAAATAAAAGAGGGGAAGATTCGCATCACCGACCTGGCAAAATTGAAGAACCTGTTATATTAGAGGCGGCTTAGAGGCGGCGGCGAAGCCGGTCCGCCGGTACCATTCTACGGCAATTGCATTCTTCGACTGTATTCTTCGACCGCATTCTTCGACTTCGACTGTATTCTTGGACGCGGGTCATATCGAGGTCATATCGAGGAGAGTGCCACCCCGTGGTCGTTTTGCTGTCTGAGCGTCCAGTCGCTGGTCCTGCTGGTCTCCAACCAGACGTTCCCGCTCTTCCGGAGCACCTGCACCCGCAAGCCGAAAAATCCCCGCAGGCGGTCCTGCAGTTCACCCACTTTCATTCTATCGGAGAGATGGATTTCGTTTTCCAGCAGTTCCTTTGCAGTAGCGGACAGGTCTTCTCCGGTCGGCAGCCCCCGGCTTACGACCTTTTGGTAGTTTGATACCGGCGTCCCTGTTCCCGCAAACTCTATTTTTAGAAACGGGTAGGCGCCGGTAAACGCCAATTGTACCTCTTTTAGGAGGGACGGACTTGCATGAAAATTCATAATATATGCTCCCATCACAAAAGTATTAGACCGCTTCAAAATAATCCTGATCCAAATCCAGCCCGCGATATGATTTTCGTCATGCCCGTTTTAGAAACAGCGTGAACCGGACCTGCAGGGAATCGTCTACCCGGATGAGACCACCCATCTTGCGGGGGGGCTGAATCCGGAAGTCGGAGAAGCTGAAAGCGCGGCATCCTTCCAGCTCCACCGTGGTGACATCGATCCTGCGAGAGGTGTAGTCGATTTCAAATTGTCTGCATACGCCCGCGAGGCCGACGTCTACCCCACCCCGTACCGACTGCAGACGGTCATTGAAGAGAGGCATTTGTTCCAGGTTGATAAAGGCGATGGTCAGGAGAGGGTATTGCGCATATTTCAGGGCTTTCCTGAGTTCCCCGGTCATCAGGCGGTTGCGGCAGTCGAAGCTGCCGATATCGATGCGGAGGGAACCCCGGAGCGTGATGCCGCCGGGGGTTTCGCCTTCCAGGATGAGGGTATCGGGCTCCTCATACCCGGGGACTCCGCAGGAAAAATGGCTCAGGTTGGTATGGCCGGCGATGAGGAGGCTGCTACTCTTCTGGACGATCCAGGTGATCTCCTCCTTCTTTTCAGGCATATTCAAGCTGCCTTTTGCCGGGCCGGCGGTCCTGAAGCCAGGGGTTGTGAGACCGGGGGAGGCAAAGCACAGGCCCAGGATCGGAAGAGATTTGAAGAGGTACATAGACATCATTTTTACCGGGTACGGAATTTTACCGGAGCCGCTTGTTATCAGAATCCGATCGTGGCTGCTATTACATAGCCATAGAACTTGCCGCCACTGCGATAATCGGTAGCCGGGAAGTCGAGGTAGCTCTGCGTAGCATATTCGCCCTTCAGCAAAATATTTTTTGTCAGAAACCAGCCTCCGGCGGCGGCGAGCCGGTTGACGGTTACGGGGGCGGCTATGCCTTTCAGTTCGGCCGACACTCCGTTATAACGCAACCCCAGGAAGAGGTTCTCTTTGTGGCCGAAGCGGTAAATGCCATCCACCGCATATTGGTTCATCCGGCGGGAGGAAGTCTCCGTGCTGGTCCGTCCCTGTGCGTGTTCGAAAGTTCCGAAGAATTCCAAACCGCCGAGCTTTGCAAAGCCGTTCAACATGAGGGCGTCCACTTTATCGCTGAAGCCGGGATTGAGGCGGCCTGAAAAAGCATCCGCTTCATAGGCACTCTCCCCGCTGGGAGGCACGGTATAGGGTTTCTCCATGACCATCCAATAATTCGATCCGGCCCGGTCTCCGAAATACAGGTCATTGGAGGGAGAACTGGCTTCATGATAATAAGAGGCTGAGAAACGAAGGCGGATATTATCTGCCAGCTTCCGGTCGATGCCTCCTTTGAGGTATATGGCCGGTGATTTCCGTACCGGCTGATTTTGGGCGTCGTAGGTCAGGGAGTCGATGCTCGCCTTCAGCATGCCATTGGTAAGGCCCACCATGCCGAATAAACCGTCCTTCTGCACATAGACTTCGCCGCCAATCTCCGTGGCGAAGGCATCCACGATATAGTTCTCGATAAAGGGGTTGTAGAGGGCATGCCCTCCGTCCGACCTGCGGAAATGCTGATCGCCGTAGTTGATCTCCATCTGGCCGATCTTGATGGTGGTATATTTCATCAGGTCGTCCCAGAACTCCCCTTTAAAGGGAAGCTTATCGAATTGCAGGTAGCCGCCCTTCACCCAGGTTTCGTTGTGGTGACGCGTCGACAGATAGAGGGTGAGGTTCAGGCGAATGCCATCTGCCAACTGGAAGTCGGTGTAGAGGTTGGCCATGGCCTGGTTGAATCCCGGGGTGATCTTGTACAGCTGGTTCGCGGGAGTTTCCCCCCCGTTATTCTGCTCCCGGAGATCCTGGAACTCCTGCGTGAACCCGGCGCCGACCCTCAGCCGGAGGCCGTCGAAGGGGATGCTGTCTTTTTTTGAAGTTTCGAACTGGTTGATGCCCGACTGGTCATAGGGCCTGAGGTTTGCGATCCGACCCTGCAGGGTCTGGGCGATCAGGCCGGCCGGCAGCAAGCCGGCGAAGGTGGCCATCAAAAGATAAGCGAAAGATTTGATAGTCGATCTCATAAAAAAATTGTTATGGGTAAAAAAAATTGGATTCAGGATTTTTGTGAAGTGGGTTCAGGATTTTTAAACCTGGGTTCAGGATTTTCTGAAGACGATGTTAAAGGTCAGGACGATCTCATTGCCGGTTTTGATGGTACCCAGCATGAAAGTGGGCGGGTCGATCCTGAAGTCCTGCATACTGATCCGCGTACTCCCGGTGACGATGATCGAATTATCCGGGTTGGTCCTGCAGATCGCCACGATATCTTCCTGCCTGGTGGCGCCCGCCAGGCTAAGAGTCCCTGCGCATTTTATGATCGCGCTGCCATCGGGTCCATGGGTGACGGCCGCCGAGGTCATTGTGTAGCTGATGACAGGAAACTGATCGCTCTTCAATGCTTTATAAGCGTTGTTGTCCATCCCGGTATGCTCGCTCTTCAGCGCGTTCGCAGGCGTGGAGAAGACCAGGGACCGGATGCCGGTGATCTGCCCATCGGGACCGAGGTCGAACAGCACCGTACCATCGGCCTTCGCAGACTTCATGGTCCAGTCGTGCAGCGTGGAGGTCCCGCTGATCAGCAGGCTTACGGAGCTTGTCGAGAAACGGGTCTGTGCAGCGGAGAAGATGGCCGGAGCCTGAAGAGCAGCTACAAGGAGAAGGAGTTTAAACGCCATTGGGAAGTTTTGCCTGTTCATTTTGAAATATTTTTGTAAAACTAGGCCTCCGATGACGGGCAGAAGATGACCTGCGTCAACATAAAAAATGATTTAAAGGAGACCGGTCGTGGTCATGAAGATTTTGTCCGGAGGACAGCTCAGTGATTCCTCAGCCGTTGCAGACAGTCATCAGCGATTTTAGATATTCGTTAGCCGTTGTAGATCTCCATCCGGAGCCGGGTCTCTTCCAGGTCGAGTTCACGCTCGATCTTGCGAAGCACTTCGTCGCTGGCGCCACCTTCCCGGTGCAACCGGGTGAGGGTCTGTCTTTCGACGCCGATCATGTCGAGCTGGAGCTGCGAGAATTCGTTGAAGATGTTGACGGGCTGATTTTCTGTCTGACCGAAATAGCCGGCGGGGAGGTCGGTCTTCTGCAGCCGTTCGTATTTTATTTCGTATTTGCTCTTGATATTGTTCAGCAGTTCTCCGTTGATCTGCGACATATTCTCTTCGATATAACCGATTGTATCGCTGACGACCTTTATACGCGCGTCATATTCTTCCGCGGCGATGGAATAGGCCGGGATTCGCAGGGTGCGGACGACCCAGGGCAGGGTGAGGCCCAGCAGTACAAGCGTGGAGAGGATGACGCAAAACGTGAGGTAGATGATGAGATTGCGGTGCGGGAAGGGATTGCCATCGGGCATCAGCAGCGGCAATGACAAGGCCGCCGCCATGGACACGACGCCGCGCATGCCGGCCCATCCGAACACAACGCTATTGCGCAGGTCGATGGAACCGGTCTGCCGGATACGCCGGCTAAAGAGACGCGGCAGGAGGGCTGCCGGCAATACCCATACGAACCGGACGACGATCACGACCGCGCTGATCACGGCGCCATAGAAGATGAGCTCGGATTTCGAATAGTCTTTTATACCTTCCATGATGCTCCTCAGTTGCAAACCGATGAGTATAAAGATCAGGCTGTTCAGGACATAGACGACGACATCCCACACGGCATAGGACATGATGCGGCTCTGGTGCGTGAGGATGGTCGCCGAGTTGAACGAAAGGAACAGGCCGGAGCTGACGACGGCCAGGACGCCCGAGCCGTGAAAATGTTCGGCCAGCAGATAGGCGGCGAAGGGCGTCAACAGCGTAAGGGTGACTTCGATGATCGGGTCGCAGATGAATCTCTTGTGGACGAAATACATGATGGCGCCGATCGCCAGCCCGATCGCCACGCCGCCGGTCACCACGAGCAAGAAGTTGAGGCCGGCCTGCCAGAAGACAAAATTCCCCGCCAGTACGGCTACCGTTGCATATTTATATGCGATCAGGCCGCTGGCGTCGTTTACGAGGCTCTCCCCTTCCAGGATGGCGATCAGCTGGGGGTTCAGCCCGAGACCTCGTGTCACCGTCGTGGCAGCTACGGCGTCCGGGGGCGAGATGATGGCTCCGAGCAGGAAACCGAGCGGCCAGCTCATGCCGGGTATGAGCGCGTGTGCGGCGACTGCCACCAGGGTGGTCGTGAAGAACACGAGACCCACCGCCGCCAGGGATATGGGGCGGATATTGGCCCTGAATTCATGCCAGCTGGTGTACCAGGCAGCGCCATATAACAAGGGAGGCAGGAATAAGAGGAAAACGATATCGGGTTGGAGGGTGATGACCGGCAGGCCCGGGACCAGGCTGATCACTACACCCGAGACTACCAGGGCGATCGGAAATGGAAATTTGTATTTGTTGCTCAGCACTCCCAGGAAGGTGATGCCGAATAGGAGCATGACGATCAGTCCAATGTTTTCCATGCCTGCAATATACGGCAATTGACCAACCGGAGACAGGAGAAGCCGCCAGGCAAAACCGGGATTATCTGTAATTGGCGATCTTAACCAGTTTTTTTACGTCGAGTACGATAATTTTTCTGCCCCGGGTCTCCACGATGCCCTCTTCCCTGAACTCGGAAAGCATACGAACGACGTTTTCCCGGGCGGTACCGACCAGGCTTGCCAGGTCGTCGCGACCCATATTTATCTCAACGGGCATGCCGGGTTTAAAATCGACTTTGTATTTTTCACGGATCACGATCAGTTGGAGAGCCAGTCTCTCCCTGACGGATTTTTGCGCGAACATGGTGAGGCTGTTGGCCAGTACGGCAAACTCATGGCTCAAAGTCCTGAGCAGTCTCCGGTTCAATACGTCGGACTGCCTGATGGCTTCCAGGAAGTCTTCCCTCGGTATGAATGTAATGATACTTTCTTCCAATACGGCAGCGGAATCCGGGTAATTGTCGCCGGAAAGGATGGCATGATACCCCAATAACTCGCCTGTGTTGGCGACATAAATGATCTGTTCCCTGCCTTCCCCGTCCACTTTATATTTCTTCGCCTTTCCGTTCGCGATATAATAGATGCCGGCCGGGTATGCTCCTTCCCGGAAGATGACCTCGCCCTTCTTATACACGTGTTCCGATTTACGGATCATCAGCAATTCCAGATCACCCGAAGGCAGATCGGCAAGGATCGATTCACTCTCAAAATCCCACTTATCGATCGGAAAAATGCCTTTTATACTCATACTATACTACAAATCTATTGTATAAAAACTGATATAAATCACTTTTTCGGGTGACAAGGTTTACCGCGGGACTACCCGGTCCTTTCTAATTTTGTGTTTCGAACGCCGTATACTATGCTTCAAAAAACGTCCGCTGAGAAATGGTTCTATTCCGACAAGGAATTCAATGCGCTCTATCCCCTGTCCATCCAGGCGCTTTCGAGGCATCACTGGACTCCCTTGCCTATCGCGATGAAAGCCGCCCGTTTCCTCGCCGGCGACGAGGCGGTGAGCATCCTGGATATCGGCAGCGGGGTAGGTAAGTTCTGCCTGGCCGCCGCCTATCTTACTCCTCATGCGGTTTACTATGGCGTGGAGCAGCGAAAAAGCCTGATTGATTATGCGGAAGCTGCCAAAAGCAAACTGCAGCTGGAAAACGTCTTCTTTATACATGGAAATTTCACCCAGCTCGATTTAAAAAAATACGATCATTTCTATTTCTACAATGCTTTTTACGAGAACCTGGATGGCACCGACAAGATCGATGACAGTATCGATTATTCGGGAGAACTTTACAATTACTACAACCGCTATTTGTTCAGACAACTGCAGCAAAAACCGAAAGGCACGCGGCTTTGCACGTTGTGCAGCCTGGAAAGTGAAGTACCGCCCGATTTCCAGGTCGTTTATTCGGATATGAACGATCTCTTAAAATGCTGGGTAAAAATATAATGCATCCTAAAACATAATGTATCCTAAAAATATCATCTAAACCATTATGAGTAAAGCTCCGGAAAATGAAATCAAAACAGATAGCCGGAAAAAAAGAAAAGAGCCTGGTTATCTGGGGGCCGTGCTGCGTCAAAAGTGCCCACGTTGCAGGGAGGGGGATCTATTCAAGGATAAAAACCCCTATCACCTGAAGGCGCTGTTTAATATGTACGGGACCTGCCCGGTTTGCGGACAGGATACGGAAATAGAACCGGGGTTTTACTATGGCACGGCCTATGTAAGCTATTCGCTGACGATTGCTTTTTCCGTTTCCACCCTTGTCGCCTGGTGGGTGGTGCTTGGATTGTCCACCCATGACAACCGGGTCTTTTGGTGGCTGGGCGTCAACGGAGTTTTGATGCTCGTTCTGCAGCCCTATTTTATACGGTTGTCAAGAGCGGTATGGCTGTCCTTCTTTGTAAAATATAATAAGGACTGGCGGCAGGACGATGAAGTCGCCGCAGTCCGTTAACCCGGATACGATGTCCGGACCCAGGCTATATGATGTTCAGACCCAAAATACTTGATACTTTACGGGGCTATACCCGGCAGCAGTTCCTGAAGGACCTGATGGCCGGGCTGATCGTGGGTCTTGTCGCCCTGCCGCTGGCCATCGCCTTTGCCATTGCATCGGGCGTGTCGCCGGAAAAGGGTCTTTATACGGCTATCATTGCGGGTTTTATCATCTCGCTGCTGGGCGGTAGCCGGGTGCAGATCGGGGGGCCTACCGGGGCTTTTATCGTAATCGTCTACGGCATCGTGCAGGCGCACGGCATAGACGGCCTGGTCATCGCCACGTTTATGGCGGGCATTATACTGATCATCATGGGCTTTGCCCGGCTGGGTTCGGTAATAAAATTCATCCCGCACCCTTTGATCATCGGGTTCACCAGCGGGATTGCGCTGATCATCCTGTCTTCCCAGGTGAAGGACTTCCTGGGATTGAAAACAGGGGTCGTCCCGGCGGATTTCCTCGCCAAATGGAGGGTCTATATCCAATATTTCCACACCTTAAACCTCTATACGGTCCTCATCGGCAGCGCTACCGTCGCCATCGTTCTTCTATGGCCGAAAGTCACGCGCAAGATACCCGGCTCGCTGATAGCGATCATCGCCACCACCGCCGCCATGCAGCTATTGCATTTGCCCGTCGAGACCATCGGCAGCAGGTTCGGTGCGATCTCCTCTTCGTTGCCCAAACCCGTCATTCCCCATTTAGATGCCGCAACCCTGCGAAATTTAATCCGGCCCGCTTTCACCATTGCGCTGCTCGGCGGAATCGAATCCCTGTTATCCGCCGTCGTTTCGGATGGAATGATCGGTGGCAATCACAAGTCAAATATGGAGCTGGTCGCGCAGGGGGTGGCCAACCTGTTTTCTTCGGTCTTCGGTGGCATCCCGGCCACGGGGGCCATCGCCCGCACCGCCACCAATGTGAAGAACGGAGGCCGCACGCCTGTGGCCGGGATGATTCATGCGGTCACACTCCTGTTGATATTGCTGTTTTTTGGCAAATGGGCCGCGCTGATTCCGATGGCGACGCTGGCGGGTATCCTGGCGGTAGTCGCTTATAATATGAGCGAGTGGAGGCATTTCCAATCCATACTGAAGGGGCCGGGAAGCGACACGGCCATCCTGCTGACGACCTTCCTGCTGACGGTATTTATCGACCTTACGGTGGCCATAGAGGTCGGGATGGTACTGGCGGTCTTTTTGTTCATGCGGAACATGATCAGGTTCAGCAATGTGAGCGTTTTGATGGGAGAGCCCGAAAGCGGGAACAACGGGGACGACAGGGAGTCTCTGGATAGTTTCGTCATTCCCCGCAATATCGAGGTCTTTGAGATCACTGGTCCCCTGTTCTTTGGCGCGGCCTATAAATTCAAAGATGCCATGCGGTTTATCGAAAAGCCTCCCCGGGTGCTGATTGTCCGGATGAGGAAGGTGCCCATTATCGATGCCACGGGCATCAGGACTCTTGCGGAGGTCTGCAAGGAATCGAAACAAAAGGGTACGAAACTGATATTATCGGAAGTTCATAGCGAACAGATCCTGGAGGAATTGAAAAAGTCGAGACTGCTGTTTGTCATCGGCAAAGCCAATGTCACCGATACGTTCCAAAAGGCCATCGATCGGGGGAAGGTCCTGGTGAATGAACAGGCGCCCCGTTCTACCCATTAATTCTACTCCTTAAATTGCCGGAGGTGGTGGCCGGTATGTTTATAGACCAGCCGCCCGATCTGCTCTTTGGTGATTATCCCGCAGGAGGATCAGTGTGCCGGATCATCGTTGCTCCCCGGGTTCTCTTTCGGCGGGATTTTCGGGGCGGGATACGCGGATATTCGACAGGAATATTTCCCGGCCTTCCAGCGGGATATTGACGATGATGGAACAGCCTTTCCCGGGCGCGGTGGCCAGTACCATTTTACCGTTGTAAAGGAGGGTTCGCTCATGGATATTCGACAAGCCCAGACCCTGACGGGTATGCCGGGCGTCGAAACCTTTGCCGTCGTCGCTGATCTCCAGTCGCACCCTGTCGTTGTCGATATCCAGGGCTATTCCGACTTTTTGCGCCTCGCTGTATTTGACGATATTCCGGACCTGTTCCTGGGCAATGCGGAAGAGGGCGATCTTTTTGCCCTGGCTCATTTCCTCTATGTCGCAGGTACGGCTATGCGTGAAGCTCACTTCGAAAAGATCGCCAAAACGAAGATCATCGGCGAGCCCATCGATACTGGCCACCAGGCCTCCTTTTTTCAGATCAGGGGTGACCATCGTCCTCGAGAGGGTCCGGATCTCTTCGATGGCGAGGTTCAGGATCTCCATGGTTTTATCTTTTATCTCCTGGAAATCATCGATATCGCTATTCAACGCATTCAGGTACAACTGGCCGGAAGCCAGGATCTGGTTTATATTGTCGTGCAATTCATGACCGATCCGGGTACGTTCGTCTTCCTGGGCCTTTATGATCGCTTCGGCGATCCCTTTCTGCTGTGTCAACTTTTGTTTCACCAACTGTGTTTCCAGTTTTCTGATCTCCGACACATCCTGCAAGGATCCTATCATCCGGACGGCTTCCCCATTTTCGTAGATGACAAAACCCCGGCTGTGCATCATCTTGTATTGGCCGTCAGGGCAAAGGAAGCGATATTCCGCCTCCCAGGACTGCTCTCCCCTGTCCAATACCGTCCTGAGCACCTGTTCGGTCTTTTCCTTGTCATCCGGGTGAACGCAGCGGTAATACCAGTCAAGATCGAATACCTGTCCAAGATCGGTGCCGACGAGCGCATGTAAAGCCTGGTTGAAGTAGATCTGGCCGTTCCGGATGTTCCAGTCCCATATGGCTTCGGAGGTGGCTTTATTGATATACAGCAGGCGTTCGCTCACTCTCTTCTCCTGTTGTCCGGCCTGGTATGAATCGGTGATGTCCAATGCCTCGCCTCCGACGAGTGTGCCCGGTCCGGCGCCCCGAACGGGGAAGACGATGACCTGGTATACATGTTCTTTCCCATCGGCCATGATCGATTTTACGATGCTTTGATCCTGCCGGCCGCATTTGAGGGCGTGGATATGTTTTTCCCGGATCATACCGGCAATCGGCCCGGGAATGATCTCCTGGAGTTTTTGGCCAAAAGCCGTCTCGTCGACCTGGAAATATTTCAGCAAAACGCTATTGGCAAAGACGAGGTTCTCGTCTTCGTCGACTATCCAGGTAAAATACGGCGTATGATCCATGAAGGAATGGAACAGGGCATTGCGGCCCTGGTAATTCCGTTCAAAAATTTCCATATTCTTTTTTTGCTGTTCCTCCGGAGTCATCTCATATCCAAGACACAAAAATTTTTCGGACATGATCTCCGGTTTTCTTACACGGGATATCTTCCATTTTATCCACCGGAAGCTGCCGTTTTTGAGCCTCAATTCGGTGGTAACAGCTTCCTCGGACATCGAGCAATTCGTAAGGGTTTCATCCAGATGCTGCCGGTCATTCTCATGGACAAGATCGAAAAATCCTGTCCGGGACGCCTTAGCCGACTGGAAATTGTTATAAAAATGTGAGTTGGTGAAAGACAGATTCCCGTGAAAATCCGTGATAGCCATGTAATAGGGCTTGTGGTCCTTTAAGGCGCCTACCCATTCGCAGATATCGATACCATTTGTAGTCATAAGATTTGGAGTTGTTTTCAGACCGTTGTTTTCAGAGCTTTTTATCAGCAGGCGGCGGATAATACTTCGGGGATAAAATCGATGTCCTTCGACTTGTCGAGGAAGTGCCGGGCTCCCAACGACCTGCATATTTCCCTGTAATAATCATCCGCCTGATTGGATATCATGAGTACGATGATTTCCGTATGTTTTTCCCGGATGATACGCAACAGTTCGATACCGCTCCTGTCGGGCAAATTAATATCCAGCAAGACCATATCCGGATTTAGCGTGTCCAGCACTTCCAGGCCTTCCCGAAAGCTGCCGGCCTGTACGACAAACGAGATATTCTCGATCTCTTCCAATATGGGTATCATTCTTTCCACGATGAGGAGTGAATCGTCGACGATGAGAACGGTTCTTTTTTCTTTTTTCATGATCCTGGTTTTTGATACAGCAAAGTAATGCAAAAGAAGACCTGTAAAAAATAGAGGATCTGCTGTAATTCCTGTCCTGAATATGGTCAAAGCCTTGTAGACATGCTACTACACCGGGTCCCCCGCCTGTTAAAAAGAGAAGACCGCTTAAGAGAGAGGCGGTTTAAGAAAGAGAGGCGATAATGGCGGGGACCTGTTCGAATTCTTTCGACTTGTCGATGAAATAGCGAGCCCCCAGGTTTTTACAAGCGGCCCGGTAATCGTCGTCGGACTGGTTGGTGAGCATGATCACGATGATCCGGGGATAACGGCTCCTGATGTCCCTCAAAATGTCGATGCCGCTTCCGCCGGGGAGGTTGATGTCGAGCAGGACGATATCCGGCGACGGATCGCTGAGGAGATGCATAGCCGAGGAATAGTCGCCGGCCGCATTGATGGAGCGGATGCCATCTATTGATTTCAGCATAATCCGAAGGCGCTTCCTGATCAGGGAAGAATCATCTATGATGAGTATCGATTTTCCGGGAAAAGTCCTATCCATTGCAAACAAAAATACATGGAAACAGCCGCCCGGTCTGTAGAAGCAGAATAATCCCGTTGTAGAAGTTATGCAAGAGGGGGTGTAGTATGGGTTCTACAGGTAGTACGGGTTCTGCAAATGGACGTTTTAAACGGGCCGTTTTCAGTCATCGGCATTTACGCCCGTTCGTTACAGGAGCTTATGTTCGATGGCGTACAGGGTCAGGTCGGCGTTGGTCTTCAAATTCATTTTGGTCATGATGCGGGACCGGTAGGTGCTGATGGTGGTAACACTCAGAAAGATCCTCTCCGCAATTTCGGACACCGCCTTCCCGGCAGCCAGTTGCTTAAACACTTCAAACTCCCGGTCCGAAAGGTACTCGTGCGGCATTTTTGCCGCATCCCGGTCAAGGGTAGTCGCCAGTTTTTCGGCAATGGACGGGGTGATATATTTCTTGCCGAGCAAGAGCTGGTTGATCGCCTTGACCAGTTCCTCCGGCGCGGATTCCTTGTTCAGGTACCCGGACGCGCCTGCTTTTAACACCCTGATGGCGTATTGGTCTTCGGAGTGGACGCTGAGGATGAGGAAAGGCAGTTTGGGATGATCCAGCCTGACCTGCTGCAATATTTCCAAGCCGCTCCGGCCGGGCATGGAGATATCCGAGATCACGGCATCCCATTCTTCCAGGGTCACTCTTTTAAAAAGGTCTTCCGCATTGGTCACTTCTTCAATGGCTGCGGATGGAAATGCTTCGAACAAGATTTGTTTTAAGCCCTTCCGTACTACGGAATGATCGTCGGCTATCAGAAATCGGCGCATGTATTATGGAGTTAATGTTAAGATTCAGTCACCGGAACGGTGACAAACAAAAAATAGCATTGCTATACGGTGGGTCAGTCGAGTGTTGATTCTTTCGCATATTATCGGGTATTGCAAACAGCGAAACAAACCAGAATCTTAACCTGTTGATTTATACGAATATAGGGCATCGTGAAGGTTCGGACGCCTATAATATGATGAATTTAAGCCATATTTACCGATTATCCTAAGAGTTTTCAGGTAGTTTTCATAAATACCGACTCCGGGTAAACCCTTAGGCCCCCCTCTACGGACTGTCTCGAAATACCGGAGGCGGCTTCTTACGTAGAGTATATTCTACAGCCCAATGAGACTTGTCTCTATCCAAGGTCTATACGATCTACTATTTTTCGGGGGCCTTCTCCGTCGCATCTTTGTACTGTTAAGGCAGCATTCAATATCCCAGGCGAAAAAGTCCGAAACCCGAAACCGAAAGATCCATGTCCCGAAACCTAATGATCCGTATCCTGAAACCAAAGCAATATTAAAATCCGTCATCCTAAAAACCCTGAATCCAATCCGAAAAACCGAAACCCGAAAAACCGTACCCTGAAGATCTGTATCCCGAAACCGAAAGCAGTATTAAAATCCGTCATCCTAAAAAACCCTGAATCCTGATTCTGTTGGCCGCGTCCAAAACCGAACTCAGGTCCTGATCCCTGAAACCTATTCGTCCAATGTCCTGAAGCCTGATCCTAACCTTTGAAAACCAGTTTGTCCAATGTCCTGAACCAACAAGATCCGTCCTATGAAAACCAATCCGTCCGGGCCCGTTTTTCCGACCCTGTGAAATTGCCAATATGACCCGCCCGTACAAGCTAGCCATCTACAAAAGATGGTTAGCTTTTTTATTTAATTTGATATACCGATTTTTAAATGGTATATTTATTGACAATATAATCGATACTATTCTTTCTAAGGTCTCTCTTTTCACCCGGCTCGTTATTAGTCTTCGTACTAAACACAAATCTTCTTTTCGATTAAGGATCCTGCAGTAGCAAAACAGTGAATTTTCAGTTCCTGATCGCTAAAATATTTGTCTATGAACCAGCATGGCCCCGCCCCGTACTCCACCGACCAGGTGATGATGACTCTCTCGGCCATGGCTCATACTCCTTTTGATCCGATCACCGGGTTGCACGAGAGCCCGGATCAAAGGGACCTATCCCAGCCGGTTAATAATTTCCTAAAAGAGCAAAAACAAGATAATGATTTCTGTGAAAACCAGGAGGCCGCTCACTCGCAGGATCGTTTAACAGAGAATCTTATGAGTGGGACGCGAAAGCTGAGATTTGAGGTCTAAAGGCGCGGGGTTTTCCCCGTGCCCTATTTTCTACTACAACCGATCGAAACGGATGTCTACAAATTCGGAATTCGGGACCCGCTAACTTTGGACATGGTTAAGAATTTGACTCATAAGGTCCTGCTCATTGAAGATTCGGAAACGGTCGGGGCCAGGCTACTCGATCTCCTCTCGACGATATCCGATATAGAGCTGCTAGGGCAGGCCAGATCGGTGAAAACAGGGCTCGAGGCATGCGAAGAAACGAACCCTGACATCGTATTCCTCGATATCAACCTGCCTGACGGGTCGGGGATCAGACTGCTTCAGGATTTGAAAAGCCAGCAGCCCGATATCCATGTCATCATGCTAACCAATTCATCCGATGAATTTTACAGGAGCAAATGCGCCGAACTGGAAGCGGCGTTCTTCCTGGATAAAACAAAGGATTTTTCCCGGATCCCCGAACTGGTGGCGCAGATAATAACCTGAGAATCGCCATACGTTAAATATGAAGGACTTCGCCGATTTCTTTACGCGACTATTGGACAGTTCAGACTGGCCGCCCCGATGGCATTGCGGTAAATGGACTGAATTCCACGGATGGCTGTATATCCTCAGCGATCTCCTGATCTGGTCGGCCTATTTCGCCATCCCGGTCGTCATTATCAAATATATTTCAAGAAAACAGGATGCCCGGTTTATCCGGCTATACTTCCTGTTTGCCGCTTTTATATTAGCCTGCGGGGCTACGCATTTTTTAGACGCCATCGCCTTCTGGATACCCGTCTATCGCTTAAACGCCCTCATGCGGCTGATAACCGGGGTAATCAGTTGGGTGACGGTATTTTATATCGTCAAGTATCTTCCGCTGGCCGTATCTTTGAGGCCTCTTAAAGACCTGGAGACGGAGATAGGGCAACGCCAAAAGGCGGAAGAGAAGTTCAGGCGGCTGAATGCCGAACTCGATAGCAGGATCAACGAAAGAACGGCAGAAATTTCGGACTATAAATATGCACTGGATCAATCTTCCATTGTCGCCATTACCGATCAAAAAGGAATCATCAGGCATGTGAACGACAATTTCTGCCGGATCTCAAAATACAGCCGGGAAGAGTTGATCGGCCAGGACCATCTTATCATCAACTCCGGGTATCATTCAAAGGAGTTCATCCGGAATCTCTGGGTGACGATTGCCCGGGGAAAGATCTGGAAAGGGGAATTGAAGAACAGGGCCAAGGACGGGTCGACCTATTGGGTTGACACGACCATCGTACCCTTCCTGGGCCCGGAGGGAAAACCCCGCCAGTATGTCGCCATCCGGGCCGACATTACGGAGCGCAAAAAAGCCGAGGAGCAGCAGGCCTGGCTGGCATCCATTATCAATTCCTCCGACGAAGCCATTATCAGCATCGACCTGGAAAGGACAATCACGAGTTGGAACCGGGGGGCCGAAAAACTATTCGGTTATCCACCCGGTGAAGTATTGGGCAAGGAGATATCCATGCTGATCGCGCCCGACCGATGGCATGAAGAAGACCTGATCATCAGGAAGACTACCAGGGGGGAATACCTGGAGCACTATGAAACGGAGCGACTAAGGAAGGATGGCAGCGCGGTGCAGATATCCCTCAACGTAGCCCCGATAAAGGATCCGGACGGAAAGATCGTCGGAGCTTCGAAAATAGCCCGCAATATCACCGAACAGAAAAAGGCGGAATTAAAGATCCGGCAAAACGAAAATCTCTACCGGACCATAGCGTCCAGTATTCCCGGGTCTGTGATATGCCTGATGGATCCCGAATACCGCTACCTCCTGGTGGAAGGGGATATGATTGAAAAAACAGGCTACAAAAAAGAGAAACTCCTGGGGCAAAAAGCGGCCGATGTGTTACCGGCCGATCGCTACGAGGAGGCGCTTCCCCATTTCATACGCGTCTTCCACGAAGAAACCTTCACCGTTGAAAGCAACAGGACCGGATATGACCTGGTCACCAGGTATGTTCCGCTCAAAAACGAGAATAATGAGGTATATGCTGCCATGAGCGTCTCGATAGATGTCACCGAGCTGAAAAATGCGCAACGCCGCATCAGCGAATTGAACGTCGGCCTCGAGCAGAAGGTCATCGAACGAACCGAGGAACTGGCCATCATCAATAAGGAGCTGGAGGCCTTCACTTATTCGGTATCGCATGATCTCCGCGCACCCCTTCGCATCATCGATGGCTTTGCCGATATGCTGGTAACCGATTATTCCGATAAGCTGGATGAAGAAGGCAGACGTACGCTCGGTGTCATTACGGCCAATGCCAGGAGGATGGGGCAGTTGATCGATGCCCTGCTCAACCTGTCGCAGTTGGGCAGAAAAGAAATTGTCACGACCCGCGCGGATATGAACGAGCTGGTAAAATCGGCTATCACCGAACAGCTGGCCTTGTACAGAGGCAGAGAGGCGGAAATCCTCGCCGACCCGCTATTGCCTGCCAGTTGTGACAGGAACCTGATCCTGCAGGTCTGGGGGAATCTCATCTCGAATGCGCTGAAGTATTCCGGCAAGCAGGAGAAGCCGTCCATCCATATCGGCTCTTACCAAAACGGGAGGAGCATTGTTTATTCGGTAAAGGACAATGGCGTAGGATTCGATATGAAATATGCGGGCAAACTATTCGGCGTATTCCAGCGTCTTCATAAAATAACGGAATATGAAGGCACCGGTGTGGGCCTTGCTTTGGTTCAAAGGATCATCGTAAAACATGGCGGCAAGGTTTGGGCCGAGTCGGAACCGGGCAAAGGATCCGTGTTCTCCTTCAGCCTCCCCATAAAAAACTAACCATTCAACAAACTTACCCATCATGGAACAACAGGAAATAGACATATTGCTGATAGAGGATAACCCGTATGAGGCCGAGCTGACGATCCGAAGCCTTAAGAAACACAATCTTGCCAATAAGCTCATGCATCTCGATGATGGCGCAGAGGCCCTCGATCTGATCTTCCCAAAGGATCCACCGGGTAAAACATCCGCCCATTTCGATCCGAAGCTGATCCTGCTGGATCTGAAACTTCCCAAAGTGGACGGTCTGGAAATCCTGAGGAGGATAAAAGGAGACGAGCGAACCAAAATGATCCCGGTGGTCGTCCTCACCTCTTCGAAGGAGGAAAGGGATGTTGTCGAAAGCTATAAGCTTGGCGTAAACAGCTATATTGTGAAGCCGGTCAATTTCGAATCCTTCGCCAAGGCGGTCAGCGAATTGGGGCTCTACTGGTTGATCCAGAACCAAAAACCGCCACTTACCGGTCAGTAAGGGAAATAAAGGGAAGTTCATCCATTAAACCCTGGTTATGAATACAGCTTTAAAACTGTTACTGCTTGAAGACGACCCTTCCGACCTGGAACTGATCCGGAAGTTCCTCCACCGGTCGGGGTTGGTATTCGATGCAACGATCGCAACGGATAAGCCGGAATTTTTGGCGGCGATTCAGAATGACTCCTTCGACGCCATTTTAGCCGACAATTCCTTACCGCAATTTAATTCGTTCGACGCGCTGAAGATCCTGCAGGAAGAGGGTGCAGACCCGGTCTTCATCCTGGTCACCGGAACCGTCTCCGAAGAATTCGCCGTCGATATCATCCATATGGGCGCGGATGACTATGTCCTGAAAAACAATCTCACCCGTCTTCCTTCCGCTATCACCAGGGCCCTCGAAAAAAGAAAGATAAAACGGGAGAAGCTCGATGCGGAGGCGGCCCTTGTCAAAAGCGAGGAGAAATACCGTTTGCTGTTCGAGGAGAACCCACTGCCCGCATGGGTAATAGACGACCAAACGAACCTGTTCCTGGCGGTAAACGATGCGGCCGTAAAACATTATGGCTATTCCCGCGATGAATTCGCAGGCATGCCCTTATCGAGGATACGGCCGGAAGGAACAGCGATTGCCAGGGAATCCGGAATCTTGAATCATATGAAAAAAGACGGCAGTTTTATCGATGCAGAGATCCTGTCGGCCAGGATAGCCTATGACGGCAAGCCTGCGCGATTGGAACTGATCAACGATCTGACGCAGAAGCTGAAAGCGGAAAACGAAATAAAGCAGGTCAACCGGGAACTGCATGCGTTATCCTGCCATCTCCAAAATATCCGGGAAGAGGAAAGGATACAGATCGCACGCGATATCCATGATGAATTGGGACAGCAGCTCACCGGCCTAAAGATGGATGTATATGCCCTGAACAAACAGATAAAAACGGACGACAAAACTATCCAGGGAAAATTCACCGACATCCTCGTCCTGATCGATGAGACCGTGAATTCGGTGAGAAGGATCTCGGCCCATCTGCGACCGAGCATACTCGACGATCTCGGTCTCGTGGCCGCCTTAAAATGGCAAAACCAGGAAGCGGAAAGCAGGTTCGGTATAAAAATAAATTTTGTCGCCGATCAGCAGGAAATCAATGCTCCCGCCGCGATCGCCACCGGTTTGTTCCGTATTTACCAGGAAGCCCTGACCAACGCGGTTCGCCACGCCCAGGCGCATGAAATACACAGCAGCCTCCGGATAACGAATGACCGGCTCTTCCTCGAAATAAAAGACGACGGGAAGGGCATCGATACGGACACCACCGGAAAACGAAAAAGTTTTGGCCTGCTGGGTATTAAGGAACGGGTATTCGTGATGGAGGGGCAATACGAATTAAAAAGCGAACCCGGGAAAGGGACCTGCATATCCATTTCCGTTCCGATATGAGCATGGGCTCAACCTTTCATTCCGCCAAAGGCAGGGTTAAGGACGAGGTGCATCCGTTTCCCGGATCCGAAATAATTTCGACACGGCCATTGTAGGATTCCACCCTGTTATAAATATTGGTGATGCCAATCCCTTTACCCCGTTGGCGGGTATCGAAGCCGACGCCATCGTCGTGAATCTCCATCGTCACCCGGCGCAGATCGGCGTTCAATCGAACTTCGACTTTGCCAGCTTTGGCGTGTTTGGCGATATTACTTCGGCGGCTTCTGCCACTAATCAATAAATCGATAAATTCACTTAACCAGAGAAGGAGATGTTTTCGTACACGGACACTGCAGCGGGAGCATATGATTTTTACCGCGACAAGAGAGGTCAAATTCGACCCGTACATTAAATATACTCTTTTTTATTGAACGGATCATTAGTAAAACTACCCGAATACAGATTAACCGCCGGCGGCCAGGTTACCGGCAAGGAGTGATACCGGCCAGCTATCGGGAACAAGTGGTATCGTCAACGTATAGCCGATGAATGCCCGGCCCGGACAATACGGAGACCGGGATATTCTGTACTATTTTGCCGGAGGTGTCCGGATCAGATTGTCATACAGACAATTGACCGTCCTTCTCAATATGGCATTGATGTCGACGTCTCCCGGGAGATAGGCGGGATTGCTGCCATTGGTGATCACCACGATACCGAATTTCTCTTTCGGCTGGAAGAACATGGCGCTTGAGAGACCATAGGCGGAGCCGGTATGTCCCATCATCGCCTTGCCCGGGATGAGGTCATGAGAGGCCCGGAGCGCCAGGCCATAGCCGCCTTCATTGTCCGAGACCTTCTTCTGCATGCGTTTCCCGCTCTTTCTTGAGAGGATCCTCACCCCGTCATATTTCCCATAGTTCATGTGCATCATCATGTATTTTGCCAGGCCGGCAGCCGAGATCTTCATACCGCCGGTCGGCGAGAATGCGGGTGTGCTGTAGCCCATGACATAATTTTTTATCTCTTCCCTGCGCGGAAAGTAGGCCATCGGATCCGGCGTCAGCCTCCGGGAGGCGGAGTCGTATTCATACAGGGTGACAAAGCAGGTCTTATCCAATGAGTCGATGCAATAGCCGCCATAAAGACCCAGCGGGTCGAGGATATGGTGGCGGACATAGAGGTCGAAACGTTCCCCGGACAATCTTTCTATCACGGCGCCGACCATATTATAATTGAGGTTACAATAGCTGTATCCCGTCCCGGGAGCATAGTCGTTATAACATTTCGCGAAGTTGGGGCTTTTGGCCGGGTTGATGCTGTCGAAGCTAAAATAGCCCTGGCTATCGTTTATACTGGAAGTATGCGACATCACCATTCTTAAGGTGATCACGGCGTCCGGATATTTTGGATTCCTCACCGTAAAACCCACGAGCTTGCTGAAATCGTCGTTCAACGAGCATTTGCCCGCTTCGATGAGTTGCATGACCGAAGTCGCGGAGAAGGATTTGGAGATCGATGCGATCCGGAAGATATCGCTGTCGTTTAGCGGCGCATGGCTTTCGATGTCCCGGTATCCGAAGGAATGGGTGTAGATGATCGCATTGTTTTTTACGACCGCCACCGACAGTCCCGCCGCATCCAGGTCCTTCATAATACCCTGGATTTCGGCTTCCATTTTTTGTTGCTGCGCGCAGGCGGATACGGAGATCCCGGTTAACACGAGCGCCGCGAGGGCGTGTTTCAGGAAGCTTTGCTTGTTTGTTGTTTGCATACAGGACCTATGATAAGATGATGATCGTTCCCGGATAAAGCAATCATAGATACCCGGCTATGGGGGGTGTTGCCGGTCCGGGCGGCAATTTAATTATTTTTTTGAGCGGAAGCGATAATCCTCCCGGTTTTTATGGTAGTGGCCAGATATAAAATAACTCACTGTACCATAACCGGACACCGGGTGCTGCACACACGAACACCTGTACTTATACCCAAAATGCAAACCATTGATTGTAAATATTTTAGATAATTGGTATGTATTTTAGTCTTATTAAGATAAATACCTGGCTATGATAAAAAACTACCTCAGGAGCGCCGTTCGTAACCTCAAAAAGCACCCGTTTATTTCGTTCATCAATATATTTGGGTTAACCGTAGGGCTGACCTGCTGCCTGCTTATTATTACCTATGTTGTCAATGAGCGCAGCTATGATAGGTACGATAAAAACGCAGATGATATTTATCGCGTCACGCGTATATTTTATTCGGCTACCAATGTGGAAAGCCTGCATTTAAGTGCGATCGCCCCGGCGTTTGGTCCGCGATTGATGGCGGCCTTTCCCGATATTAAGGAAATGACGCGGACGGTGGCCGTCGGCACCACTGCAGTCGGGTATAAGGAGAAGTTGTTCAACGAGCAGAATACTTTTTTTGCCGATCAGAATTTTTTTGACTTTTTCATGGTACCCGGATTGAAAGGCGATGTGCATGAGAACCTGGCAGAGCCATACAGCGTTATGCTGACGCCTGAGATGGCTGTAAAATATTTCGGCAGTGAAGATCCTGTCGATAAAGAGATCACACTTGGTATCAACAACCTCGGCGGTATGAAACATGCTTATAAGATAACCGGCATTTTTAACCCGCTCCCGGCAAGCTCGCATATGCACCCCGATATCCTGATTTCATTCAGCACCCTGAAAGATTCGACCGTTTATGGCGAGAATGGGCTGGCCTCCGACTTTGGCGGCAACGCATTTTATACCTACCTGCTATTCCCGAAAAACTACAATGTAGAACACGTAAGATCGCAGCTCCCCGATTTTTTGGATAAATACTGCGCAGTTCTTGGCGACCAGGACAATAAGAAAGCACACAATACAACCACTCTTACCCTTCAAAAGCTCACCGATATTCACCTGACTTCGCATCTCGATGATGAGATCGAGGAAAACGGAAATACAACCCGGGTATATGTTTTTTCGGCAATAGCATTGTTTATCCTGCTTATCGCCTGCATAAACTACATGAACCTTTCTACGGCGCGCTCGGCGCTGCGTGCAAAGGAAATCGGCATCCGCAAAGTGGTGGGGGCACAGCGCAAAGAGATCATCGCCCAGTTTTTAAGCGAATCGGTAATAATCACTTATGTGTCGCTCGCGATTGCTTTTGGATTAACCGTGCTTTTGCTGCCGGCCCTTAACAGGATGTCGGGCCTCCAATTAAGCGTCAATACCCTTTTAACGGGGCAGGCGTTCCTTCCCGTTCTTTTGATGCCCTTTGTGGTGGGACTGATCAGCGGTATCTACCCGGCACTGTTTATGTCTTCGTTTATCCCGGTCAAGGTTTTAAAGGGCTTGTTTAAAGTTCAAACCAGCGCCTTCTCGTTCCGGAAAGTACTGGTCGTGCTGCAGTTCTCCGTTTCAATCATTTTGATTATTGCCACCACGGTCGTATTTAAACAATTACAGTACATACAGACCAAGGATATCGGGATCGATAAAGACCATGTTTTAACCATGGGATATGACAGAAGCCTGGATAATCAGTATAATGCTTTTAAGGCTGATTTGCTCAGAAACCCCAATATTGAAAGCATCGGGCGTTCTTCGCGTATCCCTTCGGGCCGGTTACTGGATTACCAGGGTGGATCTGTATTGGAAGGGGGGGCGTTTCAACCCCTGAAGGTCAACTTAAAAGAAATAGGCGTCGATGAAGGCTTTATTCCCACGTATGGGATCAAAATGGCCGCCGGTCGTAATTATTCCCCCGGTATAAAGACCGATTCCAATAAATACATCGTCAACGAGACTACGGTAAAAATCCTGGGATGGGGAACGCCTGAAAAAGCGCTGAATAAACAAATAAACTATGGGGGGACGACAGGCAGTATAATCGGTGTCATGAAAGACTTTCACTTCGAATCGCTTCATCAGGATATCGTCCCCATGATCCTGACGCTCCGGTCGCCTGGTAAGCTATCTGTGAAGATAAGCGGACATAACATACAATCGTCCCTGCATTCTATTCGCGATGCCTGGCAACATTATCTGCCGACGGTACCCTTTGACTTTTCATTCCTCGATCAGCGTTTTGATCAGCTTTACCGCAGCGAACGGCAGCAAGGCGCCCTTTTCACCATTTTCGCCTGCATCGCCATATTTATTGCCTGCCTGGGCTTGTTCGGCTTGTCAGCCTTTAACATCACGCAGCGCGTTAAAGAAATCGGCGTACGCAAGGTATTGGGGGCCAGCATACCGCAAATCGTGACAGCATTATCGAAGGATTTTTTGCTGCTGGTGCTGATCGCTTCGGCGGTGGCTATGCCGGTTGCCATTTATACAATGAACAAGTGGCTGGAGACTTTTGCCTCACGGATCGACCTTAGCTGGTGGATATTGGCGGCTGCAAGTGTTATCGCTTTGATCATCGCTTTCGCTACCATCAGCGTTCAGTCGATAAAAGCGGCGATGGCAAACCCGGTGAAAAGCCTTCGTAGTGAGTAGGAAGAGATTGCCTGCGGAAATCTCAAAGAGATTGCCTGCGCTGCGCTCCGGCGATCTCCGTTGGGGGGGAAGCCAGATGAATCAGTTGCCGGCACTTCGTGCCTGTCATTTTTTATGCCCGTTCGCTCAGACGAGCAAGCTCGCTTCGCGCCGGTGCATAAAAAATGCCCCGCTATGCGGGGCAACTGATTCATCTGCGGAGAGTAAGAGATTCGAACTCTTGATACCCTTTCGAGTATACACACTTTCCAGGCGTGCTCCTTCAACCACTCGGACAACTCTCCGGAAGGGCCGCAAAAATACAATTTATTTTTAGACCGAAAATACTTTTTGTGCGTTGGCGGTCGTGATCCGGGCCAGGTCCAGGAGGCTGACGCCTTTTACTTCGGCCAGCCGGGCCGCTACCAGGGGCAGATAGCTGCTTTCATTCCGCTTCCCACGATAGGGAACAGGGGGAAGATAGGGCGCATCGGTCTCAAGCACCAGCGATTCCAGGGGCAGCTGCGCCAGGACTTCCGCCAGACCGGATTTTTTATAGGTCAGGACACCCCCGATCCCCAGATAGAAGCCCAGATCGATGATGGCACGGGCGGATTCATAAGTTCCTGAAAAACAATGAAATATTCCTTTTAAGCTCCCATTTTGATATTTTCGGATCCCTTCTATGCATTCCTGCATCGCCTCACGGGAATGGATCACGACCGGCAGCTTATAGTCGAGCGCCCAGCCGATCTGCCGGTGAAAAGCGGTTACCTGCTGGCTTTCAAAGGTTCTGTCCCAGTAGAAATCGAGGCCGATCTCCCCTACCGCCGCAAAGGACCGTCTGCCGAGCCAGTCTTCCACCGCCGACAACTCGGATTCGTAGTCAGCCTTTACCGAACAGGGATGCAATCCCATCATGGCCAGGCATTTCCCGGGAAACTGTCTTTCGACGGCCAGCATCTCCTCATGGGTACTGCTGTCTATGGCCGGCATATAGAAGCGCTGAACGCCCGCCTCTTCGGCCCGGGCCATCAGGGCTTCCCACTCCCCCGCAAACTCCTTGCTATACAAGTGACAATGTGTGTCGATTAACATCCCGTCTATCATTATAGTCTGTGATTTTATATCCGATCGCTGTCTGATTACAGCATTTGTTTTCAATGCTATCGCCTCTTACTTTCTTCCCCGATTTTCTTCTTCCTCTACCCCTTCTTCTTCCTTTCTACCCTTTCCTGTCTACCTCTTCTTTCCATCGTTCTTCTTTAAATATCAATAAAACAGGTATTCCGCAAAACTATGTTCTAACATTATTCGGGTATCCGATCGTTTTCGACGACGCTGTCTACCCATACACCCCTAGTCCGGCTTCCGGCAATGGTTGTATCGATTCTGCGATCCTTACGGAATCCTTATGTATCAAGGAAATTACTTTGGATAAATGAAAAATTGTTTTACCTTTAAACCAGTTTTCATAGGGTACGGATTAAAAACGGGCCAGGGTGTCTACCCAGGCCCAATTTATTTGTAGACGAAATTCCACAAAAAAGCCGCTGAAAACCCTTTTCGGCCCTTAAATGGGTATCGTTGCGAACCGGTAGCCGAGGCTACAAAAATGATGCAATATTTCAGGCAAAGCCACGCTCATCCGCTGAAATGCTTTTTTGCTATCATGAAAAACGATGATGGATCCCGTACGGGCTTTTCCGATCACATGTGATACGCACCTTGCTCCCGTGATCCGCGTATCAAAATCACCACTCAATATATCCCACATGATAATCTTATAGGGAACAGGCAGAGCGGTCAGCGCCGCGGCTTCCGAACGGGTGATCCTTCCATAAGGCGGTCTGAAGAGATCGGAGTCGATGACACCCGCTGCCGTCCGGATATTTTCGAGGTATTGTCCGGCAGGGGTCTTCCATCCGTTGAGATGATCCTGCGTATGATTGCCGACCCTATGCCCTTCATCCAACAGTCTTTTATAGAGTTCCGGGTGATCGTCTACATTTTTCCCGATACAAAAGAAAGTAGCCTTCGCCCCAAATGTCTTCAGGGTGTCGAGTGCGAAAGGTGTCGCGTCCGGGTGCGGACCGTCATCGAAGCTCAGGTAGAGGACCCGGTCGACCCGGTCCTGGGAAGGTATATTCCAGGTATAGGCCGGATACAGCTTTTTTAACAACCAGGGCGTCCTTATGGGATAGAACATATTGCAAAAGTCGTAAAAAAACTAGAATGTGTTTATGTGTATGACTTTCCCGAACTGCCGGAAGATCTTGCCGTTCTTTTTTACAAACTCATCCTGGGTTTTCTCGTCTGTCAGTTCCTTGTCCATATATTGGCGGATATCCTTTTGGGGGAGCGCGGGCGTTGACCCATATACGATGGATTCATCGACATAACCGCGCAGTAATGGTTCCAATTGTTCGTAGAAGAGATTCCTGCCTGCATAGATATCCGTGCCGATCACCCGGTCCCCCGATATGCATACAAAACCCAGGAGCGTGGTATCTATATTTTTAAACCGGTCCCTGAAAAACCGGAAATATTCGTCCGAGATCAGGATATGCTTTTTATCCAGGTTGCGGGCCAGGTACGCGAGCGAGTTGTTCTTAAAGGCGCCTTCCTCCAGTTCCCTGTCGATCTCCTTCCAGATCAGGACCTGATTATGTGTGCTGTCCAGCACTTTTCTCAGGTGGGAATTGGCAAAATTGCCATAGGAGAGTTTTTTTTCCTTTTCGCTCCAGCGGCCTTCCTCTACGCACATGACGGGGACATACTGGTCTCGGTGGTTCGGCACGAGGATCGTGTCCCGTGTCATCATCCGGTCCTGTCTGCCGCCGGCGACAATCTCACCGGAGGAAAACAGGATGGATTTCTCTGAGTTGTTGTGTATACGCAGCCAATGTACGTTCTCCGTGGAGGCGGTTCCGCGTTCGCTGACGGTCGCCAATCCCTGCGACAGAGCTTCGTTCAGGGATATGACGTCGGGAACACCTTCCAGCAGGTTTCTGCCGGCACCGCCACCGCCGTTGGCTTTTGCCCGGACGGGTATGATCCTGAGATTTTTGTATTGTACGGCGCTGTCATAGTCTACGAAGAGGGTCTCATAAGTTAACTGCGCCGACAGGGCCCCTATATTGAAAAGCAAGGCTATCGTGAAAAGATATTTCACCAAGGGTGTGTTTAGTTTGGTTTAGAGAGAAAAGGTAGTGCAACCGGCTCTAAGATAACAACTATTCCCGTACAATGGGCTCCGAGGGGCGACAGAACAGGCTACCCGCCAACCGGCGACGGCGCCGGGCGGCATGTACGGCAGAAGAGTGTATCTTTGCCCGCTATGAATCAAAAGGTAAGAGTAAGATTTGCACCCAGTCCGACAGGCGGTTTGCACCTGGGCGGGGTGCGGACGGTGCTGTATAATTATCTGTTTGCCCGCAGCCTGGGCGGGGATTTCGTCCTGCGTATCGAAGACACCGACCAGAGCAGGTTTGTCCCCGGCGCGGAAGAATATATTCTCCAATGCCTGCAGTGGTGCGGGTTGGAGCCGGATGAGGGGCCCCAAAAGCCGGGTCTTTACGGGCCTTATCGTCAAAGCGAAAGAAAGGCCTTGGGCTTCTACCAACGCCATGCAGAAGCGTTGATCCAAAAGGGGCATGCCTATTATGCATTCGATACACCCACCGAACTGGAGCAGATGCGGGCTGCTTATAAGACGCCGGAGAATCCCTCCCCACAGTACGACCACCGGCTGCGCGGAAGCATGAAAAACTCCCTGGCCCTGCCGGCCGAAGAGACCCGGCAGCTGCTCGATGCGGGAACACCCTACGTCATACGTATCAAGGTAGACCCGGACGAAACAATCGGTTTTACGGATCTGATCCGCGGAGACGTGCATTTCAACACTTCGCAAATCGACGACAAAGTCCTGCTAAAAGCCGATGGCATGCCTACCTATCACCTGGCTGTCGTAGTCGACGATTTCCTCATGAAGATCACGCATGCCTTCCGCGGCGAAGAATGGCTCCCCAGCGCCCCCGTCCACCTGCTGCTCTGGAGATGGCTGTTCGGGGAAGAGAATATGCCGCGTTGGGCGCATCTGCCCCTGATTCTGAAGCCGGATGGAAATGGCAAGCTGAGCAAACGCGATGGAGACCGCCTGGGTTTTCCCGTCTTTGCGATGAACTGGAGCGATCCGAAGACAAACGAGTTGACAAAAGGATTCCGGGAGATGGGTTTCCTGCCCGAAGCCTTTGTAAATATGCTGGCGATGCTGGGGTGGAACGATGGCAGCGGCAGGGAAGTTTTCACGCTCGACGAGCTGGTCGGGGCCTTCTCGCTGGAGCGTGTACACAAGAACGGGGCGAAATTCGATTTCGAAAAAGCCAGGTGGTTCAATCATGAATGGATCAGGAAGGAGCCCGTTTCGAAATATAAAGGGCTGGTAAAAGAGCTGTTCCAACAACAGGGGATTTTGGCGGAAGGCCTGCCGCCGCATGACAAACAGGGTAAACCAGGCGGCGAGACAGTTGGTGGGACCGGCGCCGATGCAGGCGCTGATGCGGGAAATGCCCACGGCGATCTCCATTTTGAAAAAGTGCTGGAACTGGTCAGGGAGCGCTGTACGCTGCTCACTGATTTTGTCCCGCAGTCGTCTTTCTTTTTCAAGGCTCCGGCGACGCTGGATACGGCTTCTGTCCTGCCGAAATGGAATGAAGGCAAGAAGCGATTCTTTGCCCAGCTGGTCCTGCAAATGGAGCTCCTGCATTCCTGGGAAGCAGAAACGCTCGAAAAGGAATTCAAGGAAATCGCCGCCGCAGACCAAATCAAGCCGGGAGATGTGCTTCTGCCTTTCCGGGTCATGCTGGTAGGCGGGAAATTCGGTCCCGGCGTCTTCGAGATCGCCACCCTGCTCGGTCAGGCCGAGACGATCCGGAGAATCCGTCACGGGCTGGGGGTTTTTAATTAATTTTATCGGAAAGCTTGACACATGAAAAGACCCATCAGAGTGTTGGTGGCCAAAGTAGGGCTGGATGGTCATGACCGTGGCGCCAAGATCATCGCTTCGGCTTTACGCGATGCGGGTATGGAAGTGATCTATACGGGTCTCCGCCAGACGCCTGAGATGGTCGTCAACACGGCTCTCCAGGAGGACGTGGACGCCATCGGCATCAGCATCCTGAGCGGAGCCCACCTGACCGTGTTCCCGAAGATCATCCGGCTGATGAAGGAAAAAGGGATGGATGATGTCCTGTTGACGGGTGGAGGCATCATTCCCGAGGATGATATGGAGGAACTGAGTCGCATGGGCTCAGGCCGGCTATTCCCACCGGGGACGCCTACCGCCTCGATCAAGGAATATATCACGGAGTGGGTCCTTACGCACCGGGAGTTCTAGCAGGCGTCCGATCCCTGCAAAGGGGCTCCGGTCGTCGAGCCGCAGATTTTTCTTTCTCATCTAAATACCTTGTTATGTATCAGACACTGCACACCGATCTTACCGATCATATCCTGACCGTGACGATCAACCGCCCCGATAAACTCAATGCCCTCAACAAAACCGTGATCTCCGAGCTGGCTGAAGTCGTCGGCGAAATCTATGACAATGCGGAGGTCAGGAGCGCCATCCTCACCGGCGCCGGTCCGAAAGCCTTTGTGGCGGGCGCCGACATTTCCGAGTTCGGGGGCCTTAGCGCAAAAGAAGGGCAGGCCCTGGCGGCGAAGGGCCAGGATGTCTTTTTCCGGATCGCCTCTTCTCCCAAACCGATCGTGGCGGCCGTCAACGGTTTTGCGCTGGGCGGGGGCTGTGAGCTGGCGATGGCCTGTCATTTCCGGTTATGTACGCCAAATGCCCGGTTCGGCCAGCCGGAGGTCAACCTGGGTCTGCTCCCCGGTTATGGCGGCACGCAAAGGCTTACCCAACTGATCGGCAAGGGGCGGGCCCTGGAGGTCATGCTCTCCGCCCGGATGATCGATGCGACCGAGGCGCATGTCATGGGTCTCGTGAACTATATCACGGAGCCGGACCAGCTCCTGGTGAAGACGCGCGAACTGCTCTCGATCATCAATGAAAAAGCGCCACTGGCCATCGCCCGGATCATCGAATGCGTCAATATAGCCGCCGGCGACGGGGTCGCGTATGGCTCAAAGGAATGGGAGGCCGATCCTTTCGGGGGTAGTGATGCCGGCGATGACGAAGCGGACGCGGCTACCGGAAAAGGGTATACGAATGGGTTTGTCCGTGAACAGGAAGCCTTTGGCGAATGTTTTGCGAGCGAGGACATGAAAGAGGGAGCCAGCGCCTTCCTGGAAAAGCGAAAAGCGAAGTTCAGGGGAGTATAAAAAGAGACGCCGGGCGGCTAGTCCGCGCGAAGGCTTTTTACCGGGTTGGTGACGGCGGCTTTGATGGCCTGGAAACTGATGGTCAATACCGTGATCAGCAGGGTCGAGGCGCCGGCCAGCAGGAAAAGATCGGGTCCTGTGCGAATACGATAGGCGAACCCGGCCAGCCACTGGTTGGTCGCCCACCAGGCTAAGGGAAAGGCAATCAAAATAGCGAGCCCGACTAATTTGAGGAAGTCGGTGGTCAGCATCACGGCGATACCGCTCACTGTCGCGCCGAGGACTTTCCGGATACCGATCTCCTTGAACCTTTTTTCCGCGGTAAAGGCCGCCAGGCCAAATAAACCGAGACAGGAGATGAGGATGGCCAGGCCACCGAACCAGCGGGACAGGATCGCCACTCTGCGCTCGGCCACGTATTGCGCCTGGAAGGCCTCATCGAAGAATTTGTAGTCGAAGGGGAACCCGGGATGGAACTTTGCGTACAGCGCCTGTATATGGTCGATGGTCTGTTTCTCGGTTCCCGCGTGGATCTTTACCAACACCCCTCTTGTATAATTTGTCACCAGCCGGATGGCAAAGGGTTTTACCGCTTCGTGCAGGGATTGAAAATGGAAGTCCTTTACTACGCCGACGATTTTTCTGGGGCCGTCGCCGTAAAAGATCTCGGCCTTTTTCCCGATAGGATCCTTAATACCATAGGCATCGACGGCGGCCTGGTTGAGAATGACTTCCGCGCTATCGGAACTCAGGTTTTTAGAGAAGGAGCGCCCTTCCGCAAGCTGCATGCCCATGGTCTCTATCATGCCGTAGTTGACCCCGATATTATGGATCTCGATCATGTCTTTTGGCGGTTTGCCTTCGATATAGGGAAACGAGCCACCGTAATCATAGAGATCGGAGTGGTCCAGGCTGGTGGCGTTTATAACGCCGGGAAGATTTCTCAACTCGGCCAGAAAGGTCTTTGTATTATCGGCGGAACTTCCGGTCATATCGAAGTTGAGGATATTGTCCTTGTTATAGCCCAGGTTTTTTGTCTGTATATATTCAACCTGCCGGTATACTACCATTACTGCAATTATAAAAGCCGCGGACAGCGTGAATTGAAATACCACTAACCCTCTCCTAACCCAGCGTTCACCGACCGAATTTTTGAGACGTCCTTTCAGGATGGCTACTGGTCTGAAACCGGAGATATATAAGGCCGGGTAGCTGCCGGCGAGTACGCCGGTCAATGCCGTGATCCCCAGACTCGTCGCAATCAACCCGATGCCGACATGAATGGACAGTTGTTTCCCCGTAAGGTTATTGAAAGCCGGCAATACCAACATGATCAAGCCGATGGTAAGGAGCAGCGCGAGGCAGCTCATCAACATCGATTCCCCCAGGTATTGAAGGATCAGGTCTCCGCGGGTGGCTCCCACCACCTTCTGGATGCCGACTTCTTTCATGCGTCGCGACGCTTTCGCGGTGGCCAGGTTCATGAAGTTGATACAGGCGATGACCAGTATAAAAACGGCGATGATGGAAAACAACCGGACATATTCTATCCGCCCCCCCGCAAGCCGGCCATTGTCGTATTTTCCATACAGGTAGCCGTTTCCATAGAGCCGGGTGAAAAGCGTCTCGTTCGATTCCGGGAATTTCGTCTTCATAAACCCGGCGATCTTACCGTCGAAGGCCGCGACGGAGGCGCCTGGTTTCAGGACTACATAGGTTGCCGGATCGCTGCTATGACCCCAATTCTTCTGATAGGGGAACTGGCCGAGGAATTTGTCCATGGGTACGATGAAGTCAAATTGGTCGGAGGAATGAACCGGTACGTCTTCGAAGACGCCCGAGACGGTAACTGCGGAATCATGCTGCCACTGCAGGGTCTTCCCCACCACGTTGGCGGTGGTATGAAAGAGCCTCCTGGCGAGGCTTTCCGAGATGACGATGGAGTTTTTGTCCGTCAATACCTGGTCTTTGTTTCCCTGGAGAAGCGGGTAGGAGAAGACATTGAAAAAATCCTTGTCGGCGAAATGACCGAGCGCATTGACGCTATTGTCCTGCAAACCGGTCTGTCGCTGCTGCAGGGAGTCCGTCGCTGCGGATAAGGTGATCGCCCCAAACCAGCCTTTGTCGAGCGAACCCGCGGCGTATTCCACTTCCGGCATTTCGGCTTTCAGGGTCCTGGCGAGCATGGCGCTGGTCGCTTCGATCGTCCGGACACCGTCGGCATTTTTCTGGTTGACCATCACCTGGTAGAGCCGGCCGTCATTGGCATGGAAGCGGTCGACCTGAAGTTCGTCATTCACCCATAGGAAGATTAAAAGCACGCAGGCGAGGCCCGTGGAGAGGCCGACGAGGTTGAGCAGCGTAAACTGGCGGTCCTTGAGCAGGTTGCGCCAGGCGATCTTTATATAATTTTTCAGCATAGCGGTTTTTTTGACGTCTTCCGGGAGAAAAGGTTACAGCGCTTCTCCTTTCCGTAGACCAAAAAAATGCCAGACCGCTATGCAGCTCTAAATCAGCCGTTTAAGAAAAGCCTGTTTCAGCGGATTGTCCGTTTTCGATACGGCTGGTGTTTCGATTTGGCGCGTCCGTGACTCGTCCGGCAAAAACTATACAGATGAGTCTTTTCAGGACGCGTCGTCGACCCACCCGGAAGGGTATCAATAACCGAATATTTCTTCGAGGCTCAGCTTCTTCACTTCCCCTGCTTTTCTCAACTCCTCCAAACTGATCTTCTTCTCCGAGGCCACCACGCAATAGGTATAGGCTTTGTCCGCCAGCTGGGTGTCATGAAAATCTTTTATGTCCGCCAGGGTGATTGTATCCAGCGCCTCGTATTCTTCCTTTCGCTGGTCGTAGCCGAGGCCTTTTTTCTGCGCCTCCAGCCAGGAAAAAATGATCCCGTCCTGGGTGATGCGTTCCGTCTCCATGTCTTTCTTCAGGCTGGTCTTCGCCCGGTCGAGGCCTTTGTCGGAGAGAGGCAGCGTGTCGAGCAATGCATTCATAGCTTTCAGGGCGTCGCTCATCTTGTCGGCCTGGCAACCGATATAGGCCAGCATATAGTAGAGATCGGTTTTCCTTTCGGGGGTGCGATAGCCGGCAAAAGTAGCATAGGCCAGGGCCTTCGATTCACGGATGGTCTGGAAGACAATGGAGCTCATGCCGCCTCCGAAATAATTATTGAATACGTCGATCAGGGGTTCCCTGGTCACATCGTAAGGGGTGGTGTTCCGGATCCAGCAGATTTCGCTTTGTACCATATCGTAGTCTGCAAACAGGAATTTGTTCGCATTCTCCGTAGTAAACCGGAAGCTCGCCGCGGGCGGATCAGGCGTAAAGGCGGCGGGCAAAACATGGACACCCGAAAGCGAGGAGACCAGCGTTGTGACGGGAAGCGGACCGTAGTAAATAACGGTATGTTTATAGGTTAGCAGGCCGTGAAGGATAGCGACGAGGTCCGTCGCCTTCAGGTCCCTGATATCGTCATTGCTCAGGGTCGTGTTGAAAGGATTTTTTTCGCCGTACCGGGCATACGACAGCAGGCCCTGCAGGATGGAGGTCTTATTCAGTTTGGCGTTGGCCCTCGACTTCAGCAATCTCTCTTTCAGTGCGGCCAGTGCAGCCTCATCGGGCTTGCAATTTTTCAGGACCTCTTCGAACAGGGCGGCCGCCTTGCCGAAATTCTCCTGCAGGCCGTTGATACTGACCGTCGTGTTATCGGTGCCGGTCGTAATCGAAAAATTACAGGCCAGGTTATAGAAGGCCTTGCTGATCCCGGCCGCGGAGTATTTATCCGTGCTCAGGAACTGCAGGTATTGAGCGGCAAGTGGAAGGAACCGATTGTTCCAGCTTCCGATGTTCAAGCGGTAATACAACCTGAACAATTCGTTTTCGGTATTTTGTACATACAGGACATCGGCGATGCCCAGGCTTGCGCGGGTGATCCCGGTGTTGAAATCGAGCCACTGCGGCTTCACGTCCGAAACCGGCATCGCCTCAACCGTCTTTAGAAAATCGGACTGCTTTCCTGTATTGGTTTCTATCGGGGTGATCGGTGGTTTTTCGACTTTCACGATGTTTTTGTCAATTCCCTTGCGCTTATACAGCAACAGATAGTCGTTCCCTAAATATTTCGTGGCAACGGCCATGATCTCTTTTTTTGTCAGGGCCGCCTGGTCATCGAGCGAGGAGACGTTTTTGTCCCATCTTTCGCAATGGCTTTTGATGAATTCATCCTGCAGATCGTCCAGCCGGGCCGAATTGCTTTGCAATCCATCCAGCATGGCGAGCTTCGCATTCGCTATGATGGCCCGGATCAGGGCATCGTCGAAATCCCCTTTTTTCAATTTTGCGATCTCCTGCATCAGCAGACCGCTGACCTGTTCAAGGGTCTGTCCCGGTTTGGGTGTCCCGACCAGGCCAAAGATGCCATAGTCCTTGTATTGCTGCAGAAAGGCCTGGGATGCCTGCAGCTTCTGTTGCTGGTTAAGATCCAGGTCCATGAGACCGGCTTTCCCGTTCGACAGGATGGCGGCGATCAGGTCGAGCACCAGTGCGTCGTGTGTACTGGCGGCGGGGGTACGGAAACAGATTCGCATATTTTCGGCGCTCGGGCCGTAGATGGTCTTCGTTATGGGGGCCAGGATCGGCTTTTCCGGGGCCGGATTGTACGGGTTTACCTGCCTGGATTTCATATACGAGAACGCCCGGTCGATCTTTCCGATCAGCGTGTCGGCATCGATATCACCGGACATGATCAGGGCCATGTTATTAGGGACATAGTACGCATTATAATAGTTGCGGATC
The DNA here is from genome assembly GCA_031292515.1 of Puia sp. GTDB lineage: Bacteria > Bacteroidota > Bacteroidia > Chitinophagales > Chitinophagaceae > Puia. Next base: position 346,102 of record JARLGZ010000269.1, on the reverse strand, counting down.
GCTTTCAGGGAAGGGTTCTTCAAATGCGCGATGGTACCGATCGTCGTGTGTTGCCCATAGTTATGCGTCGGGAAAAGATACCGGTGCATGGCTTCGCTCATTTTGGTGCCATCGTCATCCAATCCCCGGTTCTTTTCTTCATAGACTGCTTCCAGCTCCGTATGAAAAAGGCGGAAGACGGGGCTGCGAAAGCGTTCGGATTCCACCGCCAGGAATTTATCGATGGCGCCTTCCGGAATGTCTTCTTCATAGATCGTCTCTTCCACCCAGGTATGCGCGTTGGTACCCTGGGAACCGATATCGGTCATCAGTTTGTCGTATTCATTGGCGATGGCGTATTTGGATGCCTGGCCGGAGACGCGGTCGATCTCTTTATAGATTTCCCGGCGTTTTACCTCGTCGCGTGTAGAATTATATTTCTCATATAGTCCGTCGATGCTGTCCAGATAGGGTTTTTCTCTCGACCAGTCGAGGGAGCCGTAACGGTCGGTTCCTTTGAACAAGAGGTGTTCCAGGTAATGCGCCAGGCCGGTATGGTTATCCGGATCGGTATTGCTGCCGGCCCTCACCGCGAAGCGGACCGCGATGCGGGGTTCTTTGCGATTCCTGGTCAGGATGACGGTCAATCCGTTCTCAAGGGTATAGAAGCGGGTCTGCATGGGGTCGTTGGTTACATACCGATAGGTATATCCCGCCGAGGAGGTCTGTTTCCAGGCATATTTCCCGGGTCTGTCCTGTCCGTTCACCACCCCGGTCGTCAGCACTCCGCAAAGCCATCCAAAAAAAATAATTCTATTCATGGTTTAAAAATAAGCCGATAAAGTAAGTGTTTTTTACGATAAAAGGCCCCGGTTTTTTAAAAAACATATACGAAATGGCAATCGGGCATAGTGAGTAGTGAGTGGTGAGTGGTGAGTAGCTTTTAATAGGATTAATAATTTATATGTGTTTGCGGGCGGCGCTACCCATCTCGCCGTCGCCGGGAACCTGCCCGCCAGACAACTCGTCACCTCCTGCCCCGGTCCCTCCAATGGTCACCGGGCGTTGATTACGCTCTACTCAGTACTCACTACTGATTACGCCTGGTGACGCTCCACTCACTACCGTCCACCCGTTATTCAAAACAGGCTGCACGCTCCGGGGTAATCAGAACCGGCAACGACAGACTCACTACTGACTACTCATCACTCACTAAAATATTCCCTACCTTTACGCCGCAAAATCGGGATTATATGGAATACAGAATAGAGAAAGATACGATGGGCGAAGTCAGCGTGCCTGCTGATGCCTATTACGGAGCACAGACACAGCGCAGCATAGAGAATTTCAAGATCGCGCAGGATATCAACCGGATGCCGAAAGAGATCATCAAGGCATTTGCGTACCTGAAAAAGGCGGCGGCCCTGACCAACCTGGAAGCGGGGGTATTACCCAAAGAAAAGTCCGACCTGATCGGAAAAGTATGTGACGAGATCCTGACAGGATCGCTGGACCAGTGGTTCCCCCTGGTGGTGTGGCAGACGGGCAGTGGTACCCAGAGCAATATGAATGTCAATGAAGTCGTCGCCTATCGTGGGCATGTCCTCTCCGGGGGTAAGTTAACGGACAAGGAAAAGGTCCTGCACCCGAACGACGATGTGAACAAGTCCCAATCTTCCAATGATACTTTCCCTACGGCAATGCATATTGCCGCCTATAAGATATTGCTCGAAACGACGATCCCGGGTATCGAGTTACTCCGGGACACGCTGGCGGAGAAAAGCAGGAAATTCATGAATGTGGTGAAGATCGGACGTACGCATTTCATGGATGCCACTCCCCTGACCCTGGGGCAGGAGTTCAGCGGGTATATCGCTCAGTTGAACCATGGATTGAAAGCCATCAAAAATACGCTTGCACATTTGTCTGAGCTGGCCCTGGGCGGTACGGCGGTAGGTACGGGTATCAATACCCCGCCGATGTATCCCGAGAATGTGGCCAGGTGGATCGCCAGGCTGACCGGCCTGCCCTTTGTAACGGCAGAGAATAAATTCGAAGCGCTGGCTGCGCATGATGCGATCGTAGAAGCGCATGGCGCCCTGAAAACGGTGGCGGTAAGCCTGATGAAGATCGCCAATGATATCCGGATGTTATCTTCCGGTCCCCGTGCCGGTATCGGAGAGATCCATATCCCCGATAACGAGCCCGGTTCTTCCATCATGCCCGGAAAGGTGAATCCTACCCAGTGTGAGGCGCTTACGATGATCGCCGCTCAGGTGTTGGGGAATGACGTAGCCATTAATATAGGCGGGGCGACCGGTCATTTCGAGCTGAATGTGTTCAAACCCGTCATGATCTATAATTTCCTCCACAGTGCGCGACTGATCGGTGACGGCTGTGTCAGTTTTGCCGAGCGTTGCGCCAGCGGGATCGAGCCCATCGAAGCCAATATCAGACAGCATGTGAACAATTCCCTGATGCTGGTAACGGCCCTCAATACCAGGATCGGATACTATAAAGCCGCCGAGATCGCCCAGAAAGCCCATAAGGAAGGGACTACCCTGAAAGAAATGGCGGTCAGGCTCGGATATGTCACCCCCGAACAGTTCGATGAGTGGGTAAAACCCGAGGACATGGTGGGAAAAATCCAATAGAAACCCTGTTTTAAGCGGCCCTCATGACCGTCTTCACCATTTCCGCAAAAGTGTCTTTCGAGATGGGTTTTATGTGATACCCCGAGACAATGCTATAGTCCTTTGCCCGGTCTATCTCCTCGGTGGTCGAGGAAGAGGTGACGATAAAGATGCTCAGTTTATAATCTTTTTCAAATTCGATCTTCAGAAATTCATCCAGGAACTGCCATCCATTCATATACGGCATATTGAGGTCCAGGAGGATCATTTCGGGCAGCATCCCCGTGGACGTCTGTTTTTCCTTAAAAAAATAGATGGCTTCTTCCCCGTCATAAAACTGGAGAACGGACTTTACCAGTCCTGATTGTTCGATCGTCCTCTTCATTACCAGTTGATAGATCTCATCGTCGTCAATGATTCCCGCAGTCTGAAGTTGTTGGTTCATATTTTTTTATCTTTTTTTCTTCCTGTGTTATCCCTCATACCGTCCCTGTATTATCCTTTTTAAAAAAAATGCGCAGGGTAGTTCCCCGTCCCGCCTCGCTCTCCATTTCGATCCTGCCGTTGCAGGCTTCTATCTGGGTCCGTGTCAAAAAAAGCCCCACGCCGCTGCTCTCGTAACCCTTGTGAAACATCGTTTTGTATTTAAATACTTCTTTGCCGAATTTATTCATGTCAATTCCAATGCCATTGTCTTTTATCGTCAATAGGATGTAACCAGCGGGTTCGTCGGCGGATCCGGCCTGCCAGGCAGATTTGATGTCGATCACCAGGGGTCTTGCGCGATCCCGGTATTTTATCGCGTTGCTGAGCAGGTTGTAGAATATGCTTTCGAGGTAAGCCCTGGGCATCCCGACTTCGCCGATATCGAACGAGACATTGATAAGCGGATCGGCCTCAAGGATCTGTTCATCCAACATCCGCATGGCGTTGTTGAGGGTCTCTTTGAACCCCACCGGGCCGAAATGCTGTTCCTGGTTCAATTGTATCTCCAGGAATTCCTTGAGGTCGTTGAGGGTATGGATAATCATGCCGGCAGTGCCTTTCACCCGTGACAGCAGGAAATTCCTGTCTGTTTCATTATCGCTTTTGTCCAGGTAATCCGCCAGGTTTATGAGGGAGGAGGCGGGCCCACGCAGGTTATGCCCGACGATCCTGTTGAATTCGCTGATCCTCGCAATATGAATCTGCAGGTCTTCATTGGCTTGGCGGAGTTCGATGTTTTTCTTTTCCACTTCTTCCTGCAACCGCCTGTTGGCTGTAATATCCACGATCTGGGAAATAAAAAAAGAGGGCTTTTCATCTTTCCATACCAGCGAAACCGACAACAGGGCCCACACGATCGCGCCGTCTTTCGCATAATATCTTTTCTCCATCCGGTAGGTCTCCAATTCGCCGCGGAGAAGACGGGCCACCTGATCGAGGTCCATGGCCAGGTCATCGGGATGGGTGATATCCTGGAAGCTAAGGTGTGACAGCTCTTCCTTCGTATAGCCGAACATATTGCAAACCGCATGGTTCACATCGAGCCACCGGCCTTCGGGACTTACCAGCGCAATGCCGATGGATGAATACTCGAATGCATTTTTGAAGGTCTGCCTGCTTTCCTCCACCTGTTCATTTTTTTGTTGCAACTCGGTTTCGGCTTTTTTCCGCATTTCGATCTCGGCCTCGAGCAGTCGCGGATCTTTTAGGGAGGAGGCATAGGGCAACACCCTGATCAGGCTGAAAACGGTGAGCCAGCTGACGACGGCGGTGACGGCACGCAGGAGCGCGGAAAGCCGATACATCGGTATCCAGAAGGCCATTGCGTCCAGGAAATGGGTCGAGCCGCAGGCCAATATAAAAGCTGCGAATAAAAAAATCAACTTTGCGGATCGCCGCTGTCTCAGCCGTTGAATGATGAAGCGGAGCAACAGGAGAGGGATCGCAAAATAGGCTGCCCAGATCAAGAGGTCGCTGATGATGTATAACCAGCCGGCCAGACCGGTCCATTTACCGCAATGCCAGCGGGGCGGCCAGTCGGCGCTGTCAAATAATTTACCAAAAAAACCGATGATTTCCTGCATGCAAAACATTAACCCGGTGAAACTTCCCTACAGAGATTCCCACAACGCCGATTATGCTTTGAAGATACTTACAAGACGCGGATTTATCCGACCGCCCCGAAAATATAATCCCGGAATATTGCAGGCGGATTCGCAATGCTAAGGCTTTACACCTATTCCATAATCGTCTGCAAACCGGATGACAAAAAAGGTTAAAAGACGACGATCTTTTCGGTTGTAATCAGCTGCGCACCGTGGTCATACAGCTTAAAAATATAAATGCCCGTTTTGAGCGTATGGATGTCCAGGGTAAAGCTGTCGCCGGCGCTTTGTTCTTCGAAAACGAGGCGGCTGGTCATATCGTAGAGACGGACGAGGAGGGGATTGCGGACCTCCCCGCTGCAATCGACCCGAAGATATTTGCTGGCAGGGTTGGGATACACTTTCACTCCTGATGGCTTATCTCCGGGAGAGGGTCCTTCGGGTGGTGGATTGCCTTTCAGCGCAAGCACGGTCAGGTAGACCAGGCGCAGGATATATCCCTGTCCGGGCGAGGCCACCGAGTTGCCGATGATGCCCGGGTTGCCGAGGGTACAGCAGGAATTGTCCACGGCCACGAACAAGGTGTCTCCCGTAGGGGCGATCGTTATGTTCCGGAGACGGTATCCGGCCAGGTAGTGGATGGTATCGGCGGCGGCGCTGCTATCGACGGACAGGCCATCGGCTTTCAATTTCAGCCGGAACAGTCCATTTTTCAGGGAAGGGATCAGCAGGGAATATCTCCAGTTCGGGATGCCTCCCTGGTCGTAGAAGGCGATACTCGCGGGCGCGATCGTCGGCCAGGACATATTGCCCAGGGCTCCCGAGACCTTATTGTCATGACGGCTCCAGTTGTAGAACGAGAAGATGGGTTCCTGGACGTCATGCGTGGCGCAAAAAGATGTCTCATTGATGACGGACTTCCCTGCGAGGTACATCGAATCGTTCGTGGTGGAGGTATAATTGTCATCGCAAAGACCGGCTACCTTAGGCCAGCCATAATTCGTGTGCGGCCAGATGATGTTCACTTCATCGTCTGACTGGTCGCCGTGTTCGCTGCTGTAGAGATGATAGGAGGCGCCTCCGTCCACGGAGCCGAAGACCAGGCCCTGGGGATTCCGGTGCCCGTAGGAATAGATAGCCGACTTATTGGTGGCAGCGCCCCCTGCGGGGAAAGGATTGTCATCCGGAATCCACTCCGCACCGCCTGTTTGTGCAGCGTCAGGTTCGGTGTTCAGCCGCAAGACCTTGCCTTCCAGGATCGTCGTATCCTGCGCATTGTTTTGACGGTTGACATTGGCCAGATTCCCCGCGCCCATATCGCCGATCGTGTAATAGAGATGGTATTTGCCATCGGATTCTACCAGCGGATCGATCCGCAGGCGGCCCGAGTTATGGTCATTGCTGCCGTTCAAACCGCTGATCACATCGTCCATATAGGACAAGGAGCCATTGGCCGCGTTGTAGCTGTAGCGAACGATCTTCGTGTTGTAGCTGCAGGGGGCGGCCCCGGCGTTGCAGCCCACCAGGTGGTAGACATAGGCGATGTAAATCCAGGGTTTCCCGGTGTAGAACCCGGGATGGATCGCGAGCCCCATCAGTCCTCCCTGGGGCCAGGCGGGCGGGTTTGTGAAGTCTTTCTTTCCGTTGAGGTCGAGGATCATACGGCTCCCTTTATTTCCCGGGTGTATTTTCCATATCCTGTAATTGTGGGCCTCGGTGACCCATAGCGAATCATCCGGGCCATACAGCACCTCCCAGGGGGTGTTCATAGCCGTCGCGCCTGTGGTGGGATCGGGATACAGGGTGTCGAGTTTGAAGGTCTCGCCGTTTTCGGTAAACGTCTGCTGGGCCTTTGCTGCAAAACAGCCGCACAGGATCAGACCCAGGCAGGGCAGGAAAGGTTTCTTCATAGGTGTATGGATATTAGAAAGCCGCCTGTAAAGTAATACCCTCCCGGCGCACAAAAAACAGCAAAAATTCCTGTCAAAAAGGCGTAAAGCCCCATTTTCGGATCGTATTAATACGATTGCGATTGAATGATATAGTATGTAACTTTATACCAAAGATTGCAGATAATATTAATTGCGGAGGAACCTGTTTTTATCCAAGCGGAGGAATCCGATTTCAGTAGAAGAACGTATCTGCAATCGACTGATCCAGACCTGTGAGAACCCTATAATCCAGTACGTATGAAGACAATTATACCCGTAATTGCGTGTCGTTGCAAGACGTTGGGCTTACTGTTATACACTCTTTTCTTCCTATATGGCAAATCGTCCGCCCAGGCTCCGGCCAATGACCTCTGCGCGAATGCCACGGTCGTGACTTCCGCGGCCACCTGTTCAACGATCCCCGGAACATTAAAGGGCGCGACCGCCAGTACCGGGATTGCTACGAATTGCGGAAACGCCTCCTCCCCGGATGTATGGTATTCGTTTACAGCCAACAGCCCTTTTCCGACGATCAGTTTGACCGGCGTCGGTTTGAATTTTACACAGGCGGGTGTAAGAATGCAACTATTTTCGGGAACCTGCGGCAGCTTTACTTCGCTGGCCTGCGTCAGCGGAAACAGCCTGAACACCCTCAGCGCTGTCGGCGGGTCCGGGCTGACGATAGGAACCGTATACTATATCAGGATATATAGCAATGCCGCCTCGTCGAGTACCGGCAACACCTGGGGCTTCAATATCTGTATTACCGACCAGGCATCGCCTACGATCGATTACGGAAAAAGTTACCTGAATATCAGCAAGGGGAACAGTGGCGGTACGGTTCAGCCCGGGGACACCCTGGAAATCCGGGCCACTTTTGTCGTGAAGGCCAATACTGCCTATGCCTGTTCCTTTACCGATAATATCCCGGCGAATACTACCTACCTGCCGGGAACGATCCGGATATTAACCAATGAAGGAAAGATCTACAAGCAGCTGACGGACGCTTCGGACGGAGACGGAGGAACGCTGTCGGGAACGGCGGTGACCATCAATTTCGGGAACGGCGCCACGGCAACGACCGGCGGCAATGTCGCCAACACCAACAAACCTTCCTTTTACGGGGGAACCTGTATCATCGTCGCCTCGTACCGGGTGCTGGTAAATGCTTCCAATGCCTACGGCACAATCATCGATATCGGGAACGGCACGTTCCAGTACAATAAGTATAGTACCGGCGGCCCGGCCACCCAGATCGTTTTTCCATCCGATCCGCTGGCCGTCTATTACAATTATGGCATCTGCTCCAACACTGCCGGCAATAATGCGCTTATTTCCGAATATGGCGGAACATTCGGATCCGGCAACGCGAAGGACAGGGTCGCTTCCAGCAAGGTGCCCGGCAACTATACTTACGCCACTTTCAGCAGTACGGCGGGCATGCCGAATGACGATCACTACGGGGTCTCAAATAATACGAGCGGAGGTACCACTACCGCCACGGGCTACTCCACCAGCAATGCCTATGCCTATCCTGATAACTCTTTAAATCCCTCTCACAGGATATTCAGCGTTTGGGATATCATCGGCGACCACACCGGCGCCGCCAATCCCCTGCTCGGCAACCCTGCCACCGACGACAATGCCGGAGCTTCGGGCGGGTATATGGTAGTGATCAATGCGAACTATAAAACCGATACGGCTTACCTCGATACGGTCTCCAATCTTTGTCCCAATACTTATTATCAATATACAGCCTGGTTCCGGAATATCTGTTCGAAATGCGGTTGCGACTCGAACGGGGTCGGTGCGACTTCGAGCGGGTATATCCCCACGGCCACAGGAGATTCATCCGGCGTGCATCCCAACCTGACTTTTAATATAAACGGGTATGACTATTATACCACGGGTAATATCCTGTATACAGGCCAATGGGTTCAGAAGGGGTTCACCTATCTGACGGGACCCAATCAGACCTCGATGGTCATCAATATCCGGAACGACGCCCCCGGTGGCGGTGGTAATGACTGGGCGATCGATGATATCGGCGTGGCTACCTGTTCGCCGAATATGGTGCTTACGCCGAACAAGCCCGACACGCTTTGCCAGGGATCGGACGATACCGTGCGTTTTAAGGTCGTCTCCTTTTTTAATAACTACACCCAATGGATGCTGCAACAAAGTACGGATGGGGGATCGACCTGGACTTCTCCGGGCAATGACACCCTGGGCAATCCTCCCAGTGGCGTAGGCACTCCTGTTTATAATTCAACCAGCGGTCAGTATGAGTATCTCGTTACCCGCTATTTCCGTATCCCCCAAGCCACCGGCAATACAATTATAAAATACAGGATCATTATTGCAAGCTCTGTCGATAACCTGTCGAATGCCAACTGTTCTTTTATCACGTTGACACCGAAGATCATCAACGGGGTCAATTGCATGATCGCGCTTCCGACAAACATTCGTTCTTTTACCGGACGGCTTGACAATGGCTATGCGGCCTTGCAATGGGTCAGCACCAATGAAGTCGAAGGTGTCAGCTATATCGTGGAGCGAAGCAGTGACCAGACAAATTTTACCGCGATCGGAACGGTGAGCGGCACCTCGTCTGAGACCGGTGCTGCCTATCATTTCAACGACCCCACCCCGTTAAATGGGCCGGCTTATTACCGGATCAATATCACCAGCAACAACTATCATACTTACAGCAACACGATCCTGCTGAGCACTACCGATCTTGGCTATGACATCAAATCCCTGCTCAATCCCTTTTCCGACCATTTGTCATTCGAGCTCATAGCGCCCGCGGAAGGCAATGGTGTCGCCCTGTTTACGCTGGTGGACATGTACGGCCGGGTGATCAGGCAGGAGACCGCCGCTGTTAGCCAGGGTCTGAACCCGATCAGTCTTTATGGGTTGACGGGGTTGTCGAACGGGACCTATGCGTTGCAGGCGCAGTATGCGGGGAAGATGATTACGAAGAAGGTGGTGAAGGGCAGTAATTAAGAATTGCCGAAGCCGCGCCGGTATAGCCATATCGTCCCGGCGCTGTATCCCGGCCAGCTTGTACTTCCGGATATTGTGATTTTCCCTTGCCAGGCTATTCCTTGTTATGCGGGATGAGTGGGGCCGAGCTAAGGCGCACTCGACGACATCGCACACCGGCGCATCGTAACACACGCATGGATGATACGTAGACGGTTATCAGGGGTTCTATTCGCAGGTGCATCACTCCCAGGTGGCTGTCTGCGCTTTACCGGCTATCCCAGCGGGCTCTCCCGCTTGATAAAGTCTTGATCGTTCGCGAAGCTTGCGCCGGATGCGATGTCGCAGGAGGGTCAGCTTAGCCGTCCCCGACGCATGTCGATTTACGGGGCTGACACCCGGCAAAGGCAAGCTGCCCAAAGACCCTGTTATCTCTGGGACGGATACAGTGCCCGACCCCGACGCGACATGGCTAACCGGCGATCCGTAATCAACTTATACATTGACATACAAGGACCCTGACGAAACCGATCGGAGAGCATTAGGGAACCTGCACAAAATTGCTGGCGTTCGCAGCCGTGTTGGTTTCGGAGGGTTGGTGCTCTTCGGTGTCTTTTTTGAAAAATCTCTTCTGGAAAAGGAGGATGGCAATCACTCCTACTGAAATAGACGCATCGGCGATATTGAAAACCGGGCTGAAGAATTCGAAATCTTCGCCGCCAACGAGGGGGAACCAATGGGGGTAGTGTGATTTTATCAGCGGGAAATAAAGCATGTCGACCACCCGGCCGTGCAGAAAACCGGTATAGCCTTTCAAAGGGAACAGTTTTGCGACATGGTCATAGGTGCTCTCTTCAAAGATCAGCCCATAGAACATGCTGTCGATGAGGTTTCCCAGCGCGCCGGCGAAGATGAGGCCTGCACAGATGATAAACCCTTTATGATATTTTTTCTGAATAATACTCCGGATATAATAGATGCCGAAGACCACGGCTATCAGTCTGAAGAGCGTCAACGCCATTTTACCCAGTGCTCCGCCAAATTTCCAACCCCAGGCCATGCCTTCGTTTTCGACAAAATAGATCTGGCCCTTCTCACCCAATAGTCTGATCCCGTTATCATAAGGAGAAACCGGTGTTCGATAGATCTCCTGCGGATGGCTAAGGGGCATGTGCGTTTTCACCCAGACCTTTAACGACTGATCCGCCACGATGATGAGTAATACGATCAAAAAAACAGTTCTTGCCTTCACTGGTTGTGTGTTAGTGCGCCAAATATAATTAATTATTGCTCAAAATACACCCTTTTTACCCGTTGCGAGACCCCTGTAAGGATCTCGTAAGGAATGGTGCCGGCCCAATGAGCCAGCAGCCTTACGGATAATTCCCGGCCGAATACGACCACCTCATCTCCTTCCTGCACGTCGGGGATACCGGTGATATCGATCATGGTCATATCCATGCAAATGCTGCCTATGATCGGGGCCAGGTGACCCTTGACCCACATTTTTCCGATGCCGTTGCCCAGGCTTCTCGGATAGCCGTCCGCATATCCGATACGCACTGTCGCTATGATTGTTCCCGGACCGGCCACTCCCTTGCGATTGTAGCTGACCGTATCGCCGGAGTGCAGGTGCTTGATCTGTGCGATGGTCGATTTCAATGCGGATACCTCTTGCAGATCCAGGGTATGGGTGTCGGCGCTGTCGATGCCATATAGGCCGATTCCCAGTCTTACCATGTCCAGTTGCAGTTCCGGATGACGTATGATCGCGGCCGAATTTGCGATATGCTGAAGAATAGAATAGGGCAACGATCCACGTATAAGTGCCGCCGCCTGCAGATAAGCTGCCGCCTGCCGTGTCGTGAAATCATCGTGCTGCGCCTCCTCGCTGGCCGCGAGGTGGCTGAATACGGACTGCACTTTGAAGGACGGGTTTTGCAGGGCTACGGCCAGCCTCTCTGTTTCTTCCGGCGGGAACCCGAGGCGGTTCATACCGGTTTCCAGTTCTATATGCACGGGAAACTGCGAAAGACCTTCTTTCTTCAGGTGTCTTTCAAAGAGGTGCAAAAGTCGAAAAGAATAGATGACGGGTTCCAGGTGGTATTGTGTCAACGCGTCGAGGGTATTGTCTTCGGCATTCATGACCATGATGGGCATGGTGATCCCGGCCTTCCGCAATACGACACCTTCATCGGTGTAGGCCACCGCAAGATAATCTACCCGCAGGAACTGCAGCAGGTTGGCAATTTCGAAGCTGCCGCTGCCGTAAGCAAAGGCTTTTACCATCGCCATCATCTTTGTGGAGGGGCGCAGCAATTGCTGGTATTGTTTCAGATTGCCGGCCATCGCATTGAGGTCTATCTCCAGAACGGTCTGATGCACCTGTTCCGACAGCAGGCGATCGATCTCTTCGAATTCGAAGATGCGTGCGCCTTTCAGCAGGATCGTCTCGTTATTAAAATGCAGCTGAAGAAAGTCTGTCTTAAATTCCTGTACCGAAGAAAAGAAGACCAGCCGGGGTATTCCTGCCTGTTCGAACAGTTCCCGGTGCGCCCCGATCTGCTCGCCGATGCCGATCAGGCGTTGAATCTTCTTTTGTTGCAGGACCCCGGCTATTTCCCGATAGAGGTCGGCACCGCTTCTTCCGCTTTGCAGGATATCCGACAGGATCACCGTACGACTGGCGTGCTGTTGCTGCTGAGCCAGGAAATCAAGTGCTATCTTCAGGGAATTCAGGTCTGCGCTATAGCTGTCGTTGATGATGGAGCAGTGGTTGATGCCGCTCTTCAATTCGAGCCTCATCGCAATCGGCAAAAGGCCCAGGACCTTGTGCTGAATCATTTCGACAGTATGTTCCAGGTACAACAGGACACAGACACAGATAATGCCATTTTCTATCGATGCATCGTCGGTAAAAGGCACGGTGAAAAAGAAGTCCAGCCGGTCGGACGAGTCCTTTCGACGGTAGCCTGCCGTGAGGGTGGTCATCCGGTCCTGCTTTTTTGTAGAGCGAATAAGAAGGGTTGCCTGCTCGCTGTGACCCCATGAAAAAAGCCGTAGCGGGATATCGCCCCGTTCCGTTCGCCGGTTCCCGAGGGAGACTGCCCAGTCTTTTAGCGTAGCTGCCGGTTCACCGGCATCGCTGCCGTAGATAAGGACATTGGCACGATCGAAGAGCTCCAGTTTTTCCAGGGTCTTTTCCCGGATATCCGAAAAACCTTCACTATGGGCTTCCCCGATATTTGTAAAAATCCCGATACCCGGTCTTATGATTTGTTCCAGCCGGCGCATTTCCCCGGGGAGGGAAATGCCGGCTTCAAAAATGGCCAGTTCATGGGATCCGTTCATCTGCCATACGCTGAGGGGAACTCCTGTCTGGGAGTTATAACTTTTTGGGCTGCGAACGATGGAGTATTCGTCTTCCAGCAGTTGGTTGAGCCATTCCTTCACGATGGTCTTCCCGTTGCTCCCGGTAATGCCAATCACCGGTATATCAAATTGCGAGCGGTGGTAGGCGGTCAGTTGCTGTAAAGCGGTCAGCGCGTCGGGCACCGCGATGATATTGGCATCGGAATACCGGCCCAGGGGTATCTCCTGGTAGATGATGAAATTACGGCAACCCCTCTTATATAAATCATCCAGGAAAAGAAGACCGCCCCTTCTCGGTCCCTTCAGGGCAAAGAATAGGGTCGTATCCGGAAAGATCAGCCGCCGGCTATCCGTAAGAAGAGACCCGATCGTATCATTCCTTTGGAACTGCAGGAACCGGCCTTCCACAATCTGGCAGATTTGTTTTATCGAATACTTCACGGTGTGGTTTTTATCATTGAGGGATGTATTCAGGCCCCGTTTTTGGGGGCGTCATTTTTTGAAGGATCATTTTTTGAAGGGGCGGTTCCCGGAAGATCGATTCCTGAAAGATCAGTTCCCGGAAGATCAGTTCCCGGAAGACCGCTTCCCGGCAGGCTGCCATCCGATAAACTGTTTTCTGAAAGATTTTTTCCGGGGGATCCGATTTCTGAAGGTCCGGTTTCAGAAGGTCCGGTTTCAGCGGATCCGTTTTCCATGATGTTTTGGGTCGGACCGGGTCGCTTCGTCTCCCGCACAATCCGCCGGTTGCTATACAGTGAATAGGCGATGGCTACCGAGATGCAAAGCAGTATCATTCCCAACGATACGAATACGGAGAGATAGATTCCTGCTATTTCGGCAAGCATCTTTAACCCGATAAAGACCAGGACGACGGCGATACCTTGTTGCAGGTGGCTGAATTTATCCACTGCTCCGCGCAGCAGGAAGAAAAGCGAGCGCAGGCCTAATACCGCAAATATATTGGAAGTATAAACGACCAGGCTGACCTGTGTGATGCCGAATACCGCCGGTATGGAGTCGAGTGCGAACACGACGTCCGTGGTAGCGAGCAGGATCACCACGACGAAGAGGGAGGTGTATACTTTTTTGCCATCCCTGACCAGGCTGAACCGGCCGCCCCCCTCTTCCAGGGTCAGGGGGAGTACGCGCCGCAGGAGCTTGTAGACGGGGTTATCCGCCAGACTCCCTTCCTCGTTTTTCTTTGCGCGAAACATGCTGATCCCGGTGTAGATCAGGATCCCTCCGAATACATACAACAACCAATGGAACCGGGCTATCAGCGCGATGCCCAGGGATATGAAGAGGATGCGCAGGAGGATGGCGATGAGTATCCCGATCAGCAATACGCGGCCATAGTCTTTCTCCCTGACTTTAAAAAAAGAGAAAATGAGGATAAATACAAAAATATTATCGATGCTGAGGCTCCACTCCATCAGGTAAGCGCTAAGATATTCGAGAGCGGTCTTCTGTCCGTTCCCGTACCATAGGAAGACAAAAAACCCGAGGGCAAGCACCACCCAGAATGCCGTTTGGAAGAGGGCCTTTCTGATCGTAATCGTCTGCCCCTTCCGGCTCACCAACCCCAGGTCAAAGGTAATGGCCAGCAACAGGACAATGCCAAAGATCAAATATGCCAGTTGGGAGTGGTTCATATTGTGAGTGGTCAGTAATGAGTGGTGAGTGGCTTATCCATACAAATATAGTGAGGAGTCAGTAGTGAGTAGTGAGTGGCGTTGTTAAAGTTTTCAAGACAAATAGCGAGTGATCAAGGGCTTACGTCTTTCGCCAGATTCGAGCTTTAGAGACGTCTATTCAATACTCACCACTGACTACTCACTACTCACCACTATATTTCCGCTTACGCAGCCACTGGAAAAGGAAGCCCAGCAGAATGACGAGTCCGATCGGCAGCACAATATTGACAAACTGCCAGAATGAGTGATCCTGTTCTACTTTTTTCGGATCGAGCAGTCTGAGGGTAAAATCTTTTGCGCGTGTCTCGAGGATGCCCGAGGGATTCAGGATATAGTCCAGGCTGTTATCGATAAAGTCCTGGTTCGCAAACCGGTAACTAATATCCTTGTTGAAGCCCATAGGCAGTGGTCCCTGGCGGGCCACGTCGTTCATTACGATATCGGCATCCGCGCAGACGAGCACCCTGGACCGCACGCTGTCGGTCGCGAGAAAGGGCCGATGGTAGACATTTGTCAGCGTGTCGGCCATTGCCGAGGAAAGGCGGCCGGTATACAGGGATGTGAAATGTCCTTCCAGGAGCACGGCCACCGGGATATCCGGCCTGGTAAAGAGGGAAGCGTCGTTGGCGGTCTTCAGGCTTTCCAGGGTGATGAGCGCCGGCGTTCCGACGATCCGTCCGTTCTTCGAACTCTGCAGCAGGATGGTCTTTTCGATACCGGGTGATTTCACTGTATCGATGGAATTGGCGAATTTGGCGTAGACAGGATCCAGGTTTTTGGAAATCGGATGGGTCAGGCTGCCGTTCAGCAAAGGATAATAGGGCCAGGTAAGCATGCTCATCTGTGGCTTGTCTCCTTGCATGCCCGTGACAAAATTGATACTGGCCGATTGCATGTCGAGGACCAGGTCCGGGTTTATGCGGACTCCGTATCTGAAGAACAGGTCTTCGAGATTCAGGCCGCGGTCGTAGGCCACTGTCTCATTATTGATCATCAGGCTGTCGTCTAATTCGGCATGCAGGGCATCCACCATCCAGACGAGGTTACCGCCATGCATCAGGTACTGGTCGAGTTTCAGCTTTTCGGCATCGGTAAATTTTTCGGTGGGCTTTACGATGATGAGCGCGTTGTAGTCGGAGGGTATAAAGGGCAGGCTATCCAACCGGACGACGCCGAAACGATATTCGGTGCGAAGACCCTGTATCAGGTTATAGACGGAGAAATCCAGCGGTTCGCCATTGCCCATCACATAGCCGACGGCCGGCTTTGTTTTACGGGTGATTTTTTCGATGGCGTTGGCAAACTTGTATTCCAGGAGGGTCTCTGCGTTGGTGTACAACTGTTCAGGGGACTGTCCCTCCTGGCCTCTTTGCACTCCTTTCAGCAGGTCGACGGGGAAGATGCGGTCCTCGTATTTTACGATGGCGCCGGGTATGATGATGCGCTGGCTTTGTTCATCGCCTTTTTTTGTCTGGACCACCTGCGTGTTGGGTTCGATGCCCATCCTGCGGAGAGAATCGAGAAAGCCCGACTGCGCCGTGTCGGCCAGTTCGGAAAGGGGATCGAAAGTCCGGAAACGGACCCTGCCGTGACTATAGTCCCGGAACTCCTGCAAAAGTTCGATGGTATTGTTCGATAATTTCTTTACCCCGGCATTCAGATTGCCCTGCAGGAAAAAATCGATCGTAATATCCCCATCGAGGCCCGATAGCAATTTTTTTGTGGCTTCACTGAGCGTGTATCTTTTCTCTGCCGTGAGATCGATCCTGCAGTGAACCAAAGAGGCGATGCCGTTAAGGGCTGTTAAAAAAACCAGCAGGAGCACCCATCCGTATTTTGAAGAGAATATCATCGGCGTTTACCTTTTCGCTAAGTTCCGGTTCGTTAAAAATAAAAAGAAAAAGACCAGGGATCCGAAATAGATCAGATCCCTGCTATCGATGACTCCGCGGCTTACACTCCGGTAGTGGAAGTCGATCCCCAGCATGTCGATATAATAATCAGGTCCGCCGGAAAAAGCCGGTATGTGACTGACGGCGCCGAATCCGCTATAGACCAGGAAGCAAAAGAAGGCGGCGGAAATAAATGCCACGACGGCATTGTTTGTGAAGCTGCTGCAGCAGATCCCGATGGCTATAAATACGGATGCCAGCAGTAAGAGGCCGATATAAGAGCCCAGCGTCCCTCCCTTGTCGATCCCGCCCTGTGCGGAGAGCTGCTGGATGGAAAAAAAATAGATCAGGGTGGGCAGGACAGCGATCGACACTACGATCAGGCTAGCCAGGTATTTGCCCCCCGTGATCTCCCATTTGCGCAGGGGGCGTGTCTGCAGCAGTTCAAAGGTCCCCGCGCGGAATTCGTCGGAAAGACTGCGCATGGTGATGGCCGGGATGAGCAGCAGCAGGATCCAGGGCGCCAGTTCAAAAAATTTCTGCAGGGTGGCATATCCGAAAATGAGTATATCCGTATCCGGGAAAACAAACAGCAATAACCCGTTGATCAACAGGAAAACAATAATCGCTATATAACCGGTTAAACTGCTGAAAAATTGCCTGAGTTCTTTTTTGCAAACGGCCCACATAAGTACGAAAATAGGTGATATATTGGTTTCCCTTACCACATAGTATAACAAAACGATGGTTTTGAAAAAAGTTAAATTATAAGAACGGACAAAAATTTTTTTTAACGAATCATTTTCCTATATTCGCCTCTCCAAACACAGCAACCTTCCTATAAAAATATTGTGGCCGGGTATAAAAAAATATTTAGCCGAAACCAACTGCATGAAAAGTCCGCCCCCTGAGGCGGATTTTTTTATTTCCAACGGAAGGAAAGAGGCGATAAGGAAAGAGGTAATGTCAGTTCGGCACGGTTCCCTGTTTAAATTGTTCCCATAGGGGATTCTCTTCACGCAGACGGGCAACCGTCTTTGCGACGAGCGAGATGGCATGATCGACCTCCTCTTCTGTAGTCGTCCGGCCGAGCCCGAACCGGAGTGAGCTATATGCCAGGTCATCCGGAAGACCCAGGGCTTTCAGCACATGGCTGGGCTCCATCGAGGCGGATGTGCAGGCGGATCCGGAAGAAAGGGCCAGTTCGCGGCTGACGCCCATCAACAGACTTTCCGACTCCACATATTTAAAAGAGAGATTCGAGGTATTCGGCAGCCGGTGTTTGCGGCTCCCGTTCACATAGGTCTCTTCCAGACGGATAAGCGCTCCCTCCAGCCGATCCCGCAGGCCGGCGATCCGTTTGCTTTCGGTCTCCATTTCCAGCATCGCAATTTCGCAGGCCTTGCCAAATCCGACGATCGCCGGGACGTTGAGCGTCCCGCTACGCATGCCCCGTTCGTGCCCGCCGCCGTCTATCTGTGCGGTCAATTTCACCCGCGGGTTCTTCCGCCGGACGTAGAGGGCTCCGATGCCTTTGGGACCATAGATCTTGTGCGCCGAAAATGCCATGAGGTCGATCCCGTCATCCTGTACGTTGACCGGGATCTTGCCAATGGCCTGGGTCGCATCGGTAAAAAACAGCACTTCCCGGGCCCGTGCGATGCGGCTGATCTCCTGAACGGGTTGTATGACTCCAATTTCATTATTAGCTAACATAATAGAAATCAACACCGTAGAAGGTTTTATAGCGGATTCCAATTCATCCGGGCTGATCAATCCTTGTGAATTGACGGGCAGCCAGTCCACCTCGCCTCCCTCTTTCTCAATATGTCTGCAGGTGTCCAGGACGGCATTGTGCTCCGTGCAGACGGTAATGATATGATTTCCTTTTGTGGCATATCGGTCGAATACTCCTTTGATGGCCAGGTTGTCACCCTCTGTGGAACCGGAAGTAAAGACGATCTCGGCGGGTTCGGCCCCGATCAAGGCGGCCACTTGTTCACGGGCGATGGTCACCGCTTCAGCGGCTTCCCACCCGAAAAAATGGGTGCGACTGGCTGCGTTCCCGAATTTCTCCGTGAAGTAGGGAAGCATCGCCTCCAACACCCGGGGATCACAGGGTGTCGTCGCATTATGGTCGAGGTAAATGGGAAATTTCAGCATACCTAGCCTTTATGATGGCATTTTTTTGCGGCCGAAGCCGTATTGCAAAAGTACCGCAAAAGCGTCATTTGCGGTGGGGCGCCGTTTATCGGTGTCTGCTCCTTGCCGGAACCCGTCATTTTACTTACATTCATTGTCATGATGAAAGTAGAGCATATAGGAATTGCGGTCAACAACCTGGCCGCTTCGATAAGGCTGTATGAGAAGTTGCTTGGCAGCCCCTGCTACAAGACCGAATCAGTGGTCTCCGAGCAGGTGAATACGGCTTTTTTCCGCCAGGGAGAGACGAAGATCGAGTTGCTGGAAAGCGCCGATCCCGGGGGAGTCATCGCCAGATTCCTGGAGAAGCGGGGGGAAGGCATCCATCATATCGCCTTCGAAGTCGGGGATATAGAGGCGGAGATGTCCAGGCTGTCGGCCGAAGGATTCGCTCTTCTGTCCAGCAGTCCCCGGCCGGGAGCCGATAATAAATGGGTCTGTTTTCTCCATCCCCGGGATACGGGCGGCATCCTGGTGGAATTGTGCATGGAAAGAAAAGAGTCATAGCATGCGTAAGCGGCTGACAGCATATCTATTCATGATCCTCTCCGTGTCTTTTCTCCTGTCTTCCTGCTGCCTGCAGGCTGAAGGCGGAACGGAAAACCCGCCACTTGCGATCAACGGGTTTGGCCGGGCCCTCCGTATCACCCGGCCGATCAGTGGCCTGGTGGACTCTTCCCGTTCCCTGGAGTTGTCGAATATCCGGGATCTTGTTTTTGGAGCCTCGTATGAGCAGGTGGCCCGGCAGATCGCCGACGCCCCCCGGTCTGCGGACTTCTGGCTGAAATGTGGCCTGGAAAATACCGATGACAGTCCACTGGATCTTTCGTTGGACGCGGGCAACCTGAACTATATAGATCTTTTTTTTGTATCCGCTGACGGAGTCGTGCAGGAGGTGCGGGGTGGCAATCTACGCCCCGACAATCCCGGCAGCTCCTATGTTCAAAAACAGATGGGTGTTCTGCCGCTCCGCCTCGGAGCGCACCAGGCAGGGGAGCTCTTTGTAAAGATCCGGCAGCGAACCGACGAATATGATTTCTCCGGCATCCGGATCTATGATCCGCAGGCGGTGAACGACGCCTTTATAGCGGATGCCCGGAACAGTCATCAATCGTCGATATTCCCCCTGTTATTCCAGGGTTTCCTGATCTGTCAGCTCCTGTACGTCATTTTTCAATGGATGATCATCCGGAGAAAGGAATATCTCTATTATTTTTTTTACCTGGGGGTGATCTCTCTTTATTTTTTGAGTAAGCAGGAATCCTTTTATGGGGTCCCTCTTCTTTTTTCCCACTATCCCCTGCTGCGGATCTATCTGGGAAAGACGATGCTGATCCTTCCCTATTTTTTATATTTCCGGTTTATCCGGAGTTTTTTGGATATGCCGGTAAACTATCCCCGGGTAAACAAGTGGATCCGCGGTCTTGAGTATTTTCTGCTCGTCTACCTGCTTTTCGATCTGGGGCTGATCCTGATCACATTCAACCGGGGCCTGCAGACCTTGTTGTATACGATCATCCTGGGTTTTGTCTTCCTCATCACGACGGGTCTCATTATTTACATGTTCCGGCGCGGGCAGCCTCTTCTTTATTATGTGATCAGCGGAAGCCTATTTGTGGCCACAGGGCATATCCTGGGGCTTGTATTCAGCTACCTGGAAATTGTGCGTCACCTGGACCTGGGTATTCCCAACGTACTGATTTTTTCGCAGGTGGGTATCGTGCTGGAAATCGTGTGTTTCACTGCCGGTCTGAGTTACAAGAGCCATGCCGCGGAGAAAGAGAAAATAAGAAGCCAGGAGAACCTGATCGAGCAATTAAAAGCCAACGAGATCCTGCAATCGAATATGCAGCATATCCGCAATAAGATTGCCCGTGACTTGCATGATGATATCGGATCTACGCTCAGCTCGATCTCGATCCTGAGCGGACTGGCCCTCCGGGAAAAAGATACGGACCAGACGCTCGGCGCGATGAGTGAAATAAAGGCGAGTTCCATTAGTCTTATGGAAAAAATGGACGATATTGTATGGAGCATCAACCCCCGGAACGACACCCTGGAAAACCTGCTGATGCGTGTCCGGCATTTTGCGACGACGCTGTTCGAAGCGAGGGGTATCGAGTATAAGATCATCATAGAGGACCCACTCGACCAGGTCAGACTGCCGATGGATTTCAGACAGCATATCTACCTGATCCTGAAAGAGGCCATCAATAACCTGATAAAATATTCAGAAGCGACGGAAGCAGGCATCCGGGTCGGCTGTCATCAACAGGTGCTGACCTTGTCGGTTTGGGACAATGGTCAGGGGTTCGACACGGATCTGTCTTTTTCGGGAAACGGGTTGCTGAGTATGAAGAACAGGGCGGCGTTGATGCAGGCGGAGCTGGTCATCCGTTCCGGGCGCGGCCAGGGAACGGAGATCATATTACGGGTAACCGTCGAGAGTGAGTAGTCAGTGGTGAGTAGTCAGTGGT
The DNA here is from genome assembly GCA_031292515.1 of Puia sp. Lineage (GTDB taxonomy): Bacteria > Bacteroidota > Bacteroidia > Chitinophagales > Chitinophagaceae > Puia. The sequence continues at coordinate 324,841 of JARLGZ010000269.1, read as the reverse complement.
GAGTGGTGAGCGGTGAGCGGTGAGTAGAGCCAGGGATGATAAAATCATATATTCATCCGATTGACGGGGGCTCAAATTACAGGCAATTTTAAGAAATGATCAAGGTAGCTATCATAGAGGATAATCAGCCGTTGAGAAACAGCCTGGAAAATCTCTTCAATAAAACGGAGGGAATCCGGTGCGTTGCGTCGCTGAACAACCTGATGAATGTCGTCAGTGAAATAGGCAAGGCCCTCCCCGATATTATCCTGATGGATATCGGGCTCCCGAATATCTCCGGCATCGAAGGGGTAAGGACCGTCAAAATGAACTTTCCCGGCGTCCAGGTCATGATGTTTACGGTCTTCGATGACGACGACAAAATTTTCGACGCTATCCGTTCGGGCGCATCGGGCTACCTTCTTAAAAAGACCCCTCCCGAGGAGATCGTACAAGCCATCAAAGACCTCTATTATGGCGGCGCTCCCATGAGCGCCAGCATCGCCCGTAAAGTCATCCTCTCTTTTCAGCCTGCTTCCCTGCCCACCCCGGTCGATTACCAGCTGACCGTCCGGGAAAACGAGATCCTGTACTCCCTGGTCGACGGCCTGAGCTATAAGAAGATCGCCGACAAGTACTGTGTGAGCATCAGCACGATCCGCACGCATATCTGCAATATCTACCAGAAGCTTCATGTCAATTCGAAGGCCGGCGCGGTGGCGAAGATCCTTCGAAAACAGTAGCAGGCAGCGAATAATGAGCGGGGGAGATGTCAGTGGCATGTTAGATTGGGTTCGGCTGAATTGAGATGACAAAATCATATATTCATCCGATTGACCGGTCTTCTATTTTTTTCTCTCTTTGCAGGGACGCCCGTCCGGGCAACGATAGGTTCCTGCTGATCCCTGCTTAATCAATCTTTATAAAATATAGTCCAATGAAAAAGATCTATCTGCATCCAAAGAAAATCGTCATGGGTTTACTTCCGGGTCTTCTCCTTTTTATACCGGCCCCGATCTTGCATGCGCAGGTGACCGACCCCGGCCAGGTGGCCCAGCAGGGTGCGACCAATCATGCCAATAATGATGTTTCCAGTGGTGTGGAAAATGGGTTGAATAAAACGGAAAACGCCATCAAGGGACTTTTTAAAAAGAAGAAACCGGCGGCTGCCCAACAGCCAGCCGCTTCGACGACCGGGTCTTCCGCAACGGGTATGAATGCCGCTGCCGCCGATGCAGGTCCGGCAAGCCTGACAACCTATGCCAACTATGATTTCGTCCCCGGAGACCCTGTCATTTTTGAGGACAATTTCACCGACGATGCCGATGGTGAGTTCCCGGCGCACTGGACACTGGAAAGGGGGCAGGGAATCCTCAACAAGGTTACGGGTGTCGAGGCCTTTTGTCTGACTGAAGGGAACTATGTGAGGGTCGGGCCCCGGATGAAGACCCCGACCAATTATCTGCCCGGTGATTTCACTATCGAATTCGACTTCTTTGCCAATAACGGCTACAGCCCTACAATCCTTTTTTCGACGGCCGACAATCAATCGAGGAATATCAGCTTTGGGAAGGAGGTCGGTACCGGGTATTTCCCCAAGGACTTCAGCGGTTCTTATCCCGGCAACACCGACCACTATGAAGGAAGATGGCATCATGCCGCCATGATAAAAAAAGGCAACCAGATCAAATGTTACGAAGATCAATACCGCGTGTTGGTGGTACCTGATTGCGGCGATTGCAAAGTAGCACAATTGGAGGTGGGAGGAATTGGTTCCCAGGAACATCCCATCGTATTCAGGAATTTCCGGATCGCCGCGGGAGGGAATATGAACATGATCGGCAAAAAGTTTACCGATGCAAAGATCGTTACGCACGGTATCAACTTCGATGTCGATAAAGTGGTTATCAAACCCGAAAGCATGGGAACCCTGAACATGATTGTTGAGGTCTTAAAAGATAATCCCGATCTCAAATTCGAGATCGACGGGCACACGGACAATACGGGTAATGCCACACACAATCTCCAGCTCTCCCAGCAACGCGCGGATGCCGTAAAAGCGCAATTGACCGCCATGGGTGTAGACGCCGGAAGGCTAAGGACCAAAGGTTTTGGCGATACCAAACCGGTAGCCGACAATACAAGTCCCGAGGGAAAGGCCAATAACCGCCGGGTAGAGTTTGTCAGAATGTAAGAAAGAGTTAGCGGATCACCAGCTTTTTCGTTCCTATCAAGCCGATGCCGTCGGCGATGTTCAGGGTATAACGGCCCGGGGTAAGTTCGGAGAGGCTGAAGCGGATAATGGCCCCTGTATCAACGATTTTTTTTTGTCCGAGGAGATGCCCTGTCTGATCCAGGATGCTGATCTCCAGGGCGTCCTTCACATTACCGTAGAGACGGATGCTGATATTTTTGTCGGCGAAGAAGATGCTGGCGGCGGCCCGCGCCTCTCCCTCCACCGTTGCGACGGCGCTGACCGAATACTTGCCATCCCCATCCCGCTGCCGGATCCGGTAGTAGAGTGCGACGGCGACAGCGCCTTTGTCGATGTATTCGTAAGAGTTGTTTTCTATGCCGGTCCCTGCCAGTGCTACCGCCACTATCGTCCAGTCTTTGCCGTCGGGGCTTCTTTCGATTTCGTAGTAGTCACCCTTCCCTTCTTTTTCGGTCGTCCAGGAGACGATCACGGCGTGATCGGGCATGCGGGTCACCGTCAGACCGGCGATATCGGTTGTCGAAAAAGCGTTTTGCGCGGGTGGGCGGCATTGAGCTGCGCAGCCATACCGGGTTGAGGCATCGTAAAAACCGATGGCCGGCCGTCCGTAGATGGAAGGAACGGGTCTTGTGAAGGCAAGCAGGCTCGTCAGTAATGGCAGTGCAAACGGCCGGATCCGGAAAGGGTTCATGAAATAAAAGTAGCAAAATCCCTCCACTTGGGTCAAAAACGTATCATCCTGCTATCACGCTATTCGGCTGTCGATGAATCCGGGTCTCATTTTGCAATGAAGGAGGCGATACGGGAGGCGTGTGTCTGCTGGTTGGTCACCCGGATGAAATAGACACCCGCGGCAAGGGAGCGTTGAAAATCGATATGCGCGGTTGTGGTGTTCAGGGAGTAGTTCCTTTGGATGAGATTCCCATTGACGCCCAGGATATCCACCTGCCAGTTGCCGCCGGATTGGTTGAAGACGACGTTTATGAATTCGCTGGAAGGGTTGGGATACAGATAGAGACCCCCGGAGGTTCCGTTGCCCAGGTCGACGGAACGGACCCCGGAGTATTTGATGCTGCCGTCGGATCCGAGGATCTTCAGGCGAAAATAGATCATGCCCGATTGTGTCCCCACTCCATAGGGGTATCCGTAGTGGCTGTCTCCTGCCCCGGGGGCCGTCGGCAGGGAGGCGATATCGGTAAAATGCAGGCCATCGGCACTTTTTTCGATCATATAGGTGCCTCCTTTTATTTCATCGGAGGTCGTCCAGGCCAGTTGCACGACCGTATTCCCGCTCAGGGTGGCGGTAAAATCGGTGATCCCGGTGGCAAGGACGGTCGCCGAACAGTAATAATACTTCACCGAAAAATGGATGGTATCGTTTGCGGTAAAGGTATAGGTCAGACCGGAGGGGACGATGGAATAAGTGGTCGGGTAGTAGTCGTAACTCATAATCCCGGTGCCCAGGAAGGGGGCTACCCCGGCGGTGATCGAGTCGTTCACCACGGTATTATTGCTCATAAAGCTAAAGGGTGCCTGGACAGCGTAGTCAGGGCCTGAATTCGGGACACCGTTGGAGGCTGCCAGGGAATAAGGCCCATAGTTTTTCTGGAGGGTGCTAAAGGCATAGCCATTCGGGAGAGCGCTATTGATAATGTAGTCGTTGCGAACGACACCGATGGTAGGGGTCTTGGAGGCTGTTCCGACATTCTCGACCTGGAAACCATATTTTAGGGAAACCGCGGATTTGACGACCACTGCTGAGAGATCGCCCAAAGAGGGGTCGAACTGACGGATGAGGGGGTTAAAATAGTCGTTTCCCGTGCCGGTAAAGATAGTATCATGGCTGATACTCATTGAGGTTGCGGTCGTGCATTGGGCATTTGCCGAGGCGGGTATGAACGCTGTCATACATGCTATACAGTACAGGCATAAGCCTTCCACCAGGGCTAGGATTTTGAACGGCCTCATAGGAACAAATTGGATGATCGGATTTCGGATACATAACTACGAATCAGGACTTTTTATTTTATGTGGCGGGGATGTTTTTACTAAATACAATAAAAAAGGGCTGTCTCCTCCGGAGACAGCCCTTAAATAGATATAGACGCTTAAACAATTCTTATGGCTCTAAGATCTGAATTCCCGCCTGCTTACTGCTTAGTGCGTGATGAGAACTTTGCCGGTGAACTGGGAACCTTCCGCCGTCCGGACCACGAGAACATAGGTCCCTCTGACAAAGCTCTGGACGGGGAGGGTGACAATGGTGCCGCCGGCGTTTGCGACCTTCTGTTCCACCAGGACCCTTCCGTTCAGATCGACCAGGCGGATCGTCGCATCGTTGACAGATGAACTCAGCGACACGTTCAGCTGGTCGCTGACGGGGTTGGGGAATATGCTAAACCCGGTGGACTGGCTGGTCGTGCGAACCACCTTTACTGTGCTATAGGTGATAGCGCCGTCCAGGTCGGTCTCCAATAGTCTATAAGAATCCGTTCCGCTTACCGGGCTGGCATCGGTAAAGGAATAGTTGGTCTGCAGGGATGAGTTGCCCCGGGCGGCCACTTTTCCGATAGTCGTCCAGGCACCGCCATTGACGCTGCGCTGAACGGCAAAGTAGCTGGAGTTCTCTTCCTGCTCGGTTGCCCATGTCAGGTTCACACCCCCATTGCTGTTCAGGCTGGCCGCGAAATCGACCAGGGTGATCGGGAGAATGATAGGGGCACTTCCAAAGGAAACAAGCGTTATACCTGCTTTTGTAGCCACCTGAGATACTGCCGGGCCCGTAACTTTTGGTGGAGGCGTGGAGTAAACACCACCTATGTTCCCGTTGGTAGTATTGTAATTGGCGTTGCCCGAAAAGAATGATAAAGAGCCTGGTGTATATAAAATCTGTCCTGCACCGGCATTCGAAGTAAAACTATTTCCGCCAGCCCCGGCAGAAATGGTATTATTCTGGTTAGCCAGCCTCACGGTCGAAATATTGTCATTGAGAGCCAGCGTAGCCCCGGAACCAACAAAGAGGCTTGCGTTACCGGACGCAATATTTGTCGTCGAAAGGCTCGGGTCACCGACGATGATCTGGGAGTTCGTCAAAGAAACCAGCACACTGGTCGTTCCGGTGGCAGAACCAATTATCAGCTTGCTGCTGCCGGTAACGTCAATTGTTGAACCACCCCCTGAACTAGGGTTATTGGAACCGAAATTCACGCTGACATCGAAGGTCAGGGTCGCGCCACTCGCGACAGTGACATTACAGGCATTGCAGGTGGTAACAACATTGCCAGGTGCGAAGTTCGACGACCAATTCCTGGTGGAATTTATCGTGAGATTGAGGTTCGATTGGGTTATTTGTGCCCTCAGGGCGCCGGCAAAGCCGATTAAAAGGATGAAAAGAGATGATTTGAGGATGACAGAGTAAAGCTTGTTCATAATCAACGATTTGTAATGAATTGAATGTGGTTTACGGTTAAACCATAGTCAATGGACCGGGGAGCTTTCGAAGGATTGACGGATAAGGAGGCGAGACGCAGCATGTGTCAACAGGGGTATTGACTATGATTGCGTATCCTGCAACAGGAGAAAAATCAATTAAACAATTGTCAGCTTAAAAGGGGATCGATGGATCAACATTTGAGAAATTCAGAGGAGTGAGGATGGATTGGGAAGTAAAAGTAGAAAAAAAATCGGCAAAAAAGAAAGTTTTCGAAATAAAATGTGGATAACTTGTTAACGGGGGCTATTCCTCTTCTGCCTCAACCTTCCCAAGCCCCAGTTTGTCGAGGGCGAGTTGGGCGGCGATCTGGCTGGCGTCCTTTTTGTTATAGGCTTTTCCCTGGGCGATCAGCTCCCCGTCGACGACGGCGCCGACGGTGAAGAGGCGGCGGCCGCTTTCTATCTTCTCATCCAGGGTCTCGAATTCGAGGTTCTTGCCTTTTTTGTTCGCCCAGCCGTAGAGCTTATTCTTATGATTGATCTCGAGGTTTTCCAGGTCGTCCATGAATAAATAGGGTTGGATGATCCGCTCCATCACCCAGGTCCGGGTCTTGTCAAAACCCTTGTCGAGATAGATGGCGCCGACGATGGCTTCCAGGGTATTTCCGAAGATCTGGCTCATTTTCAGGGAGCTGTCGAACTTATTAAAATAGCTGATCTTTTTGAGCCCCATCTTAATGGCGATATCGTTCAACTGATTGCGGTTCACCATCTTGCTTCTCATCTCGGTGAGAAAGCCTTCATCCTTGTAGGGGTATTTCTTAAACAGGAAATCGGCGATGATGGCGCTCAGGATGGCATCGCCGAGATATTCGAGCCTTTCGTTGTTCTCATCGGCTCCGTCTTTTACGGAGCGATGCGTGAGCGCTGTCTTGTATAAGACAGACTTGCCCGGGGAAAACCCCAGCACGTTACGCACTTGTTTTTTGAACGAATTGACCGATGTATCGCTCTTTATGATACGTTCCAGGATTCCCACACCGACAAGCTACAATTTTTTGACCTATTTAAAAAAAATTACACGCACTTCCTTCTTTCCAGGCTAATTATTCCGGTTCCCGGCTTATTTATACTTGCCGTTTCCCGGGTTATTTACTCTTGGACCAACTATGCTTTAGACTAACTATGCTTCGTATTTCTTCACGATGACACAGGCATTATGGCCGCCGAAGCCAAAAGTATTGCTCAGTGCAGCCTGGACGGATCTCTGCTGGGGATGTTGAAAGGTAAAGTTCAGGCGGGGGTCCAGTTCCGGATCGTCGGTGAAATGGTTGATAGTAGGCGGAATTTTGTCGTTGACCACGCTCATTACGCAGGCTATCGCCTCGACCACACCGGCCGCTCCCAGGCAATGCCCGGTCATGGACTTGGTGGAGCTGATATTCACCCTGAATGCGTGTTCGCCGAAGACATCGATGATCGCCTTGACTTCCGCAAGATCTCCCAGGGGGGTGGATGTCCCGTGGGTGTTGATATAGTCGATATCCGCGGGCTGCATACCGGCGTCGCGCAAGGCGGCTATCATAACATTCTTTGCGCCCAGTCCTTCCGGGTGGGGAGCCGTGATATGATGGGCATCTGCCGTCGCACCGCAACCCGCGATCTCGCAATAAATCCTGGCACCCCTGGCCCTGGCATGTTCCAACTCCTCCAGGATCAGCGCCCCCGCTCCTTCGCCCATCACGAAGCCATCCCGGTCTTTATCATAGGGACGGCTGGCCGTTTTGGGATCCTCATTGCGTTCGCTCAGGGCCTTCATCGCGTTGAAGCCGCCTACACCGGCTTCGCTTACGACAGCTTCCGAGCCCCCGGTGAGGATGATATCGGCCATTCCGAGACGGATCAGGTTGAAGGCTTCCATGATCGCATTGGTGGAAGACGCGCAGGCGCTCACCACTGCAAAATTGGGCCCCCGCAGTCCATGTCGCATGGAGATATGACCCGCCGCAATATCCAGGATCATCTTGGGAATAAAGAAAGGGTTGAAACGGGGAGTGCCATCACCCTGGGCAAAATTCATCACTTCTTCCTGGAAAGAGATCAGACCGCCGATACCACTGGCGAATACCACGCCTGCCCTGTCCACATCGATCGTTTCCCTGCTAATCCCGGCATCCGCGACGGCTTCGTCGCTGGCAACTAGCGCAATCTGGGTAAACCGGTCGATTTTCCGGGCTTCCTTGCGATCCAGGTGTTGAAGGGGGTCGAAATTCTTCAGTTCACAGGCAAAGCGGGTCTTGAATTTTGTGGCATCGAACAGGGTTATAAAATCCGCGCCGGAAACGCCGTTCAGGAGTCCGTTCCAAAAATCACCTAAATTATTACCAATGGGTGTTAAGGCACCGATTCCTGTTACGACAACTCTTTTCAATTGCATAAGGCTGGCCCGGAAAATTGTTTAAGGATAAATCCGCCTTCCAAGCAGGGTTGCTTAAAAAAGGCGGATCGACGCGAATTTATTGCAGAGAACAGCTATTCAATTACTTAGCATGCTCTTCCAGGTATGCAATAGCCTGACCGACGGTAGTAATGGTCTCGGCCTGCTCATCCGGAATAGAAATATTAAATTCCTTTTCAAATTCCATGATCAGCTCGACGGTGTCAAGCGAGTCGGCACCCAGATCATTCGTAAAAGAAGCCTCATTGGTAACTTCTGCTTCTTCGACGCCTAATTTATCGACTATGATCTTTTTTACCCTTGTACTGATGTCTGACATTGTTGTAAAGTTTAGTTATACGGCTGCAAAAATATAATTTTTGAACTAAACACAACAAACAAGCCATTTTTAATTTTCAATGTGGATAGTTTAGTCCTTGTTTTTGATGAGTTTGCCGGATCCGGGCCTGTTTTTAACCGATTTTCATTTTTTGAAGACGATTGTACCCCGAAATTTTGCAAATTTAAAATAACTTCGACGACCAGCGTCTCAAAATTCTACGGTATGGCCCTCAGGATGATCGATCACGGAACGAATGAATATCTGCAAATGGTGAATTTGCGAAACGAACTGCTGCGCAAACCATTGGGCTTAAAGTTGGAACCCGGGGAATTGGAAAGAGAGAAAGAGGACATGCTGATGGGCGCTTTTGAAGACGAGAAGCTGCTTGGCTGTTGCCTGCTTACCCGCGTGGACAACGATGTCATCCGCCTGCGCCAGATGGCCGTTGCCAATAGCCTGCAGGGCAAAGGCGTTGGAAGGGCGCTGATGATCTTTTCTGAAAACCTCGCCCGCGACCGAGGCTATAAAAAGATGATCATGCATGCCCGCAAGACGGCGCTGGGTTTCTATACGAAACTCGGATATACAGTCAGCGGAGGAGAGTTTGAAGAGGTGACGATCCCGCATTATATTATGGAGAAGGCGTTATAATGGCCGGCGGCGTGATGGCGGCCGGGAGCGTAACTAGTGAGTAGTCAGTAGTGAGTAGTGAGTTTTGGACAGACGTTTTATAGGTTTGGGTGGTTGCCGACTATCCGTTTTTGAAGATCTTCATCCCCCCGCACCCCCTACTGACTACTGATTATTCGTTTTTTCGTCCTTATTCCACTGACTATTGCAGCGTCTTCTTCCCACTCTCGATTGACTACTGACTATTGATTTCTCAACGTCTTTATCCAACCCGCTGCCGACTATTGCAACGTCTTCATCCCACTCACTACTCGCTACTCGCTACTGACTACCGACCACTCACCACTGACTATTTCACGAATTTGTCCATCCGCTGGAGGAACCCGAGCAGGTCGTTCATGGAGCGGACATCATCGATTACGAGGAGGAAGAGCTTGCCTGCCTGTTTCAGCTTGGCCTTATTGGTCTGTTTCTGGATAAATTCCAGGATATCGCGGAAGGTATCCGACTCGAAATAAGGGGAATCGGGACGATTGATGAAATAGCATCTCACGGTCTCGTCCTTCAGTATGATCTTTTCGAAACCCAGTGCCACGGCCAGTTTACGAATACGGACGGTGTCGAAGAGGTCTTCCACCCGGGAAGGCACCGGGCCAAAACGGTCGGTCAGCTCCGCGTGGAATTCCAGCAGTTGTTCTTCCGTTTCGCAATTGTCCAGACGGGTGTATAAATTCAGCCTTTCGGTGATACTGTCGACATAATCATCCGGGATCAGGATCTCAAGGTCGGTGTCAATCGTACAATCCTGCACGTAATCTTCCTGCTTCGCGATCTCTTCTTTAAAGAGTTCCTTGAACTCGCTCCTTTTCAACTCGCGGATGGCTTCTTCGAGGATCTTCTGGTACATATCGAAGCCGATTTCCGCCATAAACCCGCTTTGCTCGCCTCCGAGCATATTACCGGCTCCGCGTATGTCGAGGTCGCGCATGGCGATCTGGAAGCCGCTGCCGAGGTCGCTGTGCTGTTCCAGGGTCTGGAGCCGCTTGCGGGAATCGGGGGGAAGCGTTGCCAAAGATGGCGCCAACAGGTAACAAAATGCTTTTTTGTTGCTCCGGCCCGCGCGTCCTCTCAGCTGATGCAGGTCGCTCAGCCCGAAATGATGGGCGTTGTTGACGATGATCGTGTTCACATTGGGGATGTCCACGCCACTCTCCACGATATTTGTGCAGACCAGGACATCGTATTTCTTTTCGATAAAATCCAGGATGCGTTCCTCGAGCTCGTGGCCTTCCATCTGTCCGTGCGCCAGGCCGATGCTCAGGTCCGGACAAAGTCCGCGGATGGTGGCCGTCATTTCAGATAGTCCCTGGACACGGTTGTATATAAAGAATACCTGTCCGCCCCTTTCTGTCTCGAAGTAGATGGCATCGCGGATAAAGTCCTCGTTATAGCCATGAAGTTCGGTTTGTATGGGCTGGCGGTTAGGTGGGGGCGTATTGATGATACTCAGATCCCTGGCGCCCATCAGGCTGAATTGAAGGGTTCGGGGAATCGGGGTGGCCGTCAGGGTCAGGCAGTCGACATTTGTCCGGAGGGTCTTGATCTTTTCCTTGTGCCCCACGCCAAACTTCTGCTCTTCGTCGATGACAAGCAGGCCGAGGTCTTTGAACTTCACGTCCTTGCCGAGAATGGCATGGGTGCCGATGATGATATCGATCTTGCCTTCTTCCAGTCTTTTGAGGGTATCTTTTTTCTCTTTCGTGGATTTAAAGCGATTCACATAGTCTACGGTCACGGGAAAATCCTTTAGCCGGTCCTTAAACGTTTTGTAGTGCTGGAAGGCCAGGATCGTAGTGGGCACGAGGACGGCAGCCTGTTTACCATCCAGGCAGGTCTTAAATGCCGAGCGGATGGCCACTTCCGTCTTTCCGAAGCCTACGTCGCCGCAGACCAGCCGGTCCATAGGAGAAGCCGATTCCATGTCTTTCTTTACGTCGGCTGTCGCGCGGCTCTGGTCCGGAGTATCCTCATAGATGAAAGAGGCTTCCAGCTCTGTCTGCATATAATTATCGGGGGTGTGGGCGAATCCCTGGCGTGCCTTTCGTTCCGCGTACAATTTTATGAGGTCAAAGGCGACCTCCTTCACCTTTGTCTTTGTCTTCTCCTTCAGTTTCTGCCAGGCATCGCTGCCGAGTTTGTTGACCCGGGGAACCGTACCTTCCTTGCCGGTATGTTTGGATATCTTATGAAGGGAGTTGATATTGACATACAGGATATCGCTATCCTTGTAGATGATACGCACCGCTTCCTGGATTCGCCCGTTCGCCTCGATCTTTTGCAAACCGCTGTAGACGCCCACGCCGTGATCGATATGGGTGACATAGTCTCCCGGCTGCAGCTCCCGGAGCGTACGGAGTGTGATGGCCTTATTCTTATTGTAGGCCTGTTTCACCCGGTATTTATGATAGCGCTGGAATAGCTGATGATCCGTATAACAAACCCACTTCCGATCTTCGTCGATAAAACCCTCGTGAATCGAAATGGGCACGGGTGTGAATTGGATCTCCGCTTTCAGGTCTTCGAAGATGGTATACAGCCGTTCCAGCTGGCGGGGGTTCTCGGCGAATATGTAGATTTCGTATTTTTTGGCTGCCTTCTCTTTCAGGTCCCTGATCAGCAGGTCGAACTGCCGGTTGAAGGCGGGCTGCGCCCGGGTGTGGAACTCGATAGTGAGCAGTGAGAAGTCAGTGGTGAGTAGTGAGTGGTGAGTAGTGAGTGAGTCTGATACGGGTGAAGACGTGGGACCAGGGCCAGATGGTTTAAGGGGGGTAAGGGTGTCGATCGTCAGGCGGGGGCCGAATTCGATAAGGTGACGATTTTTCAGGGATGCTTCAAGGGACGCGGCCGTTGTAAATTCATCCCGGCTGACCACCGACTTTTCCAGGCGTTCGTCGTCATCGCCGTTGTCCCGGGAGCCTGTTTTTGAGGAAGGCTTTCCGGACAGGGCAGATGCCGCGTCGGAGGGGATGGGTACCAGGGGGCCGGCTCCCTCCAGATAGAGATCCAGTTCTTCTTCCAGGTTTTGCAGCCGTTGATTTGTAAAGTCCCAGTCGTGCATCCAGATCACGGTATTTTCCGGGATAAAGTCGAGCAGGGAGACTTTCCTGCCGCTGTCAAAGCGGTTGTCAACATTGGGGATGATGCTTACCTGCAGCAGCCTGCGCTCGCTAAGCTGTGTTTCCGGGTCGAAGATCCGGATAGAATCGACGTCATTTCCGAACAACTCCACCCGATAGGGTTTCTCGTTGCCAAAAGAGTAAATATCCAGGATGCCTCCCCGCAAGGCGAACTGCCCGGGTTCATAGACGAAGTCGGTCCGCTCAAACCCATAATCCACGAATTTCTGCATGGTCCCGTTCACATCGAGGGTATCGCCCGCTTTTATATATATTATATTGCCCGAAAGGGTCTCGGGGAGAACTACCTTTTCGAAGAGCGCTTCGGGATAGGTAAAGAGGATCTTCTTGTTGCCCCCCGCACTCCATTTTGTCAACGCTTCGGTCCGAAGCATGACGTGGCTGCTGTTCAGCAGCCTGTAGTTCTTTTTATTCTTAAATGAAGACGGAAAATAGAAGATATCCAGTCCTCCCGTGAGGTTTTCGACCGAGTTATGAAGGTAGGCTGCCATTTCCGCATCCTCGCAGACAACCAGGTGGTTCAGCTGACTGGTGATCGTGTGCTGAAAAACAGCGCCGATCAGGAAAGAAGAAGCGCCACCCTGCAGACCTCTGCAATAAATTTTCTGGGGTTGGGACAGGGTGAGCCTGTCCGCCAGTTGAAAAAGACGGGGTGAGTTCGAAAACAAACCTGATAAGACCTCACTATTCATCGAGGTAGCAAAGATACTGCGATTTGCAGAAAGATACCCGGAAGAGATTTCTCGGGGTAAAGCAACTGGCTTTTCTTAAAAGACGTACTTTTCTTCAGAATTATCAGGAACGAAGTGATAGCCGGCCGGTTTTGTCGTATTGACCGGGGCAATCTGCCCGATGATCGGGTCTGCCGCAAGAAATTAACCGGGCCGGCGTTATATAAATTATGACTATGCAAAAGAACTGGATTGTACCCATTACACTGCTGCTCTTACTGAACCTCTCGATAACTGCCGTGGCCCAGACCACAACCAACCGATCGATCCTCGAACAAGCCAGCCGCCTGACTGCCCAAAATGAAAAAACGACTCAGAAACTGCTTTTGTCCCTCGCCGCTCAGAAAGGCTGGCCCCTGACGATCAAAAACCGGCATGGTCGGGTCGCCACACTGCATGGGATAGATGGTAAAGGCAATCCGCTCTATCTTTCCGTCGACGACAATATCATTTCCGCCGCAACCATACACACCAACCTGCTTTGGCCCGGGGGGAGCACCGGGCTGAACCTGAATGGGTCTTCTGCATTTCTGAAAGGGAAAATCGCTATCTGGGATGAGGCCAAACCGCGGCCGACCCACCATGAGCTGACGGGCAGGGTTGTGCAGGAGGATGGCGCCACTTCGATCAGCGATCACTCCACCCATGTGGCCGGTACGATGATCGCCAGCGGCGTCAACCCGCTGGCCAAGGGCATGTCCTATGGCGCCCTCCAGCTTCATGCCTACGACTATAACAATGATAATTCGGAGATGATGGGCGCCGCTTCCGACCTGGTGATTTCGAATCACTCCTATGGCTATACCGCCGGATGGAACTACAATACCGATGTAAGCCCAAACCGCTGGGAATTCTGGGGTAACTACGGGGATACGGCCGATTACAAATTCGGCTATTATTCGTCTGATGCGCAGGCCTGGGATTCCATCGCCTATAATGCACCCAACTACCTGATCGTAAAAGCGGCCGGTAACAACCGCACGGAGAACGGGCCCGCTGTAGGAACCGACTACTGGCGTTATAACCAAAACAATATTATGTCCGATGCCGGCGCCAGACCCGCGGGGATCAGCAGCAACGACGGGTATGATATCATCTCCACCAATGGCTGCTCAAAAAACATCCTGACTCTCGGGGCCGTAAACCCCATCCCCGGCGGTTATTCCAGCGTAAACGATGTCAGCATCGCGGATTTCAGCAGCTGGGGACCTACCGATGACGGTCGTATCAAGCCGGATGTGGTAACGGACGGGGTAAACGTATTGTCCTGTATCGGCACCTCCGACAGCGCCTATGATACTTACAGCGGGACTTCGATGGCCACTCCCGCCGCCTCGGGCTCCCTGTTCCTGTTGCAACAATATTACACGCAGTTGCACAACGACTCCCTGATGCGATCCGCAACGCTCAAGGGGATCATCATCCACACCGCTGATGAAGCCGGGATCGCGGACGGTCCCGACTATATCTATGGATGGGGGCTGATCAATATGCAAAAAGCCGCCGCCGTCATCACGTCCAGGAACAGCGACCAGCTCATCTATGAGAACCTCCTGACCAATACCACCGCCGACAGCATATTTACGCTTCCCGTTGTGGCTTCGGGAAAAGGCGACCTGATAGCGACCATCAGCTGGACGGATCCGGCCGGAACCCCCGTCACCACCAACCTGCTGAACAATCCCACCAAGATGCTGGTGAACGATCTCGATCTGCGCATCACGCAGGAGGCAAACACCTGGAAACCTTATACCCTCGACCGGACAAACCCCGGGAGTGCCGCGACTACCGGCGATGACACGCTGAACAACGTAGAGAAGATCGTTATAAAAAATGCCATACCCGGCCAGGCCTATACCCTCAAAGTGACCCATAAAGGCACCCTGGCGAGGGGGTCTCAGGCTTATTCGCTGATCGTGAGCGGGGTCGGAGGCTCGGCGTACTGCGCGTCCGCTGCCCTCAACAACGGGGGTACCCGTATCGATAGTGTGGTCGTGGGCAATATGAACAACGCGAACCTCCCGGCCGGCGCCTGTACGACCTATACCAGCTATGCCAATGTGACCGATTCGATACAGCCCAATCAAAAACTGCCGGTCAGGATCCGGCTCAGCAGCTGCGACGGGACAACCAACAGCCGGGTGGTGAAGATCTTCATCGATTATAACAGCGACGGGGTCTTCGGGCCCGGCGAGCAGGCAGCCGTCAGCGGGGTTCTGCCCGGCGGCGTAACTGACTATACCGATACGATCGTCACCCCGGCTACGCTGGCGACCGGCAATTTCGGGCTCATGCGGGTCGTTGCGGAAGAAACGACCGATACCGGCGCCGTGGCGGCCTGCGGCACCTACTCCAATGGGGAGACCGAGGACTTCCGGGCGGCATTTGTCGATCCTACAAACGACGTAGGTATCGTCCAGATCGTGGATCCGGCAGGATCCGGCTGTGCGGGGGATTCGCAGCTGGTGACCGTACAGCTCAAAAATTTCGGATCGGTGGCCCAAAGCAAGGTACCCATTACCGTCATCATCAGTAGTGGGGGGACCCCCGTGGCGACCCTGAATGCCATTTACCCGGCCACCCTTCCCGCCTTCGGTTATGTAAATTATACGTTGCAGACAGGCTTTACGGCCGTAGCGGGAACTACCTATACAATTACCGGTTACACGAGCCTGAGCGGGGATCAATTGGCGTCGGATGATACGGCCAGCATCGGGCTGGTCATCAGCACGGGCGAGGGTGCGCCGACGGGCGTGGCAGAACTCTGCGGCTCCGATAAAGTCTATCTGAAGGCGACCAACGCGGGCAGCGGGCAAGCCTTCTGGTATACCGGCGCTACCGGCGGCACGCCCGTGGCGACCGGTGTCGACACTTCCACCGTTACCATCCCCTCCAACCATACTTACTATCTGGGCTTAAATGATGCCTCCACGAGCGTCGGGCCTTTCACCAAGCAGGTTTTCCCGAGCGGGGGATACAATGTCTTTAATTATAATTTTATCAATTTTACCAGCTATGTTCCCGTCACGATTCAAAGCGCCAGGCTATATATCGCCTATCCGGGCAAGATCACTTTTACGGTAGCCCAGTTGAACAGTTTCGACACGGCTTCCGGTGATTACCAGGAGACGGATATCTCGTCTACGACGATCAATGCCTACCCGACTTATCCTTCTCCCCAATATGGGGCGCTCAATACCAACAGCGCGAGCGACACGGGGGCCATCTATTACCTGGGTCTGTCCGTTCCGACGGCAGGCAACTATATCATCTATATCACCACCGACAGTGCCAGCATTTTCCGGAACAACGGCATTACCGCAAACCCCTACCCGATGACGATACCCGGGATCTTCTCCATCACCGGCAATAGTGCGGTCACTTCGGCATCTCCAACGATGTACGAACAGTACTATTATTTCTTTTACGACATGAAGATCAAGACATTGGACTGCCCGGCCACGACCCGTACGGCGGTCGTGGCCCAGACGGCGACGGCGCCGGTGATCAGCCTGAACGGGAATGTGTTATCCAGCACGTCCTCTGCTGCTTATCAATGGTACCTGAATGATTCCCTGCTGGCCGGCGACACCCACCAGAATGACACCGCGCTTTATAACGGCGTCTACAAAGTCGTCGTCACAGACAGCACCGGCTGCTCGCAGACTTCGAATTCCATCTCCTATTCATCCAGCGATGGCGGGGATATCTCGCTCCACGCCTTCCCGAACCCCAGCCAGGGCAGCTTTACACTCGATTTCAGCGTCGCCTCCACCAACTCTGTGGATGTGATCCTCATCGACATGCTCGGGCAGGAAGTGTATCACCAGAGCTATCCGGATTTCACCGGTGTATTCAGCAAGCTGATCAACGGGGGGAACCTGAGTGCGGGAGTGTACTATCTAAAGGTGCTGGTGGGGAGCAAGGTGTATGTCAAGAAGATTTTGATTGCGAGGTAAGATGCCGGTCACGAGGGAGGATGCCGGTGACGAGGGAGGATGATCAGGGGTTACGGAGCGCAGGTTAGCCATGTCGCGTCGGTGCGCTGTACTTGTCCCAAGGGGATATTGTTGTGAGCGCAGGTTTCGTTGGCAGAGTAGCTTCATGTGAGTGTAAATTGGTTGGGGACAGCTAAGGCGCCCCTCCTGCGACATCGGATCCGGCGCAAGCTTTGGCAAATGATAAAGACCTTATAACCCCTCCGCCGTAACCGTAACAGCGAACTGAACGGCGAACGCAACACACAATCTCGCGAACTATCAACTGGCCGAGGTATAGCGCACCGACCGAGACGATATGGCTATTCCGTCGCAAGCTTCAGTAAACGATAAAGACGTTATAAAGTGTAAGAGCCTGCCCGAATATCCGGTAACGCTCAGCAGCCGCGTGTCTTCCTGTGCAGTGCAATGCCATCCATCGCAGCGTCGGAATTTCAGGTTTAGTAGGTAGCGGGGCGGTCGCCTTCTGTCCTGCATTCTACTTTGGTCATGATACCCGGAGTTACGATCACCGGTGCGATATTATTGTGGGTATCCGATCCGTTCGCATAGTATCCGGCGCCCCGTTTTACGAAAAGAGAATAATGCCCTGGCGGAAGAGCTATCGAGAAATGACCGGTGCTGTCTGCTTCCACCTGTGCGATCTGGCGGGTGGCGATCGCGGAATAATAAGCCATAAGGCCCGGACGGGTCGCCTGGCTGATGTTTGTCAATTCATAGATACAGACGGTGGCCCGGACGCCTCTGCGGGTGGCCGGTCTTCTGTCAGGAGATGGCATCTGGTTGCCGCTAACCAGATAGACGGTTCCTTCGAGACCCTGTGCCTGGTCGGGGGGGCGGCGTTGCGCGGTGATTTGGCTGGTGTCATGGCTTTGGAGAGAGGTCGCCAGCAGGGCTGCAAACAGAAGGCTCAGATGATTCACTTGTTGCGTGTAGTTCTATTGATTCAAACAGATCGGTCGCTGCAATCGATGGCCGACAAAAAATGGGTGGCGGACAAACGGAATCCGATTGCCGGCAAAGTTAACGGATGCAGTTGGTGATCCGATGGGTAAATGATATATTGTGTTGCTGATTGTTTTTGTCATTTGAAAAAATTACCCGCATGGCGCAGCCCTGGCAAACCGGAAAGATCATACGGATCGAGCAGGAGACGGAGAGCACCCGCCGTTTCTGGATCCGGCTCCCATCGTTGGAGTCGTTCGATTTCAAACCTGGTCAGTTCGTAACCCTGGATCTCCCCATTCACGAAAAGCCGGCCAAACGCTGGCGCAGCTACTCGATCGCCTCCTGGCCCGATAGCACCAATGTCTTCGAACTGGTGATCGTCCTTTTGGAGGGGGGGGCGGGCACGCACTATCTTTTTAACGAGGTGAATATTGGCAGCGAGATCCTCGTCAGGGGGCCGCAGGGTGTCTTTGTCCTGCCGGAAAAAATAGAAAAAGACCTTTTCCTGATCTGTACCGGTACGGGCGTTGCTCCGTTCCGTTCGATGGCTCACAACCTGCTGGAGCATCAGATCCCCCATGAGGAGATCTACCTGATCTTCGGGTGCCGCAAGTTTGGCGACTGCCTGTACCGGACGGAGCTGGAAGAACTGGCAAAGCAGTCCCCCCGGTTTCACTATCTACCCGTCTTTTCCCGGGAGTCTTCCGACGATCGCGCCATCCGGACAGGCTATGTGCATGCGGTCTATGAAGAGATCTGCCGGGACGCGAACCGGGGATCCAGACCGACTTCCTTTTTTCTATGCGGCTGGAAGAATATGATCGACGAGGCCAAACAACGGATACAGATGCTGGGATTCGAGCGGAAATCCATCCACCAGGAACTATATGGTTGAGAGCGGTGAGGCAGGCGTATGGGATTGAAGAAAGACATCGCGGAATAGCGGCGCTTTTGAACTTTTTGAACTGCCGGGAGTATCTTAAAACGAGGAGCGCAGGGTATTCTCCTTGCTGAGTTTTTCGATGTTTAGGAGTTTTTTGCGAGCCGATGTATCCACCGGCGTATTATCGGTTTCCTGGACGGTGACTTCTTTGACGGGGGTGCTGATAGGAATTACCGGGATCGACAACTCCCTCATTTTCATCTCGAGGATTATATAATCCTTCTGAAGCTCCAGGATATCGGCATGGTTGAGGACCATCTCCTTGTCGTACTGGTTGAATAGCTTTCGGTCTTTTGCGATCTGGCGTTTTTTCAGGAAAAACCCAATACCCCCAAAAAACAGTACGATCCCCAACGCAATAAGAGGAGTCAACGTAATCTCGTAAGATGCCATGGCATTTAATTAAAGTTCAGAACGGGTTCAGGTCAGAAGAAGATAGGCTAAGGTAAAGATTTGAAAAAGATCAGGAAATTTGTTTATCCACAATGCCTTTCAGGCTGTGAATAGGCACCCTCTCCTGTTGCATGCTGTCCCGGTACCTGATCGTCACCGTGTTGTCTTCCTTTGTTTGATGATCGACGGTCACGCAGAACGGCGTACCGAGCGCGTCCATGCGGCGGTAGCGTTTGCCGATCGCGTCTTTCTCCTCGTAAAAACAACGAAAATGGGGTTTGTTCGCATCCATGATCTGCCTGGCTATTTCGGGCAACCCGTCTTTTTTTGTCAGGGGCAGCACCGCCAGCTTTATGGGCGCCAGTTTCGGGGGCAGCTTAAGGACCACCCGGCTATCCTGTTTGTCAGCGGTGCTGAGGTCTTCTTCCCAATAGGCTTCGCTCATGACCATGAGGAAGGTACGGTCGAGGCCGATGGAGGTCTCTATAACGTAAGGGATATAGTTCTGGTTGATCTCAGGGTCGAAGTACTGCATCTTCTTTTTGCTGTATTCCTGGTGGCGGCTGAGATCGTGGTTGGTCCGGGAATGAATGCCTTCCACCTCTTTGAACCCGAAGGGGAAATCGTATTCGATATCACAGGCGGCCTTGGCGTAGAAGGCAAGTTTTACATGGTCATGAAAGCGGTATTTCGAACCGGGTATGCCGAGGCTCAGGTGCCACTGCATCCGCTCGTTCTTCCACTGTTCGTACCATTGGTCCTCGGTACCGGGGCGGACGAAGAACTGCATTTCCATCTGTTCAAACTCCCGCATACGGAAGATGAACTGACGGGCGACGATCTCGTTCCGGAAGGCCTTGCCGATCTGGGCGATGCCGAAGGGGATCTTCATGCGTCCCGTCTTCTGGACGTTGAGGAAATTTACGAATATCCCCTGGGCCGTCTCCGGGCGCAGATAGATCTCGTTTGCCTCCCCGGTAACGCTACCGAGCTGGGTGGAGAACATGAGGTTGAACTGCCTTACGTCCGTCCAGTTGGAGGTTCCGCTAACTCCACAGGTAATATCTTCGTCTTCAATTAGTTGCTTCAATCCAACAAGGTCATCTGCCGCGAGGAGGGCATCCATTTTTTCCTGTAATTCCGCGGCCTCTCCCATATTGTTTGCATTTTCCAGCTCGGCGATGCGGGCCTCGATCAGATGATCCACCCGGTAACGTTTTTTACTATCCTTGTTGTCGATCATCGGATCGCTGAATCCGTCGACGTGGCCGCTGGCTTTCCAGGTGGTAGGGTGCATAAAAATGGCCGCATCGATGCCGACGATATTCTCGTGGAGCTGGGTCATACTTTTCCACCAATAGTCCTTTATATTCTTCTTCAGTTCACTGCCCCATTGTCCATAGTCATAAACGGCGCTGAGGCCGTCATAGATCTCGCTTGACGGAAAGATGAAACCGTATTCCTTACAATGTGAAATGATCGCCTGAAATCTCTTATTGTCATTTGCCATAAGGAGGCAAAGATAATGGATAGCCGGATTTCTTATAAATTTGATGATGAGCATTCAATTCAAGGAACGAAAACCCTCTCCGCTGGAGCGGTTCGGGATCTATTACCTGGATCTCTTTGGGAAAAAGGACCTGTCCCATCAGGTCTTTGACTTTTCCGATGCCGTCCTGGGCGCCCGGGTCGGTCGTATCTCGGCAAAAGGAGCCATCCTTTCGGCCCTGGCAGGCTTTGTCTGCGTCTGGCCGACCGTGTATATCGGCCTGTTAAAGCAGCATGAACCGGTATATCTCCAGTATGCCTGGGTGGGTGGGGTAACGGTGCTGTCCATCCTCATCGAATTCTACCTGTTGTTTTTGATTGCCCTGCGGGCCGTCCATGAGGTCAGCGAACTGATCAATATGCGGTCGCATGACCATGACTTCCTGAAAAGCGGTCCCTTCAGCATCACCAATATCCTGTCCCGCGCGGCCCTGGAGATACCCGATCCGGAATTGCATATCCTGGGCATCGACCCCTTTAAAAGGGTATCCAAAAAGAACCTCGTGCTGCTGGGCCTGCTCTACAAGTGTAAGATCGTGCTCACCAATTTCGTGGCAAAATGGATCCTCCTCCATACCGTCGGGCCGTCCATCGGGGGTGTATCCATCTATTATATCGCCCTGCCGGTGGAGTGTTTCTGGAATGCCGTCGTCATCCGGCGGGTGGTGAAAGAAGCGCGGCTGAGGCTATTCGGCTTTGCCCTCTCCCATCATGTGGCTGACAGGCTGCTGGAGGAGGGGGTCCTGCATGATATGCAGGAAGACTTGAAGATCGGCGCCCTCCGCGCTATCGGCAACGCCGTGGTGCTCGCGCGCAATTACCATCCCAATATGATCGTATTGCTGCTGCGTATCCAGCATCTGCTGCATATGAACAAGGATCACCATTATGATGACTGGAACCTGTTTCTCAAGGCCCTGGCGGAAGCCGGTGAAAAAGAACGTTTCTTCCTGCTAAACCTCTTCACCGTTGCGGCGGCCTTCGATGGAAGAATCTCACGCCTGGAAGCCGATAATATGAAGGACGCCTATGGAATCTATTACGGGCAATATCTTCCGCGGCTGATGCAACTGACCGATCATCTTCATAACGGCAGGCTGAATGCCGCAGCCGCACTCTGTAAGATCGATTTCACGGAGGGGTAATACTTTTGGGATGCGCTCTTATTTCAACTTCCCGTTCCGGCGATGCCGCTCCGCATCCCGGATATTCTTCTTTTCGAAATTCTTCCGCAGGGCCCCGGTGAGGTCCACGTTTGTCTGGTTGGCAATACAGATCAACACCCAAAGCACATCGGCCAGTTCATCGGATAGCTCCTTCCCCTTGTCGGATTCTTTAAAGGACTGGTCCCCGTACAGGCGGCTCATGAGCCTGGCCACTTCGCCGACTTCCTCCGTCAGGATGGCCATATTGGTGAGTTCGCTGAAATAGCGGACCCCCGTGGTCTTTATCCAGGTGTCTACGAGACGCTGCGCCTCCTTTATCGAGATTTCCTTGTTCATTTCGGGAGTGTAAAAGAATTGAATCTCATTTATAAATATGACGCATTTACTTGTCACTCTTTGTTCTTTGTATCCATCCAGATCGTCACGGGTCCGTCGTTTAGCAATTCTATCTTCATGTCCGCACCGAAGGACCCGGTGAAGATCCTTTTTCCGAGGTTTGCCTCCAGGCGGCCGATCATCGTTTCATACAGCGCCAGGGCCGTCTCCGGTCGTCCGGCACGGATATAGGAGGGGCGGTTGCCTTTCTTTGTCGAAGCGAAAAGAGTAAACTGGCTCACCAGGACCAGTTCGCCTCCGGTCTGCAGCAGGGAAAGATTCATCACGCCCTCCCCATCATTAAAGATACGCAGGTTGACGATCTTCGCGCTCAGCCATGCGATGTCTTCCGGCGTGTCGGCCTCTTCTATCCCGAGGAAAACCAACAAACCCTCCCCGATCGAACATTTCAAGACGCCTTCAATGGTAATGGCTGCCCGGCTTACCCGTTGAATCACTGCACGCATGCTGATTATTTTTTTTACCTTACAGCCGTAAAAATATATGAAGATAGATATTGCCAGAGAAATAATTTTCCGGACTGCCCGCAGCGGCGGGAAAGGCGGTCAGAACGTCAACAAGGTGGAGACCATGGTGGAGGGATATTTCCATGTCGCCGGTTCCGCCCTGCTGACCGACCGCGATAAAAATACGTTGCTGGAAAAGTTGGCCGGGAAGATCAATTCGGAGGGTTATTTACAGGTCAGGAGCCAGGCGGACCGCACACAACTCGGGAACAAACAAGAGGTTGTCAGGAAGATGAATGAACTGATCGAAAAGTCTTTAAAGAAACAGAAGAAGCGGATTGCGACAAAACCCAGCAAAGGGGCTAAGGAAAAAAGGATAGAAGGCAAGAAGATACTGGGACAGATTAAAAGCGACCGCAGAAAGATCAGAGGAATCGAATGAGAGTCTTTGGATCCAATGAGCCCTTCCATCAAATAAGCGTTAATAGACGTCGGATTGGTATCCAGGCAAAATTACCGTGTAAAATAAAGTCAGCACCCCGTTAAACTTTCTCCAACTACATGACCCCTTGCGTTTTAGCGGCTCATTAACAAGGGTCTTAAAAAAACATTAAAAAAAACACTATTCGTCTTTAAACTATCGGTTTGATAACGGTTCCTATGTGAAATTTAAAAAAGTACATATGAAACCAAGCATCATTAATCTGATAAAACAAACGACACTCTATCGTCTTGCAGGCGTCCTGGTTATTGCAGGGACGGTATTGATCTTCTCCTGCAATAAGAGTTCCGGTGTAAACCAGGACACGACCGGCAACAGCGCAACCGATCTGCAGACACAGGCGGATGACCAGGCCCAGGTCTCGAACGAATCCGATGCGATCGTCGATGATGCCAACACGGCGCTTAACAGCCAGTCATCCGTCTCAGGGTCCGGCAGCCAGGTGTCTTCGGTGATCTCGACGATGAGTACGGTATCGGCCAATTCCACAGCCGGCAATGACCGGATCCTCAGCACCAGCCTGATCTGCGACGCTTCCGTCGTTTGGGGTGATTCAGCGGGCCTGCGCACCATCACCATCACCTATAACGGCACGAATTGCTGGGGCAACCGTACGCGTACAGGCGTTGTCGTTATCACGATCCCCGATGGAGTATACTGGCGCAATGCCGGCGCTGCGGTCACCGTCAATATCGAAAACCTGACGATCACCCGTCTGCGCGACAACAAGACAATCGTGATCAACGGCACAAAGACAATCACCAATACCAGCGGGGGTCTGCTCGTCGATCTGCCTACCCTGGACTCCATCACGCATACGATTACCGGCAGCCTGACTATCGGTTTCCCCAATGGCACCCGGCGTTCCTGGAATGTTTCGAAGCAAAGGGTCTTTAGCTACAATGACGGCGTCGTGATCACGACTACCGGAACGCATAGCGACGACAATGGCAATACGGATGTTGCGGAATGGGGCACCAACCGTTTCGGCGTGTCCTTCGAATCGCTGATCACCCAACCCAAAGTCATCGCCCAGTCCTGCGATTATCGCCTGGTCAGCGGGCAAAACGAAGTGTTACGGTCCGACAACATCACTTCCACGATCACGTACGGGCTCGATTCCAACGGCAACCCCAGTTCCTGCCCGGGTACCGGCACCTATTACTTCAAACTCGTAGTGACGAAACCAAACGGAAATACTTATACGTATATTCTGCCTTATTAAAACCATCCGGTTTGTACGAGCCCTTTTTATAAGGTTTCTTTTTGCCGGATTATAAAAAGATACACACCCTGTAAAAACGATTCCGGAAAGGTTGTTCCGGGATTCCGGAAAGGTTGTCTCACAAAAAGGCCCTCCCCGTGCATGCGGGAGGGCTCTTTTGCTTTTTGGGTTGTCCCGGGTTTGGGAGCCGCCTTTTATTTGGATCTCTTATGTGGAGATGTCTATGATCGGGAGCTGCTGCCGGCCGTTTTGACGGGCGGTTTGACAGGCGATTTATCCGGAGCCGTCGGGAGCCGTTTATGACCTCGGCCGTCTGTGACCTTGCAGCCGTTTATTGTTTATTTGCGGCGGCCTTTCAAGGAATCGAGCAGCTGTTGCTGCTTATCCAATTCAGTTTGCTGGGTGTCCTGGTCTTTTTTGTTCTGGTCCAGGTCGGACTGGTTGTTCCGGAGCTTTTTCTGCATGCTGCCCTGGTCATCCAACAGTTTGTTCATCTTTTTCTGGGCTTTCTTCAGGGCTTCGGCATCACCGTTCACATTCGCCTGGACGGCCGCGGCGGCCGTCACCTGGTCTTTTTTATTCTGGTCCAGGTCTGTCTGGAGATTCCGGATCTTTTTTTCCAGGCTCGTCTGGTCGTCGGCAAGGTTGTTCTTCTTTTTTTGGGCTTTTTTTACGATTTCTTCCTGTGTCTTGATCTGGGCTTCCAGGTTCGCGGCCTCTACGGAAGGAACCAGGTTGTTCAGAAATGTCCTGGCGGGGTCGAGCGGAACGTCGCCGGGCGCCCGGGTGGCCGGGTCTTCGTTGGGGTTGGCGACCAAGAGGTAGATGACGGAAGTGCCTTTTGCGTGCGGTTTTTTTTCGATTTTGAAGTGCAGGTCTTTCGGATCGCCGGCGCTTTCGTCCAGTTTAGCCCCCCGGTAGACCGTGAAACCCCTGAGCGAGGAGCCCTTCAGCCCTTTTTTCGACATATAATCTTTTATGGCGGCTTCCGTAATATCCTCTGAGTAGGGGAGGTCTATGGCGGCCACGCTCTGTTGTCCTTTCTGATAATCTATCTTGGCATCATAGGCCTGGGGCTGCGCCTGTCCGGCGATACGGGCCAAAACGATAAAAGCGAAAGCCAGTACAATTCTTCTCATAGCAATAAAATTTTATCTTTTTAATTTCGCGTGAATATCAACAGACTAGGAGTATTTTTGTTCATACACACCTGCCGTAGAGAACCTATCCGGTCGTATAGACCTTATTTAGGAGGTAAATGTGACGCGGAAGTGAAAATAAAGACAGGCGCGGGAACAACATGCAAGAAAGGCCTTTTTAACGGAATAAAAATCACTGACTTGAGCAGTATAAAAAAATTGGCGGGGCAGACGATCTGGTATGGGGTTAGTTCGATCTTTGCCCGGTTCCTTTTTTATTTATTGACTCCCTACCTGACCCTCAAATTCAAAGGCAGTTCGGGATACGGGGAAATGAACATCGTATATTCCCTGATCCCCTTTCTCAATATCCTGGTCTTATTCGGGTTTGAGACCGCCTATTTCCGCTTTATCCAGCGCAAGGAACTGGCAAAAGACGTCTATAATACGCTTATCAGCTCCCTGCTGGCTTCCACGATCCTGATTACCACCGGGATCATCCTGCTGCGCCAACCCATCGCGAATTATATCCGTGTCGGCAACCATCCTGAATATATCACCCTCGTTGCCTTTATCATTGCCTTCGACGCCATGTCGGCCCTTCCATTTGCCAAATTGCGGCACGAAGGAAGACCCAGGAAATTTGCCATGGTCCGCATCGCGGGTATCGTGCTGAATATCCTGTTCACTTATTTCCTGCTCTCCGTCTGTCCCAGACTGGCCAAAGAGCACCCCAACAGCAGCCTCCTGCATTTTTATGACCCGGGCTTTGCGGTAGGTTATGTATTAATTGCCAACATGCTGGCCAATTTGTTCCAGTTCTTTCTCCTCGCCGGACAGCTCAGACAATACAACTGGACCCTTAACACAAAACTTTGGAGAGAGATCATGATCTATTCCCTGCCCCTGACCATTGCCGGTTTCGGCGGGATGATCAATGAGACCTTCGACCGTATCATGCTGGCCAGACGCCTGCCCCTGCCCCATATTCAGGCCGAATACCAGGTAGGCATCTATAGTGCCTGTTATAAACTGTCCCTGCTGATCACCCTCTTCGTTCAGGCTTTCCGGATGGGCGCAGAACCCTTCTTTTTTAAACAGTCACTGGAAAGCGACGCGCCCCGGACCTATGCCCGGGTGATGAAATTTTTTGTGATCACGATCAGCCTGATGTTCCTCTTTGTAGCCCTTTACCTGGATATCTGGAAACATTTCATCCAGGACCCGAAAATGTGGGAAGGACTGAAAGTGGTGCCCATTCTCCTGTTCGCCAATATGTTCCTGGGAATATATTACAATCTTACCATCTGGTACAAATTGTCGAAAAAGACCCTGGCCGGCGCCTATATCACGCTGATCGGCGCCGCTATTACCCTCCTCGTTAACTATATCTTTATTCCATATTCCGGCTATATGGCCTCGGCCTGGGCCACATGCATATGTTATGGCAGCATGATGGTCATCTCTTATGTCTGGGGGCAAAAAGTCTACCGGGTACCCTACGCATGGAAAAAACTGGTCGCCTTTATGGTCATCGCCCTCCTGCTGTATTTCATACATCATTTCCTCACAGGGATCTGGCAGAATACGATTTTCAGTCTCGGGCTGGCGACCCTCTTCACCGGTGGGTATGCGCTCTTCCTGCTGCGGGTGGAAAAAAGGGAATTCCAAAGAATGCCCTATATAGGCAGGTTTCTTGCCCCCCGACCCCTATCGCCCTAAGCAGTAGTGCCGGATCAGCCCTTCAGGAAAGGATTGTGCCGTTTCTCATACCCAATCGTCGTCGGCTCTCCATGACCCGGGTATACGGTCGTTTCATCCGGTAACACCAGCAACACTTCCCGGATCCTGCGCATAAGCGTGTCGTGGTCTCCGCCGGGCAGGTCCGTCCTGCCGACGCTGCCGCGGAAGAGGGTGTCTCCGCCAATTACAAAGCCTTGAGCTTCACTATAGAAGCAAATGCTGCCGGGAGAATGCCCCGGCACAAACAAAACAGTGAGCTCGTCTTCACCTATTGTGATCTTGTCTCCTTCCGCCAGGAAGATAAGCGGGCCGCGGTAATTTTCGAAGGGCATGTTCCAAAGCAGACCCGCCTGGGGCGCATTTTCCAGCACGGGTAATTCTTTTTCGTGGAGGTGGAGCGGTAAGTCCCACTGGTCGTACACGAATTTATTGCCGAATACATGATCCAGATGGCAATGGGTATTTAACAAATATTTAGGGCTTAATCCCTTCGCGCCGATGAAGCCGGAAAGCTCACTGCGTTCGTTCCCGAAATAACAGCCCGGATCGACCAGGCAGCAGGCATCCTTTTCATTATATAGCACGTATGTGTTTTCTTGAATGGGATTGAATGTCAAGCATTTTACGGTAAGCATATCCGCTGCATTTTTGGTTAAAATCTATTTTACCGATTATATGGATTATCATAACTTTAAAAACTCAAAGAACTGGTATGCAAGTTTATCTGAATAAGTGTCTTTCAAAGGGTTTTTTTTTGTTTCTCATAGGATTCGTCTTCTTCTCAGGGCATAGCTTAGCCCAGGTAAACACCGTAGAATTTGGTAAGAACCGGTTGCAATTTAAAAAGTTCAAGTGGAAGTATTATCAAACCCAGAATTTCAACAGTTATTTTAGTGAAGGAGGCCAGCCACTCGGCAAGTTTGTGGCCCAGCTGGCTGAAAAAGAGCTTACCGGCATCGAACAGTTCATGGAATATGGTCTCCAGCGCAGGGCTAACGTCATCATATACAACTCTTTCAACGATATGGAGCAGTCCAATATCGGGCTTAG
This sequence comes from Puia sp., assembly GCA_031292515.1. GTDB lineage: Bacteria > Bacteroidota > Bacteroidia > Chitinophagales > Chitinophagaceae > Puia. Next base: position 296,380 of record JARLGZ010000269.1, on the reverse strand, counting down.
CTCGGACTGGCAGACCACGGGAGGCATCACCAAGCTGGTCAATAACAAGATGATCGTGTATTATACCAGCGATCATAACAACCTGCGCCTGCAAATCCGGCAGGGGATCGCCAATATCCTGCTCCAGAATATCCTGTTTGGAGACGATCTCGGCGAATTTGCGACGAACCAGGCCTTGCTGGACCTTCCTCAATGGCTCACGGACGGCTATGTGGAATACGTCGCGGAAAATTGGAGCACTACTTTGGATGATCAGTTGAAATCTGCTATTTTATCTGGCCGTTATACGAATTTTTATCAGTTTGCCTTTGAAAAACCCAACCTGGCCGGTCATGCCTTCTGGTATTACCTGGCTAACAAGTACAAAAAGGAAAATGTAACTTATTTCTTATATCTCTCCCGGGTCTACCGTAATCTCAATAATGCCTCCCAGCGGATCTGCAAAAAGAAATTCAAGGAAGTCCTCAAAGACTTCATGTCGGAAGAGGAAGAAAAATACGAAAAAGACATACGCGGGCGCCGCAACTTCCCGAAGGGTCTCGTCTCTGTCGTAGAGCAGACAAACGACCATACGGATTTCTTCCAGTTCAGCCCCAACCCCACGCCGAAGAGCCAGACTTATGCCGTGGTCGAATTCAAACATGGGGTCTATTCGGTGATCCTGCACGAGAATTTCGTCAATACCAAAATATTGTATAAAAGCGGCGTCCGTAATGAAGCCGAACAGATCGACCCGCACTATCCCATGATCGCCTGGGATCCAAAGGGCACCCGGCTGACCGTCGTTTATTGGAAGCAGGGAAAGATCAAGCTTTTCGTATACGATGTGGTGAGGCGGTATAAGACGATCGTGACAGACCTTTCGCAGTTCGACCAGGTCCAGGACATGAAGTATATGCTCGACGACAACACACTGTTGTTTAGCGCCGTAAAGAACGGGCAGTCCGATATTTTCACATACAAACTGGATAAGGGAGAGGAAAAACAAATCACCAACGACGTCTATGACGACCTGGATCCTTCCTTTGTAGCCTTCCCCGGGAAGACGGGTATCATCTATTCCTCGAACAGGCCTTCGGGAACCGCTCCCACGGGGGACACCGTCCTGCCATCCAATAACCACTATAACATCTTCATGGTGGACAACTGGAACCAGAGCGACTTTAAACAGATCACCCAGTTGACGCACCTGAAATATGGCAATGCCCGTTTCCCTACGCAATACAATAACTTCCATTTCACCTTTGTCAGCGATGAGAACGGGATCAACAACCGGTACGCGGGATTCTTCACCACGCGCCGGGCCGGGATCGATACGGTCTATAAGGTAGGCGATGAGATCCTGCACAATCCCGATCCCAAAGACCTGGATTCCACCCTGAAGGCCCAGGGCAAAACCGAACCCGATACCGTATTCGCCTTCTCCATCACGAACGACTCCGCATATGTATTTCCCATCACCAATTACCAGAGTGGTCTGACGGAAACGAAGGTCGGCGGCGAGAAGGGGCTGGTCAGCGAAGTACGGCGGGAAGGCGACCTGAAATTCCTCTATAAGCTAAAGGTCGACGAAGCCGCGCTGAATAAACGGAACCTGAATGCCCGCATGACGGATTACCGGAAGAAGACCGTCATCGAATCACAAATTACGAACGCGGGGGAGCTTAAATCTCTCAAACCGCATATCGACACCGCCAAAAAACTCGATTTCTTCGAGAGCGAATTCGACAAGGAAAAGAAAGACACGGGTACAAGCGCAAGGAGGCCGTCTGTTCAGCAGCCGGTGGCCAGCCGGGAGGATCCCATTCTCCGGAAGGCTAAATTGTTCGACTATAAACTAAAATTCTCGGTGGATGATTTCGCAGCCGGCTTTAACAATGACGTATTTGCGAACCGCTACCAGCCTTATACCGGTTCTCTGCCCATCAACCTGAGCGGGGCCGATGCCTTTAGCGGGATGCTGAAAGCCTCGGTGGTCGACCTGATGGAAGATATCCGTTTTACGGGAGCTGTCCGGTTACCTTTCTTCGGCGGTGGCAGCAGCTCGAGCCCGGTGACTTCCACCGGAACCAATATCTTTATGCCCGGCAGCTCTTCCTTTTTCGATGGCAGCAGTGAATATTACGGCCGGGTAGATTATCTGAAGCTTAGGACGGACTTTTCACTGATCTACTACCGCGAGACGGAAGTGGGTACGCTCCTGGAGAGCCTGACGGGCAATGAGTATAACGCCAAGCAATTCACAAACCTCTACCAGGGCGTCATCAAATATCCCCTCGATAAGGTCAGGAGCCTGCGTTTCTCGCTCGGCATTCGTACCGACAAGGATGTCATCAGACCGATCGGACTGGACAATATCGACACCGCGATCCTGCGGATGCCGGATGCAAACCGGACGACCTACGGTCTGCTGCATATCGAATATGTGCATGACAATACCATCATGAAGGCCACCAATATCTGGAATGGTCTCCGCTATAAGATCTATATGGATGCGAATCCTCAGTTGAACCGTGTGGACAGCATGGCCGGCGGTTTCACGTATAATTTCGGGTTCGACGGGCGGCACTACCTGCCGATCTACCGGAACCTGATCTGGGCGGTGAGAGCGGCTGGTGATTTCTCCTGGGGCAGCAAGAAGACGATCTATTACCTCGGCGGCACTGACGGATGGCTGTTCCCCTCGGCTTATTCGCTCCCGCAGCCTGCGCAGGATCAGAGCTATGCCTTTCAAACCCTGGAGACGACGATGCGTGGCTTCAAACAGAATATCGCCAATGGCAACAACGCCGTCGTGATCAACAGTGAAATCCGGCTACCTCTGTTCTCTACCCTGTTCAACAAGCCTATCAACAACGCCTTCCTGCGTAATTTCCAGATCGTGCAGTTCTTCGACCTCGGAACCGCCTGGAATGGCAAATACAATAAGCTCTCCCGCCCCGAAGTCAACTATACGGATCCCAACAGCCAATACCTGACGGTTCAGATTAAGGCCGGCGGTATCGGACCGTTTGCGGGAAGCTATGGATTCGGCGCCAGGAGCACGCTGCTCGGATATTTCCTGCGGTTCGATGCGGGCTGGCAGATGAACAGCTTCTTTAGTAATCCGCCGGTGCTGCAGGTGTCGATGGGGGTGGATTTTTGATTCTGCTTTGTTGAAGTCCCGCCGGAATAGCCATATCGCCTCGGCGCAGGAGTAGTCAATGCATGAAAGGGATCCGAACGGCTATAAGGCATTTTAGCGATCTGATATATTTTACAACGTCTTTATCGTTCGTTGAAGCTTGCGCCGGATGCGATGTCACAGGAGACGGCGATGTCATAAATATACAATTCGGCCGTATCAGCATCATATATGGGTAATTCATAGGCAGTCAGACCTCCGATGATTTCGTGGTTGGAGAAAGCAGCCATAGCTATGAAGGCCGGATTTCGCAAAAAGTTTTTCTATATGTGCTTCACTCGCCTGTGACTGGTTGTTGCCAAAGACTTCCCGGAGGACGCAAAATAGCTGTTGGGCAGACGATATGTCGTCCGGATGCAGGCGTCTGATTTGACAATCAGAGGTATTCATTTTATTTTGCGTTATTTTACGAATGTAATGAAATTGTACAAATAGAAAGATACCGGTCAACCAGGAGCGGGTCTGGCTGATAGCTCTTAAAAGCCTATTTTATGCGGGGCGGTAAAATCAATATATTATTCGTTTGTACAGTCAACAGAATGAGAAGCGCCACAGCCCATAGAATATTTGAATCGGATTTGCGATTTGAGGTGGATTCAGCAGGAACCGATCAGTCGGCAAATACAGTCCTCGAGGCAGATCACCTGGAATGGGCGGACGCAATAATAGTCATGGAAAAAAAACATAGAAATTTTATACGACAAAAATTCCCGGACTATTATCACAAAAAGATAATCGTATGCCTGTATATTCCGGACGATTTTTATTTTATGGAACCAGCGTTGATAACCATTTTAAAGGAAAAGGTAGAAGACGTTTATAGAAGAGTGCTGTTAGGACATCCGGGGTCTGAGATCCGTTAATGTTCAACCGAGGCACATCGCAGATCAGCTTTGTTTTTAGTGGCATGTTGCATGGATCTTATGCAAACGATTTGCCGATCCGTTTCAGGGCAAGGTACATCAGCGTCATGAGGATCGAGAAGCAGAAGATCATCTCCCAGGCATAATGAAAACTGAGCGGATGGAGCACGATATTCACGATGTCCAGCAGGAGCTGGAAAGGATCGGTGATGAGGTCCCAGCTATTAAAACGGAGGTAACGCCCGATATATACGCCAAAGGCGCTCAGCCACATAATGGGATAGAGGAAAATGAGTTCGTGTTTGCCCGATAAGTACCGGCCCATCAGCCTCTCCATCTGACGCACGGAAAGAACGCCGAGTAACAAGCCATTCCAGACAAAGGAAAGGATCATCGCCAGATCGAACCACTGAGGCGCACGAAAGTCATTATAGTAATCGCCCAGGTGAAAGAGATCGGTGATGATGTAAAAGGAATTGGGTATGCAGAGCAGCCATACGGCAAAGAGAAAGAAGAAACTTATCCTGTTGTTTACCCATTTAGGCCTTACGGCCAGACATTCAGTGATCAGGTAAGGGATATACGCGAGGAAAAGATTCCAGATGAGAAAAAGAAAAGTCGCATGGCCCGTGTACACGATCCTGGCGATTACCATCCCGCAGCTGAAGAGAAACGTCAGGAGCATGAGCCTGTCGGTCTCGGTACGCAAGAGGAAGAAGCGGCTCAGGTAGGGGGAGGGGGCTGGGATGGGCTTAACGATGGGGGCCGGGTCTGTAACAGTATTCATACAATTTTTGGGATAAAAATGAACAAACCGATGAGGAGGGCGGAAATAGCTGCAACCAAAACGGCGCCGGCCGCCACATCCTTTATGAACTTTATCTCCTTGCGTTGTTCAGAAGAAATGAGGTCCATGGTTTTTTCCACACAGGTATTGAACATTTCGGCCATCCAGACAAAACCGACTGTGATCGTGAGCACGGTGGCTTCCACAAAGGATACTTTTAACAGCAGGGCGATGGCAATGACAAGGATGGTAGCTACGAGATGAATACGACCATTGTGCTCACTTTGTAGGAATTGTCCGATACCGGAGAATGCGTATTGAAAACTTTTGATCCTTTTCCTGACCGAGAATTTTTGGCGATCCATAACGGGGCGATTAGTATCTCCAATGCTGGATAAGCGTATAAGCTACCAGGATCAGGAACAATAAGCCGCTCTGAAAGACGATGGCCATATTCAGCCAATGCCCCTTGAGTAGATGAACCCGGACGCCCCATCTTCCACCCTCATGCTCCAGTCTGACTTTTACCGTTGCGAATAAATTGAGGAGAACTGCGATCAGGGGACCATAGATGATCGCCTGTGCCAGGTGAAAAGAGAGGATTCCGAATGGAGACTGCAAGAAAGAAGGTGCGATGGCTATGTACAAAGTCCTCGCCCCAAAAAGTATCCTCGCCAGCAGGGTGCATAAAAAATAAGTGGCCGGCAGCAAAAGCGCCATTCCGATCACACCGCTTAAAAGAGGTCTTAAGGCCGGCATGGGAGTAGATGTGGGAGAGGCAGTCGCTTTCATAACAATCTTATCAAAAATTTAATACAATTTTCATACCAATAGAGCACTTTGGCTTATCAGGTAATTATAACAACTATAAAAGTCAAAATAGCATCACTTATTTTATTATTTTACCCCTTTAATCATGTTCTCAAGTGCCTGGAGGTGGTCCTTAAAGGCTTTTTCCCCTGTCTTGGTGATCGAATAGGTGGTGTTGGTCTTGCGACCTATAAAGCCTTTATGAACTTTTATATAGGCATTCTCTTCCAAATTCGTCAGGTGAGAGGCCAGGTTGCCGTCCGTCAATTCCAATAACTGTTTCAGATCGTTAAAATTCATCTCTTCGTTCATCAACAGGATGCTCATTACTCCCATCCGGATCCGGCTGTCAAAAACTTTGTTCAGATTTCCGATCGGATTGCTCATGCTTTCACCCCCTTATCGTATTTCCACCACATCACAAGTCCATAGATTATATGCAATATACCAAAACCAAACGCCCAAAAATACAAACTGTATTGCTGGTTATAAATATTTAAGAGCCCCAGGATAATTTCGAAAATGCCCAACCACCGGATATCGCTCAGCGTGTACTTGCTGGCGTTTACTAACGCCAGGCCATAAAATATAAGACAGGCGGGAGCGACAAATCCCCAGATCGCGTGATAGAGAAGACCCGCGACAAAAAAACCTCCGGTGGCAAGCGGGATCGCCAGGTTGACGATCAGTTTCTTGCTGGTCGGGCCCCAGAAGGGCAGATTGTCCTTGTGAGCTTTCCGCCAGGTAAAATAAAAAGAGGAAACCAGTGCAGCCAGCAGCACAGCTCCCGCCAATATCACAAACTTCGGTGCGTCGTTCGCATACCCATATCGTTCGCCCCCGTCACCCTGCTCATAAGGCCGGCGAAAGTAATCCACGATCCAGGTATGCGCCACATAAGCTCCCACCAGGGCGCAGACCCCCGCACTGACCCCGCTTAACCCGCTCAGGGAGATAAAACGGGAAGATCTTTCCATCATCCGTTTGATATCCTGTAATGTTTCCAAGGAGGTGTTGGGGCTATCCATAAAAAGCACTTTGAAGCACAAAGTAAGTAAGGAATTTTGTGATTTCCAAAATTTTGTATGTTAATTTACCAAAAGAAGCTTGCATGCCAGATCAGTACATCCTCGCCCTCGACCAGGGTACCACCAGCTCCAGGGCCATCCTGTTCAACCATGCCGGGGAGCCCGTCAACCTGGCTCAAAAAGAATTCAGGCAGTCTTATCCGCAACCCGGCTGGGTGGAACATGACCCGGAAGAGATCTGGTCTTCGCAATATGGGGTGCTCGCAGAAGTAATGGCCAAAAAAAATATCGACAGCCGGCAGATCGCCGCTATCGGCATCACTAACCAACGCGAGACTGCGCTCGTCTGGGAAAGAGATACCGGCCGGCCCGTCTATCCCGCCATCGTTTGGCAGGACCGTCGCACGGCGGCCTTTTGCGACCAGTTAAAGGCGCGGGGACTGTCTCCGATGATCCAGGAGAAAACGGGGCTGGTGATCGACGCTTATTTTTCCGCCACCAAGCTGAAATGGATACTCGACGAAGTACCCGGCGTCAGGGCCAGGGCCGAAAAGGGTGAATTGGCCTTTGGCACCGTCGACAGCTGGCTGGTATGGAAACTGACTGCCGGCAACCTGCATGTGACAGATGTCACCAACGCTTCCAGGACGATGTTGCTCAATATCCATACCTGTGAGTGGGACGCTGCGTTGCTGGCATTGTTCGGGATCCCCCCCTCCCTGCTCCCTGCCGTGAGATCTTCCGGCGAGGTCTACGGGAACAGCAGCGAGCATATCACACCGGGAGCCGGGATTCCGATAGCGGGCATTGCCGGTGACCAGCAGGCCGCTCTTTTCGGCCAGTTGTGCACACAGCCCGGAATGGTTAAAAACACTTATGGGACCGGCTGCTTTATGCTTATGAACACGGGCGATCAGGCGGTGGTATCCCGCAATAATCTCTTGACGACGGTGGCCTGGAAGCTGAATGGGCGGGTGGAATATGCCCTCGAAGGGAGCATCTTTATAGCCGGCGCGGTCGTCCAATGGCTGAGAGACGGACTACATATGATCCGCTCTTCGCCGGAAGTCGAAAAACTGGCAGTCCAGGTAGCGGATACGGACGGTGTCTTCTTTATACCCGCATTCGCCGGTCTGGGCGCCCCTCACTGGAACCAATACGCGAGGGGGAGCTTGTTTGGGATAACGAGGGGCACGACTCACGCGCATATCGCCCGGGCTGCGCTCGAAAGCATCGCCTACCAGACATATGATGTTTTAAAAGCGATGGAAGCCGACTCGGGGATCGGGATCAAAGAGCTGCGGGTAGACGGCGGCGCGACCGCAAACGATCTGCTGATGCAGTTCCAGTCCGATATCCTCCAGGTACCTGTCATCCGGCCCACTGTTTATGAGACGACTGCCCTGGGCGCCGCCTACCTGGCCGGTCTCGCCATCGGCTACTGGAATAATGTAGAGGAGTTGCAGAAACAATGGCAGGTCGACCGGACATTCACCCCGGCCATGAAAGCAAATAAGGCTTCTGAACTGTTGCGGGGATGGCAGAGAGCCGTGAAAGCGGCCATTGTTTGGGCGGGGAGTGAGATCGTGAGTGGTGAGTAGTGAGTGGGGGGGAAGAGAGTGGGGGGAAGAGAGTGAGTGGTCAGTAGTGAGTAGTGAGGGCGCGATGACGGAAAATGAGTAAGCAGGGCTGGAAGCCCATGATAAGATAGTTGTACGTAAAAAAATATTGACATGAATCGACCGGATATGATAAAGGCGCTGGAAAGCTTTACCGGGACCTGGGATCTTTGTATCATCGGAGGGGGAGCCACGGGTCTGGGCATAGCCGTCGATGCGGCTTCCCGGGGCTTCAGGACGCTCCTGCTGGAGCAATACGATTTTGCCAAGGGCACTTCTTCCCGTTCGACCAAACTGGTTCATGGGGGCGTACGCTACCTCCAGCAGGGGAATATAAAACTGGTTACCGAGGCCTTGCATGAGAGGGGGCTCCTCCGGAAAAATGCCGCTCACCTGGTGAAGAACCAATCCTTTGTCGTTCCAAACTATAAATGGTGGGAAGGGCCTTTCTACGGAGTCGGTCTGAAAGTCTATGACTGGATGTCCGGAAGTCTGGGTCTCGGCCCTTCGCGCCGGCTCTCCCGGGAAGAGACCCTCGAACTCGCTCCTACCCTGGATGCGGAAGGGTTGCGGGGCGGGGTCCTTTACCATGACGGGCAGTTCGACGATTCCCGGCTGGCAATCAACCTGGCGCAGACAGCCGTGGAAAAGGGAGGGGTGTTGATCAATTATTGCAAGGTTACGGGGTTCATCAAGAGGAACCATTCCCTTAGCGGTCTTCGTATAACAGACAGCATCACGCAAAAAGAATATGCCGTCGACGCCAGGGCGATCATCAATGCCACGGGGGTGTTTACGGACACGGTCCTTCAAATGGACAATCCGGAGGCGGAAGAGATCATTGCCCCCAGCCAGGGAGTACATATCGTCCTGGACAAGGAATTCCTGCCCGGGGAAGCCGCTATCATGGTCCCTCATACCGATGACGGGCGGGTATTGTTTGCCGTACCCTGGCACGGAAAGATCGTTGTCGGAACGACCGACACCCCGATCCATCGACCTGCCATCGAACCGGTGGCGCAGGATGAAGAAATCGATTTCATCCTGCAGCAGGTCGGCCGTTACCTGGCGAAAGAACCACGGCGGGAGCATATCAAAAGCGTATTCGCGGGGCTGCGCCCCCTGGTCAAGGCCTCGGGGAAGAAGACGGCCGAGCTATCCAGGGACCACCTGATCACGGTCTCTGAATCGGGCCTGATCACGATAACCGGGGGCAAATGGACTACCTATCGTCACATGGCGGAAGACGCCGTCAATACTGCGATCAGCAGGGCTTCCCTGGAAGAGAGGGAGTGCGTCACCGCCGGCCTGGCCATACATGGTTCGATAGAAACGGACGATTTCCAGGCACCTCTCTATTATTATGGTTCTGATATCCCCTCCCTGCGGCTGCTGATCGAAAAAGACCCTTCGCTCGGAAAACCCATTCATCCCCATCTGTCTTATCTGGGTGCGGAGATTGTCTGGGCCGCCCACCATGAGATGTGCGTGACGGTCGAAGATGCGCTCAGCAGGAGGACAAGGGCCCTGTTCCTGGATGCCAGGGCCGCGCTGGAGGCGGCTCCGGGCGTGGCGGCCCTGCTTGCAAAAAGTCTCAACAAGGATGCGTCCTGGGAAAAACGGCAGGTAGAAGAGTTTTCGGCGATCGCGATAAACTATCTGCCAGGACAGAAGGAATTTTAAACAGGCAAGAATAAAAAAAACAGTATGAGTCCCTTTCCCGGTGAATTTATCGGAACAGCCCTCCTGATGGTTTTAGGCGATGGTGTCGTAGCGAATGTCGTATTAAACAGGACCAAGGGGCAGAACAGCGGCCTGATCGTGATAGCCATCGGTTGGGCCATGGCAGTCTTTGTCGGCGTCTATGCTTCCGCAGCCAGCAGCGGAGCCCATCTGAACCCAGCTGTCACTATCGCCTTCGCTTCGCTGGGGAAGATCAGCTGGGGCCTGGTACCCGCCTACCTGGCCGGACAGCTATTGGGCGCCATGGCGGGCGCCTTTCTCGTCTGGGTGGCTTACCGGCAGCACTTTGCCCATACCGTGGACAAAGATGCAAAGCTGGCGGTGTTTTGCACGGCACCGGCTATCCGCAGTCCGTTGAACAACCTCCTGACGGAAGCCATTGCGACTTTTGTATTGATCATGGGCGTACTCTATATATCCAAGCCGGCCAATAGCCTGGGCGCTCTCGATGCGTTACCTGTCGGCTTATTGGTGCTGGGCGTCGGCCTTTGCCTGGGAGGGCCTACCGGTTATGCTATCAATCCGGCCAGGGATCTTGGCCCGCGCATCATGCATTTTCTGCTGCCGATCCCCCAAAAAAGAGACAGCGATTGGGGATATGCCTGGATACCCATCGCCGGGCCCATTATCGGTGCACTTTTGGCGGCGCTGGTATATGATCTGACGCCTGCATTTACGAGATTGTTTTAGGCCGGGGCTATCTGCCTTCGCCGGGAAGGTACGCGGGGCTTGTTTGAAGGCAGAGGCTTCTTTATCAATACAGGATCCGGCGAAAGGCTATAGTGCGTGAACCGCTCTTATGGCGTATCGATTGCCTTCAATATGATCGCACAGGCTCTTTCGATTTGTGCGCATGTAATGATCAATGGAGGAGCGATGCGCATGCAATGGGCGGCGAAGAGAAACCAATCCGTCAGCAAACCGGCCGCGATGCAGGCATCGATGACCCTTTTATTCGTCTCATAACTGTCGAACTCGACTGCCATCAGCAGGCCGGCCGATCGGACTGCCCTGATGGCGGGGTGGATCAGCAGACGGCGAAACAATTCTTCTTTTTCCCGTACTCCCGCCATCAATCTTTCCTCCAGCAGCACTTCCATGGAGGCGAGGCCGGCCGCACAGGAGACGGGGTGACCGCCGAATGTAGTGATGTGCCCAAGTACCGGCTTGTCCGTCAGTTCCCCCATCAGGTAGCGATCCGCGATAAAAGCCCCTAACGGCATGCCTCCGCCGAGTGCCTTGCCTAGTAATAAGATATCCGGAACGATCCCGAATGCTTCAAAGCCCCACAAGGTCCCTGTTCTTCCAAAACCCGTCTGTATCTCGTCTAAGACCAGCAAGGCTCCCATCTCATCGCATCTTTTGCGAAGAGCCTGCATCCATTCTATATCCGGTGCAAAAACCCCTCTTTCGGCTTGTACGGTCTCAGCGATCACACAGGCCGTCCGCGGGGTAATCTGTTCCAGCGAACCGGCCTCGTTATACGACAGGTGTGATACATCCGGCAGCAGCGGCCGGAAAGCATTCCTCCAATATTCATCCCCCATGATGCTCAGGGCTCCCTGGGTGGATCCGTGATAGGATTGTTTGAAAGCGACGATGCCGGTACGGTTTTTTGCCTTTTTTGCCAGTTTCATGGCGCCTTCCACGGCTTCTGCTCCCGAGTTCGTGAAATAAACGGAGTTGAGGGATGGAGGTAGATGGGCGGCGAGCAGGCTGGCGTATTTTACCTGAGGAGACTGGATGAACTCGCCATAGACCAGGACATGGAGGTATTGGTCCACCTGGCTTTTTATGGCTTCCACCACTTTTGGATGACGGTGTCCGGTATTGCATACGCTGATGCCGCCGATCAGGTCGAGGTATTCCCTGCCTTCCCGGTCATAAAGAGTGGATGCCTCCGCACGAATGATCTCCAGGCCTAGCGGGGCGGCGGAAGTCTGTGCAAGATGTCTGAAAAATAAAAGTTTCGTATCGGGGTTTGTCGTTGAATCGTGTGACATAGAAATTCTTCGAACCAGATGATCCGGAGGAGCAAAGGTCTGTAAAGAATTCATGTCGTAAAGAAATTAATAATGATATTTGCATATAACTAAAAAATGCTATGGCTATCATACTTCCTGTCGAAGGCGTATCCCCCGTGTTCGGGGAACGGTGTTTTGTAGCTCCTAATGCAACCGTAGTCGGGGATGTAGTCCTGGGCAACGATTGCAGCATCTGGTTCAATGCCGTCATCCGCGGAGATGTGAACAGTATCCGTATCGGCAACAAGGTGAACATACAGGACGGGGCGATCATCCATTGCACCTATCAGAAAACGAAGACCGTGATCGGTAACAACGTGTCTATCGGGCACAACGCCATCGTACATGGCTGCAACGTACAGGACAACGTGTTAATCGGCATGGGCGCCATCGTCATGGACAACGCCGAGATCGGCAGCAACTCCATTATCGCGGCGGGAGCCGTCGTACTGGAGGGCACCAAGGTACAGGCCGGATCGATCTATGCGGGTGTGCCGGCCCAAAAGGTAAAGGATATCCCGACGGACCTGATCAGCGGGCAGATCGACCGGATCGCCAATAATTACACCCGCTATGCCGGCTGGTTCAAGGACTGCAACAGCCTGACGACGGGGGAGTAAGGTCTAAGGGTAATCTCTTAATTTCTAACCTATTGCATCTAAGACACCAGGGGGTCGGATGCATTTTGGTCTTCCGGGCCGATGTCTTCGAAATGCAAGCCGGATAATAAATACCGGTGTTACACTTGCAAATACTGTATAATATTTGTAGGTTTAGATCGTTTAATTACTATCCCATGAAAGCAGGTAAATCTATATGCTCTCTCCTGTTATTAGCGATGATCTCCAGCGGAACCATCTCTTGTAATCTCTATCATAATATATTCGGTCCTAAGTATGGATGTCCCAGCGACGGCAAGAACGTGGGCGCAGAAAGGATATTGAGTGGCGAAAAGGTACCGAAAGCGGCGAAATTTAAGGCATAAGTGCATAAGTGACTATAAGGCAAGTGTTGAGTTGTCTTGTTGACAGAACGCGAATACGAACCCTACTATAAACTAAATCCCTACCACTATGAGCCTCACCCTCCGCACCGATTTCGGATGCACAGAAGCAGTCATAGATGACGATTGCGGCCTTAAAAGATTTTATGAAGTTGCCAACATCCTCTCCGATGACCTGGATATCAAATTCATGCAAAAGACGGATGATTTCGATTCCCTGATGTGGGACTTCCTTTACAAGAATCACACCCTCACCCTGCATTACAATATCTATACGGGTATTTCCATCTATCCGCGTAAATTCCGGGAGGCGCCCAGAAAAGACAACGATGCGGTTGTCGAAGTCGCGAGGTTCCTGGAGAACAAGCTCATGATCAACACGGCAAAACGGTATATGTCCTGAGGTCAGGCCGGTGCGCTGCGCCCGGACCCCATGTTCTTCATATAGGCCGCCGCATATTCTATCAGCAGGATAGCTGCCAGGATGCCCGTGATGTTCTGTGACATCGACGTATAGCAGCCGGTAACCGTCAATAAATCGGGGAGAGAATAGAGGTGGAGGATGCCTTCCCCTGATATTTCGACATATTTGTAGATCGCGCCAATAACGAGGGTGACAGCTATCAATATGATGTGCGAGCGCTTTTTGGGAATCCGGAATCTTATATTGCAAAGCACATACAGAAAGGAGGCGACACAAAAGCTCATGCCTACATGTGCCGCGAAATGAATCATTTTCTCATGATCGGAAAGTGAATCGGGGAAAATAAAGCCAAAAAACACGATCCCGCTTATAAGGCCTGCGCGGATCAGCCGGTCCTTCCATCTTCTCTTGTTTTGTAATTCCATTTGCACGATATCTTCTTTTGGATACCTTAGACGAATCTCATGCCAACTTTCGCCGAGGCAGTCCGCGGGAGGGCAAATGCGGGAGTACCTCTGTTAAAAGAATCAAAAAACATTCTCTTCTATCGAGTCCAGGATGCTCCTGTAGCTGATATACCTGTCCATGGCGATCCGCTCCTGCTGCACCGCCTCTTTTACGACACAGCCGGGTTCTTCCGCGTGCAGGCAGTTGTTGAACTGGCACAGCCCCGCCAACGCTCTCATCTCCGGAAAATAGCCGGATAGCTCCTGCCTGGAAATATCCACGATGCCGAATTCCCGCATGCCGGGGGTGTCTATGATCTGGCCCGCGGGAGCCGGATTTTGCTCTTTCCCGTCAGCGGATGGACTGATTGCGCCAGTGGATGGACTGATCGTCCCGGTGGGTTGAGCCGCTGTGCCGATGGGCGGAGCCGGCAGAGGCGGAAGATCGAACATCTCCGCAAAAGTGGTCGTATGGATGCCTTTGCCGCTCCAGCCGCTCACCTGGTGGGTCTTCAGATGCAAGGCCGGGAATACCGTATTGATAAATGAAGATTTTCCGACGCCGGAATGACCGCTTAGGAGGGTGATCCTGCCCGCCAGGGTTGCCCGGGCTTCTTCCACGCCCGTGAGCTCTTTTATACTCATCAGGATCACATGGTAGCCCAGGGATTCGTACATCGTCTTCCACTGTGCAAACTTATCCAGCTCCTTTTGCCGGTAGAGGTCCGCCTTGTTAAAGACGAGGATGGCGGGGATATGATAGGCTTCCGAGGTGACGAGGAAGCGGTCGATGAACCCCTGGGAGGTTTTTGGTTCTTTAAGCGTACAGATCAGCAGCACCTGGTCGATATTGGCGGCCACGATGTGATGCTGCATCTTATGGGAAGGAGACTGTCTGTTGATATAGTTTTGTCGGTCTGCTATCTCCGTTATAATCGCGGTCTTCTCGTCCGGATTCTCGGGCTCCATCGAGACCACGTCGCCAACCGACACCGGGTTGGTGGAGGTGATGCCGTCGAGTTTAAAAACGCCTTTCAGCCGGGCGTTCCAGACCTCTCCTTCCGCAGTTCTCACTACATACCAGCTTCCCGTGGATTTATATACTTTCCCTCGCATGGGCCGAAGGTACGTGTTTTGTAAAATACGGGGCCTGGCGCTCCTCTACGGGAATTTCCGGAACAAGGTGAACCGCAGGGCCATCTCCAGCAACAGCAGGGCGGCGGCGGCGAGGGCGAAGGGGAAGAAGTGTTCGTTGTATCTCTTCAGGGCCGTGACTTCGACACGGGATTTTTCCAGTTTATCGATCTCGGTATAGATATTTTTGAGGCCTTCGTTGTCACGGGCGCGATAGTATTTTCCGCCGGTTTCGGTGGCGATCTGTGTGAGCAGTTTCTCGTCGATGTTCACCTTCTCGCGTTCCATGATGACGCCGCCGGCCGTGCGAACCGGCACGGGCGCATAACCTTCCGTTCCCATGCCGATGGTATATACCCTTACTCCGAGCGATTTTGCGATCTCTTTGGCCGTATTCGGGTCGATCAGGCCTCCATTGTTTTCGCCATCGGTCAGCAGGATGATGACCTTGCTTTTGGATGGAGAAGAGCGCAGACGGTCGACCCCGGTGGCCAGGCCCGACCCGATCGCCGTTCCGTCATCGAGCAGGCCACTCTGTACGGACGCCAGTTGTGCTTTAAGGACGGAACGATCCGTGGTGAGCGGGCACATCGTAAAGCTCTCCCCGGAGAAGATCACGAGCCCGATACGGTCGGTGGGCCGATTGTCAATGAATTCGCCGGCTACGTTTTTGGCTGCCTCCATCCGGTTCGGCGTAAAATCCTGGGCCAGCATGCTGCCGCTTATATCCAGGCATAAGACGATATCGATGCCCTCGCCGCTTACCAGTTGTTCGTCATATCTTGTCTGCGGGCGCGCAAGCGCTACGATCAGGCAGGACAGCATCAGGATCCTCAGGACCCAGGTCGTGTGACGAAAGCTGTTTTTCCAGGACCTGACCTTCCCGAAAGGGCTGACCGTCGAAACGACCAGGGTCCCCTGGGACCGGTCCGCCTTTTTCAATTGCCAGTAGACCAGGAAGGGGATCCCGAGGAACAACCCGAAAAAGGCGGGGTGGGCAAAGCTGATATGTTGTAGCCAGTCGTATAGCACTTATCGGTTATCGTTTTTTATCGTTATCATGTTTCTTTATTCCACTCCTATCTATATTCTACTCCTATCTATTCTCCTCCCACCTCGTTTAATAATTCCACGGAGGAATGAATAATGGCGAAATTTCGCTGATTATCCTGTTCATCGGGCAGGTATTTGGCAAATTTCACGGCATCGCTGATGCGAAGGGCTTCGGATAGCCGGGCAAACTGTTCACCTGAAAGGGACAGCCCCATTAACCGGGCGATCAATTCTTCGTTGGTCTTCTCGAGGGTAGTTATATTCAACCTCCGCTGGATGAATTTCCGGAGAATATCGTTCAGACCCGTATAGTAAGCCTTCACCTGACCACTTTCGGGCAGACGCTGCTGCCGGAGTTCTTCCAGCATTTTTAAGGCTTCCTCATACGGGGACAATATAACGGGAGGGGCTACGGGTTGCTGTCTCCGCGCCTTCTTCCTGCGAACCAGCCAGACGACCAGGCCCACAGACAGCAAGGTAGTGACGGCCACGATCCAGGGTATCCATTTGGCATACGGGTTCTCTACGTCCATGATATCCTTTATATCATGATAGTCCTGGTTGGGGTCGAACTTTGAAAAACTGACGTCTACGGGCAGGGAGTCGGTCAGGTATTGGGTATTGCCAATGACAAGGGGCAAAGCAGGGATGAACAAACGGCCTGAATCGAAACTCGTGAGGTGTACCTTCTGCCTGTATACCATGCCCTCGGGTGTCGTCACCGAATCCACGGCGCCGCGGTCCACGAGTTCGAAATGCGGGATGCTATCGAGAGGATACCAGGTGAAGGGCGTTCCCGCGGGTATCGTGGCTTCCAGTGTCAGTTGCACCGGCTGTCCGACAAGAATCCGTTGGCGATCGATGCCGGCACGCACGGAAACCGCGTTCTGAGCCTGCGCCCCGGTCGTCTGAACGAGCAAAAAAAAGATTGCTGGTATAATCCCTGCTATATGTCTTTGGTACTTTCTCAATGTCATTGTTGCTTTCTCATGTACTATACCGGTCTGCGCCGCCCGATGAAAAATTTCTGCAATATTTTTACGTAGTCTTCGTCGGTGCGCACGTGCAGAAGATCGCAACCTGCTTTGAGGAAAATATTCTTGCAATATTCGGTCTCCAAAAAGAAATGTCGCTGGTAGTGATTGCGTACCATGTAATCGCCCGTATCTACCCACTGTGTCTTCCCCGTCTCCGCGTCTTCCACTTCGACCAACCCGATATCCGGCAATTGCATGTCCATTTTATCATAGACTTTTATTCCCGTCAGATCATGTTTTTTCCCCGCGACTTTCAGGGCATCTTCGAATTTGCTGTCCGCAAAATCGCTAAGCAGGAAAGAGATACTTTTCTGCCGTGTCGACCGGTTAAAGAAACGGACGGCTTCGTTCAGGTCAGTCCCCTTTCGCTTCGGTTCGGTCATCAGCAATTCGCGGACGATGTAAAGCACCTGCGTTCTTCCTTTCTTGGGAGGGATATAACGCTCGATCTTGTCGCTGAAGAGGATGATGCCCACTTTGTCATTGTTGTTGATAGCGGAAAAAGCCAGTACTGCGCAGATCTCCGTGATCAGGTCTTTTTTTCGGGCATGAACCGTTCCGAACAGGGAGCTCGCGCTCACGTCTACCAGCAACATTACCGTCAATTCGCGTTCTTCTTCGAACAATTTGCTGAAAGGGTGATTGAACCTGGCCGACACGTTCCAGTCTATGAAGCGGGTATCGTCGCCTGCGTAGTATTCCCGCACTTCCCGGAAGCTCATGCCACGCCCCTTGAAGGCGCTGTGGTACTCTCCCGTAAAGAGGTGACGGGTCAGCTTCTTGCTCTTGATTTCCAGCTCCCGGACTTTTTTCAGTATTTCCGCCGTTGTCAGCATATTTGCGGTTTAGACTAAGGCACCTGTATCGCCTTGAGCACCTCGTCGATGATTTGTTCCACAGTTACATTTTCCGCCTCGGCTTCGTAGGTCAGTCCTATGCGATGTCTCAGCACATCTTTTGAAACGGTGCGCACGTCTTCAGGGATCACGTATCCTCTTTTGTTGAGGAAGGCATTTGCCTTAGCCGCCAGCGCCAGGTTGATGCTGGCTCTCGGGGAGCCGCCATATACGATCAGCGGTTTCAGCTTTTCGAGACGGTATTTTTCGGGGCTCCTGGTGGCAAATACGATGTCGAGTATATAATGTTCGACTTTTTCATCCATGTATACCTGTCGGGTCAGGTTCCGGGCTTCGATGATCTCCTGTATCGTGACCACCTGCTCGACTTTGGGGGTCTGCAATCCCTGCACATTCTGACGAATGATCAGCTGCTCTTCCTGTTTGGTGGGATAATCCACGATCACTTTCATGAGAAAACGATCCTGCTGTGCTTCCGGCAAGGGATAGGTACCCTCTTGTTCGAGCGGGTTCTGGGTGGCGAGGACCAGGAAGGGGTCGTCCAGTTTATAGCTGGTATCCCCGATGGTCACCTGTCGCTCCTGCATGGCTTCCAGCAAAGCGCTCTGCACTTTGGCCGGCGCCCTGTTGATCTCATCGGCCAATATGAAATTGGCAAATATGGGTCCCCTGCGAACCACGAATTCATGTTTCTGCTGGTTGTAGATCATCGTTCCAATGACGTCAGCGGGCAGCAGGTCCGGGGTGAACTGGATCCGGCTAAAGCGTGCATTGATGGCTTGCGACAGCGATTTGATAGCCAATGTCTTTGCAAGGCCCGGGACCCCTTCCAGCAAGACGTGTCCGTTCGTCAGCAGCCCGGTCAGCAGGCGATCCAGCATGGTATGCTGACCTACGATGACCCTTCCCACCTCGTCCCGGAGGCGATCTATAAAACCGGCCTGGTACTGGATCTGGTTATTCAATTGCCGGATATCCTCCGCTGTATATACCATAGTCTTTTTATATTATTTGATATTATGTCGCAAAATACGAATTCATTGCCCTTGCAACTAGCTTGCCCCAATAAAAAATACAGTTAAAAGTTTTAATCCGGTTTTAACCGGAAGGCCGGGTAAAGCTTAAACCTTCCGGCATTTGCGTTGTCTAATTGGCATGACGACAGCTATCCCCTGTAAATTAATCGCCTTATGGCTGGCCGCCTGTCTCCTGACCGTGGGTTGTGGAAAGAAAGGCTCTTCGGGGCGGGATATCGAGCTTCTCACCCAGTCGCCCTGGAAATACGAAAAAGCGGGCTTCGATTCCGACGATGATGGTGTTTTCGACGCCCTTGACCCCCGGATTGCCGGTTGTGAGAAGGACGATGCCGTCGTTTTCAACCCGGATGGCAGCGGAACATTAGACGAGGGGGCGATCAAATGCCGTGTGGCCGAACCCGGATCCCTGCCTTTTATGTGGGCTTTTCAAAATAATGACAGCACGCTTTATTTCCAGGACCAATATTTCACCGTTAAGACATTATCCCGGGAAAGACTGGAGATCTTCGCCGATCAGAATCTGGGCGGGGTCACTACGAGATATGTAATCGTTTTCAGACATTAGCTGTCGGCTAATGGCGAAGGTCCGGATGGCAAAGACCCTGACAATCAAGAATCCGGGAAGAATCCGGCAGGTACCCGGGAGGGATCGGAATTTAACAGTTCCGGGACAATAAACCGGGGACTTTTTAGTTATGGGGTCAGATCCAATAAAGTCGAATATGAAGAAGCTTTTCCTGGTCAGCCTGCTCTTTCCCATCGCTTTTTTCCTGGTCGTCAGTGGCTGCAGCAAAAGCAGCAATAACGGCAACAATAGCGGTTCGGAATCCAGGATGACCCTGATCACCAGGAGTGCCTGGAAATATGATACCTCCGGCATCGACAATAACATGGATGGCATCGTAGATATAGGCGATACGACGATTCCCGCCTGTGAGAAGGACAATACCTACCAGTTCAATGCGGATAGTACCGGTCTCATGAACGAAGGGGCTACAAAATGCAATGTCAACGATCCTCAAACGGCCGCTTTCACCTGGAGCTTCAATACCGCTCAGACGATGCTGCAATCGAATTTCAACCCTATCCTGGTCAACGGGGTCAATATCTTCAAGCTTACCGATTCGACGCTCGTCGTTTATAAGGACTCTACTGTCTTTGGCATCTCCTTCAGATATCTCCTCTCTTTGAAACATTGATCCCATTACAGAAATGCGGATCACTCGCGGGACGTGGGTCACTCGCGGTAGGTGGATTACCAGCTGAACGTTGATCACCCGCGGAAATGTCAATCATGAATCCGGCTTTTGAGACCGGAAGCCGCCGGGGAATTGGTCTCAGGACAGATATTTTCCGACGATGGGGACCCTCCTGCCTACTCCAAATGCCTTGCGGCTTACCCGGATAATGGGGCAGAACTGGTTGCGTTTGTATTCATTGGCGTTGACCATTTTCAAGACTCTTTTCACCAGCGTCTCGTCAACACCCCTGGCGATGATCTCCCGTGGTCCCTGCCGCTTCTCTATATATTGGTAGAGCACCTGGTCCAGGATATCGTATTCGGGCAGGCTGTCGCTATCCTTCTGGTCCGGTCTCAGCTCCGCGGAAGGCGCCTTGGTGATGATGGAGAGCGGGATCGTCTCTTTTTCAAGGTTTAGATATTTCGCCAGGGCAAAGACCTGCGTCTTGTAGACATCGCCGAGGACACTCAGTCCGCCGGCCATATCGCCGTACAGCGTACCATACCCGGTCGACAACTCGCTCTTGTTGGAGGTATTCAGCAGGATATACCCGAATTTATTGGCAATGCCCATGAGCAGGTTGCCACGGGAGCGGCTTTGGATATTCTCTTCCGCCAGGTCGAAGGGGCGGTCTTTAAAGATCGGCCGCAGGGTTTCGAGAAAGGATTCATAGACATCCCGGATGGGGACAATATCGTAGGGGTTGCCCAGGTTGACCGAAAGTTGTTCCGCATCGCTGACGGAGTGGGTGCTGGAATAGGGAGAAGGCATCAGCACAGCCCTGACCTGTTCTTTGCCCAATGCTTCGCAGGCCAGCGCCAGCGTAACCGCGCTGTCGATACCGCCGCTGCTTCCCAGGATGGCCTTTGAAAAACCCATCTTCCGGAAATAATCGCGGATACCAAGCACCAGGGCTTTCCGGATCCTGCTGATATGGAGATCGGAGACGAGATCTGTCAATATTTCTCCGGGAGCCGGGACGCCGATCTTCTTCATCTCCTGGTCGAATTCCGGCTGGGGTTCGCGTACGCTGTTTTCGGAGCGGGCGCTTTCCGGGTGGACGTTTTCGAGGTGGTTCTTTCCAGGATGGTTCTTTTCCAGGTGGCTGTTCTTGTGCGCCTGGTGGCTTGTGTGGGCGCCCGGGTGGGTTTCTTTCCCTTCGTCGAGCGCAACGGAGAGGCCGGGCAACAACTCCATGTAGAGGGGAGCCACCGGTCCCGGCAGGTCGATGCAGGCGAAGTCTTCTTCAAAATATCGCATTTCGAGGAGAGGTTCTCCTTCCGCGCTGTAGACGAGACTGCCGCCGTCGAACACGATCTCGGTCTGAGAGCCGACCGTATTGCAATAGAACATCGGCAATCCATATTTCAGCACATTGCGCCGAACCACTTCCTTGCGTAATTCCTGTTGCTCGTAGTCAAAGGGGGAGGCGGAGATATTGATCATGCAATCCGGCTGCTGACCGATCAGCTGGTCCATCGGACAAACACGATACAAGGGGTTATCCCCGAGGTTCCAGATGTCTTCACAGATGGTCAGGGCAATATTTATACCTTTGAAGGGGATGACTTTCCAGTCAAAGCCCGGTTCAAAGTAACGGTATTCGTCGAACACGTCATAGGTTGGCAGACAGGTCTTGTGTGCAACGCCCCTGATCTCCTTCTCATAAAGCAGCCACGCGGCATTGTGAAGGTCTTTGCCTTCGGGTCGCAGGTTGCGTGCCGGCGCCCCGACGATCACACCTATGGTATCCGCTTCCTGCCTGATCCGGTCGATCGCCGCATCGGTCTCCCTGATAAAATCTTCGAACTCGAGAAAATCACGGGGGGGGTATCCGCAGACCGACAATTCTGAAAATACGACGAGGTCGGCGCCGGCTTCTTTAGCCTGGCGGATCGCATCCAGGATCTTACGAAGGTTCTCTCCGAAATTCCCGATATGATAATTTTGTTGGGCTAAAGCGATCTTCATACTGCGAAGATAGGACCTTATACTATTTCTTATTTATTGTCGTTAAATCACCCAGGAACTATTAATAATTAGCCTTTTATGAAACGTCTCCATCGCCCGGCGCCTTCTCTTCCCGCTTACTTCTGTCTGTTGATCGTGCTTGCGGGTCTGCTGGGCTGCGGGCATTCCAGGAATTCCCCGGATGTCTCCGGGATACCGGTGGAGGTTCATATCGAAAGGTTCGATACGGCGTTCTTCTCCCTGGATTCGAATCAAGTCCTGCCGGGTCTTATCCGTCTCGGAAATGAATACCCCTGGTTTATCAACGACTTCCTGGCCAATATCCTGGGAGCGGGTCCCCTGAACGATACGAACCGGGCGGCGCCGATCGTGGCCAGGCAGTTCCTGGTGAGCTATCTGCCGGTCAGGGACTCCATCGAAGAGAAATATCGTCGCGTGGATTGGCTTGAGAAAGCTTTGAAGACCGGTCTTCAGCATGTAAAATATTACTTCCCCGATTATGCGCTGCCCAAAAGATTTGTGACGTATATCGGGCCTTTCGATGCACCCGGCGTAGCCATTACGCAGGGAGGGCTGGCGATCGGGTTGCAGCTCTATGCCGGCCAGCATCTGTCATTTTATAATACGCAGCAGGGGCAGGACATGTACCCGCTGTATATATCCAGGCGGTTCGAACCTGCTTTTATAAATACCACCTGTATGGCCGCGATTGCGGAAGACATCTACCCTGATAAAAGCCAGGGGAGACCTCTGATCGAGCAAATGATCGAAAAAGGAAAATACTGGTGGCTCGCAGGACTGTTGCTTCCCGACGCGCCCGATAGCCTGTTGACCGGTTTTACCCAAAAACAGCTGGATTGGTGCCACGCTAATGAAGGGTCGATCTGGAGCGCGTTGTTGCAGAATACCGATCTTTTTACTGTCGATCCGGATCTTATCAAGAATTATATCGGCGATGCTCCGAATACGCAAGGGATGCCCGACCCTTCCCCGGGGAATATCGGCCAATGGGTCGGCTGGCAGATCGTAAAGAAATATATGGCGAAGAATGCCGGGCTGACGCCCGTGCAGTTGTTGAGTGTACCTGCCAGGAAGATCTTCGAGGAGGCCAGGTATAAACCCAAAGGGTGAGTAGTCAGTAGGGAGCAGGTGGAAGACAGGGGTAGTTGGTCATGAGACCAATTGATGTTTAGCTCAAAGCCGGTCTCCGGCCCAGCTGCCTCATCATTCTGAAATGGGAAGCGATGGCCTTTGTCATCGTGGGGAATTCGTTATAAACGATATCGAATTGCTCGCAGGTCTGCTTCACGATATTCCGGATAGCCGGGTAGTGCACATGACTGATGCGGGGGAACAGGTGGTGTTCCACCTGGTAGTTCAGTCCTCCGACATACCAGGAGATCCATTTGTTTTTCGGGGCGAAATTGGCTGTTGTCTTCACCTGGTGAATGGCCCATTCCTCTTCCAGTTTTTTTGTATCGTGTTCGCCGATATATGCGAATTCCGTATTCTCTACGACGTGGGCGAGTTGGAATACCAGGGCCAGTACCAGGCCCATGGCCAGGTGCATGCAGGTGAACCCGATCGCCCAGGATTTCCAGCCGACACAGAGAACGGGTACGATCACATAGAAAACGGCGTAAAGCAGCTTGCTGAGCCAGAAAACGATATGCTCCCTGCTATCCATTTTCTGCAAGGGGGTATGGACGATCCTCTTTTTGAAATACTTATTAAAGTCCATCATCAGCACCCAGGCGAAGGAAGAGATCGCGTAGACCAGCACAACATAGATGTGCTGAAAACGGTGTGCAGGAGACCATTTCTGAGTCGAGCACTGGCGCATGAGCGGGCTCTTTGCGATATCATCGTCGATGCCGTCTACATTCGTATAGGTATGATGGACAATATTGTGTTTAAACTTCCATATGAAGGCATTTCCACCCAGGGCATTAAGGCTCAGCCCCATCAGATCATTCACCCAACCTTTTGCGGAATAACTGCCATGACAAGCGTCGTGCATCACATTAAACCCGATGCTCGCCAGGATCAAGCCCAGCAAGGCACAGAGAACCATTCCCAGCGCTGCCGGCATCGAAAAAATGAGGAGGCTGAGGTAGATGATGACGGCGGAAGGGATCAGGACACCCGTCTTGGCATACAGTTTCCAGTTACCCGTCTTCTTTAGCTGCCGGCTGGTGAAGTATTGGTCTACGGAGGTTTTCAGGCTCGCGTAGAATGCATTGTTACGGTTGTCAAAGGTGAGTTTAGGCATAATGATAGTAAGGTAGGCTAGTTCTGTAAAATTCCGAAGCGAAACGCAAAGAATTAAGGATAATTTATCATTCGCCACGCGATCCCGGAATTCTGGGTCCGGCGTGGGATTTTAATGGCCAATCCGGGATTTCAGCAATTCCCGTGCAGTCTGTATATCGGTGATGTCCTTAAAGGAATCCTTTGGTATGAGAAAGAAGGAGCGAGAGTCAAAATACAGGTGAAAAAAATAAAGCGTCTCCTTAAAGTTGCTGAAGGCATTCCATTCCCATACCTGACTGCCTTTTTTTGTCTGCAGCACGACCCCTCTTTCACCGAGATCCAGCGTAAAGGTATCCTGGAAGGTATGGGATTTCCTGTAGATGCTTAGGGGCAATAGTCTCCGGACTGAGATCCACAAAAGAAACCAAAGCAGGGAAAAAATGAGGAAAGAGAGTGCCTGGATCTTTTTAAAATAGAAAAGGATGGCCGAAAGGATGGCAAATACATTGATCAGGATAAATAGGATCCTGATCTCCGGTCTCCCAAAAAAATGGCTGCGCAACCCATCCAGCACCTGTTTCTTATTATATCCGAATTTTACGACCATGAAAGTTTATTAAAGTCGTAAAAATAAGGAATGATGGGCAAGAAAAAAGACCCGCTAAAACATAAAACGCCGTTCCGTTGAAATCGGAACAGCGTCAAAAAGTTTGAAAGGATGATCGACCATTTTCTCTCTATCTCATATCTCTGCAATGACTGTAGTGGTGATTTGCTGCTTCGTAAGGTGTCACGCTCCTGCTGCAGGAGGAAACAACGGCGGAAACGAAGGAAACGATCAGTAAGAGGGCGAGGATTTTTTTCATGTCTTTCATTTTAGGTATTGTCAGGCCTATATAACGAAAAAAAGGGCTTAAAATTATCTAAGGGTATACATTCTTTCAAGCATTCAATTATTTCATTATCAAACAATTACGACATAGCAAAGTATTAAAATTCAAAATATATCACCCCGGATGCGTTTCCCCGGGGTACGACGGGTTCCGGGAATACGGGGACAAAAAAACCAGCCCATAGACATGGGCCGGTCAATGTTTATGATAAGTACCGTCCTAAACAAATTAATGACTTAGCTGCAACCCATGCTATTGCCGCAGTTCAGGCATTTATAGCAGGTGCCGCTACGAATAGTGATATGTCCGCAGGTATTACAAGCCGGCGCGTCGCTTTGCATGCTCTTCGCCGCTGCATTTACGGCGTCCAGTCCGTTTTCATTTTTGGCCGAATAGCCGGATTTTTGCATCTTCTGCGGCTGTGAGGATGGCCCCTGGGAGCCGCCGCCCGGGGAGGCGGGAGACCCGGAGGTCTGCGAGCCGGAGGAAGCCGAAGCACCGGAAGACGCTTTTGCCACGATCCTCACGTCGCTCAGCTCTGGTCCTTTTTTGTCATATTCCAGCGAGGTAGGGATCTCATCCCAGTCGTCCGTGCCGGTGTTGGCCAATTCCGGTTTATCCAGTACGTGTACCAGGTCTGTCCTGCCCAGGTATTCATAGGCCAATGCCCGGAAGATGAAATCCACGATGGAGGTAGTGCTCTTGATATTCGGATGGTCTACCATCCCGGCCGGTTCAAATCTTGTGAAGACGAATTTCTCCACGAATTCTTCGAGCGGTACACCATATTGCAGGCCGATAGAAATGGCGATGGCAAAGCAGTTGGACATGCTGCGCATGGTAGCGCCTTCTTTGGCCATGTCTATGAAGATTTCTCCTACCGTTCCGTCGCTGTATTCGCCGGTGCGCAGGAAGATGGCCTGGCCATTGATCTTGGCTTTTTGTGTAAAGCCGCGGCGTTTGGCGGGCAGCGTCCTTCTTTCCACGATCGTCGCAAGAGCCCGCTTCAGTTTTGTGTCCGGGGAAGCCTGTACCCTTTTCTGTACTTCTTCCAGCAATTCCTGGACAGTGAGCTTGCCCAGATCCACGATATTCGATTCGGTCGCTGCCGCGGCTTCAGGGGCGGCGGCGGCGGCTTCTTTTTCGGCTTCGCCCGTCTTCTTTTTCTTATCGGATTTGTTGCTTAACGGTTGGGAGAGTTTGGAGCCATCGCGATACAAGGCGCATGCCTTCAGTCCTAACTGCCAGCTGAGCATGTAAGAATCGGCGATCTCTTCGACGCTCGCTTCGTTGGGCAGGTTGATCGTCTTCGAAATGGCGCCGCTGATAAAGGGCTGGGTGGCGCCCATCATGCGGATATGTCCATGTGCGTGGATATACCGCTGGCCGATCTTTCCGCATTTGTTGGCGCAGTCGAATACCGGCAGGTGCTCGTCTTTCAGGAAGGGGGCTCCTTCTACGGTCATGGTGCCGCAGACAAAGTTATTGGCTGCTTCCACTTCGGCGTCGGAGAAGCCCAGGGCTTCGAGGAGGCTCCATTCGAAGTTGTAATATTGCGCCGGTTTGAAGCCCAGGCGTTGGAGGCATTCTTCCCCGAGGGTGTATACGTTGAAAACGAAGCCGATCTCAAAGGCGGATCCGACGGCGGCGTCCAGTTTTTTGATCTCTTCCGCGATGAATCCTTTCTCGCTCAGTGTCTGATGGTTGATGAATGGGGCGCCGGCAAAGCTGCCGGCGCCGACGGCGTATTTGGTGATCGCGTCGATCTGTTTGGCATTATAGCGCAGGTTCTTCAGGGCGGCGGGAACCGATTGGTTGATGATCTTGAAATAGCCGCCGCCGGATAGCTTTTTGAATTTTACCAGGGCAAAATCGGGTTCGACGCCGGTCGTATCACAGTCCATGACCAGGCCGATGGTTCCCGTCGGGGCGATGACGGTGGTCTGCGCATTGCGATAGCCATGTTTTTCACCCAGTTGGACGGCTTCATCCCAGGCTTTGGTGGCTGCTTTCAGGATATAGTCGGGGCAGTATTTGGCTCTTATGCCCTGGGGTTTTATTTCCAGCTTCTCATATTCATCGGCGTCATAGGCTGCCAGGCGGTGATTGCGCATGACACGCAGCATCTCTTCCCGGTTCTCCTCATATTTCGGGAAAGCGCCGAGGACGGAAGCCAGCTCCGCGGAAGTCCGGTAGGATACGCCGGTCATGATGGCGGTGATGCCGCCGGCGATGCCGCGGGCTTCTTCGCTGTCATAGGGGATGCCCATGACCATGAGCATGGATCCCAGGTTGGCGTAACCCAGTCCGAGGGTCCGGTAGTCATAGGACAGTTGGGCCACTTCTTTGGAGGGGAACTGGGCCATCAGGACAGAGACTTCCAGTACCGTCGTCCACAGCCGGCACGTGTACTCGAAGCCTTCGACGTCGAAGGCGTTGGTGTCCTCATCGTAGAAACGGCGGAGGTTCACGGAGGCCAGGTTGCAGGCGGTGTTGTCCAGGAACATGTACTCGGAGCAGGGGTTGGAAGCCCGGATACGGCCACCATTCGGGCAAGTATGCCACTCGTTGATGGTAGTGTCGTATTGAGTACCCGGGTCAGCACAACGCCATGCTGCGTAAGCAATCTGGTTCCAGACCTCGCGCGAGGGGATCCTTTTCATGATCCTGCCATCGCTTCGGGCCTTTAATTCCCAGTCTTCGTTCTTTTCAAGCTTTTCGAAAAATTCATTGGATATGCGAATGGAGTTATTAGAGTTCTGTCCGGAAACGGTCTTATAGGCTTCGCCTTCGTAATCGCTGGGATATCCGGCGGCGATCAGCGCGCCTACTTTCTTCTCTTCCTCCACTTTCCAGTTTATAAAATTCATGATTTCCGGGTGGTCAAGGTCGAGGCAGACCATTTTTGCCGCCCGGCGGGTGGTACCTCCGGATTTGATCGCGCCCGCCGCCCGGTCGCCGATCTTCAGGAAGCTCATCAGACCGCTGGAGGTGCCGCCGCCGCTCAGTTTCTCTCCTTCGCCGCGGATATGCGAAAAGTTGGTTCCTACGCCGGAGCCGTATTTGAAGATGCGGGCCTCCCTGACCCAGAGATCCATGATGCCGCCGTCGTTCACCAGGTCGTCCTCCACGCTCAGGATGAAACAGGCGTGAGGCTGCGGTCTCTCGTAGGCAGAAGTGGACCGCTTCAGGACCCCATCGGCCTGATCGACGAAATAATGTCCCTGGGGTTTGCCGGTGATGCCATAGCTTTCATGCAGGCCGGTGTTGAACCATTGGGGTGAATTGGGCACGCAGGCCTGGTTCAATATGCAGTATACCAGCTCTTCATAGAAGACGCGGGCGTCCTTTTCCGTAGCGAAATAGCCGTAACGTTCTCCCCAGACCCGCCAGCAGTTTGCCATCCTGTGGGCCACCTGTTTGACCGAGGTCTCTCTTCCGAGTGATCCGTCGGGTTGAGGCACCCCCGCCTTGCGAAAATATTTCTGGGCGAGTATGTCGGTCGCAATCTGGCTCCATTGCGCGGGTACTTCCACATTGTTCATTTCGAACACCACTTCACCGCTCGGGTTCCTGATTACGGAACTGCGGTAGTCATAGGCAAACTGGTCGAATACGTTCACGTCTTCTTTCGTGAAGCGGCGGCTAAACTCCATGCCTTTTAGGGGCTGCTTTTTATTTGCCATATGGATTACTAATTTCTGGTGTTTGTTAAGAAAATGTTACCTGGGTGCGGGGATAACGAAAGTATTTTTTGATTTCCATATTTCCGCACCCTAGATATCCCCAGTCTGTGGAAAAAACCGATTCCTTTTTCCAGGGTGCAGACCGGTCTTGCGTTCTTCGATTTTCGCACATTTTTGCTTTCCGGAAGCGATAATTTTTTTGGTTTAGAGATAAAAAAAGCCTATCTCAGACAATGGCAGCTCCGGATATCTTATAACAACGATTTTAGGATTTTGTTAGCGAATAATTGTCTTGTTTTGGGACTATGAAAAACTCCATGCTGACCACTCTTTCACGGCTTCGCCGCTGCCTCCTTTTGTCCCTGCCGCTGACCGGCGGGGTCGTGAACATTTCGTTCGCCCAGACCCAATTCATGGGATGGGGCGGCACCTTTCAGAACATCCATTTCTCCGGCAAGACCGGTCTTTGGTTTGACGGGCAGGTCCGGTCGACCGACCAGGCCGCCCATGTTCAGAGCCTGCTGCTGCGGCCGGGCGTTAATTTCTATCTGACAAAGAACCTGACGGCCACGGCGGGATATGCCCATGTCCATCATCGCAAGAGCGTCGGGCCTGTCACAGGATACCTGGCGGAGCATCGAAGCTGGCAGCAGTTGCTGTTTTCCCATCCCGTTCATGCGGCTACCGTGACGCACCGGTTACGCCTCGAACAGCGGTATTTACCCGTGGTTTCCGTGCAGGGCAATGCGCTGGATACCGATGGATACACGTATGCCGGCCGGCTCAGGTATTTTACGCGCGGGGTTCTGCCCGTCAACGGCGAAAAAAAATTCAGGAAGGGATATTTCGCGGCCCTTCAGAATGAGCTCTTTGTGAATATGGGCGACAACAGCGTCGTCAACGGCAAATTCTTTGACCAGAACCGGGCCTATATTGCGCTGGGTTACCGGGCCGCAGCCTCTTTCGATATAGAGGTAGGCTATATGAACCAGTACATCAGCGGAGCCGGGGATGCCACCACGAACAATCATATCCTCCAATGCGCCACCTATCTTCGTCTATAGCAGCCGCCCGGATTCGATTAAGAGCGCGGCGGGATGCGGGCCTGCCGCTCTTACCAGCCTGCTATAAATGAAATGCCCGGCACTAAATGCCGGGCACCCTATTTATTTTTTGCCGGATTTGCAGGCCATCGGGATCTGCCGCCGATTCCTTATCTGGGTCTTTCGTGCGGCGCCCCTCCTCCCGGATGCTGCAGGTTCGCATGTTGCATGGCCACGTGTTGCTGCGGCGGCATATTGTGCTGCGGCGCAATATGCTGCGGCTGGTTATGCTGCGGCTGGTTATGCTGGGGTTGACTATGCTGTGGCTGATTATGCTGCACCGTATTGTTATTGCGCTGCTGAACCATGTGAGCGGGGGCCGGGGAATGCGATGGGGAAGAAAGCCGGGTGTTTCTTGCCGTGCCGGGTGTGCCGGATGAGCGCGAAAGGCCTGACGGGTGAGCGGCCGCGTTAGTTGCCGCAGGATGGCCCTGTGGATTGAAGCGGCTTCCTCCCACACGGTTCATCGCCGCAGTAGCGGGACTTCCGTGATTGACCGAGGCGAACTGGGTCCTGTCGTGGCTGGCGGTCTGCTGGTGCGAGGTCTGCATGGCCGTCGCCTGTACATGTCTTTCATTCATGGCCACCTGTTCCTGTGGCGTAGGCCGGGCCGCAATCCCACCGGGGCCTCCATTGAAGCTGGTATGGTTGTTCACGACCGTTGTATTGTTGACGACCGTCCTGTCGATATAGGTGTTGCGGACGACGGTCGTATTTACGTTCACCACGGCGGTATTGTAACGATAGTGTCCGCCATACCATCCTCCCCCGACAAAACCGCTTCCTCCGTATCCGTATCCATAATTCACGCCGCCATAGAACCCGACATGAGGGCCCCAGTAACCCGGATGCCATCCATAAACGCCGCCGGCGTAGCCCCAGTAACAGGGCGTCCACAGGTATCCGACGACGGGAGGACTTACCCAAACACCAGGCACCCAATAGTATCCGTCGATGTCATCGTAGGCCCAGTAACCGGGCGTCCAGAGATATCCGTCCACCGGACAGGGAGGCTGCGTGTAAACCGGCAGCGCCGGCGGGGCGATCCGGGCGGATATGGAAATGCCTAAGCTAACCTGTGCATCGGCCGTGGATGTTCCGACCACCAGGGCTAACATGGAGAGCCCGACTATGATTGCTCTTTTTGAGTTTGTGCTTTTCATACTATTTTAAGTTGGTTAAAGATCGCTATCTATCGATCATGCAATAAGAAAGCCAAGTTTGTTCCAAAACTCCTGAATGGCAACCGTAACCGATTTTTAACAAAATCAGGATGGAAGCGGGTAAAATTTCCCCATCTCTAACGATCCCGCCGGATCTGCCGTACGTATTTATACGATTCGACCGCTTGGAATTCCTGAATTTCACGGAATTGGGGGCTCAAAGCCGAAAAGTTTTCGCATTTTTGCATATCTATCCAACGGCAAATAGCGAATGAAGCAATCTATTTATGAGTCCCTCGTGGCAAAGAAGAAAAAGGGTCAAAGATCCTTTGCCGTTCTGATCGACCCGGATAATGTGAATACCGATAAGATCGATGAACTCACCCACCTCACCGTCAGCGCAGGAGTGGATTATCTGCTTGTGGGAGGCAGTCTCGTCATTTCGAATCATCTCGATGAAGTCGTCCAGCAGATTCGCCGGAATTGTTCCATCCCCGTGATCCTTTTTCCGGGAACGCCTTCCCAGGTATCCCGTCATGCCGACGGGCTGCTATACCTGTCGCTGATATCGGGCAGGAATCCCGAGCTATTGATCGGGCAGCACGTTATTTCCGCCCCGGCCGTGCGTAAAAGCGGGCTGGAGATTATTTCTACCGGCTACATGGTTGTGGACGGCGGAGCGCCGACAACCGTCTCTTATATCAGCAATGCCAGTCCTATCCCGGCCGATAAAAATGAAATCGCATTGTGTACGGCCATGGCGGGAGAAATGCTGGGGATGAAACTGATCTACATGGATGCGGGTAGCGGGGCACGTCATCCCATCCGGGAAGAAATGATCGTTTCGGTAGCCGCGCAGATCGAAGTCCCGCTGGTAGTAGGGGGCGGCATCCGGGATCCGGAAAAGGCCTACCGGAATTGCAAGGCCGGCGCCAATATGATAGTTGTCGGCAATGCCATAGAAAAAAACCCCGCTCTTATAAAGGAAATGGCCGATGCCGTTCACTCGGTGCTGACCAGCACCCCTAACCGATAAATCCTGCTAAGCCTGCTCTTATAAAGGAAAACTTGCATATAAAATAAACTGTGCAAACGACATAATAATTAGGGCTGATCCTTGTTTAAGTGAGGACCCGAATTCAACCGAAAAAATCCAATGTATCATTCCTCCGGCAATCCCGAAAGACCTATTCCGTCATCTATTCACGTATCTTTCAACAACCTTTTCCGGGCGGAAGATCCCAGGACCCGGAAGACGCCTCCGTCCAGGACGCCTGGTTCAAAAAAAAGGGCTTATTTCATCGAAAATAAATTCATGGATTATGCGCCTTATCCCATCGTGCTGGTGGATAAGAGCGGGCAGATCCTGCAGGCCAACCCGGCTTTCCAGAGACTTTTACAGCTTTCGCCCAACGAGTTGTACGGGACTTTTTTCCTGCAGTGGGTAGCGGAAGAAGACAGGGAGAAAACGGAGAGCGCATTTTTCGAAACCCGGACCGCCGGCACGACAAAGATATTCGAAAACGGCTGCTGCGCTCATCAGCGGGCTCCCGTGCGGGTCAGGTGGTCTGTCCGTTGGGATCATACCGAAAAGAGACTTTATTGCTTTGGCGAACAAATCAAGGCTGAGCGGGAAACCGAGCCGGCGCAGGGGCCCGCGGCGGGGCAGGAAGCAGGAGCGGGCCCGGATCCGGGGTCATACCGTTCACCGGAAGCAACCCACAAACTGCTGGAGGACCTGAAGCTATCGAACGAACGTTACCACCTGGTGGCGCAGGCCACCCATGATATGATCTGGGACTGGGATTTGGAAAGAAACGAGATCTTTCGTAATGAGGAAGGGCTCTCCTCGATTTACGGGTTCTCCAATAACGACCCGATCCGGCGTATCGATGATTGGGTGGAACGCATTCATCCGGAAGACAGGGAGCTGGTCGTACAGGCGATTGCTGCTATCCATGAAGCAGCGCCCGGTTCGATCTTCCAGGTGGAGTACCGTTTCTTAAAGGGTGACGGGCATTATGTATACATCTATGACAGGGGTTATATCATGCGGGACGTCAGCGGAAAACCTATCCGTCTGATCGGTGCGGCGCAGGATATTACCGAGCGGGTGCGGCTGCAGCATCAGTTGATCGAAGAAAAAAATGCGCGGCAGAAAGAGATCATGGAAGCGACGATCGGTGTGCAGGAGAAAGAAAGGGACCAGATCGGCTATGAATTGCATGACAATGTAAACCAGATCCTGACGACGGCCAAACTGTACCTGGAATGCATCGGGCTCTATGACGAGCAGAAAGAAACCTACCGGCTTATGAGCGAAAAACTCATGAATATGGGCATCGAAGAGATCCGTCGTCTTTCGAGGTCCCTGGTGCAGCCCAGGCTGGCCGATGTCGGGCTCATCCAGTCGATCGGGGATGTGCTGGAGAATATCCGGATCACCCGGCAGCTGGCGATCACGCTCCTGCACGACGGGTTTGATGAAAACAAATGCGAACATGGTCTGCAACTGGCCATCTACCGGATCATACAGGAACAGACGAACAATATCCTGAAATATGCGAATGCGTCGGAGATAAAGATCGTATTGTGTGTG
The DNA here is from genome assembly GCA_031292515.1 of Puia sp. GTDB lineage: Bacteria > Bacteroidota > Bacteroidia > Chitinophagales > Chitinophagaceae > Puia. The sequence goes on along the minus strand of JARLGZ010000269.1, from coordinate 262,422 downwards.
GAAGACATAGATTTGGTGCTGAGTATTTCCGACAATGGAAAAGGGTTTACTCCCTCCGCGTCGAGAAAAGGGATCGGGTTTACAAATATTACCAACCGGTCCGCCGTCTACCAGGGCAAGGTCGAAATCGTCTCTTCCCCCGGAGCAGGTTGCACCTTGTCGGTCGTCTTTAAACAGTGAGTGGTGAGTGGTGAGTGGTGAGTAGTATGCGGTGTGATAGTAATTGATTGCTACACATATTATTAAAATATAATATGTGTAGTTTCCATATTTCACATTTTTTTATTCAAAAATAACTTTGGAAAAGCCTTTGCAACTGAAAAAATGTCTTTCTTTGCAGGGTAAAAATATTTACAACAATTTCATCACCATTGAAATGAAAAAAAACTCACCCATATCACAGTTCTTCTACGTGATATTGCACGCCTTCAACAAGCGTGGGTTTTTTGCTGCGCCGGTGTGCACAGTTTTTTCCGTCCGCCCTATTCCCTTTTGGGTGCGACGTTGATACTCCTATTCCATAGTGTCCCTCCCCATAGCGTAACTATAGACCTTACCGGTAAGGGTACTTTATTCAATCGATGATCCTCCATTCAGCCCTTGCGCAAGACCAGGATCGCTTATCATTTTAAGATTACAAAAATGGAACAACAAGGTAAAGAACAGCAATTCAAAATACTCATAGCTTCTTCCGACCACCAGGATTTCGCCCAAATCATCTGCGACGAGATGGAATCCTCCGCAAAGGCCCGTGGAACGGGCATTGCCAAGCGGAGCCCCGACTATATCAAGGCGAAAATGCAGGAAGGCAAGGCCGTCATCGCCTTTACGGAGGACGGGATCTGGGCGGGTTTCTGTTATATCGAAACCTGGAGTCATGGCGAATATGTCGCCAATTCAGGCCTGATCGTCGCGCCTCCGTTCAGAAAGAGCGGGCTGGCAAAGCAGATCAAGAAAAAGATATTCGCGCTCAGCAGGAAGGAATACCCGGAAGCGAAGATCTTCGGCCTGACGACGGGTCTGGCGGTCATGAAGATCAATTCCGAGCTGGGATACGAGCCGGTGACTTATTCGGAGCTGACACAGGACGAAGCGTTCTGGGCGGGTTGCAAGAGTTGTGTCAACTATGAGATCCTCATGGGTAAGGAGCGTAAGAACTGTATGTGCACGGCCATGCTCTACGACCCCAAGGATCACTACGAACCGGAAGAAACGACCCAGGATTTTAAGAAGCATTCCAAACTGTATGAACGGTTCATGAGGCTAAAGCAGTGGAGCCTGCTGAAGCCCTTCCTGAGGAAGGAGCAAAGCGGTGGCAATGGCGGGACGAAATCGAAATCATTTTTTCATTATTTTTTTAATTTCTGACTCAAACAGACTCAAATCATCAGCATCCATGAACAATACATCCATGAACAATAAAGTCGTATTAGCCTACAGCGGGGGACTGGACACCACTTATTGCGCGATCTATCTGAATAAGATCAAGAACCTGGAGATTCATGCCCTGACGGTGAACACGGGGGGCTTCAGCCAGGAGGAGGTCGCTCAAATAGAAGCACGTGCAAAGAAGCTGGGCGTAAAATCGTTCACTTGCGTCGACGTGACAAAAGAGTACTATGAAAGCTGTATCAAATACCTGATCTTCGGAAACGTGCTGAAGAACGCGGTCTATCCTTTGAGTGTAAGCGCCGAAAGGATGGTACAGGCGATCACCGTCGCGAAGCATGTGCAGAAGACGGGCGCCTCCCACGTGGCGCATGGCAGTACCGGGGCGGGTAACGACCAGGTCCGTTTCGACATGGTATTCCAGAGTCTGCTGCCGGGCGTAGAAATCCTGACACCCATCCGCGACCTGCGGCTGAGCCGGGAGGAAGAAATCGCCTTCCTGAAAGAGCATGGGGTAGAAATGAACTTTGAAAAGGCCAAATACAGCATCAACAAGGGCCTTTGGGGCACTTCGGTCGGCGGAAGGGAGACACTGACCTCGAAGGATACTCTTCCCGAAGAGGCCTGGCCTACTCCTGTCACCGAATCGGGCGTCCGGGAACTGGCGCTGGAGTTTGAAAAAGGGGAACTTGCAGCGGTCGATGGCCGGTCTTTTGCCAATCCGGTCGAAGCCATTCAGCATCTGCAGGCCATCGCCCAGCCTTATGGCGTAGGCCGGGACATTCACGTCGGCGATACCATTATCGGTATCAAGGGCCGTGTGGGATTCGAGGCCGCCGCACCGTTGATCATCATAAAGGCGCATCACCTGCTGGAAAAACATGTGCTTACAAAATGGCAGCTATACTGGAAGGATCAACTGAGCGCCTGGTACGGGAACTGGCTTCATGAAGGGCAGATGCTCGACCCCACGATGCGTAATATTGAAAAATTCCTGGCCGATACACAGATTACAGTCTCGGGAAAGGTCTTTGTCAAACTGCAGCCTTACCGCTACACGGTCACCGGGATCGAGAGCAAACACGACCTGATGAGCAGCAAATTCGGCTCTTACGGGGAAATGAACAAGGGCTGGAGCGGGGATGATGTCAAGGGTTTTGCGAAGATATTCGGCAACCAGTCGGCCATCTATCATAAAATAAACGAAGAGTAGTTATGGCAAAGGTCAGAGCAGGGATCATAGGCGGTGCGGGTTATACCGGCGGGGAGATGATCAGGATCCTGATTAATCATCCCGGCGTAACGATCTCTTTTGTACACAGTAACAGCAATGCCGGAAGGTTCGTGTATGAGGTACATTCCGACCTGATCGGGGAAACCGGGCTGCGTTTTACGGATGCGTTTTCCGACGCCATCGACGTGCTGTTCCTCTGCGTAGGGCATGGAGAGGCAAAGAAATTCCTGGAAGAGCATGCCGGCTATTTCAAGGCGGCGAAGATCATCGATCTCTCGCAGGATTACCGCCTGCATACCGGCGGAAAACGGCCCCTGGTCAACGGGCATCCCTTTGTCTATGGCTTGCCGGAGTTGAACAAGGAAGCCATCCGTGCCGCCCGGCATATAGCCAACCCGGGCTGTTTTGCAACGGCGATCCAATTGGGTCTGCTTCCCCTTGCGAAGGCGGGGCTGCTCGGGGAAGTCTATACGACGGGCATCACGGGTTCGACGGGGGCGGGGCAAGGCCTGTCTCCGACCTCTCATTTCTCCTGGAGAACGAATAATATCCAGGCCTACAAGACGCTGACCCATCAGCATCTGAAGGAGATCAACCAATCCCTGCGACAGCTGCAGCCATCTTTTGGCGGATCTCCGGAAGGGTCTGCGGACGAATCGCCCGTACACTTTATCCCCTGGAGAGGCGACTTTGCGAGGGGCATCTTTATCAGCTCACAGCTCAGCTGTTCTTTACCGGAGACGGAATTGACGGCCCTTTATGAAGATTTCTACCGCGACCACCCTTTCACCGTGGTAAGCAGACAGCCGATCCACCTGAAACAAGTGGTCAACAACAATAAATGCGTCGTCCAACTGGAGAAAGCCGGTAACCGCCTGGTCGTGCATTCGGCGATCGACAACCTGTTGAAAGGCGCATCGGGGCAAGCCGTCCAGAATATGAACCTGTTATTCGGCCTGGAGGAGACTTCCGGGCTTCATTTTAAAGCAAACGCATTCTGATCATCGCATTTTGAACCTGGCCGGCTGGTCCGGCCTCAAACCTTTTTATATGCAGCTATTCGACGTGTACCCCCTCAACGACATTACCATTGTCAAAGCCAAGGGTTCTTATGTCTGGGACCAGGAAGGGCAACAATATCTCGATCTTTACGGTGGTCATGCGGTCATATCGATCGGCCATACTCACCCGCATTATGTCCAGCGAATCACCGATCAGCTGAACAAAATAGGGTTTTATTCCAACTCTGTCCATATAGGTCTGCAAACGGAGCTGGCCGATAAGCTCGGAAAGGTTTCGGGCCGTCCGGATTACCAGCTCTTCCTTTGCAATTCGGGCGCCGAAGCCAATGAAAACGCCATGAAGCTGGCGTCTTTTCACAATGGCCGGAAGAAGGTCGTGGCCTTTACAAAATCCTTTCACGGGAGGACTTCGCTGGCGGTGGCCGTTACGGACAACCCCGCGATCGTGGCGCCGGTCAACCAGACCGACAATGTCATTTTCCTGCCTTTTAACGATGAAGAGGCCCTGGAAGCCTGCTTCCTCAAACAAGGCGACCAAATCTCCTCCGTCATCATCGAGGGGATCCAGGGCGTCGGCGGTATCAATGAAGCCTCGGCTTCCTTCCTTCAAAAAATCAGCAGCCTTTGCAAGACGCACAATAGCGTATTCATCGCCGACAGCGTCCAGTGCGGGTATGGCCGCAGCGGAAAATTCTTTTCGCATGACCATGCCGGTGTCGATGCGGACATCTACACGATGGCCAAGGGGATGGGCAATGGCTTTCCCGTTGCAGGCATCATGATCGCACCGCACCTGAAGGCGAAACACGGGATGCTGGGCACTACCTTTGGAGGAAACTACCTGGCCTGTGCCGCCGCGCTGGCCGTGCTGGAGGTCATAGAAGCCGAAAAGCTGATTGCGAACGCCGCTTCCACCGGCCATTACCTGATGGAGGCGCTGAAAAAGCTCCCCCTTGTAAAAAATGTGCGGGGCAAGGGTCTGATGATCGGCTTCGATGTTCCCGAAAGCCTGAAGGACCTGCGGAAGAACCTGCTCTTTCAGCAGCATGTTTTTACCGGGGAGGCAAAACCGAATGTGATCCGCCTGCTTCCTTCCCTGGCCTTACGGAAAAAAGATGCGGATGAATTCCTGGAAGCCATCGAAGAAGAGATCGGCCAGGTATCCGGCGCCCTGAAACCCGTCAATTAAAAAAGACAAACCTTCCATTCATGAGAAATTTTATTGCCGCCAGCGATGTCAGCGACATCAATGCTCTTGTAAAAAAAGCCTTGTCTTACAAAGCCAATCCTTTTGCCGATATAGCGTTGGGACAAAACAAAAGAATAGGGCTGCTGTTTCTCAATCCGAGCATGCGCACCCGGCTGAGCACGCAGATCGCCGCGCAGAATCTGGGGGCGGAAGCCATCGTCTTCAACGTGGACAAGGAAGGCTGGGCGCTGGAGTTTGAAGAAGAGGCGATCATGAGCGGCAGTACGGTGGAACATGTAAAAGATGCTGCGCCGGTGATGGGAAAATATTTCGACGTCCTTTGCATACGGACCTTTCCCTCCCTTAAGAACAAGCAGGATGACTACAGCGAATTGTATATCCGGCAGTTTATAAAATATTCGGGCATACCGGTGGTGAGCCTGGAGAGCGCAACCCTTCATCCCCTGCAAAGCCTTACCGATATCCTCACGATACAGGAGTCGCTGGCTTCGACCCACGGAAAGACGCCCGGAAAGCCGGGGGGATATCGCCCCAAAGTCGTTTTGACCTGGGCGCCGCATGTGAAAGCCCTGCCCCAATGCGTGGCCAATAGTTTTGCCCAATGGATCAATGCCTGGGGTGAGGCCGATTTTGTCATCACGCACCCGGAAGACTATGAACTGGATGAGAAATTTACGAAGGGGGCGAGGATCACGCACAACCAGGACGAGGCCCTGAAGGATGCCGATTTCGTGTATGTCAAGAACTGGAGCACCTATAACGATTACGGAAAGATCTATTGCAATGACCCGGAATGGATGCTGACCCGTGAGAAACTCGGGCTGACCAACCAGGCGAAAGTCATGCATTGTCTGCCCGTCCGCCGGAACGTGGAACTAAGCGATGAGGTGCTGGACAGTGCACACAGCATCGTCACGCAGGAGGCTTCGAACCGGGTCTGGGCCGCGCAGGCGGTGCTGAGCGAGATCCTGGCTTCACAAACGGTCCGTTAAGGGGCGCCGTGTCGTTACGAAGCCCGTGAAGTTTGCCGGGTTGTGCCAGCCGTTATTCAAATTCAATGACCATGAACAAGGAGAACCTGTTAGTTATCAAAATCGGCGGCAATATCATCGACGACGATGGTAAGCTGGATGCCTTTCTCCGGGCCTTCGCAGCTGTTCCCGGGAAGAAGATATTGGTGCATGGCGGCGGCAAGCTTGCAACACGGCTCGCGGAGCAGATGGGCGTGGAACAGCAGCTTGTCGATGGCAGAAGGATCACGGATGCGGCCACCCTGCAGATCGTGACGATGGTCTATGCGGGTTTTATCAATAAAAATATCGTGGCAAAGCTGCAGGCTGCCGGCTGCAATGCCCTGGGGCTCTCGGGGGCGGATGGCAATAGTATCCGGGCCCACAAGAGGACGAATGCTTCTGTCGACTACGGATATGTGGGGGATGTCGATTCCATCGATGCGAGTTTGGCGGGGGATCTGCTGGATCGCGGATTGGTGCTGGTATTCGCGCCCATTACGCACGACCGGGGCGGACAGTTGCTCAACACCAATGCCGATACCATCGCCCAGGAGATCGCAAAGGGGCTGAGCCCTCAATTCGCCACCACACTGGTCTATTCCTTCGAGAAGAGTGGGGTGTTGCTGGATGCCGGGGATGAAGGCTCCGTGATCGGCCGGATCGATCCCGCTTATTACCGGGAGCTGAAGGAAAAGAAGCTGGTCTTTGCCGGGATGATCCCCAAACTGGATAATGCATTCGCCGCATTGCAGAGCGGGGTCGGGAAAGTGATCATCGGGAAGGCGGAGGAGCTTGGTCAATTAATCGAAGGGCAGGCAGGGACAACGATCGTTCATGCGTAAGGAAACCTCCATGAAAAAGCAAGAACTATATAAGGAAACACTGGTCCGGTTGCAGGCGGAGGCGCTGGCGCTCCTGAAAAAGCTGATTGCCACTCCTTCTTTCAGCCGGGAAGAAGACCAGACGGCCACGTTGATCGGCGACTATCTCGGGTCGAAGGGCGTCGCCGCCGAACGGGTACAAAATAATATATGGGCCAAAAACAAATACTATCAGCCGGGCCGGCCCTCCATCCTGCTCAATTCGCACCATGATACGGTAAAACCGAATAAGGCCTATACGCTCGACCCCTTCCTGCCGCTTGAAAAAGACGGCCGGCTATACGGGCTGGGCAGTAATGATGCGGGGGGGTGCCTGGTGTCGCTGATCGCCACCTTTCTCTATTTTTACGAAAGGACCGACCTACCCTGCAATTTGGTGCTGGCCGCCAGTGCGGAAGAAGAGATCTCGGGGCATGAAGGCATCGAAAGGTTATTGCCATCTATCGGCCCGATCGATTGGGGCATCGTCGGCGAACCGACAAAGATGCAACTGGCGGTAGCCGAAAAAGGGCTGCTGGTATTGGATGGCGTCGCGTATGGTAAGGCCGGGCATGCGGCCCGGGAGGAGGGTGAAAATGCCCTCTATAAGGCCATGGATGCCATCGGCTGGTTCCGGAAGTATCAATTCCCAAAAGTGTCCGACCTGCTTGGTCCCGTAAAAACAACCGTAACCGTCATTCAGACCGATAATAAGGCGCACAACGTGGTCCCCTCCCAGTGCAGTTTCGTGGTGGATACCCGGGTCAACGAGCTGTATACTTTTGAAGAGATCCTCGAGATCATCCGTGGGCATATGCCGGCCGGTGTCACGATCGAACCGAGAAGTCTGCGTATGCGTTCTTCTTCGATCTCCCGGGAGCACCCCGTCGTCCAGTCGGGGATCCGGCTGGGCAGGACCTGTTATGGTTCCCCTACGACTTCCGACAAGGCGCTGATGCCTTTTCCGACGCTCAAAACGGGACCCGGGGATTCAGCCAGGAGCCATACTGCCGATGAATATCTTTATCTTCATGAACTCGAAGAGGGGATCAAAGGGTATATCGATTTGCTGGAGCCGTTGTTGGGAATGAAGGGTTAACAGAAGATAACGGGAAACAGCCGGCTTGAAGATACCGGATGGAAAGTGGATGCCGGATGGGAACAAATCTCATCCGCAACGCCTTCAAAAATTCGAATATGAGCGAAAACAACAATAAACTCTGGAGCAAAGAAAATACGAGTACCTCGCAGCTCGTGGAGGCTTTCACCGTGGGGCGCGACAAGGAATTCGACGTGTTGCTGGCCGAATACGATGTACTGGGCTCCCTGGCGCATACGGAGATGCTGGAAAAGGTGGGGCTGCTGAACTCCGAAGACAAGGAAGCCATTCACCGGGGGCTGCACCAGATCCTGGACGAAATCCGGGCCGGTCAGTTCGCCATCGGGAAGGACACGGAAGATGTCCATTCACAGGTAGAATTATTGCTGACGCAACGGATTGGCGAAGCGGGCAAGAAGATCCATAGCGGTCGCAGCCGGAATGACCAGGTGGCGGTGGATATCAAATTATACCTGCGCGCCGAAATACAACAGGTGAAGGCAGCTGTCAGGGAGCTATTCGACCTGCTCATCGGCCTCAGCGAAAAATATAAGGACCAGTTGCTTCCCGGGTATACACATCTGCAGATCGCCATGCCTTCTTCTTTTGGGCTTTGGCTGGGCGCCTATGCCGAGAGCCTGGTCGACGACCTGGAGCTGCTGGCCGCTTCCTGGCAGGTCGCCAACAAGAATCCTTTGGGCAGCGGTGCGGGCTATGGGTCTTCCTTCCCCCTGAATCGCAGCCTCACTACGGAACTGCTGCATTTCGGATCCCTGAATTACAATTCCGTCTATGCGCAGATGAGTCGTGGGAAAACGGAGAAGATCGTTGCGATGGGTCTTGCTGCCATCGCCGCCACGCTTAGCAAACTCGCAATGGACTGCGCCCTGTATATCAACCAGAATTTTGGATTTATATCTTTCCCTTCAGATTTGACGACGGGCAGCAGCATTATGCCTCATAAGAAGAACCCGGATGTCTTCGAGCTCATCCGGGCCAAATGCAACCGTATCCAGGCTACGCCCAACGAGCTGACCTTGCTGCTCAACAACCTGCCATCCGGCTATCACCGCGATCTGCAGCTTACCAAGGAGATCCTGTTTCCCTCGATCGGCGAGTTGAAAGCCTGCCTGCAGATGACAGGACTAATGCTCTCGAATATGACGGTGCGCGAAGATATCCTCCGGGATGAGAAATACAGATACCTCTTCAGCGTGGAGGCTGTCAATGAACTGGTGAACCAGGGTGTACCCTTCCGGGAAGCCTATAAACAGGTCGGCAACCTGATAGAGAAGGGTGCGTTCCGGTATGATTATTCAAAAGGATTGCATCACACGCATGAGGGAAGTATCGGGAATTTGTGCAATGACAGGATTGTCGGAGAGATGGAGGCGGTGGTTGGGAAGTTCGTGTGAGAGGCCGTGATTTTTGACCGGTATTATTTCAGGTTCGAAGATTTTTATAATTTCCCGGACTATATTATGCTAAAGTTAATGTTCCCAAGCCGCGGAAAAAAAAGTTCAAAAGCCGAGCCATTAACATCTGAATGGCGTAAATTCAAACCAGCCTGGCAGGTTCTATGAACCTAATGATCAATGGAGCATTAACCTGATAAGAGGAGAAACCTGAAGGCGCTTCAGCCGGACCGGGCTTTGGCTGTAACGGACCAACGCGCATTCGATAAAACAAATCAAACATACGCCCATGGAATTAAGTCCTCTTGCCGGAAAATTGCCGCCACACTCGATGCTGATCAATGTCCCCGCCCTTCTCAGCGCCTACTTTACGGGTGTACCCGATTCCGCCATACCCGAACAACGGGTAGCCTTCGGCACTTCGGGGCACCGGGGTTCATCGCTGAAGTGTTCCTTCAACGAATCCCATATTCTTGCCATCACCCAGGCTATCTGTCTTTACCGCAAACAGCAGAACATCGACGGTCCCCTCTTCATAGGCATGGACACTCATGCCTTGTCGACGCCGGCGCAGGCCACGGCGCTTGAAGTGCTGGCGGCGAACGGTGTGGAGGTAATGATCGCGGTCAATGACGATTATACCCCGACGCCGGCCGTTTCACTGGCCATCCTGCAGTACAACAAAGGAAGAAAGACGGGGCTCGCCGACGGCATCATCATCACTCCTTCGCATAATCCCCCTGCCGATGGCGGTTTTAAATACAACCCGACCAACGGCGGTCCGGCTGACACTGGTATCACGCAGTGGGTCGAAGCCACTGCCAACGGTTTTTTGGACGATGCTTCCGGAGGTCTTCCGGTGAAGGGTATTAAAAGGATCCCGTTTGAAAGAGCCCTGAAGGCTCCGACGACTCATCGTTATGACTATTTAGAGGCTTATGTCGCCGAGCTGGGAAATATCATGGATATGGACCTCATCCGTAGCGGCAGTACCCGGATCGGCGTGGATCCTTTGGGAGGGGCCGGCGTGCATTACTGGCAGCCGATCGCCGACCGTTATAAGCTGAACCTGACGATCATCAATAAAGAAGTAGATCCCGATTTCCGGTTTATGACCGTCGACCACGACGGCAAGATCCGGATGGATCCCTCCTCTCCCTATGCGATGAAGAGCCTGATCGACCGGAAAGACCAGTTCGACATCGCCGTAGCCTGTGATACGGACCATGACCGCCACGGTATTGTCACCCCCGGGGCCGGTTTGCTGGCGCCGAACCACTATCTCTGTGTAGCCATCAACTACCTGTTCAGTCACCGGGAGGGCTGGCGGAAAGAAGCCGCCGTTGGAAAAACGATTGTCAGCAGCCAGTTGATTGACCGGGTAACCGCCCATGCGGGGAGAAAACTGCAGGAAGTACCGGTGGGCTTTAAATGGTTTGTAGACGGTCTACTGGATGGGTCCCTGGGTTTTGTCGGGGAAGAGAGCGCCGGCGCTGCCTTTCTTCGCCGCGACGGATCGGTGTGGACGACGGATAAAGACGGCTTTATTCCGGCACTGCTGGCCGCCGAGATCACGGCCAGGATAGGACGCGACCCCGGAGAGATCTACAGGGATCTGACGCGGCAATTCGGCGATCCTGTCTATGACCGTATCGACACGACGGCTACCGCTCCGCAGAAGAAGCTGCTGACCCAGCTAAGTCCCGAATCCATCCAGCAAAAAGAGTTGGCCGGCGAACCGATCCTTGCGATGATGACGAAGGCTCCGGGCAATAACGCATCTATCGGCGGTTTGAAAGTCAGCACTGAAAACGGTTGGTTTGCGGCACGTCCTTCAGGCACGGAGGATATTTATAAGATCTACGGGGAAAGCTTCCTCGGAACAGATCATTTAAAACGCATTTTCGAAGAGGCACAGGTCATCGTCGACAAAGCCATCGGGAAAACGGGCGCTTCCAAATAACGAATCAGATCCGCCAAATGGCCCGGGAGCGGGCCGTCCGGAGAAAGGCGGGCGGCAGTCGATGCAGGCAGGCTTTAACATGATAACTCTTTTATATGAATGATCCCAAAAACTTTATCAATACGGTTTGCAGCCCCGAGTCGACGCAAATCGACGGCTTCGATTCGCTGGCGGCACTGGCCTTCGACCTGCGTTGGTCATGGAACCATAATGCCGATGATTTATGGCAGATGCTGGACCCGGAGCTATGGCAGTTGACGCACAACCCCTGGTTGTTGCTGCAGAGCATTTCCGGCGAACGCCTCCGGCAACAGTTGGGATCGCCTGATTTCCGCTCAAAACTGGATGCCCTCATCCGTGAGAGGATGGAGACGGATTCGACCCCTGCGTGGTTCCAACAAAACTATTCCGGCGCCACCCTCAGCACGGTGGCCTATTTCAGTATGGAGTTCATGCTCAGCGAGGCGTTGCCGATTTATGTCGGAGGTCTCGGCAATGTAGCCGGCGATCAGCTAAAATCCGCCAGCGATCTGGGTATTCCCGTGGTGGGCATCGGTCTGCTTTACCAGCAAGGATATTTCCGGCAGTCTATCGACGCGAACGGAGAGCAGCAGGCCTATCTCCCCTATAACGACCCGGGGCAGCTGCCGGTAAAGCCCCTGCGTCTGCCGAACGGGGAATGGCTGCGTATCCAAATCTCTTTGCGTGGCTACCCGGTCTGGCTACGCGCCTGGCAGGTACAGGTCGGAAGGGTCCATCTCTACCTACTGGACAGCAATGACGCCGCCAATCTGCCCACTCACCGCGAAATCACCGGACAGCTGTATGGAGGGGCGTCGGAGATGCGCATCCGGCAGGAGATCGTCCTCGGCATCGGGGGGTGGCGTCTCCTCGAGACATTGGGTATCCGGCCGGAAGTCTGTCACCTGAATGAAGGTCATGCCGCTTTTGCCGTACTGGACCGTGCGCGCAGTTTTATGCAGGAGAGCGGACAATCTTTTGAGGCCGCACTGGCTGCGACGAGAGCGGGCAACCTCTTCACCACCCATACGGCGGTGGCAGCGGGATTCGATCATTTCGAGCCCTGGTTGATGGCCGACTATTTCAAAAAGTATGCGGAAGATGAACTCCGTATATCCCTGGATGACCTGCTTGGGCTGGGCCGCCAATATCCCGGCGACGCTTCGGAGAGTTTCAATATGGCCTACCTGGCGATTCGCGGGAGCGGAGGCATCAACGGGGTAAGCAGCCTGCACGGCCGCGTAAGCCGGCACCTGTTCGAGCCGTTGTTTTCCCGGTGGCCTACCGAAGAAGTGCCGGTAGGATCCGTGACCAACGGGGTCCATATGCCCAGTTGGGATTCGGAGGCCTCCGATGCCGTTTGGACGGAAGCCTGCGGAAAGGACCGATGGCGGGGAACGACCGAAGGGATGGAGGCGGCCATCATGAAGATACCGGATCCGGAGATCTGGGCGATGAGAACAAAAGCCCGTCATTCCCTGATCGGGTATGTCCGTGAGCGGATCGCCTCTCAGTTCATTGCCGAGGGGGCGGATGCCGGAAAAATCGGGCAGGCCCGGACGATCTTCGACCCGAATATACTAACGATCGGTTTTGCCCGCCGCTTTGTAGCCTACAAGAGACCGGACCTGCTGTTGCGGGACCCCGACAGGCTGGTACGAATGCTGACGAATACGGACCGGCCCGTACAGTTGCTTATTGCCGGCAAGGCTCCACCGGCAGACCAATCCGGTAAGGATCTTATTAAACAGTGGATACAGTTTATCCATCGCACCGGCACCTCCCGGCATGTGCTCTTTCTCGAAGACTACGATATGCTGCTTGCCGAACACCTGGTGGGGGGCATGGATGTCTGGCTCAACACCCCACAGCGTCCCTGGGAGGCCAGCGGTACCAGCGGCATGAAGGTGCTGGTAAACGGCGGGGTAAACCTGTCTGAGCTGGACGGCTGGTGGGCCGAGGCCTATACGCCCGAAGTCGGGTGGGCGTTGGGAGACGGGCAGGAGCATGGCGGAGACCCCATTTGGGACGATATCGAAGCGGAGGCGCTTTATAAGACGCTCGAAGAAGAAGTCATCCCTTCGTTCTATAACCGTGATTCATCGGGTCTTCCCCGTGATTGGACGCAACGCATCCGCAAAAGCATGGCGACATTGACACCCTATTTCTCCTCCAACCGGACCGTTCGTGAGTATACGGAGAAATATTATCTGCCTGCATCTCTTCAATACCGGCAACGGACTTCCGACAAGGGCGCCGCGGGCAGGCGTATCATCGAATGGAAACACGCGGTGGACCAGGCGTGGCCGGGTGTTCATTTTGGCCATATGACCCTAAAGACGGAAGGCGATCACTATGTCTTCGAAGCGGAGGTGTTTCACGGGGGGCTGGATCCGGCCTTTTTGCGGATAGAGCTCTTTGCGCAGCAGCCCAAGGGGGTGGCCCCCTTCAGACAGGAGATGAAAATCATTCAGCCGGCCGGGCAGGAAGGGGCTGCCCTGTACGCCGCGACAGTCCCGGCAAACAGACCCCCGACGGATTATACGGTCCGGGCCATCCCCTCGCTGGAAGGCTGTTCCGTTCCTCTTGAAAATACGAGGATCCTCTGGCAGCGATGAAAGCCTGGCAGCGGGGTGATGAAAGCCTGCCAGCGGGAAGGAAAAAGAAAGAAAATGATTTTTCAGCCGATCCTCAAAATAGGGCGATGGCGGTTGCATTCGCATCGATCCGGAGGCAATACACGCCTTTTGGAAGACCGTGCAGATCCAGTTGCTGCAGACCGGCAGAAAGCTGCTTCTGCAGGACCAATTTACCACTATTATCAAACAGGCTTGCAGTAGCGGCACGTTGCAGCTGAATATTCAGTAGCCCGTCCACGACCGGGTTTGGGTATAATCTGACCATAGCAGGAGCTTCCGAAACCGAGACGACTGCAACCGTGCTATACTCACCGTTCCCATCCCTATCCCGCTGCAAAATCCTGTAATCATGCCGGCCTATGCCGGGGTTGGAATGCAGGTATTGATAGGTATTTACGGACGTGTCGCCGCCGGATGCCGGGACCGTACCGATGGGCTGCCAGGTGATCCCATCTATGCTGTGTTCGACCACAAAATCCCTGGTATCCAGTTCTCCGGTTGTCGACCACCTCAACAATACATTTTGGTCCTGTGTCTGAGCGGTAAAACTCAGCCAATTCAGCGGCAGCACGACCGTCGTGATGTTCCCGGTGACGGCCGTATTCAGGCTGGTGGAGCTGAATGCCAGTGTGATCGTCCCCGTCCCGAATATTTGGAGATTAGAAAAAGTGGCCAACCCGCTGGCATCCGTATTTACAGTGGTGGTGCCGGAGAGTGTCGCCGAACCCGACTGAACGGATACTGTTACGGGGATCCCGGCCTGGCTGATATTCTGTCCCAGCCCGTCACGAACCTGCACCGCGGGAGATGGAGAAACCACAACGCTGTTTATATAGCTCGCCGGCTGCGCGGTAAGGGTAAGTTGAGTGGCCACACTGATAGAGGGTTCGCTAAAGGCTAGAAAAGCGGGATCGGAGGTGCCGTTGGGCTCATAAAGCAGGGCTACGGCATTTTTGTAGTTGGCGGCCGTAATACCGAAGGCGCTGAGATCCGCAGCATAAAAAGCCATCGGACGGGCCTGGTTGATATAAGTGGAGCTTGATTGCTGGCTGGTAAGATCATAGAAATCGGCCTGCCAGTTACCAACCTGTGGAAACGAGCTGGTAACGATACTGAGAGCATTTCCTACAATATTCCCGCCGGCGTCGACAAATTCGAGGATGTCCGGAGAAGAAGAACTGGGAGAGGCTTCTTCCGTTACAAAAATATCCGGTTTCCCATCATTGATGGCGGAAAGGGAGAGGCCGTTTGTACTCAGGTCAAAACGGAGCACGGAGCCTGCAGGAATATTGGCCAGCCCGGTGCCTAAATTCAGGCCTTTGACTCCGTCGGTCAGAAAGCCGGCGAGCTGTGCGCCGGTGGGGTTTGCCGGAAACGGGGATGTGCTACTGTTGTCAACCGCGTTATTCAGCCCGTCGTAAAGCTGTCCCAGCATCACAAAATAGAAGCCCGATTCCGTATTGGGAACCGTACTAACGGGAAATGCCCTGAAACTCTGCGCAGTGAAGGATATCCCATGGCTCGTGAGAACAGCATCATTGACACCCGTTGAATAAGTTGTTCCATTCCAGGTAAATCCCAACAGGTTATGGCTATTGTCCGGTTTGACAGGATTAATAGAGGTGGAGCTCGAGGTCCAATAACCACCGTAGTCGGAGTAAACGGCGGTGACCTGTGCGATTCCGGTCTTGCCCATCATCAAAAGAACCAGCAGCGGGGCGGTTATCAGCACCCACCTGGCAAGGAAACCAGGAAATGGCTTTGGCGGGAAAAAGGCGTAAGGAGCAATGGCTTCGGGCGAAGCGGGTTTTTCAATCGGATTCATCTTCAAACGACGGTTTTACGGTTCGACCTCAAATCTAAACGGCTTCCCGGCTCAAAACAATAGGGTAAGGCTCTTCGTTATCCATTATTTGACATTTGTCAAATAGGAGCAGTAAAAAGCCGGGGCCTTTATTTCTGTACGGACAGTTTCCTCCTGACCCTGCTGAGGGTTTCCAGCGTGATGCCCAGGAACGAAGCGATATACTTCAGTTGTATCCTATTGGAAAGATGGTTGTAATGCGAAAGGAAATATCTGTATTTCGTCTCAGCGTTTCTCAGGCGGGAGATATAAGCGCGGCCTTCCGCATCGCGGTAGTATTGCTGGAGAAGCAAGCGACCGGTGATGTTAAAAGACGGGAAAGTATCGTAGAGCAGGTTTAAATCCTTGTTACTCATCGCCAGGAGGTCCGTATCTTCAATTGCCTGCATATTCTCGAAGGCAGGCCGGGAGAGATCGAGGCTACTGATGGACGTAACCATCTCATTTTCCACCGATATCCATGTAGTTATGTCTTTCCTGCCCTCCTTTATAAATCCACGTACGGCTCCCTTGCAGATAAAATAATAATGCCCGCATACCTGCCCTGCTTCCAGCAACAACTGATCCCTGGTCAGACGGACGAGGTGCACATGGTCACCGAAAAATTTCGTCACTGCGGGCGGATGCGGCTGGAACACGTTTAACGATTGCTCCAGATGGTTCAGATAATGATAGGGGATTCTATGGTTCTTATTCATGAGAGGATCGGAGAATATAAGATGAAGACAAAACAGGTTTTATGGAAAAGCCGTTAAGCCGTCACCTCAACTGACCGGTGTCCACGCGGGTGGGAGTATCCTTGCCTGCGACGATGCTGGAGGAACTGACGGCGATGGCTTTGATGATCTCCGCCATATTCTTCATGTCGAGCGTCCCGATTTCGTCACCCTGGGTGTGATAGTATTTTTCGGAATCCATTTTAGAAGTCGAAAGCGTGTGTGCCGGCACGCCCTGCCGGGCGAGCGTGGCATTGTCGGAGCGGTAGAACAAAGACTGCTCCGGATAGGGATCGGGGTAAAACCGGAATTTGCTGCCCTCGAGATTCTGCTGGAGTATCTTCCCCATGTCGGTCCGTTCATACCCGGTGATGTATGCCGAATTCGTGCCCCATTTGCTCTCCGTACCGATCATCTCGATATTAAACATCGCGGATACCTTTGCCGGATCGAATTGCCAGGAGAAATACTGGGACCCGAACTCGCCGATCTCTTCGGCGGCGAAAGTGGCGAAGACCAGGGTTCTTTCGTTGTTCCTGCGTTTTGCAAAATACCGGGCCAGCATCATGACAGCGGTCGTTCCGGAAGCATCGTCGTTGGCCCCGTTGTAGATAGAGTCCCCCCTGCTATCGGGTTTTCCGATCCCGAGATGATCATAGTGGCCGGAGAAAATCACATATTCATTCTTCCGCCTTTTGCCAGGCAATATTCCGACCATATTGACCAGTTTCGACTCTTTAACCAGTTCCTGCCCGATGGCGATATTATAATGTGCGGGATCCTGGTTCGTCAAAACAAAGAGGATGTTGTAGTCCGATTTGAATTGCTGCCGTGCGAAGTATTTGAGCCTGCCGAAGTATTTTGAAAAAGAAGTATCTACCAGGACCAGCTGGTTCTTTTTTGTCTGGACGGCCTGGATAGCCTTTGCAAAGAAATTGTCCCCCGGCCTGATATGGATTTTTTCGTATCCCCCTGTCTGGTCGATCCGGAGATCCGTGGAAGCGCTGAAAAGGACGATCGAGCTGCCGGTGTCGATTGCCACCCCGTCAAAGACGCCCTTTACCGAGAGAACCTTCATATTGATCATGGAGAAAGGCTGGCGGAAACTCCGCCCTCCGTTCCAGGACTTCAGCCCGGCCATCCTGAATTGCGTCTCTATGAAGCGCGCCGCACGCTCTATGCCCGGTGTAAAATTTCCCCGGCCCTCCAGGCTGTCAGCCGATAGCACCCGTTCGATCGCCTCAACGGCCGCGGGATTGACGATCTTGTCGATGGACTGGGCCCTCAGTCCTCCCGCCAGGAAGAAGAGGGTAAAAAAAAGCAGGATGGCTATTGAATCTCTCATGGAGTCAGTTGATAAGGTTTGGGGCTAATACGGACGGTCATCTGTCTTTCAGAGGCTCATCATCTCCTTGAACTTAACGGTCTGCCGGCGGCTTACTTCGATCTTTTCGCCTCCTTTCATTTCGAGCAGCAACCCCCCGTTGAAGTAAGGTTCTATTTTTTCTATCAGACGCAGATTTACGATGTGCTTGCGATTGGCGCGGAAGAAGACTTTCTCGTCCAGCCTTTCTTCCAGCGCATTGAGGGATTTCAGGATCAACGGCTTGTTTGGGCCGAAATATACTTTGGCGTAGTTGCCGACGCTCTCGAATAAGCGGATGTCCGACAGCTTGACAAACCAGCAGCGTTCGCCGTCTTTTACAAAGACCTGGTCGTGTTCGTTCAGCAGGGTGCGATTGACCGAAAGAGGCTGATCCGAAATAATTTCCCGATCCTCTTCGAGTTCGAGTTTCTGGAGGGCGTCGGCCAGTCTCTTGGGCTCAACGGGTTTCAGCAGGTAGTCCAGCGCATTGACTTCGAAGGCTTTCAGGGCATATTCGTCATAAGCGGTTGTAAAGATGACGTTGGGGGCTTTTTCCAGTTCGGAGAGCATGTCGAATCCAGTCTTACCCGGCATTTGTATGTCCAGGAATATGAGATCGGGGCTGAGGCTATCGATCTTTTCAACGCCCTCGTTGGCGTTGGCCGCCTCGGCGATCACTTCGATCTCGGGGAAATCCATCAGCAATTTCTTCAGCTCATTCCTGGCAAGGCGTTCGTCGTCGATGATAATAGCTTTAATCATGCTTCATTTATTTAGACAGGTCCACCGGAATCAGTACGACAGCTTGCACCAAATGCCCGCTCACTTCCCGGATATCAAAATTAGCTTTTTTCCCGAATAACAATTGCAGCCTGTTCCGGGTGCTGCTGAGGCCAAAGCCGTCGCCGTTGAGTGAGCCTCCGTTCAGGGAACCGGTGTTCTGGATCACCATTTCGTGGTAGTCGTCCTTAAAGTCGGAAACGATCTTGACGATGCCACCGTTCAATTGCTTGCTGATACCGTGTTTGATCGCGTTCTCTACCAGGGTCTGCAGCATCATGGGTGGGATGGGCTGGTCGAGGGTATCCTCGTCTATCTCGTATTCGACCCGTAACCGGTCTTCGAAACGGATATGTTCCAGGGCCAGGTAGTCTTTTACGATATTCAGTTCTTTTTCAAAGGTTACCGTCTCCTGTTTTTCGGCCTGCATGCTGCTCCGCAGGATATTGCTGAGCTCGGTGATGGCGGTCCGGGCCCGGGCCGGGTTCTCGTCGACGAGGGCCCTGATGCTGTTCAATGCATTGAAGATAAAGTGCGGGTTAATATGTGATTTGATCGTTTTGAGTTCCAGTTCCTTGACGACCGCCTCAAGCTTCAGGGTGTCCAGCTGTTGATTCCGGCTCTTGTCGATATAGTGATAAAAATAATAGATCAGGGTCCACGGAACGATAAAAAAACCGCTTTCAAAAGTGGTCACGATCAGCCGGGTCATGAAATCGATCTTTCCTTTGGTAAGACTGATATGGAGGGCGTCTATAACCCCCATGCGAATCAGGCTGTCGGCAATGCAAGTCAGCAGGACGCCCAGCAAGAGTTTGGGGAAGGTCTTTTCTATCGGGGATTGCAGCCATCTGTAGCGGCGGAGCACCTCCCGGAAAAGATGAGTGGCAAGGATCCCGGACAATACCATCAGACCGAAATGGATGATCACCCGACCGTTGATAGGTTCGTTATTGATTGCGGGCAGGAATAATAACATCACCAAAAACAAGAATCCCCATCCACCGATCTGGCACCACCAATAATAACCACTCGCATTTTTTGGCATACACTACATGATTCGGTCAAAACTAATTTTTTTCGGCCGGTCCATCCCCCCCTTTTGTACTAATGGCCAAAATGGGCAGGCCATCGGTCCATTACAGGAAACCAACAGCCATAAATGGGTAAACCGGCCGGGGAAGATCACCCGGTTTATCCCCTTAAGATAACAAAAACATCGATTAATTGCCTGGTTTTTAGGACAAAATCGACCGGGTATCGTTCCCCCGGCACCCAGGATCCCTCCCGGATTACAGGCTGCTCCTTTCGGACTGTTAAAATACTCCCCGATAGCCATCTGACGTTATAAAGCTGTATTTTTACATAAGATGCCGGCAAAACAGCAAAAAATAGCGAGCCGGCAAAGAGTATACAGCAAAACAGCAGCAATGGATATAACCCCCGGACCTTACCTGCAGATGATTAATTCTCCCGCTGATCTCAAAAAGATCAGCAGGGAGGAATTGCAACAGGTCTCCGATGAATTACGGCAGTATATTATCGATATTGTAAGCGTACAGGGCGGTCATTTCGGTGCAAGCCTGGGGGTTGTAGAGCTTACGGTAGCCCTGCATTATGTTTTCAACGCTCCTTATGACCAGCTTGTATGGGACGTCGGTCACCAGGCCTATGGTCATAAGATCCTCACCGGTCGCAGGGACAACTTCTCCACCAACCGGAAATATAACGGGCTGAGCGGGTTTCCGAAACGCAGCGAGAGTGAATTCGATACTTTTGGCGTTGGCCATTCCTCCACTTCGATCAGTGCGGCGCTGGGCATGGCGATGGCGGCAAAATACAAGGGAGAGACCGATCGCAAGTCCGTTGCCATCATAGGAGACGGAGCCATGACGGCCGGTCTGGCCTTCGAGGGAATGAATCACGCCGGCGTGTCAGATACCGACCTGCTGATCGTCCTGAACGATAATTGTATGAGCATCGACCCCAATGTAGGGGCTCTCAAGGAATATCTCACGGATATCACGACCTCAAAAACGTATAACCGGTTAAAGGATGATATCTGGAAGGCGCTGGGCAAGCTGCCGGGCAGCCAGTTCAGCCGGGAGATGGCCAGCAAGATCGAGCATAGTATCAAGGGTTTTGTCAGCCGCAGCAGCAACCTGTTTGAATCACTCAACCTGAGATATTTCGGGCCCATTGACGGTCATAATATGAGTAAGCTGGTCGATACGCTCAACGACCTCAAAAACATCCCCGGCCCCAAGTTGCTTCACGTTGTAACCGTCAAGGGGAAAGGATATGCCCTGGCGGAAAAGGATCAAACCAAGTGGCATGCCCCGGGGCTCTTCGACAAGATCACGGGAGAGATCTACAAAAAAAGATATGAAACACCCCAGCCCCCAAAATACCAGGACGTATTCGGCCATACCCTGATAGAGCTGGCGGAGAAAAACGATAAAATATTCGGCATCACACCGGCGATGCCTAGTGGCTCTTCCCTGAAATTCATGATGGATAAGATGCCCGACCGGGCCTTCGACGTAGGTATCTGCGAGCAGCATGCCGTCACCCTCAGCGCGGGTATGGCGACACAGGGGATGAAGGTGTTTTGCAATATTTATTCTTCGTTTATGCAGCGGGCGTATGACCAGGTGATCCACGACACGGCCATCCAGCAATTGCCGGTAATCTTCTGCCTGGACAGGGCCGGGCTGGTCGGTGAAGATGGGCCTACGCATCACGGGGCTTATGATATCGCCTATATGCGTTGTATCCCTCACCTGATCGTGAGTGCGCCGATGAACGAGAGCGAGCTACGCAACCTGATGTATACCGCCCAGCTGGACACCACCACGGAGCCCTTTGTCATCCGCTATCCCCGCGGAGAAGGCGTGATGCCGGAGTGGAGGACCCCTTTCCAGGCCATCCCTATCGGCAAGGGCAGAAAGCTGAAAGACGGGAAGGAGATTGCCATCCTGAGCCTCGGACATCCCGGAAATTTCGTGACGAACGCTATCCGTGAACTAAAGGCCGACGGACTGGATCCCGCCCATTATGACATGCGCTTTGTAAAACCCCTCGACAAGGGTCTGTTGCTGGAGGCATTCAGCAAATATGACAAGATCCTTACGGTCGAAGACGGAACGGTCGTTGGCGGATTCGGGAGCGCCATCCTGGAATTTGCGGCCGAACTACGTTATAAAGGGGATATCCGGATCCTCGGAATCCCGGATTCGCTTGTTGAGCACGGCACGCTGAAGGAGTTGCAGCGGGAATGCGGTTTCGACGCGTCCGGAATAGCCGCTGCCTTAAGGGATATGATGAGGGATAAGGTAACGGTGCAGCACCATCTGCTGGGGTAAGAGCGGTGTTCTTTTTGAAGAATTTTTAACAGTCATCGTATACAATTCCATATGGAAAAGGTGTTTAGATCCCTCTCTACAGGACCTAAACACCTTTTTTATGAACGGCTCCGACGGATCGCGCGAATTGATCAGGACAGCATCGGCACTTCGATGACCAGCAACTCCGTAGATTCCGATCCGGCCTGTACGGTAAATTGATCCGCTCCTGAGATGCCGATTGCATCTCTCCTGCCGAGGGCTGGGGTCCTGGCGTCTTTCACTTCCGCGCTGCCTTCCAGGACGAACAGGTATACGCCGTTCCCTTTGAACTTCGGTGTGAAGGAGATCTCCTGGCCTACGTCCAGCCTGGTCAGGGCGAACCGGGAGTCCTGGTTGATCCAGACGCCGCCTTCGGTTTCGTCGGGGCTGACAACGACCTGCCACTGTCCTGCGCGTGCGGCGAGGTCAAAGGACTTCTGGTCGTAGCGGGGTTGGATGTTCCTCACTTTCGGAATGATCCATATCTGCAGAAAATTTACGGGGTCCGTTTTCGAGGCATTGTATTCCGAATGGCGAATACCACTGCCGGCGCTCATAATCTGCACGTCGCCCGTACGGATAATCCCGTCCGTGCCGGTGCTGTCCTTATGGGTCAGGCTGCCTGCAAAGGGAATGGAAACGATCTCCATATTATCGTGGGGGTGCAGACCGAATCCTGCGCCGCCGGTAACGTGGTCGTCATTCAAAACACGCAGGGCGCCGAAATGAACTTTTGCGGGATCGTACCAATTGCCGAAGCTAAAAGAATGATAGCTGTCCAGCCACCCAAAATTTGCATGGCCTCTTTCCGAAGCCGGGTAAAAAACTGCCTTCATATAAAATGTCCTTATTTTTTTTGTGTGACGAATTTTTGAAATCAATGTTTAAACATCAATTTGCGGGCCAAAAGAAACCAGCCTCTGTCGGAGGCTGGTTTTCAATCTGGATACCTCGCTGGTGGCCGGTTTCCGGTTTATTTGCAGTCAAACTGTCAGTTCGGATGAAAGGGGTCTGACGGATCGATCAGATCGGCAGGATCGATCGGATGAATAGGCAGGCCGCCTTCCGGAGAGTGCAATCGTTCGTCTTCCCGGTCATCGAAAAAGCGATAGTCTTCTTCCTCTTCGCCGCGGTTTTCATTGAATTCCACGATGAAATTGTTCCTTCCTTCCCCGATCATGATATTGAGGTATTTCATCTGTGCGAGTTCCAGCATGGACAGGAACAGAAAGATGGCATGGATGCGGTTCTGGCAGTTTTCAAAGATCTTCCCGAAGGATACGGTCTTTTCCCTGCGGACCAGGTTGAACATACGATCCCGGCTTTCTTCCATCGTATAGTTATACTGCACGACCGTATGCACGGGTTTGTTCTGTCTTTGCTGGATCTTCAGCATGAGCCTTTCGAAGGTCTTCATCAGCTTGAACAGCGTGATGGCCTGTATTTCGGTGCCTTCACCGGCTTCTTCCCCGATCTGGGCCAGGTCCTTCTGGAGGTTGCCCCGCCGTACCATCAGCATGCGGATCGCTTCCATTTCGGCCAGGGAGGCCGAAGCCTCTTTGTATCGCTTGTATTCAAGCAATTTGTCGATCAGTTCCTGGCGGGGGTCTATTTCGTTACCCTGCTCGTCCAGTTCTTTCCGGGGCAGCAACATCTTCGCCTTGATACGCATCAGGGTGGATACGAACAGGATGAATTCGCTGGACAATTCGATATTCAGGGTCTCCTGGGAATGAATATAAGCCAGAAAGTCCTTTATGATATTCGTGATGGGGATATTATAGATATCCAGCTCATCCCTTTCGATAAAGAATAAGAGGAGATCGAAGGGTCCCTCGAACTGGGGCAATTTTATCTGGTAAGTTTCCATAAACGCTGATGAACGCGAAAAGACGCGAATGGCGAAAATACCTCAAAAAATCAGGAAGCTATCCCCCTGTTTTCCCCATTGCCATCCGGCGTTTTGCCCTGCCTGAATTGTCGAATTTATAGGCCATACCGATACCCAGCACTTCCTGGACCTGGGGCAGGGGGCCGCCCTGGCCGCCGTCGCTTTTAACCGATTTGATATCATTGTCATAGATGATTGTCAGCGAGAAATTGATGCTGATGATCCGGGTCACTTTCACGGCCAGGATATTGGTCATATAGAGGGTGATATCCTGAGGGTTATGCAGATAGTCGGAATAGAGATCCAGGCGGCCTTTGTAAATGGCGGTTTTGCTGAGATTGGCGGTATACCCGATGGAAGCGTAGGAGCCGAACTGAAACCTCGAATGTTTCCCGGAATCCACCCCATAGGCGGCTGCATTGGCCAGGGAGTCGTTGTTCACGATGATCCAGCGGGCGGAGGCCGGGGAGAGGAAGAAGGAGAAATTGTCATTCGGCTTATAGTCGATTCCTTCCGACAGCACCAGATAGGCGGGAGCCAGGAAGTTGGAGGTCAGAATCCGGGTATTGTTGTCGGGATAGGCATATCCGGGCGCGAACTGGGTCCTGAAGTTGAGCAGGGTGCTGAGATACCATTTTTTGCCCAGGTCATAGCCATATTTGGAGACGAAATCGATCTGGTCGTCCGACTTCCGCATCCCGAGGCTGGTGGTGTTGACCATGCCGTAGGCCAGGTTGAGGCTGTTGTCCCAGGAATGCTTGCCTTTCAGGTAGAAAGCGTAGAGGTTCAGCATCGTATTGAGGGAGAGCGAAGATTTGTCACCGCCGGCCGCCCAGTTGCTTAAAGCCGCCTGGTTAAAAGTGAGATTATACAGACCTCCGGTCTTCCAGTCACGGGGTATCGTATCGTTGGGATCATGGGTGATGCTACGACTGGTCTCGCTTTTGAGCGTCTGCATATCTTTATCCTGGGCATGCGCCCCATGACTAATCAACAGGACAGCGGACAGGGACAGGTATAATTTCCTTAACAGGTTCTTCCTGGCAATCAGGTTCCTCATAACGCGATAGTTTACTTTTTTTGAAAAGATCTCTTATAAATTTATGGTACCGTGCGGCAGGGCAAAGGAGGTACTTTGTCATGTGTTCTACAAAAAAGCTGCCAACAGGCATCCCTGCCGGATATTTCAATTCCTTCGGGACAGGCAGGCAGATGGATTGCCACCGCCGTTTTGAAACCGCGCTGACCGTTCCGCATCTTCAAAAGAGCGGCCAGCGCGTTGAAAGGCATTGAAAACGGGAAAGGTAAGGATCAGGGCTTTTTGAGTTCATCCCGGATCTCGGTCAGCAATTTCTCCGTCAGGGTTGGCTCGGAAGCCGGTGGGACTCTCTTCCGCTCGATGGTCTTAAAGAGCTTTACGATCAGGAAGAGAATGAACGCGATGATTATGAATTTAATGACGGCCGAAAGAAAGCTGCCATACTTGACAGCGCCCCAGTGAAGGCCGTCGATATCCTGCAAATTGGCGAATTTCAGGGCCGGCGCCAGCAGCAAAGGGGTGATCACCTGATCCACCAGTGAAGATACGATCCCGGTGAAGGCAGCGCCGATAACGACGGCTACCGCGAGGTCCAGCACATTCCCCCGCATGATAAACTCTTTAAACTCCTTAAGCATTCCCATGTTAGTCGATTTTAGTTGTTAAAATATGATTCCGAAAAATGTCAGGCTATTTCTTCAATCCCGGGTATTGCATATTCAGCTTCTTTAAAGTGTCCCTCACCGTGGTGGCGATCACCCATTCCTTGTACCAGTTCTGATCCGAGGGCACGATGGTCCAGGCAGGCTCATTACAATTTTCAAAGCAGTCCTCGTACATCTCCATATAGGTGTCCCAGAGTTTTGCCTCCTTAAAATCATCGGCATTATATTTCCATTGCTTGGCCGGATTGTGTATTCTCTCTTCCAGTCTCAGTTTTTGCTCTTCGGGTGAAATATGGAGGTAGAATTTCAGGACATGGGTATCGTTGTGTTCGGTAAGCAGCCATTCGAAATCGTTGATGGCCCGCATCCTGTTTTTTGCGGTCTTGTCGTCTATCCATTTGTGGACACGGGTGATGAGGATGTCCTCGTAATGCGACCGGTTGAATAACTGTATCACTCCTTCGGCGGGTGCATGGGAGTGAATCCTCCACAGGAAATCATGGGATAGTTCTTCGGCTGTGGGCGTTTTGAATGATTTAACGAGCACGCCCTGGGGATTCAATTTTCCAAAAACATTACGGATCGTACCATCCTTCCCGCTCGCGTCCATGCCCTGGATTACGACCAGCAGGGAATGTTTCGATTCGGCATACAGCAGGTTTTGCAGCTCGTCAAGCTCGAGCAATACTTTCTCCAGTTTTTCCTTGGTCTCCTTCTTATCAAATTCCTTCGGCGCCCGGGTATCTGTTTCCTTTAATTTAATTTTTGCCATAGTGGTCGTATAGGGTTGTCGTGCGATTACAAAAGCATCCAATGCGGTCCGAAGCCCCGGTAGGGCTTAGCCGACAAAGGCCGCGCCTCGCAGGGCAGTGTGTACGGTCGATCGGAATAGTAAGCGAGCGGGTTGTGAGGGATCATCCTGCATGCCAACGGGGGGTCACCCGGTGGATGCATCGTCTATACTGACATGATCTCCTTCTCTTTGGTGACAAGGTGTTTCTCCACCAATGCAATATATTTATCTGTCAGTTCCTGGATGCTTTTTTCGGCGTCTTTTGCTTCATCTTCGCTGAGCCCGTCTTTCTGGAGTTTTTTGATCTGTTCGATCGCGTCACGACGTACGCTGCGGACGGCTATTTTGCCCTGTTCACCTTCTCCGTTGGCCTTCTTTACGAATTCTTTTCTTCTCTCTTCGGTCAAAGGGGGCATAAACAAGCGGATGATGTTCCCGTCATTTTGAGGTGTGACACCCAGGTTCCCTGCAATAATAGCCCTTTCGATGGGTTGCAGCATATTTTTTTCCCAGGGTTGAATCGTAAGGGTCCGCGCGTCCATTACCGATACATTGGCAATCTGGTTCAAAGCTGTGGCAGCACCGTAATAATCCACCGAAAGCCCTTCCAACATTTGCGGATTGGCCTTGCCTGCCCGGATTCTTACGAGTTCCGTTTCCAGGTGACTGAGCGCTTTTTTCATGGTCTCCTGCGCTTCTTCCAGGATAAATTCCAAATCGTCTGACATCTTTGAATGGTTGATAATAACAAATAAACATCCCGGCAAATAGTATCCGCCGAAACGATGCAAACGTACGCTAAATGGGAAAATTACACAAAATTTTATAGTGAGCAGTCAGTGATGAGGAGTGAGTGGGGGGAAGATTTAGTGAACGGGATGAAGAGCCGGAGAGTATTGAGTGGGACGCAAAAATAGCGGGCAGTTTGAAGGCAGTGGCGTCAGGAGGGCCAAAATGAGTAGCAGGTATTCAGGTGTGTATGGGACTATAGGGCCCAGTACGGGACACCCATATGCGGGCGAAGCAAATACAGACATATATGCCGTCTGTCCAGCGCTCACTACTCCGCTACTCACTATTGACTGACTACTCACTATATCATCTGTTTTTCTGCTCCAGTACCGTATCATTGGTCAGGGAAACGAGCTTAGAGGACTTGTTGCGTCCTTTGTCCTCTGCTTTCCCGCTCCTGGCTACAAATAAACGGGGTGCAGGGCGTATATAGTAGAAGGCTGAAATGATCCCGAAGAAGACCGCGATAAACGAAAAGATAAGAAGGGTACAATTGAGGTTGCTAAAGAGGAAGGCAAGCCCCAGCATCAATGCATTGATCGACACCAGTAACAGGGTAATGGCCCTGTGTGAAAAGCCCCTGTCCAGCAAAAGGTGGTGTATATGGTTCCTGTCGGGACTGAAGGGAGACCTGCGATGGAAGATGCGGATTCCGAAGACGCGGAGCGTATCCAACAGGGGGATCATCAGGATGGCAAATCCAACGGCCGGGGACGCGGTGATCGGATAGGCCACATCGGTCGTCCCCGCCACTGCGATGAATTTTATGACCAGCAGGGCGTTGACGGTGCCGATCAACAGCGACCCGGTATCGCCCATGAATATCTTGGCAGGCTGAAAATTGAATATCAGGAAGGCCAGCAAACTGCCGGACAAAGCAAAGGCGATAATGGAATAAGGCAGCAGGGCGGCGCTTTTCGCGCTAAGAAAGTAGACGCCGAACACTACCGATGACAGCAACCCAAGACTGCCTGCCAGCCCATCGACCCCGTCTATCAGGTTGAATGAATTAATGACGACGATCACGGCGAAATAGGTCAAGAGCAGACTGAACATTTCCGGCAGCTGGTGGATGCCCAAAAAACCATGCATACTCCGGATCTGGACTTCTCCATAATAGATGATCAGGAAGGCGGCCAGCACCTGCCCGATGAATTTCTTGATGGGGCTGATAACCAGGATATCGTCTTTCAGACCGAGGAAGAATATGACCAGTGAAGCAGCTATAAAGTATTGAAAATTAGGAGATTCATTAAAATGGATGGTGAGCAGGCATCCAAATACAAAGCCTGCAAAGATGCCCAAACCGCCGAGTGGGGTGATGGGGGCCTGGTGGATCTTCCGCTCGTCGGGAACATCAAATAATTTCTTCATCTCTGCTACATTAATAATCACAGGGATAGCAAGAAAAGTGATGGTAAAGGAAATGGCAATAGATAAAAGTACATCAAACATCAGCCACATTTTGATTGGTACAAAAATAAAACTTCTTTCATTTACTTGCTACTAAACCGGCCAAACTTCATTTTTACAGTATAAGTCCGAAGCCTCGATAGTACTTCTTCGAACAAGCAGGAAACAATAGCAAAAAGCAAACCACCAGGTCAATAAGGGCATGTTCCAGTAAGGGGAAATAAGACAGAAAGGTAGGATAAAAGTTTAATGCCCCAAATAAAAAGTTTGTATCGTTCAAAGGATCCCCGGTAAATAAAATCCATTAGCTTTGCAGCCAGTATTTAAAAACTACTTTGTATGGCTGAATTGAAAGCTATCGCTTCGCAGATTAGAAGAGACATCGTAAGAATGGTACATGGTGCCCAAAGCGGTCACCCGGGGGGCTCGCTAGGCTGTGCGGATTTCTTCACGGCCCTCTATTTCAAGGTTCTGAAGCACGATCCTCATTTCACGATGGAAGGTAAGAACCAGGATCTTTTCTTCCTGTCAAACGGCCATATTTCTCCTGTATTTTATTCCGCGCTCGCCCGGTCGGGATATTTCGACATCAAGGAAATGGCCACTTTCCGGAAAATCAATTCGAGGCTGCAGGGCCATCCCACCACGCATGAACATCTCCCGGGTATTCGTGTCGCCAGTGGTTCGCTGGGGCAGGGGATGAGCGTAGGGATCGGAGCCGCGCTTGCAAAGAAGCTCAACAAGGAAAACAACATCGTATATACGCTGCATGGCGATGGTGAATTGGACGAAGGACAGAACTGGGAAGCCATCATGTTTGCCGCCGCCCATAAGGTAGACAACCTGATCTCCACGGTAGACTGGAACGGTCAGCAGATTGACGGTACGACCAAGGCAGTTCTCGACCTCGGCGATCTCCACGTAAAGTTCAACGCTTTTGGCTGGACCACGCTGGAAATGAACGGTAATGATATAGATGAAGTGGTGGCTACGCTGGATAAGGCCAAAGGACTTACCGGGCAGGGCAAACCCGTTGGCATCATGATGCATACCATCATGGGCAAGGGCGTCAGCTTCATGGAAAACGATCATAATTGGCATGGCGTTGCACCCAATGATGAGCAATTGAAAAAAGCGCTGGAACAGCTTCCGGAGACTCTGGGAGACTATTAGTAGTGAGTAGTCTGTAGTGAGTGTGAGTAGTGAGTGGAGTTTTTTGACGATAAAAGATAGCGTTAGGAGATATAGTTAAGAGAGTTATCTGAGGTCGATGGGTTCGCGGGCAGCTTTTCGCGAGGGGAACCAGGAGGCGAGCAGCGCAACGACCAACACGGTCCCCAATACCATTCCGAAATCGAGGGGTACCAGTTTTACCGGGTAATAGTCGACCAGGAAAGAACCTCCCTGAAGGGGAACCAACTTGTATTTTAACTGCAGCCAGCAGATGATCACGGCCAGCCCGATCCCGATACCTCCGCCCAAAAAGGCGAGTAAGAGGCCCTCACTCAAAAAGATCCGCTGTATATATCCGTTGTCGGCCCCCAGCGCCTTTAATACATGGATGTCTTTCTGCTTCTCCAGCACCAGCATCGTCAGGGCGCCCACCATGTTAAAGGCTGCCACTACGAGGATGAGGGAGAGCACGATATAGATCACCCATTTTTCCGTACGCATGACGCCATAGAGGCCCTGGTTTTGTTCATAACGTGTCTGCACATGGTAGTCTCCCCCGAGCAATCGTTTTACGTTGGCTTTGACGGTTTCGGCCTGGCTGGAATCAACAAGAGCGATCTCCAGTGCGCTGTATTCATCGGGTGCAAAGCCGAGCATGCGTTTTACGAACGCAAGGTTTGTGATGACATACTTGTAGTCGAATTCATCCTGGATGGCAAAAGTACCGGAGGCCACTATATTGTCGGCGCTAACGGACGCCATCGGGTCGGTGGGATTCGCCAGACTGGATTTATTGAAAAGATACACGGAAAGAGGGATCACGGAACGATCGCTATAGAGTATGCCCAATGCATTCTCGATGCCGTATCCCAGGATGGCGGACGGGTGGTCGCCGGTTCCCAATTCGAATTTACCCCTGATCAGTTTCCGGTCGATCGAGCTCACCCGGGTATAGCTGGAATCCACCCCTTTCAGGAAGATGGGGGAAGGCGTCTGACCGTTCTGCATCCAGGCGTTGTCTTCGGCTATCCGTGAAAAGGCACGGATCCCGTCCAGGCCGGCGAGCTGGCGCAGCTGCTGATCGCTGAGGGTGATGGACTTCCCCTCCGTGGCTGTGACCTTGAGATCGGAATAGAAGGTCTTGTACAGGGACTTTACCAGGTCCTCAAAACCATTAAATACGCTGAGTACCAATACCAGGGAGGCCGAGCCGACTATGATGGCCGCTACGCTTACCCATGCGATCACATTGATGGCATTCGTGGATTTCTTGGCTTTGAAATAGCGCCAGGCAAAAAGGAAATTCATGATTGAGACGGGTTATCCGGGGGACGCTCTGCGTTGATCTTCCGGAACAGTTCTTCCATTTTGAAAGCGTG
Organism: Puia sp.; assembly: GCA_031292515.1. GTDB lineage: Bacteria > Bacteroidota > Bacteroidia > Chitinophagales > Chitinophagaceae > Puia. The sequence goes on along the minus strand of JARLGZ010000269.1, from coordinate 231,300 downwards.
CTCCAGCGTGTCGTCGACAAAAAATTGCAGATCGGGTATCCGGCGCAACTGGTGTTTTACACGCGCGGCCAGTTCCTTTTTTATCTCCCGGCCTTTATCGGCGACTTTTTTCATCAGGGCGGCCGGATCTTTCACCTGGAAAAAGCTCAGGTGGATCCTGGCTTCCAGCAAATCGGGGGTCACTTTGACGGTCGTGATGGAGATCATGCCGCCGTCAACGATACTCAGGCCCATACGCTGGAAAATATCGCTGAGTTCCTGCTGCAACAAAACACTTACCTGTTTCTGCCGTTTTCCTTCTTGCATATTCATTAACAATAATACACCTAAATTTACAGCTTTATATTTTACCAATTCAAAAGCATGAATAAGTTTTCACGCATCCTCCAATACCTATCGAAATACAAAGGCAAACTACTGGCATACCTGATCTTTACGCTCTTGTCGATCGTTTTCGGCCTGCTGTCTCTGGGAATGCTGAGCCCTTTTATGAATATCCTGTTCCCGAAAGACGTGCCTCAGCAGGCGGCGACGGTCTCCACCAACGCCATCGGGCCGTTAAAGGAGATCCTGGACCAGATCATCCAGGCGCATGGTACGATGGGCGCGCTGATCGCGATTTGTATTTTTATCATCGTTACTACTTTTCTCAAGAACCTGTTTCTCTACTGGTCCAGTTATATCTCTTCTCCGATCCGCAGCGCCACGATCACTTATCTGCGCAATGACCTGTATCAGAAAATCCTGGCGCTGCCGATCGGGTATTTTACCGAAAGAAGAAAAGGCGACCTGATCTCCCGGATGACCAATGATATCTACGAGATCGAATCTTCCGTCGTCAGCACCCTGGAAGGATTGATCAAAGACCCGTTGACGATCATCGCGTACCTTGTCTATATGGTCTGGCTCAGTCCTGCCCTCTCGCTGGTGCTGCTCATCCTGCTGCCGGTCACCGGCTTTGTCGTTGGACGGATCAGCCGGTCGCTGAAGAGCCAGTCGCAGGACGCCTCCGTGAAGTTGGGCGAAAGCCTGTCGGTGCTGGATGAGACCCTGGGCGGCATCCGCATTATCAAGGGGTTTGGCGCGGAAATGCTGCTCAGTAATAAATTCACGCATATCAACGACAGCCTGTTCCGTATCCGAAACAAAATGAATGCCCGCAGGGACCTGGCTTCTCCGCTTACCGAGGTGCTGGGTGTCGTCATCTTATGTACGATCCTATATTTTGGCGGGAGACTGGTCCTCGAGGCTACGGGTCACGGAGGAAAGGGTTTCCCCGGCGGCGACCTGATCGTTTATATTTCCGTTTTCGCGATGCTGATCAATCCCGCAAAAAACCTGTCCACTTCTTTTTTTAATATCCAGCGTGGAGCGGCGGCGATGGAGCGGGTGGAGGAATTGCTGACGGCTCCCGTGACGATCCTGGATGATCCAAACGGAAAGAAACTCGTCGATTTCAGGGACCGCATTGAATTTAAGAATGTCGGATTCTCCTATGAGGATGCCGTGATCCTGGAGAATATCAACCTGAGGATTCAAAAAGGCAAGACCGTGGCGCTGGTAGGCTCTTCCGGCGCGGGCAAGTCGACCCTTGCCGACCTGGTCCCGCGATTCCATGATGTCAGTTCGGGCGAACTGCTGATCGACGGGACGAATATCCGGGACTATTCGCTGAAGACGGTCCGGGAGCAGATGAGCATTGTGACGCAGGAGCCGATTCTTTTTAATGATACCATCCTGGCAAATATCGCGCTTGGCAAGCCGGACGCTACCCGGGAAGAGATCATACAGGCGGCGACCATCGCCAATGCCCATCATTTTATCATGCAGAAAGAGGAGGGCTATGATACCAATATCGGGGACCGGGGCAGCAAGCTGAGCGGGGGCGAGCGACAGCGCCTGACGATTGCCCGGGCCGTTTTGAAGAACCCGCCGATCCTGATCCTGGACGAGGCTACTTCTTCGCTGGATACCGAAAGCGAGCGGCTGGTACAGGATGCGATCAATAAGATGATGGAAAACCGGACCAGTATCGTGATTGCACACCGTCTCAGTACAATCCGGCATGCGGATGAGATCATCGTGTTACAGAAAGGCAGGATCGTGGAGCGGGGAACGCACGATGGGTTGATCAGCCAGCAGGGATTCTACAAAAAGCTGGTAGACATGCAGGAAGTGAAATAGGGACGGGCCGTTTCGGGAAGGGCTTATCGATCCTTATTTGTTCATCATTTGTTTGGCTTCGATGCTCAGGGTGGCATGGGGTACGGCCCGCAGCCTTGCCTTATCGATCAGTTTACCGGTCACCCGGCAGATGCCGTAAGTCTTGTTCTCGATGCGCATGATCGCTTTTTCGAGGTGATCGATAAAAGTGATCTGGCGGCTTGCCATCTGGCTCAGTTGTTCCCTTTCCATGCTCATGCTGCCATCCTCCATCGTCATGTAACGGGCGTCGTCGTTGTCGCCACCCATTTCATCCTTGCGGGTGATCAATCCCTGCAGGTAAGCAAGTTCTTTCTTGGCTGCATCCAATTTCTTATTGATAAGTTCCCTGAACTCTGTCAATTCTGAGTCGCTGTATCTCATAGTGGGTCCTGTTTGTTCTTCCTGTGGCGTATCTAATACGGATTTTGTGAATTCAGGTTCATATTTACGAACCGTTTTTGTTTTGATCTCGGGTATGACAACTTTTACCGGTTTGGCGGGAACAGGCGGTTTTTTGGGTTCCGCGGGTTTGGGGGCAACGGCAATGGGAGCCGCCGGCTTGGGCTCTTCTTTCTTTTCGGGAATTTTTGCTGCCAAAGGCTTTTTGGTTTCTTCTTTTACAGCCGGCTTACCGGCGGGAGCCTGTTGCTTTGCAATCACCTGAGCCGGGTGTTTCGCCGGGGCTGAAGCGGGATGTTTCGCGGAGACGGCCGGCTGGTGTTTGGAGGCCGGAGCTACGGGTTTGGAAACGGCTTTAGCCGGGATTGCTTTCCCGGTCGCGTGTACAACCGGCTTTTTAGTCGCGGGGGCGGCTTTTTTTGCGACTGGTTTGACCGTATTTTTACCCGCGACGGGCTTTTTAGCCCCTTTGGGGGCTGACACCTGGGCAGGTTTAGAAGCTGATTTTTTGGGCGGAGCCGCTTTTTTCACATTAATAGGTTTTTTAGCGGGTTTTGCCGCCTTCTTCTTGGATGCCATACGGTTAGGCTTTTTTTGTAACAAACACTTTTAAAAGAATATCATTCACTTCAATTTCAGTGCCATTCACTATTTCGGGCACCAATTCCAAAGAATCTGCCAAAATTTCCGTGCAAATATAGTCGTTAAAAAGGGTTAGGGATTCCTTGAGGGCGGGTATCTCTTCGATTTTTACCCATATCCGGTCTGTCAGTTCAAAACCATTGTCTTTCCGGATCTTCTGGATGCGGTTTACCAGCTCCCGGGCATTGCCTTCATTGGCCAGTTCAGGGGTGACGGTAGTATCCAGGGCTACGCTCAGGGCGTCCTTCCCGGCCACTACCCAGCCTGGAATATCCTCACTGGCTATATCTACTTCATTAACCTGTAATATTAAGGGTTCGTTATCAATTAGCAAAGTATAATTTCCTTCTTTTTCCAATTTTGAAATATCTTCCTGGCTAAAGGCGCCGAGTGCGGCTGCGACGGCTTTCATTTTTGGTCCCAGCTTCTTGCCCAGTGCCACGAAGTTGGGTTTTATCTTCTTTTTTATAAACCCGTCCGTTGCGGACAGGTACTGGATCTCCTTGATATTTACCTCGGACTTTATCAGGTCGCCCACCTTTTCAAGCTGTTCTTTCATCGAGGGGTTCAGCACCGGGATCAGGACTTTTTGCAGGGGCTGGCGAACCTTGATATTCACACGTTTGCGTAAAGAGAGGATGAGGGAAGATGCGTCCTGGGCCAGCTGCATCCTTTCTTCCAGGGAAAGGTCGATACAGGCAGGGTCGGCAACCGGAAAATCGGCATGGTGCACCGAATCCGTCTTTATGTGGCCGGTGACTTCTTCCAGGTTTGTAAACAACCAATCTGCGAAGAAAGGGGAGATCGGCGCCATCAGGCGGCTGATCGTCTCCAGGCATTCATAGAGGGTCTGGTAAGCACAGATTTTGTCCTGCTCGTAATCTCCTTTCCAGAACCGCCGACGGCAGAGGCGGACATACCAGTTGCTGAGGTGTTCGCTCACAAAATCCTCTATCAGGCGACCGGCAATGGTCGGTTCATAGTCATCCAGGTTACTTACGACCTTAGCAATGAGGCTATTAAGAGAAGATAAGATCCAGCGATCGATTTCGGGGCGCTCTGCGGGAGGGATATAGGCTTCTTTGAAGCTGAAACCGTCCACATTCGCATAAAGGGCGAAGAACTGGTAAGTGTTATAGAGAGTGCCAAATATCTTCCGCTGGGTCTCTTTAATGCCTTCCACATCAAATTTGATGCTTTCCCAGGGAGATGCGTTGGTGATGAGGTACCAGCGGGTGGCATCGGGGCCGTATTGATCGATGGTTTCGAAAGGATTGACGACGTTTCCTTTGCTTTTACTCATCTTATTGCCGTTCTTGTCAAGCACCAAACCGTTGGAAACGACCGTTTTGTAAGCGAGGCCGGGATAACGGCCATCCAGGTCATCTCCTCCGAGGCCCGCCTTTTTCAATTCTTCGTGGACCGATTCTTTCAGCAGGGAGCCGAGGGCATGGAGGGTATAAAACCAACCACGGGTCTGGTCCACTCCTTCCGCGATGAAGTCGGCGGGGTAATTCTGTGCGAAGATCTCTTTGTTTTCGAAGGGGAAATGCCATTGGGCGTAGGGCATCGCGCCGCTGTCGAACCATACATCGATGAGATCGGCGACCCTTTTCATAGGTTTGCCTTTCGGACTGACCAGGATGATCGCATCGACATAAGGCTTATGAAGATCGGCGGTAAGCCGTTTTACAAAGGTATCGTTGTCTTCGCCCGCGTTGGGCTGCATAAATCCTGCGGCGACGGACCTGCGGATGGCAGCCTGCAATTCCGCCACGGAGCCGATGCAGACTTCTTCTCTTGCTGCCAGCTCTTCCTCGGTTGGGTTTTCGGGGAGGTCGGTGCGCCAGACGGGAAGGGGCGTACCCCAGTACCGGCTGCGGCTCAGGTTCCAGTCCACAACGTTTTCGAGCCAATTGCCAAAGCGGCCTTCTCCGGTGGATTTCGGTTTCCAATTGATGGTCTTATTCAGCTGCACCATCCTGTCTTTCAACGCGGTGGTGCGTATGAACCAGGCGTCGAGGGGATAATAGAGGACGGGTTTGTCGGTACGCCAGCAATGAGGGTAGTTGTGTTCATATTTTTCAACCCGGAAGGCGCGGTTCTCTTTTTTCAGTTTGACGGAAATATCGACGTTGACATCGGTATAGTCCGGTTCGTCTTTGTAGTTTTTGACGTAGCGGTTGCTGAATTCGCCGAGGCCGTCGACGAATTTGCCCTGGCGGTCGACCATGGTCAGGATACCGATCTTGTATTTCGTTCCTACTTTATAGTCATCCGCGCCAAAGGCCGGTGCGGTATGCACGATGCCCGTACCGTCTTCGGTCGTGACGAAATCTCCCAGGATGACGCGGAAGGGGTCACCGCCGGTCTTTTCAGGGGCGTTTGCTTCGTAGGGCATCAGCTGTTCATAACGAAGCTCTTCCAGTTCTGCCCCTTTGAAAGTTCCGAGGATCGACCAGGGAAGGATTTTGGAATCCGGCGTATAGGCTTTGAAATCAGCGTTTTCGCCCTCCTGTTTTAAATATTTCCCGAGCAATGCTTTTGCGAGAATAATGTTTACGGGAAGATGGGTATAAGGATTAAAGGTTTTTACCAGCAGGTAGTCGATCCGGGGACCGACCGTAAGGCCGAGATTAGAAGGCAGGGTCCACGGTGTTGTGGTCCAGGCCATGAAGAAGACGTCTTCGGTATTCTGATCTCTATTCAGGATTTCGTCGATGCGTTGGAGGGTCCCCATGGCTTTCCCTCCTTGCAGGGCGGTATCGGCCGGCGAAAGCCGGAACATCGCCACGACAGAGGTGTCTTTTACGTCTTTATAGCAGCCTGGCTGGTTCAGTTCGTGGGAGCTGAGGCCTGTGCCGGCTGCCGGAGAATAGGGTTGTATGCTGATGCTCTCATACAACAGTCCCTTCTTGTATAACTCGCCGAGGATCCACCAGAGTGTCTCTATATATTTGGTCTCGAATGTGATATAGGGGTGTTTCAGGTCCACCCAATACCCCATCTGACGGGTTAGTTCGTCCCATTTGTCCTTGTATTTCAGGACCTCCCGGCGGCAGGTTGCGTTGTATTCTTCGATGGAGATCTTCTTACCGATGTCCTCCTTGGTGATACCCAGCATTTTCTCCACGCCGAGTTCTACCGGCAGCCCGTGCGTATCCCAGCCGCCTTTGCGTTTCACCTGAAAACCCTTCATGGTTTTATACCTGCAGACCAGGTCTTTGAGGGTGCGGCTGATCACATGATGAATACCCGGCATGCCGTTGGCGCTGGGAGGGCCTTCATAGAATACAAAAGGAATAGCCCCTTCCCTCAACCCGACGCTTTTTTCGAAAGCCCTGCCTTTCTCCCATTTTTCCAGCATTTCCCGGCCTATTGTGGGCAAGTTCAGCTGCTGATATTCTTTGTATTTACCAGGCATATACCAAAATATTATAAAAACTCACGCTTAAAAATGGGTGCAAAGTTACAAAAAATAAGGGGTAAAATCAGACAGATTCCGGGAAGAGACGGCAACCATTCTTTGCCGGATACTCGGCCGGGTTGTTAATGTTTTGCCAAAAGACCCAAAAATCTTCCAAAAAAGTGCTCCTGCAAGGGGCATTTATCCACATTATCGGCGTTTGGCATAATTTGTGGGTTTTAGTTTTCCGAAACCGGAAGGATGAAAATGGGTCTTTTTACCGGTCATCGAACATCAAATATTACGATAAGTATTTATTTATAAATAATTTCATGATTGCAATTGCTAAGACGGTTTGATTAAAGAGCACTCATGATTAAGTTTTTCTACGGTTTAGGGTTTAGGGGTTAAAAAGGGGGGTATTCCTACTCCCCTTCCTTTTATAACTGAAGGCCCAACCGCAACTATCTTACAACCACGACCTTATACAGACTCTTATTCTAAGAAATCATCACTAAGGCAAGCCTTGTCCTGCCGTAATTATCAATCCGTAGCCGACCCGTTTTTAATCTCTGATATTTCTCTGGAAGAACCTGTTTGCAAGAATCCCGGTATGCTTAGTTCCAAGTACCCGATCATCATTTTATTGTATCCAATGCCCGGAATGACCGAAAGCCAGTTTCCTAAAAAACTTCCTTTTTACCCCGGATAAAAACCTCCTTTATGGGAGGTTTTTCCATTTCCGGCCCTGTATGCCATCCGGGGGGAGCGCCCAGCGGGGTCTATCTTCCGGGATTGGCTTTTTCAGGAGTTGCTTTTTCAGGAGTTGCCGGCAAGGGGCAGTCGTTCCGGGGGGAGGGTGCCGGTGGGGGTATTTTTTCTGTAAAATGATGATTTGCAAATAAACCGGGTAGAAGCAAAAAGATGGATGATTAACCCCGGGTCCTGAAATATTTATAGATCTTAACGGCGCTCATCAACAGGATTACAAAAATAAACAAGCCGGCCAGGCCCCATGCCCAGCTCATATTCTGCTTTACAACCACCAGCATTACGATGGCCACCATGAAGATGGTGGCTATTTCGTTCCAGACACGTAACTGCTGGGAAGTGTATTTGAAATTCCCCGCCATTTGCTGTTTGAAGATAATCTGCAATGAAAAATGATACAGATAGAGTCCCGCTACAAAGGATAATTTTATCCAGAGCCAGGTGGGAACGGAGCCCATCAAATATAGCATCCAGGGTCCGAAGATCAGGGTGAGGATGGCCGAAGGCCAGGTGATGATGCACCACAGGCGTTTGATCATTGTAGCGAACTGTTTTTGAAGAATGCCCTTTTCCGGTTCGGGGCGCGCGGCCGCTTCCGCGTTATAAATGAACAGGCGGACAATATAGAACAACCCGCTGAACCAGGTGATGATAAAAATGATGTGCAGCGCTTTGATATAATTGTACATAGCAGTGGCTTTTATCGTGAGTGGTGAGGGACTTTATAAAGGTTTCATGACTTATATAGGGCTGACCAATACTCACCACTGACCATTCACCACTCACTTCTTCGTCCATCCCGCCAGCGTTTCGACCCACAATGGGTGCGTGTTCAGACAGGGAATCATGGTATATGTTTCGCCACCGGCACCCAGGAATGACTCACGCCCCCGGATATCGATCTCTTCGAGCGTTTCGAGACAGTCGCTTACAAAAGCCGGGCATACGATCAGCAATTTCTTTATTCCTTCTTTCGGCATCTCTTCCAACCTGATATCCGTGAAGGGTTCGAGCCATCCTTTTCCCAGGCGTGACTGAAAGGAGATGCTGTATTTAGCGGCGGGTACACCCAGCCGGGCAACGACTTCGCGGGTGGTTGTAAAGCATTGATGGCGATAGCAGGTGGCATGTGCCGGGGATGCGATAGTGCAGCAATCCGGCGATAGCAGGCAATGAGAACCGGTCGGATCGCTCTTCTTTATATGTCTTCCCGGAACACCGTGGTAGCTGAAGAGGAGGTGATCATATTCCTGCTCCAGGTAGGGGCGTATGTTTTCGCTGAGGGCATGCAGATAATGGGGTTCTTTATAATAAGGCGGAACAAAGTCGAGGCGGAATGAGTATTTGTTTTTCCGGTGGACCTCCCTGGCATGGGCTACCGCCGTCTCATAGGAAGACATCGCATAATGCGGATACAGGGGGATGGCCAGCACTTCTTCCAGGTCCGGGCATCTTTCCAGCAGGCGGCTGAATCCTTCGTCCATCGAAGGACTGCCATATCGCATGGCTATTTCCACCGGTTCTCCGACCTGTTGCTGCAGGGCCTGTTGCAGTTGCCTGGTGAGGACGATCAGCGGCGAGCCTTCTTTTGTCCAGATGGTCTTGTAGGCTTCCGCAGACTTGGCGGCCCTGAAGGGGACGATGATGCCTCCCACGAGTATTTTCCTGAAAAGATAAGGATAGTCGATAACCCGGCCATCCATCAGAAATTGCATCAGGTATTTATGAACGTCCCTGGTTTCCGTCGAATCCGGAGACCCAAGATTCATTAAAAGGATGCCTCGCTTGCTCGTGTTTGTCATATTTTATATATAAAGGAAAACTATCCGAAAAAACAGTCGGTTCGATCTCCAAATTTATAGTCTAATAACCACTCCCGGGAGATAAAGTTTCCATAACCTACGGAAGTCAGGTGTGGTCCTGATTGAAAGCAGGTGTACAAATGACAATCTGGTGACAGACCGAGAGGCCAAAAATTCGTTTATAGAATGACTTGCAAGTACATTTGCAATGTATTCATAAATACACGACCCAGATGACCGGTAATAAGCCCACAGACATATCGAAATTCTGCATAGCCGGAATAAACTACAAGAAGACAGATGCCGGTGTACGCGGAGAATTCGCCATCAATAGCGATCAATATTCGAAGATACTGGGTCTTGCCCCGGGTCATGGCGTGCATGAGCTGTTTGTTTTATCGACCTGCAATCGTACGGAAATATATGGTTTTGCGGAAGAGCCCGACCACCTGATAGACCTGCTTTGCACCCAGACGGCCGGGACGGGACGGGATTTCAGGGAGCTGACCTATGTGAAGAAAGGCGGTGAGGCCATAGAGCATCTTTTTAATGTAGGCGCGGGTCTTGATTCCCAGATCCTGGGAGATTATGAGATCGTGGGACAGCTGAAGCAGGCGGTGAAATTTTCCAGGGAGAGAGGATTTATCGGCAGCTTCCTGGAAAGGCTGGTCAATTGCGTACTCCAATCTTCCAAGACGATCAAGAACCAAACGGAGCTCAGCAGCGGTACCGTCTCGGTTTCCTTTGCGGCCATACAATACATAAAGGAGAAAATATCTTCGATCGCGGACAAGAAGATCCTGTTGATCGGGATCGGAAAGATCGGCCGGAATACCTGCCGCAACCTGATCGACTATCTGGAAACAAAGAATATCACCCTGATCAACCGCACCCACGAAAAAGCCCGGGAACTGGCCGAAGAAGCAGGCGTAAGTCATGCATCCTTTGACAGGCTCTCCGAATATATTCATGCTTCGGACATCATCCTGGTGGCTACCAACGCCACGGAGCCTACCCTTCTGCGCTCCCATCTCCAGGATAAGGGAGATAAACTGATCATCGACCTGTCCATTCCCTATAACGTAGAGTTGACGGCCAGGGAACTGCCCAACATCTCCTTGGTGAACGTCGATGAGCTATCGCGCATGAAGGACGAGACGCTTCAGAAAAGGGAAGCAGAAGTCCCAAAGGCCCGGGCCATCATTTCCGGTCATATCGCCGAGTTCATGGAGTGGCACGATATGCGTAAGCATGTTCCCGTCCTTAAGGCGGTCAAGACAAAGCTTAACGAGATTCATTCCTGCCCCCTGTTCTTTTACACCCCCGAAAATAATCTGCCGGCAAGGCCTGATGCCGAAGAGAAGATCCAGCGGGTAATCAACGGCATGGCATTTAAGATGCGCCAGCACAACAAGCGGGGTTGCCACTATATCGAAGCGATCAACGAATTCATCGGACCAGGAGCCAATTAATCTCTCATGGAAAAAATCATCCGGATAGGCACCCGAGAAAGTCAGCTGGCTGTCTGGCAGGCCGAGCAGGTCAAAGGGCTGTTGGAGGAGCATGGTCATGCGGCCGAACTCGAATATATAAAAAGTGAAGGTGATATAGACTTGCGCACTCCTCTCTACGAAATGGGGGTACAGGGAATTTTTACCAGGAGCCTGGATATTGCCCTGCTCAAAGGCAGGATCGATCTCGCGGTCCACTCGATGAAAGACGTTCCCACGCAATTACCCGGCGGCATTACGCCCGCCGCCGTCTTGAAAAGGGGGGTTGTAAACGATCTGCTCGTCTTCAAGACGGATACCGGGTTTCTCCTGGATAAGAACCAGGAGGCCTCCATTGCGACAAGCAGCATACGCAGAAAGGCGCAGTGGCTGCATAAATATCCGGCGCACAGGATCCATAATCTCAGGGGCAATGTTAATACCCGGCTTAGAAAATTACAGGAGGAAGACTGGGATGCCGCCATTTTCGCACAAGCGGGTCTTGAGCGTATCGGTCTGCGGCCGGAAAAAAGCAGGGTTCTCGACTGGATGCTGCCGGCGCCCGCCCAGGGAGCCATCCTGGTCGTTTGCAGGGAAGGAGACGAACTTTCCCGGAATGCCTGCCGCCCTTTCAACGATTCCGAAACCGAACTCTGTACGAAGATCGAGCGGGATTTTCTGAGGGGTTTACAGGGTGGGTGTACCGCCCCGATCAGTGCGCTTGCGGAAATCGGGGGACCGGAGCTCTATTTCCGGGGAAGTATCCTGTCGGTGGATGGAAGCCGGAAGGTGGAAATAGAGAAGGTGATGCCTGTTGAAAAAGCGGACTATACAGGCAGGACGGCTGCGGAAGAAATATTATCATTGGGAGGACAGGAAATAGCGGACACCATAAGGAATGCAGGAAAATAAGATCACACTATTATCGACCCGGCCGGTGGATGCCGGATGGGTGGCCCTGGCTGCCGAAAAAGGGATCTTCCTGGAGGCAGTCTCTTTTATCGAGACCGAGCCCATTCCTGGCGACGAAGCGGCGGATCTGAGACTAGCCGATCTTAGTCGCATGCCTGCAACGATCGTCTTCACCAGCATGAATGCGGTGGATGCGGTGGCGAACCGTATCAGCGGGCTTCCCGACGGAAGCCGTTCCGGGGCCGGCTGGCGGATTTTCTGTATCGGCCAGGCGACCCGGCAGCGTGTGATCCGGTATTTCGGTGAGCCGGCGATCGCAGGAACCGCAGATTCCGCCCTGTCTCTTGCGGAAACGATCCTTACCCATTTTCGGGAGGACAGCAGGGGAAGAGGAGATTCGGAAGGTTTTCCGGAAGTGATTTTCTTCTGCGGAGATCAGCGCAGGGACGAACTCCCCGACCGGCTCCGGGAAAATTCGGTCCCGGTTACGGAAATCGTGGTCTACAAGACGATCAGGATGGCCCGCACACTGGAAAGACGATACGATGGTATCCTGTTCTTCAGCCCCAGTGCGGTAGATAGTTTCTTCCCGGCTAACCAGCTGCCTGAAGGAACCGTACTTTTTGCCATCGGCGCTACCACTGCCGCCGCTGTCAGGAAACATAGTTCTAACCGGGTGATCATCGGTGAATCGCCTGCCAAGGAAATACTGATCGGTCAGGCCATCGAATTTTTTACGAAAATATAAGCGGGCATCAATATGAGCATACTGAAAAACGATTTGTTATTACGGACTTTACGGGGACAAGCCACGGAGCGGCCGCCGGTATGGATGATGCGGCAGGCCGGCAGATATCTGCCGGATTATATGAAGCTGAAGGAAAAATATTCTTTTTTTGAGCGATGCCGGATCCCGGAGCTGGCGACGGAGATCACCGTGCAGCCTGTCGAGCAGGTTGGGGTGGACGCCGCCATCATCTTCTCCGATATCCTCGTCGTCCCGCAGGCTATGGGCATGGAGGTGCAAATGGTCGAAGGCAAGGGCCCTCTTCTCCCCGATCCCATAAAACATTACAATGATCTCGGGAAGCTGCATGTGCCTGATGTAGAGGAGGAACTCGGCTATGTCTTCGACGCGCTGCGGCTGACCAAAAAGACCCTCGATGGCAGGGTGCCGCTGATCGGTTTTGCCGGAGCGCCCTTTACACTTTTGTGTTACATGGTACAGGGCAAGGGTTCAAAAACATTTGACGAGGCCAAGGTATTCTGCTACACGCAACCCGATGCTGCCCACCGGCTTTTGCAAATGATCACGGATACTACGATTGCCTATCTCAAGGGTCAGGTCAGGGCCGGGGCAGACGTGGTGCAAATTTTCGATTCCTGGGGCGGTCTGCTGGGGCCGGAGGATTTTGAAAATATTTCGCTTCGTTATATCCGCCAGATCGTGTCGGCCCTTAAAGAAGAGGTGCTTACGATCATCTTTGCCAAAGGAGCCTGGCATTCGTTGGAAGGGATGGCGGCGACCGGCGCGCATGGTTTGGGTATCGACTGGTGTATAAAACCGGCGATGGCCCGCCGGCTGGCGGGGGATGCCGTCACTTTGCAGGGCAATTTCGACCCGGCAAAACTGCTGGCGCCCATTCCTGCTATCCGGGAAGAAGCAGCGGCCATGCTGGAAGCTTTCGAAGGACACCACCATATCGCCAACCTGGGGCATGGCATCCTGCCCAGTACGCCGGTGGATCACGCCAGGGCGTTTGTGGATACGGTAAAAGAGTATAAGCGGAGGCAATAATCCGCCGACTGACCGGAGTCAGGAGCGGGCCCGGGTCTTGCAGTGATCGATAAAAGAAAAAATATGAAAAAGATATCCTCTTCCCGGCTTCTGGGTTTTTCCCTGGCTATTTTATCTTTTAATGCTTTTATTACCGCAAACGGACAGACGACCTCATCCCTCGCGGACCGGCCTGTGGCGTTGGGGCTTTGTCTCGAAAATTACGAATACCCTTACCCGGTACACTATATCACCCTGAATATACAGAACGAGGCCCTGGAAATGGCCTATATGGACGTAGAGCCCGGGCACGCAAATGGTCATACGGTCGTCCTTTTGCATGGCAAGAACTTCTGTGCGGCGTATTGGGGGCAGACTGCCAGGGTCCTTGCGGAAAACGGCTACCGGGTCATCCTGCCCGACCAGGTGGGGTTCGGCAAGTCCTCCAAGCCCCATTCGATACAATATTCCTTCCAGCTGCTTGCACGTAACACAAAGGCCATACTCGACAGCCTGGGCATCGGGAAAGTGGCCATCCTCGGTCATTCCATGGGAGGAATGCTGGCTACCCGCTTTGCGCTGATGTATCCCGGCAGCGTGGAGAAATTCATCCTGGAAGACCCGATCGGGCTCGAGGATTGGAAATTAAAAGTCCCCTACCAGCCCGTCGAGGCCTGGTACAACTCCGAATTAAAACAGACTCCCGCGTCCCTTAAAAAATATATGCTGGACAACTATTTTCACGGCACCTGGGATCCGTCTTACGACCAGTGGGTAAATATTATCGCCGGATGGACGCTGAGCCCCGAATATGCCCGTATGGCGTGGAATTCGGCGCTGACCTATGATATGATCTTCACCCAACCGGTGTGTTATGAGTTCCCCGCGATACAGGCTCCTACCCTGCTGATCATCGGTCAACTGGACCGGACGGCCATCGGGAAAGGGCTGGTGAGCGATGAGGTAAAAAAGACCTTGGGCAATTACCCCGAGCTGGGTAAGAAGACGCACGCCGCCATCAAAAACTCCAGACTGGTCGAGCTGGAAAATGTCGGCCATGTACCTCACGTCGAAGCATTCCAGTCATTTATCGTTCCTTTGCTGGATTTCCTGAAAAGCTAACACATGATCGTAAAAAACAAAGATATCAGCGGCGCCGGCCATACGGCGATGAAAGACAGATGGCAACAATTCGTGCTGCAGTTGCAGGATGAGATCTGCGGATCGCTGGAGCAAATGGACGGAAAAGCGAAATTCGTGGAAGACCGTTGGGACAGACCGGAAGGCGGGGGTGGCCTTTCGAAAGTCATAGAGGACGGGAAGGTCTTTGAAAAAGGCGGTGTCAACAGCTCCGCGGTGTATGGGGAATTGCCGGTAGCGATGCAACAGGCATTCGGTGTCGGCGACAGCCGTTTCTTCGCATGTGGTCTTTCCCTGGTGATCCATCCCCGGAACCCTTATCTTCCAACGGTACATGCCAACTGGCGTTATTTTGAATTATACGGACGGGATGGCTCGAGGGTGGACAGCTGGTTCGGCGGCGGATCCGATCTTACTCCCTATTACCTTTTTAAAGAGGACGGCAGGCATTTTCACCGGACCCTGAAAGCCGCGATGGATCCCTTTGGCGAGGAGCTCTATCCGAAATACAAACAGCATTGCGATGAGTATTTTGTCAACAAGCACCGGAATCGTGAGGCCCGGGGCATCGGTGGCGTTTTCTATGATTACCTGAGACCGAAGGACGCGTCCGAGGCCGAAAGACTCTTCTCCTTTCAACAAGCCAACGGGCATGCTTTTCTACCTGCCTATCTGCCCATTGCTGCGCGGAGAAAGGATCTGCCCTATGGTGAAAGAGAAAAAGAATGGCAGGAGATCCGGCGGGGCCGGTATGTCGAATTCAACCTGATCCATGACCGGGGGACCCTGTTCGGCTTAAAAACGAACGGCAGAACGGAGAGCATCCTGATGAGCCTTCCGCCGAGGGCGCGTTGGGTTTATAATTACCAACCTGAAGCCGGCAGCCCCGAGGCGGAGCTGGTGGAGTACCTGAAGCCAAGAGATTGGGTTAGTGAGTAGTCAGTAGTGAGTGGTCAGTAGTGAGTAGTGATGAAGACATAGAGATGGCGAGTATTGAGTGCGGGAGAGATCGTGAGCAGGCGGTCGTGAGTGGTCGGTAATAAGCGGCGAGTGCTGATGAGGGTTGGAGAATAGAGATTAGAGGTTGGAGATTTTGACGGACTATTAAAAAATATAGATATGTATTTACAAAGAAGAAACCGGGTGTTGCGGCAATCTCCCGCCATCCGGGCGATGGTAGCGGAAACGCAGTTGAAGCCGGCGGATTTTATTGTCCCCCTGTTTATAGACGAAGGAGAGCAGGTGCAGCAGGAGATCTCTTCGATGCCGGGATATTTCAGGAGGAGCCTCGATCTGACGGTTGCCGAGGTGCAGGAATTGTGGTCGCTGGGCATTAAAAGCGTGTTGCTGTTTGTCAAAAGCAAGGATGAATTGAAGGACAATACGGGTAAGGAATCCTGGAATCCGGACGGGCTGATGCAACGAAGCATCAAAGCGATCAAAGCGGCGATACCGGGCATCGTCCTGATGACAGATGTGGCGCTCGATCCCTATTCTTCCTATGGTCACGACGGCATCGTAGAGAATGGGGAGATTGTAAATGATCCGACGGTGGAAGCGCTCGTAAAGATGAGCCTGAGCCATGCCGCCGCCGGCGCGGATTTTGTGGCGCCCAGCGATATGATGGATGGTCGTATCGGCGCTATCCGGGAGGCACTGGAGCAAAATAACCATACCCGCACGGGCATTATGGCCTATAGCGCCAAATATGCCTCCTGCTTCTACGGGCCGTTTCGAGACGCCCTGGATTCGGCGCCGGGATTCGGCGATAAAAAAACCTACCAGATGGATTATTCGAACCGGATCGAGGCCATCAAGGAAGCTTTGTCGGACGTCGAAGAAGGGGCCGATATCGTGATGGTCAAACCGGCCCTGGCATACCTGGACATCATCCGGGAAGTAAAAGATGCAGTAGACGTTCCCGTTAGTGCCTACAATATCAGCGGAGAATATGCCATGATAAAGGCCGCTGCAAAAATGGGCTGGCTCGACGAAGACAAGGCGATCCTGGAAACCCTGGTTTCAATGAAACGGGCAGGTGCCGACCTGATTGCCACGTATTTTGCGAAGGACGCGG
Source organism: Puia sp. (assembly GCA_031292515.1). Taxonomy (GTDB): domain Bacteria; phylum Bacteroidota; class Bacteroidia; order Chitinophagales; family Chitinophagaceae; genus Puia. The sequence goes on along the minus strand of JARLGZ010000269.1, from coordinate 214,679 downwards.
CGAAGATGTTATAGTGAGTGGTCAGTGGTGAGTGGTCAGTAGCTTTATAAACGATCCAGACTTAAATATGTCTACTCACCACTCACAATGACATTCACAAATTATCATGTAAAAAAGATAAGCTATGTTCGAAAAAAGCCAGGAACTGTTTGCAAGAGCTCAGAAAAGCATCCCGGGCGGCGTGAATTCGCCGGTACGCGCCTTCAAGAGCGTCGGGGGGACGCCGGTCTTTATGAAGAAAGCCAGGGGCGCTTATTTGTACGATGTGGACGGAAACCGTTATATCGACTATATCGCGTCATGGGGTCCGATGATCCTGGGTCATGCTTATGAGCCTGTCGTAAAAGCCATCCAGGAATATGCCTCTTATTCTACCTCCTATGGAGCGCCGACCGAGCTGGAAATCGAAATGGCGGAACTCATCGTCAGCATGGCGCCGGGTGTAGACCTGGTCAGGATGGTAAGCAGCGGTACGGAAGCCTGTATGAGCGCCATCCGGCTGGCCAGGGGCTATACGGGGCGCAATAAGATCCTGAAATTCGAGGGTCATTATCATGGTCATGCCGACCCGTTCCTGGTAAAAGCAGGCAGCGGGGTGGCTACTTTCAATATTCAGACGGTCCCCGGCGTAACGCCGGGTGTGACACAGGATACGCTTACGGTTCCTTATAACGACCTGGAAGCGGTGAAGAAAACGGCGGCAGCGCATAAAGGCGAGATCGCCTGTCTCATCGTCGAGCCGGTGGCGGGGAACATGGGTTGTATCCTGCCCGCGGAAGGCTTCCTGGAGGGACTACGGTCTCTCTGCGATTCTGAGGGAATACTGCTCATTTTTGATGAGGTAATGACGGGCTTCCGGCTTGCTCCCGGGGGCGCCCAGGAAAGGCTGGGTATACGGGCCGACCTGGTGACCTACGGAAAGGTGATCGGCGGCGGCATGCCCGTCGGGGCTTTTGGCGGCAAAAGAGAGATCATGGAACATATCGCGCCACTCGGAAATGTCTACCAGGCCGGCACCCTGAGCGGCAACCCTATCGCGATGATCGCAGGGTATACCGTGCTGAACGTTTTGAAAAAAAATCCATCCCTCTATACTGAGTTGGAAGAGAAGACCCTCTATCTCCGGGACGGCCTGGACAGGGTCTTCCATGCCTCGGGACAACCCTATCGCATCAACCAGTTGGGATCGATGCTCAGCGTACATTTCAGCCATCTCCCGGTGACCGATTTCGCGTCCGCCTCGAAGGCCCGTAATGAATTGTTTGCAAAGTTTTTCCATGCCCTTTTAAAAAGGGGAGTCTACCTGCCTCCTTCGGCTTTTGAGAGCTGGTTCCTGAACAACGCGCTTAGCCGGGAGGACCTCGATCAGACGATCCGGGCCGCGGAAGAAAGCCTGGCGGAAATTTTGTAGATTTAGGATATGAAGAGTCTTTTTGTCCTGTTTTTTCTTTTTTCCTGGCTGGTGACCGGCATCGGCTGCCGGCAGGATACGGGGGGAGACCGTCCGGAGCAACGGCGCGGTGTAACCGGCGGCGATGGAGGAAAAGACGATCCGGGCGGGTATTGGCAGGTACGCGTCGATTCCCTGACCGCACTCGTGCGGGCGCTCACACCGGGTCTGGGGGAATTTATGGTGCAGTTGAAATATCATCACGACCGTCTTGCCGAAGCTGTGTCCGCAAAAGATTTTGAAAGGTCGGCTTATGAAATTGACGAACTGAAAGAGACGGCCGAAAAAATACAATTGCTTCGGATTACCAACGAAAAACTGCAAGAGCCCTTTCCGGTTTTCTATCAAAAATACCTGCAGGCACCGCTGGAAAGCCTGGCCGCGTCCGCTCAGCAAAAAGACCTGCGGGCTTTAAAGACAAACCTGGAAGCCCTGACCAGCAACTGCAATAGCTGTCATCACGAGAATAATGTGGCATTCATGCATATCAGTAATACTTCGCCCTGACCGGGCCGATCGTGGATAACACGCTAAAGAGGTATCAGTGCAGCAGCAATGCACAGGGCTTGATCCCCGTGTGTTTTTTGAAAGCAGTGGAAAAATGGGAAATGGAAGAATAACCCAGCATGATCGAGACTTCGGTCACGCTCAGGCCTTTTTCGTACAGGAGGTATCGGGCATGCTCCATACGCTGGCTATGGTAAAAATCGAAGATCGTCGTTCCGAACATCTCCTTAAATCCTTTCTTCAGGTAACATTCGTTGATAGCCACTTTGCGGCTCAACTCCTTAATGGTCAATGGCTCTCCGATATGCTGCAGCAATACCTCCCGGGCCTTTACGATCTTATCCCGGTCAGCCTCGTTGGCAAGGAATTTACACTGGAATCCTTCTACTTCTTTTTCCCCCAGCATGCATTCCAGGCTATACAAGAGGAGCATCTGGCTCTGGGCGTTTGTGTAGATATTCTCCAGGCTGCCGGTATAGGCGTGATTCAGGAGGGTTTCCAGCACCAGCCGGGTCCTGCCGCATAATGACAGTATCTTGGAAAATGAAGAGGCATGTTTGAAGTTGAGAATGTCTTCATGGATGGTATCGTCCATCCGTTGGGATTTGACGAATTGGGATAAATGTACAGCGGAAAACATAAAACTAAGAATATCAATGCTTTCCACACGTTCTTCGCAACGCGAAGAGGCATTTAGCTTACAAGAGTCGCATTCGGTTTCTTTCTTCCGGCAGTAGAGATTGCCTGCTATACAAAAACGCAATTCCAGGTAGTTTTCGGCGGGTGCGGTCTTTTTGTAGTGATAAATCATCATACCCGTATCCTCCAGGTTCCAGGCCGGATGTTTCTCGTATCTTTTGATCGCTACCTGCACAGAGCCAGGAATCTGGCGCTCTTTTTCATAAAGGAGTGCCAGCTCGTTTACCATGATGGGCTGCTTGTAAGCCAGGGTCAGTATATCAGGAGGCTGGTGCATAGAACGGCAAATTTACGGATCAAACGACAATTAACAACCCTGCGGACCTCCCACGGCCCCGATATCCTTTTTATGACAATTCCGTGACGATATGGATGCGATGCAAGGGGATACGGCATGCGATACGGGAGGACGATTCCCCGGTCAAAAAAAAGGAAGAGCAGGGGTCTTCCGACCCCAAAAAACGATTTGCCGCCCCCCGTCCGGCAAGGTTGGAAAATGGCGGAAAAACGGGTATAAAAGGGGTATAAAATAGCTGTTAAAAAGGGGATTAAAAGCTGCCGGACGCCTGATTTTACGTACATTTGCCAGCCTTATTAATTTATTGTTAACTACAAGATTCCCAGCTACTATATGAATGATACAACAGAGGAAATCCTGACCCCCGCGAATAGTACTTATGGAGCCGATAGCATCCAGGTCCTGGAGGGATTGGAAGCGGTGAGAAAACGTCCTGCCATGTATATCGGCGATGTCGGTGTAAAAGGGCTTCACCACCTCGTCTATGAGGTCGTGGATAACTCGATCGATGAGGCTCTTGCGGGTTATTGCAAGAACATCTTCGTGACGATCTACGAAGACAACTCTGTCAGCGTCGAAGATGACGGACGGGGTATTCCCACCGGCATCAATACCAAGGAGAAAAAAAGCGCCCTGGAGATCGTCATGACGGTCCTGCACGCGGGTGGTAAGTTCGACAAGAATACCTATAAGGTGTCCGGCGGTCTTCACGGGGTGGGCGTAAGCTGCGTCAACGCTCTGAGCAGCAATTTGCATGTGGTCGTAAAGAGGGAGGGCAAAAAATTTGAGCAGGAATACAAGATAGGGGTGCCTCAATATCCCGTGCGCGAGATCGGCCTCAGCGATACAACAGGCACCAGTGTGAGGTTCTGGCCCGATGCCAGTATTTTCAATGTCACTACCACATATAACAAGGATATCCTGGAAGGGCGTCTTCGTGAACTCTCTTTTCTGAACAGGGGTGTGCGGATCACTTTGAGTGATCTGCGGGAAAAAGAAGAGGACGGCTCAACCTATTCCAAGACCTTCTACAGTGAAGGGGGGATCGTCGAGTTTGTGGAAATGCTGGACAAGAATGCGGGACGGACCGCGCTGCTTCCGAAGATAATCTTTGTGGAAGGCAGAGATGAGGTCACCAATGTTGCCGTCGAGGTAGCGCTGACTTACAACGACAGTTATAGCGAGCATATTTATTCTTATGTGAATAATATCAATACGATCGAAGGCGGCACACATGTTGCCGGTTTCCGGAGGGCGCTTACGAGGGTCTTTAAATCCTATGGAGACAAACAGGGCCTTTTTGAAAAAGCAAAAGTGGAGATCGAAGGAGATGATTTCCGGGAAGGGCTTAGCACGATCATATCCGTAAAGGTGCCGGAACCTCAGTTTGAAGGCCAGACCAAGACCAAGCTGGGAAACAATGAAGTGAGCGGAGTGGTGGATTCCACCGTTTCGAAGGTATTGGAGGCTTACCTGGAAGAGAATCCGCGGGAGGCCAAGAATATCATTCAAAAAGTCGTCCTGGCCGCACAAGCCCGCGCAGCTGCAAAGAAAGCCCGCGAACTGGTCCAGCGTAAGAGCGTGCTCAGCGGGGGCGGCCTGCCGGGTAAACTGGCCGATTGTTCCGACCGGGACCCGAACCGCTGCGAACTGTTCCTGGTCGAGGGTGATTCCGCCGGCGGAACAGCCAAACAGGGGCGCGAAAGGGCTTTCCAGGCGATCCTCCCTTTACGGGGTAAGATTCTCAATGTTGAAAAGGCCATGGAGCATAAGATCTATGAGAACGAGGAAATCCGCAATATGTATACCGCCCTGGGGGTAACGGTTGGAACACCGGATGACCCCAAGGCCCTGAACCTGGCAAAACTGCGGTATCACAAGCTCATCATCATGACGGATGCCGATGTCGACGGAAGCCATATCGCGACGCTGATCCTGACATTTATCTACCGGTATATGAAAGAGCTGGTCGAGCAGGGATATGTATACATCGCCCAGCCACCTCTCTATCTCGTAAAAAAAGGAAAAGAGCAGTCTTATGCCTGGAATGAAGAGCAGCGGAAGGCGCTGGTCGAGAAGATCGGCGGCGGCAAGGAAGACAGCGTAAACATACAGCGTTACAAAGGGCTTGGGGAGATGAATTCCGACCAGTTATGGGAAACCACCATGAACCCGGATACCCGGACCCTGAAACAGGTGACCATCGAAAGCGCAGCGGAAGCGGACCGCGTCTTCAGCATGCTCATGGGAGATGAAGTAGCTCCCCGCCGGGAATTCATCGAATCCCACGCCAAGTACGCCAAGCTGGATATTTGAAAAAATTAAAGCCGGATAAGGCAAAAATCTGTAATATTACAATATAACTTTGCTTTGAAGAGAGCAAAGATTCTACTAACCTGTCCTGCCAAAGGCAGGCATTAAATCAAATAATTATGTCAACTGTCACACTCACTGCCTACAATGTCAAGACGAAAGAGAAAAATGTTCCTATCAAGGATGCAGTGATCACCAAGACCGCCAAGGGTGCTTATATGGCACAAGGGAACGATGGCAAGGGGAATAAGCTTACCACGCTGCTCGGTGAAGAAAAAGCGCTGGCTGCCATCAAAGCCGGAATCGCCAAGCAAGGCTGGTAGAGCATGATGCCATGAGTGGAAGCCCTCTTTGAGGGCCGGCCATCACGGATTCCCGATCGGGGTAGATGCCTGATCGCAGGATGGAAATAAAATGGCATTCGTTATGATGTTATCAATATAAAAGAGGGTGATCTCAAACCAGTTTGGGAACACCCTCTTTTCTTTTTTCGTCTTTGCATATAAGTTCTTCCCCGTTATGATTGCAGCTTAGGGAAGCGAGGTTGTAAAGAACCGAAGGGTCACCTGTTCAGCAGGAAGCTGATCCCAAGCGTGAGCGGATAATTGTTGAGGATGCTGCCCGCCGTGAAGGCGTGCTGGGTATAGTCGGTTCCGGCGGATGACGGCGAGTTTGTCGTTTTCCCGTGAGTATATTCAATATAGGCGAGGTTGGGGAGGGTGGCTTCGACCTGCCATTTTCTGCTGATTGCGTAAGATATTCCCGGCATAAAGCCGAGGGAAACGGAGTAGCTCTTGGTATCGGCTTCGTCGATGTTACCAAGGTTATCCGCGGACTTTGAACTGGTTTTGCCATAAGTCCCTCCGAGGCGGGTTTGCCCGAACAGATAGAAGCGGTTTCCCAGGTATTTGTATTTCCGGACAAATACACCGAGCCCGTAGTCGTTGCCGGTCAGATCCGGAACATTGTTGCCGGAATGGCTATGATCGTATAAAAGGTCGAATCCGACGATCAGGTTTTGTCGTATCGCTTTCCCGAAATAAGGATTGATGGAAAAAGCGGTAGACTTTGTCGCGAGACCATTCGCCTGGTTTGTCGATTCGTCGTTAAACGAAACGCTTCCCCCGATCAGGATAGCGCCCGGATTGATCTGTGCCTGTGAGATCATACAAACGGCAACACATGCGGAGAGCAGATAAAAATGTTTTTTCATAAAAAAAGTTTTGAAATCAATAAAGTTTTGAAACAATACTGTAAATGTGAAGGAAGCCGATATGGGGACAATGGCATCCGCAATCTTTCACAAAGGTTTATGTTAAAGATAATGGAAATTGAGGGTGTTGTGCAGCGTTAGACAGCACGCCCGAACGGTTTCAACCCGCGGGAAGTCCATGAACGGCTCTTTACAAACGTGACCGGTAGAATGAGAAGAAATCCATCGTCAACGCCGGGATTTCCGGCGCAGGAATTAACGGGATTTTAATGACCCTGCGGTATGCGCGGGGAGATAGCGGGCAACCCGATCCATAGCCTATATAAAACAGTCGGGTTTATAACGGTTCAGCCTAGCTGCAGTATTCTACAGCGAATCCTTGCCAAAATAAGCGTGCAGGGATTTTGGCAGACGGATACCGTTTGCAGTCTGGTGGTTCTCCAGGAGGCAGGCCAGTATCCTGGGCAGGGCCAAAGAGCTCCCGTTTAAAGAATGCAGCAATTGGGTCTTACCGGTTGCATCCTTATAGCGGATCTTCATGCGGTTGGTCTGGAAGGATTCAAAATTACTGACGGAGCTGACTTCCAGCCATTTCTCCTGGGCTGCGCTGTATACTTCGAAGTCATAGGTCAATGCCGACGTAAAGCCCATGTCGCCGGCGCAGAGCCGGAGGATGCGATAGGGAAGCTCCAGGGAGAGCAGCAGCTTTTCGACGTGGGTCACCATTTCGTCCAGCGTTTCGTAGCTTCTGTCCGGGCTCACGAGCTGCACGATCTCCACCTTATCGAACTGATGAAGCCTGTTGAGCCCCCGGACATCTTTGCCGTAACTGCCGGCCTCTCGCCGGAAACAGGGAGTATAGGCCGTCATCCGGAGAGGGAGGTCCTGTTCTTTCAGGATCTCGTCGCGGAAAATATTGGTGACGGGCACTTCCGCCGTTGGGATCAGGTAAAAATTGTCCTCTTTCACATAATACATCTGTCCTTCTTTGTCGGGCAACTGGCCCGTTCCCCTGGCCGAAGTCTCGTTGACCATCAGGGGGGGCATGTATTCAGTGTAGCCGGCCGCGGTGTTGTAGTCCAGGAAATATTGGATCAGGGCCCGTTGCAGCCTGGCTCCCTGGCCGATATAGACCGGGAAGCCGCTTCCGGTGATCTTGTTGCCCAGCTCAAAATCGATCAGGTTATACTTTTTTGCGAGGTCCCAGTGCGGCGCCGAGCCGGGGGGAAGTGTCGGTTTGGGTCCTCCTTCGCGCACGGTCAGGTTGTCGTCGGGGGTTTTGCCGGGAGGAACGATGGAAGCGGGCAGGTTCGGAAGCCGGATGAGGGTATCGTTCAAGGCCGTCTCTACGTCAGAAAGAGCCTCCCCGATCGGCTGCTGTGCGTTCTTTAGGGAAGCCACTTCCTGTTTTTGGGCTTCGGCTTCCGCTTTCTGTCCTTTCGCCATCAGTTGGCCTATCTCTTTGGAATGGGCGTTGATCTTCGATTGGATCGTATCCGATTCCAGTTGCAATTTTTTCCGTTGGTCATCGAGACGGACGATCTCATCAACCAGGCCGGTCTCCTTAAAATTCCTGAAGGCCAGCCTCTCCTTTACCAGTTCCGGATGCTGGCGTATAAAACCCGCTAGTAACATCTTTATCTATTTTGGCAAAGGTAACGATGTAAAATCTTAAATTCATCCTGCAATTCAGTCTTTTCAACACTTACGATCACCCTTAAAACCTTTTTTATGATCGATCCATCAATGGTCACGACCAGCATCACGTTAGAGGGCTACCGCATCCGACAGAGTCTGGGCGTCGTCAGGGGCATTACCGTCCGGTCGCGCAGCCTGCTGGGAAATGTGGCTGGCGGCTTTCAAACCCTTTTTGGGGGGCGTATCCCGATTTATGTAGAGCTTTGCGAAACCAGCCGGGAAGAGGCTTTTCAGCATATGCTGCAGCATGCTTCCGAAAGGGGCGCCAACGCGATTATCAATATGCGCTATGATACCAACGAGGTCATGAACGGGGTTACGGAAGTCCTGGCCTATGGAACAGCCGTAGTGGCGGAAAGATCTTAATGGCGGACTGGCGGTCACTTGCGGCTGCGGTCGCGGACGGCTGTGGCTGGGAAGGGACAAAATATCCTTTATCTTTGCCGGATGCAACAAGCGCAAGACGATCTGCAGACACGGTGGTGGAACCTCGAGGCAAAGCTGGTGGAGAGATTCGGCAAGAAGCCGGATATGGAGGCGATCCTTTTTCTTGTCGGGATACAGGAATTCGGGGACATCCGGAAAAAGTTCTCGAAGGAGCAGAAACAGGACCTTATGCATGTGGCTGTCTGTTCACTTTTCTCCCAGAGTTCCTATTATGAAGTGGAGGGCGTCGACGAGGACGGATGGCCGCATTTCAGACAGTTGAAAGCGTTGCCAGTCATGAGCCTGCCGGAGCAGGAGAACTTCCTGAAGGACCATGTCCTGTTATATTTTGAGAGGGTGGGATTTTAGAAACTGTTTTTGGTTTGACTCCTTTTTTGTAATCTTGTGCAACTCAAAATTCTTTGTCATGAATTTCCCAGAAAATTTACGTTACACGAAAGACCACGAATGGATCCGGCAGGAAAAAGATAATATAGCAGTAATCGGCATTACGGAATTTGCACAGCAGGAACTGGGTGATATCGTGTACGTAGAAATCGAGACGGCCGGCAAAGACCTGGAGGCGGAAACGGTATTCGGCAGTGTTGAAGCCGTGAAAACGGTATCCGATCTTTATCTCCCGGTCACAGGCACTATCCTGGAAGTAAACCCCAAATTGGCCGATTCGCCGGAACTCGTCAATACAGATCCTTACGGAGAAGGCTGGATGATCAAAATAAGCGTTAAAAATCCGGCTGATCTTTCCTCCCTGATGGATGCGGCCGCTTACGGATCCATCGTACATTAAGATAAAATTTTGGGTATTAGCACAACATATAACGAGCAGGAACTGATACTGGCCCTGAAAAAAAGGGACGAACAGGCCTATAAATACCTATATGATAATTACTCCGGGGCATTGTACAGTATTATCAAACAAATCGTCGACGATGCGGAACTCGCCAGTGACGTCCTCCAGGAGGTCTTTATCAATATCTGGAGAAAGATCGAAAGTTATGATGCCCGGAAGGGGCGTTTATTCACCTGGATGCTGAATATAGCCCGGAATGCCTCCATAGATACACTTAGATCCAAAAGTTACCAGAACAGTCAGAAAAACCAAGAATTACCTGATAACGTATATTCAGATACAACCAGGCACACGACTCAGTTGAATGTGGATAATATAGGCCTGAAAAAGGTCCTTGAGAAACTGAAGACAGAGCACCGTGTGTTGGTTGAATTGGCTTATTTCAAGGGCTTTACACACGAAGAGATTGCTGAGATAGAGGGTATCCCCCTTGGAACGGTCAAGACCCGTATCCGGAATGCATTATTGCAACTAAGAGAATTTTTACAGTAAAGTGAACGTCAAAGATTATATAGTAAGCGGAATTGTCGAAAGCTACGTGCTTGGCCTCGCCTCGGGAGAGGAAAGAGCAGAGTTCGAGCGTCTCTGCGCCGAATACCCGGAGCTGGCAGCCGCCCGCGATGAATTTGAAGAATCCGTCGAAAAATTTGCCCTCGCAAATGCCGTAAAACCACCTGAAAGTGTTAAGGTTCGATTTTTAGAAGCGATTCAAAACCCACCTTCTTTAAATCAAACAAAAACGATCACCATGGAAAAAGCAACAACTCCTGTGCGTCCCATGCGCCAGGGCGGTTTCTTACGTTTTATGGCGGCCGCCTCAGTGGTCTTGCTGATAGGCTGCGCCTATTTCCTGTACCGGTTCTCCGAACAGAACGCGGAGCTAAGGAGTTCCAACCAGGAACTGGCTGCGAGAGCGCAAAAATCCGACAGCATTCTGAACAAGATCGCCGACGAGCAGAAAGTAGTAAGCGATCCAAATGTCACCGTGGTCAACCTGGTAGGCACCCAGACAGCGCCCAAATCTTCGGCCAATATTTACTGGGATTCGGCGTCAACCAACGTATATCTTGTCGTGAAGAATATGCCTCAGTTGCCTTCTGACAAGCAATACCAGCTTTGGGCGTTGATTGATGGGAAACCGAAGGATTTGGGTGTATTTGACGTAAATAAAGAGAAGTTCATCGTAAAAATGAAAAACACCCAAAAAGCCGAAGCCTTTGCCATTACGATCGAACAAAAGGGCGGAAGCGTCTCGCCCACACTTGAAAAAATGCAATCCCTCGGGAAGCTTAAGCAGTCCCAGTAACCGGGAGCTCCTCATAAAGAGGGAAAAAAACTCCACATATAGTAAAAAAAGTCCCATTTTTAAGGGACTTTTTTATTTTATACCTTTTCGTATGCTGTTCTCCCGAATGATCGTCTTTCTGAAAAAATACCTGTCTGCCTTGTATATCCCGGTCTGCTGGACTGTCCTGATCGGGATTTTGCTGTCCCTGCCCGGATCCGTGCTCCCCAATGAGGGGAGGTTCAAGATCCCCCAATTCGATAAAATAGTCCATATCGGGCTGTTTGGCGGGTTTGTCTTTTTATGGTGTTTATACCTGAGTGGCCAGGAATTCCCTCAAAAAAAGCGGCTTAGCCTGTTTTTCCGCGTCTTTATCCTGGCTGCCATCTATGGGATCGGGATGGAGTATGTACAGAAGTATTTCATTCCCAACAGGGACTTTGAACTGGGGGACATTATAGCCGACCTGATAGGCGCAAGCCTCGCTTATGGTATCAGCAACCTGAGTTTATTGGAAGGGTGATTCCTGAGAGAGGTGACCGGTGGTCGCCTGAGAATATCGATCGTGCCGAATGATTCCCGGAATGATAGATAAGGGTAAAGCAGGGGCAAAAAATAAGCCCCTGTAGAAACAGGGGCCGTAACCAAAACTAACTGCTTATGAGAAAATTGACTGCTTTATGTGAGTCAAATAGAAAAGACTATTTACAATAACGCAAAACAGGTGCCAATATTATACCTAACCTGTTAAAGAATTCCAAGAACTTCGTGGCCTCCCGGCTCCTCATCTCTTGCCTGCGCTCTATCAAAATTACGTATGAAACGATTCTTTGGATCTTCTATTTCGCAGTAATAACATTTTTTTAGCATTACGGCAAAATTCTCTTATTTCCGCCCAAAACCCTTACCCTGCCGCATTTCAAAAGAACTTACACAAATAAGACGCCCCCCGGAACAAAAGGTTTAAGCATCGACCGTTAAAGAATCGTAAAAGCGGCATGATAACTACGATGCTCAGGTCTTTTAGGCCTACTCAAACTTATCTTCATAACCGACCTGTCTTCTCCCTATTATCATTAGTATCAATCTCTTCTATATTAGTGTCGATCTCCTGCCTCTCACCCTACGCCTATCTCTTTGTTTGTTGTTTTCTTAATCTCATTTTAATCTGCCTGTCAGGCGGTAAACAGGTCTTTGATCTTGTCCATAATCCTCGGGCTCCTTCCTGTTCAAGGCTGCCGGCCATGTCCTCCTGCAAAACCCTGTCCGCCCGAAAGCCGGCCGGGCATCCCCTGCAAATCCAAACCGCCGCCAGAGATATTTTGAATGGCGGGATTCGCGCTGATGTCTGCCCCGTGGCTGAACAAGTTCAATACCTGCCGTGCCCGAGGTCTGCTGACCCTATTTTTCAAACCATCGGTGATGGAATTGCCTGCTTTGGCAATGACTGTGTCATTATGCTGATCGGGAATCGCCGGGTTGGAGAAAACGGCAGTGCCGGCGTGCTTTTTTTCAAGATTTATCAATTCTTCAAGCATAAGCGGCAGTTTCATACAAGTTACTACTTATGCAGAAAAAAACCCTATAAAAACCGCAAAAAATAATTATGAATTCTTATCATTTATTGGGCGCTTACAACCAGCTGTGGCGAGTGGGTATTTTCGCCTTCCTCCGGATTTACGGGGGTGTATCAATTCTGTGTGGCCATTTTCTCCGCGTTTTCGGCAAACTGCAGTGCGTCAATAAATTCCTGGATATTGCCGTTCAGTACGTCGTCCAGGTTATAGACGGTGAGACCGATACGATGATCCGTGACCCTTCCCTGGGGATAGTTATAAGTGCGAATCTTTGCGCTGCGGTCTCCCGTGCTTACGAGGCTTTTGCGGTGGCGGGCGATCTCCTCTTCCTGCTTACGGACCTGCTCTTCGTACAGCTTTGTGCGCAACATCTGCATGGCTTTTTCCCGGTTTCCAAGCTGGCTACGTTCCGTCTGGCAGACGACTACCACCCCGGTCGGGATGTGGGTGAGGAAGACCTTGGTTTCTACTTTGTTGACGTTCTGTCCACCGGCGCCGCCGCTGCGGGCTGTCTCCATTTTAACATCGCTTTCTTTTAATTCGAAGTCGACCTCTTCGGCCTCAGGCATAATGGCCACGGTGGCAGCGCTGGTGTGGACGCGTCCGCTGGTCTCCGTATCCGGGACGCGCTGGACACGATGAACGCCACTTTCAAATTTAAGCGTCCCGTATACATCTTCACCCGTGATTTCCACCTGGACCTCTTTGTAGCCCCCCACGGTTCCTTCGCTTTCACTGAGGATCGCGGTCTTCCATCCTCTTCTTTCGCAATATTTTATGTACATACGCAACAGGTTGCCGGCAAACAGGCTGGCTTCATCGCCACCGGTTCCGGCCCGGATCTCCAGGATCGCGTTCTTCTCATCCTGCGGGTCTTTGGGGATCAGCAACTGACGGATATAGGCTTCGATCTTATCCTTTTTTTCATCCAGCTCCGGCGCTTCCGCCTTGGCTAATTCGCGCAGTTCGTTATCCTCTCCGTTCAGCGCCTCCTTATAGAATTCGATATCGCCGAGTATTTTTTTGTATTCTTCATAAGCCAGCACGATTTTTTCAACGCTTCGGTATTCCTTGCTCATCGCACTGAACCTGCGGTTATCGCTAACGATCTCCGGGTTGCTCAACGCCACTCCCAGGTCTTCGAATCTGGCTTTAATGGCTTCTAATTTATCTAACATAGTTTTGACTTACTTTTATAGGAAATACTCTGTAGTAAAAGTTTGCAAACCTACGTCAAAATGCGTAACGGACAATGCATGGACGTTTAGCGGTGACCTGGAAACACTTATATGGCAACCCGTAAATTCAGCGCAGACCACTTGTTCACCGGCCACGGGATGGCGGCGGAAGACACCGTGCTGATTACCGACGAAGCGGGCGTCATCCTGGCGCTGGCGTCCACCGAAGAAGCCGGAGAAGGGGTCGAAAGCTACAGCGGTATACTCTGCCCCGGGTTTGTCAATTGCCATTGCCACCTGGAATTGTCTCATATGAGGGGCCTGATCCCGGAGAAAACCGGGCTGATCGATTTTTTGCTGGACGTCATGAAAAAAAGGGATTTCCAGGCCGATCTTGTCCGGGATGCGCTGGCGGCCGCCGAAAAAGAGATGGTGAGAAATGGCATCGTCGCCGTGGGAGACATCTGCAATACCACCCACTCGTTCTCTCAAAAGACCGAAGGAAATATCTACTACCACAATTTCGTCGAGGCCATGGGATTTATCGGAGCCGGCGCGCCGGCCCGGTTTGACGCAGCCCGCAAAACTTTTGAAGCCTTTGCCCAGGCTTATCCCCTGCCCGTCGAATCCAATTCCATTGTGCCGCACGCCCCTTATTCTGTCTCCGACGAGTTATTCGGGCTGATCGCCAATTTCCCGGGCAATCATATCCTCACCATCCACAACCAGGAGACCCCGGCAGAGGACGCATTCAGCCAGTCGGGGGGCGGAGATTTCCTGCGTCTCTATGAGGCGCTCGGCATCGATGTCTCTTTTTTCAGGGGACGGGGCAAAAGAAGTCTGCCGGGTTATCTCCCTTTTTTTTATCCCAACCAGTCCCTGATCCTTGTCCATAATGTGGAGACGACGGAAGAGGACCTCCTTTTTGCCCGGCAGTGGCGTCCTGCCGCCGATGGGGGGCCTTCTTTGTTCTTTTGCCTGTGCCCGAATGCAAACCTCTATATTTCCGGCCGCCTCCCTGCTGTCGACCTGTTGAGGAAGCAAGATTGCACGTTGGTAGTCGGGACGGACAGCCTGGCCTCCAATCATGTTCTCAGCATCCTCGAAGAGTTGAAGACGCTGCAGGCTCATTTCCCGGAGGTTCCTGCCGGGACGCTGTTACGGTGGGCGACGCTGAATGGAGCGATGGCGCTGCAGGCGGAGGATATGCTGGGTAGTTTTGAAGCCGGTAAGCAGCCGGGGGTGATTCTTATTGAGGGCTGCGATGGAGATAGGTTTATGGAGAGGGCCACCGTCCAAAGGCTACTATAGCCTGTATTGGCATGTTTTCCTGTATCGGCATGTTTTTGCGGAGTGCCGGTTCCCACCCATTGCTGCTTACAGTCTGGTCGCCGCCCGCGCCATCAGCCCAACACGGCTTCCAGGACAGGCAATGTACGCAGGGAACCGAAATCCTGGATATGGTGCGCATAGAAGGATTCGTAGGCATGGAGCAACACCTGGCGGGTCTGCCGGTTAAGAGACAGCTGGTTTAGTTCGTGGGGCTGCCGGACTTTTAAGAGTTGCGAGGTATAATAGCTAAAGGGATCCTCGAGCGCCCGCTGGTGCGCGGGTTGTTCGCGTGTGAAAAAACCTTCCTGCAGGTCGAGGACGGAGCGGTCGGGGGAATAGTCGTCCTGTATGCGCAACCCAAAAAACGAAGCCAGGTGCAGGGTAAAGAAGAGGGGGAAATTCGCTACGACATCCATTTCCGCCGTGTCCAGGTGAGTGAAAGCATCTTCAACAAAATAAAAAAGATCGGGATTGGGCTCGGGTTGTTTCAGGCATTTGTGGAGCAATTCCACCATATAAAGGGCGACCGAATTACGGACTACCTCAAAGAAGAGCCCCTGATAGAGATAGCCCCACCGGAATTCTTTTATGCGCTGCAGGTTGCCCAGCTCATTATGATAGACCACCAGGTCAAGCATCGAAGCCGGCTGAAACAGGTTCGCCCTGCCGGGGCCTTTTTTGGAAGATGACCTTACTCCGTTCACGAGATAGGACTGCACCCCCCATAGTTCCGTATAGATGGTGGTGATGATACTGGTCTCTCCGTATTTCACGGTCTTCAGCACGATCCCTCTTGTGTGATGCAATTTCAATTCTTCAAAGTTAATTGTAAAACGGAGCCCTTCCGCTGGAAAAGCCGGGTAAAATAAGTTTCTTTGCAGGGTCAAAGGCCGTCATTTTTATCTAATAGCTTAACTATCATGTGGGAACAAATCGCCCGTTTTGTCCTTAAATTCCGTCTTCAATTATTGGTCCTGCTTTTTGCCGCCACGGTTTTTATGGGTTATCATGCTTTTAAGGTCCAAATGAGCTATGATTTTTCGAGGGCTATTCCCACAGACAATCCGAAATCCATCGTTTACCAGGCTTTCAAGGAGAAGTTTGGTGAGGACGGCAACCTCCTGGTGATCGGGATCCAGAGCGGGGATCTTTTCAAAAAGGACATTTTTACCGATTATATTGCGCTGAATGAGCAGTTGAGAAAAGTTCCGGCCGTAGATAATGTGCTGAGTGTCACTTCGGCCGTAAACCTGGTCAAGAACGACAGCTCCGGCAAATTAAAGGCTGTCCGCCTGTTTTCGGACCATCCTGCCAGCCAGGCTGAGATAGATAGCTGCAAGAAGATCTTTTTAGGTCTTCCCTTCTACCGGGGCCTTTTGTATAACCCCGCGACAAATGCGTGGCTGATTGCCATACATGTCAATAAGAACGTGATCAATTCCGCGAAGCGGAACCTGACGATCCACGAGATAACGAGGCTGGGGGAGCAGTTTGGAAAGGCTCACGGGCTGGACCTCCATTACAGCGGGCTCCCGCTGATCCGCACCATCATGGCCATCAAAATCTCCAGGGAGATGACCTGGTTTTTGCTGGCATCGGTCGTACTATCGGCGGTGATCCTGCTGGTATTCTTCCGGAGTGTCAGCACGATGTTTCTATCGCTCGGCGTTGTAATCACCGGTGTGCTTTTCAGTCTCGGCACGATGCACCTGCTGGGCTACAAGATCACCCTGCTCAATGCCCTTACACCGCCGTTGATGGTTGTGATCGGTATCCCTAACTGTGTTTATTTTCTCAATAAATACCATACGGCTTATTTACAGACAGGCGACAAGAGACAGGCGTTGCTGCTGATGATCAGCAAGATGGGCATTGTGACTCTTTTCTGTAATATCAGCGCGGCGATCGGGTTCGGCGTATTCGCCCTTACCCGGAGCGCTATTCTGAATGAATTCGGCGTCATCGCGGGCATTAATATCATGATGCTGTTCTTTATCTCTTTTATCCTGATCCCTTCGGTCCTTAGCTATCTTCCTCCTCCAAAACCGAAACACATTCGCTACCTGGACAACAAGTGGCTGCTGGCGATCTTAAGACAGCTCGAAACATGGACTGTCAGACATCGTCGCCCGATTTATGCGATCACGCTGATCGTGCTGGGCTTCTCCGTGGCCGGGATCCTGCGTCTCCGTTCGGAGGGTTTTATCGTGGACGACCTCCCGAAGAAAGACCCCATCTATACCGACATGAAATTCTTTGAAAGAAACTTCAAAGGGGTGATGCCCCTGGAGATCGTCGTGGATACGAGGAAAAAGAACGGTATCCGGATCAATACGCTTACGACCTTCGCAAAGATCGACTCCCTTTCGAATTATATCGGTTCCCAGCCGGAAATGGCCAGGCCGTTGTCGCTGGTTGAGGGTATAAAATTCCTGAGGCAGGCTTATTACGACGGCGACAGCGCGGACTATGGTCTTCCCAATTCCTTTGATGCCGTCTTCCTCGTCCCCTATCTTACCATGAAGACAGACAAAGCGGATAAAGACCACCAGACAGATCAGACGGGCCAGGCGGGCACGGGCTCTGTGGATACGGGTTCCGTGAAAAAACCGCTGGGGGGGCTGGGTGACCTGATCAACAGTTTTGTCGATTCCAACCACCAGCAGATACGCATCAGTGTGAATATGGCGGATGTAGGAAGCCGTCGTCTGCCGGAGATCCTGCAAAACGTGGAGCAGAAGGCGGGCGCTTTATTCGATTCTTCGAAATACACCCTCCAGTTTACGGGCAGCAGCGTGACATTCCTGGAAGGAAGCAGTTTTATCATCCAGGGTCTGAAATCCAGTATTGTCTGGGCGTTTGTGCTGATTGCCGGTTGTATGCTCTATTTATTCAGATCTCTGCGTATCCTGATCTGTTCGTTGATTCCCAATATCATCCCGCTGGTGATCACGGCGGGAGTGATGGGATGGACGGGTGTGCGGCTAAAGCCGTCCACGGTCATCGTTTTCAGTATTGCCCTGGGCATCGCCATCGATATCACGATCCGCTTCCTCGTAAATTACAAACAGGAGTTGGGGAAAGAGGGCAGGGATTCCCAGCAGACCGTTATCGATACCATTTATAAGACCGGTATCAGCATCATCTATACCTCGCTCGTGCTGATTGCCGGCTTTGTGATCTTTTGCTTCAGCACCTTTGGCGGTATCCAGGCCCTGGGCTGGCTGACTTCCCTGACCCTTGTGGTTGCCACCCTGACAAACCTGATCTTTTTGCCGGTATTGCTCATGAGCCTGGGGAAAAAACGGGTGCAATAGACAGGGGGTATGGTCTGTGAGATGGCAGATGGTCTATGAGAGCTACAAATCGATGTATTTAAAAGCCTCTTATGCGAAAAGAAATCGACACCCTTCTTGCAGCCTTACGGGATACATTGAACGGAGCGCCCTGGTATGGCAAGTCCGTATATGCCATCCTTGCGGAATGTGATCCTGCAAAGGCGTCGATCCGTCCATCGGCAGGATCTCATACCCTGCTGGAACTACTTTATCACATGCTCAGCTGGGCGGAGTTTACGCGTCTGCAACTGGAAAATGGCCCCGGCTTTGATCCGGCAGAGTATGAGAAGACGATGGATTGGCCGGTCCCTGATAAAAAGGAGGACACCTGGGAGCAAGGGCTCCGCCTGTTTAAGGACACCCACGAAAAAATCCTGGAGCTATTATCGGTAAAGGAGGATGTCTTTCTTTCGGAGCAGGCAAGGGAGCGAAAATATGATTTCCGGTTTTTGCTGAACGGTCTTATCCAACACAATATCTATCACCAGGGACAGATCGCGTTCCTGCATAAGCTGTTAGCGGGGTAACGCACGCGGGGCGGAGGCGCGAAAGGAGTTGACAGCGCTAATGAATAGGGGTGCTGGAAGGATCTACGAGACCGGCTTTGATGGCATACATGGCGAGGCCGACGCGGGTCCTCACATTTAGTTTTTCAAAGAGGGTATTCCGGTAGGCATCGATCGTGCGATGGCCGACAAACATTTTTATAGCGATATCTTTATAAGTCAGCTCGGTACAGCACAGTTGAAGAAATTCTTTCTCCTTATCGGTCACGCGAAGCGCAACCTCTGCGCTGCCGGCGTCCTTATGCAGCCCGCTGATGATCTTACCGGATATCAATTCGGAGAGATAGAAGTCTTTTTTCAATACCGAGTCGAGCGCCAGCCTCAGTTCTTCCGGGTCGATACTTTTCAGGATATATCCTTTGGCGCCGAGTCTCAGCATTTTTATGATCGTGCTTTCGTCGCTGTACATGGATAGCGCCAGCACCTTGATCTGGGGATAGTTCTTGTGGAGCCAGCGGACCGACTCATAGCCATCCATATCCGGCATATTTACGTCCAGCAGGATGATATCGGGGATCATCTGCTGGGAGGTCTTGAGTTTTATGTCCTTGCCGTTGTCCCCTTCGAAAAGAATCGCATAATTTTCGAAGGAGGTAATCAGCTTTGCCAACGCATTGCGAAGGAGGACGTGATCATCGACGATGGCGACCTGTATCTTTTTTTTACCTGATACCATAACTTATTTATAAAATCTCCGGTTCTACCGGCAATTCGACAATCACTGTTGTTCCTTCGCCCTGGTTGCTTCCTATATTTATCGTCGCATCGATCAGCCGGGCCCGGTTGGTCATGCTTTTCAGCCCGATTCCGCTTGACGAAGATACCTGTTCTTTCTTCTTGTTCACATCGAAGCCGATGCCATTGTCCTGTACTTTCAGGACAAATTTATCATCCGTTGAGTAAGTTATTGAAATATTTACATGTGTGGCCCTGGAATGCTTTAAAATATTATTGATCATTTCCTGGAACATCCTGAACAGGAAGATGGCTTTTTGGTCATCCAGGGGGCGTTCTTCCCCGGCGACCGAGAAATCCAGGGTCAGCAGGCCGGTCCTGCGGAGGGACTCCGATTCAAAACGGATGGCTTCGACCAGTCCGATCTGGGCGATCCGGTCGGTATGCATGCTTTTGGTCAGCCCCGAGAGGTCCACGATGACTTTATTGAGCATTTGTTTGCAGTTGTCGACACTCTCGTAGGCCGGGTGTCCTTTTTCCAGGGGGAGTACCGAAAGGGAAATTTTGGTGACGGACAGCATCTGGCCGATATTATCGTGCAATTCCTGGGCGATGGTCTTAAAGGTACTTTCCTGAATCTCCAGTTGGGAGCGGAGCAGTTCCCTGTCGAACTGGTCGCGGAGCAGGGTCAATTGCTGTTCCTGCCGGTGTTGTCTCCGCTGATAAAGAAAAAGGACCGTCATGATAAAGCCGACCAGTAAGAGCGCCAGGACGGCGCCAGACAATATTACGAAGTAGATTTCCTGGTTTTGATCCCGCATAGAAAGGCTATAGTAAAGGATGAATATAAGGACGCATTTAGAAAACTCAATATGGCCCCTACGTTATTGATGATCACGCGAGGCGCATGCGCATAAAAATTTGCCAGGCCAAAGATCGGATAGGTACAGGTAAAAAAGAACAATAACCCTGTACAAATCCAGAAGGCTGGCTGCCGGAGCAGATTCTGGGCATGCGGAAGCTGAAAAAGTTCGAAAAAATAATAAATACAAATAGCGACGATAAATACCGCACCGATAGAATAAGCCAGGGAATTGAACGTGCTTTTCTGGCCGAATAGAATGTCGTATAGAGCAAAAAGCAGATATAGAGCGGAAAGAACCAAGATGACAATCTTTGCTTTTTTGTTCTGTATTATTTGCGTCAGGCAAAAGAAATAAAAACAAAACTCGAAAATCGAAAAAACATTATACATATTCACATTCGTACCGTGATGCAATGCCTGATAAGATCCAACCACCTCTACGATGTCGGTAATCAACAAAAAAAGTGGGAATAATCTCAAATAAAGATCCGGTTTCTTCCGAAAATAGACGGTTAGGGAGGCTAGAAGGCAGATCTGAATAAAGTAAATAAAATAGTAGAAAAGCATGCACCTCAAAGTAAGGGGAATTTTATACATCCCCAAAACGCCACTAATAAATATAGAAAAAAGGCCGGGCGCATCGCACCCAGCCTCTGAAGTCTTTTCGCAGACCTTCCCATAGCAGTATAAAAATATTTCATAAAGGTTACCGGAAGGGGGACTACTAAACCAGTGTCATTCCGTTGTCGCCGTTTTCGACGATCGCCATGCCGATCTCGAAAGGCACTGCCTTGCCGCTGGGGCCGCTGCCACCGCTGGGGGGAGGGCATATCGGAGGACATAAAGCTCCCAGGTTGTAGGCCAGGATAGCGGGTTTTCCGTCCGTATGAGTATAAAGGTCCTTGTTGATGACATTTTCGTCAACTTCTTTGCTCCGTGTGGCAACCAATACGATGGTCTGACGGCCTGCATAATCCGGTTTACCGGTAAAATCTGCCGGGTAGGCGCCGAAATAGAAGCGAACGCCGTCGCCGCCATTCATCTTTACCGTTTCCAGGAATTCTTCCAACTCTTCTACGCTGTACCAGGAGCTCAGGGAATCCGCTTTGCCGATGTGGTTGGAATTATTTACCCATCTTTCCTGCTTGTAGGTACGGATAACAGAATCCACATGATCGTTATTTACGTACTTTCCGACCTTTAATGATTTTTTTTCAATTGTGTGCATGGCTTTAAAGTTTTTAATATTGAAGAATTGGTTGCTTTGTTAAAAGTATTCCTCAATAAGACGGCACAGGCACTACAAATAAATGCAAATCAATTAATTACAGATTAGTTTTATTTATAAACAGAAGAAATTCAGTTACTCAGGGTAAAAACCTTCCAAAAAAACGGTCTTTATACGGGTAAAAAAATAGTGAAAACACACAAGATGGTACCCGTATAAAAACGGGTATCCGGTACCCGTAAAAACACTCAAAAAAAATGGTCATTTAAAAACGACTAAAAAAGCACGCGATTGGCATTTTTGTCTGACATTAGTAAAACCAGGTTGTTGGTCCCGTTTTTAAATATCTGATATTCGAACAGAGCCATCGGTAAGTACAGAGAAAGGTTAACCACCCGATCCCTGCAGATTAGTCGGGAAGTTACTTAATAGATTGATCTGTTCAGAAAGTTATATAAGAGCAACACCATACATAACCATTAACACCTTATCCTTTTTTTCTTTTTTGGGTGGGTTTGTATGATGTTGCTCTTTTTTTAACTGATTCCGACCCTGTATTTTAACCGGCCCCGGCCTGTGCTTTCCACCCGCCATTCCCGACATGCCCCTACGGGGCAATTTGTTTTTCATCCTGCCCCTCCCCGTCTTTTTACACCGAGCCTGGTCTTTTATCGGCACGCTCTGTTTTTCACGCCCTCCCGTTTAAAGGCCGCCCCACACACTTATGGTGGGCTTTTGTAATAAACCCGGATTGACGTAGCTTTGCGGCTTCTTTTATCAACCCACCCACCATGAACAAAAAGATTAAAGCAGCGCTGATTTCTGTTTTTTACAAAGACGGTCTGGAAAACATCATCAAAAAGCTGGACGCCCAGGGCGTGACGCTTTATTCAACCGGGGGAACCCAAAAATTTATTGAATCCCAGGGACTTAGCTGTGTACCTGTAGAATCGCTGACCACATATCCCTCCATTTTGGGCGGGCGGGTGAAGACACTCCATCCCTCCGTGTTCGGAGGTATCCTGGGAAGAAGGGATCATGAGACGGATATAAAAGAGATGGAACAATACCATATCCCGGAAATCGACCTCGTAATCGTCGATCTCTATCCTTTCGAAGAAACGGTGGCCAGCACGACCGATGACCAGGCTATTATCGAGAAGATCGATGTCGGGGGTCCTTCGATGATCAGGGGAGCCGCTAAAAATCATAAGCATGTAGCCGTCATCGCTTCCAAAACGGAGTATGGCTGGTTTGAAAACCTGCTGGACGAACAAAATGGAGAAACCACCCTTGCGCAGCGTCGCAGGATGGCTGCAAAGGCTTTCGAAGTATGTGCCCATTACGATGTCGCGATCGCCGAATATTTCAACCCTGGCCAACCTGAATATTTCCTCTCTTCCGTGCCGGGGCCAAAAGTCCTTCGATATGGCGAAAACCCGCACCAGTCGGCGAGTTTTTATGGAGACCTGTCTTCTTTATTCGAACAGCTGAACGGAAAGGAATTGTCCTATAACAACCTTGTCGACGTGGATGCCGCCGTGCAATTGATGAACGAATTTACCACCACCGGTCAGCAGGCGACCGTCTTCGCGATTATTAAACATACGAACGTATGCGGGGTCGCCCGCAGAAAAACGCTGAAAGAGGCCTGGGATTCCGCGCTGGCAGGAGATCCCGAAAGCGCCTTCGGCGGAGTGCTGGCCTGTAATGCACCTGTCGATAAGGCCACGGCGGAAGCAATCAGCGAAATCTTTTTCGAAGTGCTGATCGCGCCCTCTTTCGACGAAGACGCACTCGTTATTCTCCGGTCGAAGAAGAACCGTATCCTGCTTCGGCAGAAAACTCAGCTGCCCGCCGCCAAACAATTTAAATCCCTCTTAAATGGCGTACTGGTTCAGCAAGCCGATGAAGGCAATTTCGCGGAGTGGAAGGAAGCCGGCGGCCGGGAGAGTACTCCTTCGGAAAAAGAAGACCTGGTCTTTGCGAATCTTGTCTGCAAGCATTTAAAGTCCAATGCAATAGCCCTGATAAAGAACGGCCAGCTGGTAGGCAAGGGTTGCGGTCAGACGAGCCGGATAGACTCGCTGCGACAGGCGGTGGAAAAAGCAAGACAATTCAATTTCAACCTCGAGGGGGCCGTACTGGCTTCTGATGCATTCTTTCCCTTCAATGACTGTGTGCAGATCGCACACGCGGCGGGGGTGACGGCATTTATACAGCCCGGCGGCTCTATCCGGGACAAGGATTCCATCGATTATTGTGTACAGAACAAGCTGGTGATGGTGATTACCGGGCTGAGACACTTTAAGCACTAGACATCCCAATACACTTCTTCCTTCAGGAATATTTCGTACAGTTTCTTCCAGTCATCGAAGGCGGGATCGGAACCGAGAAAGGAGTTGTGCCAGATGGTCACCATCAGGCCGTTGACTTTTTTGATGGCGTGATAATATTGCATGAGTTCGATCATGGCCTGAACATGAGTATATTTTTGCTCGTAGTACGCATTGGCATCCATGAAACAGAAAGGAAAGAGCCGCAGGGAGGTCTGCTCTTCCTTTTCCAGGTCATACCAATAGAAAGAGGAGGCGACGGAGGCACGAAACCCGTTAATCGTTCCGTAGCCCATCGAGAAATCCTGCTCGATGCCCGATGACAATAACCGGCGATAGGTATCGGGGAGATCAAAGCGTATATAATGCTGCCGGCTCATGAGGATCTTATTGCCTGTCAGGCCGGCCATACGGGCTATCTCGGCGGACAGCAATGCAGGGTCATCGCCGCTTTGCCAGGAAGGATGAACACCGACACGATACCCCGCAGCGTGATAACGGATCAGATCGGTCATCACCTTTTTTTCAGGGTCTATGTTCTTGTCATACCTGGATTTTCCGGCGGCAACCAGGAAGAAATAACAGGCTTTCATACGACAGTACAAATGCAGCGAGTCGAGCCACTCATAGGCGTCAAACGGGTCTTTTTTTCTTCCCCGCAGCACCTGGATCCTTTGCGACGCCGCTGTCCATTTGCCTTTCAGCACAGACCCGAGCAGGCCGCCCAGATTCCGCTTCCAACCCTTATGCAGGAAAGAGTAAGCCATGTCTATGTCGTAGGTGGGTATGAATTTAAAGGACCGATGGCGGAAAGCCATCGCGGGAAATTTCTTTTGGAGCGCTTTTCTAAATTCCTGCAGCCAGATATTGACCAGGGGCATATGGAGGAAGCCTTCCCGGAATGCCAATGAAGCAGTATGCGAAAAACGGCCATATTCATCTTTGGCATGAGGCAGGTATTCCTCGTAGCGGCTCAGTAAATAAAAACAGGCGGCGAAGATGTCGAAAGGAAGGTCCCCGGCCGTTTCAAAAAAAACTTTGTGATAATTCAGTTCGAAGCAATCGATCGTCCGGGGCCGAATATCGTTCTCGAATAAGAGGGATACGGGGCGCAGATAGAATTCATCCTCGCTGAATTCGGTCTCTGAATAATTCAACCGGAAGCCGTCCTTGAGGAGGAATGCTTCTTTGCGGGTGGTCGTTTCGAGCGGTTCATCAAATAACTCTTCGCTGATGAAACCGATCACATATTGAAGCCGGGGTGTCTGATATGTAGTATATAAAAGCATGTATCTACTGGCCTTTCTTCTCCTTCCAGCGCTCGTTGAAGGTCCTGGGCGCAAAGTCCAATTCCCCGCGATGAGCTGTCCAGCCGGTAAACAGCTTGTTCACCAGCCAGTTCTTACTCTTCCGGTTGCCCATGTTCATCCAGCTCCGGTTCAGGCTGGCCCGTTTCCACAGCTTCCAGGCGATCCGTTCGGCGAACGAAGCC
Organism: Puia sp.; assembly: GCA_031292515.1. Taxonomy (GTDB): domain Bacteria; phylum Bacteroidota; class Bacteroidia; order Chitinophagales; family Chitinophagaceae; genus Puia. Next base: position 189,332 of record JARLGZ010000269.1, on the reverse strand, counting down.
TGTCCCTCGACGACGGATTCATGACGATTCTCCAGCAACAATTCATGAAGGTTGATCTTGACGGCACAGACTTCGGTGCAATTGCCGCAAAGGGAAGACGCATAGCTCAGGTGTTTCCATTCTTTCATGCCCTGTAAATGCGGGGTAATCACCGACCCGATCGGCCCGCTGTAGGTCGCTCCGTAGCTGTGACCACCGATATTCTTATAGATCGGGCAGGCGTTCAGACAGGCGCCGCAGCGGATACAATAGAGGCTCTCCCTGGTTTTCTCGTTGGCTAATATATTTGTTCTGCCGTTGTCCAGCAGGATCACGTACATTTCGTCAGGGCCGTCGCTCTCTCCAGCCTGTCTCGGCCCGGTAATGACAGTGTTGTAGACCGTTACCCGCTGGCCGGTGCCATAAGTAGACAATAACGGCCAGAATAAAGCCAGGTCTGTCAGGGAAGGGATCACCTTCTCGATCCCGACGATCACGATATGGGTCTTCGGGAAGGCGGTGGTCAGCCTCGCATTTCCTTCGTTCTCCGTGATGGCGATCCCACCGATCTCAGGGATGATGAAATTGGCGCCGGTGATCCCTATTTCCGCCTGTATATATTTCTCCCTCAACTTCTCGCGTGCGACCTGTGTAAGCTGGCTGGGGTTGAGACCTGGCTTTGTGTTCAACTTCTCGTGGAACAGTTTGGCCACATCTTCCTTGCTTTTATGCATGGCCGGTGTTACGATATGGTAGGGCGGTTCGCCGTCCAGCTGCTGGATATACTCACCGAGATCCGTTTCTATGCTTTCAATTCCCTGCTCTTCGAGGAATTCATTCAGCTTGATCTCCTCTGTCACCATGCTCTTGCTTTTGACGATCGTGCGGCAGTCCTTTCTCCGGCAGATAGCGAGGATCTCCTCCAGCGCCTGTTCCGCTGTTTCGGCCCAGATCACCCGCCCTCCGCGCTGCTTAAAAGCGGCTTCGAAATCCTCCAGTTGCGCATCGAGGGTCTCGATGGCCCTCCACTTGATATTTTTCGCCCGCTCCCTGGCATGGTTCAATTCCCCAAACTGTTCCTTTCCCTGGGGCACGGCGGCGTTATACCTGCCGATATTGAAGTTGATCTTCCTGCGATGGTCAATATCCGCGGCCCTGATGGTGCTCCTGGCCATAAAAGAATCGGCTGTCTCTGTCATGATTTTTGCTGAAAGATGAATATTATTTATCGGGCTTTCTTCTGAACAGGCACCGTATATTACTGTTCCTCATTAATTGCTGTTGTTCCGCATTATTACGGCTCCTTCTTCTTGTCGGCCTTCTTATCTGCCTTCATTTTCCCTATCTGTTCCAAAGCTCCGTAAAAGTCTTCCCCGTATTTCCGGATCAGGGCCTCTTTCAGGAATACATAGACAGGTACTTTCAATTTCTTACCCAATACACAGGCTGGCTTGCAGAGTTTTTCCCGGGGTTCATAGTTTACCATCTCATGCCCGTTGCTCCGGCTTATCTTTATGGGGTAGAGGTGGCAGCTGATCGGTTTTTTCCAGTCCGTTTTTCCATCGTACCAGGCCTGTTCGATCCCGCATTTGATGACGCCGTTCTGATCCCTGAAACCATATGCGCACATTTTACCTTGTATCGTGGGGGTGACCCACCCGAATTCCCTGTCGTAGTTGTAAGGCCCCCGGCTTTCGATCTCTTTGATGCCGGCTTCGGTGAGGTAGGGTTTCACGACTTCGTAGACTTCTTTGAGCTTATCCATTTCGGCTTTTTCGAGGGGGGCGCCGGCGTCACCATCCTCACAACAGCCTCCTTTGCATTTGCCCAGATCACAGACGAACTGTTCCTCCACCACCAAGTCGCTGACCAGGATATTGTCAATTGCTATCAAGTTCTTCGTTTTAAATGCTTTGTTTTATATTTTTTGTTTACCCGACAATCGGGTGGATTTTGGCTTCCCGGAATAAAGTTACTTCTTCCATTTGAAAGTATTGATCAGGTGCTTCATATCCTCCTGCAGGAAATTGTTGACGATTCCCAGGGAATCTTCGTTGGGCGTGGCATCAAAATAGAGGGCTCCCCTGAGAAAATGACGGGTCGTATCGCTCAGGAAGAACTGTTGGGCCGTGGCTGCGTTACCGCCGACATTAAAAAAAATTCCGCCGACGCCGTTAGCGGTCTGTATGGGGCTCGGGTCTATCGAAGTGGCTTTGTAGGTATGTTTGAAAGTCATCTTAAAAGCATCATCCCTGAGCTTATCGAAACTGTCCGGGCCTATCGCCCGGTAGCTGACATAGATACGGGCGTTGAACCTGGGGAAGTCGATGTTGATCCACCATGGATTGGGGGGGCGGTCTTCGAAGAAAGAAGTGTCCTTGAGGATATTCGCATAGACCGGCACTTCAAAGCTATACGGGTAGCCGGGTTCGTCAAAGACCTTGTATTGATGTTCGGGAAAACTGATCCTGAAATAACCCCTCGGCTTCGGCGTATAATTGCTATTGCAGGAGAAAAGCAAAACACACACAAGGAAGATAAAGGCAGGTGCGTGAAAATGTTTGTCAGTTAACTGGGTCTTATTCAACACGTCTGGTTCATTTTTTATGATGGAGAGATTTTATCGGGCGGCTTTTATTTGCCGGCGCCCATCCTGATCGACACTTTTACCTTCTTGATCCGGCTGCTATCGGCTTCCAGGATCGTAAATTCAAAATCTCCGCATGGGATCACGTCGTTTGCTTTCGGGATCTCGCCTGCCAGTTCCAGGATCAGCCCCGCGAGCGAATCGCTCTCGCCCCGGACCTTATCAAAGGTATCGACCGACAAATTCATGGTTTTACATACGTCATTGAGCATCGTTCTTCCCTCAAAAATATAAGATCCGTCATCCAGCTGTTTATTAACGCTCTCTTCTTCATCGAATTCGTCCCTGATATCCCCGATGATCTCCTCCAGGATGTCTTCGAATGTGACGATCCCGCTGGTGCCGCCGAATTCGTCCACGACAATGGCAAAATGAATACGCTTGCTTTGAAACTCCTGCAGCAGGTCTTCTATCAGTTTATGTTCGTGCACAAAATAGGGCGTACGCATGAGGGGGTGCCAATCGAAATCATCGGGTTCATTCAGGTAAGGGATCAGGTCCTTGCTATGGATCATGCCCGATAGTTCGTCGAGGCTGGACCGGTATACCGGGAGACGGGAGTAATGGAGTTCTTCGACTTTCTGTTTCAGGCCGCCGAATGAGAGGCTATATTCGATTCCATTCACATCCAGTCTTGTCTTCATGATCTGTTTTACGGTGATGCTGCCGAATTTGATGATCCCTTTCAGGATGTTCTTCTCCTCCACGGAGGCGTCATTGTCCGTGGACCGGTCGATCTCGTGGTCGAATTTTTCAAGGCTGAACGCGGACTTCCGGATGCCAAAAAACCGCTCCATGAGTTCTGTCTGCCTGACGGACCATACGCTGACCCTTCTGAACAGGAGGTGGATGATCTCTATGATACCCGAGGTATAGTAGGCGAATTGCAGGTTGTTCTGGGAGGCCCATACTTTCGGCATCACTTCGCCGAAAAGGATCAGGACGAAGGCGACCAGGACCACTTTTACGATCAGTTCGAACAACCAGAAACCCTGTTTCAACAGGACCAGCTGATCGATAAGGAAGTTCGAGAGAATGATGATGGCGATATTGATGAGGGTGTTGGCGATGAGCAGGGAAGCAAGCAGGGCCCTGGGTTCTTCGAGCAGGTTTACGATCCTTTTCCAGGAAGTATCCTGTTTGGTCTTCAGGATGTTGATATCCCGGTAAGTCAATGAAAAGAAGGCAACTTCGGATCCTGAGACGACAAAAGAGATGATGAGCAGGAAAAGGATCAATATAGCAAGGATAGTGGTAGCCTGCGGGTTGATTGCCAGCAACCCGGGCGATAAACCACCCGCAAAATAAGTATGCGTCAAAGGGAGATCCAACATATTCGGGTTTCGTTAAAAATAGTCCTGCGCGGGGCGAGGAACGATACGCGCAAATGTAACGAAATGTTCCTGTTCCGGAGGGGATGCGGGGCTAAAACGGCAGATCCTCCGAAGGTTCGCCGATCGGGGGGGGCGTATCCGAATTACCCAGTCCTTCGATTCCTTCATGCGGCGTATGCGGATGGGAGCCCGGGTCGGCCCGTTTGTCCAGCATAATCAGGTTGTCGCCGACCACTTCTGTCGCGAATTTCTTGTTGCCTTCCTTGTCCTCCCAACTCCGGGTCCTCAGCCTGCCTTCTATATATACCAGGCTGCCTTTGTGAAGGTATTTCTGGGCGAGTTCCGCGAGCCCCCGCCATAAGACAACCGTATGCCATTCTGTTTGAGAGATGAGTTTACCGGCCCTGTCTTTAAAAGTTTCTGTCGTAGCTAAAGAGAATTTAGCAACGGCAATATTTCCTTCGAGGTACTGTACGTCCGGGTCTTTTCCTAAATTACCGATAAGCATAACCCTGTTTACGCCTCTCATAGAATGAAGTTTGAAGTTTACAATTCATCGCTCGAAATCAATTCCGATCAAAGCAGGCGGACACCGCCCTTATTAAAATTAAATTTTTTTCAATCAAAAAGATAAATTTTTTCAGCCAGGTCCGCCGGATTGGTTAAACAGGTGTTATTAAAATAAACTCCAGGCCGGTGAAGGGTCCTGCAGGTAGGCGTTTATAAATCCCGGGAAAGGGAACTCCTTCAAATCCTTCCAGGCCACCAACCGGTACTCTTTCAATGTGGGTAAGGGTTTCCCTATGTCGATGGTAATGAATTGCCCTTCTATGGTCTGATGAGTCAATTCCTGCCGGTATACTTTTGAGATATACTTTACTGTGAGACGCCTTTCCCCGAAGATGCGCCGGGCGAAATCCGATTGCATGATCTCTTCCGCAGTTGCGGCCGACTTTGTCTCATGCAAGACGAATTCAAAAAGACCGGCCCAGATGTCTTTTGCTTTTCGTTCGGCTATGTACACTTCATCCTTGTCCGTCCGAAGCATCAGGTAGTACATCCAACGTTTTCTTTTCGGGATACTTTTCTCTTTTACGGGCAGGCTGCTTGTCCAGCCATTTTCAAAGGCCTGACAGTCCGCGCGCTGCGGGCATTCTCCGCAAAGTGGATTTTGGGGTTTGCAGACGACCGCTCCGAAATCCATGATGGCCTGGTTATAGATGCCCGGCTGCCGGGTATCCAGTAAGGAATCGGCCAAAACGGCATAGAGCTTCTTTCCGGCCGTGGTATCCACCGGGGTATTGATCCCAAAATATCGTGCCAGGACCCTTTGTACGTTTCCATCCACTACGGCATAGGGAAGCCCAAATGCGAAAGAGGCGATGGCTGCGGCCGTGTAAGGCCCGACGCCCTTCAACTCCCTGATCTGTTTGTATTCGGCGGGGAAGGATCCCTGGTAATCTTTTTCAATCTTTTTCGCCGTTTCGATCAGGTTCCGGCAGCGGCTGTAATAGCCCAATCCTTCCCATAATTTGAAGATTTTTTGTTCCGGAGCGCGGGCCAGGTCGAGGACGGTTGGAAAGGTGGCGACAAACCGCTCGTAATAGGCTCGCCCCTGTTCAACACGGGTTTGCTGCAGGATAACCTCGCTGAGCCATATCCTGTAAGGGTCTTTTTCGCCTTTCCAGGGCATCGAACGGGTATTCAGGCTCTTGTGCCAATCCAGTAATTTCTCGGTAAAACCGTCTTTTTTATCATCCATGGGTCATACACCTCCGCCAGCGCAGGTTTGGGAATATAAGCGGTAAAAATATAGGTTTAAAATTCACAATCAATATTTTACATAATTCTTGCAAGAACAGCAAGAATCTCTTATTTTGATAAGAAATAGAGAAAATATCCCTGCAAGTTGTATTTTAGTATTTTTGTTATATATTTAGAATCAGAAACTTATAAAATTTATCCCCATGAGAAAGGCAGACCTTGTTAACCAAATATCGGAAAAAACAGGTATACCTAAAGTAGACGTCCTGGTGACGCTGGAAACCATGTTCAAAGAAGTAAAAGAAACCCTTTCCGCGGGAGAGAATATTTATATCCGGGGATTTGGCAGTTTCATTACGAAGAAAAGGGCTGCCAAGATCGGCCGCAATATCAAGAAGAACGTGGCGGTTCATATACCCGAACATTTTATTCCTGCGTTTAAACCGGCCAAGGAGTTTGTGGCCGAAGTAAAAAAATTGCAATCTGTCAAAGAAGATCAGCCAAACCCCGACGAAGAGATGTAGTTTTGCGCTCTAATCAATAAGATGTGAAGAGACAGCAATACATTGTATCCGCTCTTGGGGTGATCCTTTTACTAGGTCTGTATTTTTTTGGTCGAACCGTGCCCCCGCACGAAAAAAAAGCTTCCCCTGGTGACGAACAAGCCAACGGATCGCCCCGTAAATCACTTGATTTTCAGGATATTTTACAAGCAGCAAAATCCAGGCTCAATCCCGTACAGTTGTCGCATGTGAACCGGTTGGAAAATTCGGTGGTGAGAGGCGATGTAAAAAATCAGCAGATAAATGCTTACCGGGAATTGGCGGTCTATTGGAAAGATTCTATCGGAGATGCCTTCCTTCCCTTTGCTTATTATACCGGAGAAGCAGCTAAATTGGAAAATTCTGAAAAAAGTCTCACCTTTGCTGCCCAATTATTTTTGGAGAGCCTTCGTGGGCAGGATAATCCGGTGTTGAAAACCTGGATGGCCACAAGCGCTAAAGAGTTGTTTGAAAAGGCTTTAGAATTGGATCCGCATAATGATTCCGTCAAAATCGGGTTGGGCGCCAGCTACATTTTCGGTAGCACGGCAGGCAATCCGCAGGAGGTCATGCAGGGGATTCAGCAGGTATTGGAGGTCGCCCGCAGGGATTCCACCAATATGTATGCGCAGTTTATGCTGGGTTTGGGAGGTATGGAGTCGGGGCAATTTGATAAAGCCATAGAACGATTAACAACGGTTGTCCGGCATGAGCCTGCCAATTTCGAAGCGATCATTCTCCTTGCCGGGGCCCTGGAGCAAAAAGGCGATAAAGCAGAGGCCATTAAGTGGTATGAAACAGGCAGGAAGTTGATCCGGAACCCGGATATGATCCGGGAAATTGATCAGCGCATCCAGTCGTTGAAATAGATTTTCCCCTTTTATAAAGGTGAATTGGAACAGATATAATTATTTTTTTAACAAAAAAAGCATTCTCGTATGCCTTGTGGTAAAAAGCGTAAGCGTCATAAAATAGCGACGCATAAGCGGAAGAAAAGACTTAGAAAAAACCGTCATAAGAAGAAGAATAAATAGGGACCGGCTATTTCTTTCCCAAAGCTGAATTTTCTATTTGCTGCTATTGTAATTGATTGCTGATTGGAACAAGACAATACCGGACAAATAGATCTGCTTCAGCCAAAGTAATTATACTTGAATAAGGAATTAATCATAAACGCGACTCCGCAGGGTGTTGAAATAGCCCTATTAGAGGATAAAAGGCTGGTGGAATTGCACCATGAAAAGACTGATGCCAGCTTTGCGGTAGGTGATTTGTATTTAGGGAAGGTAAAAAAGCTGATTCCCGGGCTCAATGCGGCATTCGTGGATGTGGGTTTTGAAAAAGACGCTTTCCTCCATTACACAGATCTTAGTCCTTATGCCCGTTCCCTTCTCAAATTCACCCAGCAGGCCATGAATGACAATAGCCCGGGTGGATTCGATTTTGGTTCTTTCCAGGTCGAACCGGAGATCATCAAGACCGGCAAGATCAACGAGGTCCTGAACGGGAAACCGCATATCCTGGTGCAGATCCTGAAGGAGCCCATCGCTGCCAAGGGTCCCCGTCTCAGTTGCGAAATCTCTTTACCGGGAAGGTTTGTAGTCATCACTCCTTTCAATGATATCGTAGCGGTCTCCCGCAAGATTCATTCTTCCGACGAGCGTAAGCGTCTGCAAAAGATTGTGGAAGCGATCAAATCGAAGAACTTTGGTGTCATCGTGCGCACTGCGGCCGAAGGTAAGAACACGGCCGAATTGCATGAGGACCTGACGGAACTGGTGGCTACCTGGAAACTGATCCAACACAATCTAAAGGGAGCCGTCGCGCCTGCCAAGATTCTGAGCGAGCAAACGAAGACGACCAGCATGCTCAGGGATCTGCTCAATGAGGATTTCAACAAGATCGTCATCAATGACCGGAATATCTATAACGATACCCGGAGCTATATACAGCGCATTGCCCCGGATAAGGTCGATATCGTCTCCTATTATCATAACGGGGCGCCAATATTCGACCAATTCAGCGTCACCAAGCAGGTGAAGGCGGCTTTTGGGAAAACCGTGAACCTCCCAAGCGGAGCTTATCTCATCATCGAGCATACGGAGGCCCTCCATGTCATCGATGTCAACAGCGGCTATAAGAGTGTAAGCAATAACCAGGAGCAAAATGCATTGGAAACCAATCTTGAAGCCGCGGAAGAAATAGCCCGCCAATTGCGGCTGAGGGATCTGGGCGGCATCATTGTAGTGGACTTTATCGACATGAAGCTGCCGGACAATAAGAGGAAGCTCATGGAGGCCATGGAATCGTTTATGAGGACGGACCGGGCCAAGCATGCGGTCCTGCCGATCTCTAAATTCGGTCTGATGCAGATCACCCGGCAGCGTATGAAGCCGGAAGTGACCATCAATACCCAGGAAGTTTGTCCAACCTGCAACGGCACCGGCAAGATCTCTTCGGCTCTGATCCTGGAAGACGAAATTGAAAAGAACTTAAGTTATCTGCTAAACCATCAGCATAAAGAGCTTACGCTGGTAGTTCACCCGATTATACATGCCTATCTCACGAAAGGAGGCATTTTCCGCTCCAGGCAGTGGAAATGGAGGTGGAAATACAAGCAAAAGGTCAAAATCAAGCCAAACACCAATTACCATCTGACCGAATTCCATTTCTACGACAGGCACGAAGAAGAAATTAAGCTGTAACCTCCTGCCATTTTGTCCTTACTCCGCATGTTTCCGCCCGCCCCCGGTACCCCCTGGCCTGAGTTTTGCAGTGGCGGTCGAAAAATACCCCGATTTTATCCCTTTCACATTATATATATCAGTAATGTATTTGGCCTTTGCCGATGGGATCTTCCTCTTCTTAAGAGTTTGGAAACAGCTTCTCAGCGTATAGGTTTCTATGTTAATTCTCAATACTTTAAGGGGGGCCGGGACGATGGCCGGAGGCTGGGGCGGCAAGTCCTGGCGGGACTATATTTAATTAATTATCAATATGTTATGTAAATAAAAGGGCCTAAAAAAAAGGGCCGGCGGCACGCTTTAAAGTTATTCACACCGCAAAAAATTTATTTTGTTATGTGGCGCTAATTTGTAATTTAGTGCAAGAATTTAATGGGTTAGTAAGTAACGGGGCCGGCGATTTCGCTGGCCCTTTTACTTTTTAGCAGGTGAACGGTTCTTTAGAATATCCGGCGTTGATTTTTATCATTCCATCTGCTTTTTGTTCCCTCTCTGTTACATTTTATTCCCTTTCTCTTCACATTCCACAGCTCCTCAATAATGATCTATCGATCCGTTCATGAGGAATGTCTCTCTTTTTCATTTTGCCGTTTGCATGCGGATATGATTCGATCGATCGTTCTGTCATCAACCCGGGGATCGGCGAATACTATTTACCTTTACCGCATGAGCAAGATCAAAACGGCATTTTTCTGCAGCAACTGTGGCTATGAAAGCTATAAATGGACGGGCAAATGCCCTTCCTGCGAGCAATGGAATACGTTGGTTGAAGAAGTCATCACAAAAGACAACAAGTCTGTGGAGACCGATTGGAAGAAACATTCCGCGGATCGTGACCGTCCTGATAGAAAGGAGAGCAAGACGATCGCGATTAACGAAGTGCTGAGCAGCGAGGAGAGAAGGATCCTTACCGAAGATGCCGAACTGAACAGGGTATTGGGAGGAGGCATCGTTCCCGGAAGCATTGTATTGGTAGCCGGGGAACCGGGTATCGGCAAGAGTACCTTGTTCCTGCAGATCGGACTGCAGCTAAAGGGTATCACGACACTCTATATCAGCGGTGAGGAGAGTGAACAGCAGATTAAAATGAGGGCCGACCGGTTAAAGGCAAAGAATGAACATTTCTACCTGTTGACGGAGACTTATACACAAACGATCTTCCAGGAGATTAAAAAGTTGCGGCCCCAGCTGGTGATCGTGGATTCCATCCAGACCTTGCAATCACCCTATATCGAGTCTTCGCCCGGAAGCATCTCCCAGATCAGGGAGTGTACATCAGAATTCCAGCGGTTTGCAAAAGATACCCATACACCGGTCTTTTTGATAGGGCATATTACGAAAGACGGGACCATTGCGGGTCCGAAGGTGCTGGAACATATGGTAGACACGGTCCTGCAATTCGAAGGGGATCGTCATTACTCTTACCGGATCCTCCGAACGCTTAAGAATCGTTTTGGAAGCACCTCCGAACTGGGGATCTACGAGATGAGCGACGAGGGGATGCGGGGTGTTAATAATCCCAGCGAACTATTATTGAATCAAAAGGAAGACCCGTTGAGCGGGTCCGCCATCGCGGCGACCATAGAAGGCCTGAGACCGCTATTGATAGAAGTGCAGGCGCTTGTGACACAATCGGTATATGGCACCCCGCAGCGAACAGTCAGCGGTTTCGATCTTCGAAGGCTCCAGCTGTTGCTGGCCGTACTGGAAAAAAGAGGAGGATTTCATTTTGGGGTAAAGGATGTATTCCTGAATATCGCAGGGGGATTAAAGGTAGAGGATCCCTCTATCGACCTGGCCGTATTATGTGCGTTGCTGAGCTCTTATGAAGACAATGCCTTGTCTCCGCATATTTGTTTTGCAGGAGAAATAGGATTGAGCGGAGAGATCCGGGCCGTTAACCGGATCGAGCAACGGATTGCTGAAGCAGAAAAACTGGGTTTTGAAAAGATCTTTGTATCCAAATACAATCAGAAGGGATTGAACAACCAGAAATACAATATAGAGATTGTAGGGGTGAGCCGGGTAGACGAAGTGTATCAACGGTTGTTTTAGTGAGTGGTCAGTGGTGAGCGAAAACAGTGAGTGGTGAGTGGTCAGTAGCTTTATAAACGATCCAGACTTAAATAGGTCTACTCACCACTGACCACTCACCACTCACAATGACATTCACAAAAAAAAGCCACTCACAACTCACCACTCACCACTCACAACCCTTATTTTTATATCCGATGAATAAGTCCCTGCTGCTTTTATTGTTTTTTGCCGGCCTTTTTGTATTGTCCTGCCAGAAAAATTCCTTTATCACCGGCAAAAATGCGCAGATTGCCTTCTCATCGGATACTTTATTCTTCGACACCGTCTTTACGAGCACCGGTTCTGTTACCCAGTCGGTCAAGATCATCAACGGGAATAATCAGAAACTGCGGCTTTCTGCTGTCAGGCTGATGGGCGGCCAGCAATCCATGTACAAGATCATCATCGACGGGGTGACCGGCCCGGAGCTGGACGATATCGTGCTGGATGCCAATGACAGTATTTATATCTTTGTCGCCGTCACGATCAACCCGGGCGCCGCCAATCTCCCTTTCGTAGTGAGGGACAGCATCCAGGTCTCCTTTAATGGCAATCAGCAGTATATACAGTTGCAGGCATGGGGGCAGAACGCCCACTTCCTGAACAATGCGGTCATCACCGGAGCGACTACCTGGGATGCAACGCTGCCCTATGTCATCCTGGGAGGCTTACAGGTGGATACGAATGCCACGCTGACCATTCAGAAAGGATCCCATGTCTATTTTCACGCGAATGCGCCCATGCTCGTAGACGGGACCTTATTGGCAGATGGCGAAAAGGGGGACAGCAACGAGGTGTTTTTTCTCGGTGACCGTCTCGATGAGCCATACCGCGATTATCCCGGAAGCTGGCCCGGCATTTTTTTCAGGGGCACCAGCAAGGACAACCATCTTCAATATGCAGCCATCCGGAATGCCTACCAGGGAATCATCACCGGCGGGCTCTCTGTCGACGCCAGTCCCAAGATCCTCCTCGACCAGTGCGTCATCGACAACGTATACGATGCCGGGATCCTGGCCTCTCAAAGTGATATCAGCGCGGCCAACTGCCTGATCAGCAACTGCGGCAGGAATATCGTGCTGGGGTACGGGGGACGCTACGATTTTACCAATTGCACCGTCGCTTCCTTCTCGAACGGTTATATCACCCATACACAGCCGGTGCTCAATATCAGCAACTACCTGTTACAGGGCAATGCGCCCCTAACCGCTCCCCTGACTGCCAACTTCCTGAACTGCATTTTCTGGGGGGCCTATGGGACCGTAACGGACGAAGTAGTCGTCTCCCAGCAAGGCACGGGCAATTTTACCGTCGGCTTTTCGGACTGTCTCTGGAAAGTGCAGGATACGCCCGCCGGAATCAGTCAGTCGGGCATCATAGCAGACCTGGATCCGCTGTTCGATAGCGTCAGCACCCTCCGGAATTATTATGATTTCCATCTCAAACCCGCATCACCTGCCATCGGCAAGGGACAGGCTACCGGATTAGCGGTCGACCTGGACGGCAATCCGAGGGGAAGCGGTGCGCAGGATCTGGGGGCTTATCAGAGCCAGTGATCCCCGGTCTGGTGATCCCGGGTTTTGGAGGGTTCAGGCAGTCGGACGGAGCGAGATCGGCGACCTGTCAGGGAATTGGCAGGGGGGCGGGCGGCTTATTTACCGTTAAAATAATTGTGCCCGGATCTCCGCGTGCAAAAACATTTTAGTATCATTTTTGTAATGGTAGAAGCTACTCCTCCGAATAGAAACGCCGTTCTTTCAAAAAAAAATCAATCCATATGTTACGCTTAGCTATTCTTTCACTGCTTTTGACCGCCGGTATGTCCGTGTACGATTTTAAAGTCCCCGCCCTCGACGGGAGCACCATCGATATCTCCCAGTATAAGGGCAAGAAAATATTGATCGTGAATACCGCCTCCAAATGCGGTTTTACCCCTCAATATGACGGGCTTGAAAAATTATATGAAAAATATAAGGACAAGCTGGTGATTATTGGTTTCCCCGCTAACAATTTCGGGGGTCAGGAACCGGGGACCAATAGCGATATCAAAGAATTCTGCAAGAAGAATTACGGGGTAAGTTTTCCTATGGCCGGAAAGGTGGACGTGGTAGGCGACAATATCCACCCGCTTTTTAAATACCTGACTGACGAAGCAAAAAAGATGGGGGTAGCGGATCCGGTGATCAAATGGAACTTCACAAAATTCCTGATCGACGAGAACGGCAAATTGATTGCCGTATTTCCGAGCAAGGTGACTCCGATGAGCGACGAGCTCACTAAGTATCTGAACTAATCTATCGATCTCCTATCTTTGCCGGATGTCATTTCAACAGGTTATCGGGCAAAAAGAAGTAAAGCAAAGCCTGGCAGCGCTGGTTGTGTCAAACCGTTTGAGCCATGCTTTGCTTTTTTTAGGGTCTGAAGGCTTCGGCGCCCTTCCCCTCGCGCTGGCCTTTGCCCAATATGTCGTCTGTGCGGACCGGACGGAGACGGATGCGTGTGGAGTCTGTCCCGCGTGTCAGAAGGCGCAAAAACTCATTCATCCGGATATCCACTATTCTTACCCGGTCATCCCCCGGAAGGCGGGCGATAAGCCCATCAGCTCGGATTACAGTACCGAATGGCGTGAATTCCAGGGACAATATCCTTATGGAAATGCATACGACTGGCTCCAGTTTATCGGCGCTGAAAACAAACAAGGCAATATCACCGCGCATGAATGCAGTGATATCCTCCGCAAGCTAAACCTGAAAAGCTTCGAGAGCGGGTACAAAATTTTAGTACTCTGGATGCCGGAATATCTTGGAAATGAGGGAAATAAATTACTGAAGCTGATAGAAGAACCTCCTCCCGACACCTTGTTTATATTAGTAGCCGAGAATGAATCCCTGATCCTGCCGACCATTCTTTCCAGGACACAGTTGATAAAGATACCCCGGCTGGAGGTTGCTGATATTGCCGATGCCCTGGTCGGAAGGGGAAAGGTACCACCGGAGCAGGCTCTCCAGGTTGCCGCCATCAGTGAAGGGAACTATCACGAGGCTCTGCAGCTTTTACAGCATGCGGAAGACGATTGGCAGGGACTGTTGAGAGAGTGGCTGAACGCGATATTGAAAACCGGGCCGGTAGCCCAGGTCAAATGGATCGATGAAGTCTCCAAACTGGGACGGGAAAGGCAGAAGCAGTTCCTCCGTTATTTTAATCATTTACTGGAGCAGGCCGTACGCCTGCGTGCGATCGACAACGGGTCGCTGACAATCCCGGACAAAGAGAAGGATTTTGCCCTAAGGCTGAACAGGATCGCAGACCTCGCCCAGCAGGAGGCCCTTATCGGCGAATTAGACAAGGCAGCCTATTATATAGAGCGAAACGCCAACGCCAAGATGCTTTTTCATGCATTGACCATAAAAGTATACCATATCCTCGCGCACCGGACGGTCGCCGCCATCCGTTGACAGGCTCCGACGCTTCCTGCTCCCGATCCACCCGAGCCGGCATCCCATCCGCCCGGCCCTGGCTAAAAATCTTCCATTTTGGCGTCAGCTGAGGGAAATAGAGGCTTTTATCCCCAAAATTTACGGTTCCCGAATCACTGTTTCGTAGTATATTTGTTGATAGCCCTGCAAGAGGGGCTTCTGAGGAGGAAGGAATGCCGGGCGTTGCCGGCAGAGGGTGATCAGTGAGGAATGTATCCAAATCGTTAGCAGGTCATTTTGCGCAAGCATATTTTATATCCCGGCGGTCCCTTTTTCCTGGCAAAGAAGAACAGCTGATTGTCAGGGCCGGAAGATTTAAGTGCACTGTAATAACGTTACGGATCCTTCCCCGCATTATTTATTCTTCATTGTTAATTCGATTTGGATATGGGTTGTAGCAATTGTGGTACAGCCGGCGGGAAACCTTCCGGCTGTAAAAGTAACGGTGGATGCAGTACCGGAGGTTGTAACCGGTTGAATGTACATGATTGGTTGTCAAATCTTCCTTTTAGTGATCCTGAAAGCGGATGCAGGATCGTAGAGATCAGTTTTAACCAGGGAAGCCGGAAAGACTTTTATCGTAATTCGACCATGCAGATCTTCGAGAAAGGGGATATTGTGAGTGTGGAAGGGGTCAGCGGTTTCGATGTAGGCACGGTGACGATCACCGGGGAAGTCGTCCGGCTGCAGATGAAGAAAAAGGGTGTTGAGGAAAATAACCCCGATATAAAAAAGATCCTGCGCCGGGCCACCGACAAAGATCTGGAGGTCATGCGGCAGAACAAGGCCAGGGAAAAAGAGGCCATGGTGAGATCCCGCGCCATCGCCCGTCAGTTGAAACTGGATATGAAGATGAGCGAAGTGGAGATCCAGGCCGACGGCCGGAAGGCTACCTTCTTCTATATCGCCGACGACCGCGTGGATTTCAGGGAGCTTATCAAAATATTCGCCTCTGAGTTCCGGTTGAAAGTAGAAATGCGGCAGATCGGCGCGCGTCAGGAGGCTGCAAAAGTCGGCGGCATCGGCAGCTGCGGAAGGGAGTTGTGCTGCAGTACCTGGCTAAGCGATTTCAAGTCTGTGAATACGACGGCTGCCCGCTACCAGAACCTCTCCATCAACCAAAGCAAACTAAGCGGTCAGTGTGGTCGTTTAAAATGCTGTCTCAATTACGAACTCGATACTTACCTGGACGCCCTGCAAAACTTTCCGGACAATACGGAAACGCTGCAGGTGGCTAAAGGAACAGCGATATTAATAAAGAAGGATATATTTAAGAACCTGATGTGGTATGTCTTGCCGGATAGCAACAAGCAATTCCCGCTGACCATTGAAAGGGTCAGAAAGATCAAGCAACTGAATGTCCAGGGTACTATCCCCGAAGGACTTGAACCGGTGGAAATAAATACCGGCAAGCCGAAGGAGGAAGAAAGCGGCTTTGTCGACCTGGTCGGTCAGATCAGCCTGAAGACATTGGAGAAGGCTGACCGGAAGAAGCGGTTTGGCTCGCAGAATAACAACCGGTCCAACCAGCAAAACCGGGGCGGGGGTGAGAAAAGGGAAGGGCGCGGCGACAACCGGGGACCAGCGGGAAGAGGCAATATGCCGCCAAGGGATGCTCCGCCCAGGGATAGTAATAGTGAAGGCAACAGGGATAATAAGCCAAAAAAAGAGGGTGGAGAGGGCAGGACTCCTCCCGGCGGCCCACCACCGCCCGGCGACCCCAAAAGGCCTCCTCAAAACAGGAACCGGCGCAGGTAAGCGGGCGCGGGAATAATAATCGTGTGATAGAACGGAAACACCGGCAGGCGGTGTCGATGATAACAAAACGTCGTGTTAAATGGCGCGTAAAAGGCTATGAGAATACCTGTCTATTTTGTAAATTGCAGGTCATAAAACTCTAAAACTATGGCATTCTTTAAATCCGGTAATCCTACCCTTAGTGAAAAGGTATTTCAAAACCAGGTCGTTATCCCCGGTCAGGAAGTAATGACCGAGAGAGGTGCGCTGAATAAGTTTTTCTTTTTATTCCTGATGGTGATGGCTTCCGCATCTTTTACATGGGGCGCTTTCTACCAGGGCAAAAATATCCTTCCCTGGGTGATAGGCTCCGCAATCGGCGGATTCGTCGTAGCCCTGGTAATCATTTTTAAAAGAGAATGGTCTCCGATGCTGGCTCCTGCTTACGGTCTGCTTGAGGGCGTATTCGTAGGCGGTATCTCCGCAGTATATAACAACGCCTTTGAGAAAGTTGCACCCGGCATCGTTATGCAGGCGGTGGGACTGACTTTCGGTGTCGTCATTGCGATGTATGCCCTGTATCGTTTCCGCGTCATACAGGCTACGCAGCGGTTTAAGTCCATCGTGATGACTGCTACGCTGGGTATCGCGGTCTTCTACCTGATTGCGATGGTGTTGCGGATGTTCAATATCGACATGCCGTTCATCCACGAAGGCAGCAGCCTGGGCATTATCTTCTCATTGGTGATAGTGGCCATCGCGGCGCTCAACCTCATCCTCGATTTCGATATGATCGAACAGGGAGCGGCGCAGGGAGCTCCTAAATATATGGAGTGGTATTGCGCCTTCGGGCTGCTGGTCACGATCGTGTGGCTGTACATCGAGATCCTGCGCCTGTTGTCGAAATTCGCAAGCAGGAAGTAATAAAGATATTCTTTGTCGAGATAAAAGCCCCCGGTGAACCGGGGGCTTTTTATTTAAAGATTTTCTTACGAGAGCCCGAACTGTATTTATACCCGGCCAGGGGAGACCGGGGCTTAATAGCCGTCCCCGTCGAGGAGGTTGCCCAGGCCGCCGAGGATGCTGCCTTCTTCGCGGCGGCTTCCGAACTGGGGGCTGTATTGGATGATCCGGCTGGCCAGGCGGCTGATCGGCAGGGATTGCAGCCAGACTTTTCCGGGGCCGCTCATCCTTGCGAAGAAGAGACCTTCTCCTCCGAACATCCAGTTGCGGATTCCCTTGATGAACTCGATATCGAAGTCCACCGAGGGTTGGAAGGCCACGACGCAGCCGGTATCGACTTTTAGCACTTCGCCGGGTTGTAGTTCTTTTTCGATGATATAACCGCCGGCGTGTACGAAGGCCAGGCCGTCCCCGTCCAGCTTCTCCATGATAAAGCCTTCGCCTCCAAAGATGCCGGTACCCAGTCTGCGCTGGAAGGCGATGCCGATGCTCACCCCTTTTGCGGCACAGAGGAAGGCGTCTTTCTGGGCGATGATCGTTCCCCCGAGTTGCTGGAGGTCGAGGGCTATGATCTTGCCGGTATAGGGTGCGGCAAAGCTGACGCGCTTCTTGCCCTGTCCGATATTCGTAAAGGCCGTCATGAACAGGTTCTCTCCTACCAGCACTCGTTTGCCGGCATTCATCAGCCGTCCGAGCAGGCCGCCTTGTTGCGAAGCGGAGGAGCCGTCGCCGAAGAGGGTCTGCATTTCTATGCCATCGTCCATCATCATGAAGCCACCGGGTTCGCCGATAACAGTCTCGTTGGGGTCCAGTTCGATCTCGACGAACTGGAGTTCTTCCCCGTATATTTTGTAGTCTATTTCGTGATTGTTTCTCATAAAAATTTTCTATAAAATTAATAGGAGACGGGATTTTCCCATGTTAAAATTTCATGAGCGGTCGACCGGTTACATATTCGCCGGTCGACCCGGATTCTGCCTAAAACCAGGACCCTACCCAGGTCGCATCGGTTCCTCTGTCCCTCAATCTTCTTCTCCGCCTGCCGACTTCCACGCTATGCATGATCATCGTCCAGAATACGAGGAGAATGAACAGGAAAGTAAAGGGAGGAATTCCCAGGAAGGAGATCCATTTGCCGCCAAAGTGACGACGCATGGGCCGCCGCAGACGCTCTGCAATCAGATACATGCTGGGGACCATGAAGAGGGTCATAAAGAAGGCGAAGGCCAGTCCGAAGATGATCGTCCAGGACAGCGGTTTCCAGAAAACGGCATTGTCGCCACCAAAGTAGATATGCGGGTTGAGCTCGGAGAAGAGGGTGACGAAATTGATATTGAACCCTACCGCCAGAGGTATCAGGGCCAGGATCGCAGCCATGGCTGTCAGCAACACGGGGATGATACGGGTCTTTCCCGCTTCTATCACTGCTTCTCTTGTCTTCATCCCTCTTCCGCGCAATTCATCGGTAAACTCTATCACCAGGATCCCGTTCTTCACCACGATACCGGCAAGACCCACGATACCCAGACCCGTCATGATGACGGACACTTCCATCTTCGTGATGGCAAAGCCCAGGATCACCCCGATCACGCTAAACAGGATCTCGGTAAGGATGATCACCGATTTGCTCACGGAATTGAATTGCAGAACCAGGATCAGGAGGATAGCCATCAGGGCGATGACGAGCGCTTTCAACAGGAACGCTCCTGTTTCTGCCTGTTGCTCGCCTTCACCGGTCTGTTTGATGGTGACTCCATCCGCCTTGCCTTTAAAGTCGGCGATCGATTTCGCCAGTTGCAGGTTGACCGCCGTAGGCGTATATCCATTGAGTACATTGGATTTCAGGGTAATCACGCGCTTCTGGTTTTTGCGCTTCACACTACCCAGGGTGCTGGTATAGTCCACTTTCACCAGGGAGCTGATCGGCACATTTTTGATGGCGCCGCCGCCTGCGAGATCCCTGAAAGTGATATTCATATTCAACAGGTCGATCAGGTTCTTCCGCTGGGATTCGAGGTTTCGGATGTATATTTTATATTCGTCCTTCCCTTCTTTGATCTTTGAAGACTCTTTTCCAAAGACGGCTGTTCTCAAGGTCTGGCCGATCTGGGACGAGCTTACGCCTTCCGTCATGGCCCGTTGACGATCCACCGTCAGCGTGATCTCGGGATTGGTCAGGTCTATATCCATCTTCAGTTCCTCGACACCGGGTGTCTGGACGGAATCCAGGTAGTTTTTCAGGGAGACGGCTGTCTTGATCAGGTTGTCGAAATCTTCGCTGGCCACTTCGATATTTACGGGCGGATCGGTAGGAGGTCCGTTCTGCTCCTGGTCAACGGATATTTCCGCGCCGGGTATCCCTTTCATGACGGCCCGGATGGAATCCAGGTAGCGGGCGGTGACCACTCCGTTTCGTTTTGCGAATTCGACGAACGAGACCTGTATGCGCCCCAGTTCCGGGTGGGTGCTCTGGTCGCCGCTGGTCGGGTCGCTCGCACCGATCGCGACATTGCTGATCACACTTTCCACGACCGGGTTCTTTTTCCCGTTTTCCATATCCAATACCTTGTACACGCGTGTTTCCAATACTTTGGTCACCGAGTCGGTATAATCAACGTTTGTGCCGACCGGAAGTTTCAGATAGACGTAGACCTGGTTGGGATCCCCTTTCGGAAAGAAAACGACCTGTACATTCCGGGCGCCAAACAACATAAAAGAAAAAATAAGCAGGAGGAAGGTGCTGAACAGGAGCCAAGCGGGGCGCCATCCCTTAAGGGCCCATCGTAACAGGCTCTCATAATGACCCATGATCCAGGGCAAGACCCTGTTCTGAAAGCCGTGGATCAAGGCATCGAATACAAATTTATTGAGCAGGACCAGGATGACAATGCATAAAAGGAGATTGCCCAGGAAGGTAGCCCCCATAAAATCCAACCCAACACCCAAAATCACGGCTATCCAGAACCCGGGTGTTTTGAAAATACTGAATTTTGATCGCTGACCCTCTTCTTCCGGGTGGTTCATGAAATCCACCGCAAAGACCGGGTTCATGATAAATGCCACGATCAGCGAAGCCGTCAGCGTGAAGATCAGCATGGCCGGGAGGTATACCATGAACTTGCCTATGATGCCCGGCCAGAATAATAAAGGGACAAAAGGAGCGAGCGTAGTCAACGTACCCGCGAATACCGGAATAAAGACCTCTCCGGCGGCCATCATGGCCGAACGCTGGACGTCAATCTTGCCTTTTCCCTGGGTGAAAATACGATGTGTATTTTCGATGACCACGATGGCGTCATCCACGATGATACCCAAACCGAACAGTAAGGCGAAGAGTACGATAAAGTTGAGGGTTACATGCGTTCCAATCAGAATGTCCGCAGCGGGCAGGAACACAAAGGCAACGAACATACTCAATGGAACCGATAAGGCTACGAAGAAGGCATTGACGACACCCATGAAAAACATGAGAATGATGAGCACCAATATAAAGCCGATAATGATCGAGTTGACCAGATCATCGAAGGAGGTGCGGGTCTTTGTGCTCAAATCGCCGGTCACGACGATATTCAGGTCCTTGGGATAGGACGCGCGCATTTCCTCTACGGTGCTTTTTACATCGTCTGAAGTCTGGATCAGGTTTTCACCGGAGCGCTTGATGATGTTCAGGGTCACCACATTCTTGCCATCCAGACGGGCATAGCTTTCGCGGTCTTTGATCGTGTCCCTGATGGTGGCAATGTCTTTCAGATATACCGCACCCCCACCGTTGGGGCTACGGACGATGATCTGCGAAATGTCCTGTGCGGTATGAAACTGTCCTTTCAGCTGGAGATTTCGTTTCATATTTCCAACATCCAGCAAGCCGCCGGAAATATCCAGGTTTTCGCCCTTTACGGCATTGTCGATATCGTCGAAGCCGAGATTGGCGCT
The DNA here is from genome assembly GCA_031292515.1 of Puia sp. Lineage (GTDB taxonomy): Bacteria > Bacteroidota > Bacteroidia > Chitinophagales > Chitinophagaceae > Puia. Next base: position 168,137 of record JARLGZ010000269.1, on the reverse strand, counting down.
CCGCATCTTATAGTTGTCTACATTGATCTGGAACTCTCTTTCCGGTGCACCGACGATGTCAACGCGGTTTAGTTCCGGTAGTTCTTCCAACTTGTCCTTCATATCGTCGGCGAACTTTTTCAGTCGTTGCTGATCGTAGTCTCCACTAATATTGACGTACATGATCGGCTGGTCGGAGAAACTCACCTCCAGTGCCGTCGGCTCCTGGGTGAGGTCGGTAGGCAGATCCTGTTTCGCCTTATCGACGGCGTCCTTTACTTTCTGCAGCGCCACGTCTGTCTGGACATCCGTCTCGAATTCCACGACGATCGCGGAATAGTCCTGCTGGGAGGTGCTGGTGAATTTTTTGATCTTGGCTCCCGTGATGCTTTTTATCTGTTTCTCGATCGGGCGTGTGACGAGGTTCTCCATATCTTTTGGAGAGTTCCCTGTATAGATGGTGGATACATAGATGGTAGGTATCACGATGTCCGGGAATTGCTCTTTGGGAAGCGTTACAAACTGGAAGACACCCCAGCCGCTCACGATGAGCATGAGTAAATAAATGGCTGTTTTATTCTTTATACTCCAGCTGGTAGGCCCGAACTGTTTAAATTTATCTGTCAAGTTTTCTAAAACGCTCATGTGTGGTGTTTTAAATTTTGTTAGTCGTGATCCTTAGTTAGTCGTGATCAGTTGCCCATCATACAAACCCTGGAAACCGTCTGTGATCAATTGGTCGCCCGACTGCAGTCCGCCCTTCACTTCTATCTTGTCGGCGTATAGCTGGCCAATCGTTACTGTTTTCTTTTTTGCATGCGTCTTGCCATTATCGGTCACTCCCACCAGCACATATTTTCCTTTCTCATCCGTCTGCAGCGTATTGACGGGGATGGTGAGGGCATTGTTCGCTGTATAATCCTGGATCTTAACGACCGCTACCTGGTTGGCGCGTATATCCTTGTCGTTTGGAATCCTTATTTCAACCGCAAAGGTACGGCTGCCTGTATTGATCACTTTACCCGTAACGTGCACGGTACCGGTGACGATCTTGTTGTTTAAGCCGGGGAAGGCGATCTTTACCGGGGTACCCACTCTCACCCGTTCCTGGTATCCTTCGGGGACCTGCACGACCACTTTGAGATTGTTCGTATTCACGAGGCGTAGTTGCTGGCTGCCCGGTGCGAAACTCTCACCCACTTTTATGGTGATATCGTCCACTACCCCGGTGATATCCGCGTATACGTTTGTAAAATCGAGTTGTTCCTGGGCGATCTTCAGCTGGCTTTCCATCTGATCGACCTGGTTCTTTGCGTTGATCAGGTCGACTTCCATGCCTATCTTCTGGTCCCAGAGATTTTTACGGCGTGCATACAAGTCTTTGGCATAGCTCAGCTGGGTCTGTGCGTTGACGAGCTGCTGGCGTTGTATGGCGTCGTCGAGTTTCAACAGGAGTTGTCCTTTTTTTACGGGATCTCCTTTCAGGACGTAAGCCGCCCTGACGACGCCGCCGCTACCACGGGGAGAGATATAGGAGGTGTTCACGGCATCGACATTTCCCTGCAGGTCGATATAGTGTGTAAATGATACGGGTGCAAGGGCGGTCAGTGCGACGAGCTTTGGTTTTTCGGGAACAGCCGAAGGGTCTTCTTTGAGGATCTCTTTTTCAAGCGCGGAGACTTTCTTATCCAGTTGATCCTGCTGGTCCTTCAGGGCAGCCAGTTGCTTTTTCTTATTTTCCAGCGAACCCTTGCCGCTTGCAGCATCAGTTCCACATGATGTCAGGAAGAGGGAGGAGACGAAGACAACGGCCAGTATTTTGACAGTTAGTATCTTGTTCATGTTATTCATTTTAAGTGTTCTATTCTGTTGGTGGGTTAGCTTATAATTTACCGATGGAATTCTGATAGTCGACTTTGGCTACGACAGCGTTGTACAAGGCATTCAGATAGTTATTCTGAGCCTGTGTCAGGTCTGCCTGCGCCGAGGTGATCTCGGTGTTGGAGCCCAATCCCTGCTCAAATTTTTTCCGGGTCTGGTTGTAGACGCTCTCCGCCAGTGTCATGTTCTTTTTTTCGTAGTCCAGCGTTGCCAGCGAGGAGTTGAATTTCAGCTGTGCCTGTTTGACGTCGTTATCGATACTGATCTTCAGGGCCTCCAGGTTGTTTTCCGTCTGGCGCAGGGCGTATTTCGATTTTTGGATATTCGCATCCTTATAGAAGCCGTCGAAGATGGGTATATTGATGTTGAGCGCGATATAGGTGGAGGGGAACCAGGCATTGCCCTGGAACAGGTTCAGTGTGTTGCCGTAGTTGTTCTGGCTATAGTTTGCAGAGAACGAGGCCGTCGGGATATATTCCTTTTTGTATCGTTTGATATCGTACTCGTTGAGATGCCTGTTGATCTGCAGCAACTGGTAATCCCGCCGGTCTGTGTATTGGAAGGCATCATTCATGGCTGCATCCCGGATCATGTCGTCGGTCAGGGTATCCGTCAGTACGAGCGAGTCGCGGATGGGCATGCCCATCAGGACTTTCAGACCCAGATAGCCATTGTCTATATTATAGTTGACCTGTAACTTCTGCGATTCGAAATTGGTAAGCTGTACCGAGGCCTTGTCTATATCCAGTTGTTCGGCGAAACCATTTTTGAACATCTGCGTAGTGTTGTTCAGCAACTCCCGGACCTTTGCGATATTGGCATCGATCAGTTCGGTCTGTATCCTGCTCAGGAGCAGTTGGTAGTATACTTTATAAATATTTGCACGCAGGCTCTGTTCGGTGACTTCCTGGCTCTTCCGATAGTAGTCCAGGGAAGCCTGGCGGGCCTGTAACCCGACAAAGACCTGTCCGTCGAAAAGTACCTGTTTCAGGGTGACGCTTCCCGAAGAGGTATATTGGGTCTGGAATTTGAGTGGGATGAAACCGGATTGCGGCGGGCTCAAAAAGGCTCCCGGCACGGGTGTGATCGGGATCTGCAGATAGTCGGTGATGCCGGCGGTTCCGGTGATCTGGGGCAGGGCCTGGGAGGTTGTAGCACGGTTGCTTTGCTCCTGTATCTGATAGTCCAGCAGAGCATTTTTCACCTTTACACTGTTCTTGCTACCGTAGTCGATGGCTTCTTTCAGCGAGAAGCGGTATATATTCCGGCCCTGTTGCGGGGCCTGGCCGGATGGCGGCTGTGTCGTCGCGGGTTGGCCCTGGGCGTATATTGTCAAAGGGAGCGGAAGGGACATTAGCGCAGCCATCGCCGCGCCTCGCACCTTACTAAACCGTGTGTTCATGGGATGATTTTTTTTTTCGTTCTGTGATGTATTTTTCGGTTAGCCGTCTTCCTTGTTCGGTAGCGATACCGAACAGGAAATAAATAGCAAGTTCATAATTCAGTTCCGTGAGCCTGTATCTCGTATGCGGGAATACATCCGGGTTGAAAGGCATAAAGGCCATTTCGATGCGGACCTTCGAGAGGATGTCGATATTCAGCTCTGGTCTGTATAGCCCTTCGGCGATGCCCCATTGCAGGTTGTCCGTTATTTCCCGGTATAGAAACTGGTATTTGTATTCCCTGATCTTTTTATAAGACCGGGGATGGTGTTTCTCGAGATCGTACAAAATTTGGGGGTTCATGGCCTGGAGCATCTCTTCCATGGATTCCAGCGCGATGAAGATCTGTTCGATGGCATTGGCGGATTGCTTGCGAAACTGCATGCATTCCATCTCGTTTTTTTGGACTTCGAGGTCGATAACGGCCGCAACCATCTCGTCCTTGTCTGTAAAGAACTGGTAGATTGTCTTCTTGGATATTCCCAATTGCCCGGCTATTTCGTCCATGGTGATCGAACGGATTCCATATCGCATGAACAGCTCTCCCGCTTTTTCCAGTATTCGTTCTTTTACTTCCATACCGGGGCAAAACTATGGAAACTTTTTTCGTTACCAAAGTTTCCGTGCGTTATTTTTTTATTTATTCTGGTGAAAGGCCAAAGAGTTTTATCATTAAATAGTTGATTTCATGAATATTATATATAAAAGGCTCTTATACGGTTTCGAGGGCTGAAGGGGTATCCGAGGGGTGAGCGCGGGAATGACTACTTTTGGGGACTAAATACCGATACATGAAAATCCGGCTAAAAGCCCGCAGGGTCTTTAATTATTTCCTGCAGGGTCTGATCATTCTGGCGCCCATCATCATCACGATCTGGGCGGCGACTTCCTTTTTCAACCTGATAGACAGCATCCTACCGAATTTTATACACAGTCTGTTCCCGAGTTTTGGCCTGGACAAGTTTGGAAATCCCCGGAGATTTCCGGGGCTGGGTTTTGTCATCGTCGTCCTGCTGGTACTCCTGGTGGGTTATATCTCTTCTTCGTTCATCATCAGCCGCCTGGTGGATCTCTTTGACCGGCTCCTGGAGAAGACGCCAGGCATCAAGCTAATCTATACTACGCTCAAGGATTTTTTCGAGGCTTTTGCCGGTAACAAAAGAAAATTTGACAAGGCCGTGCTGGTCTCGATAGACGCCCCGGATATCTGGAGGCTTGGGTTCATCACACAGGAGGATCTGCATGAATTCGGGCTCCAGGACTATGTCGCCGTTTATGTTCCGCAGTCTTATGCTTTCTCCGGAAATCTCTTCTTTGTGAAGATGGAGAGGGTCCGGGTACTAACCGATACAACACCGACGGATGCGATGAAGTTTGCGATCTCGGGTGGGGTGGCGGAGATTGAGGATAGTCAGTAGTGAGTGGTGAGTAGTCAGTGGTGAGTAGATACTTAGACGTCGGTAGGATACTTTCGGTTTTTTGAACAGCAGCCGGTTAGCCATGTCGCAACGGGACTGTATCCGGCCAGGTGGTGCAGCGTGATAGGACAGGTTACACCCGCCGGGCTGTTTCTTGTTGTGCGGGGTGGGTTGGGCCGGGCGAAGGCCCCTTTTCCGACATCGCGTCCGGCGCAAGCGTAAGCAGACGCTATTGGCGTGATAATGTCGCAAACTCATGCGTACGGCGTTCTAAACTTATGAGTGGTGTGGTTATGGCGCAATCGATAGTAATTTTGTATCTTTGCGGCTCCTTTTTCAGTTGACTTCCGGGCGTTTTGATAAACGTCGGATCATTTAAAATGTACGAAAGTGGTTTATAATTTCAATTCAGGCCCCAGTATCTTGCCGGGCGAGGTATTCGAAGAGGCCAGCAAGGCCATTCTGAATTTTGAAAATTCGGGGCTGTCGATCCTTGAGATCGGGCATCGCACGCCTCTGTTCCAGGCCGTGATGGACGAGGCGATCGCGCTGGTAAAAGAGCTGATGGCCCTGGACGCCGGGCACGAGGTCTTATTCCTGCATGGGGGTGCGTCGACCCAGTTCTTCCAGATTCCCATGAATCTGTTGAATGAAAACGAGACGGCGGCTTACCTGGATTGCGGCACCTGGGGCACAAAAGCGATCAAGGAAGCGAGGCTCTTCGGACAGGTAGCCGTTGTCGGCAGTTCGAAAGACAAGAATTACACCTATATCCCAAAGGGATATCCTATTCCGGCAGGAGCCAAATACTTCCACTATACCACCAACAATACGATCGAGGGAACGCAGATCCGGTCCATCCCGGAGACCACGATTCCGCTGGTGGCCGATATGAGCAGCGATATCCTCAGCCACACCCTGGATTTCAACCGTTTTGCGCTGATCTATGCGGGGGCGCAGAAGAATATCGGAGCGGCGGGGGTGAACCTGGTGATCGTGAAGAAGGATTTTTTGGGTACAGTCGATCGAAAAATACCGAGCATGCTGGATTACCGGCAGCACATTGAGGCGGGGTCGATGCTGAATACACCTCCTGTCTTTGCGGTCTATGTTTGTATGCTGACCCTGCGTTGGCTGAAGAAGGCCGGCGGCATCGCGGCGCTTGAAAAGATCAATAACGAGAAAGCGGCCCTGATGTATAAGACGCTGGATGAACTGCCCGTCTTCCGTCCCACGGTTGTCCCCGAAGACCGAAGCCTTATGAACGCAGTATTCGTCATCGACGATCCGGCTTTGGAAAAAGAATTCCTGGCCGCCTGCAAAGAGCATGGCATGGTGGGTGTCAAAGGGCATCGCAGCGTGGGCGGGTTCAGGGCTTCGATGTATAATGCGCTCCCGTTGAGCAGTGTAAAAGCGCTTACCGACCTGATGAGCGATTTCGCCAACAAGAAAGGGTAGGCGGGCAAAGAGGCCTTCCGTGGCAAGATCGATATCAGTAGAAAGGAGATACCAGGGCAAAAGAGACCATCCGGCAAAAGCAGTAACCCTGATAAAAAAACAACCCCATTAAAACATTAGAACCAGGATCTGTTATGGCAACCATCATTCCTTTTAAAGCATTGAGACCGCAGGTCTCCGTCGCCCGTAAGGTCGCGTCTCCCCCTTACGACGTGCTGAATAGCCGGGAAGCCAGGGAAGAAGCAGCGGGTAATCCCGATTCTTTCCTGCATATCACCAAATCGGAGATCGATCTGCCCGAGGGGATCGATATTCACTCGCAGGCAGTATACGATAAGGCCAAAGAGAACCTGCTCGCCTTCCGGGAAAACGGGGTTTTACTGCAGGAAGAGAAACCCTGCTATTATATTTACCGGCTGATCATGAACGGAAGAAGCCAGACGGGCCTGGTCTGCGCCAGTTCCGTGGCGGATTATGAAAACGATATTATCCGCAAACACGAGCTGACGAGACCGGAAAAAGAACTGGACAGGATCAACCATATCAAGACCACCGGCGCCCAAACCGGCAACGTATTCCTCGCCTATAAAAATGTGGACGCTATCGATCAGCTGATCTCGGATTGGCAGGAAAAACACGCGCCGCTCTACGATTTTATTGCCGAAGACGGCATTGCCAATACGATATGGGTTGTCGACCAGGACGATGCGATAGCCGGAATTACACAATTATTCGCCGCGCAGGTGCCCTTCACCTATATCGCGGACGGTCATCACCGCGCTGCTTCCGCGGCAAAGGTCCGGAAGACCCTGGGCACAAAGGCGGGTCCGGAAGCCGACTATTTCCTGACAACGCTGTTCCCCGCTTCGGAACTGAAAATATTGGATTACAACCGGCTTGTGAAAGACCTGAACGGGCTGAGCGCGGAAGAGTTCCTGGATTCCCTGCAGAAGGATTTTCTGGTGGGCAAGGTCGACAAGGCCTATTCGCCGGAGCAACTGCATGAATTCGGGATGTACCTGGAAGGCGGGTGGTATAAGCTGGTATCAAAGGAAGGAATTTACTCAAAGGACCCGATTGGCGTGCTCGATGTTACGATCCTGCAGAAGAATGTGCTGGACAAGCTGTTGGCCATCAAGGATCCGAGAACTGATAGGCGGATCGATTTCGCCGGAGGGATCCGGGGCCTGGCCGAATTGGAAAAAAGGGTCGACAGCGGTGAAATGAAAGTTGCCTTCAGCCTTTACCCGGTCAGTATCCAGCAGCTATTCGATATCGCCGACAGCGGCCAGGTCATGCCCCCGAAGAGCACGTGGTTTGAACCAAAATTAAGAGACGGTTTGTTGACGCACCTGATCGGTTAGCCGACCGGTCTCCGGCTGAGGATCGTCGAAAGAGGATCTTCGAAAGAAGGGTCTTCGAAAGAGGGAGGCCTGAATGCTCCCTGTTAGTCATTGGTTATTAAGGCTCAGTCGATTGACAATTAGGCTTATCTTTAATCCGAAATTGATAAACGCATGCGATCAAAGATCCAACGAGCGCTCCCGGCAGCTTTTCTGTTTTTATTTTCCGCGATGGTTGTCTTTGCACAGCAACCCGACCCCAAGACCCAACTGGACGCGGCCAAGACTTTCTCACGGCAAGGGGATTTCGCCAATGCCATTGTCGTATTGAACAAGGCCCTCCAAAAGGATCCCAATAACCTGGAATTGGGGAAGGAACTGGCCTTCGACTATTACATGCAGCATGATTATGTAAAAGGGCTGGCTACGGCCAAACCGCTGGTCGAACGGGCCGACGCCGATGTCCAGTGTTACCAGATTCTGGGGATGTTATACAGGGGTTCCGAAGAACTCCCGAATTGCGAAAAGCTATACAAAGACGGCCTCAAAAAATTCCCGGACGACGGGGAACTATACAACGAATACGGGGAGTTGCTCTGGTTAAAGGGGGATTATTCGGCCATCAAACAATGGGAAAAAGGAATCGAGGCGGATCCCAACTATTCTTCCAATTACTACAACGCCTGCAAATATTATTATCTCACTTTTGATAAGGTATGGAGCCTCCTGTACGGTGAAATCTTCGTGAATCTCGAGAGCTATAGCCAGCGCACCGCCGAGATCAAGCAGGTGCTGCTGTCCTCTTATAAAAAACTCTTCAGCGAGAACAACGTCAAAAAGGATCAGAATGTAAAGAGCACCTTCGTGGTAGCCTATCTCGACGAGATCAACAAGCAATCCTCTGCGCTGGCCATGGGAGTGACGCCCGAATCCCTGATGATCCTCCGCAGTCAATTCATCGAAGACTGGTTCAAGAAATACTCCACGCAGTTCCCCTACCGGCTTTTTGACTATCAGAGGCAGCTGATGAAAGAGGGTCTTTTCGACGCATATAACCAGTGGATCTTCGGCCCGGCAGACGACCTGACGGCATACCAGACATGGGCCAATACGCATACCGAGGAGTATACCCGCTTTAACAATTTTCAGAAAGGCCGTATATTCAAACTTCCCCAGGGACAGTATTACCAGATCGTTGCCAAGTAGCGGGATCGGACAATAGGGGGAAAGAAACCGCTTTTTAATTTGCGGTCTTTTGTTTTTTTTCTATTTTGATGCCCATAACAAAGAATATGACCGACCCAACACGATTGTTTGACTGCCTCGCGCTGCATTTGAAAGAGAATCCGCTGCCGGACATGCTGGCGGCCAAGGAAAATGGCCACTGGAAAACTTATAGTACGGCGGAAGTTGCCGACACGGTCACCCGGCTCAGCGCCGGTCTTATCAACATGGGCATTTCCTGCGGCGACATGAGCGCAGAAGGCCGCGACAAGGTAGCGATCCTGTCAAAGAACCGGCCGGAATGGATCATGCTCGACCTGGCCGTTCAACAGATAGGTGCGGTGCTCACTCCCATCTACCCTACCATTACCGTCGGCGAGCTTGAATTTGTGTTGAATGATGCGCAGGTGAAGGTGGCTTTTGTCAATGACGAGGAGCTGTTCCTCAAAGTCCTGAGCGTTAAAGAGCGTGTTCCTTCTCTCGGGGAGATCTTCTGTTTCGAACATGTGGCCCGGGCCAGGCATTGGAAAGAAGTAGTAGCCGGCGCCACCGGCGAGACGATCGCCAAACTTCCCGCTATCGCCGCCCGGATCGGGTATGAAGACCTGGCGACCATCATTTATACCTCCGGAACGACGGGTACCCCCAAAGGGGTCATGCTTTCCCATAAGAATATACTCAGCAACGTGAGGGATTCCATACCCTGTCTGCCGCCGGGCGCCATCAAGGCCCTAAGCTTTCTGCCGCTGAACCATATATTTGAGAAAATGATCACCTATGTGTATCTTTTTAACGGCAGTCCGATCTATTATGCCGAAAGTATGGATACCATCGGAGAGAACCTGAAAGAGGTAAAACCCCAGATGTTCACTACCGTTCCCCGGCTGCTGGAAAAAGTGTATGACCGTATCATGCAAAAGGGCGGTGAATTAACGGGGCTCAAGAGAAAACTGTTCTTCTGGGCGCATGGACTGGCCGAGAAATATGAGATCAATAAGCCGATGGGGGCCTGGTACAACCTGCAGCTTGCCCTGGCAAACAAACTCATCTTCAGCAAATGGCGGGAGGCGCTGGGAAACAATCTCATCTGTATCGTCAGCGGGGGTGCGGCCTGCCAGGTGCGTCTCATCCGGATCTTCACGGCGGCGAAGGTGCCCGTCATGGAAGGGTATGGTCTCACGGAGACCTCCCCCGTTATTAGTGTCAACCGTTATGAGATCACCGGTCGTAAGTTTGGTACGGTCGGACCGCTGATCCCGCATATAGAAGTGAAGATCGCCGAAGATGGAGAGATCTTGTGCAAAGGCCCCAATGTGATGATGGGTTATTACAAACGGCCCGATCTGACGGCGGAAGCGATCATCGACGGGTGGTTCCATACCGGCGACATCGGCATCCTGGTAGACGACAAATTCCTGAAGATCACCGACCGAAAAAAAGAGTTGTTCAAGACCAGCGGCGGGAAATATGTGGCCCCGCTACCCATTGAGAGCAAGCTGACGGAGTCGATGTTTATCGAGCAGATCATGGTGGTGGGCCCGGAAAGGAAATTCGTGGGTGCGCTGATCGTACCGGCTTTCGCCCATTTAAAGGATTGGTGCCGGAGCAATGATGTCGCCGTCGGGACGAATGAAGAGCTGGTGAAGGACCCGAAAGTGCTGGCGCTCTACCGGGACATCATAGAGTCTTATAACAAATATTTCAATCATGTCGAGCAGGTCAAAAAATTCGTCCTGCTGCCCGCCGAATGGAGCGTTGCAACGGGGGAAATGACGCCCAAGCTGAGCCTTAAGCGCAAGGTTGTCACGGAAAAATTCCGGGATGCCATCGAAAAGATTTATTCAAGCTCCTGACGGGATCCACCAAACCGGTGAAGCCTATCCGGCAAGCCGGTCTATTCGAATTGCCGGCCATAGCCGCTCTCTTTCAGGAAGGCGTCGAAATCGGTAATATTCAGGATCTCTTTTATGGCCCGGGCCTTGTCCCGGCTGCGGCGGTAGTAGGCCTCCGTGATCTTATAGCCGATATAATAGCCCAGATCGCCCGGTCTTTCCAGCGAGCCTCCGCCATTATACAGCCATTTGTTCAGGTCATCCGTGTGGGCGTCTTTTTCAAATTCCAGCCATAACTCTTTTTCGTGGGCGTCGCCGTAGATGCGCGGGACGATATTGACAGACCTGCCCGATATCTTCTCGCCGATAAAGTCGGCGCTTCCTTCCATGATCGCATAGGCCAGCACGTTTTTATCAGTAAACCGGTAGGATTGCTGATAATGGACTAGTTCGTGGGCAACGAGTGAGGGGATATGTGCAAAACCCAGCGCTTTAAAGATCGCCGGAACCGCGGGTGGCAAATTCTGAAAGTCGGTATTGTCATCCGCACAGTTGACCTCGGCACCTATCAGCAGTCCCTCCTTTTCCGACTTGCCGCCGGCGTTCAAGTCACCTACCAGGAAATAGATATCCGGAAGCCGGGCCTCCGGGTATAGTCGTTTCATCTTTACGAGTGATTTCCGTATCGTGTCTTCCAGGGTTGCGATCTGCAAGGTCCGGGGACGAACGGACTCATAATAGGGTCTGTATTTTTTTATCGCCGCCGCCAGCGCATCCACCCCTTTGATGCCTACCTCGTTGAACTTCTTCAATCCCAGGGTACCCTTGTCCAGGTAGAGACTTTTGAGCAGAGCGGCCGCATCCGCGGTGTCAACGGCTGCGGAGTCGAAAGCCTCCCAAAAACGCGCGATATCTTCTGTTACAAACCTGGCTTTTTGGGGGTCGGACCGATCCCCGGGTTGCGCAGGTCTGTCCTCCGGTTGTTTTGTGTCCGGGTTTTGAGCGATCCCCCAAAAGGGCATGAAGACCAGCAGACAGGAGATAAACTTCATAGGCAATATTACTGTTTCTGTTTTATAATAACTGAAAGATACGATGAGGAAGAGCATGTTGCATCAATGACAGACCAGATATCCCGGACGGGGCAATCCGGCAATGATATGAGTCCGGGATTAAAATAATTCCTTAATAACTGATTCCGGTAAAATCGGCTTAATTTCAAGTATCACAAACCGTTTCTGACATGGAAAAAAAATTAGCCGGGCAGATTGCGATCATTACAGGCGCCAGTTCCGGGATCGGGGCCGGTGTCTCCAAAGCGATGGCGATGGCGGGCGCTACGGTCATCGTGAACCATCCCGTTGCCGCCACGGAAGCGGCGGCGGCGGCAGTGCTCGCTGAGATCAGGGAAGCCGGCGGCACGGGCATCACCTGCCAGTGTGATGTCAGCAAGGAAGACGAAGTAAAAAAGATGTTTGCCGACACGATTTCCCGGTTCGGAACGGTGGATATCCTGGTGAACAACGCCGGTCTCCAAAGGGACGCCCCCTTCCAGGATATGACGCTGGAGCAATGGAATTATCTGCTGAGCGTGAACCTGACCGGTCAGTTCCTGTGCGCCAGGGAGGCTATCCGGGAGTTTCTGCGAAGGGGTATCGTGCCTGCGAGGTCCAGGGCCGCGGGGAAGATCGTCTGTATGAGCAGTGTACACGAGGTCATTCCCTGGGCCGGTCATGCGAACTATGCCGCGAGTAAAGGCGGCATCATGATGATGATGAAGAGCATCGCGCAGGAGTTTGCCCCGCATAGGATCCGAGTCAACAGCATCGGACCGGGTGCGATCAAGACACCTATCAATCATACCGCCTGGGACACGCCGGACGCGGAAGCCAAACTACTGGAACTGATCCCATACGGGCGTGTGGGCATCGTCGAGGATATCGGAGCCGCCGCCGTATGGCTTGCGAGCGACGACTCCGACTATGTCACGGGCACCACCCTGTTTGTGGATGGCGGCATGACGCTTTATCCCGGCTTCAGCACGAACGGATAGACGGGAACGGATAGACGGGAACGGATAGACGGGAACGGATAGACGGGAATGGATAGAGAGTGATGGGAACGAAGGGATACAAACGAACGGACAGGAACGGATAGATGCAAACGAATAGATACCCGCGGACAAAACGGAATTCAAAATATGGACATAGAAAGGCAACGATTACAGGATAAGACCTGGAAGAAATGGGGACCGTATCTGAGCGAGCGGCAGTGGGGCACCGTCCGGGAGGACTATAGCGCGGACGGCCAGGCCTGGACCTATCTGACACACGATATGGCCCGCAGCAGGACCTATCGCTGGGGGGAGGAGGGGATTGGCGGATTCTGCGACGAGCAGCAACACCTGTGTTTCGCCCTGGGTTTCTGGAATAAGAAAGACCCCATCCTCAAGGAGAGGCTTTTTGGTCTGAGCGGTTACGAAGGCAATCATGGAGAGGATGTAAAGGAAATCTACTACTACCTGGATGGTTCGCCGACACATAGCTATATGAAGATGCTGTATAAATATCCTCAGTCGGAATTCCCTTACAACGACCTGGTGCAGGAGAACGCGAGACGGACGAGGCTGGATCCCGAATATGAATTGCTGGATACGGGTATCTTCAATGAGGACAAGTATTTCGATATTTTTATCGAATATGCCAAGGGCGGCGTCGACGACATCCTGATCCGGATCACCGTATATAACAGGGGCCAGGAAAGCGCGGCGCTGAATGTATTGCCGACGCTTTGGTTCAGGAATACCTGGGCCTGGGGGTATAATTCCTATAAGCCGGAGATGATGTCTTCCAACGACGGAAATATCTTTATCGACCACACGGCACTTGGCGATCTTACGCTGTACGTGGAACAGAAGACACAGCACCTGTTCTGTGACAACGAGACCAATACGAAAAGATTATACGGCTATGACAGACCCGGGTTCTTCAAGGACGGTATCGGGGAATACCTGGTCCATGGAGACCACAAGGCTGTGAATATCTGGCAGCAGGGAACAAGGGCGGCGCTCAATTATGACCTGACCATCGGGAGCGGCCAGTCCAGCACTATCCGTTTGAGGCTGCAACCCGGAGAGAATAAAGATCCTTTTTCCGATTTCGACAAGGTCTTCACCGACCGCGTTGCGGAAACGGAGGCCTTTTATCGGCCTCTCCAACAGGAGATCACGAGTGAGGATGAAAGACTCGTGCAAAGACAGGCTTTTGCCGGGATGCTCTGGAGCAAGCAATATTATGCATACGATGTCGACCAGTGGCTGAAGGGAGATCCCGTGGGACCTCTGCCGCCCGCCGAACGTTTGCAGGGCAGAAACCGGCAGTGGAGGCATCTGAATAACGAGGATATCATTTCGATGCCCGATAAATGGGAATATCCCTGGTATGCATCCTGGGACCTGGCTTTTCACTGTATCCCGTTTGCGCTGATAGATGTGGCCTTTGCAAAAAGACAGCTGATCATGCTGACGCATGAGTGGTATATGCATCCCAACGGCCAGCTGCCGGCCTATGAATGGTCTTTCAGCGATGTCAACCCGCCGGTCCATGGCTGGGCGGCGTGGCGAGTCTATGAACTGGATAAGCACGCCAACAATGGCGCCGGGGATACGACTTTCCTCGAGACGATCTTTCATAAGCTGTTGCTGAATTTTACCTGGTGGGTAAATCGCAAGGATGCGGAGGGCAATAATATTTTCGAGGGCGGCTTTCTGGGGATGGATAATATCGGGGTCTTCGACCGGAGCAACCAGAAACTGCCGTCGGGCGGCCACCTGGAGCAGGCCGATGGAACCAGCTGGATGGCGATGTATTCACTGAACATGATGAGGATCGCCCTGGAATTATCCGTGACCAATCCCGTCTACCAGGATATGGCCACCAAATTCTTTGAGCACTTCCTGTATATCGCCGCGGCCTTGTCGAGCATGGGATCCGAGGGAGACGGGCTCTGGGACGACGAAGATGAATTCTTTTATGATGCGCTGAAGCTCCCGGATGACGGCTCCTTCAAGATGAAACTCCGTTCCATGGTGGGGTTGATCCCGCTGTTCGCCGTGGAAGTGCTGGACGACGAGCTGCTGACCTCGCAGCCTATCTTTACGAAGCGGTTGCGATGGTTTCTCGACTATCGTCCTGACCTGGCTGCGCTCGTTTCCCGCTGGCATGAGAAGGGTGCGGAGGAGAAACACCTTCTTTCGCTTCTTCGCGGTCATCGGGTTAAGCGGATCCTTTATCGTATGCTGGATGAAACGGAATTCTTAAGCGATCATGGGATCAGGGCTCTTTCCAAGGTCTATGAGAAAACACCCTACGAGTTCAAAATCGACGGCGAGACCCTCCGTGTTCAATACACTCCCGGGGAATCCACCATCCCTCTATTCGGCGGCAACTCCAATTGGCGAGGGCCGGTCTGGATGCCTGTCAATTACCTGATCATCGAGTCCCTGCAGCGGTTTCATCATTATTACGGGGATGAATTCAAGGTCGAGTATCCGACGCACTCCGGCAAAAGCCTTACCCTCAATGAAATCAGCATCGAGCTATCGAAAAGGCTGTCGAACCTGTTCCTGCGCGATACATCGGGAAGACGTCCCGTATTCGGGCACTATGATAAGCTGCAATACGATCCTCATTTCTCCAACTATATCCTCTTCTTTGAATACTTCCATGGCGACAACGGAAGGGGTATGGGCGCCTCGCACCAGACGGGGTGGACGGGTCTGATCTCCAAGTTGCTGATGCCAAGAAAGCCGATGTGAAGATGACCGGCGACGGAACGGCGGGTAGAACCGGGACAACAGACGGAGCCGCGGCAATGGCTGGCGGAATACCGGGATGCCGGGCGGAGATTTTATCAGAGGATCTGGTTGAAGATCTTTATGGAGGGCAGTTCGACCCTGAAGATGGTGCCGGCGCCGGTATCGGATTGAACGGTAAGGGTCCCCTTGTGAATACCGACGATCCGCTGGGCCAGGGCGAGACCGAGGCCAAATCCTTTCTGACCGCGGGTTTGGGAGCCGCGGTAAAATGGCTGGAAGATCTGCCGGATCTCATCGGCCGCGATCACGTCGCCGTTATTCAAGACCTCCACAAAGACTTTGTGATCCCGGAAGGAGAGGTCGACGATCGACTTCCTGTCGGGAGAATATTTGCATCCGTTCTCTACCAGGTTCCTGACGGCTATATAGAGCAGTTCGTTATTGCCAAAAACGACAAAATCCTTTTCATCTTCGGGGAACTCTCCAAAATTCAGTTCCACGCGGTATTCGCTGTTTAGTTTCTTCACATCGGCCGTCACCTTCAGCAGTACTTCGTCCACGCGCACTTCATTCAGCTCGATCGTTCCATGGGAGCCCGTTTTGGCGATTTCCAGCAGGCTCTTCGTCAGCTGACGCATCTGCTGCACGTCCTCGCTAACGGAGATCATTACCTGTTTGTATTCTTCCACGTTCCTCTCCTTCTGAAGGGTCACTTCCAACTGGCTTGACACGGACGTAAGCGGCGTGGACAGTTCATGCGAGGCGTTGGAAATAAACCTGCGCTGGGTAGCAAAGGATTCCTGGAGCCTCTCCAGCAGTTCGTTGAAGGTATTTGCGAGCTGGCTCAGTTCGTCCTGCCCGCTACCGGCCCGGATACGATGTGACAGGTTGTAGGAAGAAATCTCCTTGACTTCACGGATGATCTGCGCGATGGGCTGCAGCAGCTGGCCGGTAAAGATATAGCTGACCAGGGCCGTGAGGAATACGCCGGCCAACAAACTGATGAGCAGGATCCTGTTCAGTTTGTCCACCCGTTCCAGGCCGTCTTCGTCATAACCGGACACCATGACGATAAAGTTTTTCCCGCCTATCCCGCTTTTCAGTGCGATTACGTCCCGGTTGCCCAGTGTAAAATACCGTTCGCCGGCGGTCATGGCATCCTGCAGGATATCGGGTCTCATCTGCAAGGGCTCGGAGCCTTTCACGTCGAAGCGATATATTTCGGCTCCTCTGTCGGTTCCTCCTGCTGAATAGATGACGACGCTCCTGGACGGAACGACGATCGTGGAGGCGGTGTCTATTCTCCGCTGGAGGGAGAGGCCGCTATCCCCCAGCAGCGCATACAATTGGATGGCGTTGTTGGCCCTGGCCTTCAGGCGTTTATCGAAAATGATCTTCCTTTCGAGCTTTGAATAATAGTAGACCGAAAAATCCAATAAGGATATGATGGCAGTCACCAGCAGGGTGAAGAGAAGCATTATCTTATAGCGGATCTTCACTTCAGGAGTTTTCTTTTAGAACATACCCCATCCCTACCTGGGTATATATCAATTTAGAGGAGAAATCTTTTTCTATCTTTTTCCGGAGGAAGTTCACATAAACGTCTATCACATTTGTCTTTGTGTCGAAGTCGATATCCCAGACGTTCAGGGCAATATCGATCCGGGAGACCACTTTGTTCTTGTTCCTGATAAAATATTCCAGCAGCTGGAACTCCTTGGCCGTCAGCGGGATCGCCCGGCCTTCGCGGGTAACTTCCTTGCTATCCAGGTTCATGACGAGGTCCCCGACTTTCAGGACATTGCCGGTCGTCACGGGGTAATGGAGGCGTTTGAGAAGGGCCCGGATGCGGACGAGGAGTTCCTGGAAATCAAATGGTTTTACGATGTAATCATCGGCCCCCGCATCGAATCCTTCGATCTTGTTTTCCGTTGTGTTCAGGGCCGTCAGCATTACCACCAGCATCTGTTCGTTATGATTGCGGATATACCGGCAGAGTTCATAGCCGTTCATCAACGGAAGATTGATGTCCAGTATCGCCAGATCATACGTGTTGGAGTCAAACAGTTTTTTCCCGATCATCCCGTCATAAGCGACGTCCACGGCATAATGCTGCTCGGACAAACCTTTCCTGAGCGCCTCTGCAATCTTTTTCTCGTCTTCAACCAATAAGATCTTTATTTCCATTACCACGAATTAAAAGCATTTATCCATTCAACTCTCAAGAAAGCATGGATAAACATATTAAAAATTCATTAAAACCCATCCTGTGCGGCTCATACGGGTGAAAGACGACCGGCAGGAGCGGGATGGAAGGGTGTGGTAGAGAGGAATAGGGAAAGCGCCGGTCCAGGGTTCTTCCGGATATTTTACGAGTATTTTACGGGTATTTTATTTTATTGAAAAAACGGCAGGTTCCTTCTTTTATTTCCAAAAAAAATAGTAACTTTTACAGAATCCCCCCTTCCTTTAATCCCCCTGATAATTCCTGAACCAATCTTTTGTATTGTAATACCATCGGTAACGAGTATAAATCAAAGGAGGTCTTTATGAAAAATCATGAATCACCGTACATCAACAAGAAGAAGAAAACGATCGAGTTTTGCATCCATCTCCAGGCAGCCTCACACATCTCCCTGGCCGGCACTTTCAACCACTGGGCCCATGATGAGCTCAATATGCGCTCGGTGAACAAAGACATCTGGAAAATAGAGATTCCCATGCTGCCGCACGGCAAGTATTACTACAAGTTCTTCATCGATGACCGGATGTGGATGGAGGACATCGAGAATCCTTTGCGGGAACCGGACGGCGTTGCGGGTTGGAACAGCATTCTGACGATATAGCAGCGAGTAGTCAATAGTGAGTAGTGAGTGGGTCTCTGATCCTCATTACCTCTCTGCAGACCTCTGCATGTCGTCCGGCGTTTACGATTCCTATTCGACAGTCCTACTGACTACTCACCACTGACTTTTATACTCACTACTGACTATCTCTGCAAACTGCTAGGCATTGTTGTAGACCTTGTAAACGGGCTCTCTGAGGGCCAGTCCTTTGTCGCTGCAAATAAACTCCAGCACTTCTGCGATCTTTTCGGGCGTTACCCAATTGTCGGGGTTTGCATCCGGCATGCTCTGCCGGTTTGGCGGGGTATCTATGGTACTCGGAACGACGACCGATGTTACGACATTTTTCCCCTTTGCTTCCGCATTTAATATTCCGGCCAGTGTGAAGAGCATGGATTTTGTCATCGAATAAGCCAAGGCGGCCTTCCCCTGTTCGGGTTTCAGAGCGGGTCTGGCCCCTATGAAGACAAGACGTCCATACCCATTATGCAGCATGTGTTGAAACAGGGGCCTTGTGGCAAAATACGCCGTTTCGAAATTCAGGGAATACATCTTTCTCAATTCTTCTCCGCCGGTGGTTTCGATGCCACCCATCGCAAAACCTCCCACCAGCAGGAGCGCTCCATCGAGTGTCCCATAGCGCCGGATAAGATCCCCGACGAATGCTTCCACGGTTTTCTCGGCGGTGAGGTCGACGGTCTGCCACTCGAAATTCTTGTTGGATGCCGCAAAGCCCAGGTGATTGTTGGAATGATCGACCGCGACGACCCGGTAACCTTCGTCGAGGAATTTCTTAACGGTGGCTGTACCCAGATTGCCATTTGCGCCGGTGATCATTATTACTTTAGACATATATAAAGTTTTAGGAGCGAGTAGTCAGTGGTGAGTTGTGAGGGGCGAGTGGCTTTATGATGTTCAGAACCTATAGACGTCTGATTCAATACTCACCACTGACCACTCACTATTTTGTAACGAGCACGTCCAGGAGGGCACCGGCCACCAGCTGATTTCCCGCATCGTTCAGGTGCACCCTATCGACGGTAAGGATTCCCGACTCCTTATTGCCCGGGTTGTTTTTCAGGTCATAGGTGTGAAAGAGTTCACGCATGTCGACCAGCCCGCAGTGCTGGTCTTTGGAGAGGTCGCGGATGATCTGCGAGTAGCGGTTCAGGTCGCCATCCTGCTGGTTCGTAAAATCCGTCTTTTCGCCGATTACGCCAGGCGTGCAGAGGACGATCCGGATGCCCTGATCTTTTAGTTTGTCTATAATAGCCCTGTAGAATTTCGCAAATTTATCGGGATCGGTGCCGGTACCGGAGGATACTTTGTGCCATACGTCGTTTACACCTATCCAGATGAAGACGATATCGGGCTTTTTTGCGAGGACGTCCTCTTCCAGGCGGAGATAGAGATCGTATACTTTGTTGCCGCCGACCCCGGCGCCGATCAGTTCATATTGGGAGGACAATCCCCTTTTCTCCAGTTCGTCCTGCATCCTGACGATAAAGCCGCCGGGTCTGGCGCCTTGTTCCGTAATGGAATCCCCGAAGAACACAACACGGGTCTTTTTGTGCATGGTCATGGCTGTGAGGCCCAAAAATAAGCCGGCCGACAATAGGATCCTGGATAAGAGTGATCGCATAGTTGATTTTTTTCTCAAATCTACACCTTTGTATACATTTCGCCGTCAAAGTCTGCGGCAAGCGTGTGACAAGTTTGCGACAAGAAGCCGTGGCAGTTGTCAACGAAGGGAGTCCAGGCGGGCCATGACTTCGAGGCAGGCCCGGCTATTGTGATAGGGACATTTCCAGAACCCGGCCTTGTCCTGCCCCGGCACGAGGGAATGATCGTCCCTTACCCCCCAAAACCATTCGCCACGATCGGTGTCGCGGATAAAGGTCTTGATAAAATGCCAGCTTGCAAGGGACTGTTCCAGGAATCTGTTATTGCCGCTGACCTGGTAGGCGTTGAGAAAACCGATCATGGCCTCCGCCTGTGGCCAGGCGTGTTTTTCCCTGACCAGCCCCTCTCCCGAAGGATCGTATTCATACCAAAGGCCGCCGTCACTGTCCAATCCTTCCGTCGCGGCGAGCGTCACTTTTATCGAGAGGCGCCGCATTTCCCCGATCCGCTTATCATCGCCGCCGATGCAGGCAGCTTCGAGCAAGAGCCACGCGGCTTCTATATCATGTCCGTAGGAGACGAGATCCGAGCGCCGCCTCCAGTCTTCGTCGAAAAACAGCGCCAGGTGGCCCGTACGATCGTCGACGATATATTTTTCGAAGACCTCCAGGAGGTTATCGATCTGCTGCTTCAACCGGGTATCGGGCCATACCAGGTATAGATTCGCATAGGCTTCTATGATATGAAGGTGCGTGTTCATGGTCTTTTTCCCGTTGTCGTCTTTTTCGCTCAGCCTGAGATCTTCGAGCGGCTTCCAGTCGCGGCTGAAAGCCTCATAATAGCCCATGCGGGCCAGATCATAACTATGCCGTTCGATCAGGTGAAACAAGGCTATCGCGTGTTCGAGGGCCTGGCGGTTGCGCGTGACGCGGTGATATTCGCTGAGACCGTATATACAAAAAGACAACCCGTATATCTGCTTCCTGTCGTTTAGCGCGGCTCCTTTGGCATCCACGCTCCAGTACACGCCTCCGTATTCCGGATCCATAAAATGGGCAAGAACATATTCGTAGGCTCTTTGGGCCAGGTCGAGGTATTCTTTTTGCCGGGTCCTGCCATAGGCGGCACTGAATGCCCAGAGGATACGGCTGTTCAAAACAATGCCTTTAGGCGCCGTCGGATCTGCCTGGTCCTTTTCATCAAGCCGCCCGTAAAACCCTCCTTGTCGCAGATCGGGGGTGTGTTCGATCCAATAGGAGAGGATTGCGTGCAGTTCCTTCTCTACTTCTGTCCTATAACCTGCCAGATTAATCTTTATCAATTCTTCTACGCATTTAAAAAAGCAAATATATACAAGGGTCAATATTCGTTTAGCCGATCCCACCAGGTTTTTTTCAGGATGATGAGGATGACGGCGAGTAAGATGACGGTGATCAACAGAGGAAGTTTTAACCAGAGTATGACATACATAGGCAGAATCGTGAGGCAGAGTTGCCCGACCATCCCCAGGACGATGTTGAATAGATTGATCTTAAAATTTGGATTCCTTTTGAAGGCGGGGTCTTTTGCCAGCACCCTGGCATGGACCGTCTTCCAGAACCCCCAGGGACGGACGGATTTGTAAAAGGAGAGCAGGGTCTCCTCGTCCGTCGGAGGGGTCGCATAAGAACCGATGATGGATCCGGCGAGTGAAAGCGCGAAAAGGACGGGCCAGTAATAGAGGTCGAGCCCGTGTAACAGGTTGTTCGACTTTAAGACTGCCAATGCCATGGCCGGCACGATGCCCGCGAGCATACCCCAGTAAAAACCGCTGGCATTAAACCGCCACCAATGCCATTTCAGCATATTGGCGGCTACATAGCCTCCGTATAGACCCGAGACGATCCATTGGAGGACGGTGTTTACATCTTTTACAAAAAGGCCTAAAATGATACCTGTGAGAGCGACCACCACTCCCGCGAGATAGTTCATGGAAATGATTTTGCGGGTCGAAGCGGATGGATTGACATATTTCAGATAGACGTCGTTCACCAGGTAGGCCTGCGCGGCGTTAAGAGTGCCGCAGAACGAGCTCATAAACGCTCCCAGCAGTCCTGTCAGCACCAGGCCCATAAGTCCCGTCGGCAAAAAACTGTTGATAGTCGCCGGTAGTATTTTCTCGAAATCCATTCCGGCGGGCGTGCCTGGTCTACCCGGTATAACGAGGTCTCCGCGGATCTGGTCAAAATACAAAAAAGCCAATACGGTCAGACCTATGATCAGCGAATAGCGGATGGGCAATAAGATAACCGAAACGAAGCCGCTCATTTTGCTGGCTTCTTCGGGCGAGCGTGTGCTGAGCACCTTCTGCATATCGTAATTTGGCGCGGGACCCGCCAGGCTTGCAAAGACACCCTTAAACAGCATCATCATAAAGAAGATGCCAAACAATGAGTACCCATCGTCCTTTATCTTCTTCCCGGCCTCTTCGAGGATAGGTCTCCAGTTCAGCCCCAGTTTCCATCCGAAGAAGGGGTTCAGCCAACCTTCCGGGGGATGCAGTGAAGGGGTCGCATGCGAGGCGTGCAGCCTGAACATGGCAATCGCGCCTATACTGATACAGGCCACTGTCATGATCGCATACTTGATCACATCGCCGAGGACAATGCTGTGCATGCCCCCAAGAATGGAATAAAACATCGCGAACAGAGTAAAGACGATCCCGTAAAAATGAGGGATATAAGCCGCCGGTATATGAAAGGGAACATAAGGCTGCACTGTATCCCAGGGGATAAAGATCTGCATGAACTTGCCCAGCCCGACAAAACCATAAGCCATGAATCCCAGACAGCTTAACAGGGCAAATGCGACCACGATATTGTGAGAGGACTTTACCCCCCGGCCGGTATTGCCGAAACGGCTGGTCAGCCATTCGGCGCCCGTGGTGGCGTTGGATCTGCGAAGCCAGCGGGAGAGGTACATCATAAGGAAGATCTGGTTGAAAACCGGCCAGAGCCAAGGTATCCAGATGCTCTTCATACCATATACGAAGCAGAGGCTCACCATCCACATCGTACCGGATATGTCGAACATATCGGAAGCATCCGAGAGTCCCAGCATATACCAGGGAAGAGACTTGCCACCCAGGAGATAATTCTCCTTGTTTTGCCGCGCCTTTTTGCGGAGTACCCACCCTATGACGACCATAGTCACCAGGTAAGCCGCGATGATGGCAAGGTCGGGTAGTTTTAGTTTCATTACCTTGAAAATACAAATTCTGGGAGAAGAAGAAAGAATACGGGGAACTTCCCGCACGACGGGGGGATCATCGGGTCGATGATTGCTTTTCTCATATAGCCGGTGGTTTCGAACAAAATTAAAAATGATTCCTTCCCTCAACCTAATGAAATTTTATCCCAAGATTGATCATAAACGACAATTTAGAGCCTCTTAATTGAATAACTTAATTGTAATCGATTACTTTTCAAAAGATTATATCAGCTCCTGTAGATTCCATCCTTGCATATTATTTTATCCGTCGCTTGGATAAATGAGCTGCTTTTCTATCTTTGTCAAACGTAACGATTAAACTGCCACCGAAAAATTGCCATATGAATACCAATATCGTCCGGGAAATTACCCCGTTGACACAAAACGATTGCTTTACCATCTTCTCCAGGGTCAAAAAGGAATTCACCTTTCCCCTGCACTACCACGAAGAGCTGGAACTGAACCTCATCATCAATGCCAAAGGAGCCAAACGTATCGTCGGTGATCATATCGAGATCATCGATGACGCTGAGTTGGTGTTGGTGGGTCCCAACCTTTATCATGCCTGGTTTACCCATCAGTGCAAAAGCGAAGAGATCCGTGAAATCACGATCCAATGGCATAAGGACCTATTTGACGACAAGCTGTTGCGAAGGAATCAGCTGAGCTTTATCCGGAGCATGTTCGAGCGCTCTCACAAGGGCATCTCCTTTTCCAAAGAGACCATTCAGGCGCTGGCGCCCCGCATCCTGTCACTGAACCAGAAGAACGGATTCGATTCGGTACTGGAGCTGATGTCCATCCTCCATGACCTCTCCATTTCACGAAATATGCGCACGCTGTCCGATGCATCCTTCACCAATGAGCAGTTCAGCTATAACAGCCGTCGCATCGAGAAGGCCTTCGAATACATGAACAACAACTACGACAAACAGGTGACACTGGGTGAAGTCGCCAAGCTCGTAAGCATGACCGAGGTCTCTTTCAGCCGGTTCATCAAAAAAAGGACAGGGAACACCTTTATCGATAGTCTCAATGAGATCCGGCTGGGTCATGCATCGAGGATGCTGATCGATACCACCCACTCCATTGCGGAGATCTCCTATAACTGCGGATTCAACAATATCTCCAATTTCAACAGGATCTTCAAGAAGAAGAAGACGTGTACGCCGAAGGAGTTCCGGGAGAGTTTCTCGTCCGGGAACCGGGTGTTTATTTAGTGGCGGCCCCATTACAGGCGCCGGATTATTTCTGCACCGGTTTATGGAAATCCCTCATTTTAAGATCTATGGAATGGATCCCAAACTCAAAAAATGAAGGAAATTTCGACTCCCGGGAAAATCATCGCCTGTGTTATAGCAGGTTTGGTCAGCAGCTTTTGTTTTTTCCGCATCGGCAAGCGATTTTTGCCGGACTGGCTGAATTTCAGGGCGGTCACGATCATCGCCGCAGGTATATTATTAACCGCCATTCTGTATGCCGTCTTTTGGGGCTTGCGGAGGAGCCAGTCCGGTAGCCGTTCGGCTGTCATCCTGGCTTTCTGGCAAGGGATCATAAGATATAGTATCGCCCTTGATCTGACGATGATCGGTTTTCAGAAGTTTTTCCGTTTGCAATTTTCCACTCCCCTTGCGAGGCTCGATATGCCCTTCAGCAGTTTCTCTCCGGAAGAGCTGACCTGGGCTTATTTCGGACATTCCCGTGCTTTTGTATGTATAATCGGGGGTTGCCAGATCCTGGGTTCCTTTCTACTGCTGTTTAAGCGGACAAGGCTGACAGGCGTATTTATCCTGCTGCCGGTCGTCCTGAATATCATCCTCCTGAATGCCTGTTACCATATGGAATGGGGGGAGTCGATACAGGCCATTGAATTAATGATCGCGCTGTTATATCTCCTGCTTTGCGAATACCGACGGCTTGTTGAATTCTTTTTCCGGGCTACATCCGATCTCCCGTCCATCTCTTCCATGCCGTCCTTTCTAAAAATCCTGCTTCGCTTTTCTACGCTGTTTATCCCCCTGTTCCTCATCTGGAACTACGGTCCTCCCGACAAGAATCCGTGGTTGACCGGTAAATATAAAGTCGGCCAATGGCTGGTAAACCAACAAAATGGAACGGTCAATTCCTGCAGCGACAGCGTACTCACCCTTGTATATTTTGACCCGGGCAATGATTGCGTTTTTGAATACAACAGTCAGCAAAGACGTTTATTCGGCCACTATCTATTGGATGGCAATAACAGGATGACTATTGTCTGGCATTATCCCAAAAACATACATGATACCCTGGTCGCTACTCTAACCGAAACAGGCAAGGAGTCAACCCGCGTGATTTCCGGGAAAATGGGTAACAATAATGTGCGTATAGAACTTACAAAGGTTCCGTGAATCACGTCAGTGAGTAATGGTGGTGAGTGGCCCTGAGCCGGCCAGCCCCGCTTTTAATGTTCTATCACGACTAATGCTCCATCACGACCAGTTCGAGATCGGGCTTCGACTCGTCCGTAAGCTTCACCTTACCCCGTTCTTTGCGGAT
The DNA here is from genome assembly GCA_031292515.1 of Puia sp. Taxonomy (GTDB): domain Bacteria; phylum Bacteroidota; class Bacteroidia; order Chitinophagales; family Chitinophagaceae; genus Puia. The sequence continues at coordinate 142,491 of JARLGZ010000269.1, read as the reverse complement.
GACCCGGGAGTAAAGAGATATTTCCCGGTCGAAGAGAAAGCGGAAAAACAGCCGGGTCCAGGAAGTGTGGTATGACAGCGTGTTATAGAAGCCGGGGGCTGTCTGCCGGATCTGCGGCAGCTTATTCCAGGGAATCGAAGGAAAATCGTGGTGCTCATTGTGGTAGCCCACGTTGAAAGCCACCTTGTTCAGAACACCGTAGTAGCTGTAGGTCTCCTGTTCCCCGTGGGTAAGATAGTGTTCCTGTATCCAGCGGGCTCCCAGCGGGTGCAGCCCTACCGAGAAGAAGAAGCTCAGCAGGAGGAAAACGATCGCCTTGGGACCGAAGAAGAACCAGATCGCTGAGATGAAGACGATCTCCGCGCCAAAGTTGAGGGCGACCCATTTATCGAAGGGCTTGATTTCTTTCAGCCTCGAGATCCGGAAGACCTGGAATACCGGATAGAACAGCAGCCAGATCACCTTGCCTGCAAAATGATTATTGATCAGGCGGGCTTCCCAACGGTTGGGCAGGTCCGCGTCCAATTCATGGATGCCCTGGAACGAGTGATGCTTGATATGATAGCGTTCGAAGGAAATAGAACTGGGGAACAATTGGGGGAGGTTGGCCAGGATCCCCGCCAGGCGGTTGGCAGATCGGCTCTTAAAAAGCAAATGATGCGCACATTCGTGGATCATCACGAACAGGGCGTGATCGGCGAAGGCGCCGAGAAAGTAGGCGGCTCCCACGACCCACCACCAGGATTGTCCGGACACGAGCCAGGACAGTAGGATCTGAAAAGTTACGAGCCCCAGGACGGCAAAAATAGTATATGCATTCTTTCCGATCAGTTTCCGGACTTCCGGATGCTGCTGCAAAATCTGTCTCGTACGGATGCGGTGTGGCTCCTGTTTGTTCGAATAAACAAAGTCTTTAAGTCTGGTCATCAGTCAGGGTGATTAATAGAGCTGAAAAGGTAGTGAAATTAATCAGTTTTATTGATTTGTCTAAGGGGATTCTTCTACATTTAACGTAAAATACTGCATCTTACTTATGTTTTTAAATGGATTTTGCCGACTGCTCATTAAGGGCATTCCCCCCCTGCTAACCCGCGGAAGGTTTCCGGTACCCGCCTCCCGGATGAAGGCCGCCTTTTATAAGTTGTCCTCCCCGGCAGGCAGCCGGTTCGCAATGCTCTTTTTCGGGGTGGTCTTACCCGGGATCGTATTAACCGGGATCGTGTTGCTCGCATCCGGCTGTTCGCAGGCCTATAAAAACCCTCATGTATCCATTCATACCCGTCTCGGAGATATCGAGGTGGAACTATTCCCGGACCAGGCTCCCCGGAGCGTGGCCGCTTTTCTCTCGTATGTCGACTCGGGCTTCTATACGAATGCCTCCTTTTATCGTGTGCTCAACGAAGACAACCAGCCCTCCGGGATGCCAAAATCGGAGCTGATACAGGGAGGAATCTGGAAAAGGAACTCAGCCAGGGCATCCTCTCTACCGGGAATCCCTCATGAGACCACCCGTCAGACCCATATCCTGCACAAGGATGGGGTCCTCTCACTTGCCCGGAGGGCGCCCGGAACCGCGACCACAGAATTCTTTATCTGCGTAGGCGACCAGCCCGGTTTTGACTATGGCGGCGACAACAACCCGGACGGTCAGGGTTATGCCGCATTCGGAAGAGTCGTAAAGGGGAGGGACATCGTCGGGATGATCTACAACCGGCCCGAAGAAGACCAGTCTTTTACGCCGCCCATCGATATATTCGAGATCGTAAGGAAATAAAAGGGAAACAAAGAGCACGGAGCCCTTCCCCCGGTCGCCATGCAACGATCTTGCAGACTCCCTTGTCAGCTATCAACAGGTATGTCCGGTATACAATGTGACGAGGCTTACGATAGACTGCGGTTAATTTCCGCGAGGGGCGGCCTGTTGTCATTCAAAATAAAATAATCATCATGAAAAAGCGGGCAAGCCTTCTCTTATTCGTCCTTACGGGGGTTTTCTCCTGTCAAAAACATACGGTTGGGCTGAACAAACCTTTGATCCTTCCCGCAGATGGCATTGGAGTCGTCGAGGCGAATAACCAGTTTGCCCTTACTTTTTTCCAGGCCAGTTTGCAACAAGACAGCACCCGGGACAACAAGCTCATTTCCCCGCTAAGTATCTACCTGGCCCTTAGTATGGTGTATAACGGCGCCGGCACCAGCACGAAGGATTCCATGGCCAAGGCTCTTCAGTTGGGAAGCGTTCAGACCGATCAACTAAATGCCGTCAACAAGGCGCTCATCACGGGGATGCCGGCGGAAGACAGCCGCGTCAGTCTTTCTATTGCCAACTCCTTGTGGTATCGGCAGGGAAGCATCGATCCATTGCCTGCTTACCTGGATACCGTAAAAAATGACTATCGCGGAGAGGCGCGGGCCCTCAATTTCAACGATCCGAATGCAATCAATACGATCAACCAGTGGGTCGCACAAAACACCCATAACAAGATTCCCACCGTTATCCGGGCGATCGAACCGACGGACATGATGTTTCTGATCGACGCCGTATATTTTAAGGGGTCCTGGCTGCATGCTTTTGAGACCTCCGATACCCAAACGGGCGTGTTCCATTTGCAGGGCGGAAATTCGGTAAACACCCCGTTCATGCAACAAACCGGGCAGCTGAGAATGTTCGCCGATTCCACGTTAACGCTGGTGGAGCTGCCTTACGGATCCGGCAATAGCTATGCCCTCGAGCTGATCCTCCCCAATAATCCGCAGCTACCCATCGATCAATTTGCGGCGTCGCTGGATGCCGGCCGGCTAAAGGGAGCGATCTCCGGCCTGGACACCCAACGGGTTCAACTGGTCCTTCCCAAATGGGAGTATGCCTATGCCATAGAAGATATGAGACCTGCTTTATCGACCCTGGGTATGGGAATCGCTTTCAACGGCGGCGCTGACTTCTCCGGCATGTATGACGCTTCGCAGATAAAGCTGTCTATTTCACAAGCCATTCACAAGACCTATATCAAGGTGGACGAGGAAGGCACCGAGGCCGCGGCGGTCACGGGGATTGGAGTAGGAACGACGGCTATACCGGAACTGACGCCGATAAAGGCAGATCACCCCTTCCTATACACGATCCTCGAGAAGCAATCCGGCTCCATTCTTTTCCTGGGTGTTGTCAACGATCCCTCAAAAAATTGAATGGAAATAATTAAAAATGTGCTAATTTGGTCCGCCTGTCTGCTGTCGGGCGTAAGTTTCGCAACTGTGTAGCTGCTTATCACCTTATTCATTCATCTGTCTAAATTTTTCATAAGGGGGGTCTTATGCGAAAATTTCTAATTGCGACCCATGGCAATTTTGCAAAAGGGGTCAAGTCATCGCTGGATATCATTATCGGGGAAACAGAACAGCTGACCCTGATCGAAGCCTATGTCGGTGAAAACAAATCCATTGAACCGGAACTGAATCTAGTGCTCGATGGTCTCGAAGACGGTGACGAGCTGGTGATTTTTTCGGATTTGCTGGGTGGAAGCGTGACCAACCAGATTCTCCAGCAGGCCGCCCGGCGGGAAAATATACATATCGTTTCGGGCTTTAATCTCCCCTTGCTCCTGGATATCCTCCTCTCCGACGCCCACAGCCCCGTCGTTGAAATCATAGAAAATAGCATCCGCAACGCGAAGGACCAGATCGTGTATGTCAATAAATTGATCACTTCAAAGAATTCCGAAGATCCAAATGATTAAATTAGCCAGAATCGACGACCGGCTTGTGCATGGGCAGGTCGCATTCGCCTGGAGTTCGGCGTTGGGCATCGATTGCCTGATCGTCGCGAACGACAAGGTCGCAAAAGATGAGTTTCTAAAGATGACCCTTGGGCTGGCGAAGCCGGCGAATGCGAAGCTTCTTATAAAGCCGGTCCTGGAAGCCGCCGCCTTCCTCAACGATGCGAAAAGCAAAAATCTCAGGATATTACTGCTGGTGAACAATGTGAAAGACGCCTATGCGCTCGCGAGCGAGGTGCCGGAGATCGTGTCGATCAATTTTGGGGGAATCCGGGGGAAAGACGGCTCGCGTCTTATCTCGAAGGCCATTGCGGTTACGGACGAAGATATCGCCGTCATCCGGCAAATGCTGGAAAAGGGTTTGGAGCTCGAAGTACGACAGGTCCCTACGGACAAGAAACAAATGGTGGAGAGTTTACTTTAAACAATAAAAATCAAAGGGGGTCCGTCTTGCTCGTCTCATTCATCCTGATCACGCTGGTCGCCATCTTCGGGCATTCGGAGGATTTTCTCGGAACCACGCTACTCAGCAGGCCGCTGGTCCTGGGCCCCCTGGTGGGCCTGGTTCTGGGAGACCTGACCCAGGGTGTCGCTATCGGGGCCACGCTGGAGCTGATCTTCATGGGCAATATAAAAATAGGCGCGGCCATCCCGCCGGATACCATTACGGGTGGGGTGCTGGCTACGGCTTTCACGATACTTTCCGGCAAGGGTCCCGCTATCGCGCTGGCCCTGGCGGTGCCGATCTCGATACTCTCCGAGATGGTCATCAGCGGGCTTTTCGTTTTCCGGGCCGTGTTCAACAAAAAATTCGGCCAGTATGCGGAGGACGGCGATTACAGGAAAGTTGAAAGGCTGCATATCCTGTCGGGGCTCTTAAAACCATTGTTGATGGGACTTATCACGTTCCTGACCCTGGAACTCGGCGCGGGGGTCATGAAGTCTTTCCTCGACAGCATACCCGTCTGGGTCAACGAAGGGCTGAAGGTTGCGGGCAACATGCTGCCGGCGCTTGGCTTCGCCTTGTTGATGAACCTGATGTTCAACCGGAAAGCCGCTCCTTATTTTTTCCTCGGGTTTATGCTCGCCGCCTATCTGAAACTACCGGTCATCGCTATTGGCGGGCTGGGGGTCATCATCGCCCTCATCGTTACGGGGGCGACGCAAAAGGAGGCGACGGAAGAAGATGATGACGGTATCGATTACGGCGCTGCGGATGCAGCGCTCGTTGATGAAAACGCTCCGAAACTATCGAAAGCCGACATCAGGAGCCTGTTTTTCCGATCGATGACGCTGGAGGCGAACTTCAATTTCGAGACCTGGCAGAATACAGGATTCGCCTTTTCCATCATGCCGGTGCTCAAAAAATTATACACTACCAGGGATGCGATGTCACGGGCCTTGAAAAGGCACCTCCAATTCTTTAATACCAGCCCGTATGGTTCGACCCTGATCATCGGCATTACGGCTGCTATGGAAGAGAAGAACAGACAGACGCCGGACTTCGACGAAGAGTCGATCAATTCGGTCAAGCTGGGGCTGATGGGTCCACTGGCCGGTGTCTTTGACTCGTTGTTCTGGGGGACGGTCAAGGTCATTGCCGCAGGGGTGGGTACTTCGCTGGCCATTAAAGGAAATGTCCTGGGGCCTATCCTGTTCCTGCTGATCTTTAATGTGCCACACCTGGTCCTTCGCTATAACCTGGCATTTATCGGTTATAATACGGGTACCCGGTTCCTCCAAAACCTCGCCAGGAGCCATGTGATGGATAAACTGACGGCAGGGGCCTCCATCCTGGGTCTGATGGTGGTGGGAGCGATGCCAGCCACCCTGATGTCGATCGCCACGCCCATAAGGATCGGAAGCGGGGATGCCGGCGTCGGTTTGCAGGGTATATTGGACCAGATCGTACCGGACCTGCTTCCCTTGTGTCTCAGCTTCGGGGTCTTTTATTTCGTGAAAAAGAATGTCAAGACCACCTATTTGTTGTTAGGTTTGCTGGCATTGGGGTTTATAGGAAGCGTCATCCACCTATTCATCTAGGGGACGGCAAAGGTGCAAACGGCGGCGGGCAAACAGCCAAAGAAGAAGGCAGCAGCGGGGCAGGCAATAATTGGGGCAGGCGAAGGAGCAGTTGACAAGGCAGAGGAGAGCTACAGCCGGCCGGCTCAGTGGGACAGACATCAAAAAAATAAAAATTAACGGATGAAGCGGGTGAACGGAATCGGGGTTTCTCCGGGTATTTCCATAGGCAGGGCCTTCGTGATCGAAAGAAAAACGATGGCGTTGACGGGCATATTGCTGCAGGGGGAAGCGGAGAAGAAGGATGAGATCGAAAAATTCGCCCATGCGGTAAAGGCATCCATCGAAGAGGTCGAAGGCTTAAAAGCACGGGCTGAAGCGGCGCGTGAACGGGAGGGGATCGATATCCTGGAAACGCATATCGAACTCCTGGGTGATCCGCAGATCGAAGGGGATGTGACCGTAAAAATAAACGAAGAGGGGAAAACCGCACAGGATGCGGTGATAGAAGTCATCGGCAGCGTCGTACAGCTTTTTAAAGATATGGATGACGAATATATGAGCGGGCGGGCGGCGGACGTAGAGGATATCGGTAACAGGATCCTGAAACATTTGCAGGACATGTCCGAAACGGCAGGGTCGGCCAATATGGTGTCTGGCATTAGCGGCGCGGGAGGAGACAGGCCGGCGGTGTCGAAGCCGGGGGGCTTTCCGCAGCAATTCGAAGAAGACACGATCCTCATCGCCGAGGACCTGGCTCCTTCCGATACGGTCTCGATGGACATAAAAAAGGTGACCGGTTTTGCTACGCAGACAGGGGGAAAGACCTCTCATGCATCCATCGTTGCAAAGTCGAGGGGGATCCCGGCGGTTGCCGGCTGCGGCGGGGAATTACGAACCATCGTTTCGAACGATACGATCATCCTGGACGGCCTGGAAGGAGTCGTCATCGTCAACCCGGGACCGGAACTTCTCGATGCTTATCTCGCGAAGCGGGAGGCATATCGTCAAAACGGATTGCTGTTGCTGTCTTTAAAAGATATTCCTGCCGTCACCAGGGACGGAACTTCCGTCAAAATGCTGGCGAATATATCCGGTCCGGAAGACATGGAAGAAGTCTTCGGACAGGGCGGAGAGGGGGTTGGCCTTTTCCGGACGGAGCTTTTATTCATGGGCAGGGATTCCTTTCCTACCGAAGAGGAGCAATTCGGGTTCTATAAAAAAACGGCGTTGCAATCCCGGCAAAAACCCATCATCATCAGGACCCTGGATATCGGCGGCGATAAACAGTGGCCTTACCTCGGTCTCCCCAAAGAGCAGAACCCATTTTTAGGATACCGGGCGATCCGGATCTGTCTCGACAGGAAAGACCTATTCCTCACCCAGCTAAGGGCGATTTTGCGGGCGGGCGTATTTGGAGATTTCAGACTCATGTTCCCGATGATCTCAAGCGTACAGGAAATCCGGCGGGCCAAGCAAGTCGTGGCCGAGGCAAAAGCGGGGCTGGTTGCCGAAGGCATTCCCTATGTTGAAAATATGCCTGTCGGGATCATGATCGAAATACCCTCGGCGGCGGTTACCGCGGACCTGTTGGCGAAGGAAGTGGATTTTTTTAGTATCGGGACCAACGATCTATGCCAGTATACGCTCGCCGTCGACAGGATGAATGAAAAGATCAGGGATCTTTACGACCCCTTTAACCCGGGTGTGCTGAGGCTGATCCGGTATGTGATCGAACAGGGCCGTCAACACAATGTACACGTAGGCATGTGCGGGGAAATGGCATCGGATCCGCTGGCGACATTGTTGCTGTTGGGGATGGGGCTGGAAGAGTTTTCCATGGGTCCTTCGTCGATTCCGGCGATTAAAAACATCCTTGTTCATAACAGCGTGGAGGCCGCAAAGGTGATTTGCAAAGAGGTGATGGAGATGGATAGCTCGCAAAAAATACAGGCTTATCTAAAGGCTCATCTACAAGAAATAAGAAAATGATTACAAAAGACTATGTGATTCTTGCCCCGCAGGGCATGCATGCGAGACCGGCCACGACGCTCATCAAGCTCGTCAAGCAATTCAAATCCGTCGTCAGTCTGAGAAAAGAGGAGAAGCTGGTTCGTCTGAACAGCGTGTTGAACATCCTTTCGATGACGGCAAAATGCGGCGAGACCCTCACCCTCGTCATCGATGGGGAAGACGAGGCGGCGGCTGCAGGGGCTTTGGAGGTTTTCTTCACGGAACAGTTAAAGGATCTTTAAAAGATAAAGCGTTTGTAAAATATATACCGATGACTATAACCATTACCAAGGACGAGGAGGAATTTAACCGGACGGCGGCCTGGCGAATCATTGCGCAGATGCTGGAGAAGCCCACCGCGGTGATCGGGCTGTCTACAGGGCAGACCACGATAGACATGCATGGAATCGTCTCCCGGATCTACCGGCAATATCCCTTTGACGTAAGCCGGATCACGCTGTTCAACGTAGACGAGCTCACCAACCTGCCCAGGGAATATGCAGGCAGTTGCTATTCGATGATCCTGAACCAGCTGGCGGGGCCATTGGGCATACCGGACGAAAACTTCATTATGCCACCCACGATGTCCGACGATTTTGAGGCAGAGGCCCGGTTGTTTGAAAAACGGCTTGCCGAACGCGGCGGGGCGGACCTGCAGATGCTGGGGATCGGGGCAAACGGGCATATCGGCATCAACCAGCCCGGAACGCCTTTCGAGAGTGAAACCTGGGTGTCGCCGATGGATCCCGATTTCGAAGCACGTGTTCGCCGGGAGACGCAGGTGCCGAAAGAAACGGTATTGGGGGGTCTGACCCGTGGCATTAAAAACATCATGCATACCCGAAAAATCATATTGATTGCCAAAGGCGCCCATAAGGCCGAGATCATCGGGAAGGCCATCCTGGGTCCGGTGACGACGGACATACCCGCTTCCGTGGTGCAATTGCATCCCAACTGTGAAATCCTGCTGGATGCTGCCGCGGGCTCCCGGATCGCGGGACGGGTTTAAGCGGCCCGAGACCTTTTTCCCAGGCGAATGAAGACCCCTGATCAGACCGTGATCGGATCCGGGAGGAGAAGCCGTCAGGCCCAAAAAGGGGCGGGACCGGCCGAAAGAGAATATATTTGGGGAATGATTCTTGCATTGGTAGCTCCCAGCGGCTCATTTTCAACTCGTTAAATCGGCTCTCAGGAGGTTATTAATGAGTTAAGCCGCGCGGAGCTATTCTCTTTTCAAGCCAAAAAAATTACATTCACGTTCAATTTTATCCAAAAAATGAAAGGCTATGAATCAAAGATTCTTTTTTAGTATCCTTATCTGTGCTATTTCGGCACAGGCAAATGCGCAAACAAAGACAAAAGCGACTGCGGAATCGCGGCCGAAGGTGGAGACGCGAAGAATAGATACGGTTGCGGTCTCTATTCTCGACCGGATGAGCGCCATGATCGGGGATCTGGCTTCCTGCGGTGTGACGGTCAAATCAAGTTATGACATCAACAGCCAGTACCTGGGCCTGGTCAAGCACTCGAACGAATACCAGGTGTTTCTGCAGGGACCCGATAAGTTGTTGATCCGGTCCGAAGGGGATAAAGGGAGTCGATCCTTCCTTTATAACGGCAAGACGCTTAACTATTATTCGATCGACAAGAATCAATATGCCGAAGTCCAGGCTCCTCCTACGATCATGGAGATGATCGATACGGTGAATAAAATTTACGGGATCGAGTTTCCGATTGCCGATTTCTTCTACCCGACCTTTGTGGACGATATCCTCTCCGAGGCAAAGAACCTCATGTATCTCGGCACCACCAAAGTAGATGGCAAGGAATGCTTCCATATTGCCGGTACCGCGAGCGACAAGACTTTCCAGTTCTGGGTCTCCAACGATGCCTATACCCTCCCGATGAAGGTCGTGATCATCTATACGGACAAGGAAAAGGATCCCCAGTATGAAGCGGTCCTCTCCGACTGGCAGATCAACCCCAGCTTACCGCCGGCGCTGTTCGAATTCAATCCGCCGCCGAAAGCGAGGAAGATAAAGTTGGCAACCTTATCCGTTAAGAAATAAATTATTATACTATAACTTTCAGTTATGAAAACATCCTTTCAAACAGGCTTTACTCTTTCGATATCCCTGTTCATGCTGGCGGTCCTGGGTTTGCCGCGGCAAAGCCAGGCGCAGCGCTTCAATCATGCTAATTTCGGTGGCGGCGGCGGCGCCAGACCTGCCCCCAGCTTTAGCCGGCCTTCCGCGCCCCCTCCCAGCAGACCCGCACCTGCTCCGAGTCGCCCCGCGGCCCCTCCCATCGTCAACCGGCCTGTAGAAACAGCGCGGCCAACAATCAATGGTGGTTCCCGCAATTTCGGCAACCATGATTTTAACCGGGCGCCGGATGTCCATGCGAATGTCACCGTTCATGATAATGTGCGTCAGAATGTCGATATCCGTCAGAACGTCGATGTACACCGGAATGTCGTCGTTCATGAAAATGTAAATGTCTACCATGGTCATAATCAACCCTATCATCCTTATGCCTATCATCCTTATCACCCTTATTATTGGGGGCATAACTGGCACCCGGTCGGATTTTTTATAGGGGCTCTGGCGGCTGACGCCTACCTGTTCTCCCTGGCTAACCAGCAGTATTATTATGACGACGGCGTCTATTACGAGCCTTATAACGGCGGTTACTCCGTGGTGCCTGCGCCGATCGGGGCGCTGGTGAGTTCCTTGCCTCCCGGTTATGAAACGACGGAGGTCGGCAACGATACCTATTTTTATTATGGCGGTGCTTTCTATGTCGATACCGGCAATGGCTACCAGGTCGTACAGGCCCCTTTCGGGGCGGTGGTCTCGCAGATTCCCGATGGCGCGCAGGAGCAGATCATCAATGGGCAAAGTTATCTTGTATTTAACAACACTTATTACCAACCCGTCTCACAGGATGGACAGGACGCCTACCAGGTGGTGCAGGTGAATTAGGGCCGAGTTTGGGCTGCGCCGCCTGATGAAGCCGGTCGCCGTAAATGAAATTTGTCTTCCGGATTGATCGAAGTTAATTTATAGACTACCAAATTCCGGAGAGGTCGTTCCAAAAGGGACGACCTCTTATGTTTTAGGGGTAACCGGGAATCGCGACAAGGCTCAGCGCGGTTACAACCGCTTATGGATTTTTAGCAGGAAACGATATAGCGAGCCTGCAACTTTGTATATTGTGTATAGAAGAAATAATAGCGGATAAGATGAAAAACATAAGAAGAAGAACATTCCTGAAAAATACGGTAGTGGCCGGGATCGGAACTTCGCTGACCGGTCCCTCGCTGGCCGGCCTCTCTTTATCGGCTGGGTGGGGTCCGGAAAACCCTTCTCCGCGGGCCGGGGGGTCGGAGCGTCCGACGAAAAGCAAAAAGATCATCGTCGCCGGCGCGGGTATCTCGGGGTTGTGCTGCGCCTATGAATTGATGAAGAGAGGTCATGAAGTCTTCGTACTGGAAGCCAGCGGCAGACATGGGGGCCATGTGTTTACGGGAAGGGATGGGCTTTCGGATGGTTTGTATGCTGACTTCGGCGCCGACCATATCACCAAACCGGGCTATGAGCGTTTTTTCGAATATGTGGATGAATTCAATCTGGCCGTGCTCCCTTATCCGCATGCGGAAGGATCCACGGCGGCGCCGGGTGGTCATATGCTCCGGATGATCGACGGCAAATTCTATACAGAGGAGATGCTGGCCGATCCGGTTGTCCTGGGGAAGTTTGGGTTCAATGATCGGGAGATCCGTTTCCTCGCTACAAATCCCCGGCATGATTTCCCTTCTCTTTTTGTAAAATCCTATCTGGGAAAATTCACGGATGAGATGCAACCTTTTGGTGTCGGCTACGACGAGCTGGATAAGATTTCGCTGTCGGACCTCTATAAGAAGGAGGGGGCTTCACCGGCAGCCCTGCGGATTTTGGGCGGTCAGGGCGAGTCGGCGCTGTATTCGTTATGGAGGCTGGCCGTGATGGGCTTCCGGGGTATTCCCCTTTCCGAGGGTGACACCTATCGTCTCAAGGGTGGCAACCAGGAGCTTCCCACGGCTTTTGCCAGGAAGCTGGGCGATCGGGTGAAGCTGAATCATCCCATCCTGTCCATCAGGCGCAGCGATACCGGTGTCAGCGTGACCTATAAGGCTTTTGGCTATGCGGAAGAGAAAGAAATGAGTGCGGACGTGCTGGTCAATTGTATTCCCTTGCCGGTATTCAGGAAGATTCCCGTGACGCCGGCCCTGTCCGCCGGGAAGCAGTATGTAGTGGACAATCTGGGTTATAGCTCGCATCCTTTTTATGTATTCGAAGCCAGTTCGAAGTTCTGGCTTGAGGACGGTTTTAAGAGTATCAACATGGAATTCGAGCATCCCGATATCTCTTCCATCTGGCAGGCGTCCGAGCCGGTGGTGAAGACAGGCGGGGAAGGAGAAAGGAACGACGCTCCGACAAAGGTCATGGGCGGAAGTCCGGGCGAGGGCGCTGGCAAGGGTGGCAACGGTGCTGCGGGCCAAAGCGCTCCTGATGTGGAAAGCAGCCGGATCATCTTAAAGGCTTACGGGCCGGGCGGCGTCTCTGCGCAACGCGGACTGGCGGCTTTCCGGGAGGTATATCCCGGCAAACACGATACGATCGTGCAGGCATTGACAGTCGATTGGACAAAGGACAAATATTCTCCTACCTGTGAGATGCTGGCTTTTCCCGTCGGAGAGATGCACAAATTCTGGCCGGAGCTGATAAAGCCCGATGGCAGGATCTATTTTGCCGGAACTTATGCGGATACGCTGAGTCGCGGGATGGAGTCCTGTCTTCGTTCGGCGCAGCGGGTAGCCAAAGAAATCGATCCGCTTTAGACAACAGACCGGTGTTTGTGTAACAAATCTCAGTTCATCGTATCAGATCTCATGATGAAAAATATTTACGCTAAGAAAAATGCCACCCGCCATCAGCGATTTGTCATACTCGTTGGGCTGGCTATCCCGGTGATCACCGGGTTGGCGGCTTTCTCGAAAGCAGTCAGTCATCCGATCCTTAGCCAGATGCGGATGCGAACGGAAAAACTCTTCGGTCAGGCGAAGCCGCCCGTGCAGGAGAACCATGCCCCGGTCGTAAAAATTATCAACCCAGCCGCGAACAGTATCTACCCGGAGAATGCCCAGGTTCGTTACGAGGTGGCGGTTTCGGATAAAGAAGACGGGGAGACCAAATTCCAGGAGATCCCTCCCAATGAAATATTCCTCGAAGTCAGGTATTTTGCGAGTGGTTCGAAGGCGCTGGCTGCTTCGAAGCAGGCGTTGAAAAACGATCCGCCGGGGCTCGAAACGATCAAAGCCTCCAATTGCCTGAATTGTCATGCTTTTAATGCGAAGCTGATCGGTCCTTCCTTTTATGATATCGGCAAACGTTATTCTTTTTCGAAGTCCCATGTGGATACCCTGAGCAGGCGCATCCTGGAAGGCACGACAGGGGTATGGGGAAGTATCAAGATGCCGACCCATCCGGAATTGACGAAGGGGCAGGCCACGGATATCGTAGGCTGGATTCTAAAGAATGCATCGGATCCGGCAGTGGATTACTATATGGGAACGGAGGGGTCATTCCGTGTGAAAGTTCCACCTGCCTCCGGAGGCAAGGATGCGGTTTCCGGAAGCAAGCGAACGGTTGCCGGGGATAAGAGCGTGTCTTCTGCTGGCAAGGGCATACTCGTCCTCACCGCCAGTTATACGGATCACGGGGTGAAAGACAAACCGACAGAGAGGCTGAAAGGGCAGGAAACGATCCTCCTCAAAATTCAATGAACTAAGAAGGATCCGCTATTTTGCCGGCGTGAGTATGATATTGCGATAGTCGATGGGACCATGATCGCCCTGCAGATAGATGGGTCCTGGTTCGCCCTCCCTGCTGTTGAGGGCGCCCCCGGTGATGCCGGGTATCTGTTGGTTGCTGATCACCGTTTTACCGTTCACGACGACGGTGACCATCCTGCCTATCAAAGTGATATCATAGGATTGCCATTCGCCGGGATCTTTTGCCATCATTTCGCTGGGTGTCAGAAAGCCATAGATGGCGCCCAGCAGGTGTTCTTCGGCTTCCATGCCCTTGTTGTCCGCTATCTGCACTTCATAGCGCCCCCGCAGATAGACGCCGCTGTTGCTGCCTTTGGCATACCGGAATTCGATATGCAGTTTAAAGTCCGTAAAGGTCCTGTCGGTTACCAGGTTGGAACCGGAGTGAGGGCTTTGCAGAATGCCGTCTGCCGCTCTCCACTGGTTTTCCCCGGTGGCGTGCCAGCCGTCGAGGTTTTTACCGTTGAACAGGGGGATCGGTTTGCCCCATTCGGGCGCCGTCAGCCTTTTGAGAAGCGGCGCTCTCACCGCCGTCCAGTCGTAGGTCTTGTTTTCGCTGGTGAGGATCGTGCCTGTAAGACTGTCTCCCTGCAATGTCGCTTCGATCACAAAATTCCCGTCGGGCTCCCACTGCTGGGGTATGGTGAAATGCATCTTTCCGTTTTCGAAGAAGACCTGCGAAATGGGGCGGGCACTCCCCCCGGCTCCGACAAAGCGGCCGACCAGCATATGATAACCCGATAGTTTCACCTCGAGCCAGGAAGGAACTTCTTTGCCTGGCTGGTGGATCGTCATATCCCAACGGCCTACGATAGGAGGCGGCTCGTCTTCGGAACCGGGTTTTTGGTTACAAGCCTTTGCTGTGGTAGTGATAGCAGAAATAGCGAACAATAATGCAAAAGGAACCCAAAGATGACGGGAAAAGCGGGGCATGCGATGCCAAAGGCGAGACAGGCGGATAATCGATTTTCTTTTCATAATTGATCCTTTTTACCGGGATCCTTTACCGGTCCGGGAATTCAATTTACCTAAAAAACGATCAATAAACTGTTCCGGTATAAAAATCTTCGTGCTTACCAGGTTCCGGATGCTCCTTTCTCCACTCTTAAAATTTTTTAGTTTTTCTTCAAACGGGCCGCGTTGAGTTTGTCATACATGAGACCGACGGAACGTCTTATGGAAGTTTTGTTGGCACCATAGACCGGATATTTGCTAAGGTCTATCTCTTCCACCAACTGCTTCTTCGATTTGCCGGCGCTTATGCCCTGCCGGACCTGATCGAGCATGTCTGTGAGGAAGGCATGTTGGTTCCGCAGTGTCTCCAAAGTACCCGGTTCACCGTGTCCCGGTATGACGACCGTTGGATTCCATCCGGCCAGCGTGTCGAGGACCGTCAGCCATCTGTCATACTCGGCATGTTCATCGCCCACGTTGTTTCCCCAGGGATTGCCATTCACGCAGAGGTCGCCTGTGGCCAGGATCTTCTCTTTGGGAAGCCAGGCCACGCCATCGCCACCGGTGTGTGCGGGGCCCATACGGATCAACTCCACCCGGTGTTCTCCATCATCGAAGACGAGACGCCGGTCGAAGGTGAGGGTTGGGAATTCGCGTCGGAATCCCGTCATATCACGACCGCTGTATCCCGATCCCTGATCCCATTCTTTTTTCCCGAGGGTCTGCATTTCAGATGCCGTTTCCTGCGTGGAGACAATGGTAGCGCCCGAGTCAACGAAGACACAGTTGCCGAAGGTATGGTCGTGGTGATAGTGTGTATCGAACAGGAACCGGACCGGTTTAGCGGTCGTCTTCCGGATCTCTTTGAGGATATCCTGCGCGCCCCATGGGTAGTTCGCATCCACAGCCAGGACATAGTCTTTAAAGACGACCCAGAGGCAGTTTGCGGATTTTTGCTGCAATTCATGGGCAGCCGGATGAGATGAGTGCACATACGCGGTTCCCGATGGCTATCATGGCAATGGTGCCTACCAGTTCGTCGCCGGCGAATGCCCCCCAAAAACCGCCGCCCGTCTGATGATAGTTTGTCCAGGAGATCGGGCTGTCCTTCGAGCGTCACCGGCACATTAAATTCTATTTGCTGGATGGGTAGTATCAGATCCACTATTTGCCGGCAGCAGTCATTAAAGACGGGTCTTATGATATAAGGCATCCGCAAATTTCGTCGATTTGCCCGAAAAGTAACAGATACAAATTTGAAATATTTAAGTATAACAGATTATCTTTAGGGTATGAAGGAACCCGTTTATATCGAACTGGCCAACAAAATTGCCCAATTGATCGACAGCGGTATCTATAAACCCGAGGACAAGCTGCCGTCGTTGCGTAGCCTGCATAAAGAAAACGGCCTGAGCGTCGGCACAATCCTGCAGGCCTTCAATCATCTTGCAGACAAAGGGCTGATCACCTCCCGGGAAAAGTCCGGTTATTTTGTCAGCCATCGTTCCGGGAAGAAGCTTCCGGTGCCGCTGCCATTGCCGGCGTCTTTATCGGAGAGGACGGTTCACATCGACAATCTCCTGCAAAAGCTTCGGCGGGACGGAAAAGGGAAACACTTCGTGTCTTTTGCGAATGCCTTGCCTGATCACCGGCTGCTTCCTTTTAACAGTATCAAGCGTGCGATCCAAAACACTTCGAGAGATACCAGTGGCGGCTACCTGGCGCTGGAACAGCGCAAAGGCAATCTTCGTTTGCGGGAAGAAATCGCCAAAAGATCTTTCTTATGGAAGGGGTCGACCCATCCCGATGAATTGGTCATCACCAATGGAGCCACAGAAGCGATCCTCTGCTGTCTGAAAGCGGTGACGCGACCGGGAGATACCGTGCTCGTTCAGGATCCTTGTTATTATGGGATCATGCAGATCCTGGAGTGTCTCGATCTGAAAGTGGCTACGATACCCTCGCATCCTGAAACCGGGATCGAAGTGGGCGATCTGCAGGAGGCCTTCGGTAAGTTGACTATTAAGGCCTGTATACTGGTCAGCAATTTTAATAACCCGGACGGGGCCTGTCTAAGCACCGAAAAAAAGAAACAGCTTGCTAAGTTTGCCGCAAAGCACCGGGTCCCGATCATCGAGGACGATCTTTACGGGGAGCTGTTCTTTACCGGAAGCCGGCCCGACACGATAAAAGCCTATGATGCCGAGGGATGGGTGCTCTCCTGTAATTCTTTTACCAAGACGCTTGTTCCGGGTTTCCGGATCGGTTGGTGTGCACCGGGTCGCTTCGCCTATGAAGTCGAGCGTATCAAGTCTATGCACAACGGATCTACTTCGAATTTCAGCCAGCGGGTTGTCGAATCGCTGCTTAGTTCCGGCATCTATGACCGTCATCTGCGAAAGTTCCGGTTCGAGCTGCAGAAAAATCTGGTTCGGACGACGACACTTATTGAGCAGTACTTTCCAGAGGGAACCAAGATCAGCCGGCCGAGCGGCGGCCTCGTCATCTGGATCGAGTTACCGGCGGGTATCCATACCGTAGAACTGCAAAACCGTGTCTATGATCAGGATATCAATTATGCACCCGGAGAAATCTTCTCAGCGAAGGGTGACTATCCCAATTATCTAAGGATTTGTTTCTGCAATTTGTGGGGACCAAAAATTGAAAAGGCGCTCATCAACCTGGGTCGGCTTTTTAGTGCAACTGTTACCCCGAAATATCCAAAAACTGTGTAGCAACCTGCTTCGAATATTTGGGATATTGCAAAATACCCGGCGCTTTAAACCCGGGTTCAACTATGACTGACACTATTTATATCATCGGATCGGGGGCTATTGGAAAGGCATTGGCCGTTTCTCTCGTATTGGCAGGCAGGAAGGTTGTATTACTGAGAGGGAGCGTGGATGACGGATCGAGCCAGACGGAAGAAATAGAGATGGTCCTTGCCGACCAGGAGAAGCTTGTGGCGCGGGTATCGGTAAGCACATTCAGCAACTTCGCCGCGTTGGACGGCATCATCGTGTTTGCCAACAAGTCTTATGGAAATGAACGCCTCGCCGCGTCGCTGGCAAAAAAAACGGGGCGATCCCCGCTTGTCATCCTGCAGAACGGTCTGGGTGTTGAAGAGGCTTTTATCGATCATCACTACCCGGAGGTCTACCGGTGTGTGCTGTTTGCCACCAGCCTGGTCGTTTCCACCAACCAGGTCCGGTTTAAGCCGGTGGCAGTATCTCCGATAGGACCGATACAAGGTAATGCGGTTCGGTTGGGTACTATCGTCGGACAACTGGACAGTCCGCATTTCCGGTTCCGGGCAGAAGCCAATATTCAGCCGGTCATCTG
This sequence comes from Puia sp., assembly GCA_031292515.1. Lineage (GTDB taxonomy): Bacteria > Bacteroidota > Bacteroidia > Chitinophagales > Chitinophagaceae > Puia. Next base: position 124,512 of record JARLGZ010000269.1, on the reverse strand, counting down.
GAAAAAAGCGATTGCCAATTGTGTCTTCAACTCGATTTGTCCATTGCTGGATACCGACAACGGCATCTTTCACCGGGATGCATCGGCGCTGGAAATGGCGAACGAGGTTATTGCTGAATGCTTGCTCATCGCCCGCGAACAGGGAATTTTGCTGAAGGCCGGTGAGATCACGGAAAGCCTTCTATCGATCAGCCGGTTTTCGGACGGTCAACTCATCTCGACGCTGCAGGATATCCGGCAAAAGCGTGAAACCGAAATAGACACGTTGAATTTTGCCATTGTCCGGATGGCCAGGACCTTGAATAAAGAGGAGCTGGTTCAGAAGACAAGGCTGCTTGGAGAACTGACAAGGCTGAAAGCGGCTTTAAACAGATAGGCCCGGAACAAGCACCCTCCTTCTCCGATGAAAAAAATGCTGAGATATACAGGCGATACTCTACTGGTCTTTATAGCCCTCGTACTGCAGTACCGCAACGGGATAGTCTTCCGTCTATGCTTTATCCGCGGAAATCTTCGCCGTCAACATGGACGGTGACATGCCAAAGGATCGTTTGAATGCGTTTGAGAAATGTGACAGACTTTCGAAGCCGACGTCCAGGTATACATCCGAAGGCCGGGCGCCCTTTTCACTGATCAGGAAATAAGCTTCTTTTAGGCGCTTTTCCAGCAGCCACCGCCCGGGGGGTGCGTGGAAGATCTGTTCGAAGTCCCGTTTGAATGTTGCGAGGCTTCTCCCGGTCAGGTAGGCCATTTTTTCGAGTGGGACGTTGTAACGGAAGTTCCGGTTCATAAAGCCTTGCAGATCGATCTTTCCCGGCATGCCGAAATCGAATAGCACCCGATGAAGTTCGGGCCGGGCCCGAAGCAGCAAAAGGACCACTTCCCGTATTTTGTGTTTCACCAGTTCGGGGGCAACCTGTTGGCCGGACAGTATTAAGAGCGAATCGAAGTAATGCTTCAGCAACGGGTCCGGCCCGACGTGCAGTACGGCTCCCGCAGGAATGGAACCCTCGGGAGGCGGAAGCTGTGTTTTCGCGAGATCCTGTAAGGTAGACGGGTCGAGGACAACGGAAACTGACATCATCCGATGCCCTTTGCGCGGTCTCTTTATGAATTTCGCAAGATGGTTTTTCCGGAATAAGGCGATCTCCCCTTCCTGAAAAGTCAGCGCGTCGGTTCCGTCCAGGACAATGATGCTGCCGGACAGGGTATAACCCACCATATATTCGGCAATGAACTGCTCGCCTGACCGGCTCTCTTCCGGATAGGTGGAATAGATAATACCCCCGATATTCTTCACTTCAATATCCATAGTATCAAAGATAAATAATCAACCTAATAGTGCCTGGCCCAGCTCCTTGCGAAAGGCCTCTGCCCCAATCTCCAGGCGCCGGCCATATAAAGCGGCGGCATCGGGTCCCGCGGTATAGCGAAGCTGGTCCCTGCCATCGGTGGCGGCATCATAAACCACTTCGGCAATAGCCTCCGGTGTCGAAAAATGAAATACGGATCCCTCTCCGAATGCACCGGTCATCATTTTGTCAAATGCGCCCTGATAGGCCTCATGCCTGGCCAGATCCATCGAGCGGCCCGCAAAGTCGGTTCCGATGCCCCCCGGCGATACCGTTTTTACGCCGATCCCAAATCGTTTGAGCTCGAAGGACAAACTTTCGCTGAAACCTTCCAGTGCCCATTTGGTCGCATGATAGAGGGTCGCGAAGGGAAACGCGGTCAGGCCTCCTATGGACGTCGTCGTGACAAACAAGCCACCCTCGTTCTTCCTGAAATGCGGAATGAATGCCCTGGTTACACGGATGACGCCCAGCAGGTTTGTCTCGATCTGTCTGATGATCTGCGGATCGGTAGTGGCCTCGAGAGGTCCCATTAAACCATAGCCGGCGTTGTTGAATACGACATCGATCCTGGCTGATGCAATGGCTTTTTCCGCGGTTTCCTGTATTTGTTCCGGATCTGTGACATCCAGTGGCAGGAGGGTTACGTTCCGAATATTCATCAATTCCCGTTCCTGCTCCGGTTTACGCATGGTGGCGATCACTCTCCAGCCTTTGGCCGCAAACAGCTTAACGGCTGCTTTACCAAGGCCGCTGGATGCCCCTGTAATAAAAATTGTTTTCATGTCTGTTGATTTGAAAACCAAAGGTAGCATAGCAGGGTGCCGGTCTGTTTGCGCGACGAGCTCAATTTACTTGCTTCACCGGCTCATGGCGCGTGAATATCTGATGCCTTTTACAGGTCAGCTGTTGCTTAAGGAAGAATTTATGGCTTTCTTGTGCACTTACTTGCACACTTACTGCGTACGTAAAAAACAGTTTCAATTGACCTGTATTGAGTTTGACGGGGGTTCTATTCTTTTTACCTATTTTTCATTCGTGCTGGATGTGGTCCCGACAGGAATCGAACCTGTATCTAAAGTTTAGGAAACTTCTATTCTATCCATTGAACTACGGGACCGCTTTCCACGGCGAAAACCGATGGGAAGGGCCGCAAAAATAATACATTCCGGTTTATCCGCCGTCAATTTCCTGGCCGATAATTGCTTAATTTGAAGGCTCAAATGATGAAATATGAAAAAAATCGTGGGAATCCCCGGCGCCTTGTTTGTTCTTTTGGCTTTTTGCACCCCGGCTGCCCGGGCGCAAGGCCCGCATTTCAACCATACGACCGTATATGTCACGGACTTGCAGAAAAGCGCGGATTTTTATGAGAAAGTCATGCGGTTAAAAAAGATACCCGAGCCCTTTCATGACGGCAAGCATGTCTGGTTCGATATGGGCAACCACGGCCAGCTCCATGTGGTCCTGGGCGCCAAAGAGATCGTTCCCCATGACATCAATATTCACCTGGCTTTTAGCGTCCATCCCTACGAGCCCTTCCTGAAACATCTCGACGGAATGGGTATCAAATACGGCAACTGGGCGCAGAACAGCCAAACGCCCCAGGTCCGCCCCGATGGCATCAAACAGGTCTATTTTCAGGATCCGGACGGCTACTGGCTGGAAGTCGACGACGACAACTTTTAAACCGGGGATGATAACCTTTACATGACAATATCCACCCCGGAAATTGGCTTCATAGTCCTATCTTTGCTGCCCCTGTAAAGCTTACGGCGGGTAAAAACTTTGACCCTTCCGGCAAGCCCGGCGTACCGGAAGGCATTCCGGTGTGTCGGAGGCATTCGTTAAGCATTCATTAAGTGTACATTAAGCATAAAAAAGACTATGAAGTTTTATAACCTCATCATCAAATACCGCCCTTATATTGCCATCTTAGTGCTGGCACTGGCCATCCTGACCCATGTGTACGCCGGCTTTTGGCCTGCATTCCTGCTTTACCTGATTGCCGTCATCCTGATTTTCAGCTATTTCTTCTTCGGCCCGCTGCGCCTCATCCAGGAATATATGGAAGCGGGTGATATGGAAGGCGCCGAAAAAGTGCTGAGTTCGATCAGGTATCCCAACCTCCTTTATAAGCCGATCCGCTCCGTCTACTATACCCTGAAGGGAAACATCGCGATGATGAAGCAGGATTTTGCGGGCGCCGAAAAGAACATGAAAAAGGGTCTGGATCTGGGGATGCCGATGAAAGAAGCCGAAGGCGCCAGCTTGTTGCAAATGGGTATGCTTTCCATGCAGAAAAACGACCTGCGCCAGGCTGAAAGCTATATCCGCCAGGCTCTCCGCAAGGGGCTGCCCGACAAGGAAAACCAGGCCGCCGCCTATCTCCAGCTATGCTCTATCATGATGACCAAACGCGAGTTCCGGGCTGCCAAGGAGTTCTTCCGCAAGGCTAAATCGCTCAAAGCCACCACCCCTCAAATCGTCGACCAGATCAAACAGATCGAAAAATATATTTCCAGGATTCCGGGATAGAAATGGCGTTTAAATGCGAGGTAGCCGCGTGAAATACGGTCACGAAGGATTAGCGGGTTGCGGAAAGGTCCCGAAAAGTGTTTCTATCCGTTTGAGCCGATAATCGAAGATATTTCGCAGGCGTCGCGCTACAAATAGTTTATCGGCAAGGTAGCCGATGGCCGCAAAAGGAACTTCGTAATGTACAATATCGGTCATTTCGACGCCCTCCGTTCCGGCAATATCTGTACCGATACCCGCTGCGTCAACGGTTTCTGAGTGGCCCTCCTTAGGGATGGAAATCGCCCGGAAATGGTGCTGGTGATGCCAGAACCGATAGGGGCCGAACCGCTGCTCGTCGATGAAATAGATCCCCTCGTGCACCTGGGTGATCTCGGTCATCCAATACAGAGAAGGCAGGAAGGGAGCTACCCGGACCCTGTATTCTATGAGCTGGCCGGCATACATTTTCTCTCCGTGGTATTTTGAAATGATCCGGAACTTCATGTCCGGTGGTGTTATGGAAGGCAGGTTTGCGGGGCGGGAAAAGAAATCCCAGGCTTTTGATACGTTGATCGGTATACGCTGGGTTTGTTTGAAAGAATGAACGGCCATGATTACTCAATAACTCCGTCCGGTATAAAAAGTTTGGAAGAACTGAAGTTTATTAAATGGCTCTGCTAGATCAAGCCCGGCTCTTCGATGGCGCAGATCACCATCTGCTTCAGGATGCGAAAGGACAGGTTGTTCTTTTCAAGGAAATCGAAGGATCCGTATTTTACGAAGATGTCCTTGGTATTGAGTCCCTTCTGGCTGGAAAACAGGATCGCATACACATCGGGACTGATCGAACGCACCTTTTGCAGGGTATCGAGGCCATTCAGTTCACCGTCGAGGTTATAGTCCATTACGATGACTGAAGGGCTCCTGTGAAGCTCGCGGAGACAGGCTTCGCCGTTCGTATAAAAATAGAGTTCCGCGCCTATTGATTCGAGCTCCTTGGCGACAAGGTGTTGATAGAAGAGATTGTCTTCCACAACGAAAATGATCGGGCCGTTTTTCAATTCCATACTGATTGTGTAAGTACCTTACAAATCATGAAAATGGTGCCAGAAAAAAACCTCACATAACAATTTGATTATCAACATATTATGAACAAAGTCGAATTCAAGGGCTTCCACGAATGGGAAATAAAAATAATATTGGGAAGCGAATCAAAGAGCGGGTGCGGCCGATAAAGCCCGTATTTTAGCTTTTTTTTAGCCGATTTCGGCCTGTAATTGCCCGATGCAACGGTTGATGACGGTCTCGATCCGCTTGACGAGCTGGGGTATCTGGTCGAGGGATTCCTTGTGTTTTGCATTGGATTCGACGGTCCGGATATCCTGCCGGATCGACTGGATTCCCATGGAGTCGACCGTCGACTTCAGTTTATGAGCCATTTTGCCTACCTGGTCCCAATTTTCCGCCTCGAGACCCTTGTTTAGTTCCTGTACGTTTTGCGGAACCGTCTCGATAAAAAGGGCCACCATTTTTTTGATAAACCCTTCATCTCCACCCGAGACGGATTGCACCATAGTGAGATCGTACAGTTTACCTTCTTCTATCTGCTGCATATCGATTCCGGTTTTTTCATTTGTGGAACTCCCGTTCTTCGGCTTTTCCGGTGTCGTCCTTAACAAAGGATCCCGGCTGCGCAGGTTACGGGAGATGACCTTGAACAGTTTGACTTCGTCGAATGGTTTAGCCAGATAATCGTTCATCCCCGCGGATATATATTTTTCGCTATCGCCTTTCAGGGCATTTGCCGTGAGGGCGATAATCGGTATGGACGCCAGGGTCGTGTCCGCCAGCTGACGGATATGCTGCGTGGCTTCGATGCCATCCATCTCCGGCATCTGCACGTCCATCAAAATACAGTCGAACGATGATTTTTTGACCTGGTCGAGAGCTTCCTTTCCGTTATTGGCTATGACTACCTCGAAATCCCAGGATTCAAGTATATGTTTTGCCAGGTACTGGTTGAGTTCTACGTCTTCGGCCACCAATACCCTTTTGTGTCCCAAGCTCTTGTAATTGATCTCCTGGTTTTCCTGATTTTCCTGATTTGTTTCGTTTTCCATTTCTTCTATACTTAAATGATAGGGGATTCTTACTGTAAAGGCAGAGCCTTTGCCTTCTTCGCTCTGCACAAAAAATTCTCCATTTTGCATCTCGATCATGTGTTTGCAGATGGTCAGTCCCAGACCCGTTCCGCCGTATTTGCGCGAGATCGTGGCATCGGCCTGGACAAAGGGGTCGAATACCCTTTTGATGCGGTCTTCGCTGATTCCAATACCCGTATCCCTTACCGTGATTTCGATCGTGACGGTCTCTTCATCCTGTTCTGCCACGCCCGTCGAGATATCGATATGACCTGTCTCCGTGAACTTCAAGGCATTGCTCAAAATATTATTCAACACCTGGCTGAGCCGGTACGGGTCACCGTTGACTACCAGGTCTGCCGGGATAAAATTCCTGAAAATAAGCCCCAATTCCTTTTCCTCCGCCTTATAGATAAAAGACTGGATGGTAGTAGCAATCTTGTTGACGATACGGAAACCGATCCTTTCCAGGTTCAATTTGCCGGCGATGATCTTTTCCAGGTCGAGGATATCGTTTACGATCACCAGCAGGTTGTTAGCCGATTCCTGTATCAGTTGAAGATAGTTCCGTTGCTGGTCATCGAGCCTCGTCTTTGCCAGCAGTCCGGCGATCCCCAATATACCGCTCATCGGGGTACGGATCTCGTGGCTCATATGCGCAAGGAATGTCTCCTTGGCGCGGGCGCCATCCTCCGTTATCTGTTTGGCAAACCGAAGCTCCCGCTCCACCTGGATGCGATCGGTTACATTTTGGGCAAACCCGATCACATAAGGCTCCAGTCCCGGCTCTTCGACCCGGTAGTTCTTGTATAATAGATAGATCCGCTGGCCTTGCTTGTCGAGGATGCAGAACACGCCATTTACGATATTATTGGTATTGCGTATGGCCGACAAATATTCCATTGCGAATGACTCCTGCTGGTCTTCCGGGATAAACTCATGTATCTTCCTCCCGATCATCTCCTCCTGGAGATAACCCAGCGTTCTGGCGATCTCCGGGTTGACCGTCAACAGGCGACCTTCCATATCATGGGTACAAATAAGCGCCTGGCTATAGTTAAACAGATCCCGGTATCGCTTTTCGCTGAGCCGGACTTTCTCTTCAAATATTCTTCTTTCCGTGATGTTCACGCCATAGACGATCACCCAACGGATTTCACCCAGCTCATCGATGGCGGGGTATACCTTGCGTAGAATATATTTTATCTCCCCCCGGGCATTTTCGAGTTTCTCCTCCCATTCCACCAGTTGCCGGGTCTGCAGGACCTTTTCGAAGACCTCCCTGCGTGTCCTGGCTTTCTCCTGAGAGCTACCGGTGTACCGGCAATATTCTTCATTGGTCTTACCGATCATCCACTCCCGGACAGCGGGATCCCCGACTGCCATCGGGTTGACAAAGAGATAGCGGTATTGATTGTCTACGACAATGATCTCAGCCGGGGTCTCGTTCAGGACTTCTTCCAGGAAAAGGCGTTCGTCGAAAGCCTCTTTGCCCGAATCGACACCTCCCCCGGACATATTGCCGGCTTCGGGTTTGGCGGCGACCGGAAAATCTTCCTGTCCATTCGCGACAGCGGCCGGCCGGCCGGCCAGGCATCCTCCCTCCATCATCAACTTCCTGCTCTCTTCCAGCAATTGCTCCGCCCTCCGGCGGGCTACCCGCTCGGTTTGCAGTTGCTGCTTGAGCATGATCAATTCCTGTTGAAGATTCATGAGGGCCTGGGGTGTTATTTGATTTTCAGCTCGCCGTTTTGGATCATTCGATACAGGGTAGACTTCCCTACATCCAATTTCTTTGCCACCAACAACACGTCCTTTTCATATTTGTCGAGGTAATGCTGTATGATCTGGATTTCGAATTCCTTCAGCGTGATCTCTTTGCTAAGAAGATCCGCGATGCTCGCCGAAGTATTAAGGGTTATATGCTCCGCTTGTATCAACTCTTCGTCTGCCATCACGACTGCCAGCTCAACCACCGATTTCAGCTCCCGCACGTTCCCCGGAAAGGGGTATTGCAGCAGCTTCTGTTGCGCCTCGGGTGACAGAGTCTTTTTTGCCAGTTTGTTCTCCTTGCAAAATCCGTCGATAAAATGCTTGGCCAGGATCAGGATATCGTTGCCTCGTTCCCGTAAAGGAGGCAGCTGGATAGGCAGACCGATCAGGCGATAGTACAGGTCTTCTCTAAAATTCTTGTTTTTGACTTCTTCCAGCAGATTCTTGTGGGTGGCGACCACGATGCGTACGTCGATCTTTGTCACCGCGTTGCCGCCAACGCGTGTGATTTCCCGCTCCTGCAATACGCGCAGCAGTTTGGCCTGGAGGTTAATATCCAGCTCGCCGATCTCGTCGAGGAACAGGGTACCCTTGTCGGCTTCTTCGAATTTCCCGATACGACGGGTGACGGCGCCGGTGAAAGCTCCTTTCTCGTGACCGAATAATTCACTCTCGATAAGCTCCCTGGGGATGGCGGCTACATTGACCGCGACAAAAGGCTGTTTGTGTTTTTCAGAATTATAGTGGATGGCACGGGCGATCATCTCCTTCCCCGAACCCGTCTCCCCCGTTACTGAAACGGTGATATTGGTTTTCGCCGCCTTCTCGATAAGAGAAAACACTTTTTCGATGGCTTCGCTCTTACCGATGATCATCTGTGAAAAATCGTATTTCCGGCCTACCTGGGTCTTCAGCGTCTCCACCTCCTGTTTCAGGTTGCTGATCTCCCGCAGGTGCAGGATGCTGTTCCAGAGGCGGTCCTTTGTATCATCGTCCTTCACAATATAATCGAAGGCCCCGTTCTTCAGGAGATTGATGGCCGTCGCCACATCTTCCTGCCCGGAGATGACGATGACCCTTATATCGGGATTATGCTCTTTTATCTTTTTCAAAACCTCGGCCCCGTCACAATCCGGGAGGGAATAATCCAATGTTACAACATCCGGGTTCTCATGAAGTTGTGAGAAAAACTCACGGGGAGACTCGAATCGTTTGACCTCATATTCGGGGTTCAGTGAGAGATAGTGCTGCAGCATGGAGCCGTACCAGACATCATCTTCTACGATAAAGACTTTAAAGGACTGATGGTTTTTCATATTTTGGATTTCCTTCTAGGGTTAGGATCTAACGTAATAACGAACAAATTATTCCCATATTAAGACAATTTCCGGATTATATTTTCTCATTTTCCATTTTAATCGTTTACAGCGACAAATATTAGGTATTTACATCTAGTCAATAAGGCATAAGGATGCCAATTCGTCATAGTGTATTAAGACCCTTTCTGAATCGGGAAAGAAGGTTGTACGGCCGGGACGGTACAGACAGGCGGCGGAACATGCTTATCTTTGGGATATGCCTATCAATCGTGAGCATTTAGCCCGACAATTCGGGGAAGAATACAGGAAACTGAATCCGGAACAACGGCTGGCCGTGGATCAAATTGAAGGGCCCGTCATGGTCATCGCGGGGCCCGGGACCGGAAAGACCCAGATCCTGGCGGCCAGGATCGGCAAGATCCTGCTGGATACGGATGTCTACCCGGCGAATATCCTTTGCCTGACCTATACGGAAGCGGGGGCCTTTGCGATGCGCCGGAGGCTGCTCTCGTTTATCGGCCCGGATGCCTACAAAGTCAGTATCCATACTTTTCACTCATTTTGCAACGAGCTCATCCAGGAGAACCTGTCCCTGTTCGAGAAGAATAGCCTGGACCCCATTTCCGAGCTCGAAAAGATCCAGCTCTTCAAGACCCTTATCGACGGCTTCCGCAAGGATCACCCGCTTAAAAGATATCGTGGGGACGTTTACTACGAGATCGGTCCTCTTCAGGGCCTGTTCTCCGTCATGAAAAAGGAAGGCTGGAGCCCGACGTTTATCAATGATAAGATAGACGAATACCTGGCCGGTCTGCCGCTCCGGGACGAATATATCGCCAAACGGGCTTCAAAAGAATTTAAAAAGGGGGACCTGCGTACCGATAAGATAGAAGAGGAAACAGCAAAGATGGCAAAGCTGCGGGCGGCCGTCGGCGAATTCGACGCCTTCCAGGAGCTCATGCGCAAACGGAACCGGTACGATTTCGACGATATGATCAACTGGGTCATCCGCGCCTTTGAGAACAATAAGAACCTGCTCTCGCAGTACCAGGAACGATACCAGTATATCCTGGTCGATGAATACCAGGACACAAGCGGCACGCAGAACCGGCTTGTGGAGCTCCTCATCAGCTACTGGGATCACCCGAATGTCTTTGTCGTCGGCGATGATGACCAGAGTATTTATCGTTTCCAGGGCGCGAACGTGGAAAATATGCTCACCTTCGCGGATTCCTATAAAAAGGATCTCATGACGGTGGTGCTCACCCACAATTACCGATCCACCCAACCGATCCTGGATATCTCAAAGACGCTGATCGACAATAACGAGGAGCGTCTCGTCAGACAGCTCCCGGGTCTGTCCAAAGAACTGATATCCCGCAAGACCGTGGCCGATGCTGACAAACAGCCTCCGGTCATACGGGAATATCCGAGCCAGCGCCAGGAAATGGCGGGCATCTGCCTGCAAATAGAAAGCCTTGTCAATGACAGGGGGATTCCCCCCGGAAAGATCGCCGTTATCTATAAGGAAAACAGATACGGGGAAGAGCTGACCCGGTTCCTGCAGTTGAAAAAAATACCCGTCTATAGTAAACGCAGCAGGGATCTCTTTGGGATCCCCGAAGCGGGGAAGATCATCCAGATCCTCCGCTACCTGGCCGCCGAACACGATACGCCGTATGGCGGTGACGAGATGCTGTTCGAAATCCTGCATTTCGATTTTTTTGCGATCCCCCCCATCGAAATAGCCAAACTCACGGTCGAAGTCGCCGATAAACAATTCGGGGAAGACAAGACCTCTTTACGGAGGCTCTTATCCGAAAGGGCCAGCCGGCCGCCGCGGGACCTCTTCGACAAAGGATTGCCGCCAGGTATGAAGAAAGCCTCCGACAGCCTGGAAAAACTGATCGGGGACGTCGCCAACAAGACGCTGCAGACGTTGTTTGAAAATATCGTCCGCGACACCGGGATCCTCGCCCATATCATGAAACAGCCCGACAAGGTCGATGGGATGCAGATCCTGACGGCGCTTTTTGATTTTGTGAAAGAAGAGAGCCACCGGGACCCTGACCTCGACCTGGAAGGCCTGGTCCAGATGATCGACCTGATGGAAGACAACGCGATCTCCATTCCGCTCGTCGAGGTAGCCGGCAGCGAAAAAGCCGTGAACCTGCTGACCGCGCATGGCTCCAAGGGCCTGGAATTCGAATGGGTGTTTTTCGCCGGCTGTAATGCCTCTTCCTGGGAAAAGAAACGGAAACCGGGTTCCGGATACAAATTTCCGGATACGCTTTTTAGCCAGGGAGCCACCCCGGCCGACGAAGAAGAACTGCGCAGGCTGTTTTATGTGGCGTTGACCCGGGCGGAGTTGCGATTATTTATCTCTTACCCGCATTTCAAAAATGACGGCAAGGAGCTGGAGCCCTCCCGGTTTATTGCCGAAATACTCGAAAAACATCTATTGCCGGTGGAGAAGCCGGTACTCGAAGGGGAGGCCCTGGCAGCCTTTGAAGCGCTTCCCTTCAGCGAGGTCGTTGCCCCTGAAATCGCGAAAACGGAAGAAGCCTTTGTCAGCCGTATGCTGGAGAAGTTCGTGATGAATGTGACGGCTCTGAATAACTACCTGAAATGCCCGCTGGAATTCTATTTTAAAAACCTGATCCGTATCCCTTCCCCCAAGAACGAGGCAACGGAATTCGGTTCGGCGGTACATTTCGCGCTGCAACGTCTGTTTGAGAAGATGAAAGCCCATGCAGAGGAACGGTTCCCCTCCCGGGAGGAAATGCTCCGGGATTTTGAATGGCATATGCGGCGTCACCGGGAAAGCTTTACCCGCGAGGCTTTTGGCAGGAGGATGGAGTATGGGCTGCAGGTATTGACGGACTATTATGACAAATATATAGATCAGTGGAATAAGATCGTAGCCGTGGAGCGGAATATCCGCAATGTAGTGGTCAACGGCGTCCCGTTGAAAGGGAAGCTCGACAAACTGGAGTTCTCCGGGAAGGAGGTGACGGTCGTCGATTACAAGACCGGCGACGTAGAGAAAGCCCGGGACAAGCTGGCCCCGCCCTCGGCCAGGCAGCCGGATGGAGGCGATTACTGGAGACAAGCCGTATTCTATAAGATCCTGGTAGACCACTACGAGCAAAAGGATTGGAAAGTGACCTGTACCGAATTCGACTTTGTCGAACCCGACAAAAAGAAAGAATACAGGAAGGTAAAAATAACGATCACCCCGGACGATATCCGCGCCGTTTCCCGGCAAATTCTCGAAACCTGGGAAAAGATCCAGAAAAGAGAGTTCTATACCGGCTGCGGCAAACCGGATTGTCACTGGTGCAATTTTGTAAAGACAAACGATCTGGCCATTGCCCTCCATGAAATCCATGAAGAGGAGGAAGAAGAGGTATAGACGTTCGGCCGGTGAAGGCCAGAAGCCAGAAGGACCGCGGGACGACGGTCCGGCGAAGCCCGGCATTCGACCATTGATATAACAATTATTTACGAATGAAAGATCCTAAGTTTGCAGATATTTATTCCGACAAGTATACAGTATGAATTTTTTTAAGGTCCTGTTCTCCCTGATACTGCTTTCCTCGATCTTTATCGTTTTCCTGGGTAATTCGAGTTGCGCGGTGATCGTTCCACCGACCGGAGGACCGAAAGATACCCTGGCTCCCCGCCTGGTGTTTGCCAACCCCCGTGTCTCTGCCCTTCACTTCAGCGCCAACAAGATCGTCCTGACTTTTGACGAGTATGTGGATGTCAAGGACGTCAATACGAACCTCATCGTGTCTCCGGTTCCAAAGGTGAACCCGATCGTGGAGTCTAAGCTCCGGACCGTCACCATACGGTTAAAAGATTCTCTCCAACCCAATACGACCTATACCCTTGATTTCGGAAAGGCCATCCGGGACGTAAACGAAGCCAATATCCTCAAGAATTTCAGCTATAGCTTCAGTACAGGCAATTACCTGGACTCGATGGAATATTCCGGAAGGGTCATCGTCGCCAATACGGGCAAAGTGGACACCACGCTGATCGTCATGCTGCACCGGAACGGAGACGATTCCGCCGTCGTGAAAGAGCGGCCGCGCTATTTTACCCGGGTGGACAGTACCGGGCATTTTTTATTCCGTCATATCGCTCCCGGCACTTTTTATCTCTATGCCCTGAAAGACGATGCCGGTTCAAGGAGATATCTCTCGAAGAGCTCCCTGTTCGCCTTTGCGGATTCACCGGTCGTCGTCGGACCGACGAGTATCCCGCTGACCCTCTATGCCTATGCTGAAAAAGACGATGGGAAAACATCCGGCAAGAGTTCGGGAACCAAGAGCAGTTCCGGCGCCAAGCCCGATAAACAGAAGGAAAAAGACAAAGAAAAAGACAAGCGGTTGCAGTTTTCCACCTCCATCAAAAATGAACGGTTCGACGTGCTGGATACCCTCTATTTTCAGTTTCCCAGCCCCCTGAAAGTCTTCGACAGCGCCCAGATACGATTTACCGACGAGAATTATAAGGATCTAGGAAACTATCACTACCTCCATGATTCCGCGAACAAGCGGATCACCCTCGTCTACAAATGGCTCGATGTACTGGACACCAGGTTCCACATTATCGCCACGAAGGAATTTGCACAGGATTCCGCAGGGAGAAAGCTTCTCAAGACCGATACGATCTCTTTTTCGACGACAAAGGAGAGCGATTACGGGGAGGTCAGACTGCGTTTTCGTAACCTGGATTTATCCAGGCATCCCGTGCTGCAGTTCGTGCAGACCGACAATATAAAATTCTCCTATCCCTTCACGAATTCGCCCATATTCAGGACCAGGCTTTTCGAACCCGGGGAATATGAGCTGCGTATCCTCTACGACGCCAACAGGAATGGCGTCTGGGATCCCGGAGAGTTTATCGGTAAACACAGGCAGCCTGAAAGGGTACAGACGATCCGTAATAAAATAAATGTAAAGGCCAACTGGGATAATGACAAGGATATAACGCTGTAGAGGATATGATCCCGTATCATGATCCCGTATCGAAGCGTTCTCCCCAAGGTCGGCGCTATTTCTTATCTTTGCCGCATGCAATTTTCATCCGTCTTACTGGAGAATGCCGTCAATGAATTTGCCAAGCTGCCGGGGATCGGGAAGAAGACCGCGCTCCGCCTGGTATTGCATCTCCTGAAACAGGAGCCTTCCTTTGTACAGGGGTTCGGCGAGACCCTTATCAAGATGAGGACGGAGATCAAATTTTGTCAACGTTGTTACAATGTGGCCGATGGTGATATCTGCTCGATCTGTTCCAATTCCATGCGCAAGCAGGACCTGATCTGTATCGTAGAAAATGTCCGGGACGTCATCGCCGTAGAAAATACCCAACAGTATAGCGGAACCTATCATGTCCTCGGGGGTATCATTTCTCCCCTTGACGGCATCGGTCCCGACCAATTGACGATAGAACCCCTGATCGCACGTGTGCAGAAAGAAAAGATCCAGGAACTGATCTTTGCCCTGAACCCCAATATACAGGGTGATACCACCATCTATTATATCCAGAAAAAACTGCAGGCTGCCGGAATACCTGCCCGGATCACTACGATCGCGCGTGGCATCGCGTTTGGCGGCGAACTGGAGTATGCCGACGAAATGACGCTGGCCCGTTCCATCACCAACCGGCTCCCCGTAGAAAACTATATGTCCGGGAAATAAAGCACCTCAAACGGGCGTCCGGCACCGGCCATTGGTAGTTTCGTGATTTCCTCGTATATTTGCGGTGCTCGGGCAGGCGGATTTGTTTATTGTTCAGCCTGCCGGTTCTAACGCTTCGATGAAGTGAAAGGAAAAACTGAACTAATAAACGACTGAAATAATCCCACAATACCTACCAGCCGGTTATTTCCCTCGTAAGACAGTATTCAGCAACATTTTATCGGATTACGTTAACAGGTTTAAGGCTGTCGGCTTGCCGATTGTATTTTTATCTATTCACGAAACGTCCCATGCAATGATGGGAAAAAGGAGAAGATATGAAGACTATCCAGGATTGCCTGAAAGAACGCATACTGATCATCGACGGGGCCATGGGGACCATGATTCAAAGACACAAGCTCGAAGAAAAAGATTATCGCGGAGACAGGTTTAAAGATTGGCCTACCGATGTGAAAGGCAATAACGACCTGTTATGTCTCACGCAGCCTGCCATCATCGAAGGGATACACCGCGAATACCTGGAAGCGGGCGCCGATATCATCGAGACCAATACTTTTAATTCGCAGGCGATCAGCATGGCCGACTATCATATGGAGGCCCTGTCATATGAGCTGAATGTAGCGGCCGCGAAGATTGCCGGGAAGGCAGCGGGAGACTATACGGCGCGCAACCCTGAAAAGCCCCGTTTTGTAGCGGGCGCGATCGGCCCCATGAGTAAGACGCTTTCTCTTTCTCCCGACGTGAATAACCCGGGCTTCCGCGCAGTCAGCTTCGATGAAGTCTCCGCGGCCTATTACGAACAGGTAAAGGGCCTTGTCGATGGCGGGGTGGACCTGCTGCTGATCGAGACGATATTCGATACGCTCAATGCCAAGGCAGCCATCTTTGCCATCAAAAAATATTTCCGGGATTCGAAGCAAAAGGAATTACCCATCCTGATCAGCGGGACCATTACCGATGCCAGCGGCCGCACGCTGAGCGGTCAGACCCTGGAAGCCTTCTATGTTTCGGTGATGCATGCCCGGCCGCTCAGCATCGGCCTGAACTGCGCGCTTGGCGCCGTCGAAATGCGCTCCCATATAGAAGAGCTTAGCCAGATCGCTGCCTGTTATACCTCCGCCTATCCCAACGCCGGGTTGCCGAATGCGATGGGAGAATATGACGAACAGCCCGAGCAGACCGCCCACTTTATCGAGGAATGGGCCGAGGAAGGCTTTGTAAATATCGTAGGGGGCTGTTGCGGGACCACACCCGATCATATCCGTCATATTGCGGAACAAGTGAAGAAGATCAGGCCAAGACAGCTGCCCGTCGTCGAAACGGAGCTGGCGCCATTGTGAGTGGTGAGTGGTGAGTGGTGAGTGGTGAGTGGGATGAAGAGTCGTTAGGTGGAGAGTGGGTGTATTGGAGAGTGGATACTTGAGTGATGAGAAGATACTTATAGGAGACGTGTTTATAAGAAGATGTAATGAAATTTAAATAGATACCGTAACGATGTCAGGAACAACTATCATCAAGCCTTTTCTCCGGTTATCGGGTCTCGAGCCGCTGGTGATCCGCCCGGAAACGAATTTCGTGAACGTAGGGGAACGCACCAATGTGACGGGTTCCAAGAAGTTCGCCCGTCTTATCCGCGACAACAAATATGAAGAAGCCCTGAGCGTAGCCAGACAGCAAGTGGAGAACGGGGCCCAGGTATTGGACGTCAACATGGACGATGCGCTGCTCGACGGAGAGAAAGCCATGCAGACCTATCTCAACCTGCTCCAGGCCGAACCCGATATCGCGAAGATCCCGGTCATGATCGATTCTTCGAAGTTCTCTATCATAGAAGCGGGTCTTAAATGCGTGCAGGGCAAATGCATAGTGAACTCCATCTCCATGAAGGAAGGAGAGGAGAAATTTATCGAACAGGCCATCATCTGCAAGAGTTATGGCGCAGCGGTGATCGTCATGGCATTCGACGAGAACGGCCAGGCGGACACCCTCCGGAAAAAGGTGGATATCAGCTGGAGAGCCTATAAAATACTGACGGAACAAGTGGGCTTCGATCCGCAGGACATCATCTTCGACCCGAATATATTCGCCATCGCAACGGGTATCGAAGAACACAACAACTATGCGGTAGATTTCATCGAAGCCATCAAAGAGATCAAGCAAAAAATGCCGCTCACGAAGATCAGCGGTGGCGTCAGCAATATGTCCTTCTCTTTCCGCGGCAATGAGACCGTGCGTGAGGCTATGCACAGCGTATTCCTTTACTATGCGATCAAAGCCGGCATGGACATGGGTATCGTCAATGCCGGTCAGCTGGTGGTATACGATGAGATAGAACCCGTCCTGAGAGATCTCTGCGAAGATGTAATCCTGAACCGCCATGCCGATGCGACCGACAAACTGCTTGCCTTTGCCGAAACGGTGAAGGCCAAGGATAAGGTGGAAGTAAAAGATGAGGCCTGGCGCAAGAAAGATGTAGAGGAACGCCTCAAACATGCCCTCGTCAACGGCATCACCGAATATATCGACGCCGATACGGAAGAAGCGCGACAAAAATATCCGAAGCCCCTGGACGTCATAGAAGGGCCACTGATGGCCGGGATGAATGTAGTCGGCGATCTTTTCGGCAGCGGCAAGATGTTCCTGCCCCAGGTCGTAAAGAGTGCGCGCGTCATGAAAAAATCGGTTGCCGTGCTGACCCCCTATATAGAAGCCGAAAAAGAAGAACGCCGCCTGGCGCACGAAAAATCGGGTACGAAAAACGAAGAAGGAGCCGGCGCGGCTAAAATCCTGCTCGCCACCGTGAAAGGAGATGTGCATGATATCGGAAAAAATATCGTCGGAGTGGTACTGGGTTGTAACGGATATGATATCATCGACCTGGGCGTGATGGTATCCGCCGACAGGATCCTGGACACAGCCAAAAAAGAGAAGGTGGCGATCATCGGGCTCAGCGGCCTGATCACCCCCTCCCTGGATGAAATGGTACACGTCGCCCGCGAAATGAAAAGGCTGGATTTCGGCGTTCCGCTGCTGATCGGAGGCGCCACGACGTCCCGTATGCATACGGCTGTAAAGATCGCCCCGGAATTCGACCACGGTGTCGTGCACGTGCTGGACGCCTCCCGCAGCGTGACGGTGGCCGGTTCCCTGCTAAACAAAGAACAGAAACCGGAATTTTTAGCGACCATCCGGAAAGAATACACAAAGCTCAAGGAGGATTTCAGCAACAAGAAGTCCTCCAAACAATACCTGTCTTTTCCAAAAGCGCAAGCGAACAAAACGGTCATCGACTGGGAACATTTTAAACCGGTGACCCCGTCGTTTACCGGCACCAAAGCCTTCGACGGCTATGATCTTGCCGCCATCGTACCTTATATCGACTGGGGGCCGTTTTTTATCGCCTGGGAGCTGCATGGAAAATTTCCGCAGATCCTGACCGATGAAAAAGTGGGCGTTGAAGCCACCCGGCTTTACAACGACGCCCAAGCACTGCTCGCGCAGATCGTAAAAGAAAACTGGCTGAAGGCAAGAGGCGTGATCGGCTTCTGGCCCGCCAATTCTGACGGAAAAGACACCCTCACCGTGCAAGCGGGTTCAGCGAGAGAAGTGCGCCTCGAATGCCTGCGTCAGCAAATAAAAAAAGCGCCGGGCCAGCCGAACCTCTCCCTTGCGGACTTTGTCAAGCCGGCCAGCCAGCCCGGGGAACCTGGAGAAACCGATTATATCGGCGCCTTTGCCGTCACCATCGAAGGGATCGAACCCCATATCAAACGATTCGAGGCGGCCTACGACGATTATAACAAGATCATCCTGCAGGCGCTCGCTGACCGCCTGGCCGAGGCTTTTACAGAGTTGCTGCATGAAAAGGTGAGAAAGGAATATTGGGGCTATGTGACGGACGAACACCTGACCAATGAACAGCTTATCCAGGAACAGTATATGGGCATCCGCCCCGCACCCGGGTATCCCGCCTGCCCGGATCATACGGAGAAAAGGAAGCTGTTCGACCTGCTCGATGCGACCACCCATACCGGTATCATCCTGACGGAATCGCTGGCGATGTATCCCGCCTCCTCAGTCAGCGGCTGGTATTTCGCCCACCCGGAAAGCAAATATTTCGGGGTCGGAAAAATAGAGAAAGACCAGGTAGTGGACTATGCCGCCCGAAAGAAGATGCCGCTCGAAGAAGTAGAGAGATGGCTCCGGCCGGTTTTGGAATATGACGTTTGACACCGGATGGGGCTTGGAAAGGCCGTGAACCAATTTGGTAATCAGTTGTTAACCGGTGTGATTGTGGCTGTTTTTGGCTAATTTCGCACCCGCAAACGGGTTTATTCACATGTATTTGCACCTCTGATAGTTATGAGTAAAAAAATGACAGGATTCCGTGTTCCGGCGCTTTTACTGACCTTTATGGCTGCTGCCCTCTCTTTCAGGGGCTTTTCACAGACCCAGCCTCCCAAGAAAAAGAAACATTTTATCAAGGAAGTCTATGCCTCCTGGGGTTATAACGGCGAGTGGTACACCCGCAGCAGCCTCCACGTATCCCAGCCCTCCCTGGGTAACAACTATACCTTTTCCAATGTCTCCGCGCATGATCATAAAGGCTGGAACGAGGGCTTGTTCCAGGAAGCCCTCAGCATCCCTCAATACAATTACCGGCTGGGTTTTCTCCTGGACGATAAAAGAGGATGGGGCTTTGAGATCAATTTTGATCACACCAAATATATCATGTCCGATCAGAACATGCATATCAAGGGCGAGTTGAACCATCGCCAGGTAGATTCCATGGTCGTCTTTAATGCAAACAACGGTTTTTATTATTTCCTCAACAACGGCGCGAACTTCCTGCTTTTCAATGTCACGAAAAAAATGCATATCCTGCACACTCATGATGAAAAGGTGAAACTGGATTTCCTCGGCAAATTCGGCGTAGGTCCCGTCATCCCACATACGCAAAACAGCCTGTTCGGTGAAGCCAATCACCAGGGCTTTCAATTCGGAGGCTGGAATACAGGCGCCGAAGGATCTCTTCGCGCTACTTTCTTCAGGCATGTCTACCTGGAATATTCCAACAAACTGGATTATGCCCGTTATTCAGGGGTGAATGTGTACGAGGGGAAGGCCAAGCAGTCGTTCGGGACTTATGAAATGATATTGAGCCTGGGAGTCGTGATCCCGACTAATAAGAAGAGTTAGATTTTTTAAAGACTTTTAGAATCTCCTTAGGTTCAGAGTTTTAAGGTGCGCCGGAATAGCCAGCTTCATCTGTGTTGAAGCCGCGCCGGAATAGCCATATCGTCTCGGCGCAGACGTAATCAAGATATGGATGACCTTTGAATGGCTATCGAGGATTGTTTTAGTTCTTCCGATAAGTACATGACGTGCAGCTGCCTGCAGCACGTTACCGGATATTCCACCCAGCTGTTATGCTTTGGAATGTCTTTATCGTCTGCCGAAGCTTGCGCCGGACGCGATGTCGCAGGAGGTCTTATTTTACCGCAAAATTAGCTAGATACATAAGTTGTCACCCGGCGAACGCAAGCTGCTATCCCATGCTGTCGCCATTGCGGTAATTAATTACAGCGCCGATGCGATATGGCTAACAGGCGATTCGTACAAAGCTAATCATATGCATTGATGCCGTTATTTCGAAGCTACCGGCCTATTACTGGTCCTGGCCGAATGTCTTTTTCAAGTCCTCTCCTTCTTTCGCATTGCGAAGGCCTGATATCAGAGCGACGATGATCCCGATCTTTAGCAGGAGGCCACTAAATAGGCTGGCCGGCTCAAAGACCGCGTCCAGGATCAGCAGGGCGCCGTAAAAGATCAGGGCCGTCAGAATGGCTGCATAGGGCTTCTTCTTTGTCCATAAGCCCAGGCCGGCAAATACCAGTGCAATAAAAACGACGATGCCGACGGTGAGCGTTCTTTCGGGGCCTTCGGCGGCTTTTATACCGAACAGGCCGAGCAACTGGATGCCGGCGACGATAAACAGCATATTGCGCGCATAGCGGATATGCAGGAATCCTAATCATTTCGAGGACGGAATCCTGGCTTTTTTTTCGAACAACCACCAAAGTCTCTTTCGGGGACGGGCCTTGTAATTCTTATTTATAAAGGTCATGATGTGTTCCATGGCCTCACGGGTGCTGTCGGTAAGCATGACCAGGGAAAGATCCTCTTTCGAGATCGTCCCCTGCTGCGCCATGTATTCCATATATTCCCAGAGTTCCCGGTAGTATTCCTTGCCGAACAATACGATCGGAAACTGCAATAAGGTCTTGGTTTGTACCATCGTCAGCGTCTCGAAGAACTCGTCCATCGTCCCAAATCCTCCCGGCATGATGATAAATGCATAGGAGTATTTTATCATCATCGTCTTTCTCACAAAAAAGTGATCGAAGGTGATGGACGTCTGCACATAAGGGTTGGGCTGCTGTTCAAAGGGAAGCTTGATATTGCAACCGACCGAAGCCCCCCCCTGCTCAAAGGCGCCCCGGTTGGCAGCTTCCATGATGCCCGGACCACCTCCTGTCATGGTAGTCATGCCCATCCCGGCAATCAGGCCGCCAAATTCCCGCGCATATTGATAGTCCGGATGGTCTTCCTTGAAACGGGCGGAGCCGAAAACCGTGATGCAGGGGCCTGCAAAATGAAGGGTCCGGAATCCTTTGATGAACTCGGTGAATACCTGCCAGGCAAAGCCCAACTCATATCTGCGGCTCCGCGGTCCTTCCAGGTAGATAGGCTCTTTTGCCGGGATAATCCTGTCTGTTTTTTCCATATTAACAAGGCTGGTCTATTGACAAATTGTAAATTGCAGCGCTTCAAATTTAATGCAAACTAAGGTATGTCTTCACTTCGTATCGTCAGTTATAATGTTAATGGCATAAGGTCTGCCATGAACAAGGGTCTTATGGAATGGCTGAAGACCAACCCCGCTGATATCATTTGTCTCCAGGAGACAAAGGCTCACAAGGACAATGTCGACCACAGGCAGTTTACCAATCTGGGCTTCCGGGACTATTGGTTCTCTGCCCAAAAAAAAGGTTATAGCGGGGTCGCGGTCTTTACAAAGATCACCCCCGATCATGTAGAATATGGAACGGGCCACCAGGTAAGCGACGACGAGGGAAGGGTGATCCAGCTGGATTTCGGTCCCCTCAGGCTGATCAATGCTTACTTTCCGTCCGGCAGTTCCGGCGAGGAAAGACAAGCGTTCAAATATCACTGGCTGGAGGAATTCTTTCTCTACCTCGAAAAGCTGAAACAGGAGCATCCCCGGCTGATCCTCTGCGGAGACTATAATATCGCCCACCGGGAAATAGATATCCATGATCCGAAAGGCAATAAAAATTCATCGGGCTTTTTACCGCCGGAAAGGGCCTGGATGGATCGGCTCCTGGCTGCCGGGTGGATCGATGCATTCCGGCAATTCCATCCCGAACCGCACCGTTACAGTTGGTGGAGCCAAAGGTTTCCCACCGTTAGACAGCAGAACAAGGGATGGAGGATCGATTATATAAACGTGACGGACACCCTTCAAAAGAATTTGACCGGGGCGGATATCTACCCGGATGTAAAGCAGAGCGACCATTGTCCCGTCTACCTCGAATTGAACCTGCCATGACCCCGGTTTGGGCTCACGATGACCCGGGTTTGGGGTTGCCATGACCGGCTTTCCCTGGCTGAATCCGGGCTATGCGCCCTAACTCCCTCCCATTTCTCTTGTACTTGCCGATTTCGCCTTCTATCTTTATCTTTCACAAAGATAGCCTGTCATGGATGCGATCATCATTTTACTCTTTTTTATCATCCTCGGGGTGATCCTCTCTTTGCGGAAGAGGGTCGGGGATCGCATCACAAACCTGGAAGAAGAGATCCGCCGTCTACAGGCGCAACTCGACCGGTTCGTTCGGGGAATGGAGACAAAAATGGAGACGAAGGAAAAGGAGGAAAAGACCGTCGTGACTCCCGGGGAACAATCCCCGAAACACTCTCCGGCACAAGCTCCAACGCAGTCTCCGGCGAAATCTCTGGTGGAATCTCCGGCAGCTGTAAGATCCGGCGAGACAGGTGATCCATTGATGAAGATCGGTTCGGGTCAGCAGTCTGTCCCCGTTCCACCCGTTTTGCAGAATGCCCATTCCGAACCCGGGTTTTTTGAGCGCCATCCGGATCTCGAAAAATTTATCGGCGAAAATCTCGTCTCGAAGATCGGTATCGCCATCCTGGTACTCGCGATCGGGTTCTTTGTAAAATATGCCATCGACAACGACTGGATCGGTCCCATCGGGCGGGTAGGTATCGGCTTGCTTTGCGGGGGTATCCTGATCGCGCTGGCCCACCGGATGCGAAATAGCTACAAGGCTTTCAGCTCGGTACTGGTAGGCGGGGGATTGGCCATCCTTTATTTCAGTGTCGCGCTGGCTTTCCATCAATATGCGTTGTTCGGGCAGCTAGTGGCTTTTATCATCATGCTTGTCATCACCGGGTTTGCCGTCCTGCTATCCCTGCTGTATGAGCGGCAGGAGCTGGCGGTCATCGCACTGGTCGGAGGTTTTGCATCTCCTTTTATGGCCAGCAACGGGAGTGGGGATTATATCTCCCTGTTCCTCTACCTGCTGATCCTGAATACCGGTTTGCTGGTGATCGCATATTTTAAAGCGTGGCGGCTCCTCAACCTGCTGGCTTTTGTCTTTACCATCCTGCTTTTTTCATCCTGGTTGTTTACTCTCGGCGATCCGGTGGCACTCAAGGTCTACCGGGACGGGCTATTGTTCGCCACGCTATTTTATGTGCTTTTCTTTGCCATCAATATCGCGCATACGGTACGGGGAAATAAGCGTTTTATCGCTTCCGATTTCGGCATCCTGCTGGCGAATACCTGTGTCTATTCCGCTGCGGGGCTCTACCTGCTGAAACAACTTCATGAAGATGGCCGGCTCGGGCTGTTCAGTGCTTCTATGGCTTTGTTCAACCTGGCGGCTTCTTATTTTCTGTTCCGCAAGAAAAAAGTGGATACCAATATTCTCTACCTGCTCATCGGTATCACCTTGAGCTTTATTTCGCTTACGGCCCCGATTCAGTTGAACGGTCATTATATAACCCTCTTCTGGGCTTCCGAATCGGTGGTCCTGTATTGGTTGTTTACAAAATCCGGAATCCGGATCCTCGGAGCCGCCTGCCTGCTCGTATGGTCGGCCATGCTCATAAGCCTGTTTATGGATTGGGAAAATGTCTACGGCTCCGTATCTGTCCTCCTGCCGGTCGTATTCAATAAGGGTCTGATGACAACCCTGTATGCAGCCCTGTGCTGTTATGCTTTGTTCAGGCTACAGGGTGTTAACCGGAAAAAAGAAGGCCCTGGAAACGGTATCAGGATGGCTCGTTATGCTACGATCGTCATCGGAATTTTCCTGATGTTTGGAGGCGGCATCCTGGAGATCCATCACCAGTTCAGCTATTATCATCCCCATACCAGCCTGGCCGAACTCTATCTCTTATTGTATGTATTGGGCTGGTCCACGATTATCTCCTATGCGGCCAGTCAGTGGAATTGGTTCCCTGACATGCGATACGGCTCCTGGCTATTGGTGTACAACATCGTTCTTTACCTGTTATTTATTTCCGATGTCTATAAGATCCAGACAACCATATTGTCATCCGGCCTCTATTCCGTTCATTTCATGGCTCATTGGGCAGGGGCCCTGCTGGTCGCCGGGATGATTGTCCGGCTGACCGGATGGATAAGAAATGGGAAAATGAGTTTGGGAGCCTCTTTGCCTTTCGTGACCTGGTTGTCCTGCGCCGTAACCGTGATTTTTCTCAGCGCGGAGATCCAGCTCATTGTCAACCAGCTTTTCCATAGCCCGCGGCTTTCATTCGCCTATATACAACAGGTCTATATAAAGGCCGGCCTGCCGGTTTTGTGGGGGCTTTGCTCATTCGGTTTTATGTGGGCCGGCATGCGCAACAAATTCAGGCCTCTTCGCATCATCTCTTTGAGCCTGTTCTCCATTACATTGCTAAAATTATTCCTCTTCGATATCCGCGATATTCCCGTGACGGGAAAGATCGCTGCGTTCTTTTGCCTGGGCGTATTGCTGCTGGTCGTGTCCTTCATGTATCAGCGGCTCAGAAAGATCCTTATCGCGGAGGACGGTGAAAAGAAAAATGAATAAAAAAATAATGAATATCCCCTCTATAAAAGATTCCCTGAGGAAAGCGGGTGGTGGCATCGCGGTGATTTTGTCGATAGCGCGCAGCCAGGGGCAGGAACCCTTCCTTTATCATGCTGTTTTAGGACAGGCCGGCAAAGACGGCTTTTATAAGATTACCCTGGCTCCCCGGCTGCTCGCCACCTGCAAAGAGGATCGGTCGGATATACGTATCGCCGGCGGAGACGGCAAGTATGTCCCCTATGTGCTGAAATCCGATCTCCCGCTGTTCTCTTCGCAGACTTTCCAGCCGTTTCCCGTTCTTTTCAATGCAAAGCGGGAGGATAGCACGACCGAACTGGTTGTCGGCAATAAGGCAGATACGCTGATAGGATCCCTGTTGCTGCAAGTCAGCAATTACAGTGCCGACCGAAAAGCCACGTTGAGCGGGAGTGATGACCGGAATCACTGGTATGTGATCCGGGAATCCATCGCTTTGGAAGAGGCTAATAGCAATACCCGGGAATACCATGTACAATCGATCTCCTTCCCGCCGTCGCGTTATCGTTTCTTCCGGATGAAGATCGAAGACAGGGGCAAGCTTCCTATAAAAATCCTCGGGGCCGGCATCTACACAAGCAATTCCGTCAATGGGAAATATCTATCGATTCCCGACCCTGCCATTGTTCAACGGGACAGCGCGGACAAACACTCCTATATCGGATTGCATTATGACGCATCTTATTTTATCGACCAGGTAGTGCTGCATATACGGGGACCCGTATTTTATAAAAGGAAAGCCTGGGTCTATGCGGGCAATATGGCCGACGGAAGAAGAGTGGCGGAAATAGAACTCTCACCTTCCAACGGTACTTTCCGGATTCCCTCCGTCAAGACCAGTCAACTGCTGATAGACATCGACAATGGAGACAACCCCCCGTTGACGATACGGGAGGCGGAAAGCTACCAGTTAAACCAATACCTGCTCGCTTATCTTCAGGCGGGGAATAGCTATACCTTGCTGACTGGCAACAGCAGCGCCCTCAGCCCGGACTATGATCTTACCGCCGCAGATGACAGCCTTATGGCCAATCCGCAGGTAATGACGGCGGGACTTCCGGAAAGGATCGTCCTTTTGGAAAAGCCGCCCACTGAGCAAAAAAAGACCTCAGGCGGTTGGCTCTGGCTGGTCCTGGCAGTGGTACTCCTGTTGTTGGGTCTTCTCAGTTTCCGGATGATACAGTCCATCACGGAGCGACAAAAGACAGACCGCGACAGGTGATAAGAGGGTGTTGAGAACAAAATCGCAGGAGAACTGTTCAACGGGAGACGCTATTCTGCGAAGGAAGGCGAAGCATGAAACAGGTTACAAAAGACAAACGATGATCGCTTATAATACGAGTATAAAAATAGATTGGAGCATCCTTGAAGAGTGGCTGGTCTGGCAACTGGACAAACAGATCCCCGCCATGCTGGCCACGGGATTCTTCGACGACTTTAAAATGTATCGCCTGCTGGAACAGGATGACACGGACGGCCCCGGTTTTACGATCCAGTTCTTCACCACGGATACAGAAAGATACCGCCTCTACAACGAAGGCTTCGCCTCCCTGTTCAGACAGGAAACGGCGAATAAATGGGGCGACAAATGTATCACTTTCCATACGGTGATGGAATTGGTGGAGACGGAATAGATGGGGGGAACGCCGTGCTCCGCCCGGCTATCGCCCAGGATATGCCATTTTCGACCTGTGCACTAATTGTGGAAAAGAATTAAAAAAGTTTATTGAATTAAAATTAACTTCCTTTCAAATCCTTCACTGGCAAGGATTTCAGCATGCAAAGCTTCAAACCCTCAGCTGGCCTGCATTTCACGAGACAGCATTCTCTCATTCATCGCATCCCGGATATTTTGATTTTGTTCTAATCCTTTCCCAATGCGGTTTATAGGCCTTTTGTACAAATTGTGAAA
Organism: Puia sp.; assembly: GCA_031292515.1. Taxonomy (GTDB): domain Bacteria; phylum Bacteroidota; class Bacteroidia; order Chitinophagales; family Chitinophagaceae; genus Puia. The sequence continues at coordinate 97,561 of JARLGZ010000269.1, read as the reverse complement.
AGTGTTAAAAAAATTTTGTCGGATTCAAAAAGCGGGTATATTTGTTGCTGCTAATTAATTAAAAAATTACACTATGAACAAAGCTGAATTAATCACAAAGATTGCCGACGATGCTGGCATTACAAAAACTCAGGCAAATACTTCCCTGGATTCTTTTGTTGAAGCAGTTACCAAGACTTTGAAAGGCGGCGGTAAAGTTACCCTCGTAGGTTTCGGTACTTTTTCTGTTTCGAAGAGAGCTGCGCGCAACGGGCGTAATCCTCAGACCGGTGCCGTTATCAAGATCAAAGCTAAAAAAGTAGCCAAGTTCAAAGCAGGAAAAGAATTGTCTGCGAAATTATAGTGCTGCATCCCTGCAAGGAATGCCTCTTGTTTTATCAGGCTTTTTTTGACGGGCCCGGTAAAGCTTATAAGCTCTGACGCCGGGCACAGGTGTCGGAGCTTTTTATTTGATAAGAATACAATAAAAAAACATTTTATGGGAAGAGGTGATAAAAAAACCAAGAAAGGAAAAATATTCAAGGGGTCTTTTGGAAAGAGCCGTCCTGCGAATCCTGTTAAAAAGGCTGCTCCCAAGAAAGACGCGGCGAAGAAGGACGCGAAATAGCGCTGGCCGATGGCCAAGGGTTGCTGATCGCAGATCGTCTGATAACTTGTGAGTGGTCAGTGGTGAATGGTGAGTAGCTTTATTAAAGTTTTAGGCTTAATAGATGCTTACTCCCCGTTCCCGACTGACTGCTTACATTTAAGGCTTCTTATTACCGTCATTTATCGTTCATTACCGGCGACTCCCGTTTTATTGTCTGTTTATCACTCCAACGGCACTTACCGCCGACTATTATCCCGCCCACGATGCCTTTCATTTGCCCCCGTAGATCCCGAGTTTCGTCGATTTATCTCGATCTCAAGGTCTCTTCATCGGTCTCGATTGACCGTCTTACGACGGTCTCACCACTGACTACTCACCACTGACTACTGACTACTCACTACCCACCATCACGGCGCCAGTCGCCCGATTTTCCAGTCGCCTTTCCCGCCGATCGTATAGAGGATCCTGTCATGAAGGCGGTTTGGTCTTCCCTGCCAGAATTCTATGGTATGGGGGGTCAGGCGGTACCCGCCCCAATGAGGGGGCCGAAGGATCTCTTTTCCCCTGAACTCTTCCAGCCTTTCCTTCTCCTGTTGTTCCAGCCATTCCCTGCTTTCTATGAGCTGGCTTTGGGGTGAGCTCCAGGCACCTATCCGGCTACCTGCGGGCCTGCTGCTAAAATAGTCGTCGCTTTCCCGCGGCTCTAGTTTTTCCACGGGGCCTTTTATTCTTATCTGCCGCTCCAGCTCTTTCCAGAAAAAGACCAGGCAGGCATGCGGATTTTCGAGGAGCTCGTGTCCCTTGGCGCTATTATAGTTTGTAAAAAACGTGAAGCCTGTCTTATCGAATCCTTTTAGCAGGACGATCCTGGCATCGGGTTCTCCGGCCGCCGACGCCGTGGAAAGCGTCATGGCATTTACTTCGTCAATCTGTGACTGCAGGGCCTCGTTCCACCATTTTTCAAACTGTCCGATGGGATCAGAAAGGATGTCTTGTTCGGAAAGTGACTGTCTCTTATACTCTTTCCGGATGGCCGCTATCGGGCTTGTGGCTGCCGGGTTTGCGGCTATCGGGGTCGATCCCGGAAGATTCGTTGCTGTCGGATTCGTCGTCGCCGGATTCTTTTCTGTTGGAGTCATGATTTGGCATTCAGACTCCAAAATTAGCAAAAAGAAACGGATGGGCGGCTTACTTTCCCTTAGTGGCTTTTGCCAGTAAGGTTTCCATCTCGCTGATGCGGCGGAGCTGGCCTTCGAGTTTCTTATTATGCTCAGAAACCTGTTGCAGGTCATTATTAAGTTCTTCGAGGAAGGCGGCTCGCTTTTGAAATTGCTGACGCTGGAAATTGGCTTCGCGCAACTTGTCTTCTGTATCCGCCAAAATGCGGCTCAGGCGTTGATTTTCGTCGCGCAGAGAAATCAGGCGCAGTTTCATCTCGTCGAACTCTTTGGTGAGCTTGAAATAGGAGTCCTGCAGTTCTTCGTATTCGGCGCTTTTCTTATTGGATTGGCCGAGGTAACCGTCCAGCTTCTGCAGCTTACCCTGTAGTATATTGTATTCTTCGTATGCTTTGTCGAGGCGGGCGGTTATCTCTTCCGCGAGCTTCTGCTGCTGGCGTGCATGTTTGACCTCGCTCTCTTTATCTGCAAGGGATCGGCTCGTCTCTTTCAGCTGTTCGTTCAGTTGCTCATTTATTTTCTGGAGGGCCTGGTATTTGCTTTCAGATTCCTGCAGGGCCGCTATCTGGTCAAGCAACCGGTGAATATTGTTGTTGTGTTCGAACAGGTTCTCCTGTGCTGATTTCAGTTGCTCCAGGTATTCCGCCGCAGGCTCGGCTGTCAATTGGCTTTGGGCGACGGCCACAGGTTCTTCCGCCTGTCTCTTTTCAACCACGGGGTGGCGGTATTCGGCTTCTTCCAACTGGTTGCGTACTTCTTCCAGTTCGATGTTCATGATCTGTTCATTCTCCTGAAGTTGCGCCACCCGTTCCCGGAGTTGCTGCTGCAGCCGTTCCTGCATGTCCATGTCATTGTAATACTTGAGCTTCCAGTTATCATTTTCGCTGATACCGGTTTGTTCGTCGGGAACTTCCATTTTCAGGGACTTCCTGGATCTCCAAAAAAAATGTATGGTAAACCCTAAGACGAGCGCCCCTATTTGGCAGACGATGATTTCGGGGAGGCCGAGGGTTAATTGAAAAGCCAGTATTAACGGTAAGGTGTTCATAATGGTTCGGAATATATTACCCAAACTTAAGTATATGGTCCTCCGGGTTGGAAAATCATAAATGGCTTTCAGGGGATATGAACAGCGCTCAACTATAAAAAAACCACCAACTGAGGTGGTTTTTCAGACCGGAAAAATACTATGCTTCCTGCGGATATGCAAGTTATTAAAGATGTTTTTTTGAATCTCTTGTATATCAGTCACTTACCAATGTTCCGACTTCTTCGCCCTTGACGACCTTTAAAAGGTTTCCGGGTTTATTCATATCGAAGACGATGATAGGCAGTTGATTCTCCATGCATAGAGTAAAAGCGGTCATATCCATGACGCGGAGATTTTTCGAGATGCACTCCTGGAAAGTGATGGTCTGGAATTTCTGTGCGTGGGGATCTTTCTCCGGATCGGCCGTATAAATACCATCCACCCGGGTGCCCTTCAGGATAACTTCCGCGCTGATTTCAATGGCCCTCAGAGAGCCTGCGGTGTCGGTTGTAAAATAGGGATTTCCGGTACCCGCCCCGAAAATGACGACCCTCCCTTTTTCGACATGGCGGATGGCCCGCCGCCGGATATAGGGCTCCGCAATCTGCTCCATTTTGATGGCGCTTTGCAGCCGTGTGTAGACGCCGATCTTTTCCAGACCTGCCTGCATCGCCATTCCGTTTATAACGGTCGCCAGCATGCCCATATAGTCGCCATGCGCCCTTTCGATACCCGTTTCCGCTTCATTCATCCCCCGGTAGATATTTCCGCCGCCGATTACAATGGCGACCTGGGTGCCCAGGTCGACTATGCTTTTTATATCTCTTGCATATTGTGCAATGACCTCGTTGTCGAACCCAAAGCTTTTATCACCCATCAGTGCTTCACCGGACAATTTGAGCAAAATACGTTTATATCTGGGGTGCATATGGAAAGTTATAATTTCTCATTATTGTTTGCAGTGCAAAGAAAGGATTTTTTTCAGCTAACCTCTTATACGGGCATAAAAAAAGGAGAGTTTTTTCTCTCCTTCTATAGTAGGTTCTTTATGCTGATCTCTGTCCGATTATTACGGATCTTCGCCGAGCCGTCTGCCGGCCTTATCCCAGCTGAACCCGCTTGAACTGCGTGACTTTGACAGTGGGGTCTACGCTTTTCAGGTATTCCTCCACGGTCTTGGAGCCATCTTTTACAAAGGGCTGTGCAGCCAGCGTGTTCTCTTTAAAAAAGGCATTCAACTTGCCGATGGCGATCTTTTCGATCATCTGATCGGGTTTGCCGGCCATTTTCGGATCGTTCTTGATCTGCTCGGTGACGATCGCTTTTTCCCTGGCCACCACTTCGGCGGGAACGGAATCCGCATCCACGGCGACGGGATTCATCGCGGCGATCTGCATGGCCAGGTCTCTGCCTGCGCTCAGTATGGGGGCCGTGTTTTTTGTAAGCCCCACCAGCACGCCCATGCGATATGCGCCATGAATATAAGCAGCTACGCCGTCGGCTTCGATCCTTTCGAAACGGGCCAGCTGGATCTTTTCACCGATCCTGGCTACCTGGTCATTGATCTTATCGGACACGGAGACTCCATCCAACTTTGCAGCAAGGAGCCCGTCGAGGGACTTGATATCGTTTTTAACGGCGATGTCCATGATTCCCTGCGCAAACGCCACAAAATCGGCGTTCTTGGCGACGAAATCCGTCTCGCAAGCCAAGGTGATGATATAACCGACTTTGTTGTCGGCGGCTGTACTGGCGATGATGACGCCTTCTTTTGCTTCGCGATCACTACGCAGGGCAGCCACTTTCTGGCCTTTTTTACGCAGGTAGTCGATGGCCTTTTCGAAATCGCCATCACTTTCCACGAGGGCTTTGCGGCAGTCCATCATGCCGGCACCGGTCGATTGGCGCAATTTATTAATATCGGCTGCTGTTATCGTTGCAGTTGACATATCAGTTTATTTGAATGGTTGGTAATAGGATCCTGTCTGAATATTAGCGAGGTCCTCCACCGCCCGGGCGGCGAGGTCCGGAATTGGCAATCCTGCGCTTTGGCTGGCTGCTGCCTTTAACCTTTTCGCCACGTGCGCGGGCGGCTTCCGATTCTGCTTCCGCCTGCAGACGGGCAGCTTTTTTCTCGTTCTCATCGGAAGTCACGTCTTCAACGTCGTCATCTTTGGCAGCCTGTCTTTCGGCGAGGCCTTCTGCGATAGCGGCGGTTACATAGTTGGCGATGATCGCGATGGATTTGGTAGCGTCGTCGTTCGCGGGAATGGCGAAGTCTACTTTATTGGGATCGCAGTTGGTATCCACCATGCCAAAGGTCATGACACCGAGGCGTTTTGCTTCGGCCAGGGCGATGTGCTCATGCCCGATGTCCACGATAAAGAGCGCTGCGGGGACACGACCCAGTTGGGCGATACCTCCGAGTACTTTTTCCATCTTGTCCTTGTCGCGGGCCAGTGTCAGTCGTTCTTTTTTTGTGATGCTGTCGAAAGTGCCGTCGGTCAGCATTTTGTCGATGCTCTGCATTTTCTTCACGCTCTTGCGAACGGTATTGAAATTGGTGAGCATACCACCCAGCCAGCGTTCGGTGACGAAAGGCATATTCACCTTCCGGGCGCAATCCGTGATGATTTCTTTCGCTTGTTTTTTCGTGCCGACGAACATGACCTTTTTCCCGCTCTTGGCGATCTGTTTCAACGCAGCGGCAGCCTCCTGCAGGCTTTCGGTGGTCTTGTTCAGATCGATGATATGGATGCCTTTTTTCTCCGCGAAGATATAAGGCAGCATTTTGGGGTTCCACTTCTTACGCAGGTGACCAAAGTGAACACCTGCTTCGAGGAGTTGCTGTTGCAATGAAGTGTTGTTTTCCATTGTATTTTTTTTGAGTTTCCGGCTGTCCTCCGCCTATTGGTCGACGAAGGCAGCCGGAAATATTGTATGAGTATTCGAGTTTACAATTATCGTTTGCTGAACTGGTAGCTTCTTCTTGCTTTCTTACGACCCGGTTTCTTACGCTCGACGGATCTGGGATCGCGCCGGAGTACGCCTGCGGCCTTCAGGGCGGGGCGAAGTTCAGGATTCACTTCGAGCAGGGCTCTTGCGATACCGAGCTTAGCGGCTTCTGCCTGTCCTTTGATTCCACCACCTGCAGCATTGATCTTCACATCATACTTATCCAGGAGTTCAACGGTCTTCAGAGGAAGTTCGACCTGGTTCTGGAGATATACCAGGGAGAAATAGTCCTTATAGCTTTTGCCATTTATCGTGATTTTGCCGTCCCCCTTGCTGAGGAACACGCGGGTAACCGCCTGCTTACGACGACCAACTGCATTTTTTTGCTTTTCCATTATCAGAAAAATTAGAAGTTGAATGTTTTAGGTTGCTGTGCGGTGTGCGGATGCTGTGCACCGGCATACACAAATAATTTCTTGTACATCTTGCGGCCGAGACGATTCTTCGGCAGCATGCCTTTTACGGCCCTTTCGATCACCGCATCGGGACGGCGTTTCAGGAGGTTTTTAGCCGCCTCTTCCTTTTTACCGCCCGGGTAGCCTGAGAAGTTGATATAGATCTTGTCTTCCAGCTTATTGCCCGTGAAGATGACCTTGTCGGCATTGATCACGACGACAAAGTCGCCGCAATCCACGTGGGGGGTATAATAAGCCTTATTCTTGCCTCGCAGTACCGCTGCGATCCTGGCACACATGCGACCTACGGTTTGATTAGTACCGTCGACAACATACCAGTCGCGCTGAACGGTAGCCTCATTCGCATGTTTTGTGGTGAAATGTAATTTGCTCATTGTCTTTTGTTTTTACATGAAGCCGCTGCTATCCCAGCGACACTAAATTGTTTTGCACCGAATATCTTTTTCATCATTCAGCCATTCGATGCAAAATGGCTAAACGATGGGGCCTTCGGCCAGCGAACCTGCGGTTTGCTTCTGCGAACCATCGGTTCACTTTTAAAATGGACCGCAAAGGTAGGATGAAGAGAGGAACAGTTCCAAGAAAAAAGAGGACTATTTTTGAAGACACCTTTGCAACTGGTTGGTTTTCAATAAATATTTTGCCCGATAATTTATGTCGCTGTCGAACATGGTCCCTTTTAGAGCAAAGGGAACAAGACGCGAAGGAGCAGAACCCAAAAAAAGAGCCTCAGGGCGATTGACGTTTTGGCCGGGAAGTGCCGATAAAGGGAAGTAAATTGCCTCAAACAATTATTTTATGCCATCCCCTCTCCACCTCGGACGAAGCGAGTTCGGTCATCCGGACAACAAGGGCCGCCTGCTACCCATTTCCGATGCGTTATGCCTGCTTACTGAATGGGTGCCCAACGAGCGGTTGCGGCTGCATATGCGCCAGGTCGGCGCGGTGATGAAAGCCTGGGCGCTGGAAAAAGAGGGGGCCGACGAACAGACGGCGTTGAAATGGGAACTGGCTGGTCTCCTGCATGATGCCGATTGGGAAAAACACCCCGACTCACACTGCCGGGTCATTATTGAAAAACTGGAAGAGATGAATATCGACCCCGAAGTCATCCATTGCATCGCGGCACATGGTCCCCGTCACTTCGGCGTCGAACCGGAGAATGCGATGGACAGGATGATCTATACTTTTGACGAGCTATCCGGTTTTATCCATGCCGCTGCCCTGATCCGCCCCTCCCGGTACGAGGGGATGGACGTAAAGGGCATCCTGAAGAAATTGAAGACTCCTTCTTTTGCTGCACAGGTAAGCCGGGACGATATCAATGATGCCATCAGCCGCATCGACCATCCCCTGGAGGAGATCATACAATTCATCATCGACCACCAGAAGGAAGTGCAGTAGAAAGAGGTTCGATTGGCTTATTTTTACGGCATCAAAAACCATTTATGTATTCTTCCGACCAGACCCAACGCCTGCAGAAATTGTCCGGCTCTTTGTTTTCCGGGGGCGCCCCTCTTACCGGGGACATCCTGCTAAAAAAAGCGGGCGGCATCGAAGCCTTGCGGGATGTTCTCCGTTTCCATGAATACAGGTACCAGATCCTGAACGATCCGCTGCTATCCGACTTTGAATATGATTCTCTTTACAAACAACTGGAGGCGATCGAAGCGGCACACCCCGAATGGGTCACAGAAGACTCTCCGACCCAACGGGTCGCCAAGGGCCTTACGAAAGACTTTCCGACCGTCCAGCACCTCGTTCCCATGCTCTCCCTGGAGAATTCCTATAATGCCGATGATCTCCTGGACTGGGACCGGAAGGCAAGAGAACTAACGGGTCTTGCCGAACCGGAGTATTGCGTCGAGCCGAAATTCGACGGCGCCAGTATCTCCCTGATTTATGAGAACGACCGGTTGTTACGGGGTGTCACCCGTGGCGATGGGGTGGCCGGCGATGAGATCACGAACAATATCCGTCAGATCCGGTCGGTGCCCCTCTCGGCAAAATTTTCAGCCTATGGTATCCGCCAGATAGAGATCCGCGGGGAGATCCTTATGAACAAGAATAATTTTGCAAAATACAATCAGCAACTGGCTGAACAAAACATCCCTCCGCTGGCCAACCCGCGGAATGCTGCCGCCGGCTCCTTGCGTATAAAAGACCCCAGCGAGGTCGGGCGCCGGAATCTCGAGGCCTTTTTATACCACATCAGCTACTATGCCCTATTGGAGGGCAAATCGCTTCCAAAGGAGCTGGAGACCCATGCCGGCTCTCTGAAACTGCTTTGGGAGCTGGGGTTCCGCAGTCCGCAAAAGGAAAAAAAGGTTTTACAGGGTATACAGGCCGTTATAGCGTATTGCCAGCTGTTCGAGGCAAAAAGGGACGAACTGCCCTATGAGATCGACGGGATGGTGGTTAAGGTAAACGATATCGGCTTGCAGGATAAGATGGGCATGACCACACACCATCCCCGCTGGGCCATCGCCTTTAAGTTCAAGGCACGCCAGGCGACCAGCGTCCTTCGTAAAGTGGAGTTCCAGGTGGGAAGAACCGGTAGCGTCACACCCGTAGCCAAGATCGACCCCGTACCCATCAGCGGGGTCTCTGTGAGCTCGGTGTCCCTGTTCAACGAAGAAGTCGTACGGGAGAAAGACCTTAAAATCGGGGACACGGTGCTGGTAGAACGGGCAGGGGACGTGATCCCTTATATTGTAAAGCCCCTGACGGAGCTTCGTACCGGCAAGGAAGAGGAGATCCGGTTCCCGACCCATTGTCCCGTTTGCCATGACAAGCTGGTGAAGCCGGAAGAAGAAGCGGTATGGCGCTGTGTCAATATCAATTGTCCTGCACAGGTCGTGGAGCGTATCATTCATTTCGCCAGCAAGGATGCCATGGACATCCGCAGCTTTGGCGATGCGAATACCCGAAAATTCTTCGACCTGGGATATCTAAAGGATATACCCGGCATCTATCACCTCCCTTTTGACAAGATCCGGGAGCTGGAAGGTTTTGGAGAGAAGAGTGTCACCAATCTCCGGACCGCTATCGAAGCTTCCAAGCAACAACCCCTTCACCGGCTCATCTTCGCCCTGGGGATCCGTTATGTCGGGGAGACGACGGCCAAGGTACTGGCGGCATCCGTTGACCACTTATTCGATTTCAAGGAGTATTCCCTGGAAAAATTGCAGGATCTGGAAGATGTAGGCCCCAAGGTAGCCGGCAGCGTGTACCAGTTCTTCCACAACCCGGATAATGTGCATATGCTGGAAAAGCTGGCTTCCCTGGGTCTGATACTCCAATCTAACAGGTCCAGCCAACCTGCGGGAGGCAACCTGGATGGGCAAACGTTCTTGTTTACGGGAACTTTGACCAGGCTGAAAAGATCCGATGCGGAGGAAATCGTCGAAAAGAACGGGGGGGCCTTACTATCGGGGGTTAGCAGCAAACTCAATTACCTGGTGGTGGGCGAAGACGCAGGGTCGAAACTGGAAAAAGCAAAAAAGATCCCTTCGATCAAAATTTTAACCGAAGAGGAGTTTATGAGCCTTCTAAACATATAAGAAAATTTTCTTACGTTACTGGTAATTCGAAAATCTTTTCCGTAACTTTAGTAAAATTGTAGGCAATGATTAGAAAACTCACCAGTGAAACGTGGAAACCACTGCAGTTTCCCGGCTGGAAACAACTCCGAAAAAAGTACGCACTTTCTTCTATGGGTAGGGTAGCCAGTTACTCAGAAGATGTGTTAACCGATGGCAAACTGCTTAACGGTTCTCTTACTACCGGCTACAAGACACTGAACCTGCATCGACCCGGTAACAACGGCACATTGTACATCCACCGGGAGATCGCGCGCTTATTTCATCCCAAAGCCTCTCCGAAACACAAATACGTGATTCATGTGAATCACAACAAACTGGACAATGCGGCCAGGAATCTAAAATGGGCCACGCTTGAAGAAATGATCGAACACCAGCAGAAAAGCCCTGCCAAAATCGCCTACAAAAAAGTGCAGGCCAACCGTACGGTGGGTCTTAAGCTGACTGCGACACAGGTGAAGACCATCAAGAAGACCCTCTCCAGCAAAAACCGCCAATTAACCATCAAGAAACTCGCCGAGAAGTACAAGGTCAGCGAGATGACGATGTATCGTATCAAGAGCGGCGAAAACTGGGGACGGATTAAATAGAGCCTATCCCGGCCTTTTTCAAAAAAGGGGCCCTTACCTTTATAAAGGAACCGGTGTATGCCGGTTCCTTTTCATTTACGGTGGTAGTCTCCTTTCCCTCTGAGGAAGGGGCCCTTTTTCTCATGGCCCCTTCCTCCCTGATGGTCGCCCTCCCCGGGGATCGCTTCCTTGTCCAGGATGGCGTCCCTTTTTCTCCCGCTTGCAAGGCTCCGGTTTCTCATTTGTCGTATTTTCGCGACGGATTCATTGTCCAAATTTTTATCCGAAGTCTTCTTTATCCGAAGCCTTCCTTTTCCGGCATCGAAATTTTACCGTTATGTTGCAGACCAGCACGATCAAGTTCCTGAAAAACCTTACGAAGAACAACGATAAGACCTGGTTCGACAGCCATCGCGGCGAGTATGATAGCGCCAAACAGGATTTTGGAAATTTCATACAGACCCTTATAGACCGGCATTCCAAAAAAGATCCTACCATCGGAGCGCTGAAAGCCAAGGATTGCCTATTTCGGATCAACCGGGACGTCCGTTTTTCAAAAGACAAATCCCCTTATAAGAATAATTTCGGCGCCAGCATCAACCGGGGTGGAAAGAAGTCCGTTTTCGCAGGCTATTACTTCCACTGTCAGCCCGGCGAAAGCTTTGTCGGCGGCGGGGTCTGGATGCCCATGCCCGCGGAAACAAAACAGATCCGCCAGGAAATCGACTACGGCTTCGACGAATTAAAAAAAATCGTCGGCGGGAAGAAATTCAAGTCCGTCTATGGCGACCTCTACAGGGGAGAAGATATCAGCCTGAGCAAGGTGCCGCAGGGATTTGAAAAAGACAACCCTGCCGCCGAGTATCTGAAACTGAAAAGCTGGCTGGCCATGAAGCCGCTGACCGACTCCGAACTGGGTGGCAAAGACCTGGTAAAAACCACGTTGGAAGCATTTGAAGCGCTGCAGCCCCTGCTCCTGTTCATCAACCGCATCTGGGATAGTCAGTAGTGAGTGTTGAATAGACGTTTATAATGCTTATTGCATTAAACGAACCAGTCATCACTGACCACCCATCATTCATTACTCTTTGTGCTCACTTAGCGCCTTACGACTCCATTCGTCACGTCTTCACCCCACTCACTACTCACTACTGACCACTCACTATTCACCAATCACCACTCACTATTCACTACAAAAGCCCTTTCTTCTGCAGGTACTCGGCTATCTGCACCGCATTGGTGGCCGCGCCTTTCCGTAAGTTGTCGCTAACGATCCACATATTCAGGGTATTGGGTTGCGTTTCATCCCTGCGCAGCCTTCCCACGAATACCTCATCCTTCTCATGGGCATCTTTTGGCATGGGATACTGCTGGGCGCCGGGATCGTCGACCACGACTACGCCCGGGGCCTTGCTGAGCAGGGACCGCACTTCGGCCAGGTCGAAATCTTTTTCGAATTCGACATTGACAGATTCGCTGTGGCCGCCCACAACTGGAATGCGTACCGTGGTAGCCGTAACCCGGATCGATTCATCGCGCATGATCTTTTTGGTCTCGTTCACCATCTTCATCTCTTCCTTCGTATAGCCGTTTCCGAGAAACACATCGATCTGGGGGATCACGTTCAGGTCGATCGGGTATTTATAGGCCATCTCACCTTCAACGCCCTTGCGTTCGTTCATCAGCTGGTTGACCGCTTTCACACCCGTTCCCGTTACGCTCTGGTAGGTAGATACGACGATCCTTGTTATCCCGTATGCTTTGTGGAGGGGGTTCAGGGCCACTACCATCTGTATCGTCGAGCAGTTGGGGTTGGCAATTATCTTATCGGCGGCAGTCAGTGCATCCGCGTTGATCTCCGGGACGACCAGCTTCTTCGAAGGATCCATCCTCCACGCCGAAGAATTGTCGATGACCGTAATCCCTGCCGCCGCGAATTGGGGCGCCAGTTCCGTGGAGGTGCTGCCACCCGCAGAAAACAAGGCTACTGCCGGCTTTGCTGCAATCGCGTCGGCTGCGCTTACGATCTTATATTTCCTGCCTTTGAATTCGACTTCCTTCCCGATGGATCTTTCCGATGCGACGGGAATCAGTTCCGATACGGGGAAATTCCTTTCCGCCAACACCTGTAACATTTTTGTGCCAACCAGGCCGGTGGCGCCTACGACTGCGACTTTCATTTTTTTGTCCTCCACTATCCGCCGCCGGATGAAGGGCGGATACTTTTTGTTTTTATAAATGAATAAATAGAATGATTCAAACAAAAAAGCCTCCCCGCTTTGGGAAGGCTCTTATTATCTTGGTATACAAAACAATCAAACTCCTTCCCGCTGCGAGGACTGCTTCTTGATTTGCTTTGTATTTTTCATGATTGCGTTCATTTCCTGCTGTCTTTTTCCGCTTCCTTTTCTAAAGCGGGCCCAAAAATAGCAATTAAAACTTTTTCTCCAAATTATTCTTTTGTAATCAGACCAGTTTTATCTCGAAGCTGACGAGATCCACGAACTGGCGTATGCGTGCGTCGATATCTCCTCTCCTGATCTCTTTCAAGCGGGTGGGTCCGAATTTCTCCACGCAGAAGGAAGCCAGTGCCGAGCCAACGATGATAGCGGTCTTCATATTGTCGAAAGACAGATCTCTTGTATGGGCGAGATGGCCGATAAACCCGCCCGCGAAGGTGTCGCCGGCGCCGGTAGGATCGAAGACTTCTTCCAGGGGCAGGGCCGGTGCGGAGAAGACCTGGTCTCCGTGGAAAAGGAGCGCCCCATGTTCCCCTTTTTTTATGATCAGGTATTTGGGGCCCATCTTCAGGATCTCTTTGGCTGCTTTTACCAACGAGAACTGGCCGCTCAGCTGGCGGGCTTCGCTGTCATTGACCATCAGCACATCTACCCTTTTCAGTACTTTCTCCAGGTCGGAAAGTGCGGATTCCATCCAGTAGTTCATCGTGTCGAGCACGATCAGCCTGGGGCGGGTCGTCAACTGTTCGATGACGCTTAACTGGAGGTTGGGGGACACGTTGCCGAGCATCAGGAATTCGCTGCCCTGATAGCTGGCCGGTACCACCGGGTTAAAATCCAGCAGCACGTTCAGGTCTGTAACCAGTGTGTCCCGGCTGTTCATATCCATATGATATTTGCCGCTCCAGAAAAAAGATTTCTTATCCTTGACGATTTCGACCCCTTCCAGTTCCACACCACGGCTTTCAAGGTCTTTCATTTCTTCGCCGGAAAAATCGTTTCCCACGATGGACAACTGCTTGATGGGCTTTACGAAGTTGCTGGCGGCATAGGCCACATAGGTCGCCGATCCGCCGACGATCCTGTTGGTTTTTCCAAAAGGCGTCTCGATAGCGTCATAAGCCATTGTCCCCAAAACGATTATTGACATAAATTGGTTTTTTATTGCCGTGCAAATCTATACGAATTTTTGCAGGCAATAAAGCGTCCGCGTGGTTTTTTAAATAATAAAAGGCTAACAAATGTTAGTTTTTTATATTTGCGGCGGATTATGGCAAAGATTCAAAGCAAAAAAAACAGCACAAAAAAAGAAGTGATCCTGGAAAAAGCCTCGAAGCTTTTCCGCGAGAAAGGTTTTGGCGCCGCATCGATGCGGGATCTGGCGGAGCATGTAGGGGTCGAGGCAGCCAGCCTGTATAATCATATCCAGTCAAAATCGGAGATCCTGCAGGCCATCTGCTTTAAGGTGGCCAACGAATTCATCTCTCATCTCGAGGTCGTGGAGGCCAGCAGTCAGCCCACGCTAAAAAAGATGGAAACCATTATCCGCCTGCATATTCGGATGATGCTCGATCAATATGAGTATGTATATATCTCCGATCATGAATGGCGGCATCTGCCGGAACCTTACCTGTCAAATTTCCTGAACCAGCGCAGGAGTTACCGGAAGCGTCTGGCCGATATCATCGAGCAAGGCATTCAAAGAGGAGAAATGAAGAATATCGAGCCTTATGTAGCCGTTCTTACCATACTATCAGCCGTCAGCGGAATCGACTCCTGGCAACGCTCGCGAAAAAGTATCAGCGCCGAAGTGCTGGAGGGCAATATGGTCACTTTCCTGATCGAGGGCCTGAAGAAGCAGGATCTGAAGATGTAAGAATTGGGGATATAGGGGTTGAACAAGTATGGGGCAGTGAACCAGGATTGAGAAATAAGCCCCCGGCAGGAGACCCCCGGCAGGCCCATCGCTTCAATAAGTCTAAAAAATGGCATCACATTTCTATCAACTGGCAATCAAAGATATCCGTCGGGAGACTGCCGACTGTGTTTCCCTCTCTTTTATCATTCCCCCTGCCCTGGCAGAGAGATTCCGCTTCCGGCAGGGTCAGAACGTCACATTAAGGGCTACCCTGGAAGGAGAGGATATCAGGCGTTCCTATTCGATCTGCAGCAGTCCGCTTGATAACGAGTTGAGAGTGGCGGTGAAAAGGGTCGCGAATGGCCGGTTTTCCGTCTATGCCAATGACAGGCTGCAACCCGGCGATCTGCTCGATGTGCTGCCGCCTTCCGGAAAATTCTATACGGAACTGGATCCGCGGCGGGACAAAAAATACCTGGCGTTTGCCGCAGGAAGCGGTATTACTCCCCTGCTTTCGATCATCAGGACTACGCTGGCGACGGAAGTCCGGAGCGAATTCACCTTGGTTTACGGTAGCCGGAGCCGGGGCTCCATCATCTTCAGGGAACAGTTGGAAGCCCTTAAAGACCGTTATATGGATCGCTTCACCCTCCACCATATCCTGAGCCGGGAGAAGACAGACACTCCTGTAGGACGCGGCAGGATTGGCCCCGAGAAATGCCGGGAGATGGACGGGAAGCTGATATCCTTTTCTGAAATGGACGAAATCTTTCTCTGCGGGCCCAAAGAAATGATCTTTGGCGTAAGAGACTGGCTGGAAAACCAGCAAGGATTCGATCCGAAAAAAATCCATTTTGAGCTGTTCCATACGCCGGGAATGGCCGGTGAGCCCGGGGGAGTATCCTCATCCGTTTCGCCCGGGAAAAAAGACCCTGCCGGAAAGTCGGGTCGTGTCGTGATCCGGCTCGACGGCAATAGTGTCGAATTCGACCTGCCTTATGAGGGCGCGCCGATACTCGATGCGGCGCTGCTGGAAGGAATCGACCTCCCCTATGCCTGCAAAGGGGGCGTCTGCTGCACCTGTCGGGCACGGGTAACCGAAGGTGAAGTGTATATGGAAACTAACTATGCCCTTGAAGCCGATGAGCTGGCGGCCGGCTTTGTTCTCACCTGCCAGTCACACCCGCGGACCGCGAGAGTGGTAGTGGATTTCGACAACAAATAGCTAACAGTCGTTAGTTTTTGGGTGGAAAAATGTACCTTTGGCTGCAAACCCATTGCCTTGCCATGAACGATTCTTTATCCATACAGGAACCGGAGAAGGGTTTCCAGGATCGTATCGACCGGGAGATCCGTATAGAACCGCGGGACTGGATGCCCGATGCCTATCGCAGGATGCTAATCCGGCAGATCTCGCAGCATGCGCATAGCGAGATCGTCGGTATGCTGCCGGAGGGCAACTGGATTACGCGGGCGCCTTCCCTTCGGAGAAAAGTGACGCTGATCGCAAAGGTGCAGGATGAGGCGGGTCATGGGCTGTATCTCTATGCCGCGGCCGAGACCCTGGGTATTTCGAGGGACGAGATGATCGACCAGTTGCATACCGGCAAGGCCAAATATTCTTCCATATTCAATTACCCCACCCTGACCTGGGCGGATATCGGGGTCATCGGCTGGCTGGTCGACGGAGCCGCCATTATGAACCAGGTTCCTCTTTGCAGGAGTTCCTATGGTCCCTATTCCAGGGCGATGGTGAGGATTTGCAAGGAAGAGAGCTTCCATCAGCGACAGGGTTTCGAGATCCTGCTGACCCTCAGCCGGGGCAGCGCCGCGCAGAAGAGGATGTGCCAGGATGCCATCAACCGCTGGTGGTGGCCTTCTATCATGATGTTCGGCCCCTCCGACGATGCCTCTCCCCATACCGGGCAGAGCATGCGATGGAAGATCAAACGCTTTACGAATGACGAGCTGCGGCAGCGCTTTGTCAATGTCTGCGCTGAGCAGGTGAAAATACTGGGGATGACCCTGCCCGATCCCGACCTGGTTTGGAACGAACAAACCGGCCAGTATGATTTCGGCCCGATCGACTGGGAAGAGTTTCGCAACGTGATAAACGGGAATGGGCCTTGCAACCGGGAGAGGATGGCCGCCAGGGTGCGGGCGCATGAAGAAGGCGCCTGGGTGAGGGAAGCGGCGACCGCCCATGAACTGCGTTTGCAAAACAAACGAATCTCTTCTGTCAAAGAAAATTCCGAAAAATCATGAATCCTGAAAATGAGCTCTCCTCAAACAATCCTTCCCCCCGGGCGGGAAGCTGGCCTCTTTGGGAAGTGTTTATCCGAAGCAGGCAGGGACTGGACCACAAACATGCCGGCAGCCTGCATGCTGCAGATGCCCGGATGGCCATCGAAAATGCGCGCGATGTATATACCCGCCGCATGGAAGGGGTGAGCATCTGGGTCGTTGAAAGCAGGCATCTTCATGCCTCCGATCCGGATGAAGCGGGGGCCCTCTATGATCCCGCCAATGACAAAATTTACCGGCATCCGACTTTTTATGTGCTGCCGGATGAATTGAAAAATATGTAATCGTTACCCGATGCGGAGAGATCAACATATCCACTATTTGCTGCACCTGGCCGACGATTCCCTGATCCTGGGACATCGGAACAGCGAATGGACGGGGCATGGGCCGATCCTGGAACAGGATATCGCCCTCTCAAATATATCGCTCGACCTGATCGGCCAGGCGAGAAACCTGTATCAATATGCGGCCCGGCTTGTCAACAGGGAAAGGGGGATGAAGGAAAAGGTTTTGCCGGGTGTGAAGGTCAGCGGCGAGGTTTCCGAGGATACACTGGCTTACTTTCGTGACAGCCGGGATTATAAAAACTGTCTGTTGGTGGAGCAGCCCAATGGTGACTGGGGGAAGACCGTCCTGAGACAATTTCTTTTCAGCGCCTTCCAGTTCCTCCTCTATGACCGATTGAAGCAGCGTGACGATCAACAGGTGGCTGCCATCGCGGAAAAATCGATCAAGGAAGTGGCCTATCATCTGAGGTGGAGCAGCGAATGGGTGATCCGGCTGGGGGACGGAACGGCGGAGAGCCATCGCCGTATGAGGCATGCCCTGGAAGACCTATGGCTGTTTACAGGTGAGTTATTCGTTGCGGCCCCCTACGAACAGGAACTGCTGGCGGAAGGATATGGGGCCGATCTCTCCTCCTGCAGGTTGCCCTGGGAGGACACGATCCTTGAAACGTTGGCGAGGGCCGGTCTATTTCCCCCGGAAGACGGGACAAGCAATGGTTCTGCACACACGGGTTCGGCGATAATGACACGGAGCAGGGCGGGAGGCAAGGAAGGTCAGCATACGGAGCATCTTGGATATCTGCTGGCAGAGATGCAATTCCTGCAGCGGGCCTACCCCGGTTGCGAATGGTAAGGTTGTAAAACATCAGGATATGGATTACCGGATTATTGAGAAAGAGGTGCGGGGTCTGCTGGAAACGGTCTGCGACCCAGAAATCCCGGTATTGTCCGTCATCGATCTGGGTATCATCAGAAAGATCGAAACGGAGACGGATTCGGTTGTCGTGGCGCTGACGCCGACCTACAGCGGATGCCCTGCCCTGGAAGCGATCATACTCGATGTGTACAATACCCTGCGAAAGGCGGGTTATGGGAATGTGCAGGTCAGGACTGAACTTTCGCCGGCCTGGACGACGGACTGGATCTCGGAAAAAGGAAAGGACAAGTTAAAGGCTTTTGGTATCGCACCCCCGCTTCCCGGTCAACCCGTCTGCCATACCCGGGCATTCCACGAAGAAGAGGCGATCCCTTGTCCGAGATGCAACTCTTATGATACCCGGCTTATCAGCCGGTTCGGTTCCACGCCCTGCAAGGCACTTTATCAATGCCGGACCTGCCAGGAGCCTTTTGATTATTTTAAATGTCATTGACTTTAGATGTCATTAATTTGAAAAACGATTCATCTCATCTGTCATTGACCTTACAGGCCGTTGATCTTTAAATCCGAAACAGCGACATGTCTTCCATATTATTCTCCATAGAAAACGATATCGCCATCCTGACGCTGAACCGTCCAGAGAGGCTCAATTCCTTTAACCGGGAAATGGCGCTGTCGCTTCAGCGTCTTCTTGATGAGTGCGCCGCCTCGCCGGCAGTACGGGCCGTCTATATAACAGGTGCGGGGAAAGGGTTTAGCGCCGGGCAGGATCTCTCGGAGATTACCGACCCAGAGGGACCGGGGATGGTCAGCATTCTTCACGAGCATTACAACCCGATCGTCACCCGGATCCGCGCTTTACCCAAACCGGTTATCGCGGCCGTAAATGGAGTGGCGGCGGGAGCCGGGGCGAATATCGCCCTTTGTTGCGACGTGATCCTGGCGGCTTCGTCTTCGGTGTTCATCCAGGCATTTTCCAGGATCGGTCTCATCCCGGACAGTGGAGGCACTTTCCTGCTGCCCCGGTTGATCGGTTGGCAGAAGGCTTCCGCGCTGATGATGTTAGGCGATAAGCTCAGTGCAGCCGAGGCAGAGCGTTGGGGTCTGCTGTATAAGGTCTACCCCGATGAGATCTTCGGGGTAGAGACGATGAAAATCGCAAAGACGCTTGCCGGGATGCCCACAAAGAGTCTTGCCTATACCAAACGCGCCCTGAATGCCTCTTTCACGAATTCGTTCGAACAGCAATTGCAGGAAGAGGATCGTCTTCAGTATGCCGCCTCTCATACCGATGATTTCAGGGAGGGGGTGGCTGCCTTTCTCGAAAAGAGAGCACCGGTTTTCAAGGGGGAGTAACATGCAGCCGGTAAGGGGCATCCAACCTGTAATCTGTTTTATTCATTGGCTTATGATTTATTCATTCAAAGGTGTCATTCCCGTTGTCCACGAATCATCTTTTATCCATCCCCAGGCTACTGTCACAGGACAGGTGATCATCGGAAGGAATGTCTATGTCGGTCCCGGCGCCGCCTTGCGTGGAGACTGGGGGAGGATCATCGTGGAAGATGGTTGTAATATCCAGGAAAACTGTACGATCCATATGTTCCCCGGTGTTGCAGTGTTGCTGAAAGAAGGCGCGCATATTGGTCACGGCGCCGTGGTTCATGGCGCCTGTATCGGCCGGAACTGCCTGGTAGGCATGAACAGTGTCATCATGGACGAGGTAGAACTGGGGGATGAGTGTATCATCGGCGCGTTGAGTTTTGTAAAGGCCGGTGAAAAAATTCCCGCCAGGAGCCTGGTGGCCGGCAATCCCGGACGGATCATCCGCGAGGTCAGCGAGGAGATGCTGGACTGGAAGACTGCCGGAACGGCGCTTTACCAGTCGCTACCCCGGGAGATGCAGGAGGGTTGGCAGCCTTGCGATCCTTTGCGGGAATTACCTGCCGGCTACCCGGGCATCGCGCAGACCGGGGCACCCCTTTATAAACCGTGGAAGAAGACGAACTAGCGCCTTCGGGGACGAATGCTCCCGATTAACGAATTCTGTTCGTAACTTCGCCGCTCAATAACCGTGTGTGGAGAAATCAAACTTTGTAGACCAGATCAGGATATTTTGCAGGAGCGGGCACGGCGGAGCCGGCAGCAAACATTTCATGCGTACCAAATTCAACGGTATGGCCGGTCCGGATGGCGGGGACGGGGGAAGGGGAGCGCATATCATCCTGCGGGGAAATAAGAATCTCTGGACCTTGCTGCACCTGCGGTACTATAAAAATGTACTGGCGGAAGACGGTGAAGGCGGCAGCGGGAACAATTGCACCGGCCGTTTTGGAAAAGACATCATTATCGATGTTCCCCTGGGAACTCTGGCCAAAGACGACGAGACCGGCGTCAAGGAAGCCGAGATCCTGGAAGATGGGCAAGAGGTCGTCTGGATCAAGGGAGGGAGAGGGGGTCTGGGGAATTCTCATTTTGCCACGCCTACCAACCAGGCCCCTGAGCATGCACAACCCGGAGAAGCGGGCGTGGAAGGTTGGAAGGTGCTGGAATTAAAAGTTTTGGCGGATGTGGGGCTGGTCGGTTTCCCCAATGCGGGCAAGTCCACTCTCCTTTCTGTGATCACAGCTGCCAAACCCAAGATCGCGGACTATGCGTTTACCACCCTGACCCCACAGTTGGGCATGGTCGCTTACCGCGACGGCAAATCCTTTTGTGTTGCCGATCTGCCCGGGATCATTGAAGGGGCGGCAGAAGGCAAGGGGCTCGGACACCGCTTCCTTCGTCATATCGAACGCAATCCGGTCCTGCTCTTCCTGATTCCGGCGGACAGCAGCGATCACCGGGAAGAGTTCAATATCCTGGTCCATGAACTGGAAAAATACAATCCGGAACTCCTGCATAAACAATTCGTCATCGCTATCAGTAAGAGCGATATGCTGGATGAAGATCTCCGGCAGGCGATCGCAGGGGAACTGCCTCCTCATATCCCGCATGTTTTCATCTCTTCTATCCAGCAACTAGGCCTCCAGGAGTTAAAAGACAAGCTCTGGAAGGCACTCAACGAGGAGGGGGGACATGGCAGGCCCGATCCTACGGCCACTGCCAGCGCATTTTAAATATTACGATTAATTGTATATTTTAGAATTAACATAAACTTCATTTTTTTGATGAGATCTGCCTGAAAAAATTCATATATTTGCATTTATAAAATAAGGGAAGAACCTGCCAGGGTTCTTTATTCCACGATTGTTTTCCAGCTTGCCGGATTGCCCGCCACCGGGATTGCTCCAGTCATATAAAACATTACTGCTAAAACATCACTGCCAGTCTTTGCCATCCCTATTGCTGCCTTCCACGCGGTTGTCCTGTCATTTTCAAAATGGTTGTCCGGCCTAATTCCAAACGATTATCCATTCAATTCCAAACGATTGTCCGCCATATTCAAACAGTTATTCAGTCATTAAAAACCATTTATATGAAGCGGCGTATTATCTCTGTGACAAGTAAGTTCTTTCTAGGCATTCTGTTTCTTGCAGGCGTCATTGCTGCGCAGGCTCAATCGGCCGGCGACGAACCATCCGGGAGAAGCAAGGATGCCGTTGTCAGATACCTGGGCACACAGGATGGGATGGTATCCTTCAACGTGGCCTTTAAAAATCCAGAAGGAAAAAAATTCAGTGTGATCGTATTGGACCAGGACAATGCACAGCTTTTCCAGCGTGTGTATACCGAAAAGAGCTTTGAGAAAAACTTCAAGTTCCCCACCTCCGATAAAAGCAAACTCACGTTCGTCATCAGGAATTTCAAGGATGCCGATCTGTCCCAAAGTTTTGCGATCAATGTGAATACCCGTTACGTGGAAGATATCGCCATCAGAAAGGTGAATTAGGCGTATAGAGAATTGTTAACAAATTAAAAAGAACTTTTATGAAAATGCAAACTATCAACACAAAAACTAAAAGATTTTTAAATGTTGCCTTTGTATCGGCAATCCTGCTGGTTACCAGCCTGACAACCCGCGCCGACGCCGGTCATCAGCAACCGGGCGGCGAAGGGGATAAAACGGCCGAAGTGAAGTATCTCGGCGCCCCGGACGGAGAGCGTCTGTTCAATGTCATTTACGACAACAATACAGGCGCCCGCTTCTCTGTGAAGGTACAGGATGCAGAAGGCACGCTGATCTTCCAGGGTTCTTTTACCGATAAGAAGTTTGACAAGAAATTCAAACTGGAAGGGACAGATGCGGATAAACTTGTTTTCACGATCACGAATTACGGCGACAACACGTCACAGGTTTTTGAAGTCAACACCAATACCCGCCTGGTGGAAGACGTGGAAGTAAAGGAATTGAACTAAGAATTTAACCGGGAAAAGAAGCCGCATTTCCGGGGTAGTCTATTAATTTTTGCAGTAGGTTTGCTACTGCAAAAATTATATTTATGACAGGCAGATCCCGCTCCGCAAGATTGCTTTCCAAACAGCTCTTTTTAACCCTGTTCCTATCCATCACCCTGCTCCGCGGCTTTGCCGACGAGGGGATGTGGCTGCCGCTCCTGCTGGGAGAACAGGTCTATGCAGACATGGTGAAAAAAGGGCTGAAGCTCACCAAAGAGCAGCTTTACAGTATCAATAAGGCATCTATAAAGGATGCCGTGATTATCTTCGGCAATGGCTGTACCGGAGAGATCGTGAGCAATGAAGGCCTGATCTTCACCAACCACCACTGCGGCTATGCGGCTATTACCTCCGCCAGCTCCGTTGAACACAACTACCTGCGGGATGGTTTCTACGCCCACAGCAAGGCCGAGGAAATTCCCGCACAGGGCCTCCATGCCGACTTCCTGCTGAAAATCGAAGACGTGACCAAAGAGATCGAAGACTCGGTCAAAGGCCTCAATGACGCCGACAGGGCCGCCAAAGTGCAGTCCGTCATAACGGAAATTAATAAGCGTTATTCCGACGAATCAAAAAGCATCCTCGGGAAGGTCAGTACGCTGTTTAAAGGCAACCAGTTCCTGGTATTTGTCTACCAGGTGTACAATGATATCCGGCTGGTCGGCGCGCCGCCCGAAAGCGTGGGCAAGTTCGGCGGAGATACCGACAACTGGGAATGGCCGCGGCATACCGGTGATTTCTCCATTTTTCGGGTCTATATGAGCAAGGACGGCGGCCCCTCGAATTATTCTCCGGAAGATATCCCGCTGAAGCCGAAATATTCCCTTCCAGTCTCGCTGAAAGGTCTTAAAGACGGTGATTTTGCGATGATCTACGGCTATCCCGGTTCGACGAACCGTTATGAGACCTCATATGGCATCAAACAAAAGCTCGACATCGACAACCCGATCCTGGTAAAACTCCGGGACATCCGTCTTAAATATATGTTCGAAGAGATGAAGAAAGACCCGGGTATAAAACTGCAGCTGGCTCCGAGCTATGCCAGCATCGCGAATTATTGGAAATTCTACGACGGGGAATCCAAACAGCTGGTAAAATACGGCATCTACGACCAGAAAAAAGTACAGGAGGAAGCTTTCCGGAAATGGGCAGAAGGCAAGCCCGAATTCGAGAACCTGTTTACAGAATGGGCAAAGGCCTATGATGAATGGCGTCCCTATTCCAAGCAGCGGGTATATCTGCTGGAGGGCGTCCTCGGGTGTCATCTCATGGCTTTTGCCGCTACCCTGCAGCAGGTGGAAAACGTGCTCGTAAAGCAGGGCGGTGGTGATATCAAAAAAGCGGTTGCCGCTGCGTCCGAAGCCCGAAAGGTCTTTCTGAAAGAAGAGAACAGGATTTCCGATCAGCATATCCTTGCGGTCACCACATCGATGTATTATAATGACATCGACAGGAGCCAGTTCCCCATCGGATTCTTTGAAAGTCTGAAAGGCAGTTATGGGGACCTCAGCAACCCGAACACCTTTGAAAAATATGCGGCCGCGGTATTCAACGGTACCTTACTCTTCGACGACATGAAATGGAATGCCTTCGTCGCCAACCCGGATGCCACCGTTTTGCAGGGAGATCCCGCCTATAAACACGCCAGCACTTTCCTGAAGAACTGGCAAGGGAAGTACTTCCCGTATTACCAGCAATTTACCGCGAAGAATAACGAGTTGGGCCGGCTCTATCTGAAAGGCATTATGCAGATGGATCCGAAAAAAATACGCTATCCCGACGCCACTTTCACCATGCGTGTGTCCTACGGAAATGTCAAGTCCTACAGCCCGAGGGATGCGGTTCATTATGATTATGCATGTACGATGAAGGGGGTGTTGGAGAAATATATTCCGGGAGACTATGAATTCGATCTGCCAGCCCGGCTGGTGGAGCTGGCAAAAAAGAGGGATTTCGGACAGTATATCGACAAGTCGCGAAATGACCTCGTCGTGACTTTTATTACCACCAATGATATCACCGGCGGCAATTCGGGTTCCCCCGTCATAGACGGACAGGGTGAACTGGTGGGCCTGGCTTTCGACGGCAATTATGAGGCATTAAGCCATAAGATCGCGTTCGACCCGGTCTACAACCGGACCATCTGTGTCGATATCCGGTATGTGCTCTGGTGTATCGATAAACTTGGCGGAGCATCCAATATCATCGACGAGCTGAAGCTGGTTAAGCCGGTCGCTACGGCGAAATAATAAGAAAAAACATCCGCGCAAAGAAAGGCTCCGGTGAAAAAAGAAGATCCCGCGTAAAAAAAGAGGGTGTCAAAGTAATTGAGACACCCTCTTTTCATGATGTATATTCTATTGCCTTATTCTATTGCCTGTATGATCGACATTTTGAGCTTACCGGTAACCCGGATCTGTGGGCTACCTGACGGAAAATGGTCAATGGCCTAGTTGGTCGTTATCTTTTGTTTCCCTGCGCCGGTGCCGGGAATGGCGAACAGTTTGGAAACGTTCGCATAGCTCATCTTTTTCAGTTGATCTACCGTATAGCCATTGATGGTCTGGGTAGATGAGCTGCTGCTCGTAGCTATCGCGCCGGGGATGACCACATACCGAAAATTATACCCGGTCCAGTTCACCTGGGAAAATAAGCTGATCGTGTTCAGGCTGAATACTACGGACATATATCCATCCGCATTTACGATATCGCCTTGCCCATCGTTCAAATAAGTCAGGACGACGCCGTTATCAAGAATGCTCTGAGTGATGGCCGAAGCTGTGATCGTCTGCTCCCAATCCTGGTAGGTTGTCGATGAATCCATGGCAAGCGCTGCCCAGGTGGAGTATTGTACGCTATCGGTTCCTGCGGGACCCGTGGCGCCGGTGGCACCGGTTGCACCCGTGGCCCCGGTAGCGCCGGTATCACCCTTTTTACAGCCGGTCATGACCAGACCGCCCAATAAAACTACCGCAAAGGACACCATGGAAAACACTTTAACTTTTTTCACAATTTTAAATTTTTGAGGTTAAACATTATTTATTCTATACTTACTGATCGTTTTGGCAAAAAGTGTCATTTTGATCCTTTGGCCGCTTTTAAAAATGTCTGTTAAAAATTAATACGCTGGTTCCGGGTAAAAGGTCTATCCAAAATCGGTAAATTTTAAAAAAAAACCGATGAATCGTTTTCTTTTTCTCAAATAAGGGTAGCGGAACAGGTCTGGATGGGAATGGGGGCCGTGTGGTAAGACCAACGGTACACTAAAGATAAGGATGAAAGATCATTTCCCCGGACTATTGTCTTTCCAGTGCCAAAGATGCAGACAGGCGTAAGTGCGGTAGGAACTCCATTTACCGGAGATCCGGAGGAGGTCTTCTTTCAGCCTGATTTTGTCGGAATCATCCAATTTATAGAGTTTGATCATGGCATTGCGGACCCCGAGGTCATCCAGGGCAAAGATGTCTTCCCGGCCCAGGGAGAACATCAGGAGCATTTCGGCGGTCCACCTCCCCACTCCTTTTATCCGGGTGAGATAGGCGATCGCTTCTTCGTCGCTCATCTTAGTCAGGACTTTATGATCGAGGCCGTGTTCCAGGGCAAATCTTGCCACATTCAAAACATAGTGGGCCTTGGCGCCCGACAGGCCGATGGCCCGCAGCTGACTATGAGTGGTCGCCAGCACTTTTTCGGGGGTTGGGGTCCTGCCTCCGTATAAGGCCAGGAACCGTTTGTGAATGACTTCCGCGACACGGGTGGAGAGCTGTTGGCTCATGATGGAACCATACAGATGGAGATGAATATTCCTTCGTTTGCGGAGCCGGAAGGGTTCCTGTTCATCGATGAGTCTCTTCAATTTCCGGTCTTTTGAAAGGTGGGCGATATACTCCATATTTGAATGGGGTTTACGAGTAGTTTACGAACGGTTAATGGGGCGTATGGGGACTATCATAGACAAAAAGCATATAAAGATATTCCTTTTTTCAGCTAGGTTTGTGGTAACGACCGCCCAATGAATCGGGAAATTGTCATCACAGGAGACGGTTCACATTCTATCGGCGTCCCCGGGCGGGGACTATTCTACCATTCCCGGCATGGCGCCATTCGGGAGTCTTTTCATGTATTTATAGAATCCGGGCTGAAATATGCGCTGGAAAAATGGAGCCCGCAGGGACGGGACATCCATATCCTCGAAATGGGTTTCGGGACCGGCCTCAATGCCCTGCTGACATTCGTGGAGACGAAGGCCACCACTGACAGGGAACTTAGGGGTCCGGGGGTCTATTACGAAGCCATGGAACTTTATCCCCTGGAAGGCCAGATCACCTGTTCCCTCAACTATTGCCAGCTGCTGCAGCCTGGGTACCAGCCGGTATTTGACCTTTTGCATGCGTCGGAATGGAACCGGGAAACCGCGTTGAGCGATCGTTTTACGATCCATAAGAAAAATGTGGATTGGATGAGCTATATGCCGGAAAGGATCTTCGACCTTGTCTACTACGATGCCTTTGCTCCCGGCGACCAGCCGGAGCTATGGACGAGGACGGTCTTTGACAAGCTTTTCAGCCTGTTGGCCCCCGGCGCCCTGATGCTGACCTATTGTTCCAAGACGGTCGTCAGGAGAAGCCTGGAGGAGGCGGGTTTCCTCGTGGAGAAGCTGCCCGGGCCGCCCCATAAAAGAGAGATGCTTCGGGCTACCCGAAAGAATAGCTGACGCCGCCATCTTTCTCATCCTTTAACAGGATACCCAGTTGCTGCAATTGATTCCGGATCTTATCGGAAGTTGAATAATCTTTTTTTGTCTTGGCGTCCTTCCGGATTTCTATCAGCAATTCCACTACCCCGTTCAACTTACCGTTATCGGCCTTCGATTCTCCTTTCAGGCCCAATATATTCTCCAGATAGTCTTTAAATTGCCGTTTTGCAAAATCAAAACATTCCGCGGAGAGGGTCGTTTTCGACAGGGACCCCGTCTTCAGGGAGTTGATATGGTTGACCAGGGTGAACATATTCGCCAGCACCTTCGCCGTGTTGAAATCGTCGCTCATGAATTCATCGAATTCCCTGCAATATTTAAAGAACTGGTTCTCCAGTTCTTCATTCCGGGTTTTTGCGGGATCGAAATTGAGTTTTAGCAGCTCCTGGTAGGCTTCCCACAGCCTTTTCAGTCCTTTCTCCGCTGCCTGCAGGGCTTCATTGCTAAAATCCAGGGTACTCCGATAGTGGGTCTGGAGAATAAAAAACCGGATGGTCATCGGGGAATAGGCCTGTTGCAAAAGAGGGTGCCCGCCGCTAAACATCTCGGTCAGACGGATCTGGTTGCCATAGCTCTTGCCCATCTTCTTCCCGTTCAGGGTGATCATATTGTTATGCAACCAATACCGGGCCGGCATATGGTGGTTGGCAATGGTACTCTGCGCGATCTCACTTTCGTGATGGGGGAATTGCAGGTCCATACCTCCTCCATGGATATCAAATTCCTTACCCAGGTATTTGGTGCTCATTGCCGAACATTCGATATGCCAGCCGGGAAAACCCTCGCCCCAGGGGCTCGCCCAGCGCATGATATGCTCGGGAGGCGCTAACTTCCACAAGGCAAAATCCTGGCGGTTGCGTTTCTCATCCTGACCCTCGAGGGTCCGGGTCGTCTCCAGCAGATCATCGAGTACCTTACCGCTCAGTTTCCCGTACGGATATTCCGATGCATATTTCTTCACGTCGAAATACACGGAACCATTGATGACATAGGCATATCCCTGCCGGATAATCTCTTCGATCATCGTGATCTCTTCGACTATATGCCCTGTTGCGGTAGGCTCTATGCTGGGTTCAAGATTATTGAGCTCCCGCATGGCCCAATGAAAGAGGTTTGTATACTTCTGGACGAGTTCCATAGGTTCGAGCCTCTCCAGGACCGCTTTGCGGGTAATCTTATCCTCCGCCTCGCGGCCTTCTTCCTCGAAATGGCCTGCGTCCGTGATATTACGCACATAGCGAACTTCATAACCGAGGTGCAGCAGATAGCGATAGATGAAGTCAAAGGTTATAAAACCGCGGGCATGGCCCAGGTGGCTCTCACCGCTCACCGTTGGTCCGCACACATACATGCCTACATGACCGGGTGTGATCGGTGTAAAAATCTCTTTCTGCCGCGTATATGAATTATGAACTTTCAGCGAACTGATACTGGCCATTATATACTCCTCACTTTTAATTGGTTAAGCACAGGCGAACCCTTATTTGCTCCAAAACAAGCGCAAAAATAGCAGATCCCGTCTGAAACGGGCAACAACCCGAAGAGAATATCTGTGAGATAGCGGTAAAATACGTTCCCGGGTCCCCAAAAACAGGTACCCCGCGGGTATTATACGGGGTACTAAGGTAGCTGAAGATCGGCTATTACGGGGTGATGATCGGAATAGGGCAGTGTGAATCTCCTGCATTGGAGCACCTTAAAAACCGGATCTGCGAAGATATAATCGATCCTCAGGGTTGGCGAGATATGGGCGAAAGTCCGGCCGATACCAAATCCTTTTTGGATAAAAGCATCCTGGCGGTCGCCCCGGATCCGGAAGTAGGTATAGGAATTGGGCACATCGTTGAAATCCCCGCAGACGATGGCGGGAAATGAACTGAGGTCCAACCGGGCTCTGACGGTATCGGCCTGATCGCCCCTGATACTGTAAGCGCGTCTGAGTTTTTTGACAATAGAGCGGGATGCCTGCAGGAGACTATCGTCGCCATTCCGGATGATGGCCAGGTTGTGATAATCCTTGCTGTGAAAAAGAACGGACTGCAGGTGGGTGGTGAATAGCCGTATCGTCTGTTTTCCGATGCTGATGTCCGCCGCGATCAGGCTCTCCGCGGCGCGGACGGTATCCAGGTGGTTATAACGCGTACGAAAGGTCTGCAGGATGGGATATCTTGAAAAAATGATCACGCCTGTCTCGAAGGCTCCGTCGTAACGCCTGTAGTCTTCGGAAAAGTAATAGTACGGGTAATGAAGGCTATCCCTGATATAGCCGATATTCCCGGCATATTCCTTTGGCATATGAGATTCGAAGAACTCCTGGAAACACATGACATCCGCCTTTTGCGCGGCCAGGAATTCCATCATTTTTCTCCTGTGAACCCCGCCACCCTCTTTTTTTGGTATGAATTCATCCCAACGACGGACGTTCCAGGTCAGCACCCGCAGGGAATGATCCGGTTTTTCGGTCGAAAAACCCGCACCGGCGTTAAAAGCCAGAAAACTATGTATATTTTTCCATCCCAGGACCAGCGCGGCCAGGGAAAGCAAGGCCCATCTGCGTGCCGGAGAGAACATCCAACCGACAAAAAAGACAAGCACGAGCAATAGCAAAAGGGGAAAGAGCAGGCCCAGCAGGGAGATCAGCCACCATTTAGCAGGAGACAGGAAGGCATTCGCACAAGCTGCGAAAAATAAGATTACCACAATGATGTTGGAAACAAGCAGAAACCGCCTTGTGAATTTTTTTAGCGTCGCCATGGAGGACCTAAGTTACAAATCTTCTTCGTCAGCGGCTCTTTTGAGAATCTCTTTTTCCTCATCTGTAAGAAAGCGGTAGCCCTGCTGATTGATCTTGTCGAGGATTTCGTCGATACGTTGCTGGGTGATGTTCGGTATCTTCTTATAAGGCTGGGTGCCCGAGACCTTGTAGTAGAAATCGTCTTTGGGAGAACCCCTCTTTTTGAGCCTGTTCGGATTGAAAAGATCATTACACCAGTCGAAGAAATTATTCATCCAGATGCCGGCATCAAATCCCCGGCGGAGCAGGAAGACGAATAAATACCCCAGACCGGCGCTCCCAAGGTTTGCGATATAGGCGGCGTAATCGCCCGGTGTAATCCCCGAAAAATTGATCAGTACATAGATCACCGTCAATATCCACAGGGGGATGCCGCCGTTGATCATTGGAAAGATCCTGTAGTCGGGCGCAACGAATGTCGTGGCGACTGCAACGGCTATCACCGAGGGATTCGCGCCCGCCAGCAACGGGGAGCCGGTATGACCATGAAGCCCCGGCAAAACTGTGTAAGACAGTATAAAGAAGGCCGCCCCGGCGACGCCTCCATAGATGTATAGGGGAACCAGCTTTCTGTTGCCTGTCAGATCCTGTAATATATAACCAAATGCCCAGAGCCATCCCATGTTCGCTATAAACCGAAATACATGGTCGTCTGAAAACATATAGGTCAGGACCGTCCAGGGCCTGGAAGACAGTTTTGCCAGGCTTGGCGGCAAGGCGAACCAATTGAAGATATTATTGTAAAACGCGTCTCCGTTCGAGGATGTGACCGCATAGACAACATAGATGAACTTCAGGATCACAAAAAGGACGGCATTGATCACCACCAATTGAACCAATGCGTTACCGTCCTGCCCCAGCAGCATCTTTTTTCGATAGCCATCTTCCATTACACGACGCATAAAATGATGTGTGAAATTACAAAACGTCCAAAATGCACCCCTAAAACGTATGAAGGGCCGTATTAGTGTATTCTTTTCTAACAGTCAGGCAGGGCAAAGGGTTTAATAAAAGTTGCTTCTATTATTACGGTTCCAGATCATTACGAGGATGATCCCGACCAGTCCCCCTCCAAGATGGGCCCAGTGGGCTACGTTGTCCCCTGCCGAGTTGCGGATACCGGAAAACAATTCAAGGGCCGCATATCCCAGAACCGCCCATTTGGCCTTAATCGGCACAAAAAAGTAGAGATAGATAAGGCTGTTGGGAAAAAGATAACCAAAGGCAGCCAGGCAACCGAATATGGCCCCCGACGCACCCAGTGTGGGGTCGTTGATCGGATATTGCGGCGAATAAAGGGCTTCCTGTATTTGTTGGTCGCCGAATTGTTCCTGCAGTCTGATGATCTCCGCCGACATTTCAGGGTACAATACCGCCAGATGACAGACTGCAGCGCCGATACCGCAGACCATATAGAAAACGAGAAATCGTTTGCCGCCCCAATAGTTTTCCAGGATCGCACCGAACATCCAAAGCGCGAACATATTAAAAATAATATGATCCCAGCCGCCATGCAGGAACAGGTAGGTGACCAACTGGTGTGGCCTGAAATAAACAGAATGGAGATCGTGTAAGGCAAACAGGTTGAGTATTTTCAATTCCACCGCCTGTCCGAAAGTCTGCTGCGCAAGAAAGATCAATACATTGACTATGATAAGGTTCTTGATAACCGGCGGTATCATCTGGAAACTGCCCGGGCGAAATTCTGTCATACACTATTGCGATTAAGTTCTGCAAATTACTATATTTATTCCGGAGAAATCGGGTGTCTCAATTTCAGCTGCACTACGTTTTCGATATGATGTGTATGCGGAAACATGTCTACCGGCCGGATCTGCGTCACTTCGTATTTCCCATCCAGCAGGTTGAGATCCCGGGCCTGGGTCGCCGGATTACAACTGACATATACGACGGTCGGGGCCTCCATCTCCAGGATCTTGCCGACGAGCTTCTCATGCATGCCTGCCCGTGGTGGGTCGGTGATGATTACATCCGGTCTTCCGTGCGTGGCAAAGAACGCATCATTGCAAATATCCGTCACATCGCCGGCCAGGAATTCCGCATGGCGGATACCGTTCAGGGTGGCATTTTCCCTTGCATCCTCGATGGCTTCCGGGATCAGCTCCACTCCGATGATCTTCCCGGCGAGCCGGCTGACGAAAAGGCCGATGCTGCCGGTACCGCAATAGAGATCGTATACCGTTTCGCGGCCGGTAAGCGCTGCAAACTCCCGCGTCACCTGGTACAGGCGTTCTCCCTGCCGGGTATTGGTCTGGAAGAACGATTTGGGACCGATCTTGAAACAGAGGTCTTCGAGTTTCTCGATTACGTAACCCTTTCCATGATAGATGCGGGGCGCGAGGTCGGTCAGGCTATCGTTCCTCTTGTCGTTGATGGTATAAAGCAGCGTGGTCAATTCCGGAAATCTCTCGAGGACATGATCCAGCAGACGGGTCCTGTTTTTCGCATCTTCATAGCCGAATACCATATTCGCCATGACTTCCCCCGTCGTGCAGACGCGCAGTTGCAGCGTACGCAACCAGCCCTGGTGCTGTTTGATATCATAAAAAGAGAAGCCGTTCTCCAATGCGAAGTCCTTTATCGCATGCCGCAGTCCGTTGGTCGGTTCCTCCTGGAGATAACAGGTGTCGATATCCACCACCTTATCAAAGAGCCCGCGGGCATGAAAGCCGGCTACATTCCGGGCGGAGCTGATATCCGGATCGTTCAGCTCTCCGGGTAACAGGAACCGCCTGTTTGAAAAGGTGTATTCCATTTTATTGCGGTAACGGGTTGCGGAAGCCGCGCCCAGGATCGGCTGAATAGGAGGCAGTTTGATTCTTCCGATACGTTCCAGGTTGTCGGCAACCTGCTTCTGCTTGTAGAGGAGCTGCTTTTCATAGGGCAGCATCTGCCAACGGCATCCGCCGCAAACCCCGAAATGCGAACAAAAAGGGTCGACACGATCCGGAGAATAGGTATGCCAGGCCGTAACGAACCCTTCAGCCCAGTCTTTTTTGTTCCTGCCAATCCTGATATCCACGACATCGCCCGGTACGGCATGCTCAACGAATACCACTTTTCCATCCACCCTCGCCAGGGATTTACCCTCTGCCGCATAGTCGGATATCAGGACTTTTTCGAATACTATATTTTTGTTCTTTTTTCTCACGCCGCAAAAGTACGGAGTAATTTTCTAGCGGAACGGTCTGACCGGCCGGCGGATAAAAGAGCCGCCGATCCCTTAAAAAGCGTCCGGCAGCGGTAAAATCCTTTATTTTTGGATATGCAAAAAATCCTTTCCTCCCTGATTCTCTGTTTGTCCCTATTGCATGCCTACCCTCAAAAAAAGCAGGGATCCGCCGCCCAGGGTCATCAGAGCGCCCAACCTGCCGGAAATCCCGTCCATACAGCGGGCTATCGCATCAAAATCACCATGAAGCCCTATCATGACAGCAAGATCTATCTGGGCTATTACTACGGTAAGATCAAAGCGTTGGCCGACTCGGCGAACCTGGACGGCAGCGGGACCGGTTTTTTTACCGGGAAGACGGCTCTGCCCGGCGGGATCTACTTCGTGGTTTCTCCCAGGAGAGAGATCCTTTTTGAGGTGTTGCTGGACAGGCAACAGGAGTTCTCCATTGTCGCCGACACGGCGGGTCTGCCCAACAACGTCGTTTTTACGGGATCCTCCGACAATACCCTGTTTCAGTCCTATAGCCGTTTTACCGGCAAAACCGGGGGGGAAATCACGGCTTCCCAACATCTGCTGGCTTCAGCATCGAACAGAAGCGATTCTGCGGTCCTGCTCGAAAAGATAAAAAGGCTAAATGCAGATATTCAGCAATACCGACAGAACATCATCGCAAAATATCCTTCCTCCCTGCTGGCGACCCTGTTCCATGCATTAAAAGAGCCCGTCGTCCCCCCGGCGCCTGCGGGTGAGAAAGGGAGGCCGGACAGCCTTTTCGCCTACCATTATTTTAAGGCCCATTACTGGGACAGCATCTCACTGACCGACGACAGGTTGCTCCGCACCCCTATTTTCGAACCCAGACTGGACAAATATTTCAGGGACCTGGTCCCCCCGGAGCCGGATTCCATCGAAAGAGAAGCCGATCTGATGCTGCTTTTCTCCCGCACCAACCCGGAAATGTTCAAATTCCTGCTGGTCTATTTCGTCCAGAAATATATCAACCCCGACTATATGGGCCAGGATGCCATATTTGTGCATCTCTTTGAGAAATATATCAATACGGGTCAGGCGCCCTTTTTCACGGACAAATACCGCAAATTCGTCAATGACAGGGCTTATAGCCTGATGGCCAACCTGATCGGCCAACCGGCCGCGGATCTCCCAATGGTCGATTCGGCCGGGAAGCCGCGGACCCTGTACGGGATTGACGCGCCATTTGTCGTGCTCTGTTTCTGGGATCCCACCTGCAGCCACTGCAAGGAGATCGTTCCCAAAGTAGATTCTATCTTCCAGGCCAAATGGAAACAGGAAGGGGTCAAGGTCTACGGCGTCATGGTCGATGGCGGGCATGATGCCTGGCTGAAGTTCATTTCAGACCACAATTTAAAGGACTGGATCCACGTTTATCAGACCAAAGAACAAGAGGAGGAAGACACCAAAGCCGGCAGACCGGGCTACAAGCAATTGTACGATGTATACCAAACCCCCCTGTTGTATCTCCTGGATAAAGACAAGCGGATCATAGCCAAGAAACTCTCTTACCAGCAAATTGACGAAGTCATAAAATTGAAGTTGCAGCATGCCAAACAGAATTGATAAGAGCCAACCCGCTACGAAAAACATCACCCGGATCTTGTCTACCCTATCACTCCTTGTCATTCTGGCTGTTCCCGTATTTGGCCAGACCCTCTTTACCTATGACGGAAAAGAAGTCAGCAAAGACGATTTCCTTAAGGCGTACAGGAAGAATAACACCGCTCAAAAAAACCCCGAAAAATCCTACCGGGACTACCTCGAACTGTATATTCGTTATAAACTCAAAGTACAGGCCGCTTACGACGCAAAGATGGATACGCTGCCTTCCCAGTCTTCGGAGCTGCAGACTTTCCGGGGCCAGGTGGTCGAAAATTTCATGAGCGACAGGGAAAGTGTCGATAAGCTTGTCAGGGAGGCTTTTGTACGCGGTCAGAAGGACATTCACCTGGAGCATATTTTTGTCGGCCTGCCTTCCGGCGCCTCTCCCGGCGACACCGCAAAAGCCTGGCAAAAAATAACGACGGCCTATGAAGCATTGAGGCAGGGAAAAGATTTCGGAGAAACCGCCGTGCAATATTCCGAAGACCCCTTCGCCTCCGCCAACAGGGGAGACCTGGGCTATATCACTGTCTTCACACTGCCCCACGACCTCGAGAACGTCGCCTATTCTACGCCGCAGGATCACTATTCGAGACCCTTCCGCACAAAAGGCGGCTATCATATCTTCCGAAATGCCGGGGAGAGAAGATCTCTTGGTAAAATGAAGGTGGCACAGATCCTGTTGGCCTTCCCCCTGCATGCTACCGATTCCGAGAAGGATCTCGTAAAGCAAAGGGCTGACTCCATCTATAAACTCATACAGAGGGGGGCCAATTTCGCCGAGGCCGCCAAAGAATACAGCGGAGACAACCTCTCCTACCAGACCGGCGGGGAAATCGCCCCCTTCGGTGTGGGCAGATATGACCCGGCTTTTGAAAAAGCGGCTTTTGCCCTCGGGAAAGACGGCGCCATCAGCGCTCCCGTACTCACCCCTTACGGCTATCATATCATCAGGAGATTAGGCCGGGAACCGTTTCCCAGGGACACCAGCAAAGAGGTCCTTGCCTTGCTTAGACAGGAGGTAATGGGAGATTCCCGCATTGAAGACGCAAAAAAGGAAATGCTCGCGAAGATCCTGGTGCAAACCGGGTTCAGCCGGGCGACTGTTAATGATGACGACCTGCGGGTGTATACCGATAGCGCCCTGCGGGGAAAGACCCTGACAGGCATTTCGGGTCTCAACGAACAGACGGTGCTTTTTTCCTTTGCCAAAAAAAGCAAGACCGTCAAGGATTGGATCGACTACCTGAAGGTCGTGCATCAAATGCCCGGCGGAGAAGGCAAAAGAACAAGAAAAGAATTATTCGGGCAGTTCATCCAATCGTCGGCTTATGACTATTACAGAGATCACCTGGAAGAATATAACAAGGATTTCGCCTTTCAGCTGAATGAGTTCCGGGAGGGGAACCTTCTCTTCGAAGTGATGCAACATACCATCTGGGATAAGGCCTCGTCGGATAGCGCCAGCCTGAAGGCCTATTATGACTCGCATATGGACAAATACTGGTGGGAGGCGAGTGCGGACGCCGTGCTCTTCACCGCCGCCGACGAAAAAGCCGCGAACGACCTGAAAGCCAGGCTCGGGCAGGACCCGGGCTCCTGGAAGAAATGGATAGAGCTGAGCGGGGGATTGGCCCAGGCGGATTCCGGCCGTTTCGAGCTGACCCAGATTTCAGTACCCGGGAAGACGCATTTCTCCGCGGGTATGCTCACTTCCTTTGTAAATAACCCGGCCGATAATACCGTCGGCTTCGCCTATATCCTGCAGGTCTATCCCGACCGTGCGCCCCGCAATTATAAAGATGCGCGCGGTTTTGTCATCAATGACTATCAGGGTTGGCTGGAAGACCAGTGGATCGGCGAATTGAAGCGGAAGTACCCGGTTCGCATAGACGAGCGGGTGTTTGCGAGTTTGCCGAAGTAAGATACTGCGATGGTTCCGGGATCTCTTTAGTCCTGTGAACAAAGTGTCGGTTAGCTTATGGTCTTTATACGGATCGCCGGTTAGCCATGTCGCGTCGGGCGCAAGCTTCGGCAGACGATAAAGACATTACAAAGCATAACAGCTGGGTGGAATATCCGGTAACGTGCTGTAGGCACGTGCACGTCATGTACTTATGGGAAGAACTAAAACAACCCCCGATAGCCGTTCAAATGTCATCCATATCTTGGTTACGTCTGCGCCGGTGTGCGATGTCGTCGAGGGCGCATTAGCGAGGCCCAACCCATCCACGACAACAGCGAATTGCCCGGCGAGTGCAAGTCACAACATCGCGAATTACAAACTGGCCGAGGTCCAGCGTCCCGAGACGATATGGCTATTCCGGCGCGGCTTTGGCAAATGATAGAAGGATGCTCCTCTGAATAACGATTTGTTATGGGAGCGTCTGTCACCCGGCAAAAGCTTAGAAAATCTGTCTCACGACATTCTCGATCACCTTTGGCTTGCCGAGCGTGTAGTAGTGCAGGACGGGAACGCCTGCCTTTTTCAGCTCCCGGCTCTGTTGCAGGAGCCATTCGGTGCCCACCTGTTCGACCTCCGCGTCGTTTTTGCATTTCAGGATGGCGTCGGAAAGGTCGGTGGGCAAATCCACATGGAACACTTTCGGCAACATGCTGAGCTGCTTCTTGTTGGTAATGGGCTTCAGGCCCGGTATAATGGGAACATTGATGCCCTGATCGCGGCAGGTCTTTACAAAGTCGAAGTATTTCTGGTTGTCGAAGAACATCTGCGTGGTGATGTATTCGGCGCCCGCATCGACTTTGGCCTTCAGGTACATCCTGTCGGTATCCAGGTTTGGCGCCTCGAAATGTTTTTCGGGATATCCGGCCACGCCGATGCAGAAATTGGTCTTTCCGCCGTTTTTGATGTCCTCTTCTATATAGATCCCATGATTCAGGTTTGCCACCTGTTTCAGCAGGTCGATGGCATATTGATGTCCATCGGGTTCGGGTTCGAAGGAGGCTTCGTTCTTCGCTGCGTCGCCACGCAATACCAGCACATTGTCCACGCCCAGAAAATGAAGGTCTATGAGCGCATCTTCGGTCTCCCGTTTGGCGAATCCCCCGCAGATCAGGTGAGGCACGGCATCTACCTGGTAATGGTTCATGATGGCGGCGCAAATGCCGACCGTGCCGGGTCTTTTGCGAACCTCGACTTTTTCGAAGGTGCCGTCCGCTTTCTTTTTGAACATCGTCTCACTACGGTGGTAGGTGACATTGATAAAAGAAGGCTTGAAGGCCATCAGGGGATCCAGGTGGTCATAAATGGAACTGATCGTCTTTCCTTTCAGCGGGGGCAGGATTTCGAAGGAGACAAGGGTATCTTTGGCCTGTTTTATATGATCAATGACCTTCATAGTATGTTTAAAGTTCCCGCAAATGTAAGCTGCAAGGCCCAATCCGCCAACTGGTGAGAGGCCGGAAGCCGCTTTTCCTAAATTCGTGATAATTTTTCCGGGGGTGGCTTGCCGCTTGGGGGGAGCCCCTTATTTTTGCCGTAAATCGTTTCCATTGAGTATTTCCATTACAGCCACTGAGCTTGTAAAGAGTTATCGCAGCCGGACCGTCGTCAACCATGTTTCCGTAAACGTCCGGCAAGGGGAGATCGTCGGGTTGCTGGGTCCCAACGGCGCCGGAAAGACAACGACTTTCTACATGGTGGTGGGATTGATCAAACCGGATGAGGGGAATGTGTTCCTGAACGATGTCGATATCACCCGGTTGCCGATGTATAAGAGGGCCCAGATGGGTATCGGCTATCTCCCGCAGGAAGCTTCGGTCTTCCGCAAACTAAGCGTAGAGGACAACCTGCTCTCAATATTGGAAATGACCCGCCTGACCCGGAAAGAGCAAAGGCTGAAGTTGGAAGGGTTGCTGGACGAGTTCCACCTCCATCATGTCCGAAAAAATAACGGAGACTCCCTGAGCGGCGGAGAAAGAAGGAGAACGGAGATTGCCAGGGCGCTGGCCGTAGACCCGAAGTTTATCCTTTTAGATGAGCCCTTCGCCGGTGTCGACCCCATTGCGGTAGAAGACATACAGGCGGTTGTCGCCCGGCTGAAATTCAAGAATATCGGTATCCTGATCACGGACCACAATGTAAATGAGACCCTTTCTATCTGCGACCGGGCATACCTGCTGATCGACGGAAAGATCTTTAAACACGGCACGGCCGAGGAACTGGCTGAAGACGAACAGGTCCGCCGTCTCTATCTGGGAAGAAATTTCGAGCTCAAGCGAAAGGACTATCTCTATGAAGAAGCTATGAAGGGAATCAGTACCTCCGCTTATCCCACCGTCACCGAAGCGGGTATTGCGGGCGAAGCCGAAGGAGGCAGCGACCTCTTCCAGAAGCCCTGACACCCGATTGGCCCCGACGACCCGCAGACAGAGCCCGCAGGGGCCTAACCGCACAAGACCCCGACAGTTCCGGGATCCGTCTCCGGAGGTTTTCTTCGCCATATCCCAATCATTCTTTACTTTGCTCCCATATGAAGCTTCTCAGCCCGGCCATATCCCGATTAGCCCGCCTTCGCCAATGGCGTATCGAGCAATGGA
The DNA here is from genome assembly GCA_031292515.1 of Puia sp. Taxonomy (GTDB): domain Bacteria; phylum Bacteroidota; class Bacteroidia; order Chitinophagales; family Chitinophagaceae; genus Puia. Next base: position 58,257 of record JARLGZ010000269.1, on the reverse strand, counting down.
TGCAAAATCCGGTGGCCGTCCAAAGAGAAGTGTTACAGGACCTTGTCACTTCGGCGCAATACACCGAGTTCGGGCGCAAGTACAATTTCTCCCGGACTTTCTCCCTCAAAGAATTCAAGCAGGCCGTTCCCATTCATGAATATGATGATCTGAAACCCTATATCCTCCGCATCATGGCCGGGGAACAGAACATATTATGGAACACGCCCATCAACTGGTTTGCAAAGAGCTCGGGCACGACCAGTGACAAAAGCAAGTTCATACCGGTTAGCGAAGAGAGCCTGCGGGACTGTCACTATAAGGGGGCCAAGGATGTGCTGACGATGTATTATAATTTTAACCCTGATTCAGACCTGCTGACCGGCAAGGGATTGGTGATCGGGGGCAGTCATACGATCAACCAGATCAATGAGGATGTTCATTATGGAGACCTGAGCGCCGTGTTGCTGCAGAACTCCCCCTTCTGGGGTCACTGGATCCGGACGCCTGAATTAAGTATTGCACTGCTGGACGAATGGGAAGACAAAATCGAGATGCTGGCGAAGAATACGATCCCGGAAAACGTCACTTCCATTTCGGGGGTTCCCACCTGGACCATGGTGCTGATCAAAAGGATCCTGGATATCACGGGTAAGAGCAGTCTTTCCGAAGTCTGGCCTTCGCTGGAACTATATATCCACGGAGGAGTCTCCTTCACGCCATACCGGGAACCTATCCGTAAGCTGATTGGCAAGGATATAAATTACCTGGACATGTATAATGCCAGCGAAGGTTTTTTTGCCGCCCAGGACAACCCTCAGGAAGAAGGCATGCTCCTGTTCCTGGATCACGGGATATTCATGGAGTTCATGCCGGTGGAAGAATATGGCAAACCTCAACCGGAAACGATCGGTCTGCAGGATGTGGAGATCGGCAAGAATTATGCGCTGGTCATCAACACGAATGGCGGTTTGTGGCGATACCTCTTGGGTGATACGATCCAGTTCTGCTCACGGAATCCCTTCCGTATTAAAGTCAGTGGCAGACTGAAACATTTCATCAACGCCTTCGGAGAGGAATTGATCGTCGACAACTCGGACAAAGCCATTGCCATCGCCTGTGAGAAGACGGGTGCGATCGTAGCCGATTATACCGCCGCGCCGGTATATTTTAACGCAGACAGTAACGGCGCCCACGAATGGCTGGTGGAATTTGAAAAGAGGCCCGAGGACATCGGTCGCTTCGCGTACGAGCTGGACAGCGCTTTAAAAAGCATCAACAGCGATTACGAAGCCAAACGCCATAGAGACATTGCGCTGGGCATGCCCATCATCCAGGTGCTCGACAAAGGCGTTTTTTTCGCGTGGCTGAAAAGCAAGGGTAAGCTGGGCGGACAACATAAGATACCCCGTCTCTCCAATGAGCGGAAATATGTCGATGAGATCAAGGCAATGCTGGCTGCCCGGCCCGGGACCTGACCGACTGAGAAGCATCGGAAGCTGCCCGGGTACCCGCATCCTCCTGCGAGGTGCGCAGTGCGAGGGTCAGCAGGATCAGGCTGACAAAGGAAGAGGTATAGAAAAGATAGAGGTAGGGCACGTCTATGAACGAGTAAAATACCACCAGGCTCAGCTTCAATGCCGCAAGGGGTATATTGGCCAATTTCCGATGGCTGCGCAGCCGCCTGCAAAATCCGATAAACAGTATGGGCAAGACAAAACTCAGCACCACCAGCAGGCCATGCTGGAGAGCTACCCGTCCTGGTCCAAAAAACCAGGCAAACGCCGGTGCCGTCGAAAATACGTCGGGGCTGTCCTTCCATACACGGGCGGCAAAAGCGATATAGTCGCCCGGCAGACGGAACAGGCGCAGGAAGGTCACCCAGCCGACAGGCAAGAGGAATAGCCCGACAAAACAAGCTATCCCCGTCGCGGCAATAATCCACAGGGTCTTCCATCTCTTTTCAAGGACCAGGTAAAAAATATAGGCAGGAATCCAGCCTACGAGCGCATAGCGACTGAGCATACAGAGTGACACGGCGATACCCGTGAGCCAGGGTCTGCCCGAAACCAGCGCCAGTACCAACAATACATAGTATCCGATGACAACTCCTTCTTCGGCGGTACTGACGATACCCGGGGTATTATCCGCCACCACCCACCAGAAAAGCAGGAATGCGATAACACCGAGGAAAAAAGAGCGGTAGCCATCATCGCGCGGCCGGTAGAGGAAGAGAAAGGCGCCGGCGACGAAAAGAAGACAGGCCATGTTCACCCAGCGCATATCGATGCCCACGGCGATCGCCGGTGTATAGGGAAGCCACATGGCCGGCAGATAAATAGGCTGGGCGCCACCCCATATCCAGGGAATGGTATCATAGATATGGCTTTGCTGCCCCGCGATAAACCGGTCTCCCATCACCTTGATGATCGGCAACATGTCGGCGGTGTTGACGTCGATGGGCAGCTCTTCGAACCAATACAGGCTCCACGAATAGAGGGCGAGGGCGACGAGCCCGGTCAGGATGATCCGATGGTGGATATAGGGTGACTTCCAGGGCCTGTCAACCCTTGCAGGCAGACGCAATGACGGGAAAAAAAGGAGTCCGACGGCAATTCCGAGACCCGACACAAAATAAGGAAAAGAAAAAAAGGGAGCTGCTCCCTGTATTTTCAGACACCAGGTGACACTCAGTGTTTCCACCGCAAAAGCGGTAACGATGAGCGTCATTAATGATTTTGTCCTTTTCATCAGTCAGTAGAAGTGTCCGGCCTGTATTTCAGGAAGTGTCGGTCCGTATTAAAAAAAAATACAAATAAATATATTTTTACCAACAACCGGGCTAGTTTATATATTTGAAAGGGTTTTTCGATAAATATTGTTCAATTTTGCGGCGGATCGAATAAACACCTGTCATCAAAAAGAAGGAAATAACTAACCATCATGAAACTTTTAGCAGGAAAGGTCGCTATTGTGACCGGCGCCAGCCGGGGGATCGGGGAAGCGATCGCCATAAAACTAGCCGAACAGGGCGCCCACATCGCTTTCTCCTATCTGAGCAGCGAAGAAAAAGCCAAAAGTCTGGAAGATAAATTAAAGGATCTCGGCATCCAGGCAAAGGCGTTCAAAAGCAATGCCGGTGTTTATGAAGAATGCGAAAGCTTTGTAAATGAAGTGGTAAAGCAATTCGGAACAGTCGATATCTGCGTGAACAATGCCGGGATCTCAAAAGACAACCTGTTGCTGCGCCTGACTCCCGAGCAGTGGGACGATGTGATGGATATCAATTTGAAAAGCGTCTTCAACATGACCAAACAGGTCATCCGGCCGATGATGAAGGCCAAAAAGGGTTCGATCATCAACATGAGTTCCATCATAGGTATCCGGGGAAATGCCGGTCAAAGCAGCTACGCGGCGTCCAAGGCAGGAATCATAGGGTTCACCAAGTCTGTCGCCCATGAGCTGGGAAGCCGCAATATCCGGAGCAACGCCATCGCACCGGGCTTCGTGGAGACCGATATGACGCATTATCTCAAAGAGGGGGAAGCTTCCAAATCTTTCCTGGAGAAGATCCCCCTGGGAAGGTTTGGCAAGGCGGAGGAAATAGCCGATACCACTTTATTCCTGGCCAGCGACCTGAGTTCTTATATTACGGGGCAGGTCATCAGCGTCTGCGGAGGTCTGAACATATAGCCGGCCAAACATATAATATTTGTTAAATTCCGCCCGGCTATTCCTGTTTTCTTTTTCGAAGGTTATTTTTGTCCCGTTCATGAGACAAAACAAGATCATAGCTTTATTCCTGTTACTGGTGCTGTGCATCCAGGGACTGCCCCTCAAACAGACCATCAGCTGGCTGCTCCGCAACCAGATCACGGAGGAGGTCTTGCATGGCAACGACGGCGGTAAGGCCCCCCGTTTTGCCGATGATCTGCAGAAACAGTTCTTGCCTTCCTTTTTCCAGCCGGCCATGAAATTGCCGGCATCCCCTCTCACCGGTTTGGGGATCCTATCCGAAACATTGAAGGGAAGACATGCGGATGATATCCTCACGCCTCCGCCCAATTGCTGATCCCTGTTCAACTGTCTATTTCCACTATCCATTTGCTTTCATTTTTTGTTTGCTTTCATTATTGTTTTCATTGTTGTTTTCATTATTGACTTCCATTCAGCACAGTCGTTGACGCCGGCCCGATAGCCGGTTGTTTTCCGACCTGCTTCTTCCTGACCGGCAGTCGACGATTCCGTCAGCGTCCTGATCAGGACAGGGTTTGCCGGGTCATGGATCATTGATGTATTACTCATTACTGTATCACCCTGTCGCGTTCCATTCGCGGCTCAATAAAAAAATTATGCTCTTTCATAAAAAAAATCTTCAAAATGCAGCGGCGGATATTCCCGCCGCCGTCGTCGTATTCCTGGTAGCCCTGCCCCTGTGTCTGGGGGTAGCGCTGGGATCCAATGCGCCCTTGTTTTCCGGGATTCTGGCAGGCATCGTAGGGGGGATGGTAATCGGGGTGCTCAGCGGATCGTCTCTTAGCGTCAGCGGGCCAGCCGCCGGTCTTACCGCCGTGGTGGCAACGGCCATCGGCAAGATGCCGGCCTTCGAGGCCTTTGTCTTATCGGTCGTCATAGCGGGTATCCTGCAGATTGTTTTTGGTTTTATCCGCGCAGGCATCCTGGGCGATTATGTGCCCAATGCCGTCATCCGCGGCATGTTGGCCGCCATCGGTATTATCCTGATCCTGAAACAATTGCCCCACCTGACGGGGTATGACAGGAATTTTGAGGGAGACGAAGCCTTTATCCAGATTGACCGGAACAATACGTTCTCAGAGGTCCTCTATTCCCTGAATTATCTTTCTCCCGCCGCTATTCTGATAGGGCTGTTGTCCATCGGTATCCTGTTGCTTTGGGACACAAAACCCTTTAAAGAGAAGAAACTATTCCGCTACCTTCCCGGACCGCTTATAGTCGTAGCGGCGGGTATCGGGTTGCAGGAGGCCTTCGCTGCGTATGGAGGTCGTTTTGCCCTGGCGCCCAATCATCTAGTCAATCTACCGGTCGCATCGGATGCAGGCGCTTTTGCCGGCTTTTTCACTTTTCCGAAATGGGAATATCTGGGACTTGGCCAGGTTTGGATAACAGGACTAACGATTGCCCTCGTTGCCAGCCTCGAGACTTTGCTGAGCGTCGAAGCAGTTGACAAGCTGGATCCTTATAACCGGCGTACGCCTACCAACCGGGAGTTAAAGGCCCAGGGTGTCGGCAACCTGGTCTCGGGTCTGCTTGGAGGTCTGCCGATCACTTCGGTGATTGTGAGGAGCTCTGCGAACCTGAACGCTGGCGCGAAATCCCGGCTGTCGACATTCCTGCATGGGTTATTCCTTTTGCTGAGCGTACTGTTCATCCCCGGCCTGTTAAATAAGATCCCCCTCAGCGCGCTGGCGGCCGTGCTGATCGTTACGGGCTACAAGCTGGCCAAGCCATCCCTGTTCCGGGCATTTCACCGGAAGGGATGGGATCAGCTGCTGCCCTTTGTCGCCACCATCCTGGCGATCCTGCTCACCGACCTGTTGATCGGGATCCTGATCGGGATGGGGGTGGCTCTCTTCTTCCTGATACGGAGCAATTTCAAATCGGCGGTGATGGTGGTGCATGATGATAACCATTACCTGATGCGATTTAGAAAGGACGTCTCTTTCCTGAACAAACCGATCGTCAAGGAGAAGCTGGAATCCATTCCGGCCGGCTCGTATCTGCTGATCGACGCGACCCGGGCTGATTTTATCGACAAAGATATCATCGACGCCATCAACGAATTCCAGCATCATGCGCACCTGAAGAAGATAAAGGTCGAGATCCGGAAAAGCAGGTATAAATCCCTTCACCAGTTGCTGCATGAGCAGGCTGCGCTAAATGATCAGGCGGCTTAGCGATTTGGTGTATTTTTGAAGATTCGTAGAAAAATGGGATCTTAGAAAAAACAGATCCGGATAGGGGAATCCGGAATAGGGTTATAAAGAATTAATCTAAAAATAAAATAATATGTCACTACCGATCAATAAATTGTTACTCGAGAATAAAGCCTGGGCACAGGAGAAACTGGCTGATGATCCCGGCTATTTTGAACGGCTTTCGCATTTGCAAACACCCGAATTCCTCTGGATAGGCTGCAGCGACAGCCGGGTACCGGCCAATGAGATCACGGGAACGCAACCCGGGGAGATCTTTGTGCACCGCAACGTTGCCAACCTGGTGATCCATACCGATGTGAATCTGCTAAGTGTGCTGGATTATGCCGTCAATCACCTGAAGGTCAAGCATGTTATCGTATGCGGTCATTATGGTTGCGGGGGCGTCAAAGCAGCCATGACCAACCACGATTTCAAATACGTGCTGAATATGTGGCTGAGGTATATCAAGGATGTCTATCGGTTGCACCGGCCGGAGCTGGACGCCATCGCCGATGAAGAGGCAAGGGTTAACCGGCTGACCGAGTTGAATGTAAAAGAGCAGTTGATGAATCTTGCCAAGACCTCGATCATCCAGCGGGCCTGGCGGAAGGAGCAAAGGCCGCATTTGCATGGCTGGGTCTATGGCCTGAAGAACGGGATCATCAACCCGGTGTTCCATATGAGCCCCGATACGCATATCGACCCGATTTATGAATATGACGATCTGTAATCATGGCAGGGACGGAGCGGGAGCCGGGGCGGGATAGGGGATCTGATCGGGTAGGGTCAACGGAGCCGGGGTCCGCAGTCGTATGCAGTCGTCTATAGTATAGTATTACAAAGGGTTGCCTCAACAGAGACAACCCTTTTTTGCTTAATTCACATGTAACCGGAACTGAAGACGTTATGGCATCCACCACACTTTTACATTGGTGTTGTTGGTCCCCATTTTTGCGACCTGGGCATTAAAGTTATCCGTGTTGTTAACGGCTTCATCCTGTGGATAGGGTAGCCGATAGAAGGTCGTATTGCTGGTCGGAGGGGTGCTGGCAGGATCAACGGGTGTCGCGCCGGTCCTGCGCCAGAGGTTGAATGCCAACCAGGGTTCGCGATAGTAAGAGAGCCACTCCTGCGCATAGATTTTCTGCAGGGCATCGCTTTGGCCGCCGGCGAATTTCACTTTCGGATTGGTCAATAAGGCGGTCATCTGCACGGGTGTAGGAGCTGCAGGGGCGGCGCCGTCCCATCTCAGGTGTCCACCGCCAACATTGGTGGCTCCTGCCACCATCGAATACCAGAAATTGACGGAAGAGGTGATACCCGACTGGTATTCCGTTTCTGCCACAGTGAGATCCTGAGAAACACCCAAACCCCTGGCATAGGCTTCCGCTTTCAGGAAATGGATTTCTGCGGCAGTAAAGATGAGCTCGGGAATATACCACTCGTCGCGAACAAGATACCAGTTAAACCGGCTGAACAAGGCCCCGTTGTCCTTGGATGGATCAACCGGATCCGCATAGGCATCCACGTAATCGCTCGCGTTGCTGCCGATGGTATAGGGCGCCCATTTCCCCAGGGAATTCGTGTCGACAAAAAGCCTGGCCCGGGGATCGAATATGTCGGCGGTGTTAGTCCCGTCGGATACCAGGTTCCAAAGCGTGCTGCTCAAACGGGTAAATCCTGCGCCCCCTGAAGAGAAACTCCACCATCTGCCGGAAAGATCATATCCCCCCAGGTTAGCTGGCCACATACCTACGTCCTGTCCTTCGCCGATCAGGGGTTTGCTATTGTTCAGCAAGTCGGCGATGATCGGCGTAGCCGTCGCCGCATCTTTTTCGACTATTTGCATAGATTGACGTAGCAGAAGCGAATTGGCGAATGCCAGCCAGGAGGCCATATTTCCTTTGAAGAAAGTATCATACCCACCCAGCGTCACATAAGGATTGCCTTGCGCGGACATCGGAGCCGCGTCCGTCCTGATATTGGCGGCGGCCCATTTCAGATCGCTGAACAAAGAATCGTATATTAACTGCTGCGGGTCGTAGGCCACCCGAAAATCGCTTACGGCGCCCGTATAGGCTTTCCCGGCGTTGAAATAGGGGATATCGCCAAATTGATCCGTCACGTGGAAGGTCTTGTAAGCGCGGAGGATCAGGAGTATCGCCTTGATATTGTTCATGGTCTCCTGATCGCTGACAGCATTTGCCATGTCCAGGGCCAAATTAATATTCTGAAGGTTGCTATAGTAGCCATTCCAGATATCTCCCACTCCATTAGACTGCAGATAGCCCGATACCGAAGAGATCGCTGCAAGTTGCGTTACGGGATAGTAGTAATCGTTATGGATAGAAGCCTGTTCGGTCCAACCCAGGAACAGGGAACTGATCGCCTGGTTAACAAGAGGAGGCACCGTGGTGGTAGATGGATATTGCTGGTTGGCGTTCGCCTGCTGGAATCCTTTTGTGCAGGACTGTCCTGCAATCACAGCTACTCCAAATAAAAGGTATATATATATATTTCTCGCATTCCTCATATTGAATATTTTTTACGCTTTTTATAATAAAATCGGTTCTTCTTTAGAACGACATTCTGACCTGGAAGCCAAGCGACCGTACTCCGGGAAGTGATGCAAACTCGATACCCTGGGCATTCCCGGCGCCATTCGATCCTTCCGGGTTGATATGGTTGGGCAGTGAGCTGTGGATGTAGAAAAGGTCCCTTCCGACCAGGGAGACCGAAGCCGCCTGGAAGACTTTTGTCTTCTTCACCATTCCGGTAGGTATGGCGTAGTTGAAGGACAGTTCCCGAAGTTTATACCAGGAATCATCGAAGATACCGGTCTTGTGGATGTAGTTGCTGCCGTTGGGACCGCTGCTCCAAACTCCGTATTGCATATACTTATAGTAGTAGTGGACGACATTGGTGTTAGGCGTTCCATCCGGATAAACACCGGGAAGGATCACACCAGAATTGCTGGTTGTCCCGTCCGGAGAGGTATAGGACAGACCACCCCCATTCCTCTCTTTGAGGGTCTGGGGGGCCGTGCCCTGCTGCATGGTAGAGGCATAGCTACCGGCCCATATCTGTCCGCCGACTTTGCAATCGATCAGTACGCTGACGGAGAATCCGCCTTTGAAACTAAACGTATTGGTGATGCCTCCGTAAAATTTCGGTGTCGAATTTCCAATGGGGACCATCGTGGAAGAGGATTCATAGAAAGTGCCTTTCATCTGGGCGGCCGTCGCGGCATCCACGCCGAAGTTTTTCATCAACATGTCCTCATCCTGCAGGATCGGTTTGTGGGTCTTTGGATCGTACACATAGTCATATCCCAGAATAGAGCCGTATTCCTGTCCGACGACGGCGGAGATATAGACCCCGCTTCCGCCCCAGATATTGTTCATATCGTACCGGGTAGCACCCGGAGTAAGGGAAAGTAGTTTATTATAGTTTTTCGACAGGTTCAGACCGACTTCCCAGGTAAACACGCGACTGACGACCGGTTTGGCCTTTACGGACAGCTCGAGACCCGAATTCTGCATTACACCCGTATTCACAATAATGCCGTTAACACCTGAACTAACCGGCAGAGGGGAGGACAATACCTGATTATAAGAATGTCCGGCGTAATACCTGAAATCGAGATTGAGGCGATCCCTCAGGAAGCCCAGGTTGACCCCGAAATCAGCGGTTTTATTGATCTGCGGTTTGTAGTTGATAGCTGGCAAGCTGGTGGGGAGACTCGATGTCGGCGCCCCGGCAAAGCTACCGGTAGTATAGATCGTATTAATTACTCCATAGGGTACATCCGTCGCCCCTTCTGCCCAGGCCGCCCTGAACTTGCCGAAGCTCAATACATTCGGATCGGCATGGAGGAGTTCGGTGAACACAAAAGAGCCAGAAAAAGATGGGAAGAAATAGGACCATTCTCCCTTAGGCAGGGTTGACGCCCAGTCGTTTCTTGCCGTTACATCCAGGTAGAGGAAATTCTTATAAGACAGATTCACGAAACTATACAAGGAATTCAGCTTTCTGTCCAACCAGGTTTCCGTCGGCACCTGGCCGGACTGGGTGATTCCTGTATAATTCCCAAAATTAGTCAGGCCGGGAACTGAATAGGTGACTCCGGCAGTCGAGCCTGTGATACCATAAGAGGAACGTTGGTAGGCGGTCCCTCCCACGGCAAATTTCGCATTGATATCCGATCCGAATATCTTGTCCTTATGAAGGGTACCCAACCAGTCGATATTGCTGGCGTTATCCCTGGTCAAACCATGCGCATAAGTTCCTCCGGTAATTCCCAATGCATCGGTAGGATCATTGACAGTCCTGTCTTCGTTGTTGTTTACGTCGATGCTGGCGCGCATCATAAAATTCAGGAAGCTGGTCGCGTCATAGTTTAACTGTGCAGACCCAAGCAGTTTATGCCGGGTTACTACTTCGTTATTGGCATAGGTGTTCCAATAGAGCCACTGCGCGGCTCCGTTGCCCGCCCAGGAAAAGCCGGCGAAGGGATTCCGGGAACCATCGGGCAATCGATAGTTGCCGTTATCGGCAAATCCTTTGTAATCCCGGCCGTAGGCATAGATCAGGTTCGACTGCAGCCCGGCTTCTGTATTTCCCAGGGCCGGCGCGTTGTGGTAGACATTTGTGAAATAGGAGGCATTGACCTGCACATTCACTTTACTAGTCAGCTTGATGCTGGTCCCGATGTTGAATGTATTTTGGTTATAATCGGAATTGGGGATGATGGCCGTATTGTCGGTGTGGGTAAAAGAAGCCCGCAGGGTTGCGACATCATTACCACCCTGGACGGAGACGTTGTGGGAAAGCTGGTTCCCGTCCCGGTAATAGGATTTTATATTGTCTGGCTGGGGGTTATCGGGCTTCATCGTGCCGTCCCACCATTTGATAAGCGTGCCGTCCATTTTTGGCCCCCAGGATACCCCAGTCCCCGGCCAACTCACCTGGTTCCAGGTAGCAATTCCATAAGGGCCTGAGCCTGTTTTCGGATCGACGAAGAGGCCGTTCCATCCATCGGTCAGTATTGGGTTGCCGGATCCGTCTGTCAGCCGCTTTACGGGATCGAGGGAGACCATACCGCCGGCCCCATATTCGTTCTGCATATCGATAAACCGGTAGGGATGTACCGTCTTATAAGCCAGGTTATAATCGACACCCAGGCCCTGGCGTTTGACACCTTTTTTCATGGTAATCAGGATGACGCCATTGGCGCCTCTTCCTCCGTAGAGAGCGGCGGCGGCAGGACCCTTGAGTACCGTGAAATCATCGATATCCTGCGGGTTGATCAGGTTGATCGCGCTTCCCCAGTCTTTGGGTGCGGTTACATCCTGTGCGGCGGAAGGGATGTCATTTGCCATGGGCATGCCGTCTATAACGATCAGGGGTTGGTTGTCCTGGCTGATGGAGTTGTTTCCCCCAATGATGATGCGAGTACTGCCGCCATCTACGCCATTGGGATTGGTGATATTTACACCGGCCATCTTGCCGCTCAGGGCGTTGATGACATTTGGGGCATTTGATTCCTGTAACTCGGCGCCTTTGATCTGCTCGGTCGAATAGCCCAGGGCTCTTTTCTGTCTGCCGATACCAAGGGCGGTAACGACCACTTCATTCATCGCGTTGGCATTCTTGGTGAGTTTGATATTGAGAACATCTATGGAGCCCACCGTGACCTTTTGCACCAGGTAGCCTACTGATGAAAAAAGCAGGGTCTGGCCCGGGTCTGCCTGAATCTCGAAATATCCCTTCTCATCGGTCGTTGAACCGCGATGGGTCCCTTCCACCGTCACGCTGACCCCCTGGATAGGGAGCCCGTCAGGGCCGGTGATCGTGCCTTTGATCGGTTTGAGTATGGCCTGCAATTCAGCGGCCGGAATTTCGCCGGGCTTCCCGGTCTCCTGCTTTTTCAGGATGATCTGTTTGCCGATCACCTGAAAAGATATGTGCAGGGGCTTAAAGATCCGTTCCAGAACGTCTCCCAGTCTCTCTTCATGGGCGACTACGGTGATTTTTTGTTTCCCCTCAAGGACATTGTTGCTGTAGGTGAACCCTACTTCGGTGGTGGAAGCGATGGTTCTCAAGACCATTTTCACTTCCCTGGAAGGCAGATTGAGAGACACGCGTTTGTCTAATATCTCCTGCCCGTTCGCGTCGTTGGCGAACGAATAGCTTATGAGGCCGGCAACCAGGAAGATTTGTAGTAGTGTCACTCTCATGATGAATAAAACAGCTTGTTTTGGTTCTCCGTTTTTGTTCATAACTTTAGTCGGTTTTTGTCATTTTTTGAAAAATGGTGGCAAAATCATCCCTTTTACATCGTCCGCAGAAAGACAGTAAAGGGAGCTCAATCGGATGGTGGTGTTCCCGCACCACCATCTTCTTATGGTCTTTTTTTCTACATAGTTGTTTTTGTTGTTTTATAGATTATTAATAGCAAAAAAATCGCAGGTATTATCGTCCATCGCCATTACTGCAAGAGCCCCCTTCAATAAGCACCCCGTTGCCGTCTATTTTATAGGTAGCGCCAATAGCAGCGCAGATGACCTTTAGTTTTTCCTCAAACTCTTCTTCCCCTAATGAGGTAGTAACCACGCATTTGGAAAGGCTCTTCCCATCAAAATGCACCGGGATCCCATAGGCATTTTCGAGCGTATTGAATATTTTGCCCACGGGCGCTTCTTCGAAATTGAAATCGAAGGCAGGGCTGACGGGTATCAGGTTCGAACGGGTTTCGATACTGTTCAACCTGGAGCAGATCAGGTCGTTTGTCAGGGCTTTATACAAGACTTTTTGATTGCTTGTCAGGATGAGCTGGCTGGCCAGCCGGGCGGCCTTCTTATAGACGGATACTTTTCCGGTCCTTACGACCACCGTGACGTCACCATTGTGGGTATCGGTCGTCACATTGAAGCTCGTGCCCAGCACCCGCATCACGATATCCTTTGTGTAGACATAAAAGGGACGGGCAGGGTCCTTCGCTACTTCAAAGAAGGCGTCTCCTTCCAGGTAGATCTCTCTTTTATCCTTTTGCAGGAAGACGGCATGTCGGATTGAAGAGCCAGGCTTGAGAATGACCTTGGAGCCATCGACCAGGTAGAGGGACTGGTTGCCCGCTGTCTGATTGGTTCGTTTGAGATCTTCGTTCACCAATATGTTCGTGATATGCTGCGCGGCAAGTTTCACGGAGGCAGGTTTCCGGTAGTAAAAGAGTCCCGCGCCCAGCAGCAACAGGCCTGTTACGGCGGCCACCATGCCGTACCGGATTCGCAAAGACCTTGTTCCGATATCTGTGCCTATATGCATCGGGATTACCGGCGCCTGTCTGTCTATGTCTTTTTTTACTGAATTCCAGATGGAGACGGAGAGCTGATCTGCATCTGCGGGTGTTTCGGCCCTGGCCAGGTCCCTGACGATCTGCCTGGCTTTGAATAATGCTTCCTGCTGTTCACGGTGCTGTTCCAGCCAATCTTCCCAATATGCGATCGTTTCCCTGTCGGGTTCATTCACCCATTTTATGAAGCGATCATCCTGTAGGAACGACCAGACCTGGTCATCCGAATTCTTCGTCATGCAGCTAGATTATATTGGTCACAAAATAGATTCGTCCTGTAGGAAATGTACCTGCCGGGGGTTTTATACTCTATAAAACCGGGGATTTTTAAAATTTTTTGGGAGAGATTATCGTGTCTAGCCGATGTCTAGCCGAAAAAAGCCGCGAAAGCCAGCAGGGAAGCGATGAGATCATGCACTTTTATGGCCTCTTTTAGCCGGCTCAGGGCGTTATACAACAAATTGCTCACCGACTGGTAGTGCATGTCCATCAGCGTAGCGATCTGTTCATTGCTGAATCCCTGATAGTAACGAAGCTGAATGACTTCTTGCTGCCTGAGAGTCAGCCTTTTGACTGCCTTCCGCACGAGGGCCGTATGGGATTCGAATTCTTCTTTTTCGACAATGGCGGTTTCGATGGAATGATCGAAATGCTTATAAAGATGGTCGGCGACCGATCCGGCGGATCGGTCCTGGTCCCGGTGTCTTTTTTCGAGGCGCAGCAGTTTATAGCGCAGGGCTTTGAAAAGGTAAAACTTTACCGAATCCGTCGGCGAGAGATTGTCGCGGGAGTTCCACAACTCCACGAAGAGTTCGTGGATGGTATCCTTCAGGATCTCCCTGTCTGCACAAAGCCTGCACCCATAGGCGATCAGCGCATGGATGTGTTGCTGGTACAGCGATGCGAAGGCTTCTCTGTCGCCATTTTTGAATTGCAACCAGGTCGATGTTTTCTCGTTTGCAGTTTTTGTCATTTCTGTTCCCGTCGTTTTATAGAACATTCGAAGATTCCCGTGAACCCTCCGCATTCCAATCGGATAAGACAGATTCGATAGATTTGGTCTTACAATGTAAAAAAATTCGGTATACTTCCCAAATAACAATGCCTTCAGGAAGTCTTTCTGAACGAATGGATGGCGCGCCTCGTAAAGTCGCTGAGCACCAGCCTTCCGCTGATAGCCGCCCGTTCGGGCAGGAGATGGTCCCAGTGCCCGGTGCCCGCCCAGAGCATTTTTTTTATTTCCGCCATCGCCCCGGGATGAGCATGTGACAGGTTACCCGCCAGTCTGCCGATCGATTCGTCCATGTATTCGACGGTGGCATGCAATTCGGCATAGAGACCTCTTTTCCGGGCCCAATCCGCATTTCGCCAGGCAGATGCATCGATGGCCAGGCTGTTGAAGGCAGAAAGTCCCATCTTTCTCTCGACGGCTGGCCCCACCACAAAAGGACCGATTCCGACAGCCAGCTCGCTCAAGCGGATGTCCGCCCCTTCGACGGCGATGGCATAGTCTGCGGCGGCCGCCAGGCCCACCCCGCCCCCGACGCATTTACCCTGAACCCGGGCAATGATCAATTTCGGGCATTTGCGCATGGCATTGATCAGGTGGGCAAAGCCGCTGAAAAACTGCAACCCTTCCTGTTCATTTGTGATAGCCAGCAACTCGTCGAAGGAGGCGCCGGCACAAAATGCCTTGCTGCCGGCGGAACGAAGGACGATCACAAGGGTCTCCTCCTCGTTGCCTGCGCCGTGTATACAAGCCGTAAGCTCTTCCAGCATCGTGGTGGGCAGGGAGTTGCCCTGCGGGTGGAAGAACTCTATCGTCGTGATGCCGCCGTGGCTTTCGGCTTTTACATATCCTCCTTTGTGTTCGTGGTTCATAGTGCCTCCTGTTTTGTAGGTGGATGTTGTCGGATGAGTGTCTTTATTCTTTTTCCTGTCTCCTGTTTTTTATTCTTTTCTCCTATTCTTTTCTCCGCACGAGGGTGAGAATGGTCGCAACGGCTACACTCTCTTCCTTCTCGTCATAGACGTCTGCATACCATTTTACGATCCCCCGGGGGCTATCGTCCGGCTCCTTCGGCTCCTGCGGTATCTTCTCCTTGCAGGTCAGCCTGACGCCGATCGTGGTCCCGGCATAGACCGGCTTAAGAAAGCGGCATTCTTCGATGCCGTAGTTCAGCAGTACGGGTCCTTTTCCCGCGTCGACAAACAGGCCTGCGGCCGCGCTCAGGATGAAATATCCGTGGGCCACCGGTCTGTCGAACAGGGTGTCCTCCAGCGAATGATGATCGGTGTGGGCGTAAAAATGATCCCAGCTCAGGTTGGCGAAATTACCGATATCCGCTTCCGTGATCGTGCGTCTATGCGTGACCAGGGTATCACCAATCTCCAGTTCCTCGAAATATTTCCGAAAGGGATGCCTCCCATCGAGGTTCTGACGGCCGCGTGGCTGGTATATTCCGGTGACGGCGGTGATGGCGGTTGGAGAGCCCTGCAGGGCCACCCGCTGCATATAGTGCTTTACGCCCCGCACCCCACCCATCTCCTCGCCGCCGCCGGCTCTTCCGGGACCTCCATGAACCAGCAGCGGAAGCGGGCTTCCATGACCCGTGCTTTCCGCGGCGCAGTCCTTGTTCAGGATCAATATCCTGCCATGATGGGTGGCCGCTCCCAGGACATAACGGCGCGCTATATGTTCACTCGCGGTGACGATGGTGCTGCAAAGCGAGCCTTTCCCTTTTTTCGACAAGGCGATGGCTTCGTCGGTACCCTTGTAGGGCATCAGCGTGCTGACCGGGCCGAAAGCCTCTATCGTATGTGCCTCTTCCCGGTGAAAGGGATCTTCGTTGAGCAGGAGCAAGGGGCTTAGGAAGGCCCCCTTCCGGGCGTCCGCCCCCACCACTTCAACGCTGTCGAGCGAACCATAGAGGATCTGTGAAGATGCCAGCAGTCTGCTGACCTGCGCCCTCACCTCTTCCCGCTGTGCTTCACCGGCCAGGGGGCCCATCCTGACATTCTCCTGTTCGGGGTTCCCGATGACAGTCCGGGCCAGGGCATTCCTCAAATCCTGCCAGGCATCTTCCAACTTTGATGCAGGGACGAAGATCCGGCGGATGGCCGTACATTTCTGTCCTGCTTTTATCGTCATTTCCTTCCTTACCTCTTTTATGAAAAAATCCCACTCCGGTGTCGAAGGCAACACATCTTCTCCCAGCACCAGGCAGTTGAGAGAGTCCGCTTCCATATTAAAGGGCGTGTTCTCCGACACGATCCTGGGATGGGACTTGAGCAACCTGCCGGTTACCGCAGACCCGGTAAAAGTGACTGTGTCCTGAGAATCGACGAAGTCGAGCAGGTTGCCCGCGCTTCCGCAGATCAGCTGAAGGGCGCCCGGCGGCAGGATCCCCGAGGAGGCTATCACCCTGACGACCGCTTCCGTGAGATAAGAAGTCGCCGTAGCGGGTTTGACGACGGCCGGCACACCCGCCAGCAAGTTCACCGCAATTTTCTCCAGCATCCCCCAGACGGGAAAGTTGAATGCATTGATATGAATGGCAACCCCCTCTTTGGGAACCAGGATATGCTGTCCGATAAAACTCCCTCCCTTGCTAAGGCCGACCGCCTCTCCATCCGTGCAGAAAAAATCGTCCGGGAATTTTCGCCGCAGGGAAGCATAGGCGAAGAGATTGCCGATGCCTCCTTCGATGTCGATAAAAGAATCGGCCCGGGTGGCTCCTGTCAGATAGCTGGTCCGGTAAAAATCCGCGAGGTGTTCGCGCAGATGAAGGGCCAGGGCCTTGAGCATAAGACCTCTTTGGTGGAAGCTCATCCTCCGCAACGCGGGATTACCGGTCTTTCGCGCATAGTCCAGTATCGCTGCAAAATCGAGCCCCTGCGTGCCGGCCCGACCAATCTCTTCCCCGTTGACGGCGTTGTAGAGAGGTTGTCCCGCCCCATCACCGGTGATCCAGCTCCCGGTGATATAATTTCCGAGTATACCCATACAGCAAGCATTTAGAATCAGGACGAATTTAGTCCATTGTGCCAGACTGGCATTAAAAAAAATTGGTCGTTTTTTTGGATGGATGGGTGTATGGAAAATGTCAATTCAGAAAATATCTATTCGATAACGGATCGCGGTCCCCATGCCGATTGGGATCTGCTGGACACCTATTCCAGGACCGTCACGGGGATCGTGGGAACGGTTGCGGAGGCAGTAGTCCATATACAGGTCCAGAAGGAGGCCATCCATCCCAAGACCCGGCAGAAACAGGTCACGACCGGTTCCGGATCCGGCTTCCTGATCTCCTCCGACGGATACCTGGTCACAAACAACCATGTCATCGAGCATGCCATGGATTGTAAAGTAGCCCTGGCCGATGGCCGGACCGTATCCGCGGAGTTAAAGGGAACCGACCCTTCCACCGATATCGCCGTCCTGAAAATCTATGAGACCGGTTTGAAGCCTTTGCAGTTCGCCGATTCCGAGCAGCTCCGTCCCGGGCAGATCGCCATTGCTATCGGGAACCCGCTGGGTCTGCAGCATACGGTCACCGCCGGTGTGGTCAGCGCGCTGGGAAGGACATTACGGGCAGAAAACGGGCGGTTGATAGACGATGTGATCCAGACCGATGCCTCCCTGAATCCGGGTAACTCCGGCGGCCCGCTGGTGAATTCGCTGGGTCAGGTGATCGGCGTCAATACGGCTACCATCCTGTCGGCACAAGGGATCTGTTTTGCCGTCTCCTCGAATCTGGCCGCTTTCGTAGCAGGGAAACTCATCATGGAAGGAAGGGTGAAGAGGGCTTATATGGGGATCGCCGGGCAGCTGGTCAACCTGACGGATCGTATGATCGCCGCCAATAAGCTGGAGAAAAGGACGGGTGTGTACGTCTATGAGATCGTGCCCGACCAGCCTGTATACAATAAGGAAATGAGAACCGGAGACATCATCGTCGCCTACGATGAAAAACCGGTCGGATCGGTGGACGAACTCCACAAACAATTAAACGAAGAAGCCATTGGACGGCGTGTGAAACTGGATGTGTTACGGGGTGGCCGGAAATTGACCATCAATGTGATACCTGCTGAGCTGAAATAAGTCTGTCTATTTCTTTGCAGAGCAGGTCGAATATCTCATCGATGCTTCCTTCGCCTTTTATGAAGACCACTTTTTCATATTTCCGGTAGTATTCCGCAACGGCAGCCGTCTTTTTTTCATATTCCGCGATACGGGCGCCGATAACGCTTTCGTCGACATCGTCGCTGCGGCCGGAAGTAAGTCCCCTGTTGAGGAGCCTTTCCACGAGTTCCTGCTGGCTCACCTGCAGCGCCAGGACCACGGCGATCTCCGTTTTCTTTTGAGAAAGGAGTTTATCCAGCGCTTCCGCCTGAGCGGTGGTGCGGGGGAAGCCGTCGAAAAGGAAGCCATAGGCACCGGGGTTGTTGTCAAGGGAAGAGCTGATCATTTCTATAACTACCTCGTCCGGAACCAGTTGGCCCTTGTCCATATAGCTTTTTGCAGCCTGGCCCAACGGCGTCTGGCCGGCGATTTCGCTACGGAGAATATCTCCTGTACTGAGGTGTTTCAACCCGTATTTGGAGATCAGCTTTTCCGACTGCGTACCTTTGCCGCTTCCGGGCGGTCCGAATAGAATAATATTAAACATATATCTTACAAACCTTGTGAGTGGACAAATATAATATACATCCTTAGAATTCCTTTAACATTTTAGGCTTGTGGCAAAAAAGAAAGCCAGTTGCTCAAATCCGGCATTTTGTTAAGAGATTTGTTAAGTCGGCAGGGCTGTCCGCCGGCTGACAAACCGTCCGAACCAAGCTGTCGTAGATTTGCGGAGATAAAACAATCACATGCATCTGTCAATCCGGAATACCGCTTTTATACTGCTGGCGCTGGCGCTTCAAAATTGCACTTATTCTCAAACTTCCAACGATCAGAAAAAAAACACTATGGACAATACAAAAAAAGAACCCAACCCGGTTTATTCTCACGATGACTCCTCGAAAGTCACTCTCTCCAACGACCAATGGCAGAAGATCCTTCCGAAGGATGTTTATGCGGTGGCGCGCCTGAAGGGCACTGAAAGACCCGGCAGCAGCTCTTTCGAACATTCGAAGGAGATCGGGACTTATTATTGCGCCGTCTGCGGCAACCCGCTTTTCAGGAGCGACACCAAGTTCGAGAGCGGTTGCGGCTGGCCGAGTTTCTACGAGCCTATCAGCAAGGGGAGCATAGTCTACACACCGGACCATAGCTATGGCATGGAAAGGACCGAGGTCGAATGCGGACGCTGCAAATCTCATCTCGGGCATGTCTTTAACGACGGCCCCCCGCCCACCGGTCTGCGCTATTGTATCAACGGCGTGGTGCTGGATTTTGAGAAGGCGCAGGATGCGGCGAAGAAATATGATTCGACGCATTGATGGCAGCCGTTGCTCCGATATTGTCTTACTGCGCAGCCTTCACCCGCAGCAGGACGACGCCATGGGCGGGAAGGGT
Organism: Puia sp.; assembly: GCA_031292515.1. Taxonomy (GTDB): domain Bacteria; phylum Bacteroidota; class Bacteroidia; order Chitinophagales; family Chitinophagaceae; genus Puia. Next base: position 38,444 of record JARLGZ010000269.1, on the reverse strand, counting down.
CACGCTATAGCTTCCTTTCTGAACGCCGAGATCCTGTTGGCGCCAGCAATCGCGTAATTTCAGTTTCTGACCGGACGGCAGCTTTAATGTCTCAAAATCGAGGCGGGCGGGATGGGCCTTGTCATTCAGGTTAAAGAGGCCGACCGCCCGGGATCCGTCCCGAAGCTCTTTTACCCATACCTGGATGCCGTCCTGGTCCGCTACCCGGACAGCCGGTTTTGCGAGCGCATCCTGGTCGACGGCAATCACCTCGTCATTGGTCAGCAGGTTCAGGGTAAAATCATCCAGGCGGCTCATATCACAACCGATCAGCATGGGTGCGGAAAGCAGCGACCAAAGGCTGATATGGGTATACTGTTCGTCGGGGGTCAGGCGGGTATCGTGCAGGCTGGGTCCCCAACCTACCCGGCCTACGACCAGCATATCGGGATCGTTGAAATGCCCCGGCTCGGTATAGGGAGCGCAATGATCCTGCTTAAACCCGATTCCCGACAGACTGCCCCAGGTGTCCGAGATGTCTCCCGTAGTACGCCAGGAGTTGGCTCCGACCTGGTTGCCCCATTTCCATACATCTCCCATTCCATATTGACAAAGGCTGTAAATGATATTGCGACCTGTCGAAGCGAGGGCCTCCTGCATGACTTTATAGGGCTTCTGGTAGTCTTCCAGGGAAGGATCCCTGGGAGCGATTTCTCCGTAGGAGCACCAGTCATATTTTAAATAATCAAAGCCCCAGGCGGCATAGGAAGCGGCATCCTGCCGTTCGTGCTGGTAGCTGCCGAGATAGCCGCCACAAGTGCGGGGACCGGGAGACGAATAGATGCCCATCCTGAGGCCCAGGCTGTGAACAAAATCGGCCAACCCCTTCATATCCGGGAATTTGCTGTTTGCCAGGATCTTGCCATCGGCGTCCCGTTGGGCATTTTCCCAGCCGTCATCAATATTGATATAGGACCATCCATGTGAGGCCAGCCTGTCGGCCATCGCCTTTGCAGAGGCCCTGACTTTTTCGTCGCTGACGGTCAGGCCCCAGCAGTTCCAGCTGTTCCAGCCCAATGCAGGTGTCAGCCCGATCTTGTCCCCGCAGACAATGGTGAAATTTTTGGTGGCCGACCCGAGTTTGTTCCTTACCGACAGCTTCACTTTATAGGAGCCTTTTGCGGCGAGTGTGCCGGTTATAATCCCGGTTTGCGGATCCAATTTCAGCGTGGCGGGCAACGAAGCCGCCTTGTATGTCAAAGGGCCTTCCCCGGTAGCCGGAACCCGGTAGAGGAAGGGCGCGTTTGGATAGGTGCCGAATACATCGGCTCCATTGATCCGTGGCGTTGCGGGGGGCCGGGGGGTCAGGATAAAGGGAATCCCTTCGGTGACGGAGAGCTGTTTTTTGCTCCGGCCTTCCTCGAATGTATACGTTGCCTGATAGGATTTATTCTCCGGCAAGCTGACCTTATAAGTGTATTCAAAGGGCCTGTCTTTTGCGAAATCGATGCCGAGGGTCTGTTTAAAAACCACGGAGCCCGAGATGGGATCGGCTACGCTGATGTGCAGCCTGCCCGTAAAATCATAGGTCGGGCTGACGGATTGCAGGCTGATCTTTTTTGATACCTGCTTATTATTGCCGAACTGAAAACCATTGTCGGCGGTGTTGATCCGGACATAATCGGTCACATCGTTTATACTGATCCCGTACTTGCCGTCATACATGCCTCCGTCGCCATTGCGATCCCATACCCTGACTGCGATCACGTTGTCCTGATCCCAATGTATGCGGGAATCGGCTAAGGGCAGCGTATAAGACCTGTCCTGGTCCCACACGCCGGATTCTATCGTGCCGCCGCGGCCGCCGTTCCTGCCGATCAGCGAGCCATTCAGGTATACTTCGTCGCCATCGTCTATTTTTCCGAGGTCGAAGCGGATCCTGTCTTTCAGAAAAGACTTGTCCCTGATGGCGGAGGGGATGGTAATGTGCAGGCGGTACCAGGCAAATCCATTGTAACCGGGGTATCCCTGCGCTTCCCAGGGGGCTCCGATTTTTATGGGGGCCCAATCGGAATCGCTGAAAGCGGGAGCCGCCCAGCCGGCCTGGTCGCCAGTCTTAAATTTCCACCCCTGGAGGATGGAGACATCCTGTGCAGAACCGGTTTCCGGCGCAAAAAAGAGGATTAAAGACAAAAAACAGCTAATAAAGACCCCGATTTTCAGCATGGTGATAATTTTAAAGTCGCAGCAAGTTAAAAAAAAGAAAGGATTAATTACTTTTGCGGCCGGCATAAGCCATCTTAGCTCAGTTGGTAGAGCGTTTGATTCGTAATCAAAAGGTCGTGGGTTCGACTCCCATAGATGGCTCTTTTTTGTTTCCCTCCGGCAATACCCGGTACCCTCCTGGCAGCATCCGGGCGGTATTCCGGCAGTATTATTATTCTTAAAATTATAGACAAGTTGTTGTATAACCATAAATCAGATTGTACTTTAGTGATTTATAGCCAACCAGCACAGTTTTATGGACCGGGGAAAGTGTAATGCCCAGCCTCTGCGTCCTGTGTTTTGTAATTAAAATAACCACAAAAGTCAGCATGGAGAACATTAAGAAATTGTCGATCATCATACCGGCATATAATGAAGGAAGGACCATCCATATGATCCTGGACCGTGTGGCTGCTGTAGTCCTGATAAAAGGCATACAAAAGGAACTGATCCTGGTGAACGACTGTTCTACCGACGATACGGAAGCGGTATTGCTGCGCTACAGCAACGAGCATCCGGAATTGAGCCTGCAATATTACAAACATGAGGTCAACAAGGGAAAAGGCGCCGCGATCCATACCGGCATTCAGAAGGCCACGGGCGAGTACCTCGTAATACAGGATGCCGACCTGGAATATGACCCCGAGGAGTTCAATGACCTGCTAAAACCCGTTTTCCGGGGGTCCGCGGATGTCGTGTACGGCTCCCGGTTCCTGGGCGGCAATTCTCATCGAATCCTGTTCTTCTGGCACTCTCTCGGCAATAAATTCCTGACCAACCTCAGCAATATGTTCACCAATCTGAACCTGACGGACATGGAGACTTGCTATAAGCTTTGCCGGACTTCCATCATACAACAAATCCCGTTAAAGGAAAAGCGATTCGGTTTCGAACCCGAGATCACGGCAAAGCTTGCCCGAATCCCTGAAATCCGGATTTACGAAGTCGGCATCTCCTATTATGGCCGTACTTATAAGGAGGGAAAGAAGATCAACTGGAAAGACGGTTTCCGGGCCATCTTTTGTATCCTGAAGTATAATTTGTTTACCTGATGGGCACCGGAATCACAAGCTCAACCGGTACCGGCACGGATCCCGCCGGCCTGGAAACCCTGGAACTATTCGCACATGCGCCCCTCTTTAACCGCTGGCTCTTTGAGACCATACGGCCCTATTGCAGCGGCAGGCTGCTCGAAATCGGCAGCGGTATCGGAAATATTTCGGTTTCGCTCCTAAAGCTGGGGATCCCGGTGACGCTTAGCGACTTGCGGGAGGAGTATTGTGATATTCTAAGGAGCCGTTTTGGCGGAATGGCTACGCTGGACGATGTATGCAGGGCGGACCTGGCCGCGCCGGATTTTGAAGAACGATATCCCCGGCTTTTAGATCATTTCGATTCCGTTGTCGCCTTGAATGTAGTGGAGCATATCCGGGAAGATTCGCTGGCGATCGCCAATTGCAAAAAGATGTTAAGGCCCGGCGGCCGGCTGATCGTCCTCGTACCTGCTTATCAATTTCTCTTCAACAATCTGGACCGGGAACTGGGGCATTTCAGGCGGTACGATAAAAAAAGCCTGCGGCAGTTGCTGGAAGCCGGGGGACTGGCTGTAAATCACACGCAGTATTTCAATTTTGCGGGGATCACGGGCTGGTGTCTGACCGGTTCGGTGCTTAAGAGGAGGACGATCCCCGGTTTTCAGTTGCGTTTATACAATAAGCTGGTTCCGGTCTTTCGCATGGCTGATGCGGTCACCGGGCATAGCGCGGGACTTTCGGTAATCGCCATTGCAAAGAATTGATCCTAAGGATTGATTAGTTTTGCGAGGCGGGGAATGAACGGAAGAAGGTTGGGAACTTGCAAAAAATGATAATACATGCAGCTATCTCATTTGGCCGAAACATTGATCGGGTCTGAAATCGTCAAGCTGGGCGGAGATATCCGCGAGAAGATCCGCCTGGGCGAGAAGATCTATAATTTCACGGTCGGCGATTTCGATCCCGCGATCTTTCCGATCCCGAAGGCGCTGGAAGACGGAATCGCCGCAGCCTACCGGTCTCATTTCACCAACTATCCTGCAGCCGAGGGCAACCTGGATCTCCGGGAATCTATCGCAGCGTTTCTGAAGGAGCGCGAAGATCTCGAATACAGCCCCGACGAGATCCTCGTCGCAGGGGGCGGCAGACCGCTGATCTATTCCTTATTCAGGATCCTCGCCGATCCGGGGGATAAGATCATCTATGCGGTCCCTTCCTGGAATAATAATCACTATACCCATTTCGTGCAGGGAACGCATATCGTGGTTGAAGCGGGCCCCGAAAATAATTTTATGCCCGAGGCTTCCGCCATCGAGCCGCACCTCAAAGGCGCCACGCTGGTCTGTCTTTGCTCGCCGCAGAATCCAACGGGGACGACGCTGACGGAAAAAGACCTGGCTGCCATTTGTGACGGCATCCTGTCGGAGAATGCCCGAAGGGGCCCGGAGGAGAAGAAGTTGTACCTGATGTACGACCAGATGTACTGGCATCTAACCTATGGTGATATCCGGCATTATAACCCGGTATCTGTAAGGCCGGCCATGCGCGACTACACGATTTTTATAGATGCCATCAGCAAGGTTTTCGCGGCGACAGGTGTTCGGGTCGGCTGGTCGTTCGGCCCCGCCGCGGTGATCAATAAAATGAAGGCTATCATGACGCATATCGGATCCTGGGCTCCGATGGCGGAACAAAAGGCTACTGCAAAATTCCTGTTGCAGAAAGAAGAGATCGATACTTATCTGAAGGGATTCCGGTCGGCGGTGGCTGAGCGGCTGAACAGGATCTATAAGGGATTCATGGACCTGAAGCAGGAGGGATATTCCGTTGATGCCATTGCGCCGCAGGCAGCCATTTATCTTACTATAAAGATCGACCTGGCGGGAAAGAAAACGGCAGCAGGGAAACCGATAGAGGATCAGCCGGGCGTCACCGATTATATCCTCAATGAGGCGAAACTGGCGGTCGTTCCCTTCTCGGCGTTCGGAGCCGGAAAAAATTCGCCCTGGTACAGGCTCAGCGTGGGCACCTGTAAACTGGAAGATATCGACGAAATGTTTGAAAAACTAAGGGAAGCGATAAAAAAACTGGAGGATTAATTCTTATTGCAGATAAACTGGAATGCCTTCAGTTCTTTTTGCCGGATGATCTTTTGCATCGGCCCTATGCGGTGGATGGTCTTATGTTTATTGAGATCGAACACTTCGTGAGCGACGCAAAAGCTTTCCATGGTCTCGTAATGAAACAACAGATCATTCAATTGTTCCAACTCCTGCTCCATCAACCGGTCGTTCATATATTCATCTTTCACAAGAACAAGCAAATCCCTATTACAAGCTTTCATTCTATTAGATTTTAATAGCCACTCATTCCTTTATTTACACCGCAACCGCAGCTTTTGCTGGAGCCACCCATCCCATGGCCTGCAGCGCAACTTACCATTGCAATGCTAACAAATATTAATAAGACAATCAATACTAACCTGGGGGTTTTCATACTTTTGATGTTACTAATTTAAACTATTTTATAAAGAAAATAGTATTCCCTGTTGACAACTATCTCAAATCTTAACAATTCCACCGGGGAGAGGATCCGGGTGTTGATCGCCCCCCTGGATTGGGGTCTCGGTCATGCAACACGTTGTATTCCAATAATTAATCAATTAATTGCGCTCGATTGTGAGGTGCTGATCGCCTCCTCGGGGGGGCAGAAATCGTTGCTCGAGAGAGAATTTCCGGGTATCCGCAGCCTCGAATTGCCCGGATATGGCATAAAGTATGCCCGCGGACGCTGGTCGACCTTTCTGAAACTATTTATCCAGATACCGAAAATATTGACCGCGATCAAGCGGGAAAACCACTGGTTGCGGACTTTTTTAGCCCGCGAGAGGCTGGATCTCGTGATTTCAGACAACCGGTACGGTCTGCACGCGGAGGGAGTATTTTCGGTTTTCGTCACCCACCAGTTGTGCATACAGACCCCGTTTGGAAAGGGTCGTTTTGGGAGAGCCGCGGAACAAAGGCTGCAAAAGATGCAATACCGGTATATCGATTTCTTTTCGCGGTGCTGGGTACCGGACCTTGAAACAGGCGGAACGCTGGCGGGACGGTTGTCGCACCCGGAACTATTTCCGCATACGGATGTTCGGTATATAGGTATTTTATCGAGATTTTCCGATAATGCGGGTATACGGTCTTCCGAAGGAGGAGTGTTGTCCGGGGAAAATAATGAGGTACTGTTCCGGGAGGGAGAGATCCCTTCTTCCGGAGGAGGGGCTTTGTCCCGGGGGGCCGAAGGCGGATTCCGGGAAGAGCAGGATATCGACATCCTGTTCCTGCTGTCGGGCCCGGAACCACAGCGGTCTCTGCTGGAGAGACAGGTCGTCCGCGAATTACGATGGTTTGACGGCAGGGCCGTGATCGTGAGAGGGCTTCCGGGCGGCAGGCAGGGTATTTCAACAAAGCGGGAAGAATGGGAATGGGCTATTGAAAGGGACAAAGGCCGGGCGAATGATATAGCGGCCGGGTCTTTCGAAATGGCGGATGTCTCCGTCTATTCGCATCTTCCCGCCGCCGCGCTAAAAAAGATCATGGACAGGACGTCGCTCGTAGTCAGCCGCGCGGGATACAGCACCATCATGGATCTGGCCGCATTGGGAAAAAGGGCGGTCCTCATACCCACCCCCGGGCAAAGCGAGCAGGAATATCTGGGGCAATATCTTGCAGGCAGGAAGATGTTTCTTTGTGTAAAACAGGATGGGTTCTCGCTGCCTGCCATGCTCGAAGCGGCCAGGCGCTTTCCTTTCCGCGCGGATGAATATTCCGGCAGACCAGGGGCCGGTCGCCGCGAAACGGATCTTCTTGACAGGGAGATCCGGGAGATCCTTGCTCAAATAAGGGGCGGCAGCGCCTTCGGGTAGTCAAAAAAAAGGAAGTCTTTGGGTGTCTTTAAAAACACGCTCCACGAAGCGGCCCGGCTGCTGACGGCAAAAACACCGCAGGTCGGCATATTGTCCAAATGCACGGAGTCCAGGGTATTGATGAAAGCCGTTATACCGGGATTATGCGAAAAAATAGCGACATGGTTATACGTGTCATCCAGGGTGGCGATGACATCGTTAAAATTGCCGATGTCGGGATGGTATAGTTCCGGTATGAAAAGGATTTCCTCTTCCTTTCTTCCATATTCCTTTATAAACAATTCGGCCGTCTTCCGGGCCCTTCTTGCCGGGCTGGATATAAATCGGTCGATTACGACGCCATTGCTAATCAGGCGGCGGGCCATTTCGGGAGCATCGCGCTTTCCCCTGTCATTCAGCGGGCGATCCCTGTCATTGAGGATAGCGTTGTCCCAGCTGCTTTTGGCATGTCTTATGAGTAGTAAAGTCTTCATACGGGAAGACAAATATAACAATTATTTGAGGGTAGAAAGAATGACAAAGCATGATCGACGGGCAATAAGGAAATGCCCTTATTGCTGCATCCGACAACTACAACCTGCCTCCGTCGATTCACGATGGCTTTACAGATCAAATGCCTGAGAGTTGATAAAATTGATAAGGGACACGGTGTTTTTCAGCTTAAGCTTCTTCAGGATATTATGCCGGTGTACTTCCACCGTCTTTAGGGAGATGTTCAGTTCCAAGGCGATCTCTTTGGAGGAGAGGCCTTCTTTCAGGGAGCGTACGATCTGCATCTCCCTTTCGGAGAGATTATTGATATCCGGATTGGTTTGGTCGCCGTTCAACAACTGATCCGACAGGATATTTTTCACTTCCTGGCATACATATGTATTGTTATTGCTGACTTCGACAATCGCTTCCATCATTTCATTCCGGGGGGAATTCTTTGTAACGTATCCTTTTGCTCCGAGACGGAGCATCTTTTTTGCATAGGCAGGCTGCGAGTGCATCGATACGCCGATAATTTTTGAGCCGGGAGAATATTTGCGGATCATTTTCAGGATATCGAAGCCGCTCATGGGTGCCATATTGATATCCAGCAGAACGACGTCGGGTCTTTTGTCCCTGGCTAGTTCGATGGCGCGCTCGCCATCTCCGCATTCAGCTACTACTTCGAAATTTTCATTCTTACCTAACAAAAAACTCCAGGTTTCCCTGATCAGCGTGTGATCGTCCACAATCATAATGGAAACTTTCTTCATAAGGATTCATTTTATGCTAAAAAGGTAAAACTTTCTACACAGCGATTAAACAAGGTGAAGAGAGGGCATCTCTTCACCAATCAAAAGCGCATTACTAAACTCCTTAACCTCTTTAGTTTTCACTAGTGGCTGTCTCCAATACAATGATACTAGTATATAATATTAAGGATTTTCTCTGAGATTGTCAACTTAAACTCTTACAAACGGCGGGACGGGCTATTCAATTAACAGGAATGGCTATGGCCTCACAAGGCCGCGTCGCAGACGAATTTTCCATTAGCGGTTTGCCGTTTCCGGCGGGAGCGCTTAATATCCGCGGACGTTTTTGCCTTCCATGAAATTGATGAAGGCCTTATTTACCACCCGGTTGCCACCCGGTGTCGGATAGTCTCCGGTAAAATACCAATCCCCGGTATTGGTGGGACAGGCTTTGTGAAGGGATTCTATGGTCTGATAAATGACCTGAACGGGGGTGTCTATTTCCGGGGGGGTGATCAGCTCGGCGATCTTTGCGGATATCTCTTCGGGTGTGAACGGTTTATAAACGCCTTTCACTACGTTTTCGGTGTGCAACTGACCGGTCCGCTGAAGCTCCTTGCAACGATCGTATACTTCCTGCAGGCAATGTTCCCTGCCTCTCTCCTTCATCAGGTCGACAGCCGCCCTGAAAGCGATAAAGTCGCCCAGTTTGCTCATGTCGATCCCATAACAATCCGGGTAACGTATCTGCGGGGCGGAAGACACCACGATAATCTTCTTCGGTTCCAGCCTGGAAAGCATCCTGATGATACTCTCCTTCAGGGTGGTGCCGCGTACGATCGAATCGTCTATTACCACCAGGGTGTCTTCTTTTTTCTGGACCGTACCATAAGTAATGTCGTAGACATGCTGCACCATTTCATTGCGGCTCACGTCTTCGGCTATGAAAGTGCGCATCTTGACATCTTTGATGGCCACTTTCTCCACCCGGATCTGGCGGCTGACCATCTCGATCAGTTTATCTTCCGAGATGTCCTTTCCCCAGGAGAGGATGCGCTGGATCTTAATGTTCTTCAGGTAGTCATCCAATCCCTTCCAAAGGCCGTAGAAGGCGACCTCTGCCGTATTCGGTATAAAGGAAATGATGGTATTCTTGGTGTCGTGGTTAACGGCGGTGAGGATCTGATCGGTGAGGTTGTAGCCGAGGGCGATCCTTTCACGATAGATCTTTTCGTCGCTGCCCCGGGAAAAATAGATCCTTTCAAAACTGCAGGCTCTTCTTTCCCTTGGCTCCAGTATTTTTTCGATGCTGACGCCACCGTCTGATTTTGCGATCAGTCCCATACCCGGCATGAGTTCCAGCACTTCGTTCTCTCCTACATTGAATACCGTACGGATCGCGGAGCGTTCGGAGGCCGCCACGACGATCTCGTCATTTATATAATAATAGGCGGGTCTGATGCCATTCGCATCTCTGAAAACAAAGCCATCGCCGTTGCCGAGCAGTCCGCCGACGGTAAATCCCCCGTCGAAAAGCGGTACCGCTTTTTGGAGGATCGATACCATGTCGAGACTTCCGGGTGACAACTCATCGGCTTTTACGATGAAGTGATGAATCACTTCCATCATGGCCGCCAGGTCGCTCTGCTTTTGGAATTCACCAGGATCGATATTGATAAGGGCGAACAGCTCGTCGGTATTGACCAGGTTGAAATTACCGGCCAGGGCCAGGTTCCGGGAGGGGATCGTGTCCCGTTTTATGAACGGGTGGCAAAACTCCACGTTGTTCTTTCCCTGGGTGCCATAACGCAGGTGCCCTAACAAGAGCTCTCCCATGAAAGGGATATGGCCTTTCATCAGGCCGGGGTGTTTGGTGATATCGGGCTGATATTTCTCCAGTTCCTTGACTTCATTCATGATCTGGGAGAAAATATCCACGATGGGTTGGGTCTTGCTGCTGCGTATTCTGTGGAGAAAGGGATGGCCGGGTTCTATGTTCAGTTTTACCGCGGCTACTCCGGCCCCGTCCTGCCCCCTGTTATGCTGTTTTTCCATCAGCAGGTAGAGCTTGTTGAGACCATAAAGAACGGTCCCATATCGCTGCAAATAGTAGGAGAACGGTTTGCGGAGCCTTATGAATGCCAAACCGCATTCATGTTGTATTGCATCACTCATGTAATTTGTTCATTATTATGGCCATTTCGGCCAACGGACCCAGGGTCCGCTAAAATGAACCGCAAAGTTACAGGATTTTCGGAAAGAAAGACCATCGGGTTGAAGAAGACTTGTTAAAGATGGGGCGGGGTGGGCTCTCAACAAAAAACCCCCAGTCTTCATAGGATTGGGGGCGGTGTTCCAACAGGATTTTGAACCACGCTTTTCGGATGGGGTGGAAACCCCTTTTTGGTTTTTCTAAGATCCGGATGTGGTCATTTCATTCGGAATTGGATTTTTGGACTTTTGGATTTTCGTTGGTTTCTTTCATTGGATTCGGATGCGACTTTAAAGATCCATGAAACCCGCGTTAATAGGAAGTTTTAACAAATGAATTAGAAAATATTTAATGAAAAACTCAAGTATTGGTAAGGGTATTCTATTAGTCTTTTTTGTTCGGAGCGCACAACGAAGTATTAAAAAATATCATATGTTCACAGGGTCCTCAAAACTTTATCAATTAAGCCAAAATCAACCCAAAGCCGCTTCTTTGAGCCGAAAAAGCCCCTTCAAAGCAGGGGCTCCGGCAAAGACCTATCGTCTCCCTACGGTTTGCATTTAGATATAGGTGGCATTGGTATTTATGAAATTCACCAGGGAAGCCGAATTTTTCAGTTTCAGTTTTTTGAGGATATTGTGCCGGTGGACTTCGACCGTTTTCAATGATATACTGAGACCCGCGGCAATCTCCTTAGAAGAGAGCCCTTCTTTTATATAGTTGATGATCTGCATTTCCCTTTCGGTGAGGGCATTGATATTGGGAGAGTCTTCTTTTTCATCCAGCAGTTGTTCGGAGATGATATTTTTTATCTCATCGCAGATATATTTATTGCCATGGTTCACTTCAAGAATGGCTTTTATCATTTCTTCCTTCGATGAATTTTTGGTCACATAGCCACGGGCGCCCATTTGCAGCATCTTCTTGGCATACGCCGGTTGTGAGTGCATGGAAACACCGATCACTTTCGATCCCGGGGAGATCTTCCGGATCCGCTGAGTGGCTTCCAGGCCTGAGAAGGGGGCCATATTGATATCCATGAGGACGACATGGGGCCTTTTTGTCTTTGCCAGCTCGACGGCTTCCTGCGCATCTCCACACTCTGCTATCACCTGAAACCGCGGATCGCTGTTCAGAATATAGCTCCAGGTCTCCCTGATGAGCTTGTGATCGTCGGCAATCAAAATATTTATTTTATTCATAGACTGGTTTTTTAGGCGTCATATTGGAACTTGTACCTGTAGTTTACAACCTTTTCCGGGCGAGGAATGGATGGTCACTTTCCCACCGAACAGACCTGCCCTGCTCATAATATTGGAAAGACCCAATCCTTTTTTGTTCTTCTGGCTATCGGGATTGAATCCTTTTCCATCATCTGTAATATTGAGCTTGATGATCTTCCCGGGTTCCTCCAATACGAGCTCTATGATCAGGTTCCCGGCGCCTGAATGTCTCATGACATTATTGACCTGTTCCTGGATAATACGAAACAGCATGAGTTTCTCTTTATCGCCGATCATTTCGTCGAAAGGTCCTTCGGCGTAGAATTCGACGTTGATGACCCCCGTGGCTTTTATACTTTCCACAAGGTCGTGGACGGAATCCAGCAGCCCCAGGTCCCCGATACTCGAAGGCACCAGCGACCTTGAAATATTCCTGATCTCGTGTATGGTCTCGTGTATGTTCGCGGCGCTCCTTTCGATCAGGTTCAGCCTCTCCTCTTCGTTGTTCCTGGCCAACTCCAGGTATAGTTTCGTCGTTGACAGGATCTGATTGATATTGTCGTGGAGCTCCTTTCCGATCTCGGCCCTTTCCCGTTCCTGCGCGTCCACAATGGCCTGGGCCACCTGTTTCTGTTTGTCGAGTTCTTGTTTCAGAAGGGCTTCGGAAGCCTGTTTGTAGCGCTCATGGCTGATCCGGACCTCCTCTTCCGCCCGCTTGTTTTCAAGGATGATCTTCAGCAGATCGGCCGCTCTTTCCACGATTTCCAGTTCTTTTTCCGTGGGGAATTTCGGGATCTTGTAATAGGTTGCAAAAGCCGCCAACACCTCGCCTTTCGCTGTAAGAACGGGAAGGGACCAGCAAGCACGTAACCCAACCCGTAAGGCAAGATCCCTGGCATGTGTCCATAACGGGTCTGTTGTGATATCGCTGACGATGACCCGCTCCTTGCGGAACATGGCCGTACCGCAACTACCCGCCTGAGGACCGATGGAACGGCCATCGATGAAAGAAGAAAATTCCGGCGGAAGTCCCGGCGCCGAGAGATGCCTTACGGTAATCTGATCCTCATTCAGGGTCAGTACCGAGCAATGCATGCCCGGAAATATCTTTTCGAGGCCCTCCAGGAAGCAATCTACGATCGCGGACAAAGAGGCATGCGGATCTGAATTCAGTTCCAGCACCCTCTTTTCCAGCGCCAGCAACAGGTCCTGCTTTTTTCGGGTCGTAACATCCTTAAAATAGACAAATGCGCCCTCTCCCGAAGGGTAAGGGTATATACTTTTTTCCAGCCATTGGCCGGATCTTTCGGAATACTGTTCAAAAGTCACCGTTACTTTCTCATCAAGTGCGCGATGAAAAGATTGCCAGGTCTCGGTCCCTATCCATTCCGGCATCTTCTGCCAGAGGTTCCGACCCACCATCTCTTCTTTTGAAAGCCGGGTAATCCTTTCTACCTCGCGATTCCAGAGCGTGACGCAAAAATCCTTGTCCAGCATAAAAAAACCATCGGTAATGCTTTCCAGGATATCATTTACCAGGGGATACCCCGGCGGGTCTGTTATCTCGACTGGTGAAAGGGACGTACTGGTTTTTACACCCGTAAGCTGCCAGTTTGCCGGCTGTCCGGGCAGGCCCGGAAGAAGGGTCGGCGTCCAACGAATCATATCGGGCAGGCCCCCCAATTGCAGAAAAACCTGTGCTATATTTTTTCCTGGATAAACGTCGTAAACGCCTTTTTTATGCAACAGAGCGTTGAAGCGGGAGCAAAAGGATATAACCGCCCCATCGGGGGCAATCTCAATAAAATAAGGTTGTATAAATGGTTTGATCGTAGGCCCGGATTTGTTTGCACTACTTAACATATTAATAATTATCAAGTTCCCGGGCCCGGATAAATTTAAAGGCAAATACCTATTATCCCAACTCAAAAACCCCGATCAAATTACTAAAGATGCTGCTAAGCACCGATTTTTAAGATGATATTTCTATTGCCAATAAGTGTTTATACCTAATTAAACGCTCATTTTTTTCTGTTATATGCGGTCTAATTCGCCGGATGATTGCAGAAGATCATACGGACAGCGGATCCTAAAATCCTCTTTTCGGATTAATTGATCAGTTGGCCGAAGAGGCTCGTGATGTAACAGATGGCGGACTTGTTGCGGCGCAAGGCAAACTGAATGACTGAACAGGGTTAATTACTGGCGGTGGAAATGGCGGATTCCCATTTAGCGAGGTTCCCGCATTTTTTGAATTCGCTGTCTATCATCACGAAATAGGTGGGTATCTTGGAGATAAACCATTTTTCCATGACCCCGCTCTTTTTTTCGTCCAGCGCTCTTTGGGCGATCAGGTTATAGTCGTCCCTAAGGTTCTCCACATGGGGTTCGGACCTCGTAACCAGTTGGATGATATGGACGCCTTTTTTCCCTGTGGCATCGGTAAAGACAGTGGGCTGGGAGTAATCACCCGGTTTCAACCCCTTCAGCAGCAATACGTTGTCCTTGTCTAACTGGTCGATAGTCAGGTAGGAGGAACCGTCTTTGCCCAATTTCATGCCGGCGGTAAATTTCGCCTGATCATCATCGCTAAACCGGGCTACGGCTTCCCCGAAACCGATATACCCGTCGATCAGGGCCTTGCGGATGGTATCCAGTTTCAAGGTCGCCTCTTTTATTTCGGGGTCGGTGATCTGGGGGATGCGGAGAATATGTTTTACGACAATATCATCCCCGTTTTTGGTTTCCAACTGTATGATATGGTACCCGAACTTACTTTTGAACACGGGGGATACCTGTCCTTCCTTCAACCTGAATGCATTACTCATGAAAGCGGGATCCCATTGCTTGTCGGCACGGTTCATGTCATACCTTCCGCCATTTTCCTTAGCTGCCGGGTCATCTGAGTAGAGTTTTGCCAGCATGTCTATTTTTTTGGTACCTGCTTCGATCTGCCGCTTGTATTCGTTCAGCTCATCCATGGCCAGCTTTTCTATGTCGCGGCTGGCTTTGGGAAAAACGACGATTTCCCGGATCTGTATCTGGGATTCCAGGAACTGGAGCTTGTCTTTGGGGATCCTGTCAAAGAATTCCTTCACCTCCGCCGGGGTGATCTTGACTTCCTGGACGATCTTATTGCGCATGGCAGATGCCAGACGTTGTTCCCGGATGGCCGGGCGCATATCTTCCTTCAGCTGATAAATGCTCTTTCCCGCGATCTGTTCGAGCTGGTCCTTTCCCCCATACTGACCTACAAAGAAGCGGACCCGCTGGTCGAGTTCCGCATCCACGTCCTCGTCGGATACGGGCAGGGAATCCTTTTCCGCCTGTAATACCAGCGCCTTCGATATCAGCATCTGGTCAAAAATCGCGCATTGGTCCTGCGGAGGAAGGCCCTGGCGGGCGGGGTCGGCGACGGCGGCGGAATAGACTTCCGATTTCAGGACGATTTTGTCGCCCACGATACCGCAGATCTTATCCGCAACGACTTTCTGTTGGGCAAAACAGGTCGCCAATCCAAAAACCGTGGCCAGTGCCAGTATAATCTTTTTCATAAAGAGTTCTTAATTTAAGTCTGCGGAATCTCTCTCACGGAATCTCTCTCAAAAGTAATTTCATCCACTGTTGATGGCCGCCTATGCGGGCTCATTTAACAAAAGATTAGATTCCGCGTCCCATGGATTCCTGTTTTACGGGTCTCGGCCGGGAAAAAAGCCTATAGCGTCCGTTTTACTTCTTCCTCTTCGTATGCTTCGACGATATCGCCCACCCTTACATCGTTGTAATTCCGGATAGTCAACCCGCATTCCGTATTGGAGGCAACTTCTTTTACGTCATCCTTGAAACGTTTCAGCGAGGCGAGTTCGGCCGTGGCGCCTTCCCCGATCGGGTAAATCACGATCCCTTCCCTCACCAGGCGGATCTTCGCATTCCGGTAAATCTTTCCATCGAGCACATAACACCCGGCGACGGTGGCCTTATCGAATTTGAATACGTTCCTGACTTCCACGTTCGCGACGATCTTCTCCTGGATCTTCGGTTCAAGCATCCCTTCCATGGCGCTCTTGACTTCTTCGATCGCGTTATAGATGATAGAGTAGGTTTTGATTTCCACGCCTTCGTTTTCCGCCAGCCTGGAGGCTTGCGGGGACGGACGGACGTTAAATCCGACGATTACGGCATCCGATGCGGTTGCCAGCAGGATATCGCTTTCGGTAATGGCGCCGACCGCTTTTAGAACGATCCGTACCGCGATCTCTTCGGTCGACAGCTTCTGCAAGGAATCGCTCAACGCTTCGACCGAGCCATCCACGTCTCCCTTGATGATCAGGTTCAGCTCTTTGAAATTCCCCAGGGCAAGCCTGCGGCCGATCTCGTCGAGCGTGATATGCTTCTTGGTGCGGATCCCCTGTTCGCGCAGGATCTGCGCCCGTTTATTGGCTGTTTCCTTCGCTTCCGCCTCATCCTCGTATACCTTGAATTTCTCACCTGCCTGCGGGGCGCCGTTCAGACCCAATAGCAGGGCGGGGCTTGAAGGCGGGGCATCCTCGATGCGTTTGTTTCTTTCGTTGAACATGGCCTTCACCCTTCCGAAATGTTGCCCGGAGACGACGATATCGCCCATTCTCAGGGTACCGTTCTGCACCAGCACGGTAGCTACGTATCCGCGGCCCTTGTCCAGGGATGCTTCTATGATCGTACCCGAGGCTTCCCGTTCGGGATTCGCCTTTAGGTCCAGCAATTCCGCCTCCAATAATATTTTCTCGAGTAAGAGGTCAATGTGGAGGCCGCGTTTGGCGGAGATCTCCTGTGACTGGAATTTGCCGCCCCAGTCTTCGACCAATATATTCATGCCCGCAAGCTGTTCCTTGATCTTTTCCGGGTTCGCGCCGTCTTTATCGATTTTATTGATCGCAAAGATCATGGGCAAACCGGCAGCCTGGGCGTGAGAGATGGCTTCCTTCGTCTGTGGCATGACGGCATCGTCGGCGGCCACCACGATAACGGCCACATCCGCCGCTTTGGCACCGCGTGCACGCATCGCGGTAAAGGCTTCGTGACCGGGCGTATCGAGGAAGGTGATCTTCTTGCCGGTTGCCGTGGTGACCTGGTAGGCGCCGATATGCTGGGTGATCCCACCGGCTTCCCCCGCCACTACATTGGCGCTGCGGATATAATCCAGCAAAGAGGTCTTACCATGATCGACATGACCCATAATGGTGACTACAGGCGATCTCGGGACCATGTCCTCGGGTTCGTCCTCGACCTCTTCTTCCTCCATTTCCGCCGCGTCGTCGATTCCAATAAATTCCACGATAAATCCGAATTCGTTGGCCACCAGCTCGATGACGTCTGCTTCGAGTCGCTGGTTGATGGAAACCATCATACCCAGGCTCATACATTTTCCAATGACTTCGGCATAGCTCACATCCATCAGGTTTGCCAGTTCGCTGACACTGATGAATTCGGTGACCTGCAGCCTGTTGTCCATCAGTTCATCGGAACCGGACTGCTCGGCCAGCTCATCCCGCTTGGCACGTCGGTATTTGGCCTTCAGGCTCTTACCACGGCCGCCGGAGCCAGCCAGTTTAGCCTGGGTCTGCCTGATCTTTTCCTGTATTTCTTTCTTATCGATTTCTTTGACTTCGCGGGGAGCCGCATGCCTGGGGTCCGGTCTGCGGTTACCGCCCCCACTGCCGCCAGCGGCAGGACGGCCACCCGTATTCCGTTGGATCGGGATCCGGTTGGGGCGTTCCCCTGCGGGCTTTTCGGTAGTTTTGTCTTTCTGAATTCCGCCGCCACCGGGACCGGAGGGTCTTCCCTGATCTTTCTTCTCGATGGGTATGCGCTTGCGTTTGCGTTTTTCTTCCGCGGGTTTTGGCCGGGTGTCGCTGTTTACGGGCAGGGAAATCTTACCCAGGATCTTTGGCCCTTCGAGCTTTTCGGCCTTTATATTTTCTATGACCGGCTGATGTTCAGGGTCTTCTGCCGGAAGTTCTGCTTCGGGTTCCGGGATCTCGGGCTCTTTCTCTTCGCGGGTCTCTTTTTTGACGGCAGGCGTCTTGTCTGCGATGACGGGAGCCGGCTCGACAGGGACCTCTTCTACCGGCTTTGCCGGTTCTTCGGGTGAGTTTTCGACCTGCACTTCCGGTTCTTCTACCGCTTCCGGTTCGACGGCATCGACTACCGGTTCTTCCGGACCTTTCTTTTTTGTTGATTTCTTTGGCCGGGTGGACGAATCGATCGTCGAAAGGTCGATCTTGTCCAATACCTTCGGGGCTTCCAGTTCGGGCGCCTCTATCTTCACCAACTCGGGCTCTTCTTTTTTCTCCTCCACGACAGGTGCGACGACAGGTATGGGTATCTGAGGCTGGGGCTGGGGTTCTTCCGCCACAGGCAAAGGTTCTTCCTTACCGTTCTTTTTCGCCGGATCCTTTTTAAAAAGAACAGTCTCTTCTTCTTTCTTCTTTTTCGCTTCGAGGCTTCCCTTGGGCAAGTCGATCTGATCGCTCTTGATCTTGGCGACCTTATCGCCCTGAAATTCCTGCTGCAGGGAACGGTACATCTCCTCTGTCAGTTTTGACGTGGGTTTCAGTTCGTCCTTGCTAAATCCTTTACTCACCAAAAAATCAACCAGGGTATCTTTCCCGACGTTGAATTCTTTGGCAGCAGCCATTAAGCGTAGTGTTGTTGTTTCTGCCATAAGTGCTTTTCCCACCCCCCTTGCCGGGGAAGTTAAGATCGTTCCGTTTAATCTATTTAAAAATATCTGTAAATATATTACTAATAATTCAGCCAGCTATTGCCGGGGGTGGAAAGCGACCTATTCTTTTTCAAATTCGGCTTTCAACACCCTCCTGACTTCATCAATGGTCTCTCTTTCCAGATCGGTCCTCCTTTCCAGCTCTTCGGCCGTCAGATCCAGCACGCTTCGCGCCGTGTCACAACCCACCCTTTTGAACTCGTCGATGACCCAGGTCTCGATCTCATCGCTGAATTCTTCCAGGTCGACATCGAATTCTTCCGGTTCTCCCTCGTTATCGCGGAATACGTCGATCGTATATCCTGTCAATTCCTGCGCCAATTTGATATTCACCCCTTTTCTTCCGATGGCCAGGGAAACCTGGTCCGGTTTTAAATAGACATTTGCATGCTGTTTTTCGTTGTCCAGGTCCATGGAAGTAATTTTTGAAGGCGTCAGGGAACGTTGGATCAGCAACTGTGTATTATTCGTCCAGTTGATGACGTCGATGTTCTCGTTCTTCAGTTCCCGGACGATGCCATGAATCCGGCTTCCTTTCATACCCACGCAAGCCCCTACCGGGTCAATGCGGTCGTCGTAGGACTCCACCGCCACTTTGGCTCTTTCGCCTGGTTCCCGGACGATCTTTTTGATGACGATCAGGCCGTCGAAGATCTCGGGTACTTCTATCTCCAGCAATTTGGAGAGGAAGGAGGGGCTGGTACGCGACAGGATGATGACGGGAGAGTTGTTCTTCAACTCAACCTTTCTTACCACGGCCCGGATCGACTCTCCTTTTTTGAAGTAATCCTGGGGGATCTGTTCGGATTTCGGCAGGATGAGTTCACTGCCTTCCTCGTCGAGGAGCAGGATCTCTTTTTTCCATACCTGGTATACTTCCGCGCTTACGATCTCTCCGACTCTTTCGTTGTATTTTTTTACAAGCACATTTTTTTTCAGGTCGCCGATACGGCTAGCCAGCGTTTGTTTGGCGGCCAGGATAGCCCTGCGGCCGAAATCCAGTATCTCGATCTCCTCATACAGGTCTTCACCTACTTCGAAGTCGGGTTCGATCTTCGCGGCGTCGCTGTATGCGATCTCGGCCAGGGGATCATTCACCTGTCCGTCTTCCACGATCGTCCGGCGCCGCACGATTTCAAGGTCGCCTTTTTCTGCGTTCACGATTACGTCGAAATTTTCGTCGCTGCCGTATTTTTTGCGCAACAAAGTCTTGAATACATCCTCTACTACCTTCATCATGGTAGGGCGGTCGATATTTTCGGCTTCCTTGAAGTCCTGGAACGCTTCGATGAGATTTATACTGGCCATAACGCTTGATTTTTTGAACTAAAAGACAATTTGAATTTTTGTTGTTTTTATGTTATCGAATAAAAAAGTATGATTGATCACTTCCTTCTTTTTGGATGGCTGTTTACCGGGCTGGCCCTTGCCTTTCGTCTCTTCGACGATGATACCGTCTTCCCCGACTTCCAGCAGGCGCCCTTCCGTTTTTGAGCCATCCTGCAATACGATCTCCACCGGCCGGCCGATGTTCTTTTTGTACTGGCGGAGCTGTTTCAGGGGCTCATCCAATCCCGGCGACGATACTTCAAGGGAAAAATCGCCGTCCGGAAACAGGCCCGCCTCCTCTATCTTCTTATATAAGGCGCGGTTCACCTGGACGCATTTTTCGATGGTGATGCCATTGTCGCCATCGAGGAACACTTTTATGTTGTTGACCGGCTTGACCCTCACCTCTACGGGGAAATAGGCCGTCTCCCCGGCGAGCACCGCCTGCAGCATACCTTCTACCACCTTAACAGTTTCATTGCTCATACGATTCCGCCCATTATTCATCGGGGTAAATGAAAGAAGGGAACGTTTTCGTTCCCTTCTGTTACTTCTTTTTCCACTGCAAAGGTAAGGCAATTACCCGATTACTTCCAAAACTTAGTTAACTTTAGCCACCAACATACAAATCTATCACCATGAACGACCTGGGTTCCTTTTTTGCGGAAAACAAAGCGCTTGTAAAAGAATATATCGAAACCCGGATGGAGATCTACCGTCTTCAGAGCCTGCGTATCTTTTCGCAGTCCGCAGGTTATTTCGCCTGGATGATCGTCTCCCTTTTCCTGGTCTTCCTGATCCTTCTCTTTTCGGGCATCGTGACCGGTTTCTGGTTTTCCTCGATCCTGCACAGCTATGTGAAGGGATTCGGGCTGACCACCCTGCTGATCCTGCTTGTGTTTGTGCTGTTGGCAGTGTTCAGGAAGAAGCTTTTCGTGGATCCGGTCACGCATACGATCATCCAAAGGTCCCGGGAGCAGTCCGGGGAAGAGGAGTAAGAACGCTCCAACCGGGAATGGCTATCGCTCCGAATCATTCAAAATTAACAATTCCGTAAACATGGCTAGTGACAACAAGAGCGCCCGCAGCCTCGATGCGCTCGATAAAGACATCAGGCGGCTGCAGGAAAAGGCAAAGAAACTGGAAGATGAAATAGACAATAATTTCAGCTATCTCCAACAGCACTCTGCAGCGCTGTTCATCAACTCTCTTTTTCCAAAGAAGAGCCGGAAGGAAGACCTCGCGGACGAGGGGCTGCTGGGCGTCTTCTTACAGAATGAAAGGCTATCGAATGCCCTCAACAAGTTGGCGACCCGGGCGGTGAAGCGTGTTTCCGATCTTGTTAACAAATTGATTGACAAGTGGATAGACTAGAATCTGGAAATTCGTCTTTCTTTAACAACCGGCTGTCTTCTTTATAGTAACTTCGTTGTCGCAGTAATCTAACAGTATGATGCCATTATCAGAGATTTTTTTTGTGGGGATTGTATTCTATCTCCTGTACCGATTCGTATTCAATTTCCTGGTCCCCGTTTTCAAGACCACCCGGCATGTGCGTGAGCAGTTCAAAAATATGCAGGACTCCATGCGGCAGGGGAACCCGTTCGGGCAAACCGGCAATCCTTATCAGTCTAACGGCGGTAACTACCAGCAGTCCTATGCCAGGACACAGGAACCTGCGAAACCGTCTTCTTCTTCCGGGAGCTCTTCTCCTTCCGGGAGCTCTTCTCCTTCGGGCAATTCTTCGATGGGAGAATATATCGACTTCGAGGAAGTGAAGTAGTGACTACTCACTACTCACTTTCCAGGGTATGTCGAGGATCGTCGTTCCCGGCAGGAGATGAAACCCTTGCAGACCGGCTGCGTTGGCCCCTTCCACGTTTACGAGCGCATCATCCACAAACAGGGTCTCGGCCCCCTCCAACCCGTTTTCCAGCAGGATATGGCGATAAGACTCCACACCCGGCTTTCTCATGCCGAGCAGGTGGGAGTAATAGGCTTTTTCGAAATGGTCATCCAGCGAACGGCCGCCAAACGAATCCCGGTAGGTCTGCTGAAGGGCAGAAAGGTGCAGGGCATTGGTATTGCTGAACAGGAAGACCCGGTAGTGTTTGCGCAGTTCGTCCAGCAATGCTATGCGTTCGGGCGGAAAATCGAGGAGCATGGCATTCCAGGCCTCTATGACCGTCTCATCCGAAACCGACAAGCCGGCAAGCTTCTTTAACGAGTCGACAAACTGCCGGTCGTCGATGGTCCCGATCTCATACTCCTTAAAGAACGAGGCGGCGTGGCCGAGGCCGAAGAGGTCCCTGAAGCCGGTGACACCCAGGGATACAAAGGCGGCTTCGGTGCGTTGCGTGTCCAGGTTGAGGATCACCCCGCCCAGGTCGAAGATGATGTTTTTTATATTTTGCATGGGGGCAAAAATAAGGCCCATTCTTTCAGTATTAATTTTTCCGCCTAGTCTGAATTTTCTATTTTTGCGGTCGCCTAATGGCAGGACCCTTAGCTCAGTTGGTTAGAGCGTCTGACTCATAATCAGAGGGTCGCTGGTTCAAATCCGGCAGGGTCCACTCATAATCAAGCACTTATGAATTTTTATTCAAGGTGCTTTTTTATTTTTATCCTTTTCGGTTTTTATTAAAGACGGTATCCATGTTTACACGCTCGCGGCTTACGCAAAAAAAATGCTCCCTGATTTTATTGCTTTCCCTCTATGTCTTTTCGGTTCAATCACAACAGCGAAAAGAGACGAAGATGAAGGATATTCCTATCGCCGACGGAATTTTTAAACCCGATTGGAAACAGGTGGGAGATCACTACCGGACGCCCGCGTGGTTCAACGAGGCCAAATTCGGCATCTGGATTCACTGGGGCGCCCAGTCGATAGGAGAGTCGGGAGATTGGTTCGCCAAATTCCTGTATTGTCCATTCGGGGATTGGACGGGTAACGGGGCGTATGAAAATCATCTCCGCCGATGGGGCCCACCCTCTCTCAGTGGTTACAAGGAGGTGTTGAGAGACTGGAAAGCAAGGCGTTGGGATCCGGAAAAGATTATGCGGCTTTATAAGGAGGCCGGTGCGCGGTATGTGCTGATACTCGGCGCGCACCACGACAACTTCGACAACTGGGATTCGAAATACCAGCCCTGGAATGCGGTGAACATAGGACCCCGGAAAGACATCGTGGCCGGGTGGATCCAGGCGGCCAAAAAAGAGGGTCTGCGATATGGCATCTCCTTCCATGCGGATTATTCCTGGTGGTGGTGGCAACCGGCCTTTACCTCCGATAGCACCGGTGAATATAAGGGGAGGCCCTATGATGCGGCGCAAACCTATGACAAGGATACGGTATGGTGGAAAGGCTATGCGCTCAAAGACCTGTATGGCCTTGATCTGCGGGCCGAGATACCGGCGGGAAAAGATCCCAGAAACGACTTCTTTTCGAATGTCCCCGAGACCCTACGCGACACTGCCTATGCCGAATGGTATTGTGCGAAATGGTGCAACCGGGTTAAAGACCTGGTGGATCACTACCAGCCCGATATCTTATATTTCGACGGCAGCACGTATCCTTTTTCCGGCACGGGCACCGGCAGAGGTTTCAAATCCGATGCGACGATCAGGATGGCGGCACATTTTTACAACAGCAACCTGAAAAAGAATCGCGGCGTCCTGGAGGCGCTCTTATTTACAAAAGGCAATGAGGATCCCCGGGCCGTATGCGCCACGCACGAATCGAACGTCCCCGACTCGGTAACGGATAAAAACGCCTGGATGAGCGAAAACTCTATCGGGGAATGGTTCTACAAGCCCGGCACCTATTACAGCACCCGGATGGTAGTCCACCAGATGATCGAGGCCTTTTCTCACGGCGGCAACTATACGATCAACGTCCCGATCAATGCTGACGGAGAACTGGATGAGGCCGGGATCACGACACTCCGCGAAATCGGCCAATGGATGAAGATAAACGGAGAAGCCGTTTATGGGTCCCGGGCCTGGACGATCGCCGGCGAGGGAAAAACGCGCATGCCGGGGGGCAACCTGAGACGGGAACAAGACGTAACCTACACACCGGAAGACATCCGGTTTACGACCCATCGGGGCGTTCTCTATGCTTTTGTGATGGATGCGTCAAGCGTTCTATCCCTTCCATCCGGCGGTCCGGCCAGGATCCTGATCGGGTCCCTGGCGAGCCGATCACGAACTGCACCAAAGATCCTCCGGTCGGTGAGCCTGCTTGGCGCAGACGGGGAGAAAATACAATGGAAACAGACCGCCAAAGGGCTGGAGATCTATTTTACAGGTCCGGCCCTCTCGAAAGCCAGGGAGCTTGGGAAATTTCCACTGGTTTTCAGGATCCGGTAAACAGGTTCGGTGTGCAGGCGGCCATTCCTTTGCGCCGGATGGCCTTCATAAGGCAAAAAGTAATATCTTGCGTTCCGATTGTTAATTATAATGATCTTGTAATTAATAATTTATACAAAGAAGAGTTCTTAAATCGGCCTGGAACAGCAAAAAATAATCCCAACAATGCCCCTTTTTGAAAGGCCAGGGACTTATTTATACCGGTTCTTTAACCTTTTATTAACCCGAAGGAAGATACATTTGTCAATCATATGAAGCTTGCCCGCAGGATAGTTGCAACCGGCTGTCCGACGTGTGTTTCGTATGTCAAGAAAAGAAATACTACAAGAGAAATTATGAAGAAGCTTTTTGTTATTGCATCGGCTTTTTTTGCCACAACTGCTGCTTTTGCTCAAACGGATACCACGGCTCCGAAGCCTGTGCCCACGCCTTCCACGATGTCAAAAGCGCCGATGAAGCGCCCGGCTACCCCGGTTGCCAAACCCGCGCCCAAGGATTGGAGCAAGGTGAGTCTCGCCAACCGCGCCAATGATCACCTGATGCTTCAATTGGGCTATACGGCTTGGTTTGGTAAACCTGATACTATCCGTACAAAGGGATTTTCCCGCAGTTTCAATATTTACTTCCTTTTTGACTTCCCGTTCAAAACCGACCCCCGGTTCAGCATCGGTACCGGTCTTGGCCTGGGTGTCGACAATATCTTCTTTGATAAGATGACCCCTACGGTAGCGTCTGCTACCAACCAGACCCTGGCTTTCCCGGATCTTTCAGGTAGCAACCATTTCAAGAAGAACAAGCTGGTTACCACTTATCTGGAAGCACCCGTCGAATTGCGGTTTGCGGCCGACCCCGAGCACACGAATTCCTGCTGGAAATTTGCCGCCGGCATCAAGCTCGGTGAAATGCTGAGCGCCTATACAAAGGGGAAAACGCTTCAAAACAATGCGGACCAGACCATTGCAAACTCTATTGAAAAGGAGAGTTCCAAAAAATATTTCAATACGACCCGGCTGGCGGGTACGCTGCGCATAAGCAAGGGCTTTATCGGCGTCTTCGCACAGATCCAGGCCACCCCGCTGATTCATAATGGAGAGGGTCCGAGTATTTTCCCTTTCACAGGAGGTATCGTGATCAGTGGTTTATAAGTCATAAACGTTCGGGTCGACGGGCCTGAACCAATCATCCCGGACCGTAGAGGTCCGGGATTTTTTTGTCTAAACGGGTTTTTATTGCGCAGTAGCAAACCTTACCTTTGCTCTCCAAATTGATACAGATTGCTGGAAAAGAAAAACAATATTCAAAAAGAGGAGAAGGCGATACTGGTAGGCGTCATCCAGAAGGAGCAAACGGAAGAGCAGGTACAGGAGTACCTGGACGAATTGGCTTTCCTGGCGGAGACGGCAGGCGCCACTACCTTGAAGCGTTTTACCCAAAAGATGCAACATCCTGACAGCAAGACCTTTGTAGGCAAAGGCAAGCTCGAGGAGATCCGGAGTTATGTCGCGGCCCGGGGTGTTACGCTGGTCATCTTCGATGACGAGCTTTCCGGTTCGCAGATCTCCAATATCGAGAAGATACTGGAGGCAAAGGCCATCGACCGGTCGGATCTGATCCTGGACATCTTTGCGGGCAGGGCTAAGACCGCGCAGTCCAAGCTGCAGGTGGAGCTGGCCCAATACCAATATATCCTGCCCCGTCTGCGGGGGATGTGGAAACACCTGGAGAGGCTGGGGGGCGGTATCGGAACCAGGGGTCCCGGCGAAACGGAGATCGAGACAGACCGTCGTATTGTAAAGGACAAGATCTCCCTGTTGCGAAGGCGTCTGGCGGAGATCGACAAACAGGCTTTCACGCAGCGCAAAGACCGTGGGGAGTTTATCCGGGTTGCCCTGGTGGGCTATACAAATGTGGGCAAGTCTACGCTGATGACCCTGTTGAGCAAGAGCGAGGTCTTCGCGGAGAACAAATTGTTTGCTACGCTGGATACCACGACCAGGAAGGTCGTCTTCGAGGCCACCCCTTTCCTGCTGAGTGATACGGTCGGATTCATCCGCAAGCTGCCGCATCACCTGGTAGAGAGCTTTAAGAGTACGCTGGACGAGGTCAGGGAGGCGGATATCCTCCTTCATGTGGTAGACGTCTCACATCCGCGCTACGAGGAACAGTATGGCGTCGTCAACAAGACCCTCCAGGAGCTGTCTGCTTTTGACAAACCTATTTTGGTCATCTTTAATAAAATCGACCGGTATGAACAACAGGTCTTCGATCCCTGGCTGGAAGAGCCTGTAAAGGCGGAGATCATGAGCGAATTGCGGGAGCGCTGGGAGCGTGAGACAAACGGAAACTGCGTCTTCATCTCCGCGACGGAGAAGCGGAACCTCGACGGTCTGAGACACACGATCCTGGAGAAGGTAAAAGAACTTTACAAGATTCGTTATCCATACAGAACCGAATATATCTTCTAATGGGACTGAAAAAATACAAATGGCAGAAGGTGGCGGAAGGAGAGGCGGAGATCGAGTGGTCCCGGGATGGGATCGGCGTAGTGGCGCTGGAAGACGGCAAGAAGATCTGCCTGGCGCGGGAAGGAGATCAGTGGTATGGCTTTGCTTTCAACTGTCCTCACGCGGGGGGCATCATGGCGGAGGGCTGGCTGGACGGAGACGGAAATATCGTCTGCCCGATCCATCGATATAAATTCAGCCTGAAAAACGGCCGTAATACGAGTGGGGAGGGATACCACCTGAAGCGTTATCCTGTTGAATCCCGGCCCGACGGCATCTATGCGGGTGTCGAAGAGGGGGGATTGTTCAAATGGTTTTGAGGATGTTTTTCAGGGCGATATAAAAAAATCTTCTTCAATTTTCAGGAGCTGGTATTTTAAAAGGGAAAATCCTTATTTTTGCCACCCCAAATGCATTCCTCCTTAGCTCAGTTGGTTAGAGCATCTGACTGTTAATCAGAGGGTCGCTGGTTCAAGTCCAGCAGGGGGAGCGGAAAATCAACCATTTAGAAAGGTCACTTCGGTGACCTTTTCTTTTTTGCCAGTAATTTGCCAGTAAACTTTTGGCAGCGAAGCAGAGAGCTGATAACAGATTAAATTTACGCATTTAAAATTGCTTTCCAAATGCGAGAATCTGAAAGGCATCACTATCTTCCGGAGTTCTATCTGAAATACTTCACAGCAGATGAGGGCCACTTTTACGTTTTTGATAAAAAGAAAGAGCTTATCAAACAAGCATATCCAAAACAGTATTTTTTTGGCTGGAATAGGAATACCGGCGTAATCGGGGACGAGAAGTCAACACTATTGGAATCAATTTATGGAGAATTTGAAACTAAAATAGCTCCATATTACGAAGCGTTTGTAAAGACCTCCAATCTTGATAACGTCGGCCTAGATTCATTTTTTCATATTCTGAGGTTTATCCATCTTCTGTACTGGCGAGTTCCTGAAAATGACAATAGACTTGAGATGCTAACGGAGGAAATGACATTCTCGGATACCGGGTTTGATATAATTGACCTTTTTAGGAAAATGTACCGAATTTTTGTCCCACTGTTATCCTTTAAAAATGAATTTTTCAAAACCGATTTCGAAAACTGGAAATTATATACCAGGAATGACGGTAATAATCTGACTAGTGACTTCCTGATAGTTTAGAAAAATATGTCGATTTTGGTAGTCTGAACGAAGAATTAATTTTCCCTTTGGCTAAGAATAAAATCCTCGTCCATACAAGAAAAAATAAGCCAGTGCAATTGTCCTCATTTTTTAAGATTCAATTCGACATGCTCTTATTGCAACAGGCGACACAATACGTTTGCTGCGCAAATAAAGAGTATCTTGAAATCCTGGTTAATGACCTTTATACACATTCAAAGAACTATGATTTCAAAGATAAAATGACTGAAAGTGTCTTCAGTCATTTTAAATAGTAGCCAAGTGCCTCTTCTCTTTCATGTTTTTTGGATTTATATTAAAAAAAATTACTTTTAAGTCTAATTCAAATTAGGCTTGTAATATGCCCTCCTCCATACTACTTATTGATAACGACCTTGCTTCCAAACTTTTGATAGCAAGTATTGCAGCGGTTTTGGGATACCTAAGTAGTGTTCTAATTGATAGATTTAAGAACAGGCTGTTAGTACTAAAAAAGAAAATATCCTATCAATTGGTGGGTATGTCAAGCCTTACCGATACGTGGGGAGACATAAGAATTACATGGAATGGCGACCCCGTTAATAATCTTTATTTCTTTAATGCGGAAATAATGAACGATACCGGCCGGGATGCTCCCAAAGATTTAGCTGTTACCTTTTCAGTTGAGCCTGGATGTTTTTTTTACACGGCGAGAGGGGTCCTTCGTAATGGGGATGCTGCATTAGGCCTTAAGCTACAAGACGAGTATTTTAATCAATTTCTAGATATTAGACAACGTTGGTTTGCCCTGCCTTTGGAGCAAAGGAACCCTCAATCGCCAATATTCGAAGAGGTCGAACTCATTACTAGGCATAAAAAGTTCGTGCTACCAATTTTAAATAGAAAAGCTACAGCCGATTTTGATTTCATGATCGCATCAAATATCTCCGAAGTGCCAATTTTGACCATCGGAGTATATGAACCAGGGATTAGTATTACTTGGTTTGAATCTGTTAAAAGAAAGAAAAGGCGAAAGCTTTGGACCGACCTATTAATTACGATTCTTTATGTTGGATTTACTTTTCCGATCATTATCTATTCTCCATCAAAGACTTCTGCCGCATGGTTGATGGTTGTAAATACATTCATTGCAACCTATTTGGGAAAGGGGATTAGTTATTTATTAAAGGCGGCTAGAGTTATCTAAATAAGAAGTTATCGTATTTTTCCCTTTCCTGTCCTTTTCGCTTTCTCTGCTATTTCTGCCAGGGTCTCAAGTTTATTGGTTTTGAATTCCTCGGTGTGTTTTATAGCTACAATATTATTATCCCTTAGGACCAGGTTTTCTGGTTCGGGATCTTCATGTTTTAGCAACCGGGTTAAATTCAAAACTTCTTCCTCCCGGAAATAATTGAATAAAACGCCTGTTTTGGATGATGTCCCATAATATGCACCCATTACCGGCTCTATCACTCCGTCTTCATACTCCATGTTATTGGAGAAAATCATCAGCTAAGTGATGTTTGTAAAAACGGAAAATTCTTTTAATGCGAACCGCTTGTCAATACGTTTGCGCTCTGCCAATACGCCCTCTCTGTTATTAGGTTTCTTTACTTCTACAAATACTAAGGGCATTCCGTTGATCAGTAAAGTAATATCTGGACGGAATTCTTCATCTCCATTTTTATACGTAAGCTCGGTCGTAATGTGAAAAGTGTTTTTATGAAAATTTTGAAAATCAATTAGCCTTATGCCGGATGTATTCACAAGGTGCCGGTAAAAATCCCGTCCGAGGTCATCATATTTTAGTTTCAGTGAAACTTCTTCTAATACAGCTATTGCCTCCTGCTCCGAAATACCATTAATCCCCGAGATGCTTTTTTTAAAAATCGCTGGAAAGAAAATTATTTTCTTCTATCCGTTGCTGTTGGCTTTTGGGAATATAAGTAAAACCCATGCGGCATAGGTGCAAAATGGCAGGAATTTTAACTCTTGAACCTTCGTTGAAGGACATTTCGTTGAATGGATTTGGGCTAGTTATTAATGACGTACCGAGAATGGAACCATATCTGAAGTCATTTTAGAGGATTAACATCCTGATCTTTCTTTTCTAATTTCAATTTACCACACAGGGACTCCAGCAAGTCGCAAGGCGGTACATCTATGGCTAAGGCTATTAGATATAACTCTTCGGCCCTTAAATGGCTTCTTTCATGTAAGGTAAGCTCATTCATTCTTGCTCTAGATAAACCAGTCTTCCGCGCTACCTCCGATTTATTCACTGATTTTTGAGCGAGATACACTCCCAGCTTAGTCATTAACTGTTGGATTTTCTATAATTTTTATTGGAAAGTAAGTAAAATTGTACCGAAATACACATTGTTATGCTAAATTGCAGGGATAAGTATAAAAAATGATAGATATTCTATAATTTATTACTGATAAACCGCCATTGGGTTTCGAGAGCTACATGTCAGAATCAAATAGTTTTAAGTAATATAGAAAAAGTAACCTTTATTAAAATTTTGGTTACATTCTATAATTAAATATAACTATATTCTTAAATTTGGTTACATGGAAAAGGTACACACAGAAATCGAGAAAGAGGTA
Organism: Puia sp.; assembly: GCA_031292515.1. Taxonomy (GTDB): domain Bacteria; phylum Bacteroidota; class Bacteroidia; order Chitinophagales; family Chitinophagaceae; genus Puia. The sequence goes on along the minus strand of JARLGZ010000269.1, from coordinate 7,873 downwards.
ACGAGTAAAGAAAATGGTGATATAATTTTCGCCGCGGATTTTCGTGGGAAAGGGGAGGCCAATACCATAAAACAAGCACTATTTCGCCTGGTGAAAAGCGGGAAAATTCAACGATTGGCAAAAGGAATCTATTATAAACCTAAAATAGATCCCCTCTTAGGACCATTAAAGCCAGGGCCGGAAGAACTAATCCAGGCGCTGGAAGAAAAGGAAAAAATCCGAATAATTCCTGGCGGAGCCTTAGCAATGAACATGCTGGGTATAACAACGCAGGTTCCAACCCGGATGGTCTACTTAACTGACGGCTCTCCCAGAACGCTTAAGCTCGGGAATCTGGAAATAAAACTGAAGACGACATCTCCCAAACGGCTCTCCAGGAAAGGAAAGATAAGCGCTTTATTAATACAGGCTTTGGAGGAAATGGACCTTGAAAGAATAGATGAACCGACGCAACAAAAATTAAAAGAACTCCTGCAGAAGGAGAATCCCCAAACCCTAAAGCATGATCTCTCTCTGACCTCCACCAGGATTAATGACTATATTTATAGCCTGCTAAATACCCCAGAACAATGATAGGATGGCTTGCCCTCACGAACGAGCAGCGGTTGGTTACTATTCAACAAGCAGCAATTAATAGCGGTATCTCTCCAAATGCTATCGAGAAGGATTGGTGGGTCACACTCACATTAAAAGCCCTATTTGTTGGGTCATTACGGGACGTTCTTATTTTTAAAGGAGGCACATCTCTTAGTAAAGGTTGGGGCCTGATAAACAGATTTTCTGAGGATATCGATTTAGCCCTTGACCCAAAAGCTCTTGGCCGGGAATATAAAGCGCAACCGACGAAAGGAGATGTCGAAAGGCTCAGGAGAGAGGGTTGTGAATTTACATCCGTAAACTTAAAGCAGGCGCTCGAGCAAGCATTCATGGAAATGGGAGTACCCATTGGAACATTGGAAATCATACCTGAAAAAGTTGAGCATAATCGCCCAGACAAGGATCCTCAAAGGTTATATATAAAGTTCCAAAGCTTACTTCCGACCGTTGACTATCTGAAGCCGGAAGTTCAAGTTGAAGTAAGTTCCAGGTCTTTTTTAGAACCTAATGAACAAAAACCTATTGGATCGATATTGTACCAGTATTTTCCAAACGAAGCGTATAAAGAAGATCCTCTCCTGGTCCCAGTAGTAGTTCCCAGAAAAACATTTTTGGAAAAAGCGTTCTTATTACACGAGGAGTTTTCGAAGCCGGAAGGGGGAAAAATTCGGGTACTGAGAATGTCCCGCCATTTTTATGACATGATAAAAATGCATGCAGCCGGAATTACTCAGGAAGCACTAGCCGATAAAGAATTGTATGAGGCTCTTGTTACCCATCGGCGTTATTATAGCAGAATATCTTATATGGGTGACTATACGGCATTGTCACGAGCTTCAATTTCTTTTATACCTCCGCCTGATCTTGTAGAATCCTTTAAAGAGGATTACCAATATATGAGTGAAAATATGCTGTACGGCGAACGGCCTGAGTACGATGCAGTTTTATTGGAACTGCAAGAGCTATTAAATTTGTTTCGACAAGTTCTTTGAGAAGTAAGGTTTAAGCGACCTGATCAGATGAAACTCAAGCTAGGAACTGACCTGCGAAATCTAATAGGTATAGGACTTTATAATGATATCGCCATTGCTGGCGACTATTTTGTCTGTTACTAACCGGTGGTTGTTATCGAATGTATAAGTGTGAGTCGCGCTTTCAGTAGTCCCCCCCGTGTTAATGGTAACGGTTTTTGGCAGATTCCTGGGAGCCGGCAGGTAAGCCATATCAAGAGAAAAAGAAGTTAGCAAATCGGGGTAGTAATCGTAAGTAGTGGTGCTGAAATCATCTGTCTCTGTGATGACATTTCCATTATTGTCATAAGTATAAGTGGTCGTATTGTCCAATGTCCCGCCTGTAGCCGCGCTATACGTGTATTCATTTTTTTGAACCAGTTGTTTACCGGCATTGTATATATATTTTTCGGTCGAAGTATCCTGGGTGTCGTTGTATTGAAAGGTACTGTCTATATACGGAATCGCGTTCAACCAAACAATTTCGTGAATCGATAGCGCATCGGAATTATATAGATCGAGCGTGAATGAACCCGTACCGTATTGGTAAACAGTTTTAAGCGCGGGTGGCGCAGGGGTGGATACCACGCTGATCAGCCGGTTATTGTTATCATAAGTCAGATCAAAAGTTGTTACAGAGTTTCCCGTGATAGAGGATGTGACATTCTCTGTATAGGTTTTGGGCCTTACGGATGACGCGTTAGCGCTATTGTCCTTCTTGCAGGAAAAAAAGAACAAAATTCCGAGTACTGCTGCCAGGGCCAGGGTTAAATTCTTCATATAGAATAAGTGTACGCTCTTAGAGATTGGTGTTTAAAATACAGGTTTTGCGGAAAAGCCGCAATTGAAAATAAATATACATAGAAAAATCAGTGTACTTCTGCTGCAGCCGGGATATTTAAAAGGATTCATTTTCTATTTCCCTGTTCCCATCATTCATAAACCGGGCGAACGATTGCCAGTACTTGTCCTTATAGATGTCAAAGGTAATGGCCTGTCTGCCGGCATATTTTTGTTGGATCGCGTGGAGCACTTTTGAGGGTTTTCTGAAATCGCGGCAGGCAAAATAAATTTCCCGGTTGCTGTCGGCCGTTTGTCTGCCGATATTCAGGTAACCGTCAAAATCCTTCAATTCGCGGAGTATGTCTTTTTCGATTTCGTCCAGAATCTGATGGGTATTCTTGTCTGGCATACCGTTGTTCCCCTTGCCATCATATTGTATTCCGACATCGAGGATCCAGGGATGAGAGGACTTATGGTCCCATTCCAATAAATCGGTATTGATGACGGCAATCAGGGCATTACCGTTTTTCAGCTGCGCTTCGAGGATCGAATGATTGTCTTTTTCGGTATTGCGTCGTACGCCCTCGTATTTCCCGACGAATTCCTTTTGCCGCCAGATCAGGAAATCTTTTAGTTTTTCGATGGGTATCAGTTCTTTTGCGGCTTCTCCCGTCCCAAGTACACTGATATTATCTATGGTCGTTACAAAGTTCAGCTCTCCCAGGAAGTTGTCTAAAAAAATACATACCCCTCTCGTGATATTCGATCTGTTCTCTTCAGTGAGGTCACTATGAACAATCGTGATATCTATTTCATCGGGAAAATCGACCTGGCCGGTGGAGTAGAAGCTCATGTTCTCATTATTGAATGTAAGCCCCTCCATTTTCACACCTAAATTCCTGATATCCACAGCAGGTTTCAGCGCGGTAAACTTCCACCCCTCCATTTCCGGTGCAGCGCTGACCAACTCTTCTACAAAGACGATGTTCCTGACGATTCCATCGGGTGTAAAAACCAATTCCGCCGTCTTCTCATTGAGCATACCTGTCAAATAAAAAAATCCGTCTTTCAAGTCGTTGAGTCTTGGGGAAAGCTTTTCGAAAAAGTTCTTCGCCGGGTGGTCTCTTTGCTTTATGACTTTGTGGAATGCTTTTTCGTGTTTTTGAAACCAATCCCAGAATTCACCATATGATTTTGTCGTTTCTTCCTTTTTTGCGAATAGCTTTTGCAGAAAGCCCATGCTGTATGAGTTTTGTCGGATTTAAATATCAGTCCGGGTGAAGAGACAGAGACCTTGAATCCCGACGTATTAACGTTATGGGTTACTGTCCGTTTAAAGCTAATACTTATTTTGAAACCGCGTATTATGTTTGGAAGAAGCCGGAAGAATTTTTCAGAGAGGGCTGCCAGGGCCCCACGGGCCTTCGGGAGACGAGTCGGGAAACCCCTAATTATGCAAAAACCTCCCCGGGGGGGAGGCTGGTTCCTAATCAGTTCCATTAACCATTAAACCTTATCCTATTGCTACAAAGTACGCACAATAGTTACAGACAGATTTGCGCAATCGCTTGCGTAAAATTGTGAAGGTGTGAATGCGGCCCAAAAACACCACTAACCGATCAAATCAGTGGGGTCAAGACAGAAGGCCATTGCAATAACCGCCCATTTCAGATTCTTACAGTAAACAAAGGGAAGGGATAAAAAGAGGGATGAGGATTTTTATCTTTTCTTTGAACATGGCATCCGAAATGAACGCAAAAGCGGTCAAATAAGAATTTGCTATATTTAATCGAACTATCTCATATGACCCAACCCAGTAAGGATACACCGGAGGCAAGGGCTGTTGCCGGTGAAATAGAAAAGCAAACGCGGGTCAAAGCCTTTTTTAAGACCAGGGACCGCCGTGTTTCCATCTTCCGGAACGATGCGATCCGCTTTTTAAAGAGCCTCCCTTCCGCCAGCGTCGATCTGATCATTACAGATCCCGCCTATTCGGGGATGAACCAGAAATTGAAACTCGGGAGGGGAAAGATCATCGGGGAATACAGGAAGGCCGGCGAAAACGGGGCAAAATGGTTTGGAGAATTCCACGACACGGAAGAAAACTACCGGTCTTTTTTACGGGAATGCTACCGCGTGTTAAAGGACGACAGGCATATCTATATTATGTTCGATTCCTTCTCCCTGCTGTCGCTGGCCCCGGCCGTCCGGGAGGTATTCGACGTAAAGAACGTCCTCTGCTGGGACAAGGTCAATATCGGTCTCGGACACTATTTCAGGAGGAGACACGAGTTCATCCTGTTCGCCAGCAAGGGGAAAAGGGGCCTTCGCTCAAAAAGCATCCCGGATATCTGGAAAATAAAACGGGTCGTCAGGTCGAAATATGCGACCCAAAAACCCACCGAGGTATTCGAGTTGATGATCAAGGGAAGCGCCGATAAAGATTTCCTGGTCTGTGATCCTTTTCTCGGCAGCGGGTCCTCCGCCATTGCCTCCATAAAAACCGGCTGCCGGTTTATCGGATGCGATATCTCTGACAAATCCATGAGGTTTTCCCGGGAACGGATCGCCTATTTCTATAAAAACAAGGTGGATCCGTTTCAGACCCAGTCCCTGTTAGGTGACGACGGGGCGTTGATAAAACTTTTCGGTGCGGGATAGGATTCCGGGCAGCCGTAAACAATCCCGCGTGCCGGTCCTGCCCCCAAAGCCCGGAAGATCCAGCCTGTCGATGAAAATGGCCGGATCCTGGTATCAGGCTATTCGCTGAAATGGAGCGAAATGGCATTGTTGGTGGGATAGACCCTGAAGATTGTAGTCGCTCCACCATGGGTCTCCTCGCCGGCCGTCCCCGCGTCCGGCTTGCTGAAAACGCCTTTCGCGGCCCTTACATGATAGTCGAGGCCCTGGAACCGGCAGTCTACCCGCCGTTCATCGATCTTTACAAAGGGCAGGTCCGCTCCTCCGGCGGCCGCGAAATCGAGCCACCATCTTATACCGGCGGCCCCTTCCATGCCGATGTGGATGGCTCCTTCGTCGATGTCCATGACGAGCTTCCCCGCAAAGGAATTCAAGGGCCAGGATATGTGCAAATGACCCGGCACCTCATCGCCGATGATGGGCGCGCCCCCTTCGATGTCCAGTTCTTTTCCGGCGACAAGGGCTTTTAGCCGCACACCCCCCAGACTCTTTGCATTGCTCCAGATATGCCCGTCCATAAACGGCAGGGTATAAAAGGAACAGGGGCCTGTTGCCCCCTCTTTCGGTAAGCCGTCTGAAAAGCCTTCCCGGAACAAATGGATATCGCGAAAACGCAAGGTGTTTTTGTCCCACAAGAGGTTCAGCCTGAAGAAACGGCTGTTAAACCATACGGTCTTCTTATCGCTTCCGGCCAGGTCCTCGTTTACGGTGACCGAGGTGGGGGGCGTGACTTTATAATTTTGCCGGAACCATTTTCCCGATTCTTCGAGTGTCTCCACCCTTATCTTTTCTGCATCTCTGAGCTTTGCAATCAAAGGCAACTGGATCGAAAAGCCTTTTGACATTTTCTCCCAGGTAAAAGAGTTCTCCTGGCCCGCCTGTGCATAGGCGTACCCCATGGAAGCCCCCTCTACAAACTGGCGGAAATACCAATGGACCCAATCCGCGTCTCCTCCGCCGTATTTATAGACCGGTTCCAGAGTCACGACGCCCTGGCTGTTCGCGCCTACTCCGTCGTCATACTGCCGCACGGGATCGCTCCCCAGCATACGGAAGATAGGCACCGGGATCTGGTTTTCTTCCGTTTGTGCGGGCATGTACGCATTTTTTACGCTTGGATAATAGGCCTGGTTCCAATATCCGCCCCACAGGGTATACCCATCGGTTCCGATCTGGTCCTTACAATTGCAGGACGCCACGATCCCATATTTCCTATACATATAGTTCAGCGTATAAGCATCTATAAACCAGGAACCTACCGATTTCGGATAGTCTCCGTAAATACTCTTGAAGTCTTTCATATAAGCATCGACCAGTTTTTCACGATCGGCCTCGGAATAACCGCTCGAAAAATCCACTTTGGCATCCCAGTCCCAGGGATAACGGCCCCGCCAGGCAAGACCGGCCTTCTCCACCAGGGGCTGAACGATCTCCCACCAGGCCCCGACTTCGAGGGTACGGCCCGGGTGGGTCTTGAACAACTGTTGGTAGCGGGTGTCCATGAGCGCGTCGTATTGCAATAGGAAAGTACCTCCGAGCTTATACTGGTCCATCATCTTTACCTGGCTCACGACGGTCTGGTAGAGGACGTCTTCCGTGATCCGGTCGACCCTGGGCTCCAGCAAACGGATGAAATTGATTATGTTGATGATACGGGGGTGCTTTCTGTCACCCGGCGGGTTGGCGGGAGCGGGGTCTCCCTGCGACAGGGAGGGGTCGACAGACGCGGAAGGGCTGACAGACCGGGAGGGGCTGATAAATGAGAAAGAGAGGGCCACGAAACATGATGCGATACCGGCGGCAGGCAATCCAGCCTTCCCCAAAAGGCTGTTTCTGTTCTTATTTTTCATATGCCCAAATTAAACCATTAAAGGGATACCAACCATCCTGCTCCCTCCTGTTAAAGAAGGGGTTCTATCGTCCCGGGTGTCCGGTGCAAAAGGATGGTCTATTGAAGAAGCAGCCCGGGAAAACAGGAGTTCGCATGGATATAAAAAGTAAGCCCCTGTAGAAACAGGGGCCGTAACCAAAACTAACTGCTTATGAGAAAAATTAAAAGTTTGTTCTTTTTTATATTTTATCAGACGAGAGAGGCGCTGTTTTTCTTTTCCGATCCCGCTCTTTTCCTATCCTCTCTTGCTGATACAAAATTAAGGATCGCTATGTTAAGGATAATGTTAAAATGACATTTTACAGGAGCCCTAAGCGGGATTTAACGAGGTTTTAATCCCGTTCCCCCAAGTCTTCCCGCTTGCTTTCCCCTTCCTGATCAATGGTTTGCAAAGTATAACGAACCGCGTGGGAGACAGGCAGTACGGGCCTCCCCGCGTGTTCTGCCAGCATCTTTGTAAAACAAGCTCCGTAATAAAAGATAAAGGAAGAGTAAAAAATAAACAACAAAAGCAGCACAAGCGCGGTAGACGCGCCGTATATCGTTTCCACTTTTGCAAATGAAAAAACCAAATGGAGAATACTGTCTCCCAGCGTAAACAAAAATCCTGTAAAAACACCTCCGGCAATCGTGGCTTTCCAGTCAGGACGCCCGTCGGCGAGGTATTTAAAAAGCAGGATGAACCAAACGGTCATCGCCAGCCGAGAAGCCAGTTTGTAAATAAATCCATGCAGGAAAGAGGTCGCGGCTGATGGCATGCGGGCTGCCAAAGACACCGAAAATCTGAATGAGGATGATCAGGATCGGCGGTAATGCGAAGCTGGCGAAAAAAGAAGTGGCTGCCGCCATCCGCAAGGGGTCGTTGGCCTGAAACTCCCGGAAGGCTCCGCGC